>JBBRBQ010000040.1:0-4039 GCA_038205685.1 Cytophagales bacterium | reverse complement strand
CTTCTTTAAAAACGTGATCGTGTTATAATAACATATCTCTCTTGTGAAACAGCCCGAGTTCTTATTCTATTAGAATGCATTTCTCTTACAAAAACTTGTGTTGCTTTTGTGGTAATATCATCTTCCATTCAAGCAACAATCATTTCTGTTTCACAAAGAAATCTTATTTTTATGGGATGATGTATTTCTCTTCTTTAAAGATGTGATCGTGTTGTTTGAACATGTCTTTCTGGTAGAATAACACCAGTTATTACAACATTAACACGTGTTTCCATTACAAAAACATGTTTTATTTTTGTGGTAATATCATCTTCCATTCAAGCAACAATCATTTCTGTTTCACAAAGAAATCTTATTTTTATAGAATGATGTATTTCTCTTCTTTAAAGATGTGATCGTGTTGTTTGAACATGTCTTTCTGGTAGAATAACACCAGTTATTACTACATTAACACGTGTTTCCATTACAAAAACATGTGTTTATCTTTTGCCTTTTGATGTTTCTGTCGCAGTCACTAAAGTTGTTGTTTCAGTGAGAATTCTTTTCTTCAAAAGATTTAAATACACCGTTAATAATAAAAGTTGTTCTGTTCAATATAGAAAGGGTTATTCGTTTTTAAAGATGAATAATACAAGCTTAGGTGGCAATAGGTACATTGTTCAATATACTCTTGGCTTATTGACTAATGAATCATTGATCATTTACCATTATTTAATATCTTTGCGAAACTTTACACTCGGTGGTTCGCAAATTCTTTCCTTTAGATAAAAACTACCTCCTCGAGAAATCACAACTCGAACTGCAAGCTGGGCTTCTCTTAAAAATGATTGAGACCGTCAAAGACCAGTATCAACAACAGAACAATCCGCTTGGCATAGCCGATGCCTTCAGTTTAAAAATATCAAGTTATAAACCAAATAATCTCAGCGAATTGAATTCATTCTATCAACTACTTGCGGGTGTCTATCGCTTCAAGTATGGCGATAGCCAATTGGAATTTCTGTGGGATGGTACCGATCATTTCGAAAAGTATAAAAACGATTGGTCGAATGTTTTTGATCAATGGATAATAGAGCTTTGCCAACGCGAGCAATTTGTTCAAGCCGTTCTTGATCTCACTGTTTTCCGGTCGCAAACCGATCAACCTCAAATGGCCGAAAATCGCATGAGCTTTGTAATGCTCAACTTCTTCGAGCTGAAAGTGCATAAGAGCAAAGGGCTAGTGCGGATGAAAGTAGCCTGATTTTAATTACGTATTTCAATTTACGAATTACGAAGAATTCATCTGTGAGAGACTTCTCTATAATTTAAAACCAATTTGCTATTGACTAAGCACTATTGACTATCGGCATTTATTTGCCTACTTTTCCCCTACCTCACACCTAAATTGAACCTATGAGAAAGTCATTTACCGTCATCAGCATTATTACTGTTGCGCTTATTTTAGCCTGGTCTTACTTTTGGATTGAAGCACTTTTTGCCTTTGTTATTGTTGCTCCTTTGGTTTACATGGGTATAGTCGACATGGTTCAGACCAAGCAATCAATTAAAATAAATTTTCCTTTGTTAGGCAGGCTGCGTTATGTGTTTGAAGACTTGCGTCCAAAAATTTATCAATACTTCATTGAGTCTGATACAGATGGTGCGCCCATCAATCGCAACGAGCGTTCTGTTATTTATCAGCGATCAAAAAAACAGACCGATACCGTTCCTTTCGGTACTCAATTGAATGTATATGCCGAAGGGTATGAATGGATGACACACTCTATTGCACCTAGAGATTTCCACACTATGGATCACAACCCGCGCATTCGTTTTGGTGGCAGTGATTGCAAGCAACCGTACGATATGAGTGTGCTGAATGTTTCTGCTATGAGCTTCGGTTCACTTAGTAAAAATGCAATACTAGCGTTGAATGGTGGAGCTAAAATTGGTGGCTTTGCACATAATACAGGTGAAGGAGGATTAAGCCCTTATCATCTGGCTCCAGGGGGTGATATCATCTGGCAAATAGGTACAGGCTATTTTGGTGCTCGCTCAGAAGATGGTAAATTTTCTGGTGATGCCTTTCAAAAGAATGCAGTTCAACCATCTGTTAAAATGATTGAGATCAAACTATCACAAGGCGCAAAGCCAGGGCATGGTGGTATCTTGCCTGCAGCAAAGAACACACCCGAGATTGCTGCTATCCGTTTAGTAAAACCGGGCACAACAGTATTCTCTCCACCCTTCCACAGCGCGTTCTCCACTCCTACTGAGCTTGTTCTATTTGTAAAGAAACTGCGTGATCTATCCGGTGGCAAACCAGTTGGCTTCAAACTTTGTATCGGAAGAAAAGCAGAGTTTCTTTCCATCTGCAAAGCAATGGTAAAGCTGAAAATCTATCCCGATTTTATCACTATTGATGGTGGCGAGGGTGGCACAGGGGCTGCACCTCCTGAGTTCACTAACTTTGTAGGCATGCCGTTAATGGACGCGTTAGATTTTGTAGATAACTCCCTGCGTGGCTTTGGCATCCGTAAAGAAATAAAATTGATTGCCTCTGGAAAAGTGTTGACAGGCTTTCATATTTTAAGAGCTCTTGCGCTTGGCGCGGATTCGTGTAACTGTGCCCGTGCTATGATGATGGCACTGGGTTGCATACAAGCATTAGAATGTAACAAGAATACATGCCCTACTGGCGTGGCTACACAAGATCCCTACTTTATGAAAGGTCTTGTAGTGGAAGACAAAAAGCAACGCGTTGCCAACTTCCATAAAAATACGGTGGAGAGCTTTGTTGAATTGATGGGAGCAGCAGGACTGAGCCACCCCGATGAAATCAATAGAAGTCATGTGTACAGAAGGGTATTTATGAATATGGTAAAAACTTTTGAGGAAATCTATCCAATTATACCAGAAGGTTCCTTATTAGATCAAGGTGATGCTCCCTTTGATTTTGATGAACCGTTAAAGCATTCTTCTGCAGAAAAGTTTGAGGTGGCTTAACGTATTGCATAAGAAATGAATCTCACCAGAACAGAATGAGAAAGGTAATCCCAAAATTTAATTTTAATATGTATAGCAGTTAGTTCATCTATAATTCTTGCTTTACTCTTCTGTTTATTGCCACTAAAATTTGCTCTGGCAGTTTATTCATATCGGTTGGTTTATTAAGATAATAGGATGAACCGATTGCGCGAAATTCCTCAATGGATTCTTTGGAAAAAGAAGTTGAATACATAATGACAGGAATATTTCTAAGGTTCGGGTCATTTTTTAATTCCTTTAAACATTCTCTTCCGTCCATTCGAGGCATATTTACATCAAGGAAAATAAAATCAGGTAACTGTTTTGCTTTTCGTAATTGACTGAGTCCGTCTTCACCGTCAATTGCTTCTAAACATAAGGGCGATGAAAGCATTCCTGTTAATGCTTCTCTGAAAAAGAACCTGTCGTCTCTGTCATCATCAATTATCATGAAAACTTTTTTCATTTATACCAACTGTTTGATTGGAAGTATGACATGAAACTCCGCTCCTTTATTTTCTCTGGCATCTGTAAATACTTCTCCGTGATGGTTTTCAATGATTTTTTTTGCTAGTGCTAATCCAATACCTGTGCCCATAAAGGTTTCTTTGTTGTGAAGGCGTTGGAAAATAGTAAAAATTTGTTTGGCGTATTGTTGCTCAAAGCCAATGCCATTGTCTTTGAAAATTATTTCTACATATGATATGGATGAATTAAAGGTAGGATATTTTTGAATTTCATTTTCAGAAAGTGTGCGTGATGTGATGGTAATAACAGGTGGCACCTCCTCCTTAGAAAATTTAAGAGCATTGCTGATAAGGTTATAAAAAAGCTGGTTCATCTGCAATGGAATTGCATCAATGGTCGGGAGTTCATTATATTTTATTTCGGCTTTCTTTTCAAGAATGAGTAATTCAAAATCGTTTAATATGCTTTTTAGTATTTCATTCAAATCTGTTTGTACAAATAATTTCTCGTGCTGAAGCAAGCGTGAATAATTGAGCAGATCGTGTATAAGAGTTGACATGCG
>JBBRBQ010000039.1:0-8597 GCA_038205685.1 Cytophagales bacterium | reverse complement strand
ATACATCTTAATAAAAATCCAAATGGACTTATACGGAGGAACATCAGAAGTGGATACAACAAAGAAAATAGTAATAAAATAAAATGGCAGCAGCTAACATCGGTTTCAAGAAATGGCGAGAAATGTGCTAAATTCACATTTTTCTTTCGCAAAAAAAATATCTTATTGGAAAATATGCGGTTACGAAGTTCGCCACTTCATGAAGCCGCGGAACGTTGTGTGCAAGGCGGAAAAAAGTTCGCGGCTTCGGGACAATGGACGGCATGACAATAAAGAATTGACAACGAACAAACCAATTTAGATAACATATGACATTCACTGAAAGATTTTTAAAAGCAAAACATTGGCATTTATTCCTACTGACATTTGGAATACCCATGATTTTCCAATTTATTATGATGGGGACAATGTTTGCGAATTTTGGCAACGGGACTGAACCAGACCCATCAGCTATATTCAATTTCTTTAAAGTATTCCCTGTACTGATGATTATATTTGCGGGAACATTTTTCGGTTGGTTTTGGTCTATTATAAGTAGATTGAACCATTTATAGATTTCGTCATAGAGATTAACTACTTCAAATAAATGAAGCCAATTCAGACAAGTAAATGTGCAGAAGTAAATCTGCTCTTGTTCCGTTTGAGTCAGCTTGATTGCCATGACTTAAAGTTAGGGATTCATTTTAAAATGAGCCATACGTATCGTCCCCGGGGCGGGAGACGATACGGGACATAAAGGTAAATTCAATGTGCTCAAATCGGGTGTTATTCGCTCAGCTCGTTTATTGAGCAAAGGGGAAGTATTTATCCCGGGATTGATCTGGCCGTGAAAAGCTTTATCCTGCAATCACTATGAATAGTTGTTAAAAAATTCTTAAAAGCAGGCTTTGCCGGGAATAAACTGAACTGCAGCATTGTCTAACGAGTATCCTTACATAATATAAAAATACTAACCAACCATAAAAATAAAAATGAAAAAGCTAATTCTGTTTATCGGGGTAGTAATGTCCATCGGGACTTCTGCCCAAACCTGGTCGCTCGACAAAGGACATTCCAAAATTGGATTCACCGTAACGCACCACATGATTTCGGAGGTGGATGGGTACTTTAAAACGTTTACGGCCAAGTTAAGCTCCGCAAAAGAGGATTTTTCAGACGCTGTATTTGAATTATCGGCAGAAGTAAATTCGGTCAATACAGAAAATGAAACACGCGATAAGGATTTGAAGACTCCAAAATTCTTTGATACAGAAAAATTTCCCAATTTAATTTTTAAGAGTACTTCGTTCAAGAAATTGAGTGGCACCAAATATCAAATGGTGGGTGACCTCACTATTCGGGATATAACCAAGTCTATCACAATGGATGTTACTCTGCTTGGGCCCGAGCCGCATCCGCGCACGAAACAACCTGCCATAGGAATTAAAGCCGAGTGCAAAATCTTGAGAAAAGATTTTGGCGTTGGTACCGACCATTCTGAACTCCTGCTAAATAATGAAGTTCAATTGAGGGCAACAGGCGAATTCAGAAAAGATTAGTTAGATTTTAAATATAAAATACTGTCCAGCTAAATTAGACCACCTCACATTATAAAACAATCATTATGACAATTAAAATCCGGTTTTTATTTTCTCTCACTACCTGTTTGTTTTTTGCACTTTCTGCAAATAGTCAGACAACGTATAACAACGATATTAAACAAGCGGCTATTACACTCTACAATTCGTTTGACATAATTCAGAAAAGGTCAGCAGTTCTTAGTTTTACTGACACATCAAGAATTAAATGGAACAATCTTCCAATCGGATTAAGAGCAAGAGCAGGGACAAGTATAGGAAACATGACCGATGAACAAAGAAAATTTCTACATCGAATTCTTTCTGTTTCTTTTAGTTCACAAGGCTATCTTAAGGCAACTAGCATATTGCATTTAGACGATTTACTCAATAAATATACTGACAGTATTTTCTACAAAAAGGAAATCAATGAAACTACATATAATTTTTTAAAGTCGCTATTATGGTCTCACAAAAACTATTACTTTGCTTTTTTTGGTGAACCATCAAATAGCATTTGGGGATATAAATTAGAGGGACATCATTTGTCAATAAATTTCACATTCGTTAATGACAAACTTTCAGTAACACCATTTTTTATTGGAACAGACCCTGCCGAATATCCCATTTCGGAGTATGCAGGTTGGCGAGTTCTTGGACAAGAGGAAGATTTAGGAATTAAACTCGTAAGCCTTTTGTCAACAGTCCAACAAAAGAAAGCAATAATGAGCACGGCAGTTCCAAGAGATATTATAACAGCAGCAGAAAGTGGTAAGCGATTAGTTGACAATTGGGGAATTTTAGGAGCGGAAATGAATAATAATCAGAAGGCTGTTTTGCAATACATAATTAGAGAGTTTGTATTTAACCTTGAATATGACAAGGCAACCATTGAATATGATAAAATAGTAAAGGCGGGAATTGATAAAATATATTTCGGATGGATTGGAGAAATAGATGAGAAGAAGCCACATTATTATGTTTTAAATGGACCGACTTTTATTATTGAATTTGACAACAACGGAGGACCAAGAAATATTCCAAATCATATTCATGCAATTTGGAGAGAAAAAGCTAATGAGTTTGGAGAGGATGTATTAAAAAAGCATTACCAAATGGAAAAACATTAGTGGGACAACAGCACGAACCGTTAACGAGGAAGACAGATTCAATTGCAGGGAACGCATGGTGGTATCAAGATCTATAATTTAGGATTGATGAAAGAACTTTCTAACAAGAAAGGAAACATTGGATTGAATGTAGAAAACTTCCTAACCAATGGATTGGTAATCCGGAATTATACGAATACTCCTGTGATCGCTCAGAGCAGTGTCAATGTGCTGCACAATTTCAGTGTGAAAATTGAATTTGATTACCGCATAGGAAAGATGAGCTTTGACAAGCCGAAGAAAAAGAAGTCTGTAAAGAATGAGGATTTAAAAGACGCAGGTACCGACAACAATTAACAGGCCCAACTATTATAAATTCCTCTACAATTTTTGAACGGTTCTCACGATCGGATCAATCTGTAAACTCGATTGGTTTATGGCTTGCTATTGTAAAAGAAATAGCGTTTTCAAGCGGAATGTCCATCACCTATCATCCGGTAGGGGATAGAAGCTGTTTCACCCTTCGATTTAAAATCTAAAAAAAGTAGCCACATTTGGAATAAACGTAGAGGTTGGGTTGTCTAAAGGGCACTGAATCAATCCAGAATTACATTAGACTATAAGAATAAAAGAATAAACTTGAAGTAAAATCTGAGCAACTCACGAAACCCTTTCTACTTATGAAAACCTATTCAAAACTTCTTTCACTAATTGCAATTTTTGTTCTGTTTTCGATTAGTAAACTGGAGGCGCAGTCTTCCGGCTTTCATCTTATCAAGAAAACGGTAATTGGAGGTGAAGGAGGATGGGACTACCTAAGTGTAGACTCTAAGAATAACCGTCTTTACGTTTCCCACAGCACACAGGTGGAAGTGTTGGATGTCAGTACGCACGAGAAAATTGGAGTCATTCCCAATCTCCAGGGAGTACATGGTGTTCTGGCCGTCCCCAAAACAGGTCGTGGCATTACAACCAATGGAAGTAGTAATACCGTCACCATTTTTGATCTTAAAACTTTGAAGCCTATTATCGAGCTGCCGACCGGCAAAAATCCTGATGCTTTGTTATATGATGATTTTTCGGGTCGCGTGTTTGTTTTCAATCACAGCGATGTAACCACTACTGCCATTGACATTGCGGAAGGAAAAGTTGCAGGTACTGTTGACGTAGGTGGATCTGCATTAGAAGCCGGTGCCACTGATGGTAAGGGCACTATTTATGTTAATCTGGAAGATGCGGGCGAGATCGTTTCTTTTGATGCTAAGACATTGGCGATAAAGAACAGATGGAAAATAAGTCCGGGTGAAGAACCAACGGGATTAGCGTTAGATACCAAAACCAAAAGATTGTTCAGCGTGTGCCACAATGGATGGATGATGGTTGTGGATTCTGAAAAAGGAAATATCGTAGCGCAAGTTCCTATTGGAAAGCGAGTGGACGGTGTAGTTTTTGACCCTGAATTGAAAATGGCGTTTAGTTCAAATGGAGAAGGCACGATTACCGTTGTGCAAGAGGTGTCTGCCAACGAATTCAAAGTTATTGACACAATAAAAACAGAAGTGGGCGCACGTACCATTGCCCTTGATTCCAAAACACATCATGTATTTGTATCAACAGCGCAGTATGGCGAGACCCCAGCACCCACAATTGAAAATCCCAACCCAAGACCTAAAGTAGTACCCGGCACTTTTATGGTGCTAGAGTACGGAATGAAATAAACCATTACTTCCATATCAACACAAGCATTCCAATAAAAATAAGAGAAAGTGACCAGCGATTATAAGTATTATCATTCCATAGGCACCGATGGTGAGCTTACAGAAATAAATAACGCGCAGGCTTCAAATATTTTTGATTACAATCAAAATATCACAGCCGGATATTTCTCAACTACAATTAGTTTACCCAAAGCGTATAGCCTAAAGGCAGGTGTGCGATATGAACATACTGCCATCGCTGCCAGCTTTCAAACGGCTACGGAAGTGGATACAACCATCCCTTCGTATGGCGTGTTTGTTCCCAGTATTAATTTTTCAAAGAAACTGGAGAGCGGCAATATGTTGAAAGCAGCTTTTAACAGAAGAATTCAACGGCCTTCAATTCAATATCTGAATCCAAATATTCAGGCATCCAATCCCTATTACACTACTGTAGGCAACCCAACACTTAGTCCGGAATACACGAATAACTATGAATTGTCGTATAGCACCTACATAAAAAAATCTTCTATCAATCTGGCAGCTTTCGTCAGGAATACGACTGGGGCTATTCAGGCTATTAAAACTGTGCTTGACGAAAACAGAATCCAAACTACCTATGCCAACATTGGTGAAGAAAATGCGTACGGCATAAACTTTAATGGAAGTGTTAGAATAGGTTCGCGGTTTTCCTTGAATGGAGGAGCAGATGTGTACTATGCCATGTTAAATAATAATGTGGCTGATCCACTTTATCAAGCAAGTAATCAGGGATGGGTTTCCACCGCTCGCCTACGCGCCAGCTATGATTTAGGCAAAGGTTGGGAATTGGAGGGCTTCAGCATGTTCAGAGGAAGACAGATTCAATTACAGGGAACGCAGGGCGGTATTAAAATTTATAATTTGGGATTGATGAAAGAACTCCCTAACAAAAAAGGAAACATTGGATTGAATGTAGAAAACTTCCTAACCAATGGATTGGTAATCCGGAATTATACGAATACTCCTGTGATCGCTCAGAGCAGTGTAAACATGCTACATAATTTCAACGTAAAAATCGATTTTGATTACCGTATCGGAAAGATGAGCTTTGATAAGCCTAAGAAAAAGAAGTCTGTGAAGAACGAGGATTTGAAAGACGGTGGTTCTGACAACAACTACTAAGTTTATAGTCGTACCACTCAACAAAATTCTCAATTAAAAAAATACATCATCATGAAAACTTTTCTAAAAAATGTATCTGGCTTTGCCATAATATTTGTGACCTTAATCGGCTGCGGTCCAAAATGGAAAGAAACAGAATCGGGAACCATTAAATCGGTGACCAACGAGGAAGGACAAACCCTCGCCTACGCCACAACTTCCGGTGTAAAAATCATTACTGTTGACCGACTTGGCTTCAAAGACCTTAACAAAAACGGTACCCTTGACAAATACGAAGACTGGCGCTTGCCCACCGATGAACGTGCGAAGGACCTTGCCTCCAAAATGTCGGTCGAACAAATTGCAGGGCTTATGTTGTATAGCCGGCATCAACCTATCCCTGCTCCGGCTGGCGGTCCGTTTGCTGGAACCTTTAGTGGAAAACCATTCACTGAAACCGGTGCAAAGTCTTCCGACTTATCCGATCAACAAATTCAATTTCTGACTAAAGATAACTTAAGGCATGTGCTTATCACTTCTGTAGAAAGCCCTGAAGTAGCTGCCACATGGAATAACAACGCACAAGCATTAGTAGAAAGTCTTGGACTTGGCATTCCTGCCAACAACAGTTCAGATCCACGACACACAGCAAAAGCAGAGGCGGAATACAATGCAGGAGCAGGTGGCACTATATCAATGTGGCCAGGCTCATTGGGTATGGCTGCCTCATTTGATCCATCTATTGTAAAAGAGTTTGGACGAATTGCGTCTATTGAATATCGTGCACTTGGTCTTACTACAGCGCTATCTCCACAAATCGATATGGCAACCGATCCACGTTGGTCGCGCGCGAGTGGAACCTTTGGTGAAGACCCTCAACTTGCAGCCGACATGGCGCGCGCCTACATCGATGGTTTTCAAACCTCGTATAATAGAGCGATCAGTGGTGGTTGGGGATATGAGAGTGTTAATGCTATGGTGAAACATTGGCCCGGTGGTGGTTCAGGCGAAGCTGGCCGCGATGCTCATTACGGTAGTGGCAAGTATGCGGTGTATCCTGGAAATAATTTTGAACAACACATGATACCTTTTACACAAGGCGCATTCGATTTGAAAGACGGTACTGGTTCAGCTTCAGCCGTGATGCCATATTATACGATCTCTTACGGGCAAGACCCAGGTGGTGAGAACGTGGGCAACTCCTACAATAATTACATCATAAAAGATTTGCTGCGCGGAAAAAATAAATACGATGGAGTGGTGTGTACAGATTGGTCAGTCACAGGAGATGAGGGTCCTTTAGATAGATTCATTGGAGGTAGAGGTAGGTCATGGGGCGTAGAGAAACTTACGATAGCGGAACGACATTATAAAGTACTCAAGGCCGGAGTAGATCAGTTTGGCGGCAACAACGATATGGTGCCAGTGATTGAAGCCTACAACATGGGCGTGAAAGAACTAGGCAAAGAAGCCATGCGCAAACGCTTTGAAGAATCGGCCGTACGCTTGCTACGGAATATTTTCAGACTAGGTCTTTTCGAAAATCCGTATTTGAATGTAGAGGAATCAAAAGCTACTGTGGGCAAGCCTGAATTCATGGACAAAGGATTTGAAGCACAATTAAAATCTATTGTACTCTTGAAAAACAAAGGCAACGTATTGCCGCTGGCGAAAAACAAAACCGTTTACATTCCGAAAAAATTTACACCGGCTGGTCGCAATTTTTTAGGTATGCCCACACCCGAGAAATTTGATTACCCGGTGAGCATGATAGTTACCAAAAAATATTTTAATGTAACCGACAATCCTTCCGAAGCAGACTTTGCATTGGTGTTTATCAGCAGCCCGGCTACGGGCATTGGTTATTCATCAGAAGATGCAAAGAAAGGCGGCACCGGTTACGTGCCCATCAGTTTGCAATACAATGAATACACCGCAGTAGATGCGCGCGACATTAGTATTGCTGGTGGCGATCCTCAAGAGAAGTTCACTAACAGAACTTATAAAGGAAAGAAAGTAAAACCCACCAACATCACCGACCTGGCCATGGTAAATGATACGTATGCAAAGATGAAAGGCAAGCCAGTGATTGTTTCAGTGAACATCGCTAACCCAACGGTGTTCTCTGAGTTTGAAAAAAAAGCCAATGCGTTGCTCGTTAGTTTTAGCGCACAAGATCAGGCATTGTTTGAAATATTAACAGGTGCACGCGAACCATCCGCCTTGTTGCCTTTGCAAATGCCTGCTGATATGCATACCGTAGAAGCACAGTTTGAAGATGTGCCTCGCGACCTGAAGTGTTATGTAGACAATGAAGGCAACACCTACGATTTTGCTTTTGGCATGAACTGGAAAGGTGTGATTGAAGATGAGCGGAAGGCGAAGTATAAAAAATAAAGGTATATGGCGAGTATATGCAATTGTGTATATCCGGTAGTTGTGTGCAAGGCGGTAAAAAAAGATTCGGCTTCGGGACAAGTGAACGGTTTGACGACTAAGATTTGGGTTCAAATCAAATGTCGGCCGACAAGTGAAATTTCAAAATTTGCATCCACGACTCTCCTACGCAGACAGTTTTTTCACGGTGTAGAAATTTTCAGTACGCGGACAATTGAGTAAAGACTCGTTGACAACATTTCGACTCGCGACAAAATATAAAGTGCGCGAAGCGCGATTTATTTTAGGTTTGACAAAGGATATTTAGAAAAACTGGGGCAAGGAAAAATTAACAACTACGCGGACAGTTTATCAAAGGCGGAGAAGTTTTCAGTACGCAGACATTGAGTAAATAAAATTACCGACTATTGATAACGTTTGGTTTACGCTGGACGGCCCCAGTCTGACCTTTGACTTGACAACAGACGTAGACTTGTTGGTCGACAAAGATTTGACTGGCGACAACGACTCGTAAACTTAAAACGGTCGACAGAAACCGCCCAGCACACAACAATGGTGACTGTTGCACAACATCACTTTAAAAAGTGAATTACTAAAACTTTGGTTGCCGAGCCTCATTGTGCATAACTCTGTTGATAACTTGAGCGAGAGAATGAAAACTTACCTTTCTTTTGCATTCGCTTAAAATAGCCGTA
>JBBRBQ010000038.1:0-9246 GCA_038205685.1 Cytophagales bacterium | reverse complement strand
ACTGGCCGATACGTTAGAATCAAAAATCATAGGGCTTTATGGATTGGGGATGAGCTTGCGCGATATCAGTTCGCATCTCAAGGAGATGTACGATGCTGACATCTCTCACACCACGCTGAGTATAATAACAGATCGCATTATCCCAGTGATCAAAGAATGGCAGGCACGTCCATTGGAAGATGTTTACTGTATCGTATGGCTGGATGCCATGCACTATAAAGTAAAAGATGAGGGGCGTATCGTTGCCCGTGCCGTGTACCACATCCTGGGCATCAACAAAGAAGGGCGGAAAGATTTATTGGGCATGTACGTATCGGAAAGTGAAGGTGCCAACTTCTGGCTCAGTGTGCTTTCTGACTTGCGCAACCGTGGGGTAGAAGATATTTTGATCGCTAGCATAGACAACCTGAAAGGTTTTGCCGAGGCCATCCAAAGTACTTTTCCAAAGGCTGAAGTACAGAGCTGTATTGTTCATCAGATCCGCAACAGCCTCAAGTACGTGGCCAGCAAGGATCAGAAAGAATTTCTTAAAGACCTCAAGGAAGTTTACCGTGCGGCCACCAAAGAATTGGCCGAACAACAACTGGATGCATTGGATAAAAAATGGGTCAAGAAATATCCGCTGGTCATCAACTCATGGCGCAACAATTGGCCTAAGTTGAGTACCTTTTTCAAGTACGATCCCATCATCCGAAAAATTATATATACCACCAATACCATTGAAGGCTTTCATCGGCAGGTGCGCAAGGTCACCAAAACCAAAGGGGCATTTCCCTCTGACATGGCTTTGCTGAAATTAATTTATCTGGCCTATCGGAACATCAGTAAAAAATGGACAGCACCGCTCCACAACTGGAGCTTGACGGTATCTCAACTGGCCATCTGGTTCGAGGGACGAATAAACTTGGGGCTATGAATACATTTGATGTCGAAATGATGGACAACTCACCAATTAAATTTTATACCTTGTATACAAGATCACCTGTGGTGAGTTGCCCACATTACAACATCAGATATGATTATTACAATTATTAACTGACACAGTTTAATTTACAGACCCCATTACTATTAAAATGTTACCTGATTTATTAGCTACCGCAACGCTATTCTCGTTGGCGATCTATCACTTGATGATTTATCTCGGCAGAAGGAAAGAGGCAGAAGAAGTCTATAATCTTTACTTTTCTCTTTTTGTATTTGCCGCTGCCCTTTTTATTATTGCCCCCTATTTTCAGCCTCAATATTTTTTATACGCTATTAAACCAACATGGTTAACGGTTATGAATATTGAAGCATTTATGGTTCTGAGTTTATTCTATGGTGGAATTAAATTTCTTAACCTACTCTTAAAGATATCACAAAAGTATAAACGGTATTTCTATTTTACTTTTTCAACCATATCATTGAATTTCTTTCTAACTTTTACCAGTAATATTTTCGGTCCTCAGTTTTATTACGAACATATTCTCTCTATTATTTTATTTATTGTACTAGTTAATACGATCTTGATCTATGTTGTTTATGGATTATGGGTGTATCGCCAAAAATTATATAAGAAACGCTTCTATCAAATTCTTTATCTAGGATTTGTTTCGCTCACGGCAAATATTCTAATATACCGTAGCATTGAACTGTTAACGATTCCAACGATTCTTGTTTTAAACCATTATGTGTCAGCCATTATTCTATACATTTTCGCGTACGCAATTTCCGTTAAGTTCAATGCTGAATATTTTGAACTGAAGGAATTGAAAATTAGCCTGGAGAAAAAAGTTGAGGAACGGACGGAAGCCCTCGAAAAGTCAAACCAACTTCTTGGAACTCAGAATCTAGAAATTGAAAATCAGAAACAAAAAATTATTATCATAAACCAAGAACTTTCATTACGAGCAGATGAACTATTTAATTTAAATCTTGCCAAGACAAGATTCGTCACGGGTATATCACACGAATTCCGAACTCCGCTGACGCTTATTATTGGGCCTCTTGAGAGGTTGTTATCTGAAGCTGCTAATTCTCATTTAAAAAAAGATTTTGAGTTGATCCTTCGACAAGCTAACCGTTTGTTGGAGTTGGTCAATCAGTTGCTTGAATTATCAAAACTTCAAAAAGGGATGCAGACTCTTTCCGTTGTTCAAGGTAATTTCAATCTCTTTATTCAGACTATATTCTCTGCTTATCACCCTTTTGCAAAAGAGTTATCTATACAATTAAGTTTAATAGAAGAAGATTCTAACATATTAATTTGGTTCGATAGGGATAAGCTAGAAAAGATTATAACTAACCTCCTCACAAATGCGCTTAAGTTTTCTAAAAGTGGGGGCAAGGTGGAAGTAGTATTGAGCTGCACGGATGATAAACAGTACGTTGAAATTATTGTTCGTGATAATGGAATTGGAATGGCACCAGATCAATTAGAGTTTATTTTTGATCCCTTTTATCGTGTAGAATCAAACACGGCCCCTCGTTTCGAAGGAACAGGTATTGGACTATCCTTAGTTAAGGAATTGGTTGAATTACATCATGGCATAATTAAGGTTAAAAGCGTTATGCATAAAGGATCTGAGTTTATCGTTCGGCTTCCCGCTTACAAAGAAACGTATGGTGTTGATGAAGTTGCCAGGGATGAACAAACTAAAGAAGTAAATTTAATATCTGATCATGATTCAAATGCCATGCTCAGGAGTATGGTGAACGAACAGAAAATTATACTTCTAGTTGAAGATAATCTTGATATGCGAACCTATATAAAATCATGTCTATCTACTGAATATGTGATTGTAGAAGCAAGCAACGGACAAGAGGGACTTGATACAGCTAGTGAGCTAGTACCTGATTTAATCATTACTGACCTGATGATGCCAGTATTAGATGGTTTGGAAATGACGCGCTTGCTTAAACAAGACGAGCACATCTGTCATATTCCTGTAATCATGCTTACTGCTAAAGCGTCTACGGAAAGTAAATTAGAAGGCTTGAGTACACAAGCTGATGACTATGTAACCAAACCATTCAACAGTGCTGAACTTGGTTTGCGAATACAGAATTTACTGACAAGCCGAGAAAGGTTGAAGGAGAAATTTAGTAAATGCATTACCGTAAATCCATCTGAGTTAGTGACGACTTCAGTCGATGAGAAGTTTTTGCAAAAGGCATTGGGGATAGTAGAAAGTAAGATGGGTGAAACAGAATTTAGCGCAGAGCAATTTTGTGATGACATTAGTATGAGTCGCGCGCACGTACACCGTAAATTAAAAGCTCTTACGGGTCAATCTGCTACTCATTTTATCAGATCAATACGATTAAAAAGAGCTGCACAGTTACTCAAGGATAGGTCTGCTTCAGTTTCTGAAATAGCGTATCAGACTGGCTTTAATAATTTATCTTATTTTACTCGTTCTTTCAAAGAGCAATATGGAGAGTTACCTTCTACTTTCCTTAAAATGTCAGATACTGAATGATTAATAAAATAAGAGACCCGCCATTTGATTCGGGTCTCTTATTTTGAATTTTTAGTGCATTATTTCTTGCATCATTGCCCCTTGACTTTAATCTCAACAGGAATTACACCATTTAAAAGATTTTTGAAGGTGACTGCGTTTGCTTCTGTGCCTTCGTAAAGTCCGAAGTGCATCGGTATAGCGAGTTTCGCTTTTACATCCTTTGCAGCTTGCGCTGCATCTTCTACTGTATTAAATGTATACGTTTGGCCTAATGGCAACAAGGCAATATCACAGGTAAAATTCTTCATTTCTGGGATCAACTCTGTATCTCCTGCATGATAAATAGTAACACCGTTGATAGAAATAAGGTATCCAACCCAATTAGATGACTTTGCATGAAAGGATGTTTTTGTAATGTTATACGCTGGTACGGCTTTTATCTTAATACAACCAAAAGCCTCGTATTCCTGTCCGGGTGTAAGATTTACTCTTTTACCAAATGTGCCAGTATAGACTACACCTTCAGGCGCAATAATGATCGTATTGGGTCCTGTAATTTTATCAATATTAGCAGCAGAATAATGATCCTCATGAGGGTGCGAGATAAGAATAATGTCAGCTATGTCTTTTTGAGTTATTGAATTCGGATCTGTATATATGGTATACGAGGAACCTACTATTCTAAAGCAAGATTGTTGAATCCAATGCATGTTCTCTGCCATTTTAGTAACAGTTTGATTGGCCCCACAACTTGCATTGAATGTAATGATAACCTCATCAGAAGCTGTGCCACAATCATTGGTAGATTCCCATTTAAGCTTGTATGAATATTTCAATTTCCCTGTAAATACCACGGGGCTTCCACTATGAATTTCACCACCTTGGCCTTCTAAAATACTCCAAGTTCCTTTAGTCTCGCTCGTTGTCCCATTTAAAGTGGCTGTTGTTGCGTCAACTAAAATTTGGTCATCTCCAGCAGATACAGTTGGTTTTGCAGAACATGATTTTACAGGTGTATCGTCTTTGCAACTGACGATCAATAAAATTAAAAATACAATAAAATGAAGCGATCTTTTTTTCATTGGTTAGTGGTTTAGTTTCGTGTTGCAAGCTAAAACATGTAATAATGCTTCATTAACACCATTGTTGCCATGTTTAACAGTATTGTTACATTATAAAGTAAAAGTTAAATACGATGAGATACCTGTTACAGGTAATGCGAATTATAGTACTTCCATTTTTTTAAAATATTACTTTGTCCTTGACTTAAGCACTTGATTTTTTTCATTGTTAGCACCGGCAATTATGTATGTGTCTTTAGATTTACTCTTCAACTCGACCACACTTCTTATATCTCCCTTCATGCAAATACCACTTTGTTGCAAGCTTAATGGTGTAAAATTACCTTTGTTATCGCCTGCAAGTAACAAGCCAATACTAGAATCACTTGGCCCATACTGAGTTCGATAGGGGAAAAAGTTTCCTGCAATAAATAAATCTTTATGGCCATCGTAATTGTAATCACCCGAGAGAATTCCCTGGACAGCAGAGAATTGTGCTTCAATGGGTAATTGATGAATACTGAAATTACCGTTACCTAAGTTCTCCAAGTATATTGATGCAAAGGTATGAATGGTTAATTTTTTAGCACCTTGAAGTTTATAAGGCTCAATAACATCTTCGATGGTTGCATTTGCGTACAACTCATAATTTTTAAATTTCCTCCGAAGTAGATTTACCTGGCTTAACAACTCATCTCTTGAGGCAATGGGGTAACTTATACTTTGCACATAATTGCAAATAATAGGGTCAATTTTCCCATCGTCATCGATGTCTGTATAATATAAAGTCATGGGTTTCTTCTCAGAGGCTTTAAATGGAAGGTTAATTCCTGCATTGCCTATTATATAATCTACATCGCCATCAGCATCAAAATCATCAGCCAGAATCTTGTTCCAAAATCCGCCAGTATTAGTAAGTGATGGACTTCGATTTTCAACTAACGTACCTTTTTTGTTTTCAAATATTCGGATGGGCATCCAGTGACCAACCAACATGAGATCAACCCATCCATCGTTGTTATAATCTGTCCACAAAGCATCTGTAGCAGTACCAGGTTCACGTAGATCGCTATTCACTTCTTTTGTGGCAAGTACAAACTTTATCTTTTTTGTTTTAGGATCAGTTTCGTTTTTTAGAATTGCGCCTGGTGATGGATAGGGAAATTTACTTGGCAAAGCACTACCCCCAACATACAAATCCAAGTCCCCATCCTTGTCATAATCAGCAGCAGCAACACAACTACCACTTACATGATCAATAATAGTGCTTCCCTCAGCCACCTTTATAAAATTCCCCTTACCTTGATTAATATATAATCGATCAATATACTCATCCGCCCCTAGTTTAAATTCATTACCACCACTCACAACAAACAAATCCAGATCATTGTCTCCATCCGCATCGAAGAAGGTAGCTCCAGTATCTTCACATGCTTTATCTTTCTCCCATGGTTGATTCTTTGGCGAATCAAATTTTCCTTTCCCGTTGGATAGATAAAGTTTACCACTTTGCCCTGTGGCACCACCTATATAAAAATCCTCATTGCCATCATTATCAACATCACCTTTGGCTAAGGGCGGTCCTAATCTTGAGAGTTGATACATCAATAATGGTTCTCTGTTAAAGTCGGGATAGCGTTTTTCTTTATGAACGAAATCTATTCCAGTGCTATCACTTACTATTTCAAATAATGGATCATTGATAGTGTTAGATTTAATTTCTTTAATTGCATCTTGGTGCATTACTTCAATAAGCTGATCGGCCTTTACTTGCGGCAGAATAGAAACCAATCCATCTGGCCAGGTTACTTTTATGCTTTCCACCAGTTCATTTTTACCTAAGCCAAATTGTAAAATAGATTCAACAGAAGATTGAAACCCACGTGAGTTATAAACTTCTTGCAATTGACTGAACCCACCACACCTTACAACAATCTTAGCCCCTATTCCACTTGGATTAAAAGATGTTCCTTTCAATTTCACTTTCAAGTAATGAGACTGTTCGATTTCATTTGTATGATTTATCCAGATCATACTTTTTTCATTTGTATTGTTGGTTATTATTTCAAGATCGCCATCGTTGTCTAAGTCTGCATATGTTGATCCGAATGATAAGTTGGGCAATTGAATGCCTGATTCTTTGGACATATCCTTAAACGTTAAATTTCCAAGATTCATGAACAAATAATCACTAGTTTTTGCTGAAGGCATTTTGCTCACCAACTCATACGGAGCAAGTTCACGGTTTTCAGCTTTAGCTTTTTGCTGCGCTTCATAGGTGCCGAATTTCAGAAAATCCATATTAGTAAATTCACGCAAGTGGCCATTACTCACAAATAAATCTTTTAACCCATCATTGTTTACATCCAAAAATAGAGGTGCCCAACTCCAATCAGTATTCGATACACCTGCAAGTTGCCCTACCTCAGAAAATACAGGAGTACCATCAAGCAAAACTCCACGATTAAGTTGCAACGTATTTCTCATTTGTTGATATTGAAATCCACTATCCACCAAAAGTTGATACTTATTAAAATCGTCCGGACCTTTCAATAATTTCTGCCTATAATTGTCTTCCGGAAGCTTATCCACTTCCATTATATCAGGCAGTAAATCGTTATTGAAGTCAGCAATATCAGTTCCCCTTCCATTGCGTGAAGAGTGCCCTAATGCTTTTTTAGACACCTCCGTGAATGTGCCATTCTTATTGTTTATGTAGAGGAAATCTTGCTCTTCATAATCGTTGGTAACGTAGATGTCAGGCCAACCATCCGCATTCAAATCGCTAATAGAAACACCCAATCCGAAATTGAGTACACCACCATGAATTCCAGCTTCGGTGCTTACATCAATGAAGTGAGAATGGGCCTCTCCTTCTTTAAAATCATTTCTATATAATCGGTTACCATAGTTAGGATGGCGAGTATTACGCAGCTTATTGGTGTTGTTGAATGGTGAATAAAAATGTGTTGCATGATTAATTAAAAACATATCCAGATCGCCATCCAAATCATAATCGAAAAAAGAAGCTTGTGTGGAATAAGTTTCAGGAGCATCCAATCCATACTCAATAGCAGATTCTTTGAACGTAGGCTCGCCTCCTTTTTCGCACCCTTGGTTAATATACAATTCATTAGAAAGCGATTGCTTTACTTCTGGCCCTGAATAACAAACATAGAGATCGAGCCATCCATCAGCATTTATGTCAATGGTAGTAACCCCCGTCTTCCACAGTCTTCTTCCGCTCACCTTAGCTTTTTCTGTGATGTCCTTAAATTCGAGATTACCTTTATTTATATATAGTTTATTGCTAACCTGGTTACCAGAAAAATATAAATCGCATAACCCATCATTGTTGAAATCGCCAGCAGCCACGCCACCGCCATTGTAAGCATATTCGTAGGTTAAAATATTGATTTCAGGTGTTTCAACAATTGTGTTTTCAAAGCCTATTCCTGAATGGTTAGCGCTCAGTTGAGTGAACCGACTCGAGTCACTTTTATTTTTACAAGATGTTACTCCAAAAAGAAAAGCGAGGCTTACTACTTGAAAAATCAATTTATTTTTAATGGATTGGAATTTCATAACCTTAAACTTACCACAACGCTTCTTTTAATATATAGTAAAAGACAGAAAAAATTATGTTTTCATTATCTTCTTATTAATCTTAAATTAGTGGCAGCTATGGGCAAGCTTTTTTTCTACTGTAAAGTTTCAAATTTCTTAATTGGTCTTCTACTGGTTGTATTTATATCTCTGCAATCCTTAGAAGTAGCAGCCCAAAACTATCTTAAAAAACCAATGGCCAGGCACTTCCAATTAAGGGCTTTTCACATTGGTGGCTCTGATGAAACTTGCCACATCATGTACAAAAAACGGAATCACTTGGGCAAATTTCATGTTAAATCCATCCACAGGTCGAAGTCTAAACCGCAAGCAGAGCAAGATATTGTGGCTAATGTCAAACGAATTCCGCCAAAAGAACCCATACCTATTACACCTCACCTACAAGAAAAGAAACCTGAACTTGCTCATGAGGACAAAGAAAAAGCATTTCAAGAGATGGACTTAAATGAGCTGATTGGAAAGGAAAATAAAGAAGATGAAATTCTTAAACTCAATCATTTACCGGTGCCAAGAAGTGATAAACATGCGCAGATTAGAAAGATGGTGGCCGATAAGCTTAAAGCTAAAAAAGATAATGACCCGATTGATTTAGATCCGTTGTATTTCAATTATAATCAAGATGAGTTTGCTGTGGTAGATATGGAGCCATTTTTAATAGCGGTTGAATATGCACTTCAAGGAAAAATTGTACTAATTGAAGGCCATACCGATAATAATGGGCATGATCAATACAATGTACAGCTCTCTTTAAAACGAGTTCAGAAAATAAGAAGCTTGATGCATGATATGGGTGTACCCGATGACCAAATTTCTGTACTTGGTTATGGTGAAGAAGTTTCAAAGTTTGATAATAAAACTGATGAGGGGAAACAAAAAAACAGGCGAGTAGATTTTAAAGTTTTTTGATTTCAGCACGTTGTCTTAAATAAAATTATACTTTTCTGAACCTTTGAGGTGAATTATGCGATTACAAGCAATAGCGTCCTAAACGTTTAAGAAAGAAGGGTAAGTTTTTTAACTCAAAGTTACCTTTGAGGTGCACAAAAAAACCATCCCCTTCTCGATGTCAAACATAACTCTATTCTCTCAAATTATTTCAAAGCTTGATCGTTTAA
>JBBRBQ010000037.1:0-12174 GCA_038205685.1 Cytophagales bacterium | reverse complement strand
TTGCCGTACAACGATTTGCCTGAGCGGAACTGCTCCAAGGCCTTCTTCCTGATCTGTTCTAAATTAAATTGTTCTTCTTTTTTCATATAGTGTCAAAGTTGGTGTTTTTCCTTCTTTGACACAGTTCAGTTTACAGCCTCTAGTAATGCCCATATCCTAAAGGATTTTTTTAACGCCAGAATTTTTTAATACTAGATTGCCACCAGAAGTATACCCACATCACTTCGTTTTCCTTTCCAGCAAATGGATCTTTAGAGATTACTTTGCAAGAAGTGTTTCCACCTCTAATTAGTTAATCGCAAATCTGCTTCTAACAAATCATTTTATTATTTCTTTCCAATCTAATTCATTGTTGTGAGAACGATTGAACCCATCAAACGTTCTATGGCAATGGTTTCACTTGGATTATTTCTTCATGAGTTAAACGATAATTATTACCCGTCCTGCGGTGGTGGCCTGAAGATGGATTGCTTGCTTTTTTCATTGACTTAAAAATTTAGTTTGATATGCTTATTTACTTTATTGAATTCATATAACCTACTACCAATACAGAGATAAGCCTCCTACCAAATTGAATATGACGCCTAAAATTATTTAAACGGATAAATTATTTCGTTAATAATTTTGTCATTGAATTGCACTTGATCAGTTTACAGCTTTGATTTAAAGTGATACACACCTGAACCAACCTGTATGTAAGCTAAGCCTTTTTCGAATTTGAAAATGGTTGTTTGAATTCCTGATTCTGAAATACGTTGAGATGAATTGCAGGGGATAATAATGGTGGCTGTTGTGTTGGATGGTATTGAAACTGTTAACTCAAATTCGTGGGAATTCATTTTCCAATCACTTGCAATTTTTCCTTTAATCGAATTGTATGAACCCTTAGCCCATGTCAAATCGCTAACGGGTTGTGGCTTGATTATAATCTTATCAAAACCTGGTGATGCAGCGTTGATGCCAAGAAGCGACCGATAAAACCATTCGTCAATAGAGCCGAACATGGGGTGGTTTTGTGAGGGTGCATTGTCAGGATAATTCCAATCTTCCCACAGGGTAGTTGCTCCCTTTGCTAGCATATAACCCCAGCTTGGAAAATCATGTTGATTGGCAACAGCATACGCTAACTCGTTTCTATTATTTTCTCGCAGCACATCAAACATCATCTTCACGCCAAATATCCCACTTGAAACGTGATTGTTATGTCGCTTTATTTCTTGTTCCAATACCTCTAATGCTTTGTTAGTGTCGGTAGGTAAATCGTACCAAAGTGCAAATGATTGAGCCGCTTGTGTGGCATTATCAAACCTGCCTGTATTGGGTACGTTATACTTTTGAATAATAGTTTGTTTGATTTCTGTAGCCAATTTGGAATAGGAGATTGAGTCTTCTTTTTTCTTTAAGATACCAGCAAACTTAGAAGCAAGAATTACATGATGATAATAAAAGGCAGAAGCAGAGAAGGCCTCAGCTTTCGGATCTATTGTGACATGATCACCAATGTCCCAATGATACAAACCTTGAATGGCATGTGTTTTTAAAAATTCAATTTGCTTTTGAAATGCAGTATAGTTTTGAGCGATGATTTTGCTGTCTCCATAAAACTCATATAGTTGATCTTGCAAGTAAGGAAAGGCAAGTTGCCAGCCCAACGGACCTGACTCACCGCCATAACCTCTATCGGCAATGCCAGTGTAAGGAGCAATTTCTGTAATACCACCATCAGGCTGTTGCTCGTTGGCAAAATCACGCTCCACTTTTTCGTAAAACGAAGACATATTGAAATTATACATAAAGGCGTTGGCGGTCACAACAACATCTGCTCCGTAGCCCATCTTCTCACGACCTGGACAGTCTGATTGCACGCTGAAAACATTGCTCAAAAAAGTCCAGTTGATAACCTGATGAAGTTGATTAAACATTTCATTAGAGCAGGAGAATGTACCCGCTTCTTGTAAGTCGGCATTCATGCGTAAACCTTCAATGGAATTGATATCGGGCTTGCCTGGCCATCCAGATATCTCTACAAATCGAAATCCATGATATGTAAATCTTGGATTCCATTCTTCAACACCGCTGCCATTCAGAATATACTCATCTTCTTGCCATGCAGTAGCTGGGGCACCAGGGCCGCCTTTCACGTTCCATATTTCTTTGATTTGCCCCGCCACTGTTGTTAAATAATTCAGTGTGCCATCAGCGTGCAATGCTTCTCCATATTTTAATTTGATTCTAATGCCTTTAGCTCCTTTTACACGAATACGGGCAACGCCTGCAAAGTTTTGGCCGAAGTCTGCAATGTATTTGTCAGGTGCTATTTCTTTGATAGAAATGGGTTTTAAAATTTTTGTTATGCGAATGGGCGGTTGCATCTGCGAATGTAAAATACCTGAAGGGCCTTTAACAATTACAACTGATTTCCACGGCAAGTCTTTGTTGCTTAACCAACCTGACTGTTCCAAACGTGAATCATAGTGTTCACCGAGATAGGTATTATTTCTTATAACTGGCCCAAGGGCTGTCCACCAACTTTCATCTGTATTGATCTGTTCTTTCGATCCATCTTTGTATTGAATATGGATTTCAGCTTTCACGCATGGCCTTCCGGTTTCTTGAGCGTTACGTAAGTTGAAACGACCAAATAATCGAATTGGCAAAGGATTGTACCAACCATTACCCACCATGATTCCCGCACTATTTTTTCCGCTCTTAATTAATTGGGTTACATCATAAGTAGAATAAAGCACTTCCTTTTTGTAGGTTGTCCAGCCGGGTTCAAGCATTCTGTCGCCAACTTTCTTTCCGTTCAGGTAAGCTTCATAGTAACCAATGCCCGAAATGTAAAGTCTTGCTTGAACAACTTCTTTCTTGATAAGGAGAATTTTTCTGAACAAGGGCATTCTATCATCTTGATAAAAATCTTCATCCTTCTCAAATTGTTGGCGGTCATCACCAATCCATTTGGCTTGCCAATCAGCTTTATCTAACATAGCTGTTTCAAACCAAGCTGCGCTGCTCCATTCCGAAACCTCATTCTGTTCGTTATAGGTTCTTACTTTCCAAAAATAACGTGTAAATGATTTTAGTGGATTGCCAGCGTATTCAATGTTAGTGTTCTTTTTTGAGATTATTTTTCTGGTGGCCCACACTTCGGTTGTATTGCCATTGTTCAATTCTGTTACGATTATTTCATAACCTTGCTGAACTTCATTCCGATCAGTTGTTATGTAATCCCAATTTAATCTAGGTTGCGTAACATCAATGCCCAATGGGTTTTCTTGATACTCACAAAATAGCTTATTAATTTTTAACGGAGTAGCAAGTAATTGGAAATTGAGGAGTGCAAAGAATCCAAAATAAAATATATTGCAGCGTATCATCACAAGCCTCCTAGGTAAGCCTTTGAAATAATTCTTGTTCTTATTTAACATTTTTATATTTTAATTAAAGCAGCTAAGGCAACGCATAAGCAACGTAAGCATCGCCAGATTTTGTTTTTAACTTGCCGCCACCGCAAGCAATCACTAAGTACTGTTTGCCATTCAATTCGTAAACGGCCGGTGTGGCAAATGCAGCAGCAGGTAAATCAACTTCCCATAGCACTTTACCTGTTGTTTTATTAAAAGCCCTAAGCTTTCCATCGCTTGAAGCACCAATAAAGACAAGACCTCCAGCGGTCACCACGGGCCCACCATAATTTTCTGTGCCAGTAGGAGGAACACCTTTTGCTTTTAGTTCTGCATACTCACCCAACGGAACTTTCCATACAAACTCGCCTGTGTTCAAGTTGATGGCATTTAATGTTCCCCAAGGAGGGCTAATGGCAGGATAACCATCCGAACTCAAGAATTTTTTGTAGCCATTTAATTTATAAGGCATATAATTTACTGAATCAAATTTTAGGGTACTTCCAACGAAATCATTGTGCTGCTCATTTTTTAAATCGAGAATGAATGAGGCGATAGCATCTTTGTCTACATCGCTAACATGTTTAAATGCTGGCATCATTCTTCGTCCACTGTTCACAAGTGCTATAAAATCTTGTTTCTTATATTTCGATTGTATGTTGATCAGTGTTGGATTGTTACCCGTGCCTTTTCGATCGGCACCATGACAAGCGAGACAGTTTTGTTTGTACAATCGCTCACCAGCTTGTAGCATGGTTTCCTTTTTAGGTTGTTGAGTTTTATTTTCGTTCATCTCCATAATCCATGCCATCTCGTTGGCATTTACATACAAGATTCCAGTTTGTGGATCAACGGCCGGACCGCCCCACTCGCCACCTCCATCATACCCAGGAAAAACAATGGAAGGTATTTTTCCGGGCGGTGTATACATGTGGTTGTGGCGATAGCTTTTTAATTGTGCCATCAATTTTTGTTTTGAGCTGTCCGCTAAATAGGGATTGATGTCCTTGTCAGACAATTTTTGACGAACGAAAGGTGCTGGTTTTTGTGGGATCGGTTGGGTAGGCCAAACCTTCTCACCAGTCAAATCACTAGTTGTATCTACAGGCACTTCATCAATGTCGAAAAACGGTATGCCAGTTTCACGCTCAAACACATATACCATTCCATTCTTCGTTGTTTGTGCCACTGCATCTATCGACTTGCCATCTTTGGTAAGCGTGATAAGTGCGGGTGGCGTTGGCAAATCTTTATCCCACAAATCGTGGTGAATAAATTGAAAATGCCATTTAAGTTTTCCTGTTGCGGCATCTAATGCAAGAAGGGAGTTAGCAAATAAGTTAGAGCCTTTCCGTTTGCCACCATAAAAGTCGTACGATGCAGAACCTGTTGGCGCAAATAACATTCCTCGTTTCTCATCCAATGAAAATCCACTCCATGTGTTTGCACCGCCAATATGTTGATAGGCTTCTTTGTCTTCCCAAGTATCATATCCAAATTCACCCGGTTGGGGAATGGTGTGAAATATCCATTGCAACTTTCCTGTGATAACGTCAAATGCACGAATATGCCCAGGAGCGGCCGGAGGTGCTTCATCTACACGCGTTCCGAGAATAATCAAATTCTTAAATATCAATCCAGGTGATGTGTTCACAACAAACAAATCTTTGACATCACGACCTAGTCCATCATGCAAATCAATAGACCCATTGTTGCCAAAGGATGGAATTGGTTTACCAGTAGTTGCATTAACAGCAAATGTGTTAGAGCCTGCCGTGAAGAATATTCGTTTGTCAGTTTTTCCATCCGTCCAATAAGCCACTCCACGGCTATTAATCATGATGTGAAATGAAGCACGATTGGTATCATGTTCTGTTTTTGAATTGGGATCAAATACCCATTTCTCTTTTCCTGTGGCAGCATCAATCGCGAAAAGTTTCATTTGTGGTCCAACACCATAAAGTACTCCATCAATTACAATTGGATTGCATTGTATTTGGGAACTATGCACGGTATCCGCATCACCAGTATGATACGACCAAGCTACTTGCAATTGATTTACGTTTGTGGTATCAATTTGTGTGAGCGATGAATATTTCATGCCTTCTTTTGTGCCATTATAAACTTGCCAAGAAGAATATTCATTACTGGATGGTTTGCACCCAGCGATTATAAAAATTACTGATAAATAGAGTAGGGAATGCTTCATTGAGATGAGTGAGGTTTCGATTTATTTTTTCTTTTTTAACGCTTGTTGGATTGCTATCTCAGCAAGAGGCTCCATGATTTTGTAACCTGCCAAATTCGGATGCACACCATCTTCACCCAATCCTTGCCTAAGCCCTTTTCGTTCGTCTGCCATCGCTGAAAAGTAATCGAGATAAACAATGTTATTTTTTACAGCGAATTCTTTAAGCATTTTGTTAATGGAGAATATCTTCTCTGCGGGTTCAAGCCCTGGCTTCCAAGGATAGTCAAAGGCTGGCAAGATGGAGGATAGAACAACTTTAATTCCGTTTGCTTGAGCTAACTGGACCATAGAGATAATATTGTCTCTGGTTTGTTCCAACGTCATTCGTCCAGTATTACCAGCTATGTCATTTGTTCCCGCAAGGATAACTACCACTTTTGGTTTTAGGTCAATTACATCTTGATGGAAACGCAACAGCATTTGTGGTGTGGTTTGCCCGCTGATGCCGCGGTTGATGTATGGCTTGCCTTCAAAGTAGGAGGGATCAACTCTCAACCAACCTTCTGTTATCGAGTTGCCCATAAACACCACTCGGTTTTCATTAGGTTTCGGTGCAGATAGTTTTTGATTTTCTTCTTGAAAGCGTTTCATATTGGCCCAATCCATATTTTCATTCTGACTAAATGCATTGTAGTTGATGATGAGACATGCAATAGTTAAATAACAAACTGATTTCATTTATTTTATGATTTAATTGTTTAAAAAATTATAGCTACCCGATCCAATTTCTAAGTGTAGGTAGTTTCCCTCTTTACCGATAATCTTGATTTCTTTATTTGACGAAATGGGTTTTCCGCTTTCTAAAATTGTATCAACAGAAGTTGTGGGGATAAATATTGAGGCTCTTGTATTGGCAGGTATTTCAATGGATAAGTTTAATTTATCATCTACCAGTTTCCATTGCGATTTTATTTTTCCATAGGGAGAATCTAATTCAGCTGAAACACCCTTAAAATTTCCACCCACATGAGGTTTTATTTTTATGTGTTTGTAACCGACACCATCTTCTTCTGTATCTAGGCCAGCCGCAATTCGATACATCCAATCACCAATGGCACCGTAGGCATAATGGTTGAAGGAGTTCATACCCGGTGTTTGAAACGTACTATCGGGCTTGATGCCATCCCAACGTTCCCATATTGTGGTTGCACCCATTTTTACAGGATAGAGCCACGATGGATACGTTTCTTGTAATAATAATTTGTAGGCAACATCGCTATAGCCAAATCGCGTAAGCACATGACACAAATAAGGAGTGCCTAAAAAGCCAGTGGTTAAGTGATTGCTATACGACTTTACATTCTCTGCCAATTTCTCTGCCGCTTGCGCGCGAAGCGATTCAGGAAGCATATCAAAATTAAGAGCTAGCACGTAAGCTGTCTGTGTGCTTGATACCAATCTTCCATTCGCTGTCATGTATTCTTTCACAAACGCATCTTTCACTTTTTTCAGAAGCTCTGAGTATTTGTTAGCGTCCTCTTTCTTGCCTAGCACATTGGCTGTATTAATTACCAATTGTGTTGAATGCGCAAAGAATGTTTGAGCAATTAAGTATTTATCAGTTACTGCCGCTCTACCATCGTTATCATCAAACGGTCTGTAGAAAAGCCAATCGCCAAAATGAAAGCCCTTGTTCCACAAATCGTTGGTACTGTTGCGTTCCATAAAGCCGACCCACGCCTTCATGCTTTCGTATTGTTCTTCCAAAATTCTCTTATCGCCATACGCCATATACATATCCCATGGAATGATAGTGGCTGCATCTGCCCAGCCAGCCGAGCCACCCGCAATACTTAGGGGTGCCCAAGGCTTGAGAACATTAGGCACAACAAAGGGTACACTTCCATCTACTTGGTCTAAGGCTACATCTTTCAACCATTTGGTAAAAAAATTATGAACATCAAAGTTGAATGTTGCTGTACGCGCGAAAGCTTGCGCATCGCCCGTCCAGCCTAAGCGCTCATCGCGCTGCGGACAATCAGTAGGTACATCTAGAAAATTTCCTTTCTGCCCCCATTGAATGTTGTGTTGAAGTTGATTTACCAATGTGTTGGATGAAGTGAAACTTCCTGTTGGTTTCATATCTGAATATAAAGCGACCGCTGTAAAATTTTCAGGCTTCAAATCGTTTATAGAGCTTTCAATTTTGATGTACCTAAATCCCTGAAAAGTGAAATGAGGCTCAAAAAATTCTTCGTCAAGTCCTTTTAAAATGTATTCATTCTTTTGCTTGGCAGGTCTAAGGTTTTCGGTATAGAAGTTCCCTGACTTATCCAGCACCTCGGCATGATAAATAGTAATTTTATCTCCTGCCTTGCCTTTCACCTTCACTTGTACCCAGCCCACTAAATTCTGACCGAAGTCAAGTACCTTTTCACCTTTGGGCGTTGTGATTAGTTTTAATGCTTTAAAAATTTCATGCTTGCGAACTGGCTCATTGTAAGTGGCAATCAGGTTAACGGTTTGTTCTTTTACTTTAGCGGAAGTCCATTCGGTATCATTGAAGTTGGTCGTGTTCCAATTCGATTTCTCTAGTCGCGCATCAATAGTTTCGCCATCATAAATTTCTGACCTTACTATGCTGCCTGTAGATGATTTCCAAGTGTCATCCGACTTTATGATTTCAGTTGACCCATCATCATACGTAAGTTGTAATTGAAAAAGCAACGCCAATTCCTTTCCATAAAAATTTCGTTGCCCAGAAAACCCGATTACACCTCTGTACCAGCCGCTTCCTAGCATTACGCCAATAGCATTGTTGCCAGTAGTTAATAAAGTAGTTACATCGTACACCTGATATTGAAGCCGTTTGTTATAGCTCGTCCAGCCCGGAGTTAAATAAGAATCGCTAATTCGTTTGCCGTTAATAGACGCTTCGTAAAGGCCTTGCGATGTTATAAAGGCTGTTGCCGATGAAATTTTCTTGGAAGAAGAGAATGTTTTTCTGAACAAAGGGCTAGGTCTATTGATAGTGTCTTCTTGTTGGCCAATGGTTATCCACTTCGCTTTCCAATCCGCAACAGTAAGCAAGCCCATTTGAAAGGATTGAACCACACTCCAAGCAGAAGCCTTGCCCTGATTATCCCACACACGCACTTGCCAAAAATATTTCTTGGCCGATACTAAAGGCACACCAGCATAAGTAATATAAAGTGACTGATCGGAGGAAACTTTACCTGAATTCCAGCTTGTGCCTTTGCTTAGCGATGAAGCTTTGTCACTTACGTGGATTTCGTAAGCGGATTGCATGGTGCCTCGCAGGGTGCTTTCCAGTTGCCAACTAAAGCGTGGCACGGCAATATCAAGACCGATAGGGTTAGTAAGGTTTTCAATAGTTATTTTTTTTAAAGTTGGCTGCGCAACTATTATATTGCTTATTAAGCCAATTAAACAAACGATAATGTACTTCATGTAGATTGGTTTTTATGTGAATAAAATTGAGGATTTATTAGAACAAAACCATACGGCACTATCCTGAACGGTAAAAAAACTTTATATTATTGTTGCAAATTCATTCTTTGAAGAAATTAAATGAAAATATGTTGGTGTATCTTTTGTACTTTAGAATCCTATAAGCGATCGTTGAAAAATTCCCGTCAAACCAACGAAAATGATGGTTATTATATCTTAAAAAAATCATCTTTTTTTTCTGAATTACATCAAAAACAAAATTTGCTTGCTGCTGATTTTCGGGAATAGCTGAAAGGATTGGCCAAGTTAATTGAATACATAGGATGGAATGAGTTATTGAATTGTTACGGTCATTAAAATAATCGACAAGCCATTAACTTATATTTACACGATTTTTATTTCAAATTACCAATGGTATTCCTTTTAAGGGCGCGCAATATAAGTTTCACCTCTGCTGGAAATCAAGCCTTGAGTTCTGTTGATTTATTAATAAAACCATTTCAAAAGATAGCCATCGCGGGCGAAACAGGCTCAGGCAAAAGCACACTGCTAAAAATTATTGCTGGCCTTGAACAACCCTCTGAAGGTGAGGTACTATTTAAGAACAAGAAAGTAGAAGGGCCAGCCGATCAACTAGTGCCAGGCCACGAGTCGATTGCTTACCTATCTCAATATTTTGAATTGCAAAGGTTTCTACGAGTAGAGCAAGTGCTTGAGTATAGCAATAGATTAACGGAGGCAGAAGCAGCCAAACTATTTTCTATTTGTAGAATAACAGATTTATTGAAACGACAGACCAACGAACTATCAGGAGGGGAGAGGCAACGCATTGCCTTGGCGAAAGTATTGATTCACAAACCTAAATTAGTGTTGCTCGATGAACCCTTCTCTAACCTAGACTTGAGTATGAAGGGTATTTTAAAATCGGTGATGGAAGACATTGGCAAAAAGCTTAAGATTACCTGCTTGCTTGTGTCGCACGACCCGCAGGACACGCTCGCTTGGGCGGATGAAATTATAGTGCTGAAAGAAGGCACGGTAGTGCAGCAAGGCACGCCTTCCGAAATTTACTACAAGCCACTAAATAATTATGTAGCAGGCTTGTTTGGGCCTTACTCAGAGCTGCGCAAAAAGTTGATACGCCTTTTCAACATTGCTACTACGTTAAAAAATGTATTTGTGAGGCCAGAAGATTTTAGACTTGTACAATCAGGCGAGAGTGCAGTAGAAGGCACAGTTGCCAAAATACTTTTTCAGGGAAGCCATCAATTGTTGTACGTATCCATACAGAAGCAGCAAATAATTGTGCAAACAATACACCAAGGCTGGCACGTTGGCGATACTGTTTTTGTTGCCCTTTCGGGTTCGTGGCGAGACGCTTGAATTGATTTTTTGCTAGCCGAGATTGAAACAACCCATCGCTAGATACTGGCTCCAATCGAAGTAAATAATTAACGGTTTTGGAACAATAAAAATCCTTCTGCCGAGTCAGGGGTTATCAGGCTGACACCTTTTACTCTTCAATCCTGCACCTGTTCACGAAGACTGCATACGAGGATACGTGTTTGAAAAAAAAATTGGTAAAGGGTGGCTTGGAATGAAGTAAAAGAAAAGTGGGCGGGCGTATGAGTGAACAACACCAATGTAAAACTTGCGCATATTCCTTATTTTTGGATGGGTATACGCATGTTTTATGACTACAATACTTTATTATTCTAAAATACATCGAGGGAAAAAGAGGCTTTTTGTGCAATTTCCGTTTAATGAGGCACTGGCAAGCAAGCTAAAGGAAATTGCCCCCTGCCTGTGGAGCAAGACAGAAAGGGCGTGGTATTTTGAGGCCAGTAACACTATTTTTAAAAAATTAATGGAGGCTTTTCCCAATCTGCAAGCACTAGAGGCCACGGCCAGGCTTACTCCAACCAAGAACGATAAGAAGACCGAGCCGAAAAAAAAGGCCATTAAGGCCGTGCAGTATCAGCCTGGGCGGTACAGGGTAATTGCCTTCTATAATCCACTGTTGGTATCAATTTTAAAAACCTTTCCGTTTGCCACCTATGATAAGGCCAATAAATGGTGGAGTGCGGCCATTGAAGAAAAACAGAAAAAAGCCTTGGAGGATTTTTGTAAAACAGAAGATTTTGAATTGATTTGGCAGGGCGAGCCTCGAAAAAAAGTATTGAAACCCAAACCTCAGGCCTACGAAGTAGCCAACTACCGCACCTGCCCCGATGCTATGCTAGAGAAATTGCAAATTATGCGCTACTCGGCAAACACCCTATTGGTGTACAAGCAAGCTTTTGAAGAATTCATCAACTACTATTCTGCCAAAAAGATTGATGATATAACCGAGCCGGAAATAGTGGCCTACACACGCTACTTGGTGCAAGAACGTGGCATATCGGCTAGCTCGCAAAATCAGGCCATCAATGCCATTAAGTTCTACTATGAGAAAGTGAAGGGCGGAGCGCGCAAGTTTTATCAATTAGAGCGGCCTTTAAGAGAGAGTAAACTGCCAACAGTGCTATCGGTAGAAGAAGTGCAGGCTATGATAAAGGGCACAGCCAACATAAAGCACAAAACTATGATTATGCTGTGCTACTCGGCAGGGCTGCGCGTAAGCGAGCTGCTAAGCCTGCAACCCAGCGACATTGATAGCGACCGTATGCAGATAAGCATAAAAGGGGGTAAGGGAAAAAAAGACCGCTACACGCTGCTGAGCGAAAAGCTGCTGCCGCTGCTGCGGGATTACTACAAAAAATATAGGCCGAAAGAATATTTGTTTGAAGGGGAAGGGGGCGGCCCCTACAGTGCACGAAGCATGCAGGCGGTAGTGAAACAAGCCATACTACGCGCCAAAATAAAGAAGAACGTTTCTGTACACACGCTGCGCCACAGCTTTGCCACCCACCTGCTAGAGAACGGCACTGATTTGCGCTACATACAAAACCTGCTGGGCCACGGCAGCAGCAAAACAACCGAGATATACACCCACGTGACCAGTAAAGCCCTTAGCGGGATAAAAAGTCCGCTAGACAACTTGGATATTTAGCAACCATTAGCTAGTATTGATTATGAATATAAACAACACAGCTTTTTGGATTG
>JBBRBQ010000036.1:0-12823 GCA_038205685.1 Cytophagales bacterium | reverse complement strand
TGATGTGGAAATGATGGACAACTCCCCAACTAAATTTTATACCTTGTACCCAAGATCAATTATGGGGAGTTGACCACATTCCAACATCAGATATGATTATTACAATGAGTAACTGACACAGTTTATTTTACAGACCCGTTTTTAGGCTAAAAAGACTGTATTTTAGAATTTGCCATCCACCTACTAGAGTGTGGCACGTACCTGCGGTATATGCAAGAACTATTAGGCAATGAAAGCTTGAAGATAACCGAACGCTATACCCATGTTACAAAAAAGGGCTTTAAAACAGCTTGTAACCCCCTTGCATAATTTGTTCCAACAATCTACCTTGGAAAAGCAATAGAGGGATATATGCAATAGTATGCATATATCGAGATGTTGCCAGCCATTCACTAAAACAGTTCCTGTGACATGGTCGACACTGACGACAAAGCGACTTAACAGAATTAAATGAAACACCTTTGCATTATTTTGACAATAGCTTTGATTGGTTGCCAAGACAAACATTCCAAATCGGACTTGGACGAAGAGACCACAGTTTCAAGAAAAGAAACTCAAGTTTTTGGTGACACATTGAAAGTCGTCTACGAATATCACGGGGACACAGTCATCCAACATAGAATTGACCTTAAGGGGATCACTGATGATGGTTTTGATAATAGTTTTACCGTCAAGTCAGTATGGTCAACTAAGAACACGGCTGACTTAACATGTTCTAAAAAATTGAAAATAAATCAAGGCGGAGTCGAATTCTATTTTTGCCTTAACGATGCCATCCAAAAAGTGACAACGGACATTAACACTTCAGACGAGCCTGGACTTATTGACAGGTTAACAGAAAGCAAGGCAGAATTAATGGATATAGAGAACGGAAAAATTGACTCATTGACAACCGAGACCTATTATTTAACATTTGATTTGTTGCGTACAATCGATTTTTCTATTGTCGACATTAAAACAAAATCAAAGATCAAAAAAGTAAGGATTGAGCTGTATGAGACGGAGTTTTCCGGTGGACGTAATTACTATTTGATTGGTGACAAAAAAGATACTCTAGCAAGCTTCGATGTAAACGAATGGATGAGATAAAAAAACTTGTGGATGCTACTTCGTATCACGTGACGGTGGAAGCGAACTGCGCCCAATCGAGTAGACGGCCTCACCGCTGTTAAGCGATGAGGTTCGCCTCTCACACCACTGTACGTGCGGGTCTCGTATACAGCGGTTCATTAAGTTGTGGAGCAACTAGTAAAGATTCGTACCCTCTTTTAGCCAGTCTTGCCAAGGTGATGGTAGTAACCAAAATGACATAGCCTGTTATAAAAAAAAGGCCAGCACTTTCATGCTGGCCTTTTCAGTAATAAGTTTTTTGAGATTACTTCAATGACTTAATCAAGTCTTCGTTCTGCTTGATGTAACCAAAATCGCTTGGAGCTTTCTTTGCTAACTCTAACGATTTTTGAGCCGTAGCCGTAGCTCCTACCTTATCGCCCAATGCTTTTTGAAGTTGTGCTTTGAAGTTAATATTCCAAAATTCATTTTCATATTTGCCTGTAGCAAAATACTCGTTTGTCCAAGCCAACGCTTGTTTCAAATCTTTTTTGGTGGTGAAATAATACCTAGCAGCAGAAAGCAAATTCTCAGGATTAACACTTGTACCTGCCTTAATAGATTCCATTACTTTTGCATCGTAGGGTGCATTCACCGCAAATTTCACGGATGTGTTTTCCCATGAAATCTGAATCTTTCCATTGGTGTTATCTTCAGCAATGTCGCTAATGGCCATAGTAAAGGTCTCCACTTTTTCGGTCAACTTTTCTGCTTTCACTTTAAAGTTGGCTTGCTCTTTAGTTTTGTCATAGCCTGCTGTATTTCCGCCAATGCTCAAATCCTTATACAAAGAAACAGTCCACTCTGAAGTGCCAGGCCAAGTAAACAAAAGGTAGTCACCTTTAGGCACTGCAATGCCTTCTACAGTTACATCATCGCTGAAGGTAATCTTTGTTCCTGTGTTAGCACCCGTTCTCCAGATTTTACCGTTAGGGATAAGCACATCAGCAGCTTCACCAAAAATTTTGCGGCCTTTGGCTTTAGGGCGTGAGTACTCAATCTTTACATCAGTGAGGCCAATTACGCTTGAAACTGTTGCTGCCGAACTTGCGGCTGGTGTTTGAATTTGCGCTTGCACAAGTGCGCTAACCGCAATCAATGCAATTGCTAAAATGTTTTTCATATAGGTTTGTTTATTTATTGATAAGCTGCAAATTTAGAACAATTCATTGAACCTACATGTCGCTTCCCGAACAGTTTTATCAACGGCAAAATGTGGTTAAGATTGCCAAAGAGCTATTGGGTAAAATATTGATTACCAATATTGCAGGCCAGCTTACCAGCGGCATTATTGTAGAGACTGAAGCCTATTCTGACGTTGAGAAGGGTTGCCATGCATACATAGGTAAAACCAATCGCAACAGCGCAATGTTTGAGAATGGTGGCCACGCCTACGTTTATCTATGCTATGGAATTCATAATATGTTTAATGTAGTAACCAATAAAGAAGGCAAAGCTGATGCTGTTTTAATACGAGCTGTTCAACCTTTAATAGGAATGGATATAATGTTGCAGCGAACAAAAGCAAAGTCGCTTGCGCGGATTACCTCTGGGCCGGGCAAGTTGTGCAAAGCTTTGGGTATTGATAGACAACTGAATAGTTATCCGCTAAATGGAAATACTGTTTGGATTGAAGAGGATGAAATCAACATCCCCGCAAGGGAAATACTAACCAGCTCACGCATTGGCATCGATTATGCCGAGGAAGATGCGTTACTGCCTTGGCGATTTACTATCAAGAACAATGGATGGGTAAGCAAACCCTAAGAACTTACTCAATTTGTAATTGACGTTTTGATTCAAGAACAGAACGTAGGTGAAATTCTATTTGAGGGCGGTAGTTTCAGCAACCATTTTTTTATACTCAATAAATATCTTCTCGTACAACGCCTCATCTACTTTCTTTAGAGAATTCATTAATCCACCAATGCCCGAATCTTTCAACGTGACGCGATGTTTTTTGATATTCTCCATTTTCACGCGGATAGTAGCTTCCAGTTTTCTTAGTTCCAATTCAGTCATCAAATTGATTTTAAGTCGCAAACTAGTTAATTAGCCACAAACATCTTTTAAACACTTCTGTACATAAATTTATATTTGAATCAAATCTATTAGTCAATTCAAGAATAATATAGATAATACCTATTCAATTATAAGAACAATCAATTTGATTTATCAACAACACTATTGTAACCTTGAAGGATGAAGTAGTAAGAAGTCAGAATCAATTTAACATTTCAAACAATTAATATAAATACAGATGGAAGATCACGGTAAAGCATTTAAAGATATGAACATGGAGGGTGCCAAGTGCCCTTTTCATGGTGGTGAAGTGAAACAAAGTGCTGGAAGTGGCACACGTAACCGCGACTGGTGGCCAAATCAACTAAAGTTGAATATTCTTCGCCAACATTCTTCTCTATCCAATCCGATGGAAAAGGGATTCAACTATGCAGAAGAGTTTAAATCTCTTGATCTGGCTACTGTAAAGAAAGAAATCTTTACGTTGATGACAACCTCTCAAGATTGGTGGCCAGCTGATTATGGCCATTATGGCCCTTTCTTTATTCGCATGGCGTGGCACTCGGCAGGCACTTATCGCACAGCCGATGGGCGTGGTGGTGCTGGTTCTGGCACTCAGCGCTTCGCACCGCTTAATAGCTGGCCTGATAATGCCAATCTTGACAAAGCCCGTTTATTGCTTTGGCCGATAAAACAGAAATATGGAAAGAAACTTTCATGGGCAGATTTGATGATCCTTGCTGGCAATTGTGCTCTTGAATCGATGGGGTTTAAGACATTTGGTTTCGGTGGTGGACGAGAAGATGTTTGGGAACCACAAGAAGATGTGTATTGGGGTTCGGAAACCAAATGGATGGGAGATGATAAAAGATACAGTGGCGATCGTGAGTTAGAAAATCCATTAGGAGCATCGCACATGGGTCTTATCTATGTAAATCCAGAGGGACCTAAAGGTCAGCCTGACCCAATGGGTGCTGCTCATGATATTCGTGAGACCTTTGGCCGTATGGCAATGAACGATGAAGAAACTGTAGCATTAATAGCAGGTGGTCACACTTTTGGCAAGACCCACGGTGCTGCCGATCCAAGCAAATATGTAGCTAAAGAACCAGCAGCTGCAGGTATAGAGGAGCAAAGTCTCGGTTGGAAGAATACTTTTAATACAGGCAATGGTGTTGATACAATTACCAGTGGCCTTGAAGGAGCTTGGACTACCACTCCTACCAAGTGGAGTAATAATTATTTTGAGAATTTGTTCGGCTTTGAATGGGAGTTAACCAAGAGCCCTGCGGGAGCGCATCAATGGAAACCAAAAGGCAACGCTGGGGCAGGCACTGTGCCCGATGCACATGATCCAACAAAAAAGCATGCGCCTTTCATGCTCACCACTGATATTGCTTTACGAGTAGATCCTGCTTACGAAAAGGTATCAAGGCACTTTTTTGAAAACCCTGATAAGTTTGCAGATGCGTTCGCAAGAGCGTGGTTCAAGTTAACGCACCGTGATATGGGGCCTATTGCCCGCTACCTTGGCCCTGAAGTACCCAAAGAAGAATTGATATGGCAAGACCCCATTCCGGCTGTTACCCATAAACTAATTGATGAGGCAGATATAACTGCGTTGAAGAGTAAGATACTTGCTTCAGGATTGTCGGTATCGCAATTGGTATCTACAGCTTGGGCATCGGCATCTACATTCCGTGGCTCTGACAAACGTGGCGGAGCAAATGGTGCACGTATTCGCCTTGCTCCTCAGAAGGATTGGAAGGTCAATAATCCCACTCAACTTAGTACAGTATTAAAGACGTTGGAAGGTGTTCAACAAGAATTCAACAAGAGTGGTAAGCAAGTTTCGATTTCAGATTTGATTGTATTAGCAGGAAGCGTAGGCATTGAAAAGGCAGCAAAGAATGCTGGCCATGAAATTAAAGTTCCATTCACACCAGGGCGTGCCGATGCATCGCAAGAACAAACCGATGTAGAATCGTTTGATTTACTTGAGCCTGCTGCCGATGGGTTCCGTAATTATTTGAATGTGAAACATACGGCAACAGCCGAAGAGTTGCTGATTGACAAAGCGCAATTGTTAACACTTACGGCACCTGAGTTGACGGCTCTGGTTGGCGGCTTGCGGGTGCTGAATATTAACTTTGATAATTCCAAGCATGGCGTTTTCACGAAAAAAGCTGAGGCACTTACTAACGATTTCTTCGTGAACCTACTTGATTTTGGAACGACTTGGAAGGCCACTTCAGATTCTCAAAATGTATTTGAAGGTCGTGATCGTAAGACAGGTGAAGTGAAGTGGACAGGCACTCGGGTTGATCTTATCTTTGGTTCTAACTCTGAGCTAAGGGCTATTGCTGAAGTCTATGGATCAAGTGATTCCCAAGGAAAATTCGTAAAGGATTTTATAGCTGCGTGGACTAAGGTAATTAACTTGGATCGTTTTGACCTAAACTAGGTATTGCATTAAATATTAAATAAGCTTCCTGCAAGGTTTACCTTTCGGGAAGTTTTTATTTTTGCTTTAGAGAATAAAAAGACTTAACCAAAAGATGGTAACGTCTTTTAGTACTCGTTCAAGAGATTACTTTTTATCTTTTTTTGCTTTTGCTGCTTTCTTCTTAAAGAAACCACGAAGCAAGAAATTGTGACTGGCAGCATCCATGTTTTGTTTGAGCCCTCCTGCACCTTGTCGGATGTTAACAACGGCCTGATCAACATTTTCTGCAAATACACTATCCATTAATAATTTTCCTATTGTGCCTTTGCCCTCATGAACATTTCGCAAGATGGCCGCAAGATCCTCTGTAATCATAGCAGTATTTTCAGTGGTGATTTTTATATCCATCAAAATATCATCAAAGTTTACAGAAGGTGCCACTTCAAGTTTATCGTTATTGGAAACCTCATTTTTATTGTATTCACCAGGAATGATCTTAACAAGCTTACTGCCCATCAATCCATCAGAACCGATAACTACTTGAGCGTTTTTCTTGATAAACTTTTTTGTGTCGTCATCTATCAACATATCCACCTGCACGGTTGTATCTGTTATTTGATGAATATCAGAAACAATGCCCACGTTGATGCCCGAGAACCGAACGTTGTTACCTACCTGAAGTCCACCAATATCATCAAATACTGCAATCACCCTAAAAGTGCTACTGAACAACTGTTGTCGTTGGCCTATGAAGTAAATACAAATAATAAATAGCGCAATGCCCACGGAAACAAATATTCCTAGTTTCATTTTATGGCCAGTAGTGTTTTTCATATTCTTTAAGGTTCAATGTCTCAGGTTCAGAGTTCGGGTTAGGGTTGTTAATTGTAATAGTTTGTTGTTTTTACTACTAAGTAATTTATTCAAAGAAAGAGTGCACCCATTTGTTAGTTGAAGTTGAGAGTTCGGCAAACGTACCTTCAGCCTCTACTTTTCCATCCTTAATAATCAACATCCGATTGGCTGTCATCCTTGCACATTCTACATCGTGTGTGATAATTATAGATGCTGCATTATAATTTTTTTGAACATCCAAAATCAATTTACTTATTTCGCGTGAGGTAATTGGATCAAGGCCTGTAGTGGGTTCGTCATACAATATAATTTCAGGCTTCAATATAAGCGTGCGAGCTAACCCAACTCTTTTCCGCATGCCACCTGAGAGTTCGGATGGCATCTTATCAATTGCTTCTGCAAGCCCTACACTTGTTAAAGTTTCTAATACCAGCTTTTCAGTTTCCTCGTTTGACTGATCTTTCAAATCACGCAAGGGAAATTTAAGATTTTCACGAACCGTCATACTGTCGTACAGAGCAGCACTTTGAAAAAGAAAACCTATTTTTTTTCGGACTCCATTTATTTCTTCCTCCAACAACGAATCTATGTCTCGTCCAAATAAATTAATGGTGCCTTCATCTGCATCAATAAGGCCTACCAAGCATTTAATCAATACGGACTTGCCACTCCCCGACTTACCAAACACCACTAGGTTTTCACCTTTATTAAGTGTTAAGTTGATGTCATTCAACACATGATTGTTGCCAAACGACTTTTTTAAATGATTTATCTGTGCAATCGGATTTTCCATGGCTTAAAGAAAAAGGCTCGTTACCTGCACAGCAATCATATCAATAATAAATACGGAGAGCGAACCTACCACAACCGCAGCGTTGGCAGCCTCTCCTACTCCTTCTGTTCCTTTGCTAGCATTGTACCCTTTATAGCATCCAATTAATCCAACAGCAAAGCCAAAGAAAAATGTTTTTATAAAAGCTGGAAACACATCTGAGAAAGCAAGCTTCTCAAGCACTTGTAGGAAAAATAAATTAATGCTTACATCCCCCTTTATATTAACCCCCACAAATGCTCCATACAATGAGATGGCATCCGCAAAAATTACTAATAACGGAAGCATAATAGTAGCTGCAATAACGCGAGTGAATACAATGTATTTAAACGGATTGATTCCGGAGACTTCCATTGCATCAATCTGTTCAGTTACCTTCATAGAAGCCAGCTCTGCACCAATACCAGAGCCTACTTTACCCGCGAATATTAACGCTGTTATAACAGGGCCAATCTCTCGGATAATGGAAACAGCCACCATAGCAGGAAGCCACGACTCAGCTCCAAATTGAACCAGTGTTGGCCGCGATTGGATAGTTAAAACAAGCCCCATAATGAAGCCTGTAATAGCGACTAATGGCAGCGACTTATATCCGATAAGATAGCACTGCCTAGAAATTTCGCGCAACTCAAATGGAGCTGTAAAAAGTTCTTTAAAAAACCGGATTGCAAACAACGTCAGTTGGGTAATCTCTTCAAAAAAATCATTCAAACTTTTTTTGAATCTATTTTGTGAAGGCAACTGCTCGTTGTTAACAGTCTTTGTTTCTATTGTTGAAGCCTCTTCTGGCATTGCAGAAAATCTTATGCACCTCTGCCTTGAATAACTCTTAGGATCACCGCGATCAAAGCGATAACTAGCAATATGTGAATGATGCCACCTGCTCCGTAGCCAACAAAACCAATGGCCCAACTGATGATTAATATAACTGCGATGATGTATAATAAATTTCCCATAATAGTAAGTTGTTTGTAGTTTTAGTGAAAAGTGTTTTTATAAATTAGCGATTAGTTTTTGTATTTCTTCTTTGGTTTTGCCCAGTTTGGTTTGAAGTCTCCCCACAAGTTCATCTTGCTTTCCTTCAACCAACAACAAATCATTGTCGGTAAGTATAGCGAATTTTTGCTTAAGTCTTCCTTTTGTTTCATTCCAAGTTCCTTTTAGTTCTGTTGTATTGCTCATAATATTTTTTTTGTTAATTGAATTATAAATTTAGTTGCAATTAAATATCTCGCTATTATATCTAACATTTAAAATTTTATATAAATCACAGATCCCCACTACACCTTACCCATTTATTGATTTGCACCTGTAGGCTGGGAATCAAAGTAGTGCTTCACAAAAGCGTATTGCTGTCGGTCCGTCATTTTATCTGCATGTTTGGTTTCGATTTTTATGTTGGCAAAATTATGATCAGCTCGCAGAATGTTGTACAACTCTACTTTTGCATCGGTAGGGCCAAAGAGAACAACTCTCTCATGCTTTCTTATAACTTCTCCTAGTTTTTTATAAAAGGCCAGTTGCTCGTGTTGCTCTTTGTTGTGCATTAGGTTCTCACTTTTACCCAACGCTATTGATTTTTCCTCATGGGTAAATTTTGAGCTAATCATGCTTTCTTCTTTTCCATCTGTAGGAAATTCAATCAAGTGAGCATGTGCATGATCCATCCAAATACCTAATTTATTTTTATTTGTCATTCTTTTATGATTTAATGTTAAGTGTAAAAACAAAAACCTACTCTAAAAAAAAGAGTAGGTTTTTGTATATTTTAAAGACTCTGATTATTTGATAACATCGATGAATTCCACATCAAGTTCTACTCTTCTGTTTCTAGTTCTTCCAGCAGCAGTTTTGTTATCGTCAACTGGTCTTGAGAGGCCATATCCAGTGCTTGCTATGCGCAGTGGGCTTACACCTTTGCCAATTAAATAAGCACCTACAGCATCTGCACGATCTTGTGAAAGTGTTTGATTCATCCCTTCGTTGCCTACGTTATCAGTATGTCCACCGATCAGTAATTTATAAGAAGGGTTATCAGACATTACTTTAGCTACTGAATTTAAGATAGGATATGAAGTTGGTACAATCTTAGCCTTACCTGATTCAAACTTAATGCCTTGTAATGCTTGTTGGAAAAGAGCTTTTACTTCTTTCTTCACCTCTGGGCAACCTTGGTTAGAGGCAAGGCCAAAAACGCTTGGACACTTGTCAATTCCATCATGCACGCCATCTAAATCAGTATCAGGGCAACCATTAGTAGCAGCTGGGCCTTTTAATTTAGGGCACATGTCAGTAGAGTCAGGTATACCATCTCCATCTGTATCAGGGCAACCATTAAATTCTTTCACACCTTTTACATCAGGACATTTGTCATCGGCATCTTTAATACCATCACCATCCTTGTCAGGACAACCTCCCATTTCTAAAGTACCTTTTGCGTTAGGGCAACTGTCTTTGCTATCAATAATTCCGTCACCGTCTGTATCAGGGCAACCGTGCATAGTAACAGTGCCTACTTCACTTGGGCATTGGTCATCTTTGTCAGCAACTCCATCATTATCTCCATCTGGGCAACCGTTCACAGTACCTGCAATGTTGGGGCAAGTGTCAAGGTAATCAGCCACTCCATCTTTGTCTGTATCAATAGGGCAACCTACTTTATCTACCTTTGCTTCTTTAGGTGTGTTAGGGCACGTGTCTTTACGATCTGCTACACCATCTCCATCTTCATCGCTCTTATTACCTAAATTAAATGTAAAGCCCACAGAGTGAAAAAGATATCCATCATTTTCAGTCTTTGCTTTACCACCACGTGTATTACCTGTAGAGTACATAAATGTTTCTTGCGCATTGAACATTACATCAGGTCCAAGTTTTATGTTTAGACCAGCACCAAAAGAGGGAGCTGCAAAATCCCAACGCCTTTCAGGGAAATCTAAATTTTTATCGAACTTCATCACACCACCTCCTAAAAATAAATAAGGACGAAGGAATGTATCAGGACCAAAAAAGTTGAATCTAAAGTTGGCCGTTAAAGTTGTAAGTTGTTGACGGAAATGGTTCACGTTATCTAAGTACCCTATTTCACCGTGTGTAGCAAGCAATGATAAATCTACGTGCGTGCCTAAATAACGTGAAATAGAAACACCACCAAAGCCATAGAATGCCTTATTAGTGGTGTAGAAATCGTTACCTATATCGCCTTTGTATTGCATCGCTCCTCCGTGCAATCCAATATTCCATTTCTTATCAGCCGTTTGCGCGCCTGCATGGATTAGGCAAGCAAACGATAGCAATACAAAGAGAATTGACTTTGCTTTGCGTGAATTTTTAGTCGAATTTATCATATTAATTAAATTATTAATTCCGCTGCCTGCGAATGAGGTGTAATGAAATTATTACCTAACAAAGGTGGGTAGCACTAGGCCGTAAGTAGTTGTACTTACTTTAGCAATATTTATAAATGTTACTGTTTTCTAGCTCTGCAAGGAAAAATTAAATTGTGGCTAGAAAAGGAGACTCTACGTAATCTGGATATTATTTTGAAGGGCTGACATTCGCTTTTAAGAGGAATGAAATTACCAAACCTATGTCAAGAGAATTATAAGATTTTCATTTTTGAACGTGATCTAGTTTCGGCCACTTCCAAGCGTGCCAAACTATCAAGATGGTAATCACGATTTCGACTGCACCTAAGAAGATATAAAAAAGCATCCAACTGTTAATTGAGGTAGCTACTACCAAAACCATAACAGCTGTAAAGAATAATCCCATTGCAATGTTTAATAAGCGATTAATTCTAGGCTTCAATGCCAAGGAGAGAAAAACCATTGTGGGCGGAAGCGTCATGAGTATGGCAAACATTAATAGTTTTAAAGGTGTAGTTGGGCCAACACCTGACTGGCCATTCATTAGGCTTTCAATTTGGCCTGGTACATACAAGGTGAAAAAATCGCCATAGATATAACAAAACATGACAGACACCCATAAAGCTGAAAGCTTAATCTTCACATTTATCTTAAAGTCCTGCAAATCGGTTTTAGTTGCCATTTGAGATATTGGTATTAAGGTGGTTATTTAATAGGTGTTTATCTTTTATTCCTACTAACAAAAGCCATAAGCAAATTCCAATTTCTCCCAAAGAGCCAGGCAATGATATGAAAGTAGAAATGCCAACAGCAGCATAGCCTTTAAATAGAAAGCCGCCAATAAAATTGATAACATAACCTAAACATCCGAACATCAAGAGGACGCCAAAAATTTTCGGGAGAAACCCAGATTTAAATACCAAGTAGCCAAAAGGTAGTAACCAAAGCCCCCAAAATATTGAGACCATTTCAATTCCGTTGTTATAGTATTCAAGATGCAAAAGCACTTGCAATTGCAATTTGTCTGTTTCCATTACATTCAGATAGCTGGCTTTGCTTATCAGTGTAAGCACAGAAAATTTGTTGAGTAAATTGACAAACGAAATAGGAACGCTAACTACTGCCAACAATACCATGGCTATTGCATGCGACTTGCCAACATGGTGCAGCAGCTTATATAAAACGAATGGCAAAAATAAAAAAGCGGTGTAACAAATTAACCCCGATAAAATGCCCAATCGGAAAAGCGTTTCAGAGGCTACAATAGCATTGAAAGTGGCGGCAGCATTGCCCCATACAATTAACTTTGAGGGAACATACGCCAGTCCAAAGATTCCAGTAATCACAACTACTAGATAGACTAACCCAGCTATTCTTGCAGTTTTTTTATTTGCATCCATCTATAGGTAGAATTAACCTAATGACGTCAATGGTTCTAATTTGTTACACACAATCTCAAATCTTAATTAACTAGTACAATTTGCAATTCTTTATTTGGTCAAAAGATTTAAATGTATAAGTTGAACCGCGCGTTTATTTTTTCTTATTTAATGCAAATATCAATACTGAAGAAATAACGCACATTACCAAAGCACTAACGATAAGTGCATTCTCCTTTTGTGAAATTCCAATAAAAAAATCGCCAACAAACATTATTAAAAAGAAAATGTAGGCAATTGTTAGCATTGGAATTGATTTTTTAAATGTCGCAAAACCAAAGATGAAGCCAAGAGCAAATTGGCGGGCAGCCCACATATAGATTAAATAGTAAACTCCTTTTGCGTTAAGGTCAACTGTCTCCAAAACCGATTGAGGTGCAAAGCAAATAAAGAAACTTACTGCAAGTTCCATTAATGCAAAAAGGCCTGATATTACAAGTATCCATTTTGGTAATGATTTATTTCCTTCCGTCATATTAATGTTTGCTTTTACTTTTATCTATTTTTCTTTGCTGTAATCCTCCAAATCATTTCTTACCTATTACTCATCTGTAAATCTCTTAGCTCCTGTTCATCTCGTCTGTTGGTGAAGAACCTCGTTCGACTCGGCATCTCCAACAATCAAGCCTATGCGTGGAGCAGAACACGGATGGGTGGATGGGCAGTGGCGCAAAGCCCTATTTTGGTTACTACCATCACCTTGGAAAGACTGGCTAAAAGAGGGTACGAATCTTTACTCAACTACTACTAC
>JBBRBQ010000035.1:0-12827 GCA_038205685.1 Cytophagales bacterium | reverse complement strand
TTGATCTAAAGGCAAATCTAAATTGGTTACATAGCAACTAAACCGATGACCTGGTAAATCTTCAAAGAGTTCTTTACCTCCTGCATCAGGTCTTATATCGACACGCTTCTTAACCAGTATGTATCTGCGCACTTTACCATTCTCATGGCTAAACTTCATCTCACTGAGTTCTATTCCTTTGGCTAATTCAACCCAGTCACTTATACCCCACACGGCACTTTTTACATTGGGATACATTCGTACAGCCATGATGTAATTGAGTTTCTCTTCTTCGAGATAACTCATCAACTCTTCAGTATAAAAACCACTATCGGCCCGCACTAAGCCTACCTTCTTGCCTTTCAACGCTTGCTTGAAAGTCTCTTCCATAAACGATTTACAACTACTACTTGCCGCTGTATTGCCCGGACGTAACCACGCATTGGCTACCATCCTTGTCTGACTCACAAAGGCCATCAGAGGATGGTGTGAATTGCGTCCCCGTTTATTAGGATTATATCCCTTGCTGCTTCCTTGTTGATCTCCATATCGAGTAATAACGGTACTGTCAAAATCAACAGTAATATTATCTACACTTAATTGATTGAAAAACCATTGTTGTAAGGGCGGAAATACTTCGGTATTTCTGGCTTGTGAAAACTTTCCGAAGAACCTACTGTAGGTACTCTGAGAAGGCATCTCATCCCATCCAAAAATAGATTGTAACACCGAATCGCCTCGAAGCCAATCGCAATGAATATATCGGCTGGCTCCTGTCCAAATACTTAACCAAAACGATTCGATGACATGAGTAGGGTCATAACCACGGTTAGAACCAGGTTGTGGTAAATTTAAGGTGGCTAGATACTCCCTTACTTTTGTCTGGTCTAAGAAACGTTTCATTAAACTCATCCCTCCAAAAGGAGTAACTGGCTTATCAGAATATTCTATAGGAAGGTTAACCATAGGGGGGATCTTTTAAATACCTAAAAATCATCACTTCTTCTCTAATTTCAAATGTTTTAGCGCGTTCTTATATTCCTATTGAATAATCGAGGATAAATTCAAACCCAAGTAACTTACCATCCAAATTCCTTCTCAATTTGATCTCACTTAAATAAAGTGGCAAGTTGCCATAAAAGCCTATCTTTGCGCCCTTAAATTAATCTCAAGACAAAGTAATTAGGTAATGGAAGCTGAAAAAATCAGGAACATCGCGATTATCGCACACGTTGACCACGGCAAAACTACATTGGTAGACAAGCTGTTACATGCAGGCCACATTTTTAAGGATCACGAAAACCCTGGCGAGTTGATCATGGATAGCAACGATTTGGAGCGGGAACGTGGTATCACCATCCTAGCCAAAAACGTGTCGGTGCGCTACAAAGACTATAAAATTAATGTAATTGATACTCCAGGCCACAGCGATTTTGGGGGTGAAGTAGAGCGTGTGTTGAACATGGCCGATGGCTGTCTTTTGTTGGTAGATGCCTTTGAAGGTCCTATGCCACAAACTCGCTTTGTATTGCAAAAAGCTCTTCAATTGGGCTTGAAACCAATTGTGGTAGTTAATAAAGTAGATAAAAAGAATTGTACACCTGACGAAGTGCACGAGCAAGTATTTGAATTGATGTTCGCGCTTGACGCCACCGAAGAGCAATTGAACTTCCCAACGTTCTATGGTTCTGCCAAAAATGGTTGGATGAGCAAAGACTGGAAAACGCCTACCACCGACATTACTGCTCTGTTGGAAGGTGTGATTGAATACATCCCGGCTCCTAAAATTGAGATCGGCCCAACGCAACTATTGATTACTTCTTTGGAGTACTCTTCCTTTATTGGTCGTATTGCCATCGGAAGAATACAACGCGGATCTGTTAAGGCGGGTCAGCAAGTCGCTCTTGTAAAAAGAGATGGCGGTGGAATTGTAAAAACTCGTATCAAAGAAGTTTACGTGTTTGAAGGCTTCGAGAAGAAGAAGATGGACGAGGTAAAAGCAGGAGAAATCTGCGCTTTGGTGGGTATTGAAGGCTTTGAAATTGGCGATACGGTATCGGATATTGAAAAGCCAGAGGCATTGAAATCAATTGCCATCGATGAGCCTACCATGAGCATGATGTTTACCATCAACAACTCGCCATTCTATGGCAAAGAAGGTAAATACGTAACATCGCGTCACATAAAAGAGAGATTGGAAAAGGAGTTGGAGAAGAACTTGGCCATGAAAATGGGTGAAACAGGTTCTGCCGATAGCTTCTTAGTATTTGGTCGTGGTGTATTGCACTTATCAGTGTTGATTGAAACGATGAGACGCGAAGGATACGAACTTCAAATTGGCCAGCCACAAGTTATCTTCAAACAAATAGATGGCGTAAAGTGCGAACCTATTGAAGATCTCACTATCGACTTACCTGAGAATGTTGCTGGTAAGGCAATTGAGGCAGTTTCTATGCGTAGGGGTGAAATGACTAACATGGAGCCTAAGGGAGATCGTATGATTTTGAAATTCATGGTGCCAGCAAGAGGAATTATTGGGTTGAGAAACCTGATGATGAATCAAACTGCGGGTGAAGCTGTGGTAACACATAGATTTAAAGAATACCAACCTTACAAAGGTGAAATTGCAGGTCGTATCAACGGATCGTTGATTAGCATGGAAATGGGAGAGGCTATTGCTTATAGCTTAAACAATTTACAAGATCGGGGCAAGTTCTTTATCGATCCTAGCGATCCGATTTATGAAGGTCAAGTTATCGGTGAAAACAACCGTAGTGGTGACTTGGTAATTAACGTTACCAAAACTAAGAAGCTTACTAACATGCGTGCTTCTGGTTCTGATGAAAAGATGCGCATAGCGCCAGCCGTTAAGTTCTCATTAGAAGAAGCGTTGGAATACATTCAAGGCGATGAATACGTGGAGGTAACTCCTAAATCAATCCGCTTGCGTAAAATCTATTTGAACGAAACAGATAGAAAGCGTTTTGGTGGCAAGCCAAACCAATAGAGTAGAATTGATGGTTGAAGATTGAGTGTATACTTAATCCAATTCGACCTTTTTTAACACAACTTGAATTGCCCTTCTCACAACAGAGAAGGGCAATTTGTTTATACGCTAACTAGTAAACTGTATTGAGGTGGGTTCATTACCTTTGTTCTATGAAGAATATTCTCTTTTCCTTTCTTTTATTAGTAACTGCCTGCGCTAATGCACAACGCTTTACGCCCAAGGCCTTGGCACGTATCAATTCAACTTATGATGAACAAAACCCGGTGCTTAGTGCCGATGGAAACTTGCTCTATTTTACAGTCGCGGGGCACCCTCAAAATATAGAAGGCAAGAGGGCCGTGGGCGATATTTGGTATTCAAGGTGGGAGGGTAGCCAATGGTCTGTCCCTATTCATGCGGGTACTGCTATCAACAGCAAAGACTACAATGCGATAGCAGCCTTTTTCAATGATGGAGCCAAGGCTTACTTGTTCAATCATTATTCACTGTCAAGTGAGCCAGCAACCTCTCAAGGTATTTCTTTTTCAAGGAAAACGCTAGAGGGTTGGTCTGCTCCTGAAAATATTACTATTCCTTATTTTCTGAATAAGTCATTGTTGATATCAGGTCAACTAAGTGAAGATGGAAACGTGCTTGTCTATTCTGCTGAAGGCTATGGAACAAAAGGCGTGGAGGATATTTATGTGTCCATTAAAGATGCTAATGGAGTTTGGTCAGAACCTAAGAATATGGGTTCAACTATTAACACTTCTTTTCAAGAGCTATGCCCTTCACTTTCGTGGGATAAATCAACTTTGTATTTCTCTTCGAACAAGCCCGGTGGCTTTGGTAGTTTCGATATCTACACATCAAAGCGATTAGATGAAAGCTGGACTAATTGGAGTGCGCCACAAAACATGGGAGCAACCGTGAACACTGATGGACGGGAATTGTATTTTAAGTCGTTGGATCATGATCAAGTAAAGATTTATACCAGCACCACCAACAGCGATGGTTATGGCGATATAAAACTCTATGACGAAACTATAAAGACAGATCAGCCTGAGCCACCTTTGCCAATTCAGCCAAGTATTGATAACGGGTTGATGGTATTGAGCGGTGTTGTTTCAGATTCAAAATCAGGAATACTCATTGCAGCCAGTCTTCAGTTTAAGGCAGACACAACGTATAACTTTTCATCGGATAATAAGGGAGTCTACCGAGCGCCAATAAAGCCATTAAAAGTGTACTCACTTAAAGTGGAAGCATCAGGCTACATTCCATACCTAGAAAAGCTTGACCTTACTCAGATTACCGTTAAGGAGATAGCGTTAAATATAAAGCTTCAGCCCATTGAGGTGGGTGCGAAAGTGAATCTAAAGAGCGTGTTGTTTAAAGTAAGCGAAACTAAACTGCTGCCAGAATCTTATGACGAACTCAATGCAGTGGTTGATCTGTTGAAAGCCAATCCTAAAATAGAGATTGAGCTCAGTGGCCATACCGATAGCAGAGGAGATGCAAAACTCAATCTTAAACTATCGCAAGGCAGGGTTGATAAAGTAAAAGAATACCTAGTTGGCAAAGGCATTAAATCAAAACGAGTGCAAGGCAAAGGCTATGGCGGGCAAAAGCCCATTGCTACAGGCGATACCGAAGAAAGCCGAAAACTGAATAGGAGGGTGGAGTTTACGATTGTGAAGGATTAGGTTCAGGGTTAGCGAACTTCTTAATCTAATAGAGAAAAGTTAATCAGAAAATCAGGTATTTAACCAACTATCAACAGGATTGCGATGGGAGTTAATTATTGCATAGATATTTACAATTCTTATATCCTCTTCAACTTCATAGTGAACCATAAATGGAAATTTCTTAATAGGTAAACACCTGAAATTATCGTAACGAATTTGATAAAATGGGTTTTGTTTCAGCGTTTCAAAAGAATGAAAAACAGCTTGATTAAAGCGGACACCTAAACCAGTCTGTTGTGCTTCATAATAATTGAATCCTAGTTCTATATCTAATAAAGCACGTTGTTCAATCTTGATTTTAAAGGAATTCATTTAATCAATCTTAAACTGGTGCTTAGCTTCGTCCCAATCTTTTAAAGTATCAGTCGTAGCTGTTCGTTTCCTTTCTCTCACTAATTCTTTATGCTCTTCAGAAATAGAAGAATCATCAATTGAAACGAAATCGATGCTGTTCAACAATTCGATAAAGAAACTATATTTCTCTTCTGGTATTGAAAGGGTTATGTGTTTCATTATTCATTAATTTGATTGTTATCTTAAATTCAAAACAGTTACATTATAATAAATTTCAAATTTAATTTTTGAAATTTTAATCCTACTACTCAATAACCCTCAGCCGTATCATCACCTCTTGTATTGTCTGCACCAGCCTCTAGTTTTCCGTTTGGCAGCACCAATATGGCATCTACGCGGCCAATGTTCTCTCTCTTAGATATTTTATGCCCCATCTTAGTTAATGAGAGACTGTCGGCTGTGGCAATGGATCGGGCTTCGGGTAAAACCACATCGGGAAGCCACTGGCTATGAATGCGTCTTGCGTTAACTGCCTCTTGCATGCCCATGCCATGCTCAACCACATTCAAGATCACTTGGAACACCGAAGTAATAATAGTTGAGCCACCGGGTGTGCCTACTACCATAAATAAGTTGCCGCCTCGCTCCACAATAGTAGGCGTCATGGCACTGAGCATTCTCTTATTAGGTTCAATGCTGTTGGCTTTCCCGCCAATTACGCCAAACATATTAGGTACACCTGGCTTAGAGCTAAAATCGTCCATCTCATTGTTGAGAAAGAAACCAGAGCCAGCTACCACCACATGGTTGCCAAACCAACCATTAAGTGTGGTGGTGACTGAGACAGCATTGCCTTTGGCATCCACAATAGAAAAGTGTGTGGTTTCTTCCGATTCGTAGCCTGTAATTTTACCTGCACTTACTTCTGCACTCGGTGTTGCTTTGTTCTCATTAAAGGTGCTCATGCGAGAGTCTGAATACATATCGTCAATCATCTCTTTTATAGGCACCTTATAGAAGTCCATATCGCCTAGATATTTAGCACGGTCTGCATATATTCTCCGCTCTGCTTCCACCATTAAGTGAATGTTCTTTACAGAGTTATGTCCCCATTTTTTGATTGGGTATGGTTCAACAGATTTTAGCAATTGCACCAAGCAAACACCACCGCTGGAAGAGGGCGGCATTGAAATGACTTTATAATCTTTGTAGTTGGCAATAACAGGATCGCGCCAAGCGGATTTATAATTCTTTAAATCAGCCAATGAAATCAGGCCTTTGCCACGTTTCATTTCGGCCACAAGATCATCGGCAGTTTTGCCTTCATAAAAGCCAGCGCGGCCTTGGTCTCGTATGCGCTCAAGTGTAGTGGCGAGATCAAGCCATTTAACGGTATCGCCTTCTTTCCATTCTGACTTTAATAAGAAGTCGGGATTTATAGAATTGTACTTTGTTAAATCAGCCTGCATTTCGGCAAACCATTTCGCTTCGCGCGAAGTGAGCACTATTCCATTTTTAGCAAGATCGATAGCGGGTTGCACCAATTCATTCCACGGAAGTGAACCATATTTTTTATGTGCCTCCACCATGCCATCTACTGAACCAGGAACACCCGCAGCAAGATGGCCTTGTGTGCTTAGCCCTTCTATCACATTTCCCTTCGCATCTAAATACATGTTGGTTGTTGCCAAGGCAGGAGCTTTTTCACGATAGTCAAGTGCATCGGTGCTTCCATCGTTTTTACGAACAATCATAAACCCACCGCCACCAATATTGCCAGCAGCAGGGAAGGCAACAGCAAGTGCAAACTGAACGGCAATAGCAGCATCAATTGCATTACCACCTTTCTTCAAAATGGCTACACCTACTTTCGAGGCGAGTGGATGAGCAGAAACAACCATGGCCGAATCAGCAATCAAGCCAATCTGCTTTTCTTTTTTGGTCTCTTTGGTTTGGCAAGCAAAAACACAGAGGGTGATTAACAGTAAGAAATGGCGATTCATGGAATTATGTTTGGGTTTGACTTCATAAATGTATTATTTCACCACAATAATGGCAACCACCCTACGAAAAGAAAAAGCAGCCAAACTTAAACTCGGCATTTTAGAACACACGCTCAAGCTAATTGGCAAGAAACCGTTCGCTGATATTTATGTAGATCAAATCTGCGCAAGCATTAAGATTTCAAAAGTAACGTTGTTCAACTATTTTCCTCAGAAGGAAGATATACTGTTATACTATTTTAGGATTTGGTGTCTCCATCGGTGCGTAGAGTTAACGCATAAGCCAAAGGAAGGGGTTCAAGGTATTTATTTTCTTTTTGATAAGTTGGGCGAATCACTCGAAACCCATCCGGGCATAGTGCACAGTCTATTCTCCTATCTATCCGATCTTAAAAGGCCACCCAAGGCATTTCCAGTAAAGCAAGAGGAGAAGAAACTATTATATCCAGATATGCCTATACTTTCTATTGATATGCAATCGGTAGATCAGTTGTTGGAAAAGTTTGTGTTGGAGGCCATGTTCAAGAAAGAGATTACCAAGTCTAGCTCAACACGAGATGTTACTAATTTTTTGATAACCCTTTTTTATGGCTCTATACTTTCGGGGCATCTAAGCCAGCAATCCAATATGAAGTTTTTCTTTAGAAGAAATATTGAAATGGCCTTTCGGGGACTCTAACAAAGCAAGGAGATATTTAGTTGGTAGGATAGTTCATGATAGAAAGTCAAGTTATCTGAAGTGTCCTGCATCCTATTGATACAGGACACTAGATAGAAATTCTTAAAACTTTAATGTAATACCAACTCTAGCATTGGATGAACCCAAAGCACCTAATTCAAGAAAAGCACCAAAACCTGGGCTGAAATAATATCTAGCTCCAGCGTGTACTCCTAAGAAAAGCCCATTTCCATAAGTATTATCAACATTTGAATAGGCTTGACCATCCCAGCTAAATGACCTAAAGCCTAAACTTAAACCGCCATAAAGATCAACTTTTTCTTCTCTTAGATTCAATAGTTCGCTAAAATGGTATGATCCTCTTGCTCCAAAATAAATAGCTTTAAATCTATAATCTGTACCGTAAATTGTTCCGTAGTTGTAACTAAAATAGTCTAAGCTCGCACCAAAGCTAATTTTAGCGCTAAAGCCGTGTTCAAAAGAAATACCTATAGGAATACCCCCGCCATAATAGGAGTTTACGCCAATACCTAGGTTGAGAAGGTTATCTCCCTTTTTATATTGAGCTTGTAAAGAGTGGAAGCCCAATGAAGCTACTAAGAACAAAAAGAAAGCAAGTTGTTTTTTCATATTAAATCTAGTTTAGGCAAGTATCAGAAAAACGGATATAAATAACAAATTATCTTTTCAATCAGGTAGTTATAGTGTTGATCTCATTATCGTGAACCAAGAACCTTGTTCGACTTATTTACTACTTCATCATTACCACCTGCGTTCGCTTTCGCTTAAAAAGTTTTACGTGTTTGCCTGCAAGGTGGAAGTCAATTACATAATTGTTTTTCGGCCAAGTATGATGATACCTCGGCTTCACTACTTTTGTTGTGTATTTCGATGAATGGCAGGAGAGTAGAACAAAGCTAGCTATCACAAGTAAAAAAGCTGACTTCCTCATCTACACAAGGTGTGTTATTTCTGCTTCACCATGATATCGCGAATGAGCGATTCAAAGGCATTGGGCTTCTTGGCATCGTCAATACACTTTTTTAGCAGTTCGGCTTCAATATCAAAACCGTAGCTATTCTTCACCCATGTTTTGATTTCATTCAATGCATCGGAGAGAGATAAGTATCTGCCGGTAATCTGGTTGGCTAGTTCTTCTGCTTTCATATTACTATTGGAACTGGAACAAATCGTATAAAAATAATATCCATTAAAGGTAATGTATTACCGTTTGTAAACCCAAGATTAGATAATTTAATAATTCAATCTATATTTAACAGCAGTTTTTTGAAGAAAAATAATCTACAATCCATTAATCAAAACCCTTATGAAGCAATCACGGAGAACTTTTATTAAGAACAGTGCGCTCACTGTAGCAGGTACTGCATTATTCTCAAAGTCACTATTTGCAACGCCTAAATCACAGGAATTAGTAGGTATTCAACTGTATTCCATTAAGGAGGATATGGGCAAAGATCCACTCGGCACGCTGAAATTGCTATCGCAAATGGGATACAAAAATGTGGAGCACGCCAATTATGTAGATCGCAAGTTTTATGGCTATTCTGCTAAGGAATTTAAAAAGATATTGGCCGATTTAGGGCTATCTATGCCAAGCGGACACACCGTAATGGGTAAGCAGCATTGGGATGCCGCCAAAAAAGAGTTTGCTGATTCATGGAAATACACGGTGGAAGATGCGGCCACTGTAGGTCAGCAGTTTGTGATAAGCCCTTGGTTGGATGAATCGCTGCGGAAGACCAGCGATGACTTGAAACGATACATGGAGGTATTTAACAAGAGCGGTGAACTTTGTAAAAAGGCAGGCATGAAGTTTGGCTACCACAACCATCATTTTGAATTTGCAGAAAGTTTTGATGGCGTTACCGTTTTTGATATTATTCTTTCTAACACCGATCCTAAACTGGTAGTACAACAATTGGATATTGGTAATTTGTATAACGGAGGAGCAAAAGCTATTGATGTAGTAAAGAAATGGCCAGGAAGATTTGAGTCGATGCACGTGAAGGACGAAATTTTGGCTAAAGGAGGTAACGAAAAGTATGAGAGCAGCGTGTTGGGCACTGGTATTGTGAATGTGAAAGAAGTAGTTGATTTGGGTAGAAAATCGGGAGGCACCATTCACTTTATTATTGAACAAGAATCGTTTCAAGGCAAAACGGCCCTAGATTCTGTGAAGGAAGATTTAGGGATTATGAAAAAGTGGGGATATAAATAAATCTAACCCTGTTTAAATTAAAAGAGGCTGTCTTATACGAGACAGCCTCTTTTATTTATAAGCTATTTGATAACAGAAGTACTTTGACCAAACGGATTAGACATCTTTTTTCCAAAGCGATAACTATAGATAACACTGATCGAGTAATCAGCGAAAGCGGCATCGCCTTGCACATGCACTTTTTTAGATTCGTCAGTTATCACCGAGTTTTGCAAATTCTGGCTTGCTATATCCGCGGCACTTTGTATGCGGTTTCTTATAAAATTAACAGGCACAAATAGGCTTATGCCATGCTTCCCTTGGCGATATGAAACACCTGATTCTACGGCTACAACATAACCAGGTCTGCGGTAAGCAGCTTGGCCACCAAATACATCAAACGCTGGTATACCCTCCATTCTTGCTGCCAATGAAAAGGTTAGATTCTTTGATTTTAAAACTGAAGTCATTAAACCAACACGAGCAAAATATTGATCGGGAGATGCATATAAATTGTAGCCATCTAAAGTACCAAGCGTTTTTCCGTTAGCATCTTTCACTACTGTTGGAGCAGATTTATACGTTCCATTCGATTCCCTTGGGTTGAATAGATAGTAACCATTTACAAAACCATAAATACCCTTGTAAAGTTGTTTGAATCCTTGCAACTCAATAGAAATACCAATGCCTCCATCGCCAGGTTGTATAGCCTGATCCATTACTTGATTTTGAGTGATAACTTGTTTTGTTGTAGGGTCTATTGCAAGTGCATTATCGGTAGCAGTATAACTTCCTGTATTCAATTTTACACCCAAACCAATTAACAGATTACCCGTGCTGGCCGTTTCAGGGTTAAACAACCAATAACTAGCATTAAGGCGAATATCACCAATGCCTTTAGCAAATACACTATAGCGCGTTCCTTCTAATGTTTGCCCCGTTACCGCATCTTTTTTAGTTGTTAAAACTTGAGAGCGTTCGTTGTTTACATAGGGAATTGAAACGTTAAACTGAATACGATCAGTAAGGGCATACGACACATTGAGATCAATAGCATGAGAATAGATATTCACGGCATTGCCTTTTTCATTACCATTAGCATCAAAACCACCCCCGCTTGTTTGGCGTTGAGGTTGTTCATCTGTGCCTACATAGTGACGGAAGGAATGGAAATAACGATAACTCGTTCCTAGTTGAAATTCTCCTTTGGGGAGTGTGTACCCATTGGAAGCTAAAGGATTAACACCTCCCATTTGGCGAACGGCCACACAACCTTGTGCTTGAAGTTTGTAAGTATAAACAATAAGTAATAGGAATATAATGGATAAATATTTTTTCATGACAATACGTTAAAAATGAGTTGATAATAAAATTTGAGAATGAATTTGTAGAGGTACTAACGAACAAGCTTAACTTTTAACTATCCAGACTGCATTTGATGTTGCATGTACTGGGTTATGAAGAAGGCTATTATTTCCTTCTATGATTCGTTAAAAAAAATAAGTTGTTACAAAAGGCTCTAGCTTTTGTAAAAAGACTCAGCAAATAACTTGCGGAGGTGGAGAAAATACAGGAGTCTCCTGTTGAAGAAGTGAGAACGATGGCGAAAAGAAACCAGTACTAGTGCACCAGCCTTGTTCGTGTTCTATAAGTTGTAGGGTACTTACTGACTTATATTCTTTACTAAAACTACTTAACAGCTTTGTCGTTTTAGAAGTGGAAGGCAGATCATTAGTAAGCTTAGTGAAATCAGCCATAGCATCCACCAATTGTTTTTGTTTCGGGTCTTTTACACAGACTACATAGAGGGTATCGCGCTCCAATTTCTGCTTTACTAATTTGTAAAATTCACCATTGTATTCAAATTCACCATTTACCCGTTCATAGTCTTTCCAATCTGTTTGGTAGGGCAACGGACTATGTATTTTTATGATCACAGATCCATCCGATGAATAAGTATCTTCATTCAACTGTTCAATAAATTCCTGATTGGCTTGTAAACGAAATCCGAAAAACATAGCATAGTATCCACCCACATTGAAGAGGAACAATACTAACAGCACTATGCAGGTTATTCTTTTCAGAGTTCTTGATTTCTAGAAAGTTAATAAAATAAATTTGTAAACTAAAAATGCTTTGGTTTATGCTCTTGGAAAAGTAGGAGATGCGTCATTGCGAGTGGCACTTCGCCCGAAGCAATCCTTAAAGATGATACCTTCGAAACAAATCCTTAAAAAGTATGAGATCGCTTCGTTACCTCGCGATGACGATTCGAGTTTAGTTCTGTGCGTCATTGCAAGTGGCACTTCGCCCGAAGCAATCCATAAAGATGATACCTACGAAACAAATCCTTAAAAAGTATGACATCGCTACGTTACCTCGCGATGACGGTTCGAGATTACTCCTGAGCGTCATGGCAAGTGGCACTTCGCGCGAAGCAATCTTTAGCGATGGACCTTGAAATAGTCCTTAAAAAGTATGAGATCGCTTCGTTACCTCGCGATGACGATTCGAGTTTAGTTCTGTGCGTCATTGCGAGTGGCGTTTCGCGCGAAGCAATCCTTAAAGATGATACCTTCGAAACAAATCCTTAAAAAGTATGAGATCGCTTCGTTACCTCGCGATGACGGTTCGAGATTAGTTCTGTGCGTCATGGCAAGTGGACTTCGCGCGAAGCAATCTTTAGCGATGTACCTTGAAGCAATCCTTAAAAAGTAGGAGATCGTTTCGTTACCTCGCGATGACGGTTCGAGATTAGTTCTGTGCATCATGGCGAGTGGCACTTCGCGCGAAGCAATCTTTAGCGATGTACCTTGAAATAGTCCTTAAAAAGTAGGAGATCGCTTCGCTATTGCGCGATGACGGTTCGAGATTAGTTCTGTTCGTTATTTCGTGTGGCGTTTCGCGCGAAGCAATC
>JBBRBQ010000034.1:0-19294 GCA_038205685.1 Cytophagales bacterium | reverse complement strand
CTGTTGTGATCATTATGGAACAAGAAAAGGTTCTTTAACATTATCGGAAGATGCGTTGTAATCAATTATCTAAAGCAGATTTCAAATCTGCTGTTATCTGGAGTTCGACATGCCCTGCGGAACATGTCGAACAGCCATATTGATACAAAGTTTTGTTTTCTTAATTTCGTTTTGTGCTTGGGTCAGGACGCAGTTTCAAAATCCCAGCACGCAATAAACACAGACCGTTGTGGGACATAGGTGTATTGAGATTCCTCTAATAAATTTTTAATTTTAACACAAATACAAGCAATATGGGGACAATAGAGCTGAAATCGGACTTGCATAAAATCTTGGACAAGATTGAAAATGAACAATTGCTTCGAACGATCTATGATTTTTTAAAGCAAAGCGAGGACGCAAAAGAGGGACAGATATGGAAGACGCTAACTGAAGAACAAAAGAAGGAAGTCTACTTATCATATGAAGAATTCCAGGACGATAAAAACCTCATTGACTGGGAAGCTGTTAAGAAGAAGTATTGATGCAGATTTTTGTTACACCTCGAGCTGAACGGAACTTCGATTCAATTGTAGATTACATAAACAATAAATGGGGCGATACAACAGCTAGACAGTTTTAAGAAGACCGATAAAATCTTCGCCCTCCTTAAAAATTATCCTTCAATAGGACAAATTGAAAATGGCGACATTAGGGGATTACAACTTACACCTCAGACAAGGATACTTTACAGAACAAGAGAAGAAAAGATTATTATCCTTTCCTTTTTTGACGTACGACAAGATCCAAAGAAAAAGTTCGGTTAACACCTACGCCCCACAATTACTACTATTGATAAGCATACTTGGCTTCTTCCTCACTAGTTCTAAGGGTCATGGTGAACCTGGAATATTTCCCCGACACACTATCAATCGTTATTCGCCCATCAATTTTATCGAGCGCACCTTTTACAAGGTAAAGACCTAGTCCGTTACCCGTAGAGTTTTCGTGGCCACGGAAGAACATGGTGAATATTTTATCTTTGATTTCGGATTTGATGCCGGCACCATTATCGAGAATGGATATGCTAATGCCTGACTGATTTTGTTCTGTTTTAAGAAGCACTTTTGGATCAGTCGATTTTTCACTAAAGAAGAAAGCATTCTCCAATAGGTTTGTCAAGGCTATGGTGAACATGGAAATATCGGTAACAAACAAGACATTATCCTGAACGTCAATTTCAAAATCTTGTGGGCGGAAAAAAGCCAAACCTTTGGTCAACCTATTAATAATTTGTACAAGCGAAGCTTTATTAATTTCTTCTAACGACAACTTGCTTTGTTGTATGGTATGCTTCTGAACAAGTTTTATCAATGTTCGTTCAAGTTTGAGAATGGTTTTGTGCATAAAATCAAAATGAATGCCCTGTAGGTATTGATTATTCTCCAGGCGAATGACATTCAAAAGTCCTTGCATGCTGGTAATGGGGCCACGTAAATCATGCGATGCCCGGTATAGAAATGTTTCGAGTTCGAGCAGGGTCTGATTTAGTTCTTCAGTGCGCTTGTTCACCAGTTCCTCAAGAGAAGTGTTGATTTCGCTGAGGGCTTGATTCTTGTCTTCTATATCATTCTTTTGCTTGGCAGATTCTTCCAAGAGTAATTTGATTTCTTGATTTGATTTCTCCAGTTCTATGGTGCGAATTATTACTAATTCTTCAAGCCTGTTCTTTTGTTTTCTAAAGAAGTTAACCCGTATGGAATACATACCGAGGATGAGTGATCCTAAAAGAAAAAAAACGCTAATTCGAAACCAAGCGGTTAACCACCAGGGCGGATTGATTGTAATGAGTAAACGCGCTCCATCCGAAGACCAATAGTGTCCATCATACGATGCCCTCATAACAAGGGTATACTTTCCGGGTGAAAGATTGGTGTAATGAATTGATCGAGCCTGAGCAGTGGTGTATTGCCATTCTTTATCCAATGGTTCGAGCATGTAACTGTAGCGCAAACTATTTTGCCACGTATACTGTAGTGGTGAGAAGGTAAGGGTGAAAGAGTAGTCTTCGTGTGAGAGGGTGATGTGCTTCGTAGTAGTGATGGACTGTGTCAGTATTTCTTTTCCATGATAGGCCTTATCCGGATGAATTTCATCATTCAGGATTTTTAATGAGGTGAAGATTATCTTTACACTATCGTGTTCGAATTGCAAGCCATCCGGATGAAAAAGGTTAAAACCATTAACGCCTCCGAAGAGCAATCGCCCATCGGTCATGGTAAAGCCGGAACGTGGAATGAATTCTTTTCCCTGAAGACCGAGGTATTGAGGCACTTCGGAAAGGGTAAAGTCATTCATGTTTATGCGGAACAATCCATTATACGTGCTCGCCCAAAGGTTATGATGACTATCAACCTGAAGATCGCAAATGGTACTGCTGGACAAGCCATCATTTTCGCTAATCTGTTTAATTACTTTTAAGCTGCGATCGATGATTATTATTCCGCCTCCATTGGTTCCCATCCACATTCGGTCTTGATCATCTTCATAGAGGCAGAGAACGCTTGACGTAAGAAAAGGAAATTTCCCAATCTTTAGATTGACAAATTCGTTCGCTCCTGATTTCAAAATACTTACTCCGCCAGAATTACCAATCCATAAATTCTTTTGTGAGTCAGTAAGAAGACACATAACGTCATTATTGGCAAGTGAGGTCGAGTCATCTGGAATATTTTTATAATACGTATATGCCTTTGTTTTCGGATTGAAATAGCAAAGTCCGTCACGCAATGTGCCTAACCAGAGATTACCTTTATCATCAGGTTCAATGTCCCACACATGCCGGCTCTCGAAGTTAGCGTGCTCGTGATTAAAAATCTCTGTGCGCTTCTCATTTGGATTGTAATACATCATGCCACCTTCCCAGGTTCCAATCCAAAAACTATCTGTTGAGTCACGATAAATACATTTGATTACTTGTGAACTGAAAGAGGAGCTACCTGGAGCGCGTTCAAATTTTTGAGAAGTATTAGACATTTTAAAAAGCCCTCCACCATCGGTGCCAACCCATAGGTTTCCTTTTTTATCTTCATTAAACGAGAGTATCTTATCATCGCCAATACTTCCAATACCCTGTCGACTATTAAAATGTAAAATATTTTTACTGCCAGGATTATATTTAAGTGCTCCAAATCTGAATGTACCTAACCAGATATTTTTAGCGTTGTCTTCATAAATAGCCAGAATCGGATTTCTCTGCATTACATCTTCACGAAAACCATTTTCATTATAAGGAATCAAAATATTTCGTTCCGTATCCATCAAATGGATGGTTTCTCCACCTACCCAAAGGTTTCCTTCAGAATCTTCAAACAACGATGGAACATTGTCGTTGAAGAGCAATCCGCTATTTCGTGTGTTGAAATTTCTGACTGCTTTGGAATTCATGTCCACAGAATAGAATCCGTTTAATTCGGTACCTATCCAAAGTTTCTTGCTATCATGAGAAAATTGAAAACACGTTACGGAGTGATCGATTTGAGAAGACCAGGGATAGAACCTTTCACATTCTTCATCTGTAAGAGGTACATTATCTTTCCCGATCACCAAAATGCCATCGCGACTACTTAGAAGTTTATCACCATTTGGCAAAAAGAGTATGTCGGTGATGTAGTCGTTTTTTATTTTAAACTTATCGCTTCGATTATTGGAGTAATGAAAAAACTGATTTTTGTCGGGATAGTACACATCTACTCCTGTGCCTAGATAGGCTATCCATATCGTGCCATTTGGGTGTATAGCAATATCCCGAACACTAATACCTTTAGGTAGCGTTGGATTTTCTGGATCAGAATGGAGCTGCTCAATACGTTCAGTTTTTGGATAGTAGCGACTTAATCCATTTGATGTGCCAATCCAGAGTGTACCATCCTTGTCAACGGCCAGAGCCTGTACAGTATTGCCAATGATTGTGTTGGGGTTTTTCTCTTGATGCTTAAAAATCTTAAACTCATGTCCATCAAAACGATTCAGTCCTTCATCCGTGCCCAACCAAATGAAGCCTTGCTTATCTTGAACAATGTCGTACACTTCGTTTTGAGAAAGCCCAACGTCTGTATTGTAATGATCGAAATCAAGATTAAAATGCTGGGCGTTCACAATGCTACCCGAAAGCAACAATGCAACAAAAAGGTATAAACAGCCTGATTTCATGGATGCACGTAAAAGGCGCTATGTTAAATATATTAAATAATTCCCCATCTCGTGCGGATGTTCTGATTTTTTCGGACAAAAGATTCCTTCGTTTGCCAAAAAAAACCTTAGTGAGCGTGAGCGCCTATGGCAGAAATCTAATTCCGCGCAATTTTTAAGAATAATTTTGCCTCCAGTCGGTGTATTCACCATACCACTCAACATAATCCCTAACGAGCACAAGGTGGCTATGCAAGCTGCATGTAAAGTATTAATTTGGAGTTTAGTTTTTATATTTCGTTTTGGCAAAGCGGAACATAGATGTAGTAGGTATTTAAACGCATACGTTTTATAGTTGAACGTTATCTGCTATTTTTGTAGTATAGGATTTACATCAAATTGACAGACAAAATAAAAATGACACAAAATAAAGATACTTCAAATAGTATGTCGCAACAACAAGTTATAACAGTCACAGGGTTTGGCTATCTCATGGTTTTCATTGTAGGTATCTTCGCTAACTTTTTTGCTTTGGATAAACTAATTGTGCAGGGAGACACAATTACTACTTTTAACAATATTGTATCGAATCAATCACTATTCCGCTTCGGCATTGCAGGATGGCTATTCGTGATTGTATGTGATACGCTTGTCGCTTGGGGCCTCTATATTTTATTGAAGCCTGTAAATAAGAGTATTTCTTTGATTGCTGCTTGGTTTAGACTTGTGTTTGTGGCCATTTTTGCATGTTCGTTTATTAATCATTTATCAATTTTAAATCTTGTAAATAATTCAGATTATCTGAAGGTATTTGGACAGAATCAGTTGCAAACTCAAATGATGATATTACTTAATGCACAACAAAATGGACTTCTTATTTCGTATGTATTTTTTGGCTTTCATATATTTTTTCTGGGCTATTTAATTTTGAAGTCAAATTTTATTCCTCGAGTTCTGGGTATCATGTTGATCGTTGCCTCTGTAGGCTATCAAATAAACAGTTTTGGAAATCTCTTGTCCACCGACTATGCCAATTATAAATTGGGATTTATTTTGACAGTTGCCATTCCAGCAGGTATTTCAGAATTATCTTTTACTGTTTGGTTACTTTATAGAGGACTAAAGCGAACCAAAATAAGGTCTGAAATAATTCAATAGTAGTAGTCAACATCAAGGAAAATTCTAAGATCTAGAATGATAATTAGCAGACAGCATTTTGATATAAACAATAAAACGATAATAGAAAAACTATTAATAAAGGGTCCATTAACACAAAGCCCAGTTTTTCAAGATGAAGCCTGTTTTCTTTATTTTAAAGAAGGAGCAAGTATTATTAATTCACCTACCGACAAAGTAATTGTAAATAACGGAGAAAGTGTTTTGCTCAAATGTGGTAGCTATTTTGCCGATATAATTAATGATTCAGTTCGCGGTGTTTGTGAAGTGTATGTAATTCATCTCTACCCCGAAATCCTTAAAGAAATTTATAAAGGAGAGATTCCAAATTTTATTAAATCGAAAAATGATGCACCTCATGCTCAAAAAATAATAAACAAAAATGTAATTACTCATTTTGTTCAAAGCTTAGACTTCTATTTTGAAAATAAAGAATTGATAAGCACTGAGTTGTTGCATCTTAAACTAAAAGAACTCATTTTGTTACTATTAGAAACCAACCAGAAACTGACAATCATAGACTTGTTTGCCTATTTGTTTGTTCCAAGAAAGGCCAGCATCTCTGAGGTTGTGAATTCTCATCTATTCTCAAATATCAGTATTGAACAAATGGCTACATTGGCAGGTCAAAGTATATCCACCTTTAAACGAGAATTTAAATTACATTTCGATAACACTCCAGCAAACTATATTCGTGAAAAAAGAATGAAGAAGGCTGCGGATCTGTTGACTTTTTCTGCTTATTCGATTTCTGAAATTGGTTATCAGGTAGGGTATGATGATAGTTCTCATTTCTCTCGGTTATTCAATCAATTTTTTAAAATTTCTCCTACCGACTATCGGTTGCAACATAAAAAATAGCAACCAACCTTTATTGAACCAAATATCCTTGTATTTGAACTTTGCATCCCGCTACATGGAAAAGCTAAGCTCTAATTTTGTCTTATACTTTAAGCAAAATAATTATGGAGCCATTAGTTGTATTAGCAGTGCAATGTACTTTCAGTTTTACAATCTTTTTTTTAATTGCCAAGTGGTATCTTGAGAAAAGGATTTCAAGCCAAAATAAATTTGAAATTCTGGCATTTTTACTCATCATCAATGTGTTTCGTTACTTGCCGCTATCACTTTATTTACCTGGGCAGGTTTCAGCAGAATTCCCAACACATGTAAAAGATATTATCGCTCATGGCGATTTCTTGTCGGGTATATTGGCATTTATTGCATTGTTAGTTGTGAAGTCCAAAAGTCGCTTCGCTAAACCTGCTATTTGGTTATTTTCAATTGCAAGTATTATAGATATGATTTTTGCTTTGACATTTGCTATGACTTACAAAGTCTATGAATTATCTCTTGGAGTAAATTATTTTATTGTGGCAGTATATGTACCAATGTTAATGGTAGTTCAATACCAAATTGTTAGAATAATGTTCAGCAGAAATTATAAGTAGTATGTTGAAGATCGGAGATTTAGCACCCAAGTTCGAAATAGAAGACATTTTTGGCAATGAAGTATCTGTATCCGAAACGTACGAGTGGACTTATATTTCATTTCATAGATTTGCATCTTGCCCATTTTGTGTGCTAAGAACACGTGAATTAATTAACGCTTACTCTCTATTTGAGCAAAACAATATCCAAATCATTAGCCTTTGGCCTTCAAGCAAAAGCAATATGTTGAAGTATGTTGGTCAAGAATTGCCTCCATTTCCTTTGGTGGCAGATTCTAAGAAAGAAGTATTTCAAAAATACCATGTTTCAAAATCATCTGCGCTTTCAGTATTTAAACTTTTAGCAAATCCAAAAATAATTTTGAAAGCTCTAAAAGGAAGATTTAAAAATATAGACGTAGATGCTGATCCTACCTTATTGCCAGCAGAATTTTTGATTTCCCCTAAAGGAGAAATTGTTATTTCTTATTACGGAAAACATTTTGGAGACCACCAATCTATAAGCTTAGTAATCAATTCTACTAAATAACAGGTTCAAGAATGAGAAATTTATTGATATTGATTTTTTGTTTAATCACCAGCGTTATATATGGACAAAATCATGCACTGACCATACAAATAACAGGTTTTAAAAACAATCGTGGACAGGTAATACTGGATGTTTTTAAGACGAAAGACGGCTTTCCTATGGAAACAAGTAAAGCTACATTGAATATAATTATACCATCAATAGTAAACAACGAAGCTGAATTTATATTGAGTGCCCTGCCAGAGGGTGAATATGCATTTGCTATTATTCATGACGAAAATAGCAATAAAAAACTTGACCAAAATTTTCTAGGAATCCCTAAGGAAGGAGCCGCTGCTTCAAATAACGCATCCGGTTTTATGAGTCCACCAAGTTACGAGAAAGCAAAATTTATTTTGAAGCAAAATAGTGTAACGAAAATTAAAATGCTGTACTTCTAATTTATCAGTTTGGCTGTAAGTCTATTGTGACAGCTCAAATAATTTTATCCAATTGCGGGGTTCACTCAGCTTTTGATTACAGGGGCAGTTTAGTTTTCCGAATTCCTACAAATTCAGAAACGCCAATATTATTGGCAAGTCTAACAGAAAAAAAGCGACAAATATTTAGTAGAATCAAACGCACAAAAAAGTGAGAAAAGGTGTAATAACCGCATCAGCAGCATTTGCATTGAGCATCATTTCAGATAAACAAATCAAATAACGATTTCTAAAGAGTTTTGCTAATTATGAAAGCTTAGGTTTTCATAATGAAGTTTGTGAAATCTTATCATTCTACCTACTGCCAACAAACATTGATAGTTATGTACAGGCCGAATGTAAATTGAAGATGGGTGATAATTTTAGGACTTTTGGTATTAATGGATAACTAAATTTGTATCCAATGCAAACTATCTCTGACACTACCTTACTTGATCAACTTAAAGTGGAAGACACCGCCTCTTTTGAGTTGCTTTATAAATTTTACTTTCCCTCTGTTGCATTCTACATAAAACAAAATCAGGGGAATAATGAAGATGCACAAGACATTTTTCAAGAAGCAATAATTGTTTTACTTCAAAAAATAAGACAACCCGACTTCGTTTTAACATCATCTCTGAAGACTTATTTGTATGCGGTTTCAAAAAATTTATGGCTAAAGCGACTAAGAGATAATAAATTAAGAATTGTTGATAATGATTTTAGCTATACAGACTATGGATCAGAGGCGTATACTTTTGAACTTGAGCAAGAAAAATCAAAGGAAGAGAAAGTTGAAAATTGGTTACAAAAAATTACACGGAACTGCCAAAGCATTTTGAAAGCATTATTTTTTTATGAGAAACCTATGGAAGATCTTATGGAGAAAATGGGATGGAAAAATAAGCATACCGCTACTAATCAAAAATATAAGTGCATTCAACAAATAAAAAATGTAAAAGAAGGAGAGGCTCAATAACCTCTTTTTCTTTTACAATAGGTGGGTGATTTTTTTAAATTATAGGTATCAATATCTATAATTTAAAAAAATGAAAATGTTAAAATCGAAATTAATCTCTGCCCTCTTTTTAATGGCAATGAGTTTTATGTCTTACGGACAGGAAACAAGTGGTAAACAATCCACCCCAGTAGAAACTAAAGTAATTGCAGTTGTGAACCGAGCCAATTGGTGTGGAGTATGCAAAGCAAATGGTGCAAGATTGGGTAACAATATCATGCCGTATTCTACAAAAGGTTTGACTATTGTAATGAATGATTTGACCGATGAAACAACCATCGCTAAATCGAAGGCCGACCTAGAAAAATCTGCGCTTTATAAACAAATTTATAAATCTAATCGAAAAGGAGTAGGCAGAATGATGCAAGTTTGTGGCATAATTCACGGCAAGGATAAACAAATGGCATCGGGGATTACTGACGCTGAAATGAAAACAATTATTGATAGCCTATTAAAATCTTAAAGCATGAAATCCAGAACGAAAATAATTCTATATATAATTTCAGGAGCCTTAACAGCAATGTGTATTTATCATTTCTTCGGCTAAAATTTATTTGCTTTCTTAAATCAAAGAAATGGAAGAATCAATAAATATTTGGGGGATTAAAGAGTTTGAAGGGGATGGTATTAGCTGCCCAATTACTCGAGCTAGCTTACCCTTTCATAAAAAACTTTTGCTATTCTTTTTCAGGTTTGGTGTTTGCCCTACGTGTATTACAATGAGTTTAGGCTACACTATTTTAAAACCTTTTAAAAGAATAGTTTCTAAATTCAAAAAGTATAGCACTGGCTAGCAAATTGTTAATAGCATCGGCTCTCACCTCTTAGAAGATAAGTCTTTAATTCTTACTTTAAATAAAAGTACCGTTCGCAAATACCAACTTGGAATTGCGAATGGTGCTTTGTAAATCGTAATATTTAATCAACGACTTCTTTCCATGAAAAACTTCCTGCCATTTCTATTAGTACTCAATTTTATTACTGCCATAGCTCAGCCTTTCGATCCATCGCTCTTCAACAGCATGAAGTACCGTATGATTGGCCCTTTTCGTGGGGGAAGAACGGTGGGCGGAACGGGTGTGCCAACACAACCTAATGTGTTTTATATCGGGGCCAACAACGGAGGGGTATGGAAGACTACCGATTACGGAAGAACATGGAATCCTATTTTCGATGATCAGCCGACAGGCTCTATTGGTGATGTAGCGGTTTCGCCTTCCAACCCGAATGTAATTTATGTTGCTAGTGGCGAGGGCATTCAACGCCCTGATTTATCCGTTGGTGATGGTGTCTATAAATCAATTGATGGGGGAAAGTCATGGATCAATACTGGCTTGCGCGATGGCCAGCAGATTGGAAGTATTGCTATTGATCCTAAAGATGAGAACCGTGTGTTTGTGGCCGTGCTTGGTCACCCCTATGGAGCAAACAAAGAACGCGGAATTTATCGCACACTCAATGGAGGTAAAACGTGGGAACAAGTTTTGTATAAAGATGAAAATACAGGAGCAATTCAAGTAGCTATCGATCCTCAAAATACAAACATTGTATATGCTGATCTTTGGGCTGGTCGCCAAGGGCCTTGGGAAAATGGTGCATGGCAAGGGTTAGAAAGTGGTTTGTTCAAATCTGTTGATGGCGGAACCACATGGAAGAAGTTAACCAAAGGATTACCCACTGCTGAACAAGGCCTTGGCCGCATTGGTTTTAGCATCGCACCAAGCGATAACAATAGAATGTATGCTACTGTTGACTCAAAACAGGAAGCTGGCTTTTATAGATCAGATGATGCTGGCGAATCGTGGTATAAACTTACTGATGACGAGCGGATATGGGGGAGAGGCAGCGACTTCGCTGAATGCAAGGTGCATCCTACCAATGCCAACATTGTGTACAGTGCTAACGTAGTTACTTGGAGATCGGAAGATGGCGGCAAGAATTGGAAAGGCATGCGAGGTGCACCAGGCGGTGATGATTACCATCGTATATGGATCAATCCGTTGCATCCTGAAATCATGTTACTAATTGCCGATCAAGGTGCATTGATAACCGTGAACAATGGTGATAGTTTTAGTTCGTGGTACAATCAACCCACTGCGCAATTCTATCACGTAAGTACTGATAATGCGTTTCCTTATAATGTATATGGCGGTCAGCAAGAGAGTGGTTCTGTTGGCATTGCATCACGTGGCAATGATGGACAGATAACCAACAGCAACTGGCATCCAGTAAGCGTGGAGGAATATGGATATGTTGCTGCCGATCCGCTTGACGCTAATATTATTTATGGTGGCAAGATTACAAAGTATGATAAACGTACTGGCCAGGTGCAGAATATCGCGCCTGAAGCTGTTCGCAGTGGCAAGTATCGGTTCATCCGAACAGCACCAGTATTATTTTCACCTATTGATCCAAAGACATTATACTTCGCAGGCAATGTAATTTTCAAAACACAAACGGGAGGAAATTCTTGGGATGTAATCAGTCCTGACCTTACGCGCGAATCGTGGGATGTGCCCGCCAGCATTGGCGTTTATGCGACTCCTGAAATGAAGACTATGAAAAGAAGAGGCGTGGTGTATACTATTGCCCCTTCACCGAAAGATATTAATACAATTTGGGCTGGCACAGATGATGGATTAATTCAGGTAACTAATGATGGTGGTAAAAATTGGAAAAACGTAACACCAGTTGAAATTAATTCGTGGAGCAAAGTTTCCATTATGGAAGCAAGCCATACCGATGTGAACGTTGCTTATGCTGCTGTGAACAGAATTAGATTGGATGATCCAAAGCCACATATCTATCGCACAAAAGAGGGTGGTAAAACTTGGCAAGAGATAGTGAATGGTTTGCCGAATGACCCTATCAATTCAGTAAAAGAAGATCCTATTCAAAAAGGACTTTTGTTTGCCGGCTCAGAACGCGCTGTTTATGTTTCGTTTGATGATGGCGATCATTGGCAAAGCTTACGCTTGAACATGCCTGCTACGTCCATTCGCGATTTGGTTATTAAAGATGATGATCTGGTGCTCGGCACGCATGGGCGTGGCTTCTGGATACTAGATAACATCACGCCACTTAGACAGATAACGAAGGAACTATCACAAAAAGGAAGCATTTTATACAAACCACAAAATGCCTATCGAGTGCGTTTTAGTATGTACCCCGACACACCGTTGCCGCAAGAAGAACCTGCTGGAAAGAACCCACCAGAAGGGGCTATGATAGATTACTATTTGAAAGATAAAGCCGCTTTAGTGGAGCTTGAAATTTATGACTCACAACAGCGCCTAGTCCGCAAGTTTAGCAGCAATGATAAACCATATACTGTTGGCGATGTCAACATCCCTCTCTATTGGATTCGTGAGCAACAAATTGTATCTAACCAGGTCGGATCGCACCGCTTTCTGTGGGATATGCATTACCAACCTTTAGATTTGCCTCCATCATATCCAATCTCTGCAACGTATCAAAATACTGCACCAGAGTTTACTTCGCCTTGGGTAATGCCAGGTGTTTATAAAGTTAAGTTAACTATCGATAAGCAAGTGCAAGAACAATCGTTCACTATCAAGATGGATCCTAGAGTGACGGCCACAACACAACAATTGGAATTGCAGTATTCCTCTTCTGCTTCTTGTTATGTAGCAAGAAAAGAAACCTTCGGTCAACTGAATAGAATACGGAGTATTCAAGCGCAGTTAATTAATTATAAGCCTTTGGTTGAGCGAAACAACTCACCATCTAAACCAATGCTTCTTGCTAAATTTATGATGGTAGAGAGGCAGCTGGCAGGCTTGAGTGATAACTACAAAAAAAGTAGAGATAACCTAGCGACTGTTTTTAATATACTTCAAGAGACAGAGATGCCGCCAACTAAGCAAGGCCTAAGTGCTGTTACTGAAAACATGACTTCATTTGTTGAAGTGACCAAGCAATGGGAGGGGATGAAAGAGGAATTAACAAAACTAAATGAGGCATTAGCAAAGGAAAGCTTGCCTCGCTTGTTATTCTAGTATGATTTGGGTGAGAGAGGCGCACCTCATCGCTTATTAGAAGGTCTTCCTTTCGGAGAACTGTTTTCAAATTGTTATTTCAAGTCAAACGATTGGCTGAACTTGTCGTTGTTCAGAATTTCAGCTAATATTTTTTCTGTCGTTATTACGTTGTTTTTAAATGGATGCTGTTGAAATAAGTTAGAATATATTTTATCTCGTTGATTAAGTAACTCGTCAACAGAGTTTTCTGAAAGTTCGTAAATGCGGTTTGAAAAGTCTGAATGCCATTTCAAATTCTGTGGATTTACATATCCCTTTTCAATAAATCCTTTTGTTTTTTTGGGGCATCGACAAGGGTTTTCTGTATTCACTAATCCGCATCTATTGTGCATCCATTCGTAAAGATCTTTTCTGGCTCGTGTCAGTTTTTGTCTGAAATTATCAGGTGTTATTTCAAAAATTTCAGCACCTAATTTGTGGTCTATTTCAAATACATCGCCAATAATATAAGTGAGTCTTTGTTCTCTGTCAAGGCACATAATCATTCCTGCCATACAAGCCACTTTCGATTCTTCAATTTCCCAGTTCATATTACGCTCTTCTTCGTCTGTCAATTCAATTGTTTCAGAACTTTCTATGACTTTGAAAAAGTTATTAAAACCTGTTTCATATCTTAATTCGATTGCTGATTTTGTAGAGTTCAAAAAATGATTGAATGTGATACGATACAACCAAGTCCTAAATTGCGCTTTTTCAGGTTTGTAGTTGCCCAAGTTTGAAATCACTTTTATAAGTACTTCTTGTGTAGCATCTTCGGCATTGGCAATGTCATTAAAATATTTCAGGGCTACATTAAAAATGTAACCATGATGATTTTGTACAAGAGCATTCAACGCTTCTTTACTGCCATTCAAACTGGATTTTATCAATTCCAAATCGCTTGGCTGGCTGTATGTTTTGCTGTTAAATGGATTTTTCATTATTTACACATAAAAAAGTGATACGTTTTTAAAGCTTTTTCTCTAATGGGAGCTAAGGCAACATATTTTGTGTCTGAAATATAGTCCTTCATTTTTGACGGATCATCTACGCCAAAAATAACGATTAATTCAGGCTGTTGATAGTCCAATTCGCCAATGGCTGGCATACTTTTCATTACTTTAATAAAGTTTTCTGAATGAATTCCGTATTTGGCAAACAGCCCATTGCGTTGCCCTTTTTGGTTAAATTCAATTAAGCTATCTATTCCGGTGCTATCTTTAAAAGTAACTAACGCAATGCCGTGAATTGCATTATTTGCAGATTGGCTTATGATTCCTGTTGTTTCCTTTTCTGTTCCAAAAGAAACATTCATTTTCCTTAACCCACTATTTCTGATTTCTGCCAATTTTTTAACTGAGTCATCCGCCATATAACTTTGAAAGTTTGTCATACTTTCTGCCGTAAATATTTGTATCATATCGGGTTGTTCAATTTCATTTTGAATACTTCCTATTTGTCCTTTACTTATGGGTTTGTACTGATGCAAAATTTCGATTCCATATTTTTTGAAATAAGGATTTGCCTTAGCTTGAAATTCATCTAATTTTTGGATTCCGCCTTCTTTGAAGTACAGAAAACTTATGAAAATTATTTTTATGCTGTTCATATTAGTTGTTGTTTAAAAGTTCTTCAATTCCTTTTATTCCACCTTGATACAATTGGTCAAGTCCCACAGCAACTGCTTGTCCCATGCTTTCGTCTACTAAATTGTAATTAGCTAACCAAGTAAAATTTGTCTGCGTGGTTGAAATTGGCGTTACGTGAATTGTCCCGATAATGTCTTTTGTTGGCAGCATATCTTGCTCGTCAATTGAGTATTGAAACACTTTTGCTACATGATCAATGGCTACTATTGTTTCTTTCAAAACATTGCCTTGAAACGTTTTGCAGATTCTTTTAGCACCTGCACCACTACCTGTTAGTTCGCAAGATTCGATGGCCGAAAACCATTTTTCAAGTCCGTCTCCTTTTGCGATTACTTCCCATACTTTTTCAGATGGGGCATTAATTGTCATTGTTATTACTACTGATTTCATTTTTATTTATTTTAAATGTTATATCAGTTATACAACAACCTAGTCGGAGTGTGACAAAAGTTTAAAAAACACTTTCGGGAAAATCAAAAAAGTAGGAAAGTGGTCAGGGTTGTTTTAGAACATAAGGCAGATGAGCGCACGCACCCATGCATTTTTTGTATCGTAAGGCCGGAAGCCTGACGGCTACATAATATCTTTTAGGTTGGCGAAAAATACCAACGCGAGCTATTTAATAAAATCACTAAACTTCTTCGTGTCAAAATAAAAAGGTGTAATCCCTGTAATTAACCCACCCTTCACGTCAAAATGCTCTGCGATAGGCATTGAAATTATTTTACCTGATTTCTTTGCCGTACATTTTATTGTGAACCGTATCAGTACACCATCCTCTGTACCCGATGTGAAATAGGTTGGCTCTTTTTCAATTTGCAGATCAAAATAACTACTAGCCTGAGTAAACATCTTCATCCAGTTTTCAAAACCTACAAAAGTACCGCCATAGGGCAAACCTTCTGCTTGACTGTATACCGCTCCAGGTGCAATTATTTCAGACATCATTTTAAAATCACCTGTCTTAAAAAGACAGTCAAAGTACTTGGCTACCACGTTAATTCTTTCGTACTCCTGATTTTGTGGTTCAAAAAAACCAATCAGCTTAAGGATTTGTCCTTTTCCATTTAGTTCAGCAAAGTCGCGACCGGCCACTATTAGTTTTTTATTAGAATCAAAAATTTTCCATGACCATGTATAGAAATTATCTTTCGCAAGTAGTGGTCCACCTACAAATGTTGCTCCGGGAAAAGTTTTATAAAATCCATCCACCATTGTATTAAAAGCCGTTGAACCCTTAATAGAAATTGATGGATCTTCATAAGTGCTCTCTTCCAGCCAGATGGATTTGATCAATTTCATTCGAGCCTCGCTGTTGGTCTCGTCCCATATCTTTTCGTAAACCTGAATGGGTAAAGGTTTAGCGGCTGCACCGCTCTGAGCAAAAGCTGAATTTTCTGCTATCAAAATTGCCGACACACCCACCGCTATTAATACAAGCAACCTTATCATAAATTTTTTTGATTATTAGATGGCAAATCTATCGCATCTTTTTTATGCGCAGCGTAGGAATTCAGTTCAAAAACATAAGAAAAAGGTTCAACTAAAAGTGGCCTTATACGCTTTAGGACAAACACCGAATTGCTTTTTGAAAGAATAACTGAAACTGGAATAATCGGCATAGCCCGATTCGAAATAGACTTCGGTAGGATTCCGGTTGAATGATTTTATTTGTACCGCTGCGTGTTCTAATCTTTTTTGCTTCAGCCACTTGCCAGGACTCATACCATATACTTTTTCGAAACTTCTTTTAAACGATGACAAGCTCATGTTACATAGAAACGCAATCTCTTCTACCGAGAGTGCAGAATTCCAATACCTTTCTATGCATTGTTTGAAATTTTCATCTCTTAGGTTTCTTTCTCCCCGGTAAAAGAAAGACAGCAAATCCAAATTCTTGTGCGCTATGTATTCTAATAATTCTTGAAACTTTACAGCGTGCATAGATTCATTCGATTTTGCACCCTCATCCTGAAACAATATCTGGCAAGATTTACCAAAGTGATACAAGTAATCATCAGCTTTATGGATCTCGAATTTGCTTTCAGAAACTTTGTCAACTTGTTGAAACCGAACAATCTGCTGCTGATCGAAAAATAGTAACAAGCTTTTGTAGTTCTGTTCGACTTCAAAAATTTCGTAGGTAAGATAATTGCCCGGCTTAAGCAATACCACATCTCCTTTTTGAAATCTATCGAATTTATTATCGTCAAAAATTTGCTTTTCGCCATCAAGTATTATGGCAATACACGGGGTAGTGAAATTTAACTTTGATTTTCTACTCGAATCATGGCTTACATGAAGATAGAAATACGGAAGCGTTGGCTTCTGCTTAGTATTCAATACATCGGGTAGGGTAAACACAAGGTAAAGGTATTGGATTTCTGTGTTGCGTACTGTTTTATTTAGTCAAGGATAAAAACCATCAAGTGAACCAATCAAGCGAGCTGGTGGAGAACACCAGCACGGGCGTGTCAGCCAACAACGTGTAACAAAAAACCCAATAAAGCAGAGTGTCTATTGGGTTTTTGTACGAGGGCTAACACCGACCACAGGCAAAATTGTATAATCGGCCGTCATTGATAATTAGTAATTTTAATGTCGTCAAAATACACGGATCCAGTTGCGTTGTCGGCTAGTATCAGAAAAACATTTATTCTTTTAACAGTGTCAACATAGTATGGAACCTCCACCGAATATTTAACAAAAGTTGATGTCCCGCTAATTTTCGTAACCCCTTGAGATGTTTTAAAGAAAATCAGTTTTGTATCTGAGTCACCCCTAATGGCAATGTATACCCCATCATTCGTAATAGCATCTACCTTTACGTTTACTTCTAGGATAAGTCTTGTTGATTGCCTAATTCCATTCGATGATAATCGGAAACTCCAGTAAGAGTATTTGGAAGGTGAAAATGAGTTAATTTCCAAACTAGAACCAGGTGAAGAAAAATATAGTGAGTTTATTTTTCCGGTTTGATTACTACCAGAGGTCTGTACATATTTCCACGTAGAGGAACTGAAATTAATTGAATCGCTCAATATAATTGTTGGAATTACTTTTGGTGAAGACCAGCTTGGAGGGGGGGTACTTGAATTAAATAATTCATCCAAGTAATATTTTCTTCTTTCTGGTGTATCCTCTGAATAGAGTGAAAACTGATTTCCACCAAACATCATTGTTTTGAAATCTCCGTTAGGAAGTTTAGCATTGTCGTGATTACGGGATAAAATTGCGTGACCCATTTCATGAAACATTAAAATCTCCTTATTCAAGTCGGTTTGCTGCAACCAACACCCCGGTCTATTACTGATTTGCACTGTTCGCGTACTGGGATTACCATATCCACAGTAGTATTTTAATGTGTCTGAGTAAATCACATTCAATCCGCTTATATCTATTTTAACACCTCTCATGGCTGCCTCTGTAACAAACCTATCAACGTAAATTTGAAAGTCAGAAATGGCAATTGGCCCAGTGATTGGCTTTGGTTCATCAGTACATGTAATCATCAAATACGATAGACTTATTAAAAAAAATAATCTGTATTTCATTTATCTAGATATTATAATCGATTCCTTTCCGTATTGCGCACAACTCTCTACTATACGCATGTTCTTTTGTCTTCTAAATGTAAAAAGAAAACACATTCATCACCCTTTATCTAAACTTCGAGATGTCCTTCAGTACATCTCAACGGGTAGGAAGACTGGCTAAAAGAGGGTACGAATCTTTACTCAACTACTACTACAAAGTTGCTCCACAACTTAATGAACCGCTGTATACGAGACCCGTACGTACAGTGGTGTGAGAGGCGCACCTCATCGCTTAACTGCGGTGAGGCCGTCTACTCGATTGGCAGCTGTGGGTTTTCGTCTTACTTGTCAGCCAAGTCCTCTGTTAACTGTTAACAATTGTCACAAGTCTGGAAGTTCAACTCCATTAATTTTAGCTAGTTCATTAATCTCGTCTTCAAAGTTTGTCATATAACCTTCCTTCAAACCTTCCAATAATTCTTCTAAGGTGTCCTTATATACTTTAGCTGGGAATTGTCGCAGGTAACTAATCAGTTCTTCAATTGCTTCAACATCTCTTTCAAGTTTTGTGTAAGTCACATATAAACACAATGAAGCAAGTTCTGATTTTGGATTTAGGTCGGTCGCCTTTATTAAATTAACCAAAGCTTTTTCATATTCTTTCAAGTCCATGTGAACTCCACCTAAGACCAAATGCACTCCTCCCATTTCCTTGTCATTTGGATGGTCGTCTATAATTTTTGAGAATACACCAATTGAATTTATCAAATCACCCTTGTCCCGTAGCTCAATACCCAACTCAAACATTTTGTCAATGGTGGCCATTTTATTTTTCTGTAAACCTACTCTTAATAATTTAGTGGCATTGTCCACGGAGCAGAGACCCATTGCTGGCAACTCTCTAATATACGCATGTTTTTCGCCCCCTAAATGTAAAAAGAAAACCCATTCTCAACATCCAATAGGGCTTCAATTTTCTTTCTATCAGTTGGTTAAATCAAGCTTTTGCTGTTCTTAAATACAAAATGCGAAGAGCCAGCAGCTATTGCGTAAATCCCTTGCAGGCAAGTTGGTGAAGCCTGTTAGTAAGTGGCAAAGCCTGTCCCGCTTTTTTGCGGGAGTGGTATGCTGTGAAGCAAGCGCAAAGCCCTATTTTGGTTACTACCATCACCTTGGAAAGACTGGCTAAAAGAGGGTACGAATCTTTACTCAACTACTACTACAAAGTTGCTCCACAACTTAATGAACCGCTGTATACGAGACCCGT
>JBBRBQ010000033.1:0-22758 GCA_038205685.1 Cytophagales bacterium | reverse complement strand
ATTTGATGTCGAAATGATGGACAACTCACCAATTAAATTTTATACCTTGTATACAAGATCACCTGTGGTGAGTTGCCCACATTACAACATCAGATATGATTATTACAATTATTAACTGACACAGTTTAATTTACAGACCCTTGTAAACTGATATTCAGTTCCCTTAGAATGAGATTGGAGAATTTTATTGCTTTTACGGTATTCAGCTTTGAATTGTGATTCTCCATCTCCATTTTTTGTTGATTTTTTTTATCATTCTATTTTCACTGCTCATATTTATATGGACCACTCGTTATAATTAGTGTGTATCTTTATCTACAGTGAATAAAGAATTTGCTTTTTCATAACTCATATGAAGAGCAAATTGCGTTCCATATAATATGTGATATGTGTAAGTATTTCTCCTAAAAATGTAATGCTTTCATAACTAATAAAGAGAATATTTACTTAAAGTTAATTCAACTATAAATAATAAAATATGGAAAATTCAATCAAGCATACGTATCACATCGGTGGTATGAGTTGTGGCGGATGCGTTGCAACAGTTAAAAATAAGTTGTCAGCTGCTCCCGGTGTAACATCGGTATCCGTTGACCTTGGAAAGAAAGAGGCGGAGATTACTTCATCTGCAGTAATTAAAGCAGATACACTTCAGGAGGCACTAAGAAATACGCAATACACCATTGCGGAACTTAGAGCGGCTTAATTAAGCGGGGGGATTATTTAAATGTGATTTTCGATGGACTTTAAACCCAACAACAAAATGCTGAGTAATTCTATGATGGTTCATCCGATACAATGCATAAAATAATATCAAGCAATTAGTCAAAACAAAATAAAACAATGAACACAAAACAAAATGAAAATCGCAAAAGCCGACAATAGCACAGATACCTACACTTGCACTATGCATCCTGAAGTTAAATCAGACAAACCGGGTAAATGCCCTAAGTGCGGAATGGATTTAGTAAAGAAAAATTAATCATACCGGGCAACATCGAAAATGAAGAACAGGCAACAGTGTAACTGAAGAAAATTATAATTCTAAATAACAAAATAATGAAAATCAAAAATACAATTTCTGCCATTTATGCTTTAATGTTTATGGTGGCAGTATGCTTTACTGTAAGTAGCTCTTTCGCACAGACCAGCGCCAAGCCTTCAATGATGAAAGATTGCTGCATGATGAAAGACAGTATGATGATGTACGTGAAAGATGGTAAGATGATGCCAATGAAAAAGGACATGACCATGAAAAACGGAACCACTTGCATGGTTAACGGTGAGTGCGTAATGAAAGACGGAACAAAAATGAAAATGAAAGAAGGTGAATGTATGGACATGAGCGGCATGATGTCAGATTGCGGTAAGATGATGAAAGAAACAAAAACAGGAACCGAAAAGAAAACCGAAAAAGCAGTAGCGGCAATGTACGTCTGTCCAATGCATCCAGAGGAGACAAGCACCAAGCCCGACAAATGTGGTAAGTGCGGAATGGATATGGTTAAGAAAAACTAAAATCTAATCAGCAACATCGAAACTGAAGATAAGGATAAGTGAAAATTTAACTCAAGGAAAACTAAAACTTTTATCGTTGGTAATATGGAGGAGACGCAAAACACAGATGATTCTAAGGGTGCTTTAAAACACCCACGAACTAAAGATGTAATCGTTATTAGCGGAAGCAGTGGTTTGATAGGTTCAGCTTTGATTCATAAAATAGCTTCACAATACAGACTAACTGGACTTGACAATGCGGGCCATCCCTATCCCCCTGCCGAAGCTGAATGTGTGTGCCTCGATATTACCAGCGATGAAAGTTTAAAATTTGCTTTCGAAAGAATACGATATGAATATGGCAGCAAGATAGCATCTGTTGTACACCTTGCGGCTTACTATGATTTTCTTGGAAAACCCTCTCCACTCTATGATGAAATCACAGTGAAGGGAACAGAACGGCTAATAAGAAAGCTGCAGGAGTTTGACGTGGAGCAGTTTATTTTTTCAAGTAGCATGCTGGTTTACAAACCAACGCTGCCTGGTAAACCAATGAATGAAGAATGGCCACTGGAGCCTAAATGGGATTACCCAAAATCAAAAGTAACCACCGAAAAAGTTTTGCATGACCAAAGAGGAAACATCCCTGTGGTATTAATGCGAATGGCAGGTGTGTATAGCGAAGAAGGAAACTCTATCCCCATCACCAACCAGATACAGCGTATTTATGAAAAACAGATCTCAGCCCGGTTGTACCCAGCCAACACGGCACATGGTAGTACGTATGTTCATCTTGATGATTTGGTGGATGCGATAGCAAGGGCAATTGAAAAACGCAAAGAGCTTCCTGAAGAAGTGGTGTTGAATGTTGGTGATGATGAAGTACTCTCTTATAAAGAACTTCAGGATATCATCAGTAAGGAGGTGGATGGAACACAGAAGGAAATAATAAAGATTCCGAAATGGTTCGCAAAAGCAGGTGCCTTTATGCAAAACTTATTTGGCAAAGCTTTTATAAAACCCTGGATGATTGACCTTGCCGATGATCATTTTGAAATGGACAGCTCGAAGGCAAAAAAATTGCTAGGCTGGCAACCGAAACATAGCTTAAGAGAAACACTTCCAAAAATGATTAAAAAATTGAAAGATGATCCAAAAGCATTTTATAAGGTAAATAAATTAAAGAAGTAGAAACGTTCTTCGAATAGAACTATGCATTGAAGCATAAATGTTTATGAAAGCGAAACGGATTGTACTCGCATTACTTGCTCTAATTCTTCTGCTTATTGTAGCATTTCTTGTTGTGCAGTTTTATCATTATTCAAAAAATAAAAGCCCCTATCGCACACTGCTAACTCCTCGTCTTGAGATGGGAGTTATGGAAATAACGTATTTGAGTTCGGATAAAATTAACATGCACGCAAAATTGCATATTCACAATCCACTGTCTTTTAATCTCACGGCCGATAGTCTTCAATACAAACTATTTATCGGTGAAGTTGAGGTAATAAAAAGCACATATAAAAAATCACTCACCATACAAAAATGGAACAGCACCTGGATTGACCTGCCAGTAACTATTAATAGCGATAAACTGCTCGCTACACTTAGCAAAGCTGATAAACAAAATAAAGACAGTGTGGTGTACCGTGTTCAAGCTACTTTTCATATGCACACACCTTTCAAAAAGAAATTTGATATAAATGCAGAGAAGATGCTCCCCTTATTCTATGTACCAACGGCACGGCTAAAGGAAGTATCTCACGATTCACTTAATCTAAAGGGTGTTACCCTATTTTTAAAGGTGATGATAGTAAACAGGAATAAATTTCCTTTCCAGTTAAAAGATTTGAAATACAAATTTTCGCTAGCTGACCATCCCTGGATAACCGGAGCAGAATTGGGAGTAATTGATATTAAAAAACAGGACAGCACGGAACTTACATTACCGCTGCGTATTTCGTTTTCTGACATTTTTAAAAGTATAGGTCCACTCATCAGCAAAGGAGGAAAAGTGGAATATAAATTTGGAATGGACTTGAAATTAGTGTCTGAGAACAATGCTATAAAAAACAGCAAGGTGACGGTGAAAGCGAACGGTACGCTAAAGGAATTAAGGAAGATTGTAAGAGAACAAAAGGAGAAAAAAAAAGAGATTGAGAAAGATAAAAATAAAAATGCTGACTCTAAGAAAAAAGATAATTCAAAGTGAACTTTATCAAAGAGAGAAAATTATTAAGGCGCATCTGAATAAAAGGTCAATGGAACATATTTATAAATTAAAATAGTGTTATGGAAAATATGAAACATGATATGCCGGCTCACGATCATGCTATGATGGATGATAAAAAACAGTGCACAAAATATACGTGTACGATGCATCCTGAAATTATAAGCGATAGTCCAGGCAAATGTCCTAAGTGCGGAATGGAGCTTGTGCCCAAAGAAGGAGCGACTGATCATAAGCAAATGGTCATCTCTAATCATGAAAAAATAATTTGGACGCATCTAACCAATGTCTTGCTGGGTGTATTTCTCATCATGGCGCCTGTTACATTTGGTTATAAAAGCAGCGACATGATTTACAGTGATGTTATCAGTGGCGCATTGCTGATTGTTTTCGGTTTGTTATCCTTAAATCCTTTTAGACTTTGGGCTCCGTGGGCTGCTTCTTTTACAGGAGTATGGTTGCTGTTTGCACCGCTTATTTTTTGGGCACCTGATGGGGCAGCTTACTTTACAGATTCTGTAATCGGAATGATGGCAATTGCACTTTCCGTTCTAATTCCTGAAATGCCAGGCATGATGGCTATGATGATGAAAATGCCGCCAGGCCCTGAGACACCGCCAGGCTGGTCATACAATCCATCTTCGTGGTTGCAGCGAACACCAATTATCGTATTGGGATTTATAGGGTTTTTCGCCTCACGTTATCTTACCGCCTATCAATTAGGATACATTGATCAGATATGGGATCCGTTTTTTGGTGAGGGGACTGAAAAAGTTTTGACATCAGCTGTATCTCAATCCTTTCCTATTTCTGATGGTGGACTTGGAAATGTTGCCTATACAATTGAAGCATTAATGGGATACATGGGCATGTCTAATCGTTGGCGCACAATGCCATGGATGGTAGCCTTCTTTGGCATACTGGTTATACCGCTAGGTGTCATCAGTATAATACTCATTATTTTACAACCTGTATCCGTAGGCTTTTGGTGCTCGGTTTGTTTGCTAACGGCTGTTGCCATGTTGATTATGATTCCGCTTACGCTGGATGAAGTGGTAGCTATGATTCAATTTATAATTAAACGAACAAAAGAAGGGAAACCTTTCTGGCGTACCTTCTGGATGGGAGACACCATCGAAGGCGGTGGTAAAGATAACAGGACACCAAGTTTTATTGGCCCGTTAAATAAAACAGTTCCTTCCATGTTATGGGGAGTTAATATTCCATGGAACTTACTTTTATCCACTGCAATCGGTTTGTGGTTAATGTTCACACCGTTTTTATTTTCAATACAAAAGCCATTCGCAAATCACCTCACTATCATCGGAGCTTTGATTGTAACATTTACAGTAATTGCTATGGCTGAGGTAGGTCGCTCCTTACGGTTTTTAAATATCGCATTTGCACTTTGGCTCATTGTAGCAAGCTTTATATTAAAAGACCCATCCGGCAATGCGCTGTGGATTGCAACTACTTCATGTGTGCTGCTGATAGGTTTAAGTTTTCGCAAAGGTAAAATCAGCGAGCGTTATGGAACTTTTGATCGTTACATCGTCTAAAGCATGGTGACTACAAGTAAGTAGTAAAAATGAAAAGGCAGAGTGAATTTTATGAGGTAACACTTTCGTTCGATAGTTGTAATTTTTTGTAATTAAAATATATAGCAATGAAAAAAGTTAAAGAAAGTAAGAATTCAAATACCATGTTAGGTCAAAAGATAGGTAGCATGTTAGACGTTAAAACAAATGAGGATTTCAACAATGTACATCCTGATCATGATGAAAATGGTTTAACAGAAGACAATTCAGTCGGACGTGATAAAAAGCCCACAAATAAATTAAAACTTAAAAAGAAGTGAAAACTAAATTTGGTTTGACCCTAAGATTTCTGAGAGTAAGCTAGATCAGATTTTTTCTTTAAGACGAATATGGAACACGAACATCAGCAATACACTTGTCCAATGCATCCTGAAGTAATCAAAGATGCACCCGGTCAGTGCCCGAAATGCGGAATGAACTTAGTTCCTGTTAAAGGAGATACGAATACGCATGAAGAACACCAAGAGCATCATACTCAAACGCAGAAAGCAGTATCATCTGAGAAGGCTGATAATACTGGTTCATACTATTGCCCCATGCATTGTGAGGGAGATAAGAAATATGATAAACCAGGAAATTGCCCGGTATGTGGAATGCACTTGGCGAAGGAACAAAAGTTTGAATCACATGCTATTGAATACACATGTCCTATGCATCCTGAAATTATCCGCGATAAGCCAGGCAATTGCCCAATATGTGGAATGCACCTTGAGCCAAGGAAAGTGGAGAAGGATAATGCATCGGAAGAAGCAGTGTATAAATCGATGCTGAAGAAATTCTGGATTGCTGTATTTTTTACCTTACCTGTATTCATCATATCGATGGGTGAGTTAGTGGGACTTGACGTTACGCAAATTGCTAGTCGAACTGTGTGGGGATGGGCACAATTTATACTCACAACAATTGTTTTGTTTTTTTGTACGCGGGATTTCTTTGTGCGTGGCTTCCAATCAATCATCCATCGGTCTCCCAACATGTGGACATTAATATCATTAGGCGCTGGTTCTGCTTATCTGTTTAGTATAGTGGCACTAATATTCCCTGAGATATTTCCAGATCAGTTTAAAATGGATGGCACTGTTCGTCTTTATTTTGAAGCGGCCACCGTTATACTCACGTTGATTTTGTTGGGGCAGGTTTTAGAATTGCGTGCACGAGGCAAAACGAATGGTGCGATTCGCGAACTTTTGAATCTTGTACCGCCTGAAGCAACCGTTGTTCGTGATGGGCAAGAGCAAAATATACCATTGGAGCATGTAGTGCTCAATGATATTCTAAAAGTAAAGCCAGGTGAGAAAATTCCTGTGGATGGAGAAGTTGTCTCCGGAAGAAGTTCAGTAAATGAATCCATGATTTCCGGTGAGCCTTTACCTGTGGAGAAAAATGACGGAGATCCTGTGACGGGTGGTACCGTAAACGGAACAGGTAGTTTTACCATGAAGGCATTGAAAGTTGGATCAGATACTTTGCTCGCACAAATTATTGAAATGGTCAATAAGGCAAGTCGATCAAAAGCACCTATCCAAAATCTGGCAGACAAAGTTTCAGGTTACTTTGTTCCGGTAGTAGTTGGAATTGCAATCGTAACGTTTGCAGTTTGGGCAATCTGGGGACCAGAACCAGCTTATGTTTTTGCTTTTGCCAATGCAGTAACGGTATTGATCATTGCTTGCCCTTGTGCGTTAGGTCTTGCAACACCAATGGCTATTATGGTTGGTACAGGGAGTGGTGCAAAGGCTGGTGTCCTGTTGAAAGAAGCAAAGGTAATTGAGGAGATGGAAAAAGTAACGGTGTTGGTAATTGACAAGACTGGTACGATCACCGAAGGAAAGCCTGCATTGAAATCCGTAATATCTGTGAATAGTGCAGTATCAGAAGATGAGTTGCTTAAGTATGCCGCATCACTCGAATCGAACAGTGAACATCCATTGGCGGAGGCAATCTTACAAAGTGCAAAACAAAAAAATATCAACCTCAGTCCGATAGAAAATTTTGAATCTATTACAGGGCATGGCATTACAGGACGAATCGATGGAAAAGAAATAGCCGTGGGCAATGCAAAGTTAGTGGAGTCATTTAACGTAAAGATAGAAGCATCTTTTTTGGAAGAGGTTCAGCAAAAGCAGGCGAAGGGTGAGACCGTTATGTTCGTATTGCTCGATAAAAAATTGGCTGGATATATTTCGGTTGCTGATCCGATCAAGGCAAATTCTAAAAGCACGATTCAGGAATTACAGGCACAAGGAATTAAAGTCTGGATGCTAACCGGAGATAATAAAATTACAGCCAAAGGTGTAGCGGATGAACTTGGCCTGGATGGCTTTGAAGCGGACTACTTACCTGCCGATAAACAAAATAAGGTAATCGAATTTCAGAAAAATGAAATCGTTGCAATGGCAGGCGATGGCATTAACGATGCCCCCGCTTTGGCTCAGGCTAATGTGGGAATTGCTATGGGCACCGGTACAGATGCTGCTATTCAAAGTGCAGGCATCACGCTGGTGAAGGGTGATCTTCAGGGAATTCTTCGGGCACGTAAACTAAGTGCCAATGTGATGCGCAATATTAAGCAAAACTTATTCTTTGCGTTCATATATAATGCTGTCGGTATTCCCGTAGCTGCGGGTGTGCTCTATCCGTTTTTTGGAATATTGTTAAGCCCTATGCTCGCTGCACTTGCTATGAGTTTAAGTTCTATTTCGGTTATTGGAAACAGTTTGAGGCTCCGAACACAAACAATTTAGAGGTGATAACCTTTAGAACCTCAGTCACAGTTTCGCTTTCAAAATAATAATTATTTGTGTAATATTAGTTGCAACCTTTTTGGCCTTCCCCCGATGACGCGTCCTGATATTAGGCAATGCTGATTTTCAGCCTAATAAAAAAATTCCATTTGTCTTTTGCGTCTTATCATAGCTTTCAATAAGCTTCTTCGATTAAACATGTTGCTCAATCACGCGCTTCAATGATTCGGTTGGCATTACTCCTGACTGCCTCCAAACTACATTTCCGTTTTTAAAAAGCATTAGCGTAGGAACATTTTGCACGCGATAAGCTGAAGCAGCTTGTGGATTTTTGTCAATATCGATTTTAATAATACGAGCTTTGTCACCTATTTTGGCTTTCAAATCTTCCAGAATCGGAGCCATCATTTTACATGGTCCGCACCATTCGGCTGAAAAATCGACAAAGGTAGGTTTGTCACTTTGTATCAGCTCTGAGAAGGTTTCGTGTGCCATAAATTTATTGGTTAACAGTCTCTACCCGTATTAATGGATTCATAACAACCTTTGACCTCACGGAGTTCGATATCAAACAATTAAGTTCGGATTTTTGGAGAACCTTCAAGGCTCTCTCTGTGTCGCTCTCATTTCTGACTACAACAACTGGCTCTAACAGAACTTCTGTCATCATAAATTTGCCATCCACCTTCTCCAGCTTTCCTTTCGAGCTACACTTGAACGAAACAAAATCCAACTTTGAATTTTCTGCAATGGAGAGAAAAGTTGTCATTAAACAACTACTCACCGCTGCCGTGAATAAATGTTCTGGTGACCAGATGCCCGGAATGCCTTTTGGAAATTCAGGAGATGTTGCGACTTCAATACAGCCACTGGGATTTGTTACTTCATTTAACTCAGGCGAGCACATCATACCTTTGCGATCTTTGCTCCAGGTGATCTCAACATTATAAATATGGCTTTCCATGATCTTTATATTTTATGTCGCAAGCTCGCCCAGCTTCCACAATTATGTACGTTTACATATCCGCTCGATTTTAAAATGCTTTTTGCGGAAGCACTTCTCATTCCGGATGCACAACAGGTGATGATGGTTTTGTTTTTATCAGGCAGGCGATTTAGATTGTTCTGAAGCTGATCAACTGGAATATTGATCGATCCTTTAATGTGCCCCCCTGCGTATTCACCTTTTGTCCGTACATCGAGAATAACAGCTCCTTGCTTAACGAGCGTAGCATAATCTACAGAAGATCTTATTCCAAAGATTTTTTTTATCGTTTCAATCATGAAGTCCAATCTTCGTTTTTACCAGCCAGTTTCTTGCGCAGGGTACTTAATCCAAAAGGTAAATACAAAGGACAAACGCTAACAAAACTCGTTAGAACAAAAACGGCAGATAATACAATTAGAACGATTCCTAATGTTCCACTAATTACCCCTGTGTAATAGAGTGCTATAATAATCGCTGCGATTATCACCCGGATAATACGGTCAGCAGAGCCCATGTTTTTCTTCATATTTTTTTTAATTAGTAAAAGTTAGCTTGTCAATTTCTTCTCGTCATTAACAAAAAGCACACTGGCCAACACGAAATTGATTTATGCGTTATTGAAATAAAGTATTCTTTTAGTTAAGATTTAATTCAATCTTCTCTTAGCCAAAGGCTTGGTGCAAAAGAACCAATCATAGCATTTCATATCTGGTTTAAGGTTCTTCAAAGGTAGGAAGTAGCATTGCCAACTATACTGATAAGCATCATATATTGCCATGATGCTTATCAACATAATTCAATAATCAGCATGACTTAGCACTAGCTGGCTTTATTCCAACCATATCCAATATTTTTCCAGCGCACCCTGATTATAGTTGGTTTTGTCGGCACGCTAATTGAGCAATTTTACTGACATCGTTTTCCAGAAAAAACTTATTGCCCTCGCATTAAAATATAATGAGAACATAAAAGCGTTAGTATATTACCGCTCAGAAAGAAAAAAAAATAATCAACATAGTTCAGTTTTATTTTCAAAAATGAACTGATCAAACGTTTTAGGTTGTTTGTCAAGAATATTCGCAATGCAATCAGTTGTGTTTGGTTCTTTTTGAAACCTCGGAAAGTAATGAAGCATTATCATCACGAGAATAAGCATTATCGGCCTTTTTTCCTTTCTCTTCGTATTGAAGGAACTTAATAGGTTAGGAGATTCGTACTCAACTATTTTATCTAGTCCGTTGCTCAATTTTAAAGCCATCCTCTCAAATGTCAGTTTTTCATTACAAGTCAATTCGTAACATTGGTTTCTATGATTGACTGATTCTGTAAGAATTTTAGCAGCAACTTCTCCAATATCAGTTGTATCAACTAATGTAAATTTAGCGTTGCCAGCAGGCAGGTATATTTTATTTTTTAATCTCCAAGTCGCTGTGAAGAGTTATAAGTAAAGTTTTGCATGAAGTAAGCAGGTCGCAAAAAGGTATACGGAATTTTACCGTTATTATTAGTTGTTCAATTTTATGATGAGGTATTATTCTACTGTTTTGAACGCCCTGAACAGATAAAAAATAATATTCACCAATCATAAAACAAGAAAGTTCTGAAATTATTCATTTCAGAACTTTCACTACAAAGCATTAGTTAACTTTTTATTTGCGTCAATAAGCCAACCACTACTTATGCCTTTTTGGATTTAAGATATTTACCATTTGAGTCGAATATCAAATCCATTCCTTTCACTTCTGTCTCATAGGTAATTGTGCCATCTACATTTGTAGTTTTTGATGCTTCTTTTACTTTATGATCTTTATGATTTTTAAGTAAATATTCCATCACGCCACTTGGAAGATCTGAAATTGAAATATCCATTTCAGTGGAAACCAATTGGCCATTGGCACTGTAAATAGCAGCCATGTCACCCTTCTTCGAATCGTATTCGGCTTCATAGTTATTGCCATCCTTACTCCAATCAATATCCTTTTCCATTGGATAAGCTTTACTAAAGGCATCCTTCACTGCCATTGGCACATCCTTCGCCATTAATTTTTTTTGTGCTTGTGTTTGCGTTATGCAACCCACAACCATAAGTAATAAAGTTAACGTTTTCATGTTGTTTATATTTATTATAACGGAATTGTTATTCAACAAAAGTCATCCTTACATAGAAATTAGTGATTACAGAATCAATTGAATTAGTTATAAGATTTACTCTTTAATTCTTTTAAGCGTAATGTGAAAGTCTTTTCTTTTATTGCACTAAAGGTTGTATTTCATTTGTAGCCGTAGTTACGTTTATCTTAACCGTCTTGATTAACTAAAGAGTGATTTGTAAAATCGCATCTTCATCCTTTGTCTTATCTATTTCTTGATTATTGCGGTTTCAATTCGTCTCTAACCAGACTGGGACTTATTGTCTTCATAATAATTGATCAACTCGAACGAATTACGGTAAATTTTCAATAGTACCGCTTTTTATGAAGTAATAAAATGAGCAGTATTATGAGATCGCTTCGTGCCTAGTAATCAAACTCATTAATTGGATTGAGAGTGTGTTATTATTCTGAACAGCATTTAGTTTTTGCGCCCATGCTTAATCACTAATTTAATTAATTGATCCTCACAAATTGGCTTAGTGATATAGCCATCAAAACCAGCCTCAGTAATATTTTTAAAATCCTCCCTCATAGCGTAACCAGTCTGGGCGATAATTGGGATGTTCTTATTTATTTTTTTTATTTCCTTGATTGTTTCATACCCGTTCATAATGGGCATGTTTATGTCAAGCAAAATGATATTAATCGTATCATTAACTGAAACCAAATCAATTGCTTCCCTGCCATTGTAGGCATTTAAAACTTGACAGTTAAATTCCTTAAGTACGGTCTCCAAATATAAGTGATTCAAATGGTCGTCTTCCACCAATAATAATATAATGCCCTCTAGAGCATTAGTATTCGAAGTATCATTTTGATTAATCTTTCCAGAGGGTTTTGTTGTGGGCCTATATGGAATATTGAAATAGAACGTTGATCCTTTATTGATTTCTGATTGTACCCAAATTTCTCCTTCAAGCAATTTCACTAGCCCTTTAACAATCGAAAGCCCTAAACCAATGCCATCGTAAATTTTTGAGTTATCCTTCTTTGCCTGATTGAATCGTTGAAAAATGAACTCTTGGTCTTTGGCATCAATGCCAATACCTGAATCTTTCACATAAAATTGAAGTGAATTATTTTTATAGATGTATCCAAATTCGATGACCCCTTTGTATGTGAATTTTTTTGCGTTTTCAATCAAGTTTGTTAAAATCTGAATCAGTTGTTGCTCATCTGTTAGTATAAAACTTTCTTCATCGCCCAACCCCTTCGTTGTGTGCAAAGATAGTTCTGGGTTACCGATGATGGAGACTTGAAATTGATCCTGTAATCCATCAATCAAACGATTTACATTGGTGGGCTTGGAGATTGCAGACATTTGATTCGCTTCAATTTTAGAAATATCTAAAATATCAGATATCAATCTTAGTAGTCTTTTACCTGCAAAATTAATTTGATCGAGGAACTTAATCCTCTCCTCTTCTGGACGAGAACTTCTCGCAAGAAGTTTGCTAAACCCCATAATTGCATTTAAGGGGGTGCGTATTTCATGGCTCATGTTTGATAGGAAGATGGATTTTAATCGATCGTTCTCTTCCGCCTTTTCCTTGGCAATTGTCAATTCTATTTCAAGGTGCTTAAGCCTTGTAATATCAGTCATAGCAATGTTGCAATGGCTTTCATGGTCTTCAACTATGCCTTCCAATAAGCAATAAGTTATACTATTAGAATTGGTTCTTTTAAGTTGTATATCACAAACTTGTTTAGATTTTTGGTCAAAAATGTTGGTCAAAAACTCAGTATAATTTTGACTATCTGCTTCGCTTATAAATTGCTTAAAGCTTCTGCCCAGGAGTAACGCACGCTCTACACCAAGAGTGCTGGCCGCACTTAGATTTAACTCACTTATTTTACCACTGCTGTTGATCGTTAAATATCCAGAGGGAGAAAAGTCATATAACGAAGTGTATTTCTGACTAAGGGCTTCTGCATTATTTCGAGCAACAAGTAATTCTTCGTTATTTAATTCCAATTCTATTTGATAGACTTCCAATTCATGCAATAATTTTAAGGCATCGCCTTCAAATACTGATAAGGGCTCATTTAACTTTTCTTGTTTGTGTAGTACTTCAGCTTGAAGCCGAAGTACTTCCTTCTTTTGCTGGTTCACCGGCTAACATTTAAATTTATTTACAAAGGCATTCCACAAAGTTTTTTATTTTTGCTTGTTCACAATTCCTATCTCCTTCAAATTTATTTCTGAGTCTTTAGATTGGTTTTCTGTTAACCGTTCAAGATTTGCTTGCGACTCTTGCAAGGCTTTTTCAAGTTTCTTATTGCTTGTAATGTCTATAAAGGTTAATACCAATCCATCAATTTTATCATCAAGAGTGCGATACGGCATTATGCGAACTTTAAACCAAATACCATTGGATGCGCTGATTGACTTCTCAACAAAAACGAGCGTACGAATAACTTCTTTTGCATCTTCATAAATAGTAGGGTAATTAAGGCTCGAGGTTTGATCGGTAAAAAGTCTTCCAGTGTCTGTAGGTTGCAATTTAAATATGCTAGTGGCTGCAGGGGTAAAATGCCTTATCCTTAAGTTTTTATCTAAGAACAAAGTTGCAATCTCGCTGCTGTTGAGCAGATTGTTCATGTCATTGGATGTCCTTGAAAAATCATCCATTTTACTTTGCAATTGCGCATTCAGCGTTTGTAGTTCTTCATTCAAACTCTGCATTTCCTCTTTTGAGGTAGTGAGCTCTTCGTTGGTTGATTGCAATTCTTCATTGGTTGATTGAAGTTCTTCATTAGCTGATTTAAGTTCTTCTTGTGACGACTGCATTTCTTCAATGGTATTCTGAAGATCTTCTCTTACATGTTCTAGCTCATGCTCCAACTCTGTGGCTTTCGATGAATTGTTCTCCTTACCATTTTTAGTTTTTGCTGATTTCTTTTCGTGCACCGATTCTTCATTAAAAAGGATAAGAATCTTGCCTTTTAGCATTACTGGTTTCTCAATCTGTTGAACAGTCACCGTGGTTAATTGAAAGCCTTTATTAATTTTAACTTTTAGATTATTTAAAACTATTCGCTGATAGCTTTTTGATGCCTGCCGAATGACCGTTGGCAATACACTGCGCAAACCATCACGCGCCATCGAAAATATATTCATATTGGCCTTACCAACTGCTGGCTCTAAATAACTACCCGTGCTGCCAACAACATACAAAATGTCGCCATTACTATTGACGAGAATTCCGGCAGGCGAAAATTGCTGCAATAACAATTGCTCCGTTAGCGATTGTAAATTTTCAGTTATCATTTCTGGCTGTTTTGTTAGGATTTGAGATTTAGGATTTGAGAATGGCCCAGGATAATCAAGAAGCTCATTAGCCTTACTTGTAAATTCAGAACAATTATAAATTCTAAATTTTGATTCAATAGGTGTAAATAAATTACTTAATGCGTTAATCGATTCAGCAGTGCCAAGAATCATAACCCCAGTTTTAGAAAGGCTATATCGAAAGAGGGACATCACCCTTTTCTGTAAGGTAGGCTCCATATAGATGAGCATATTTCTACACGACAAGAAATCAAGTTTTGTGAAAGGCGGATCCTTAGCCACATTATGTACGGCAAAAACAATCATTTCACGAATCTCACTACGCACTCTGTATTTATCACCTTCTCTCAAAAAAAAATTATTCAATCTATCCGGAGAAATAGTGGCTCCTATAGAAACAGGGTAGATAGCTTTCCGCGCGGTTTCGATCGCTTGTGGATCGAGGTCGGTGGCAAATATTTGAATTGAAAATTGATTTGAAGATTGCTGCTTCTCTAAAGCTTCTTTAAAAGTAATAGCCAATGAATAGGCCTCTTCACCTGTTGAGCAAGCCGGCACCCACGCCCTTAAAACTTGCTTATCCAATGATTGATTGAACGTGGATGGAAAAATTTTATCTCGTAGGTAATCCCAAACAGCAGGATCTCTAAAAAACGAGGTAACTCCAATTAAAAATTCCTTGAAGAGGATGTCTACTTCTGCTGGATTGCCTTGAAGGTATCTAACATAATTTGAGATTTTTTCAATCTTATGTATGCCCATTCTTCTTTCAATCCTTCTATACATTGTACTTTTTTTGTAGTACGAGAAATCATTTCCAGTGCGCTCACGTAACTGAATTACTATTTTCTCTAACGAACTGTTATCCTTTTCAAGTTCAAGTTTGTTTTGCTTAGATAATGGCTGCTGGAGGATTGTTAATAATTTTTCCGGAAGATCGGTGGCAGGTGCTATTACATCAATAGGCACTAATCCAATAGCGCTGCGCGGCATGCTGTCAAATTTTGCCGAGGCTGGGCTTTGCACCATCGTAACTCCACCTTTTTCTTTTATAGATTTTAATCCAATACTGCCATCGGCTCCCATGCCTGAAAGTATAATGCCAATACTTTTTTCTTGTCTGTCATCAGCAAGCGAACTAAAGAAATAATCGATTGGCAATCTTAGTCCGTGTTTAGCTATCGGTTCAAATAGATGCAATGCCCCATTAAGGATTGACATATTTTTATTTGGCGGAATTACGTAGATCGAATTGGGTTTTACAATTATTCTATCGGTGGCTGTATACACCTTCATGGTTGTAATTCGCTGTAGTATTTCTTGCAATATTCCTTTGCTGTTCGGATCAAGATGTTGAATAATAACAAAGGCCAGTCCGCTTCCATCTGGCAATTTTTTTAAAAACTCTTCAATAGCCTCCAGTCCTCCAGCAGACGCACCAATTCCTACAATTGGAAATTGAATTTTACTATGATTTATAAAAGAAATTAATTTTGTCTTATCGCTTGACGATTTCTTTTGTCCAAAAGATTTCTTTACCAATTTAGGTGCTTTTTTCTTTTGGTTGGATTTCTTCATATCGTTTTCTTATATAAATATACCGCTTTATATGGATACTATGGAAGATATTGATGCTTACTATGAATAAGTACCAGTGGTTGTCTCATCTGTATATTTTGTAAGAGTTATGCTTACAAATGCAACATTCATTCTGTTTAATAACTCCACTTTTGATAAAGTTACTATATGGTTAACAAAAAAATTATATAACAAATTTGATACTGATACTATAAAAATAAAGAGGGCACAAACATCCCGAAATAAGGCAATTAATATTAAAAAAAAGGCTGTAAATCATTATCATCATGAATCAATTTTTAATAACGGGGGCGACAGGAAATGTAGGAATGGAAATACTCAAATCGTTGATTAGATTAGATCAAGAGTCAAAAATTATTATTGGAGTTAAAGATGTGTTGAAAACAAACCTAACATCGGAAATGAGCAGGATCAATCTTGTTAGATTTGATTTTATTGATACTAAAACCTTTATGGAAGCGCTTACTGGTTGTGATGTGCTTTTCTTGATTCGTCCACCACAACTGTCGGAAGTAGAGAAAATTTTCACTCCACTTATTGAAATGGCAATTAAATGTAGGGTAAAGCATATAGTATTCTTATCGGTGCAGGGTGTTGAAAATAGTAACTTGATACCACATCATAAAATCGAAAAACTGATTGTACAAAGCAAACTAGCTTACACTTTTCTGCGGCCAGCCTATTTTATGCAAAATTTTACTACCACATTACGGACAGACCTAGTAGACAAAAAGAGAATATTTTTACCTGCAGGCAATTCAAAATTCAATTTAATAGATGTTACTGATATAGGGGAAGTAGCTGCTAGGATACTGATTGAACCCTACAAACATATAAATCAAACGTACGAGCTTACCTGTAACGAAAGATTAACGTTTACCCAAATGGCTGCCGAGCTTAGCAACGTTCTTAACACCACAATTCAATACGAATCCCCCACCTTACTTAAATTTTTCTTTGTAAAAAGAACCGAAGCAATGCCAACTATGCTAATCTTAGTAATGATGCTACTTCACTATCTGCCGAGGTTTCAAAAAGAGCCTCTAATGAGCGACTGTGTAAAACAAATTACGGGTCATCAACCCAATACGTTTGGACAGTTTATTATAGAAAATAGAAACCTCTTACGATAATGAATTTCATTATCACAACCTTTTACAATTTTCATATCGAATTACTTCTACAATCATAAAACGAACAGTAACTTCTGCAAATAATTTGACAAAAACTGCAAAGCTTACTACTCTACGTCTCTGTAATTTTATTTCATCATTATAACCGATGTACAATTTATACAAGAAAGGCGAAATTGTTGTGGAGAGAATTAGACCAGGGCAGAATCTGATTGTATCGCGCTACTCTCAAAATCTCTATTATTGTCGTGTCCAAGGAAACGATAAAAGAAAGGAGCTTGTCTACTCAGAGTCAGAGTTAATGACAGCTTCACCCCAAATAATCAAGTAACTCATTTTAATAATCTTCTACAACAATTTATTGGACACAACAACATGAAAATTAAAATTCTAATTCAATTAGCGGTATTCTTTGCAGCGATGAGTATGCTCAGTGGTTGTGCTGCTATTGGTGATATTTTCAAAGCGGGAATGGGTGTCGGTATATTTTTGGTAGTGGTCGTTATCATCATTATTATCTTCATCATTACTCGCATTGGCAAGGGCGGAGCTAAATAATCATGAGAGGCCAGCCCATTTAAAGACAGAATATGAACTACGTAGAAACAGGCAAAGATGAATCGGGTAATCCTGTAAGAATCCATTATACCGATTATGGTAAGGGCAAGCCTGTTATACTTATTCACGGCTGGCCATTGAGCAAAGAAATGTGGGAGTATCAGATACCAGCGTTGGTCAACAGCGGGCATCGCGTTATTGCGTACGATAGACGAGGCTTTGGTAAATCATCTCATCCATGGGATGGCTTTGATTACGATACCCTTACAGATGACTTGAAGGCGATAATTGAATACCTTAATCTTACAGATATAACGCTTATTGGTTTTTCAATGGGTGGTGGTGAAGTGGTACGTTATTTCAACAGGTGCGGTGGTAGAGGTGTTATAAGAGCAATTTTAATTTCGTCTACAACGCCTTATTTATTAAAGACCGAAACAAACCTAGAAGGAGTTCCAAAAGAAATGTTCAATGAGATGCTGGAGAAAATAAAGAATGACAGGATCGGATTCTTAGATGATTTTAGCAAAATGTTTTTCGGGCTAAGATATTTACGTAAACAAGTAAGTTCTCCTAGGCTTGACTACTATCGCTTACTATTCTCATTAGCCTCTCCAAGGGCAACTATAGAGTGCGTCAAAGCCTTTTCCACAACTGACTTTAGAGAGGAGATGAGATTGATAGATGTGCCCACCTTAATTATTCATGGTGATGCAGATCAAGTGGTGCCTATAGAGCCTACGGCAATGCAGGCGACAAAAAGCATTCTAATCAATACTTTTTTGATTTATCAAGGTGCTGCCCATGGTTTATTTTATACTGAAAGGGAAAAATTAAATTCGGATATACTGTATTTCATCTCTGAAAAAAAAACCAACATTACTATACGAAAGAGGAGTATACTAAACTTACTATATAGTCAAACAATTAAACTTTAAAACAAAAAATAAAATGAAAAACAGAATAAGTAATTTAATTAGTAATGCAAAAAAAGCATTTCTTATGATGGCCAGCATGTTAGTATTTGTACTAGGGCTAAGTACTCTAAGTTCGTGCACCAAAAAGGCTGAGGATACTAAAGAAGTAGCTGAGGAACATAATGATGCAAAGTTTGACAAAACCGAAGAAGCCGATGCTCAATATCTTGTAACAGCTGCTGAGATAAACTTAGAGGAAATACAATTAGGCGCTTTGGCACAAGAAAAGAGTTCAATGGTAAATGTAAAAGATTTGGGTAAAATGATGCAAAATGGCCATTCTAAGGCATTCGATGATTTAAAAAAATTGGCTGCCAAGAAGCAAATTACCATACCCACTGCTCTTACAGATAATGGAAAGGAAGCAGAAACTGAATTGATGAAAAAGAACGGAAGAGATTTTGATATAGACTATTGCAACCGGATGGTAAGTGGGCACAAAAGTGCTATTGTTAAGTTTGAGAAAATAGCCAACGATGCTACTGATGCTGATATAAGGAATTGGGCATCTTCTCTCTTGCCTGCCCTACGTAGCCATCTAGACCAAGCCATCACATGCCAAAAGGAATGTGAAAAAATGTAAGAAGTAACTAATCGATCTAAATCTACAAATGGATAAATAATATATTTCTTGTAATTAAAAATGTGAAAGATTGGGTGATTGGTTTGAAAGGTATTGTTGCTGGCATGATGGCAACCTACGTCATGGTAAATTTTATAAAAACCGATAAAGTGTAATGCCGATTATATTCTAATCAGTATTATTTTAACTCCACAGTAGATTGTAGCAAATGTTTTGTGACGGAGTCAATAAATAAAAAAGCATCACATGAGCGTGATGCTTTTTTATTTAATTCAGCAGCGTATTTTCAGAAGCGCTTATCATACTTGCTATCCATGTTGTTATCATCCATGTGATCCTTTTTGTTACCGTTCGTATCATTTGCATGATGCTTCGATATTTGTTTGTTATGATCGGCAGCCAAGCTATGGTGCGCTTGCGCCTTCACCGTGCTTCGCTCGGCTTTCTCATCATTTCCATCCTCATAATGCTTGGCCGCTTCGATGTGATGCTTGGCTGCTTGCTCATGATGTTTAGCCGCTTTTTCGTGGTATTCAATTGGTTTGGAATTCCTTTGAGTAGCCTTTGATTTCTCTTTTTCTTGAACTTCTAATATTGTCATAATTTTACTGTTTTTAAGTGTAGTACAAATTAAATAGTTTACGCATTGCAAACGTTTACATAGTAACTAATGGTTATTGCAAAGTTTACGGTGCGCTGATAGTAAAGGGAAGCTTACAACTGAATTAAAGCATATGACTTTTCAGTAATATCACTAGCATTACGGTTAGTTGCCTGATTGTTTTCGCCTTGCCAATTACAGTATTGCCTTGACCTTAACATATAAAGAAAATTAAAAAAGGTTTGGGGGATTCTAATGTCTAAAAAATCAAGACTAGAAACAATCCTTGACCTTACATTCTTTAACTTGTTTAAGCGTGAATATTTGCATTTTAGTCAGTATGCTTTCCTTCTAGGTTAGTTTTATTATAAGGTTCAATAATCGAATTCACAAATTCCAAAATGTTTAAAACTTTGAATGAATATAAGTGATTAATGTAACTCTCTTTCAACAACGTGTAAACTCTAACCTTGAGAGGTTGTCCACCTTTGTTTATCAACGAAACAATTTAAACTTAAAAAAAAATGAAAAATTCCGATGAATTGATCTTTAATAGAAGCCAATTTATTTGAGTTTGAAAGGGTTTTGCTATCAAACCAAAAGGGATGAGGGCAGATTTGTTGAAGGTTCATTAGATTTTCTAGCATACTTAAAATCAAATGATGAGATCAATAGGAATAGAAAATTCAACAAAAACTTGATTAGTATCAAATAAATAATTCTATGAAAAAAAGTAGAATGACAGGGATGATTATTGGAATCAGTTCGATCGTAATCACATGTGCAATTTGGATGGTGAGAGAAATAAGAAAGAGAAAATTCAAAAAATGTAAACTATTTAAACTATTAATATGAAACCAAACATAGGAATATCAAAAAAAGACTTGAACTCAGTTACAGAATTGTTGTCAATCATTTTGGCAAACGAGGTAACATTGTATACTAAAACAAGAAAGTTCCATTGGAATGTGAGAGGTGAAAGCTTTATGGAACTTCACAAGTTGTTCCAAACACATTATGAACAACTAGAAGAATCAATTGATGAAGTAGCTGAGCGTATCAGTAAGTTGGGTAGCAATGCTATTGGCACGTTGGAAGAATTTAAAGAATTGACAACTATAAAAGAACATCCCAACAAATATCCATCCTCAAAAGAAATGATTCTCGAATTACTGGAAGATCACGAAGCCTCAATAATTGATCTCCGTAAATCCATAAATAACTGTGCTGAAAAATATGGTGATGCTGGAACTGCTGATTTTCTCACAAGTCAAATGGAAGCCCACGAAACCCTAGCTTGGACATTAAGGAGATATTTACATTAAGGTCAAAATAGAAGTATTTTCAGACTGTATTTAATCAAATTTTTAAGGAACGACTATTTAGAAAACTCTATAAGTCTCATGCAGTAAAAATGCTTGGGGTGACAATTTACCTGATAACTATCAGGTTTAAACCTGTCCTTTGTCAGATAATAGCTCGTATTGGAAATGTGACCTTTGCAGGATGTCTGAAATTTATCTCAGTGCTTAAAATTATAAATTTTCAAACTATTCCCAAGATTGGAGAACAATAATAAAAGACTAGATGTCTCTTGCTGATTTAAACAACTAAAATCATTTAATAATAGTAATAAAACCAAAAAAATTCTCATTTATGTTCCATTTGTTTCCTAGAGTAAAAAGAAAAATGCCAAAGAAAAATGATCTAATTTTATTATCAACATTGATGGTTCTGAATTGGTGTGCCTACGGCCAATCTTCCATATGGCAAACACCTTCTTCCGCAAATGCAGCAAAAAACTCAGTAGAGAGCAGCCCAACTTCAATTAAAGCGGGAAAGATTCTATATGAAGCCAATTGTGCCGCATGCCATGGTAATAAAGGTAAAGGCAATGGGCCAGCAGCTGTGGCTTTATCGCCAAAGCCAGCAGATCATACATCTGATGCAGTCCAAAAGGAAACTGATGGCTCTATTTTTTGGAAACTATCTGAAGGACATAACTCTATGCCTTCCTATAAAAGTGTCTTCACTGAAAATGAGCGGTGGGAATTGGTAAACTTTATCCGTTCTCTTGCTTTTAAATCCAATACAAAATGAAAACGAAAAGCTTATTAATTTTGATCATTGCAATTGGAACATCCTCTCAATTTATTCACGCGCAGCAAAACACCATACCCGTTATTGATTCAGTGTTGGAAGCTAGGCTTTCAAACTTGGAGAAAAAAACCAATCTCATCAACCCAGGCCATAGTAGATTATTGGTTGTTGGTCTTACCACATTTGGTTATGTGAGCAGTAGGAATGTAGCAAAGGATATTGACGGAAATACGATTACAACAAAGAGTGGTGTATTTGGAAGCGGCAATACATATGAGTTTAGCCCTATGTTCTTGTTCAAGCAAGGCAAAAGGTTATTAGTTGAATTTGAACCAACTTTTAACAATGATGGATTGGGTGTCAACTGGGCAGCAATATCTTATTTTGTTTCACCAAATGTGATTTTACGAGGGGGATATTTTGTGCTTCCATTTGGGATGTACAATAAAAAATTGGCCGCTGGGTGGATCAATAAAGTTGCAACCGACCCTATTGGATTGCCCACTTCTCAGGATTATGGTATCGGTGCTTCGGGTGGGGTTCAACTTGGAAGCATTAAATGGAATTATGATGTCAGTGTGAGTAATGGGTTCGCTCTTCAAAATGATGGATCGATTGGACATGTAAACCTAGGTGCCAATGCAAGGGGAAAAACTTTTACAGGAAGACTTGGATTACTTCCTATTTCTGATAACTCAATTGAGT
>JBBRBQ010000032.1:0-26227 GCA_038205685.1 Cytophagales bacterium | reverse complement strand
AGGGAAGTCACGATCGGCTTTAATCACTTCCGCTAGAATTCTTCCTGTCGCATTTGCTAAGGCAACTGCTTCTCTCTTTGGTGTATAAAGATGTTGTTGAATTATCGCTGAAGCTTCTGAAACACTGATCATGAATTTGTTACTTTTGACTTAAGCATAAGAGCTGTGTTCAAGTAATAAGTGCAACTTTTTGTACTCGTTCTTTTGATGTTGAAATGTGTATAACTCCAAAAAAGTAATTTATCTTTTATTGAACACGTTTCAGTTTGGAGTAACCCACATTACAACATCAACTATTATTATGGTGACTTATTTATTTTTTGTAAAAATACAGCATTCGGGGTTTGATATTTAAATTTTCTTACCGGTCTTTCGTTGAGCATCTTCTCTACGCGTTTTACCTCCCCGAAAGTCACTTTTGTAAAGTCTGTTTTCTTAGGGAAGAACCTTCGTATTACACCGATCCTATTTTCTACCGTCCCTTTATCTTGTGAGGTATAAGGACGGGTGAAGAATGATTTTGTTTTTAATACCTCATTGATGCTTTGGTGTTTTGTAAAGGCCATATCATTATCATAGGTGAAGGTCTTGATCCAACCGGAAAAAGGTTTCATTTTATGAATGATGGATTTTGCAATGGGTGCTGAAGCCTTCGTTTTTAGTTTAGTCAACGATGTTTTCAAGGTGGCCCTATCGATGATGACCAATAGCCCGGCCTGATGGTTCTTGCCCAACATTAAATCTACTTCCATATCACCCAGCCGTTTTCTTTTCCCTATGATAGCAGGGCGTTTTTCAATCGAAACCCGGTCGGGTATACAACCTCTGTTCTCATGATAGTTACCCCGTTTGCGATGCCTTCTTCCATGTTTCAATTCTTGGTAGAGCATACGGTAAGGTTGGTGTTGCTTCTTGTGGCTATGCTTCATTTTCCATATCCAATTGTAAATCGTTTCACGGCTAACGAACTCATCATAGAGCTGTTTGCCCTTTGCAGCTATTAATTCCGGACTCAACTTTTCAACAGTCAACCATTTTACGATTTGCTTGCGCATGCAAGCAGTGAAGCGAATACACTTCGGCTTTATACGGTGTCGCAATTCCGTTTTCTTTTGAGCCTTATCGGGATTATATTCTTTGGCACCTCTTCCGCGCTTAGGAACATTACGTTTAAACTCGCGGCAGATTGTTGACTTGTCACAGCCTACAGCAGTGGTTATTTCTTTTCGGCTTTTACCTGCTTTTAAAAGCCTGCCAATTACATACCTTTGCTCTTGGCTGAGTTGTTTATATTTTGTCATTGCAACACAAGTTTAATTAACTTGGTCAACTGAAAGGGGGAGAAATCCTCCTTTCTTTCAACCTTTTGTGCTGCACTTATTAGTTGAACTTAGAAATTAGCTAGCGTAAATTTAGAGCTATAAATTAATTCGGATTTGTTTTAGATGACGAGATTATTTTTGAAACGACTCTTGAGATACTTTCTAAATCAATAAGAAGATTGTTAGGATCGGGGTAAGACTCTGCTTCTTTGCACAAGAGCAACCAATATTCTGATTCATCTATTTCCTTTGCTGCAATCTTAAATTTATGAATGAAGTCAGCCTTTGATTCAGCATTTTGTGTTTCACGAACATTAGCACCAATCGAAGTCCCAGATTTTAATAATTGCCTCGATACGATATATTTTCTTTCGTTCTCTAATTTTTCGCAATACTGTATAATATCTAAGGCAAACTTAAATGTGAGACTAACAATTAAATTCTCTTTGTCATTTCTCATTTCCAAATTATCAAATCAACTAATCTTCAAATCAGAAAGAGTTCTTTGTTCAATTCTCTTCTCATAATTCTTCCCTTCAAAAATACGATGAACGTAAATGCCAGGTGTATGAATGGTATTGGGGTCTAGCTCGCCAACAGGCACCAGCTCTTCCACTTCTGCAATGGTGATGTTGCCAGCAGCGGCCATCATCGGATTAAAATTTCGTGCCGTGCCTTTGTATATTAAGTTGCCAGATGTATCGCCTTTCCAAGCCTTGACTAGTGAGAAATCTGCCTTGAGCCAATGCTCCATCAAATATGTTTTGCCATTGAAATCACGCACCTCTTTTCCTTCAGCCACCTCCGTGCCAACGCCTGCTGGCGTGAAGAATGCGGGTATGCCAGCACCGCCAGCGCGAACTCGCTCTGCCAAAGTTCCTTGCGGGATTAACTCTACTTCCAATTCGCCTGATAAGAGCTGCCGTTCAAACTCAGCATTCTCGCCCACATACGATGAAATCATTTTTTTTACTTGTCGTGATTTTAAAAGTAATCCAATTCCAAAATTATCAACACCTGCATTGTTTGAAATACAAGTGAGATCGCGAACACCAAGTTTCAATAATGCAGCAATACAGTTTTCAGGAATCCCACAAAGGCCAAAACCACCCAGCATGAGCGTTGCTCCGTGCTTAATATCTTTTACGGCTTCTTCTGCGCCACTTATTGTTTTGTTAATCATGTTGCAAAGTTCAGAGTTCTTTGTTCAGAGTTGGGATTACGAATTACCGAATAACTAATTATCAAATCAACGAACCAATCGCATCTATTTTATCTTTTGCTAATTGATCTTTAAGCTGATCTAAGTTGTCGAATTTTTTATCCGCCCGAATAAATTTAATAAAATTTACGATGATTGTTTTTCCATAGATGTCTTGATCGAAATCAAAGATGTTGACTTCAATAGCAAGCGTCTTATTTTCGAGCGTAGGCCGATTGCCGATGTATAGCATACCTCCAAATTTTACCCCTTCGTGTAAAACTGTTACCGCATAAATGCCTTCTGCTGGAATTAACTTGTGTGTTGATTCGATAAAAAGGTTAGCGGTAGGGTAGCCCAATGTGCGTCCCAATTGATCCCCCTTTACTGCCTTACCTTCGATAGAGTAGGGGCGGCCCAATAAATGCTGCGCCTCCTCCACATTACCTTGCATAAGAAACTTGCGAATGGCCGATGAACTCACGCCAATCGAATCAACATCTTGGCGGGGTATTTCCTCTACATCAAAGCCGTATGTAGGGCCGTTAACTTTTAATTCATCAAAGCTGCCTTCTCTGTTTTTGCCAAAACGATGATCGTAGCCAATTACTAATTTTTTTGTACCAATAGCATTTACCAAAATGGAAATAATAAACTCATTGGAATGAATTTGGGAAAAGTTTGTTGTAAAAGGAATTTTGATAAGATGCTGAATACCTTGCTCCCTCAACAGCTGCTCTCTTTCTTCGTAAGTATTAAGAAGTTTTAAGGTTTTGTTTTCTGGATGCAAAACCAATTGCGGATGCGGCCAATAGGTGATTACAACTGTTTCGCCATTAAACTTTTCAGCAATTTCTTTTAATCGATTTAAGATTTTTTGATGACCAACATGCACGCCATCAAATGTGCCGCTCGTAACAACGGCATTGTCTAATTTTTTAAAATCGTATATTGAATTATAAACTTTCATTATGACTAGATTTGAGTAGTGAGACTACTCATAGTTCAACTTGATCAACTTCTACCGCTTCTTCTAACTTAAAACCACCGATGCGGGTTCTACAAAGCTCGCTCAAGTAAGCTCCCACACCTAACTCTTGGCCGAAGTCGTGAGCCAAACTTCTAATGTAGGTGCCTTTAGAACAAACTACTTTAAACTTCACGAAGGGTTTGTTGATTTCAGTGATTAGAAATTCTTTTATTTCAACATCGCGTAAGCCTAGTTCTACATCTTTCCCTTCTCGCGCGAAATCATATGCTCTTCTTCCCTTAATTCGAATGGCGGAGTGCATCGGTGGCTTCTGTCTTATGTTGCCAATAAATTTTTTTGTTGCACTTGTTATTTGTTCGTTAGTAATATGCATGAAATCAATTGCATCAGAAGGTTCTGTTTCTAAATCATAAGAAGGAGTTGTTTGCCCGAGCACAAACGTGCCAATATATTCTTTTTCTTGCGCCTGAAATTCTTCTATACGCTTTGTGAAAGTTCCGGTGCAAAGTATCAATAGTCCTGTCGCTAAAGGGTCAAGCGTACCAGCATGGCCAACCTTTTTTGTTTTAAACTTGTATTGCATTTTCCTCACGACATCGAAGGATGTCCAGCGCAAAGGCTTATTTATCAATAGCACTTTCCCCAATTCCATAGCATATTAAACCAACGAAAGTTTAACACCCAACGCCATTAGTATTAAGATCAACGAACCAACAGCAATGCGATAATATCCAAAAAATTTAAATCCATTTTTGGTTAAGAAGTTGATAAATGTTCTAATCGCGATAAGCGCAACCAAGAATGCAATTACGTTTCCGATGATAAGCAAGAGCAGTTCGTTGCTTCCAAAAGTGGCTCCACTTTTATAGAATTTCAATAGCTTGTAAGCCGTTGCTGCAAACATGGTTGGCACTGCCAGAAAGAACGAAAATTCAGCGGCAGCTTTTTTAGTTAACCCCTGCGAAAGCCCGCCAATAATAGTGGCAGCTGATCTTGATATGCCGGGTGCAAGAATTGAGATCACTTGAAAAAAACCAATCTTCAACGCGGTTGAATTACTAATTTCGATGTTCCCAATGGCTTCATTCCTATTGAAAAATTTATCGATAAAAAGAAAAAGTACGCCACCCAAAATGAGCATCACAGCAACAACATCTACTCGCTCTAGCAGGGCATCGATGTAATCATTCAATAAAAACCCGAACACTGCGGCAGGTAAAAATGCAATGAATAGTTTGATGTAAAAGTCAATCGATTGAAAGAAACGTTTCCAATATAAAATTACAACTGAAAAAATTGCTCCCAGTTGTATCGCGATTGTAAACGTCTTTGTGAAAGGATCGGAAGCTATTCCTAAAATAGAAGAAACAATGATCATGTGGCCTGTTGACGAGATAGGCAAAAACTCAGTAATGCCTTCTACCACGGCCAGCAGAACAGATTCAAAAATACTCATAGCTTAATTTTTAACTTGAGGCTTTTGCAGGATGGCAAAAATCTCTAACGCAAAGCCAATAACCACTACCACAGGCCCAAGAGTAAGCCCCATAAATCCAAATCCATGTTCAGTTGTATCTAACGACATAAATGTGAAGCCAAGGGCAATCACAACAAAGCCGATAATCATCCATTGATAGTTCTTTTTCCCGAAAGGTAGTTTGCTCATAATTAATAAAGTTCGTCAAGTGAAAGTTTAAGGTATTTATGCACTGCTCTGTAGGTGCTGAATAAAGCCAACATTACACCAAGTAAAGAAAGGCTAGCGAGCAATAAAAGTATCAATTTATTATTTTGAAGTAGCTTAATTTCTTCAAGCCGTTGGGTAGCGAAATAGATAAGCCCAATCAAAAGCCCTGATGCTATTAAGCCAGATAAAAACCCATGAATAGTGGCTCTCACAAGAAAAGGGCGTTGAATAAACCACTTGGTTGCTCCCACAAGCTGCATACTTCTTATTAAAAAACGCTGTGAGAAAAGAGCTAGTCGAAGTGTATTGTTAATTAGCAAGACAACGGTGAATAATAAAACAGAAGCAACCCCTAAAAGTACAAAGGCAATCTTGGTTACATTATCATTAATCGACTCAATTAACGTTTCAACATAGTACACTTGAAACACTCCATTTATTTTCTCGAGCCTGGTTTTCAATTTCCGCATGTTATCCTTGTCGTGAAAGATTGGATCAATCTTTACGAGATATGCATCCCGTAAAGGATTTTCGCCTAAAAACTTTTGAAAATCTTCACCCGTTTCTTTTATGAATTGTTTGGCGGCTGCTTCCTTGGAGTAAAATTGAATGGCATTTCCTTTATCTTCTTTTGGTAGGAAATAGGAGGCTGCAATTTGCTTTTTGATAGCAACTCGCTGTGAATCATTCAGGTGATTTTTTAGATAGACTTGTACCTTTACATTGCCTCGCACTGTTTTTTCAAGCTCTTGAGAATAAATTAAAAGCACTCCAAAAATGCCCAACACAAACAAGGCAAGAGTGATGCTGAACAACACGCTGGCATAAGGGTAGCTGCCAAGTTTCTTTTTACGGATGCTTCTTTTCGGGATTCCTGAACTCATCTAAGGCCAAAGATAAGCTAGGATTCTGATTTTTAGGTTGGCACAACCTTTTTTTTACGGATTGCCCTTTTACTATTTCTTGCTCAGCCTGTATACGTTCAAACGTTCTATAAGCGTTTTATCTTGAATAGGCTCCAGCATTTTTATTTTCGTTTGATTTTCATCAAGCAAATAATAACTGTCTTTATAGAATAAAAATACAGTTCGGTTTTCGCCATTGATCTCTAGAATTTCATACAAACTTTTATCGAACGAGCCGTATAAAATAAGTTTGCCTTTATGAAATTTGTAATGAAAGGTATATTTTTTATCGGAAGAGTCTGTTTCTGCTACAATGTTGGCAATCGAAACTTTGTTTCTTTCAACTATCTCAGACGATTGTTCAAGGGGTGAATTTGATTCAAACTCTTGCGTTGGATCTATTGGTTGTATAGGAGTTCGTGTTGCTTTTGCAGATTGATCTACTACAGGTTTAATTGTTTTATTGCTACTAACTGGATTGTCAGGAGTGATTGTACCTGAAATCGGTTTATCTATTTTTCGCTCTTGGCTTGGCTTAGCCTGTTGAATTAAAGTATTTTCAATTGCTGGTTCTTTGACTATTGTTGTTGCTAATTCGGTATCTTTTGAAAAGAAGTAGAACAACAAAATGAAACCACTTATTATTGCTACGGAAGCCGCAATTTTGGCCTGCGGTGAGATCAATATTGGGGTTTCAATTTTAACGTTGTTTAAATTCGCCTTCAACTGGGCAACGCGTGCTTTCTTTAGAGATTCAACAATAGCAGACTGAAATTCAGTTTGGCTTTTCAAACCTGCATCGGAAGCTAGTTGATTTTCAAAAGCTTCTCTTTCGCTTGAAGAGAGTTTGTTAGTCAAATAGTTCTCAATTATTTCTTCTGGTTTTCGCATTTCAAATTAATCTAAAAAATCTTGTTCTGAATATTGTGACTTCACCAATTCATCCAACTTTTGTTTGCATTTATACTTTTTGGTTTTGGCCGTATCGGTATTTGCAAATCCTAGTTTATCCGCTATATCCTGCATCGACATATCATCAAAATAATAATACATCAGCACCTTTTTGCAGGTATCGCCCAACTGATCTATACACAGGGCGATGATCTTATTTCTTTCTCCGCTGTCGTGATCGATCGTTTCCGAAGAATCTTTCTCTTCATTGGTCAGTCGCTTTTTTCGCTCCAGCTCTTTTCTCCACAGGTTCTGGCAAACGCTATAGATATAGGTACTGATTTTTGATGTGAGAACTAAATTTCCCGAAGTCGCTTTCTGCCAAAAAACAATCAATGCATCTTGATAAATATCCCTAGCTTCATCTTCAGTGCCACTATTGCTAACGACCAACTTGGTCATCATGCGATAATATTTCTGATAAATAATTTCCAGAGCTTTCTCGTCTCCCTTCTGGATTCGTTCGAAAATCTCGTTCTCGTCAACTTCCGCCTTGAGTTTGAATACTTTAAGTGCCACAGTTGGTAACCTTTAAAACCTTACACGTGAAAGTAAACACTAATTAATTTACTTTTTCACAAAAGTCTAAATGGATTTGGATTGAGTTCCAACTTTGGTCAATTGGTAACCTATTCAATAAAAAAAAGGCCAATGAAAATTGGCCTTTTTAATAACATTGAACTATCAGCTTATTTCACTTCTACTTTCGGTGAATCAGAAACAGTAGTAACCGATTCAATTTGAATTTTTGGTTTGGAGGTTTCAGTAATATGATTCTTCTGAGCTATATGTGGCGCAATAATCAACGCTACAATGGAAGTAAGTTTGATTAAAATATTCATCGATGGTCCAGAAGTATCTTTGAATGGATCACCAACAGTATCGCCTGTAACTGATGCTTTGTGTGGTTCTGATTTTTTGTAATACATCTGGCCGTCTATTTCAACGCCTTTCTCAAACGACTTCTTAGCATTATCCCAAGCACCACCAGCATTGGATTGGAACATGCCCATTAACACACCAGAAACTGTTACGCCAGCGAGCATTCCACCCAATACTTCGGGGCCGAATGTAAAACCTACAATGATTGGTGAAAGCAAGGCAATAGCACCGGGAGCAAGCATTTCGCGAATAGAAGCTTTAGTTGAAATAGCCACGCACTTTTCATATTCAGGCTTGGCTTTGTATTCCATAATGCCTGGGATTTCCCTAAACTGCCTTCTTACTTCGTTTACCATATCCATCGCAGCGCGACCAACAGCAGCAATGGCAAGCGATGAGAATATGAACGGGATCATGCCGCCCACAAACAATCCCGCAAGCACAGGTGCTTTATAAATATCAATGGAAGAAATTCCTGAAACACCAACGAAGGCTGCAAACAAAGCCAATGAAGTCAAAGCAGCAGAAGCAATGGCGAATCCTTTACCAGTTGCTGCAGTAGTGTTACCAACGGCATCCAAATTATCAGTTCTTCCTCTAACCTCTTCTGGTAGTTGACTCATTTCTGCAATACCGCCTGCGTTATCGGCAATTGGGCCAAAAGCATCAATCGCTAATTGCATGGCTGTAGTTGCCATCATACCAGCAGCAGCTATTGCCACGCCATACAATCCCGCAAAGGAATAAGAACAAATAATGCCTGCAGCCAATACTAATATTGGAAGTGTTGTTGATTCCATGCCGACAGAAAGGCCGCCAATAATATTAGTAGCATGACCAGTGCCAGATTGTTTTATGATGGAAAGCACAGGGCGTTTGCCCATAGCTGTATAGTATTCAGTAATTAAGCTCATCAATGCGCCAACCACAAGGCCTACTACAATTGCATAAAAAACATCAAGTGAAGTAAAGGCATAACCTCTGTGAACCAATTTCTCTGGCAACAACATGATAACAGCGAAATAAGAAGCAATTGCTGTTAAGATGATTGATGACCAGTTGCCAATATTTAAAGCATTTTGAACGCTGTCGGTTTCTTTTTTGATACGAACAAACCAAGTTCCTACAATGGAGAAGATTAATCCTAAACCAGCAATCATCATTGGGAGTAGGATAGGAGAAAGCCCATTAAATTTATCTCCCGCTGCATCAATTTCTTGACCTAAAACCATAGTTGCCAAAATTGTAGCCACATAAGAGCCAAACAAATCGGCACCCATACCGGCCACATCACCTACGTTATCACCTACGTTATCGGCAATGGTAGCAGGGTTTCGTACATCATCTTCAGGAATTCCTGCTTCTACTTTCCCTACTAAATCAGCACCTACATCGGCTGCTTTGGTATAAATCCCTCCGCCCACACGAGCAAACAATGCGATTGATTCTGCACCTAATGAAAAGCCAGCCAATACTTCTATGGCGCGTTTCACTTCTAAGCCATTAATAGCGGCTCCTTCTGGTACAAATACTTGATATAAAACGATGAATAGCGATCCTAATCCTAAAATAGCCAAGCCAGCGACACCAATGCCCATTACTGAACCAGCTGTGAAAGACACTTTTAATGCTTGCGCGAGACTTGTGCGTGCAGCTTGAGTAGTTCTAACATTTGCCTTGGTGGCAATCTTCATTCCAAGGTATCCAGCGAAAGCTGAAAGAATAGCTCCGAACAAAAACGAAATTGCTATAACTGGGCTTGAATCTTCTACCAATGACCCTGACCATGCTAGTAAGATAGCAGCAAACACTGCAAAATAGCCTAACACCTTCCATTCTGCTTTCAAAAATGCCATAGCACCATCAGCTATATAGCCAGCCAATTCTTGCATTTTGGCATCGCCAGCGTCTTGTTTTGTTACCCATGCCGACTTAATAGCCATTACGATAAGGCCAATAATGCCGAATGCGGGGATTAAATAGATAATACTGTTCATGATAAGGTTCTTAGTTCTTTATGTTTGGTTATTGTGAAAAAAACCATCCGTTGTGGGGATGGCTTTTTAAAAATCTGCGCAAATATAGAATAAGGCTTAATATTTTAAAATTTGGTTTGTAGAGATAGGTTGTTCATTAATGAGACTTTAGTAGAAATTCCTTCCACCTGTAGATTTAATCTAGTTGTTTTATAGTTTTAAGCTTTTATTCTAAAGCCTGAATTGCTACTTACTTCCATTATTGGTTATCTGCTGTTTACTATCCTGATCGGATACTTCGCATCCCGTAAGGTAAAAACGCATGGCGATTTTTTGTTGGCAGGCAGAAGTCTCCCGATCATGCTCAGTGCATCGGCTTTGTTTGCTACTTGGTTCGGATCGGAAACTGTGTTTGGAGCATCGTCAGAATTTTTGAAAGGTGGATTTTATGGAGTGATTGAAGATCCGTTTGGTGCTGCACTTTGTCTCGTCCTTTTCGGGATGTTTTTTGCCCGCAAGCTTTACACCATGAAGCTGCTTACGCTGGGCGATTTTTTCAAAGTGAAGTTTGGTAACCGCACCGAATTGGTAGCCAGTGTTTTTCTTGCGCCACCGTATGTCGGCTACATAGCTGCACAATTGGTAGCCATGGGGCTTATAATAAATGTTGTGATAGGTATTGCTGTGTGGCAAGGCATAATTGCCAGCGCGGTTATCGTTACTTTTTACACTTACATAGGTGGCATGTGGGCCATCTCTATTACCGATTTTATTCAAAGTATAATCATTGTGATTGGCCTGCTATTACTTGCCATCGTACTTTCACGCGAAGCAGGTGGAGTAATGAATGTGCTTAACGATATACCTCCAGGAAAATTGAATTTTTTACCACCATTGGATGCAAAAGAAATAGTGAAATACTTTGCTGCTTGGTTTGTGTTAGGATTGGGTTCTATCCCTTCGCAAGATGTATTTCAGCGCGTAATGTCATCAGGATCAGTAAGCACCGCTATTCGTTCATGCTTTATAGCGGCAGCCTTGTATCTCACAATTGCTATGCTTCCCTTGTTCATCAGTCTTTGCACACAACACTTGTATCCTCATCAAGTCAATGGCGATACTCAACTTACGCTACCCAACATGGTATTGCAGCACATGTCCATGCCCATTCAGATTTTATTTTTTGGATCGTTGCTTTCCGCGATCATGAGCACAACCAGTTCCGCATTGCTAGCTCCAGCTGCTATTGTTTCTGAGAACGTGATTAAGCCGATAATGAAAGGTAAACTTACTGACATTCAGTTGCTAAAAGCCACTCGTATTTCAATTTTAATTTTCAGTGTAATTGCCACAGTAATGGCTTGTCTTCGGTCGAACATTTATGAATTAGTGGGAGAGTCATCCATATTAAGTTTGGTGTCATTATTCGCGTCTTTAGTGTTTGGATTGTATTGGAAAAAGGCAAGTGCAGGTGGGGCATTACTTTCTATGGTTTCAGGTATGACAACTTGGATTATCTTTGAGGCTTTTAAAACCACTTGGCCTAGCCTAATGCCTGCACTTGTGGTGAGTTTATTAGCAATGATTGTAGGAAGTTTGGTTTGGCCAAAGAAGAAATAAGAATGATAAAGATTGATATACAACGCGTGAGTGACGACTTTCACTTAGAAGCCACCAACGATACTGGTAATACATTGCACATGGATGCTTCGCCCGATATTGGCGGCACTAATAAAGGCCTTCGACCCATGCAATTATTGCTAGCCGCTTTGGGCGGATGTAGTTCAATCGATTTGATTTCTATTTTGAAAAAGCAGAAACAAGAACTCAAAGACATTAAGATTACCGTTACCGGTGAACGTGAAAAAAATGTAGTGCCATCATTATATACCGATGCTCACATCCACTTTACATTGACAGGAAAATTAGACACCGATAAAATAGAGAAAGCAATTATTCTGTCTGTTGAGAAATATTGTTCAGTCGCGAAGACGCTAGAGAAGTCAGCCACCATTACCCATAGTTTTGAAATTATACCCGCTTAGTTTATGATAGAAAATGAATTCAATGGATACTCTGAAACCGATGCTATTCGCACACAAGCTGAGCGAAGCGATTTTCGTGAGCATTCTGTTCCCTTATATTTAACTTCTAGTTTTGTTTTTGATGATGCCGAGCAAGCGCGTGCTTTGTTTGCTGATGAAATATCAGGAAACATCTACACTCGTTTTTCTAATCCCAACAACACAGAGTTCATTCAAAAGCTTTGCTTGTTGGAAGGAACAGAGGATGGTATAGCAACAGCTTCGGGCATGGCTGCTATGTATATTAGCATGGCCGCGTTGTTGAAATTGGGTGACCATGTGCTTGCATCTCGTTCGGTTTTTGGTTCTACTCATCAAATATTAAATACCATTTTTCCACGTGTTGGCATTAGTCACACTTACGTGGATTTGAATTCACCCGAAACATGGGAGGCCAATATTCTACCCAACACAAAAATGATTTTTGTGGAGACACCTTCTAACCCAGCACTTGATATTATTGACTTGGAATGGTTGGGCAAATTAGCCAACAAGCACAAATTGATTTTGAATGTCGACAATTGTTTTGCCACACCTTATTTGCAAAACCCCGCGAAGTGGGGCGCACACATAGTTACACATTCAGCTACAAAATACATCGATGGACAAGGTCGTGTGATTGGTGGAGCCGTGCTAGGTACAAAAGAATTGATTAAAGAGGTTCGGTTTTTTGCGCGCCATACAGGGCCATCCATGTCACCATTTAATGCGTGGGTTCTTTCTAAAAGCCTAGAAACATTGGCTGTGCGCATGGAGCGACATTGCACTAACGCACTGCAATTGGCACAGTATCTTGAAAATCACAGTGAGGTAATTAAAGTAAAATATCCATTCTTGCCATCGCACCCGAATCATGCATTGGCAAAGAAGCAAATGCGCCACGGTGGAGGAGTAGTTACGTTTGAAATTAAAGGAGGCGTTGACAGCGGAAGAGCTTTCTTGAATTCATTGAAGATGATTTCGCATTCAGCCAATTTGGGAGATACACGATCTGTTGCCACACATCCGGCTTCAACAACGCATTCAAAATTAACGGATGCCGAACGTGCAGCCGTAGGTATAGCACCTGGATTGATTCGCATTTCGGTTGGCTTAGAAGAAATGAAAGATATTATTGCGGATGTAGAGCAAGCTATGAGCGCAAGCAAAATATAATGGCATGAAATCAATTGCTTTCATAATAAAATCAGGTTCAAAAGGTTAAACAAAAAAATACTTCTCTCGTTCTGAGTGATACATAAGATTTATCTAATAAGCATGATTGGATGAAAACTTTAGTTTATTGTCAATGAATATTATAGTTGTAGTTTAAAATATTTATCAATCCAATGAGATATCTAGCAATCACTTTGTTATTTATTGGTGCGCTTTGCACGGCTTCGTTTGGTCAAAACACAATGACTTACAAAAAAGCAATACACGTGGCCGACTCACTTTTCTTTGTAGGGAGTTATAAAGAAGCTCAAGAGCTATTTAACAAAACATTAAAAGATACATCTAAGAATTCAGTTTCCTGGGCAAGGGCTGGGTTTAGCAATCTCAATCAAAAGAACTATGACGGTGCTTTAAAACAGTTAGAAAAGTCAATCGCTCTTCACGCTCCTGTAGCAGTAAGGGTGAATGTGTTCGCGAGTCTGGCGCGAGTATATTCGGTAAAGAATAATAAAAGCAAGGCTCTAACATTGTTGGATAGTGCAGTTAAATTGGGTTATAGCAACTTGAATTTGTTGGACACACATGCAGACTATACAAACCTTCTTGAAGAACCAAAATACAAGCAGCTTCGGCAACTAGTGTATACTAGAAATTTTCCTTGTATGGCGAACTCTCAGGCACGTCAATTTGATTTTTGGATAGGAGAGTGGGTGGTTTATATTACTGGAACTCAAACCCTCGCAGGCAATAGCAAAATTGAAATGATTGCAGGTGGCTGTGCTTTGTTAGAGAATTGGGATTCTAAAGCAAGCAATGGCAAAAGCCTGAACTTTGTAGATCCTATCACTAATAAATGGAAACAGACATGGGTAGGCTCCTATGTAGCGGGCATACAAGAATTTGTGGAGGGAGAATATAAAGACGGTGCAATGAGATTTACATTTGAAACAAACAGCCAGCAAGGGAACAAAGTAATGGGTAGATTTATTTTTTATAATGAAAAGACAGGACAGGTAAGGCAGTTTAATGAAACCTCGAGCGATGGTGGTAAATCATGGACAACTAGTTATGATTATACCTACGTATTAAAAAAATAATTCCACGAAACTCTTTCATGAAATTAGCCCTCACTATTTATTGCTTCATGGGTATCCTTGCTATAAACAATGCCCAAACTTTTCAATCGTATTATAAGCAAGCCGACAGCGCTTATGCGGTAAAGGACTATCAAATTTTCTATATAAAACTAAAGCAAGCTAATTTGTTGCATCCCTATCATCAAGGTATATTTTACAAATTGGGATTAGCGTCAGCACTTACTAATAAAAAGGTAGAAGCTTTTTCATATTTAAAGCAAGCGATTCTGATTAATGCAAATTATCCATTGGAGGATGTTGCCGATCTGGCATCACTCAAACAAAATAATCAATGGAATGATCTTATAGTACTCCAAAAAAAATGGCAACTAACAACTGTAACTTCTACCCCATTTTTAACAATTAAGGACAGACAGCTCCATCCAGAAGGAATTGAATGGGATGAAGTTGAAAAGACAATGTATGTGGGTAGTATTCACAAAAGAAAAATTATTAAAATAAAGGCGAGTGGTGAGGTAAGTGATTTCTGCCCAGCTGCAACAGAGGGCATTACCAGCATATTTGGAATTAAAATCGATAGAAAGAATAATTTGTTGTGGGCTTGCTCATCCCCTATGCAAGAGATGGAAAATTACGATTCTTCAGCAAGGTCGATGGTTTTTAAATTTGAATTAACAACAGGTAAAGTAATTAAAAGATTTACGCTGCCAAGTGGATTTACTAACTCCGTATTTGGAGATATTATTTTAAACAAAGCTGGGCAGCCTTTTATATCCGATAGCCGCAACAACATCATCTGGACGATCAATGCTACTAATGAAACGCTCGATAAATTTTACACATCTCCAGAGTTCTGGAATATTCAAGGCCTTGCGTTTACGCCTAATGAAGATGATCTGTTCATTGCCGATTATGTTAAAGGTATGTACAAACTTCACATCAAGAATAGGCACTTAACAAGAGTAGAAGTAGTACCTGAAGTTTCTATGAAGGGAATTGACGGTGTTTATTTTTATAAGAATTCTTTGCTTGCAATACAAAATGGAGTAAATCCTGTGCGCATTTGCCACTATTATCTTGACAAGAACCTAGAGAAAGTTATCAGTTATGAAGTTATCGATAATGCTCATCCTGATTTTAATGAACCTACACTTGGTGTAATCAATAAAAATGAGTTCTATTATATCGCCAATAGTCAATGGTCGGGATATGATGAAACATTTAAGATAAAACCAGCACAAGAATTAAAAGACATCATCATTCTAAAAGCATTACTTAAATAGATATCTTATATAAGCATTATCTCCCGCCTTCGGGTTGGTTAATTTATTTATTTCCTATTTCTTATCAATGCAAGTCCAATTAAAATAAACCAGACAATCTGTGTTAAGCCAAAAACTGCCCCCAATTCTTTGAGGCCAGGAATGATTGTCAAAATTCCAGCACCTCCAACTATTAATCCAAAATAACTAATAAGCTTACCAAATTTATTATGAGCTAAACTTATTACACTTATAAGAAACACCCAAATACCACCAACAATTTCTACTCCACCACCTATTCCATTTTGAATTGTTTCAATAATTTTCCAAGAAGTTAATGCTGTATTTGTGTCTGCGGTATATATGCTAGCAATGGAGTCGATGCCAATTACACCAATCATTCCGCTTGAAATTACCAAGCCTGACCAAATGAATCCAAAGATGGGTGTGGCCATAGTCCAAATTGTAGATTCCTCTTTAAATCTTTCATTTATGGATATAGTCAATGGAATTAATACTATCCCGAACACAACATAAATAAGTATAATCCAAACTTGGTAGATAGTCTTATTTTCGAGAACAAAATTTAATTTTTCTATGCTGGTTTTAGATTCATCAATTGTTGGTTGTAGTACCAAAAAGAGTATTACAAAGCCAAATATGTATAATGATGCTTCAATGATTGCAGATATCCCACCAATAATATGATCCTTACTTCGCATAATTATTAAATTTATTTTTTCGGTTGTTCTCCCTTGCCCTAACGGTTTTGGGCCGTATGAAGTTGCGGGCAATTAAATCTAAGTGAACTTTATTCTTGACCTCGAATGTGAGTGAAATTGAGAGTGTAACTAAAGTAAATTTACAATAGCTAGACACCACTGATTTTTGTCAAATCCAAAAAAGTTCATCCGAGTACTCCCACCAAAAATGAGTTAACTGCATGTCAGGAAATTCTAAAGGAAGTTTAAAGCTTACTCTTTCTCCAAAAATGGGTACCTATAGTTGGTTGGTGTAATGAAAGTTTCTTTGATGGTGCGCAAGCTAGTCCAGCGCAAGAGATTTACTTTGGCTCCAGCTTTGTCGTTAGTGCCACTGCCTCTCGCTCCGCCAAAAGGCTGCTGACCAACTACGGCTCCTGTTGGTTTATCGTTGATGTAAAAATTACCAGCTGAATTTCTTAGTTTCTGTGTGGCAAGGTCTATGGCATACCTATCGCGAGAAATAATGGATCCCGTAAGGGCGTAAGGAGAAGTATTATCAACTAGTTCCAATGTCTGCTCGAAGTTCTCTTCGTGATATACATAAATGGTAACAACGGGTCCAAAAATCTCCTCACACATGGTGATGGACGAAGGATCTTTGCTTTCGATCACGGTAGGTTCGATAAAATAGCCTTTCGATTTATCGCACTTGCCACCGGCAATAATTTCGTTAAGCGGATTTTGTCTCGCTTTCTCAATATATCCTACAATTCGATCAAAGGCTTTTTCATCAATTACGGCAGTTATAAAATTGCCAAAATCTTCTGTGCCTCCCATCTTAAAACTTTTCAGATCATCCAATAAAAATTGCTTCACCTCTTTCCATAAATTAGAAGGAATGTAGCATCGCGAAGCTGCTGAACATTTCTGACCTTGAAATTCAAACGCGCCTCGGCTTATGGCAGTTGCAACTTCTTTCGGGTCTGCACTTTTATGCGCTACAATAAAATCTTTACCTCCTGTTTCGCCTACAATGCGTGGGTACGATTTGTATTTTTGGATGTTGCTGCCAATCGTTTTCCACATGGATTGAAACACGCTGGTGCTTCCTGTAAAGTGAATGCCAGCAAACTCGCGATGGTTAAAAATATAATCGCCAGCCGTTGGCCCATCTACATAAATAAGATTGATAACGCCAGCAGGCAAACCTGCCTCTTTCAAAATCTTCATGAATACGTTGGCCGAATAAATTTGTGTATAGGCAGGTTTCCACACTACAGTGTTGCCCATTAACGCCATGCTAGTAGGGAGGTTGCCACCAATAGCGGTAAAGTTAAAGGGTGTAACAGCAAACGTAAATCCTTCCAACGGTCGGTATTCCAAACGGTTCCAAAAGCCAGGTGACGAGATGGGTTGCTCGCTATAAATTTCGCCCATGAAATGCACGTTGAAGCGCAGAAAGTCTATCAACTCGCAAGCGGAGTCTATCTCAGCTTGAATCACATTTTTCGATTGCCCCAACATGGTGGCGGCATTCATTTCATAGCGATATGGCCCAGCCAATAGATCGGCAGCTTTCAAAAAAATGCTTGCCCGGTGTTCCCACGATAAATTTGCCCACAGTTCTTTTGCACCCAACGCAGCTTTAACTGCCTGCTCTACATGGCTCACATCGCCTTCATAAAAATAACCAAGAATATGCTGATGATCGTGTGGAGGTGTAATCGACTTTTTGTTTTCAGTGCGCAACTCTTCATCACCAATGTACATAGGTATGTCCACTACTTTTGAGCGCGCCTCGGCCAATGCTTGTTTTTGTAACACCCTTTCTTTTGAGCCGGGTGCATAATTTAAAACGGGTTCGTTTTTTGGAACGGGAATGGAGAAAAATCCAGTGGACATAGTTGAATAATTTTATTGATTAATATTTTATTTTTAATTTAGATCATGATGCTATTGTTTTAGCTCTTGTTCTCCATTTTATATTTCGAATTGAACTGATTTCTTGTTTTGATTTTACCTGAACATGAAATAAATCGTAATTCATTTGCATGGTTAACCAGAATTGAGGAGACTTATTTAGTGCTTTTGATAATCGTAGGGACATGACAGGGCTAATGCCTGCTTTCTCGTTGATAACATCAGAAAGTACTTTTCGGGAAACGCCAATTTGTTTAGCGAATTCAGTAATGGAAATTTTGAGTGGGTTGAGATATTCTTCCCATAAAATTTCACCGGGGTGACAAGGATTGTACATCATAATTTTAATGGTAATCTAAATAGTCAACATCGTATATCTTCCCGTTCTCTATTCGAAAAATTATTCTACAGTTACCGTTTACTTCTTTTGAATGGAAATTCTTTAATTCCCCATGAAGAGCATGAAGCCCAAAAGAAGGTTCCTCTAAATCACGAAGGTCGGTAGCAGCTTCCAATTGAGTCAAAATCCTTCTAATTCTTGGAACATGTGATTGATTAAGTCCAGAACGAACTCCTTTTTCATAAAACTTTTTGAGGGATTTATTCCGAAAAGATTCGATCACAATTTGTAACGTTAACCGTTACAAATGTAAAAACTTATAAATAAAAACAGTAGAATACTTACAGAATTTTCATCAAATCCCGCAAGGAACTGATTTCATAATGTACTTCGGTGCTATGTTCAATTTTATTTGGATTGAAATACACCGAATCAATGCTTGCGTTTTTTGCGCCACCAATATCGGTAACTAAATTATCGCCAATCATGATGGCTTCTGCTGCCGCGTGGCCGCCCTTGTTGAGTGCGAAATGAAAGATTTCTTTCGCTGGCTTTTTATGCCCTGCTTTTTGCGAAGTGACCACGTCTAAAAAGTAATGTTCTATTCCGCTAGAAATTAACTTGGTGCTTTGTATCTCATCAAATCCATTGGTGATTATATAAATCTGATAATCAGCGGCAGCGAGATAATCCAATGTTTCCTTCGCTCCGGGCATGAGATTTTTCTTCTTGGGCGATTCTTTTACATATTCATCAGAAATCCGCAACGATAGTTTGTACTCATCCACGCCAAGTGCTTTCAATATCTTATCAAATCGCTCTAAGCGAATTACATCGCGATGGATTTCCCCAAGATCATAGCGATCCCACAAATTGGTATTAATTGTTTTGAACGAAGCGTGAAAAGTATCAAACGTTTCTATACCTAAATTTTTCAGCTCATAGCTGTGATACAATTCGTACAAAGCTTCTGCACAATTGGTATCATAATCCCACAGAGTATGATCTAAATCAAAAAGGACACAAGAGTAATCGGGCATAGAATTATGGTTGGGAGAGAGGCTTGATTTTAAGTTTGTATAAGGCCAACTCGCGATTGATGTAAAGTGTTTTGAATAGTTGTTGGTCTTGTTGCAAAACAGGATCGCGCATTAAGAATTGAAGTATCTGTTTCACAATGTCATATGCTTCATCTTTAATCTGATAAAATGACCATTGATTGAATTTTCGTGATGATAAGATGCCTGAGTTTTTTAAATACAATAAATGGCGAGAGGTTTTTGTTTGAGTGAATTCAAGAATCATTTCTAAATCCGAAATACACATTTCACCATTTGTAAAAATTAAATTGAGTATGCGCAGGCGAGAAGTATCGGAGCAAGCCAAGAAAATCTGCGCCCCAGGTTCTATGTTAAAGTGCTTTAGTCGCATGGCCAGTTCAAGAGTTCAGTGTTCAAGGTTCAAAAGTCGAGCTACTCGTGAATCGTAATTTTAATTTCGCGATTGAATTTCGGAAAGGTAGGAAAAAACATCGCTTTGCTTCATCACATGCAGTAGCTGTTATTTATCCTAAATCCATATCTTTGAAGACTAAAATCTGTGAATTGAGCCGCGCGACAAGAATACTGACCATTTTATTTATTGTTAGCCTATTGGCGATTTCGGTAAGTGTTGCCCAAAATCAGAAAAGAATTATCCAGCTTTCGGGCATTATACTTGGCCCAGATAGCATGTCGGTAGTGCCAGGCGCACATATCTATGTGCCGAAAGCGGGGAGAGGAACAACCAGCAATAGAACGGGATTTTTCTCCATGCCAGTATTGGTGGGTGATAGCGTGGTGGTGAGTTTTGTTGGCTACGAACGGCAACATTATATTGTACCAAGAAATGCCAGCGAGTATCAAACGGTTATTGTTGAAATGATTGAAGATGCTACTTTTTTGAAAGAGATCACTGTAATGCCTTTCCCGACAGAGGAAGTATTTAAAGAAGCTGTATTGGCAATGAATATGCCGATGAATGATAACGGCATCGACAAACGAAACTTGAATTCTGAATTGATGGAACTTATGTTGCGCACCACACCGATGGATGGGGCAGCCAACTACCGATATTACATGGATCAATATCCAGGCTCAATCAACGATAAGTTTAGTGCGCGTACCAATCCTTTCCTAAATGTCTTCAATTGGGTGAATTTTATCCGGCAGCTCAAGAAGGATCGAAAAAATAGATAAATTCCCGCAAAGGTTTGTATTGCTGAAAACCCAATAAACAATACATAAGTCATCCATTACTAACAAGTCTAACAAACCACTTGTAAACTAGCTTTACTTTTGTGGCACCAAAATTAAATACCATGAAGGTTAAAATCGTCTTTTTATTATTGTTGTCAATACTATCATCTTTTGCAAAGGTGCAAAACCATTATCCGATGTATGGAGTGTTCTTTTATAATTTCACGAAGTATATTCAATGGCCTGATGACTATAATCAAGGTGATTTTGAGATTCTAGTTCTGGGTGATACCCCTATGACTGCTGAATTGAGCAAACTAGCTGAACGTAAAAAAGTTAATGGTCGATCTATTAAAGTAACGGCAATCAGCTCAGTAAATGATATTAGAAAATGTCAAGTACTGTTTTTGGCATCGTCAAGTTCAAACATCATAACAGAAGTAACCAAAAAGATTAAAGGACTTTCAATTCTTCTGGTGACGGAAAAAGATGGACTTGGCAAAAAAGGCGCCTCCATTAACTATATAGAAAAAGATGGAAAGCCTTCCTTTGAAATTAACTTGGAGATAGCAGCAGATCACAAACTTAAAGTTTTCAGTGAGTTGACTAAATGGGCCGTGGTTATTTAATTTATTCTGACTTGAGCCGCTCCCTGTAATTTGTAAAAATGCTGGATTTAGAAATGAATCCTACATACTTATCAACATCAACAACAGGTATATTCCAAACTCCAGTCTTATCGAATTTCTCCATGAGGGATGACATGTCCTCATGAACCTGAGCCGTAGCAATAGGGCTTTGCAACAGTTGGTCTACCAACACGGTATCATATTTAGTAATATCAAACATAATCTCGCGAATGTTTTCGAGGGCAATAATACCAACAAGTTTGCCCTCATTATCAGTAACTGGAAATATGTTTCGCTTAGAATGAGCTACCGCATCTACAAGCACACGCAATGATGAATGAAGCGGTACAACCACAAAATCAGTTTCAATAAAGGTGGAGGGAATGAGGTCTGAAAGTATGTGACTATCCTTATCAAAATCAACTGAACTTGCTTCCTTCAGTTTGGCTTCATCAAGTGAATGACGTTGAATAAACCTAGATACTGCAGTGCTTAGCGCAGTGGTTATCATTAGGGGAATCATTAAATTATATCCCCCCGTAATTTCAGCTATGAGGAAGATGGCCGTTAAGGGTGCATGAAAGATGCCTGTTAATACACCCGCCATCGCCACCAGGCAAAAATTAGATATAGGCAGATTGGTAAGGGCAAGTTCATTAAACAAAAATGCAAATGAAAAGCCAAGGCAAGCGCCAACGAGGAGGGAAGGTGCAAAGTTTCCACCATTGCCACCAGCATTAATAGTTAGTGATACAGCAAACACTTTGATAACGCCAATCAGTAAAATAGCCAATCCTAAGATCCACGGAGCTTGTGTGAAAAAAGAGGAGAATAAACTACCCTCAAATAATGATTCGGGCTTGAGGCCGGCAAGTGATTTCACTGCGGAATAACCCTCGCCAAAAAGTGCGGGGAAGAACATGATGAGTAAGCCAAGTAACAAGCTGCCTGTTACAAGCTTTAGCCAGGGCATTTTAATATATTCTTTGAAGAGGAGTTCGATTTTACTAAACGACTTGATATAAAAAGCAGAAAGTAAACCACAAGCTATGCCCAGCAAAATATAATAAGGAACATTATGGTAGTTGAACTCAATGGTGCTTTTGAACGAGAACAGGATATCTTCATAGAGAATAATTTTGGAGCATAACGCTCCCGTAGCGCCTGCAATCAAAAGAGGAATGAAGGCAGATATGCTAACATCTACCAGCAGCACTTCCAACGCAAAGAGTACACCAGCAATAGGCGCATTAAATGCAGCAGCGATGCCTGCCGAAGCCCCACAGGCAAGCAGCAATGTGCGATCTCTGAAACTCATTGAAAAGAAGGATGCAAAGGTTGAACCAATGGCTGAACCGGTCTGCACAATGGGTGACTCTAATCCGGCAGAACCGCCCAAACCTACCGTAAGTGCGCTAGTTATTGCATGCGTATAGGTTTCCTTATGTGGCAAGAAGGATGATTTCTTTGCTATTGCTAAAAGAACATGATACGTACCTTTAGTTAGGTCGCCCTTCAACACTACCGATATGAAAAGAAAAGTAAGGAGTATACCAATGGCTGGTGAGATAAGATAAACCCAGCTATAGTGAATGCCCAGAGAAATGATAAAATCTTGCAGATAATGCACCGATAGCTTTAATAGAACTGTTGTGATGCCAGCCCATAAGCCAACGAGTAATGCCCCAAGTATTAAAAATTGACGATTGGATAATTTTGTGATTAACAGTTTCTTGACAAATTCGAGCTGACCAAAGCGTGCACGTAGCTTTTCTTTCATAAGAGCAAATATAGCGCATCATCAGGCTGATCTATTCTGGTTTGGAGAGGGATTGCACTGCTTTTGCTGACTTGTAGTAATATCCAGTAAAAGATGGATTGTTATTGAGCCTTCCTAAAATCAAGGGGAGGTTTTCTATCACCAATCATTGACTTGTAGGTGAAGCCTTCTCCCACTTTTTGTTTCAACTCATCCTTGGCTTTGTTAATAATGCTTGGGTTGTTAAAAAGATCGGTGGCCGTCATGGCTATAACCTTGGCTGCATTTTGCATGGCCTTAAAACCAATGCCCATGTTGCCTGTGGCCACTGCTTGCCATGAGTGAGCTGCTACTCCTGGCACCCACGTTGCCGTGCCTAAGCCTGCCGTTGGCACAACCCACGTTATATCGCCTACATCGGTAGAGGCTGGGAAAAATCCACCCGTCTTAAAGGGCTGAACTACTTTAGCTGAACCAATATCAGGAGCTTTAAAAGTAAAACTGCTTTGAATCTTTTTAGCAAAGTCCACTTCCGATTCGGAATAGTTAACACCGCCAACAATCTTTAAGTTGTTATACATTAGTGTAGAAAGTGTTTCGTTGGGCATCAAGTTATAGGAGCCTGAAATCACTTCATACTTCGTTGTAGTTTCTGTTCCTATAGCAGCACCTTCCGCACATTTCTTTATGCGTTCCCACAGTTCTTCTACAACTCTTGCATCCGGATGCCGAACCATGTACTCTGCTTCCGCAAAATCAGGGACAACATTGGCAGCCAATCCACCTTTCTTAATCACATAATGAATGCGCGCTTCTTGCGGAATATGTTCGCGCATCATGTTCACCATGTAATTCATAGACTCAAGACCATCTAAAGCCGAGCGACCTTTCTCAGGCGCGGCAGCAGCGTGAGCCGAGCGACCATAAAATCTAAACATGGTTTGTTTGATGGCTAAACAAGATTCAGGGCTGGCATCATTATCATTGGATGGATGCCAGTGAAGCACCGCATCTACATCGTTAAAAAGTCCATCACGCACCATGTACACTTTTGCGGCTCCACCTTCTTCGGCAGGTGTGCCAAACAATTTTATGGTGCCAACATGCTTGCTCGAGGCCAGCCACTCTTTCAATGCAATGGCTGCTGCCGATGATGCCGTGCCAAATAAATTATGCCCACAGGCATGGCCGCCAGCACCTTCTATCAACGGCTTTCTGATGGGTAGGCTATCTTGCGATAAGCCAGGCAACGCATCAAACTCGGCCAAAATTCCAATCACGGGTTTGCCCGAACCATACGAAGCCAGAAAGGCTGTTGGCATTTCAGCTATGCCTGATTGAACGGTGAAGCCTGCATTCTTTAACGTCTGCTGCAGCAAGGCCGAACTCTTCTCCTCTTGAAAGCCAAGCTCGGCATTCTTCCAAATCTGGCTCGCAATAGCATTGTATTCGTTCACCTTTTTATCGATCGCGGTAGCAACAAACTGTTTATCCTTTTGTGCTTTCAGGTTGATGTTAACTTCGCTTTGGCAGAAGGCAGACACCGCAATGGCAAGGGATAGTAGAGTTAAGGTTGCTTTCATAATTTTGATTTGATTGTTCGTTGATTCGTTAGCCTGTTTTGCTTTGTGTTTGTAGTTCACCAGCTCGCACCTTCCAGTTATAGCAAGTAAGAATGTAATGCCGTTGTTCAAGGTTGCCAAAGTAAAAAAAAGAGTGGAGAAAACTCAGGTAAATATAGTAGTGCGGTAAAAACAGAGACATAGGTAAAACAAAAACCCGCCTTTGGGGGAGCTGCTGACAGATGACGTTTTCTATTTCGGATTAATTATCAATCCGTTGTCTGGTTTCCAATTTTCATATTCAATGGCGTCCGCTATTTGTTTTGCATATTCAGCACCTTTTATTTTGGAAACAAAATGTAAGGCACCATCAATTCCTGCAGAAATCCCTGCGGTTGAAATCACATTTCCATTGTCCACAAACCGTACATTGGCTAATACTTTTGTCTTTGGTAATTCTTTTTGAAGGTTTGCAATTTGTGTATGGTAAGTGGTTGCAGTTAAGTTGTCTAAAATCCCCGCTTTGCCCATAATAAATGCACCTGTGCAAACCGAAATATAATATTCCGTATTTGCTTTACGAGATTTTATCCAATTAATTAAAGAAATATCGTTTGTTGGTTGGCTATGAGAACCACCAAAGAAAATCATAACATTCGAGGCTGGCGCATCTTCAATACTATAATCTGGAATTATTGTCAAGCTACCTTGCGAAATGATTTTGTCCTTCGTTTTAGAAACAGTAAACACGTTAAATCCCGCAATTCTAAAAACTTCTAAAGGTCCTGCAAAGTCTAGTACTTCAACATTGTCTTGCAAGTAAAAGCAAATTGTTATTTCTTTTTCTAAACCATCAAGTTTCAAAGTTGATTTGTCAATTAAGGTCATTCCACAATGAGGACATTTCCCGGCCTCATCAAAAGTCAATGCATCGCAACTTCCCCCACAAGGTGCACAAACAAAAGTTTGTTTCTCTTTCAATATTTTTTTTTGAGCAAAAGGGTTGTTGCAACCAATGGTTATTAATGTAATAAGTATAAAAGCATTTTTCATTTTTGTCCTAATAAATTGCCCCACAACTCCCTAATATACGAATGTTTTTCGCACCCTAAGAGTAACGGGAAACCCGTTACTCCATCTCAATGGCTTACAATTTTCTTTATATCAAGCTGTCAAATTAACTATTTTACCCCGCCATGCCCACAGCCGGGTCGCTGGCGGGGCTTTCGCCTGCTGCGCCCAACGCAATAACACGAAACAGGTATTTTTTATGCCATGTCAGGTGTTATCACCTGATATTTTTACTATTCTATCCTGCATAATGTTCAAGAAAACCCCAATCATCAGTGTTCAACAAATAATACCTGGCACTTGAATAGAGATAGTCTTCTGGCAGTTCAGCTAATTTCCATTTATGCTGTATTGGATTGCCATGAATATAGTCGAGCTTTTGCTGAAAGACATTTACTGACCATAGCGGAATTGATAGGGGCCGATGTTCCCAAATCTGGTATTTTCTATCTTTCACATTTACAATAAACATCTCCAATACCTTCGGATGGT
>JBBRBQ010000031.1:0-31573 GCA_038205685.1 Cytophagales bacterium | reverse complement strand
AATAAGTTGCGCTTTAAACTGCTCCATTTTCTGTTTTTCTTCTTGCACATTTCTCACCCCTAAGAAGACCTGATTATTATGATAGAGCTTTGCAAGTGATTTTACTACTTCCATTCCAACATTGCCTGTTGCTCCAGTGATTAATATTTTTTTCATTTTGTCCGACACTTACATAGTAAAGAAACTTTCATGAAAACTTTGTGTGGAATCTTATAAAAACGCTATCTCTATATCGTTCTTCTTGTGATTTTCAAATATGATTTTGATGGATTTTGCAACCGCAATGTAAAAGTCCACCCAATTTTATTGTTATCAACTGGCGTAATATCATTCGCAATTATGACTTTTGTCACTTTTACTCAAATTCAAAAATTAGCCTTACATAAATTTCAAAAGCATCAACGTAGATTCTACATCTGTAAAACGTATAATAAAAATCCTTTTTTTTTATAAATAAAAATGTTGAATATGGAATATCTTTGATCATCGGAATAAAAAACAATCATTAAAGATATTCAAGTCGTTATAGTAAGACTGTAGATGACTTGATAAGTAAGGTGCTGCTAGCTATGCTGGTGGCACTTTCTCTTTACACAGTTTTTGAAGAGGTGCATTTGTCAATAGCTTTAAATTTAAGCAACGTAATAGATTAATGAAGTAACTAGACCCTAAGTGGATGGGTGATACTTATGTTAATTGGGGAAACTAAATTTAACTTTTCAGCCATTTTATCTTTTTGTAGATTTACTAAAAGCAAAATAAACCTGTGCCTTTGCCACCTGTTCGTTGGCAGGGTTGCAATTAATGGTAATAAGATAATGAGCAAGTGATGAGACTTTCCAATCGGCAATCAAGGTTTCTCCATTATAACAATATATTTTTTTAAAATTACGATTGATCGGTATGCGAAGTGTAATGCAAAGCGCAAACGTTCGTTTAAAAGCCAATGCTATTTCATCATCATCTCTGATATTTAATGTTTCCATGATGACACTAGCAACATAAGGAAGGTATGGCTCAACAACCCATTGGTTGGTGTAAGTCTCTTCTACTATTTTTTGATTATAGAGCGTGAGCATGGGTAGTGTGTTTTATGATTGATAATTCTTTATACAATTCAATTTCCCTAGGTGTAAGATTTTTTGGTATAGCAATACTCACTTTGGCATATAAGTCTCCAAACTCGTTTTCTTTTCCGTAACGAGGCATTCCCATTCCTTTTAGCCGTAGCACTTTACCGCTATCCGTTTCAGCACTAATGTTCATTTTTATGGGATTACGAATTGTTTCAATAATGATAGATCCGCCAAGAATGGCTGTATATAAATCGACCATGATATCACAATACAAATCATCTTCTTTTCTTTTATAGCGAGCATGTTTTGCTACATGCACAGTAATGTAGATATCTCCATCTTGCCCACCATTCAAGCCCTTGCCACCTTTTCCTCTAAGTCTTAATGCCTGTTCATCTTTTACACCAGGCTTTATTTTGATTTGTAATTTCTGTTCTTGCAATTCTATCTGGCGTGCAACTCCAGTATAAGCATCTTCCAATGAAACGTGCATGTCGGCCTTATAATCATGTCCTTTCGTTGCCCTTGGTTTACCTTGTTGTCTATCTGAGTATGTTGCATTAAAAATGTTTTCAAAGAAATCAGAGAAGTCTCCCTCCTGCTCATTTGCATTGTAAGATTGATATCGGCTACGACCATTACCTGCACTTCTATCTTGTGCTTTGCCAGATTGGCCTGGCTGCTGGTATTGGTTCCAGTTCTCGCCAAGCTCATCGTATTTTTTTCGCTTTTCGGCATCCATTAGTACACCGTTTGCTTCATTCGCTTCTTTGAATTTATCCTCAGCTAGTTTATTGTTCGGATTTTTGTCGGGATGATATTTAACGGCCAATTTGCGATAGGCTTTTTTTATCTCATCGGTCGTAGCAGTTTTGGATACGCCAAGTATTTTATAATAATCTTTATAATCCATAGTAACTATACTCTATTTGTTCAGTTAGTGGCATCATGATCGATATTTTTTAAAGAACCAAACTTTCAGTAAATCGGCTGTAGCAATGTACATCGCTATGATTAGCAGCATTGCACCGAGATTTGTTAAAGGCAAGGGCATTAACCCAAACTGATTCGCAAAAGGCATATAAGGAAGCGCAATGGTAATAATCAACCCGATAATGCTTAATAGGAATAAATAACTACCAGGTTTGCTTTTAAAGAAATTCTTATGGGTGCGAATAATAAAGAGTATAAACAATTCAGTTAAAATTGATTCGATAAACCAAGCAGTTTGAAAGGCTGACTCTCGCACTTTTAATAGATAGAGAAGTGTAAGAAAAGTAATCACATCAAATAGCGAGCTGTGAATGCCGAATATGACCATGTAGTTGCGTATAAACTTTAAATCCCATTTGCCCGGCTTATCCAATTGTTCTTTATCAACATTATCGGATGCAATGGTGAGATAAGGAAAATCGGTAAGGAAGTTGGTCAATAGAATTTGTTTTGGAAGCATCGGTAAAAAAGGTAACAATAGCGAGGCAACGGCCACACTAAACATATTGCCAAATGTTGAGCCTGTATTGATGAAAATATATTTCAACGTATTGGCAAATGTTTTTCGGCCTTCTTTTATTCCATCTACCAACACCGATAAATCTTTTTCCATAAGCACAAAGTCAGCAGCCTCTCGAGCTACATCAGCAGCGTTCTCTACAGAGATACCAATATCAGCAGCATTAATTGCCGATACATCGTTGATGCCATCTCCCATGTAGGCGACAGTAAAATGTTTCCTTAGCGCATGAATGATCCTTTCTTTTTGCTGTGGTTCTACTTCTGCGAAGATGTGTGTCTCTTTAACTCGTTGCTCCAACGCTTCTGGGCTTGTGTTAAAGAGTTCCTTGCCTGTCAACACGATTGGGCTTGTGATTCCAATATTGATTCCAATAGACTTCGCAACGTTTTTATTATCGCCCGTTATTATTTTTAGATTGACTTGCAGTTTCTTTAATTGGTTGATGGTGTCTATAATCCCTGCTTTAACAGGATCTTGACACAAGATAAAGCCAGCAAAAGTCATAGCGGCTTCATCTTGTTTTGAAATGCTGCTTTGTGAAATTGTTTTATAACAAATAGCGATCACTCTCAATCCATTGATGCCATATTGCTCAAACTGCTTATCTATTTGTCCTTGCCCATGAGAATATTCTTCAACGCTGCCATCAGCCAAACGTATTTGTGTGCAAATGTTTGAGATTTCCGTATAAGCCCCTTTGCTAATCAGCACCTTTTCTGTTCCAATATCTACCGCTATGCTGAGTCTTTTTCGCATGAAGTCGTAAGGAATCTCCCCTACCTTTTTAGGCAGCCTACTATCGGCAATGTTTAATTTTTTAATGGCTTCATCAATAGGATTGGAATAGCCAGTTTCAAGCGAAGCATTCCAAAAGGCAAGCGTTCTTACATACTCATCTGCATTTCCTAAAGTATCAACTACCCCTTCCACCACAATTGTTCCTTCTGTTATTGTCCCTGTTTTATCTGTGCATAGTAGATTTACTTCTCCAAGGTTTTGAATGGAAGCCAGTTTTTTAACAATCACTTTTTTTTCTAACATGCGCTTCGCTCCCGCACTCATAGCTATGGTAGTGATAGCGGGCAACAACTCAGGTGCCATGCCTACGGCCAATGCCAAAGCAAACAAGGCGGATTCAACAATACTTTTATGATTGAGTAAATTCACTGCTAAAATAAAAGCTGAAAGACCAAGTGTTATCTTCATTAAAAAATAACCAAAGTCTTTAATGCCTTTTTCAAAAGTAGTTTCACTTGTGGCGGAAGCGCTTTTTACGATACTTCCGAAAATCGTTGCATCCCCAATATTTATTACCAATGCTTTAGAAGTACCACTGATAACGTTAGTACCTTCCCATATGCAATTGCTCCGTTTTGATAATTCAGTCTTCTCATCCTTAAAGCCAACTTCCTTCAGCACTGGAAATGATTCTCCCGTAAGGCTAGCTTCATTCACATATAGTTCATTCGATTCAATAATAAAGCAATCAGCTGGTATCATGTCTCCAGCCTTGAACAACAACACATCGCCTGGCACTATGTGCGAAGAAATAATCTCTTGTGGTTTGCCATCTCTAATTGCAGTGCTTCTTAAAGCGATCATGGATTGCAATTTTTCAACAACCTGATTCGCATTTCTTTCTTGAAAAAAACTTAACAACCCTGTGGATAAAACAATGAATAGGATAATGAATACATCAGAGGTGTCACCTAAAAATGCGGATAGAATAACTGCACCTATCAACAAAAGCATTAAAGGGCTCTTGAACTGACTGAAAAACAAAATTAAGTATTTTCTAAAGGCTGATTTTCTTTTTCTTATAACTCCTGATTGAAGTAAGATCGATTCCGCTGTTTGCTGACTTAATCCATTCAAAGAACTATTTAGTTTTTGAAACAAATAGTTAGAATCGAATTGCCAGAAACTAGTTATTGATTGCATTTCAATTGACTTTTCTTCGCTTGAGAGCTGGCGGATAATTTTTGAGTGCTGATGCCACGCCTCTTTTAAAATTAGCTTCTGTAAGATCTGGATGGAGCTCAAAGTAGGAAACTGAGACAGATCGCCAAACCATTTCGCTAGCTTGTTTATCAATTATATCAATAACCAATGTGCCTTTCAACATGATTATTTCATCTCGGCTTTTGAAAGCGATTGGATTGTATTCTGGGGCAAGGCGGTGGTAGATGTAAGCTGTATCACTTTTTACTACTACTTGAACATCCATTAATAAATCAGGAGCATCGGCATTAAACTCAATACCCTTCTGTTTCATTTCACTTTCAATGGCACTTTGCATCAATTGTTTTACAAGCGAATCGTTCAAATACTTTGGCTCTTTGATGGTAAACTCAGCACCCTTCAGCCAATAGAATTTTTTATAGTTTGTAAAATCAATTTTGTGATTATAGACTGTATGCACTTGTACTGCACATCCAGCGAAAATAAAGCATATGCTTATTAAAATTATCAGTCGGTTCATGTTATAAGAATTGAATAATCATCCTGCGCAAACTATCGGCATACATTTGTACTATTGCTTCTCTGCCAAAAAAAGAAACGATGCTATAGGGTAATCAATCCAATCTAAATCGTTCACTTTTTCATTTATCAAGTTGACAATATTCGACTTGAAAATTTGGCCTACAAAAAGTGCTACTTGCATTGTCTACCCAATTTTTCTACTCCAGCCAACCATCTATTTCTCACATTTACTTTGGAGTTTCTTACAATCCCATAATAATGGACACTTACTGGTTTTATACCACAAAATTCTAAGATTGATTTTTTAAGTTGGTTAACGCTCGGTCTGCCATACACTAACCAATAATACCAACTTGGTTGATCGAGCGTGGTAATAATCTGAGCCGTTTTACCTTTCAATAATTTATCCCAAAACACGGAGCCTTCTATGTATTGAAATGCCATGCCTGGCAAAAACAACCGATCAATAAACCCTTTCATAACGGCAGGAAAACCACCCCACCAAACAGGGTGCAACCATACTAAATGATCAGCCCATATTATTTTATCCCACGCTTGTATCAAGTCTGGCTCAAGTTCAATTCTTTTTTGATAACCAAATTCAAGATTGAGGTTGAAGTTTAAATCGGCAATTACTATCTCTCGTACTTCAACATTGTTTTCCAGTGCTCCTTTTTTGTATGCTTCAGCCAATGCAAAATTGAAACTAGTTTTATTTGGGTGGCCGTTAATAATTACAATCTTCTTCATCTAAACTGTTTTTTTTAGGACAGGATTCAGTCACTTACTGCTACCCATCATCACTTGCTCTATTAGTTTAACTAATTACCTTGTCCTCCAGATATTTTTCCTTTGTAATTTCACCAGCGGCAAAGCACTTTTACAAAATAAACTTAGTCTTACAATAGGATAAAATGGATTAAGCACAAACTTCAATACATTTTCTACAAGCCTCCGCGCACTTTTTGCAATGCTCATGATGAGCTGCATGTTTCTCACACTCTTCAACACAGACTGTGCAAACATTTACGCATAGTTTACATAATGCTTCGCTATAACGAGAATTTCGAGAGCCTAGTTTCGCGTACAATGAGCAGATGTCAGCACAATCACGGCAAACTAAAATACAAGCCAATATATTTTTATCAGATAGCTTGATGCTTTCAGTAGAACAAGTTTCGCAGGCTACACTGCACTTTTGGCAAGATTCAATACAATCATAAATGTTATTCATATCTTTAAAAAGTTAATTGCTTAGACAGGAAACTGTTTCCAGAAGCGATAACCTACACGCATAACTGGTGAGAGATCAACGTTTGGTATATTGTATGTTTGAGATTGAAAATTCAATGAATTATTTCCTCTGAAATAAACATGAAAGGCGGGTTGTATATAAATGCTTCTGCCTATAAAAAATTGATAGCCTATACCTGGGCCAACATCAATACTTTTTAAATCTTGCTTGGTACCCGTTGATTTTTGTTCAATTGAAAATGTGTGATATTCCAAATACGCATACAGTTCTAAATTTCTCCACACATTATAACCGAAGAATACACTTGGTGATGTTTTATAGTATCGTTTAAAATTATCCTTATTGTTTGAAACTCCTGCTGGCTCAGCATCATAAGTGCCGCTGTTAATAACACTTAAACGTATCCTAAACTTCTCGGCAAACCGATACCCTACACCCAAGTGGTAGCCTCCATAAAAAAACATCGGGAATAAGCTTTCTACTTCGAGCGCACTTTTTACTTTGTAGTTAGGAGGATTGGATTTCAAAAAACTTCCCGGGTTTCTTTGTCCCATTGTAGGGATTGATAAGACTAGCAATAATAGAATAGCTAATTTAATTCTTGTATTAGACTGTTTTAGTTTTAAAAGTATTAGAAGATCGGATATGTTAGTCATCATTTTTTTATAAGTAATAAGGTTCCAAATTATTTCACAATAGGTTACCCTCTGTTATATAAAACCTATCATAAATTATTTTCCAATCTTATTTGTTAATGCGGCCAATTAATAATGATAATTTTCATTTCTATTGTAAACCATGACTTAGTAAACTTTGTTTTTGTTTCTCGTATTTCTCCCTCTTTTCCTTTGATGGGGGTAGGCCACAAAGGTTTTTCATCTCATCCTGTTGGGTCTTATTAAACTGAACTTTTAACTCGGGCCTTTCCTTCATAAACATTTCTTGTATTTCAATAATACTATTTGCCATTAGTTGTGAGGAATCAAAAAGAACAATAGTTGCCATATCGTATTCCGTATTCTCGCTAAGTTTCATAAGTTCAATTCTAAGATTGCTCATTTGCTGATAAAATTTGTAAATCAGATTTATAGAGGATGAAGAAAGGTAGAGCATGTTATTTGAGATGTCGCCATGATACCGATAAACCGATTCTTCAAATTTTCCTAAAGCATTTATAATAACGTTAGCAGAAACAATTTTGCCCTCAAGAGAAATATATAGTTGCTGCACCTCGAAAAGAATTTTTAATAATGATGCATATACTATTCTTTCTTGTTTTCGTAAATTTATTTTTGAATTGTATTTGCTCTCAAGTGACTTTTCGCTTTCTCTCTGCTTTCGGTTATGCCTATTTGTTAGCCATAATATCCCCATAGGAAGCAATACACCTGTTAGCAGGATATTGAACAACCCTGGGTTCTTCTCGAAAATAAGACGTAGCGTTTCATTGTTCATTACAAAGATTCAAAAGAATGGCTAACCTAGCCCAGTCTTCATTTGCTCAGCTTTTTTAGTTGACTGATATCGTTGTTCATTTTATTTTTAAACGATTTCCAATTGGATCTTCTTTCCAATTTATAATCATTCAATGCCTTCTTCAAAGAGGTTATTTCTTTTCGTAGTTTACTTTTATCTTTCTTTGATGTCTTTTTAATTTCAGTTGTTGTTTCCATTTCAATTGTTGTTTATTTAATTACTATTTAATTGTTCGATTATATTCTAACCTCTCTCTAAGAATTTCTTAGAGTCATAATATTCTTCTTTTGTTATTTGACCAGACGCAAAGCGTCTTTTTAATACATCGAGAGCAGAATCTCTTCTGTTTCGTTGCCCCGGAATATCATACGGTGTAGCGAAGATCCAGAATAGCATTAAAAACCAAAAGAACCACCAAGTAAGGTGCATTCCCCAAAAATGATAACCATCATAAAACATATTTTGTAATTTAATTGTTAATAATCAATTATAACAAGGGTTCCCACTTAATGGCGTTTTGAACATCCCTTTGTAAATCTTCGTTTGTTTTTATGTTTATTTTATTTTTTACTTTGAACCTAATTAATACCTCACTCGGGCATTAATTAATTATTCCCCTACGCACTTATTTTTTCATCTTTCAACAGTTTGCCAGTTGAATCATAGAAATAAGTAATGTTTGATACCTGCTTCAACCGTTATTTTATATGCCTTTTCGCTGTAGCTGAATTGTTACCACGATGTAAAGTTGATTATGTTAAAATGTGAAAGTATTGTATGGCTTTACTTATGTCTTATATAATTAACACTTTTTTCTAAACTAAACTTTCAGAAAAAATTTTCTGTTTGTTGTGTATTTAAAACGGGTCGTTCAATGCACTTACCCGAATCAAGGCATACGTCTTGAAGATCACAAACATCTATTTGATCGATTCTTCCGTTCAAGCAATGCTTCGTCTATTCAAGGCACTTGTTTGGGTTTGTTCTAGCAGCCAAATACAGGAGGCTGACCGCAATGATAGCAGACCAAATCAACCTCAATTACAAACTCTTGTTCTTTACTTACTTATTACTTCTTGATCCTTCTTCAATACAGAAGTCCAGATTAAATATTTTGAATGATTAACTATACTCTCAGCCAAACTTCCTATAAACAAATGTGCAAGCCCCCTTCTGCCATGTGTGCCCATCGCAATCATATCCGCATCTATATCATCCGCGAAGTGAATAATACCCTCTTCACTATCAGTATAATTATAAATATGGAGGCTATAATTTTTCAACATAAATCTTTTAGCGAAATCTTCGAGCTTTGCATGCGTATCAGAGTCATTGCTAAAATTAAGTGGTGTGTTGATCCAAACAATATGCAAGTGTGCTTTAAAGAAATTTTGTAAGACTTTTACTTTCATCACCAAATCCTCCTGACTTTCTGTTTGGAAAAGAGTGGGGAAAACAATATTCTTAACATGACCTTTAAAATTATCCTTCATTACAATTACAGGCACAGTTGAAGTGCGTACAACTTTCTCGGCATTGGAGCCAATAAAAAATTCTTTCATTCCCTCTGCTCCTTGAGTGCCCATAACAATTAAGTCGGCTTGTTCTTCTTGTGCATAAGTTGTGATGGTCGGGTGGATAGGCCCGAATTTTACTTCAGCAATAATTTTTACCTTTTCGTTAAAATATCTTGCCGTTAACTTCATAAACTTCTTGTCTGCACTTTCCTTCAATTCGTTGTATAGCACATTCTCAATATACAATGCAGGTATCACAACAGAGTCATATATTACGGGTAGTTCAATTACATGCAGCAAGTGTACAATACCCTTCGATTGTGCTGCTATATCCAACGCAAACCGATATGCATTAACTGCAGGTTTCGAAAAATCACATGGTACAATTATCTTTTTCATGACTTCTTAACTTAATGTATCAAATGTCCATCCAATTTTATTGTTGTCAAGTGGCGTAACATCATCCATAATTATGACTTTTGTCATCTTTTACTCAAATTCATAAATTAACCTTGTATAAATTTCAAAAGCATAGATGTGAGTATAAGGTTTTTAAGTGCGGCAGGATCTGTTCTGGGTTCGCTCTATTTATTGAAGACTGGAGACTTTCGCCAATTGTTTAACTGATAAAACAAAACTGTTTCAATAGATGACGGGCTTTAAGGATAAGGCATTACTTTTCCTTTATCAAGGGTAAACCAAAATTGAAATTATGGATGTTATAAAATAGCTGGTATTGAACCAAAACAGAAATGGAAAAATATGTTACAGGCGAGGAAGCTTTAAAAAAAATACAAGCTGGAGATCGTGTTTTTATTCATGGCGGTGCTGCTACGCCTCACTATCTAATAAAAAAAATGGTCGAGCGAGCGGATGAGCTTTGGGGCGTTGAACTCATCAGTATGAGTTTACAGGGAGAAGCACTTTTTGCTGACAAAAAATATGCGGAAAACTTTCGCATTAACTCTTTGTTTGTTTCACAGAATGTAAGAGAGGCTGTGAATGATGGCCGTGGTGATTATGTCCCCGTCTTTCTGAGTGAAATCCCCAATCTATTCAGAAGAAAAATACTGCCCATTGACGTAGCTCTTGTTCAAGTCTCCCCTCCTGATAGACATGGTTATTGCTCACTTGGAGTTTCAGTAGATATTGCTGCATCTGCAGTAAAAGAGGCAAAGTATGTAATTGCCCAAGTTAACCCTAGAATGCCACGAACCATGGGGGATGGGATTGTCAAGATAGATTTCTTTGATGCCCTGGTTTATCACGAACAAGAACTCCCTGAAATTATTTCCACTCAGCCTATATCAGAAATAGCTATGAGGATTGGAGTTCATTGTGCGGAATTGATAGAAGACGGAGCAACGATTCAAGCAGGGATAGGCTCGATTCCTGATGCTGTTCTCGCCAATCTGACAAATCATAAAGAGCTGGGTGTTCACACTGAAATGTTTACTGATGCTATTCTTCCATTGGTGGAGAAAGGCGTTATCACCAATGAGCATAAGAAAAAATACCGTGGCAAAATTGCAACTGGCTTTTTGCTTGGCTCTAGAAAACTATATGACTTTGTTGATGATAATTCATCGGTTGTGGTTTTGAGCATTGACTATGTTAATGATGCATCTGTAATTCGAATCAATCCCAAAGCTACTGCCATTAATAGTGCTATTGAGGTTGACATTACTGGGCAAGTCTGCTCGGATTCCATTGGCACTTATCACTACTCGGGTGTTGGTGGCCAAATAGATTTTATGCGCGGTGCTGCATTATCAGAGGGTGGTAAGCCAATCATCGCTTTGCCATCTACTACATTAAAAGGAACCTCGCGAATTGTTTCCATGCTCAAATCAGGTGCTGGCGTTGTTACTACAAGAGCCCATGCTCATTATATAGTTACCGAGTATGGTGTAGCTTATTTGTACGGGAAAAACTTGCGGCAAAGAGCGAAAGCCCTTATTGAAATTGCTCACCCAAATCATCGTGAAGCCTTAGAAAAAGCTGCATTTGATCGCTTCAAAAATTATCAGTTCGAAAGAACACTGTATTGATTAGGATTAAAGGAGTAACAGATGTGCTTGTCTGAGTTAATTAAAGTAACCAATCCAAGTGGATATATTGAAGTCGCAACACTGCTTCAATTTCGGAAAAGCATTTCTGGCATCTGGTCACCAAAATATTTATTAACGGAAGCAGTGAGTAGTTTATAAATAGGAACTTTTCTCAAAATTTCAATATATTTTTAATATCAGAAACATTTTATAAACCAAAATGTATCGTATAGCTCCAACGCTGACGGTGAGCATGATCAGCCATAAACATGATTTTTATCAGGAATAGGTTTTCTAATTTCACGAGATTGCAACATGGATGTAAGTGTAAAATTTCTTGGCGCAACCGGCACAGTGACGGGCTCACGCTATTTACTTGATATTGGTGGTTTTAAATTATTATTTGACTGCGGTCTCTTTCAAGGGTTAAAAGAACTCAGACTGCGGAACTGGGATCCATTTCCGATCGATCCATCTTCCATTGATGCTGTGGTTATCAGCCATGCGCACATTGATCATACAGGCTACTTACCAAAGATTGTTAGAGAAGGTTTCAGCGGCCCCATTTATTGTACCTATCCAACGGCTGATCTCATGGAGCTTATGTTATTAGATTCAGCGAAGTTGCAGGAAGAAGAGGCAAGCTATGCCAATAAAAAAGGCTATTCTAAACATGCTAACGCAGAACCACTTTACAGATCGGAAGATGCAGAAGGCGTTTTTCCGTTGCTCAAACGTTACAACTACGAAGAAAAAATAAGAGTAAGTGATACGGTTGAAATTGTATATAAAGATGCCGGGCATTTGCTGGGTGCTGCTATTACCGAACTGTACATTAAAGGTGACAATCAAACAAAAAAGATTGTGTTCTCAGGTGACCTTGGCCGTAACCATGATATAATGCTTAACGCCCCTACAGCCATTGATGACACTGATATTTTATTCATTGAGTCAACGTATGGAAATAAAGATAATCCGGCAGGTGACCCATCAGCAGATCTGGAACGGATCGTGAAGGATACTTTGCTCAATAAAGGCGTACTATTGATTCCTGCATTCGCTGTTGGACGCACCCAGGTTTTACTATACTACTTTCACAAACTTATGGCAGAGAATAAAATTCCGGATGTGCCGGTGTATATTGATAGTCCGATGGCCATATCAGCGACCTATCTATATTACAAATACCCGAAGTATCATAAAGTTAAATTTGACCAATCATCGTTTGCTCAGCAACTCGAAACGAACATGCTGGTTTTTGTTAAGACTTCGAAGCATTCAAAAACATTGAATGAAATTAAAACGAATGCTATTATCATTTCTTCCAGTGGCATGATGACCGGTGGCCGTATTGTTCATCACCTCTACCATCGGCTACGAAATCCTCAGGATACCATCTTGGTTTCCGGCTATCAGGCAGAGGGCACGCGCGGCAGAAGGCTGGTTGATAAAGAGCCTTCTCTTAGGATTTTTGGTGAAGATGTACCGGTCAATTGCCACGTAGAAAACATGAGTTCGCTTTCAGGCCACGCAGACCGTGAAGAACTATTTGACTGGATGAAAAAATTTAAACGCGCACCTAAAATTACATTTACTGTTCATGGAGAAGGAAAAAATATTGAAGCGTATACACAAGCTATTCGTGATCGAATGAAATGGAATGTTATTCAGCCCAAGTATCTTGAGGTAGTTCAACTATTTAGTGGCATATAAAGAGACTTCAATGTCAACCAAGCTTTTCATTTTTTATGTTTGGTCTTGAATTAAACTAGCGATCAATCTAAACTCAACCGGAAAACTATATCATGCCTGCTTTTTCTGAATACGGAATACAGGGTTTAAGCACTGAGCAAGTTCTGGAAGCACGTGTTAAGTATGGTATTAATGAAGTGTTCCATGAAGAGCATCATGTTCTTACTGCACTAAAAGGTATCCTTAAGGATCCTATGCTCGTGATACTTCTCGTAGCAGCGATGTTATATTTCATCAGTGGTAAAATGGGTGATGGAATTTTCATGACTTCGGCAATTTTTTTAGTGGCAGGTATTTCATTGTATCAACAATCAAGAAGCCGTAATGCATTGTCTGCATTGAAAACACTCACGAAGCCTATCTGTAAAGTAATCCGCGACAGAAAAATTATCGAAATCAAGCGGGAAGAAATCGTTATGGGTGATTGCATGGTGATTGAAGAGGGAGCCGCTATTCCTGCCGATGGTATCATTCTTCATTCTAATGATTTCACTGTTAATGAATCTATACTCACGGGTGAATCTTTATCAGTGAGTAAAAACAAAGGCGATAAAAACAATCAGGTATTTCAAGGTACAACGGTAGCTGGAGGGCTTGCTATCTGCCAGGTTGAGGCCATTGGAATAAATACGGCATTGGGTAAAATCGGAAAGAGCCTTCAATCCATCCAAGAAGAAGAAACCCCATTGCAAAAACAGATCAGCAACTTTGTTAAAAAGATGGCTTTGGTGGGCGTTGTCATTTTCTTTATCGTATGGGCTATCAATTTTTTTTATTCGCATGAAGTATTGAACAGTTTACTGAAAGCACTAACCTTAGCAATGAGTATTTTACCGGAAGAAATCCCGGTGGCCTTTACCACCTTCATGGCCATGGGTGCATGGCGGCTGATGAAGCTGGGGATTATTGTAAAGCAAGCTAAAACAGTTGAGACATTGGGTAGTGCTACCGTAATCTGCACCGATAAAACCGGAACGATTACGGAGAATCGGATGACCCTTGCAAAGGTATTTGCCTTATCAACAAAAAAAATAACAACAGATCATGCAGGTGATGAAGAAAAAGCGCTGATCACATTAGCGATGTGGGCAAGTGAACCTATTCCGTTTGATCCTATGGAGAAGGCTTTGCATGAAACATATAAAAAAATTGTTTCAGTCGATGAAAGGCCACAATACAAGATGGTACAAGAATATCCGCTGGGTGGAAACCCTCCCATGATGACCCATATACTTGAGAATGCTACCGGTCATCGGATTATAGCAGCCAAAGGCGCACCAGAAGCCATGATGCAAGTATCCGAGCTTTCAAATGAAGAAACTATAAACATCAACGATGCACTTCAAAAATTAACAACGGAAGGGTTTAGGGTGTTAGGGGTTGGTGTGGCAGAGTTGAATGGAAACAATTTTCCTTCCCAACAGCAGCAATTCAAATTTAAGTTCAAGGGGCTGGTTTCTTTTTATGATCCGCCTAAAGCAAATATTGCCAAAGTATTTGAGTCATTTTACAAGGCAGGAATTGTGGTTAAGATAATTACGGGAGATAATGCCGCCACCACTTCTACTATTGCAAGGCAAATTAATTTCCGAGGTGCTGAAAGGACCATGAATGGGGACGAACTACTAAAGTTGAATGACAAGGAAGTAAATGAAAAGGTCATGGAGGTTAACATTTTTACGCGCATGTTTCCTGATGCAAAGCTAAAAATCCTAAATGCGCTAAAGGCCAACGGGCAGATTGTAGCCATGACTGGCGATGGTGTAAACGATGGCCCTGCATTAAAAGCTGCTCACATTGGTATTGCTATGGGAAAGAAAGGAACTGAAATAGCTAAAGAGGTTTCCTCCTTAATACTTATTGATGATGACCTTGCTAAAATGGTGGATGCCATTGCTATGGGAAGAAAGATTTATGCTAATCTTAAAAAGGCCATCCAATATATCATCTCCATTCATATTCCAATTATTCTCACTGTGTTTATCCCGCTTGCATTGGGATGGGTATATCCCAACATTTTCTCACCCATTCATATCATCTTCCTTGAGCTAATCATGGGGCCAACATGTTCTATAATTTATGAAAATGAGCCCATGGAGAAAAATGTTATGCGACAAATACCAAGGCACTTTACTACTACCTTTTTCAACTTGCAAGAATTGACAGCAAGTATCATACAGGGATTGGTCATTACATTGGGCACTCTGTTCATTTACCAATTATCTGTTCAGTATACATACGATGAGGCTGTAACCAGAACCATGATATTTACCACATTAATATCTGCCAATATTTTTCTGACATTAATAAATCGATCCTTCTATTATTCCATTTTTACCACTTTGCGTTATAAGAATAATCTTGTATGGATGATTATCGCAGCAACGCTGTTGCTGACAGCCTCGCTTCTTTTTATCCCGGTCTTAACACGCTTTTTCGGATTTGAAAAACTAAAGGGATTCCAATTCGTGGTAAGTATATTTACGGGCTTCGCTTCTGTGATTTGGTTTGAAGGTGTAAAAGCTTTTACAAGAAATAGAAATAATGAGCGAAAGAATTTAATTAAAATTGTTAAGCCTAATTTGTTCGTTAATAAAAACTAAACCATGCCGGAAGTAAAATCGGAAATAAAATTTTTACACGGGCCACAATCACGGTGGCTTGAATTAAGATTTACGTTTAAAATATTGATCCAGTTTATTCGCGGTTTCAGGGCTTTGCATTTTGTTGGTCCTTGTGTTACTTTTTTTGGGTCGGCAAGATTCACAGAAGATCATGAATACTATGTTCAGGCCAGGAAGACTGCTTCGGAGATTGCAAAACTTGGTTTTACTATTATGACGGGAGGAGGTCACGGACTAATGGAAGCGGCCAACCGCGGTGCGAAAGATGTTGGAGGCCGTTCTGTTGGATGCAATATAGTTTTGCCTGTAGAACAGAAACCAAATCAATATCTTGATAAATGGGTTACCATTCGATACTTCTTTGTAAGAAAGACTTTGCTTATAAAATATTCCTATGCTTTTATTGTGTTTCCAGGAGGCTTCGGTACGATGGATGAACTTTTTGAAGCGCTCACACTTATCCAAACAAAGAAGATCAATCAGTTCCCGATCATTGTGTTTGATAAGGCATTTCACAATAAATTGCTTGAACATATTGAAATGATGAAAAGTGAAAAGACGATTTCACCAGACGACCTGAACTTAATTCTTGTTACCGATTCTATTGATGAAGCTGTGCAGTTTATAAAAGATAAAAGTATAACCAAATATGGACTTTCATCCGAAAGAAAAGTTTCTCCGATGGGTTGGCTATTTGAACATTCTTAAAATACAAAAAGAATAAACTTAATAAATAGTTAACGGTCAGTCAGGTAGGTTTTGGTCGGAATTCAACTCCTACCTACCCTTTCCAGTAGATACTATGCTGCACTACAGTTTGCCCGCACTTTTACGAGTTTTTTATAATACCATGTTTCATAATTGGAACACGATACTAACTTATAAAAACCTGAACTGGTCGCAATGTCTGTTCAGGTTTTTTGTGGTTTATTTTGTTTTTTTTATTCTCAACAATGTTGGCACTGGTTCAGGAAATTATATTCTTTCCTCTCTTGTTCTTCTTTAAATCCATCAACAATTCCACATCAAGGATGATATTTTTGTATGCCTCGTTTGGAGTAAGTCCTTTCAGCGAAATGTGGGGTCGGTTATCAAAATTATCACCAAATACATTTTTGAAAATTTATTTCTTTTAAGCATCAGGTTTTTTGTTACAACTGACAATTTAGATGGTCTTACAAAATAACCAATCCCTTGCAAAATGATTAAAGAATTGACGTTAATAAAAAAGAATAAGTTGGAATGGAGGGAGAAAGAAGCACCGAAAATACAGCATCCAAAAGAAGCAATCATTAGACCATTTGTAGCTTCGCGGTGTGATGGCGATAGTATTTTTCTATTTCATAATTTTAGTAAAGCAATTAGGCTTGGAGTTAATATTCACTTTTTGGATAAGAAGGTACTAGATGTTTTCGGCAAGAATCCATTTGCAGGTCCCTTTTGTGTTGGTCATGAGTGCATTGGAGAGGTTGTAGAAACAGGTGATGATGTTCATCAATTCCGAAAGGGACAAGTTGTGATAGTGCCATGGGCCATTTCCTGTGGAATATGCCCTACTTGCAGCACTGGTATTTATTCAAACTGTGGCAATACTGGTGATAACAAATTACTATCAGCATATGGTTTTGGAGAAGGAACGGGCCCATGGGGAGGAAGTGTAAGTGATTTATTACGTGTACCCTTTGCCGATACAATGCTAATAGAGTTGCCCGACAATGTGAACCCCTATCATTGCTCTTCTCTTAGCGATAATATCTCAGACGCATATAGAACGGTTGGGCCACAATTAAAGAGAATGCCCAATGCCCCGGTGTTAATCATGGGTGGCGCTGCCAAAAGCATTGGCCTCTAGGCAGCTTCATTAGCTGTTGCTTTAGGTTCAACTCGTGTAGATTATGTTGATGTCAGTAAAACCAGGCTTGATATAGCTGAGAAAGCTGGAGCTAATCCTATTCAAATAACGAAAGGAGTTTCTTTAAAGAATTTAGCAACATCGTTATTAAGGGATGGTTATCCCATTACAGTTGACGCGAGTGGTTCGGTAGAAAAATTGAATTTTGCGCTCCGTATGCTTTCACCTGGTGGTATATGCACAAGCACTGCTTTTTATTTAAAAAAGGAAACACCGCTTCCGTTATGGATATGTATTCCAAAAGTGCCACCTTCCATATTGGGGTATCACATCCACGTAGAGATATTCCAGAAATATTACCATTGATACAAAGTGGGAAATTTAAGCCGGAACAAATCACCACGTTAACAGCTGACTGGATCGATGCTCCCAATGCCTATTTAGAAAAGACTACGAAACTTGTATTAAAAAGAAATCCTCAATCTGAGGAGAATTATAAGAAATATAATTCGTAAGACTAAGCATAATAAACTCCGACAATTTGAAATGTGAAAGAATGGCACTGGCGCTAGTTGAGCAGGTAGTCGTCACACGATTCCGTATCAAGAATGATATGGTTACTGATTGGGTTACAATCCAGTTTTAAGTCATTGCAACGTAAATCCCTTTGGTATATGGGCTCCTTTTTTTATCACCACTATACCATTTCTAATTGCTAACAAATCAGTCTCCATATCCATTAAATGATCCCCACCGATTATTGTTGAGTTATCACCAACTCGACAATTTTTATCCAGAATGGCATTTTTGATAGTACACCATTCACCAACACCCATCAAAACGTCAACTTTCTCCATCTCCTCAAGGCTCTCATACGAGTCGTTTCCCATTATATAGGTGTTGCTAATCACACTACCCTTTCCAATTCTCGACCTAATACCAACAATAGATCTCTCGATACTTTTTGCGTGAATAATACATCCTTCTGCCACTACTGCATGATCGATTAATGTGCCAGAGATTTTGGATGTTGGAAGTATCCTAGCTCGCGTAAAAATGCGTTGGGCATTATCATATAAATTAAAACTGGGAATATCATCGGTTAAGCTCAAGTTGGCGTCAAAGAAGGAATCAATATTTCCTATATCCGTCCAATAACCTTCAAACTGATAACTGAGTATCTTATGTTTTCCCACTGACTGGGGTATAATCTCTTTGCCGAAGTCGTTAGTCGTGGGATTATCCATAAGCTCAATGAGTAAGTCTCGATCGAATAGATAAATACCCATGGATGCTAAATATAATCTGCCGCTCAATTTCATTGAATCACTCACATCGGAACTCCACTTGAGAATTTCATTTGCGTCCGGTTTTTCGACAAAATGCGTAATTAGATTTTCGCTATCGGTCTTTAAGATACCAAAGGAAGTTCCCTCGTGGGCTTTAACGGGTTGAGTTGCAATTGTAATCTTTGCTCCGCATTTAGCATGTTTTTGGATCAGGTCATTGAAATCCATTTGATATAATTGATCACCAGAAAGGATCAAGGCATATTTAAAGTCATGAAGAAGAATGTGATGCATACTTTGACGGACTGCATCTGCTGTTCCCTGAAACCAATCTTTGCTTGCTATTGTCTGTTCTGCAGCGAGTATGTCTACAAAAGCGTTACTGAAACTGCTAAAATGATATGTGTCTTTAATATGGCGGTTTAGTGAAGTAGAATTAAACTGTGTTAGTACGCACATCCTCTGGATGTTGGAGTTAATGCAGTTGGAAATAGGGATATCCACTAACCTATATTTGCCAGCAATAGGAACCGCTGGTTTTGCTCGATCAGCGGTTAGCGGATATAAACGAGACCCTTGGCCACCGCCCATGATAATTGCTAAAACATTATTTTTGTGCATCGCTCAAGATAGATTTATATAACTCCTGGGTTTGTATAGCTATTGCCTTCCAGTTAAAATGTTTCTCCACTCGTTTTCTTCCTCTTGAGGCCATCATTCCCCTCAAATCTTTATCTGCTAATAGTCTATTAATTCCTACTGCAAGATCATAAGAGAACTTATCTGGATTGGAGGGTTCAAATGGCGCAGTCTTTTCCTGCTCAAGTGGCACAAGTATTCCTGTCTCACCGTCAACAACAACTTCTTTGATGCCACCAACCCTGCTCGCCACAACAGGCGTCCCACATGCCATTGCTTCTATATTGATGATCCCAAAAGGCTCGTAAATAGATGGACAACAAAAGACTGCCGCGTGTGAATAAAATTGAATCACTTCATTTTTTGGCAACATTTCAGTGATCCAAACAATATTGCTCCTTGTTTTCATGACAGCCTCAACACTGACCTTCATTTCAATTAGGATTTCTTCAGTATCAGGGGCACTAGCACACAAAACAATTTGAACCTCACTGTTAATATATTTTATGGCATTTACTAAATGGATAATGCCCTTCTGCCTGGTTATACGTCCGACAAAAAGTATAAAGGGCTTGGATTTATCTACCTTATACTTATCCAATGCCGATGTGTCTGTTGTAGCCTTATATTCCTCCAAATCTATACCATTATAGATAACACTTATTTTCCCTTCAGCTACGTTAAAATGATTGAGCACATCTTGTTTTGCTTCATTGGAAACGGCAATTACCCGATCGGCCATTTCGATGGCTGTTTTTTCAATCCAGCACGAGGCATCATATCCTCGCCCTAACTGCTCTCTTTTCCAAGGTCTCAATGGCTCTAGGGAATGAGTCGTCAGAATCAAAGGCGTTCCGTAACAAAGCTTAGAAACTATTCCAGCGAACTGGCCATACCACGTGTGGCAATGAATCAAGTCTGCATCCAGCTTCCCGCTATTCATTTGGACGCACGTATTCAAGGTATTTAATATGGGAATTAATTGGGGGTTTGTGCTTTTCATGTGAAGTTCGTCAGGCTTAAAACCCATAATCGTCAGCCGCCCATCAATTCGATCTTGGTCACCAAAACATCGAACTTCAACATCCATTAAGCGAGATAATTCTCGAGCCAAATATTCCACATGCACCCCAGCGCCACCATAAACGTACGGTGGGTATTCTCTTGTATAAATAAGGACTTTCACGATTCTTTCTTTAGAATAAGTTAATATAGTCAAAATATACAAAAATATTTTACTATGAAATTATCGAGTTAGTACCGAACCAAAAAAAGTTAAGCTGAGAACAAAAACAACACAGTTATAGTCAGACTCTTTAAATCACACCACTTTGACAATTTTATAAATTCCTCATAAATCTTTGGAAGATTAAAATACTTGCTTAACTTTGTAATCTAAATATAACGAATATATAGTTATGGCATACTCGCTTTCTTTTACAAAATCAATTTTGGTATTGGCTTTTATATCTGACAAAATCAGAAGAGGAGAAACAGAATACATTTCTGCCAAGGTAATGTCGGACTTGTTGGATATTCCAAAGCCAACGTTGTCGGTTATATTTAATAATTTAATTCGTGCAGGAATTTTGGAATCAAAAGAAGGTATTAATGGCGGTGTTAGGTTTACAAAAAATGCTGAACAAATTACTCTACTTGACATCTTACTTGCCATTGAAAATCAAAAGCCCCTTTTTCAAACAAGTTTTGAATTAAAAGCCAAAGGGAAAAGACCTGATAGTATCAAAAAAACGGTTATAGAATCACTCAATAATATTGAAAACGTGGTAAAAAAAGAATTGAGTAAGACAACTTTAAAAGATATTCTGAACACATAATATTTTTTTTGCTATATCTAAATATTCTAAATATGAAGTTAATGTATATAATTATTGCACTTTCTATTCTGCTAATAACTTTAGCGGCTAAAGCTCAAAAAGTTTTCTTAAAAGCTCAAACTAGTGGCTGGTATCCATTATTCCTTAAACCTGTTGTAGATGCAGTTTTAGCCGATAAAAATAGTATCAAGGTTTTAGACATTGGAACTGGGCCTGGCAAATTATTGGAATTACTAATTAAGCAAAATGAAAATTTGCAGTTAACAGGAATTGATATTGATACATCAATGATAAACGAAGCAAGAAAAAGATTGATGAATAAAAATGTTTCATTTCTCTATGAAAAAGTAAACAAAAAATTGGAGTTTGCTGACAACGAATTTAATGTAGTAACCTTTTGTTCCGTCCTGTTTCTATTAGACGATAGCACAAAAACATTCTTGCTGAATGAAGCATTACGAGTATTGAAACCCGATGGAAAAATAGTTGTGTTATCGCCATCAGGCAAGAAAGCAATCATTTCATCATTTACCGAAGTGTGGCGTTACCCTTTCACTTCAACCAATTGGACTTTTATTGTTTGGAAAACTTTTACAACGAGAGGAGGTAATGAATGGAGAAAAAATAACTGGCTTCAACAGTATGCAAGAAAAAATAAACAGAGTTACTCAACAGAATTAGTTTTTAATAACAATGCAATTTTAGAAACCATAAATCAAAAATAAAATGAATGAAAAAATCTTAGTGATTATAACAATCGTGATAATGCTGATCACAAGTTTTCACAGCCAAGCTCAAACAGTTACTATCATTCGTAAGAGTAGTTTTTCTTTTGAAATTGACCCCATAGTACCAATTGCATTGCAAGGTATTGGTGGTCATTTTATTTGGCAACCAAAACAGTCCAAGCATTTTGTGTACGGTTTAGCCATTATTGTCAAAGCCTCAATGCCAGAATTTATTATGAACCTTGATGCTAAAAATAAAAACCAAGGTTGGCATTATAAAATTAATCAAGGCATGGGTGTAGAAGCAGAATATTATTACTCAAAGCCAAATCAAAAATGGTTTAGTGGCATTCAATTATTTACACAAGAAATAAACTTGACCAACAATAACGAGCCACAAATTAACCAACATAGAACTAATATAGGAATGGTGGTATTGACTTCAGGCTACAAATGGTATCCTTTTGAAAAAATCGGGTTATATCTAAAACCTTGGGCGGGTATAGGCTACACAGGAATTATTCAGGAAGCATTTTCCGACAAAGTAATTCCGAATACCATTGTAGGCAGCCACGAATATCATATTCAGCCATTCACACCATTTGCAACAGTCCATATCGGATATAAATTTTAAAGAAAATAAAAATGGAAAATGAAAAAAAATACAAATTAAAATGGTACAACTATGTTGCCTCATTTTTTAGCGGAGCATTCTTGGCAAATTCAATTCCGCATTATGTACAAGGCATTTCAGGAAACTCATTTCCCTCACCCTTTGGCAATCCACCTGGCTTAGGAAATTCCACCCCACTCATCAATGTACTTTGGGGAGCATTTAATTAACTTGTCGGCTATTTGTTATTAAGAGCAAGTAAAATAGATAAAAGCAAAAAGAGGGCTTTAGTAATTATTTACGCGGGCATCGTGGCACAAGGTATCATGCTCTCATTAGCATTCTCACATAAAATTTAAAACAATAAAAATAAATGAATACAACAACTTGGATTATGCAAGGCATACTTGCAACAGTTTTTTTAGCATCGGGCATCATCATCTATCTTTTAAGAGAAAAATTAAAACCAAAACTATCGTGGCTCAACGAATATTCGCCAAAGGCAGTACTATTAATTTGCATTGCAAAAATTATGGGAGCCATTGGTTTAATTGTGCCTATGCTTACAGGAATTTTTCCTGTGCTAACACCAATGGCAGCTTCAGGCATTGCTACAATTATGGCATTGGCATTTGCTTATCACATAAAAAAGAAAGAGTATAAAGATATTCCTGCAACAATAATATTTTTTGGAATAGCATTATTTATCGCTTATAACAGATTTTAAAACAAAATAAATTAACAATTAAAATAAAATGAAAGTAAATTTTAAAACTTGTTGCAAGAATTATTTGCCCCAGCACTTTTACGAGTTTTTTATAATACCATGTTTCATAACGGGAACGTGATACGAACTTATAAAAACCTTAACTAGGGCTTCGGAAAAAAATCATTTTCCCCTACCCTCCTCAATGCCATACGGTTTTTCTTTCCAAACTGAACAAGGCTAATGAGCTTAGAAAAATGAAAACAATAATTATCGAAAAGGATTTCATTTCTTAAATTCTGACATGAATGAAACTAGACATCTAAATCATAGAAAAGCGCTTTTATCTTTAGTATATAACAATGTGAGCTGATGCATGGCTCTGGTGCAAGCGATGTAAAGCATACTTCTGTCCATCTCTGTACAATAATTTCTCGCAGAAGTAAAAGGTATCAACACTTCATCAAACTCAAGCCCTTTGGCAAGGTGGGTTGTGGTAATAATCACACCATAGTTAAAAGAGGTACTATCTGCAGTGAGTAAATGAACCCCTTGTGTTCTTATTTCTTCGTAAACAAATAAAGCTTGGTCTTGTGTTTTACAAATGATGCCAAGCGATTGATGACCTGATTCTTTAAAAAGCAATGTTTGCCTTTTAATTTCCTCCAGTTCTTCCCTATTGCTCATCAGGCAATTCACTTCGGGTACTTTTCCATGTCGCTCCATAGCAATCAATTCTGGGTTGTTAGAGACAAGTTGTGCAAACGCTGTGATCTCATAAGTTGATCGATAGCTCCTAAGAAGTTTTATGATATCCGCTTGCGGAAATACTTCACTGATTACCTGTGAGGAAGACGAACTATACGGATTTATTTTTTGACCTACATCACCTAGTATGGTTTTTTTGCACTTAAACATTCTGGATAACACTGCATATTGTACAGGTGTATAATCCTGCATTTCATCTACTAGCAAATGTTTCACATGATCGTACGATGCTATGCCTTCGAGCCTGATTTTAAAATAGATTAAGGGAAATACATCAGCATATTCAAGTATGCCTTGATCCATATTAAATAATTTACTTTCTCCCAGCCATGCATAAAAATCTTTGTATAGATCAAATACCGAATTTAGTTTAAACATCCTGGGCACAGCATTCCAAATGAGTGCCTTTTCGTTTCCTTGTAGTTTTCTCTGCGTCTCATTTCTTACATAGTCCTGAATGTCTTTCACTACTTGTGGGAATCGTTTTAGCAAGGGAACTCTATGATATGCCCTGAATCTATCTTTGATAAAAGGAAAGGGAACAATAGTATTGCCTACTTTCAGTTCAGTAAACGTGAAGTAATTATTTTCTATGTGAATGAGATACTGGTTGAGCTTACTTAAGAATTCAAAGTTTGATTTAAACTGAATGCGTTTAATGTAGGCAACATCAGGCTTTTCGAGTAGGGTTGATACCTGCTGGTAAAAAGTTTGAAAAGGATATTTAGATTCAAGCAGTTCAGAGGCTAACTCTTCCATTCCCATTTCAGGGATGTGCTCTTCGCCAAGTTCTGGTAAAACATTCGAGATGTAGTCAGCAAATACTTTGTTAGGTGAAATAATGAGTATATCTTTTGCTTTAATACTTTCGCGAAAGCGATATAATAAAAAAGCAATACGATGTAAGGCAATGGATGTTTTACCTGAGCCGGCAACTCCTTGAATAATCATTACACTTGCCGACTCATTCCGAATAACCATATTTTGATCACGTTGAATAGTCGCGACAATATTCTTCATCTTATCGTCTGAAGATTTACTTAATTCTTTTTGAAGAATTTCATCATGAATGTTTACTGCATTTTCGATCATGAATTCCATTTTCCCTTCGCTGATCTTGTACTGTCGTTTCACAGTAATATCTCCTTTTATTTCTCTGGAAGGGGTAGTGTAAGAAGCTTGACCTAATTCATAATCATAGAATAAAGAAGAAACGGGAGCCCGCCAATCGTAAATGAGATTAGCTCGTAACGTTTCATCAAAGTAAGTGTAGATGCCAATATAGATAGCTGACTGTTCTTTATCCGAATAACTAAAATCTATGCGACCAAAATAGGGCGAAGCAATCAACTTCATCAGTTTTCGTTTCTTGGCTACTGCCGATTCGCCCGTAAATGCCATGCGGTTAATGGATTGTCCTGCAGACACCATATCTGCTTCATCCATGCCCGATTGATGCTCATATATGTATTCTTTATTCTGTCGGAGCTCCGTAGAATATTGACGAACGCTTTCGTCTATGCGAGCAATGGCAAGTGATAATTTTTCTTTGATTTCCTCCAAATATTCCCGCTCCTGCTGTTCTGTCTTGTTGACCATATAATTAAAAAAGATCGCAAAGGTCAGAAAATAATCGGCATTGATATTGCACTCTTATATGTAATTAATTTTGATGGTTTTTCTCACTAAACTTTACAGCTATGAAAGCTCTCGCCCGATTCGCGAATTTACACGTATCTGGTTTTTTGAGAGCTGTTCAAATCAAACTCACTTAATCTCTACTTCTAATAATTCTCCTGAATAGAATTCAGATAAAGATAATTCGAAACCTTTTACTTTTAGATTTTGACCCGATAAAGTGGCTATTTCATTACCATCCATTTTTTTTATACGATAGAATCTTTCGGGCAGCAGGTTTTCAATAGTTACTATTCTTTTTGCTTCAATGGAGCCATGACGAAATACGCCTACAATACCTCCCGATTTAGTTTCGGTGTTGATGCGCTGAAACCCATCCCAATCACCTTCGTTGGGTTCGCCAAAGCCGGGTAAGTCCTGCCGAAAACTCATGATATTATATCGCTCTTCCATTAAGCGCAACCAGTCAGCGTAGAGGCGATATTTTTTTAACTCACTGGGAGATAGTTTTCGGGGGTCACCCAACATTATAGGCAGTGCACCAGCCAACGATTTAATATGCAATTCCCAACCTTTATCTTCCATTTTAGGATTTCCAATTACCAATGCAGTAGCCGATATAGCTGGCGACCGCCACCAAGCCATATTGCGAATGCGAAGGTCGCCCTGATTGTTGGGTTCATTGAAATTAGAAAGCCAATTTCCTTCTGCATGTTTAAGCATGGCATAATCAATTAACTGCAAACCACCCATGGCCTCGAAAGTACAATCAATAAACAAGCTGGGTTTTGCAGAATGGAGTTCATCAAATAATTTCCACATCTGCTCATAATTTGTAAACAGAGACTCATTGTGGTCTTTATGCCCCTCGTGGTTAGTGGCATAACAGCCCGACCGTTCAGTATCAAAAACATAGGCGCTGGTAACTACAGAAAAATCAAGTTTAAGATATTCTAAGCCATAGTCTACCGTCAATTTTAGCAATATCTTTTTGATGTATTCGTTCCAACCAGAAGAATAACAGGCAGAACGAATTACCGTATCATTTGCAGCATCAGAATGTAAGTTTGCGAATTTTCCGTTTTTATCGCGAACAAACCATTCAGGATGTTCATGATACACTTTGCTTGATGAAGACGCGCTTCCTACACTTACCCATAAGCCGGGTTTCATTCCCAAAGATTTGATAAAATCGAAAATAGGTTTCAGCCCATTCGGGAATTTTGTTTTGTCAATGCCCCAGTCGCCATAATTATCCTGCCAACCATCATCTATCACAAATTCTTTCATGCCTGTAGCAGCGGCAGCTTTGGCCAATTCCATAATCAATTTTTCGTTGATGTTACTATGAAATGGCTCCCAGGTATTATATACGAATGTTGGCTTTTCTTTTAGTTCAGAAAGACGTGTACCCAAGTGTCTCCTTACAAAATCAGACACATCAGTGTTCAATAATTCATCAACCTGCATATGATTATTGTACACCATAGTAAACACTTGTGGTGTTTCAAATTCATCGCCCGCCCCTATCCATTTGCGAAACGGAAAGCGTGCATCTTTATGGGTAAGACCTGAAGTGATTTCGGGAGAATTCCAAAATACGGAAGTTCGTTTTAATACACCCGAAGCTTCATTGCCTATAACAATGCCTTGTTTCCAATCTGGGTTGTGAACAATCATCAATGCATCTTGCATATTTCCTTCATAAGGACCAATCGACTTTCTTCTTCCGTAGTCGCTATAAATCCAACTAAAGGTGGATGCCCAATAGTTTACTGTAGTGAACCGTTCCACATCCACTGATTCGAGGCGCACCATTTCATTGCTGAGATTTTTAATCGTCAGTTTTTTTCTAATAACCGGAAGGTCAGGATACATTAAAAACTGGATGGTGAGTTCAATCCTTTTATCTTCGCTAAGCAACTTAACCTCTGCTCCATCTCCTCCTTTATTATCCGATGACTGTTTTATGTTCACCACTGTCCAGTTACTTTTGCCTGAATACGCTGCATCATTTACCTCAAATTTAAATTCAATATTAGCTTCCGTAAAATAGTTGAACTCACCTTTAACTGGCTTGTATGATGTTGTGATAAAACCTCCTTTGGATGAAGGTAATTGGATGGTGCGCTGAACTATGCCATTAAAAAGTTTCAGTTCGATATCCGTCCAAGTTGCAAATTGATTTTGCGCATTGGTTGTTATACCTACTGCGAGAAAGATACTAAGTAGAATTATATGGTGTTTATGCATAGTGATATTTTACAAAATACAGAATCTTTCGAAGATAATGATTTCTCCCAGGGTGTTCTTAACCCGCGAGACTACAAACGAGACTACAAACGAGTTAGGCTTTTTTTTCAGTGGCCGATACTCCAGCAGCACTGAAAATGCTACATAATCCTTCGTTATCTTTGGTACATGAAATTTCTCTGCGCGCTTTTTTTATTTCCCGCTTGTGCGATTGCCCAATCTATCGAAACCGTTATTCAAAAAGGGCATGAACTAGCAGTGTTTGCTGTGGCTGTTAGCCCCGATAGCAATTATGTGGCAACTGGAAGTAAAGATAAATCGGCTAAGCTGTGGGAGGTAAGCACAGGGCGTGAGGTGAGAAGTTTTTTAGGCCATCAAGCATCCGTTACTTCCGTAAGTTTTACCAAAGACGGCAAACACTTAATAACCAGCAGTAGCGACCACTCAGCAAAAATTTGGGAGGTGCTGTCGGGTAAACAAATTTTATCCGTAGCTCCTCCCGAAAATTCTTCCTATTTCAATCGGTATGGAGATACCGAATTAATTAATGATGTGGCGATTGATCCGAAAGGAAAATTTTTAGTCACGCTTGGGCAAGTGTTGTATGTGTGGTCTCTTCCTTCCGGAAAATTGATAAAAGAAATAGTGATTGAGCAAGGCAATCAAGGCGCAAATGATGTATCCATCAGCCCCAACGGAGAATGGCTTGCCATTGGCGAAGATAATAACGTTGCCAGTGTATATAGAACATCCAATTGGGAAAAAGTGTACACACTAGAATATACCGACATCTACTCTTCTTGCGGTGGTTGCCAAACGTATGTTGAATTCTCGAATGATAGTAAGTATTTATTGAAAGCTTCCAAGAAAGGTGAATTGGCCAAGTATGAGTTAAGCTCGGGCAAACTCGTAACTAGATTTAGTAAAAGATTGGGCGAGTTAAATTCGTTTAACGTGAGTGCCGATGGCCAATGGATAGCAGCATCAACGCCAAAGGAGGTTACTATCTTCGATGCCCAGAAAGGAGACTCGATAAAAACAATTAATCCACAAATAGAAGCTGATATTAATCAATGTAAATTTAGCATCGATGGTAAGCAGCTACTGTTTGCTTGCGATAATAATGTGGTGCTAATGTATAATGTCTCCACAACAAAACGGAAGGGTGAGCTCACTGGCTTTTTAAATCAACGAGATAAAGGTGGTATCAACTACGACCCAAATTCATATTGGGATTCCTATATAGCCAAGTACCTTCGCTTCAAAAATAATTTGTTGGTCAGTCGTGATAATAAAACATTACTAAAAGGAAAGTTTGGCGAGAAGATAAAACGGTGGGACATAGCCACTGGAAAAACCGAAATGGAGTATGTGGCTCACACTAAAGCCGTCTTGTGTTATAACTATAGCCGCGATGGAAAAATATTGATTAGTGGCGGAGGGGATGGCACAATCATTATTTGGAATGCAGTGACAGGTGATACTATCAGAACGATAAAATCGTATCGTGAACCCGTGTTTGATATCAATTTTAGCAACGATGAAACAAAAATTGTAAGCACCAGTTGGGAAGGCGCAATGAAGATTCACGAGATGGCAACGGGCAAGCGCCTGGAATTATTTAATCTTGAAAAAAATGCTGCGTACCTATCGCTTTTTAGTCGCAACGATTTGTATGTAATCTCGGCCAACTTGCCCAAGGGCAGCCTACAGATGCGCGAGATTGATAGCAAAGAAGTGGTTCGTGAGTTTGTTGGCCACAGCGAATTAGTTTCGGCTATTCAATTAACGCAAGACGGAAAAAAATTACTGAGTGCTAGTTGGGATGGCTCCATTCGCTTGTGGGATATGGCCACGGGATTGATCGATCGCAAATTCATAGATCATCAAGGCGGTGTGTATGCTGTCGTTTTTAACAACGCTGAAAAAAATATTTTTAGTGGAGGTGCCGATCGCGTGATCCGCATGTGGGATGTTTCCACAGGAAAAGTAGTAAGAACTTTCTCAGGCCATCAAGGTGAAGTTACCAGTCTTCAACTCACTTCAGACGAAAAGATGTTGATTAGCCATAGCCTTGATGGCTCTACCAAATTTTGGGACCTCACCTCAGGCAAAGAGTTTTTTGAACACATCCACGTTGGCGAAAAGGATTGGATGGTGAAAAGCCCAGAAGGATATTTTAACGGTACACAAGACGCGCGTAAGTTCATTCACTTTGTTGAGGGCGTTAAAACTTATTCGGTGGATCAATTCTTCAACGAATTTTATCGACCCGATTTGTTGCCTAAGATTTTTCAGAATAGAGGAGGCGATGATGGCTACAAGGGCATTCAAGGTAAGTTGCAGAAATCACAACCACCAACCGTTAAAGTGGCTGCCATTTTATCTTCTGAATCAGGGAAGGCTGATGTATTTGTGAAGATTCAAGATAACGGTGGTGGCGTTGATCAATTTAAATTATTTCACAACGGAAAATCGGTCTCTATTGATCGTTCCTTATTGAAATTACCGAATGGTAAAGATCAATACAGCACGTATCAACAGACAGTTTCGCTAGTTGGAGGTACTAATACTTTCTCGGCCATTGCTACCAATAAAGATAAGATTGAATCAGATACCAACGCAGCAGAGCTATTTTCAGAACAGACCGGAAAAACCAGCACTTGCTACTTGTTGGCAGTGGGCATTAACCAATACAAGAACCCACGCATGGTTTTAAATTATGCAAAACCCGATGCGGAATCATTTGAGAAAATAATTACCGAAAAGGGAAACTCGTTGTATAAAAATTTGGAAGTGCACACGCTCTACGATGGCGAAGCCACCCGCGCTGCTATTTTGAGTAAACTCGATGAACTGGCAGCTAAGATTAGTCAAGAAGATGTTTTTATCTTTTACTATGCAGGGCATGGAAGTATGGTAGACGACCGCTTCTTTTTTATACCTTCAGAAAGCCTTAGGTTATACGATTTGAGTTCGTTGCAACGCGAAGCTATTGAAGGAAGTGTGATCCAAGAAAAATTCAAAAATATTCATGCGTTAAAACAATTGATTGTGATGGATGCTTGTCAATCGGGCGGCTCTGTTGAATTATTGGCAACGCGTGGAGCCGCTGAGGAAAAGGCCATTGCACAACTTTCTCGCAGTGCTGGCATTCACGTACTGGCATCGGCAGGCAGCGAGCAATTTGCTGCTGAGTATGCTGAACTCGGCCACGGACTTTTTACCTATTTATTGATTAAAGCCTTGCAAGGTGATGCCGATGGAGCGCCCAAAGATGGAAAGGTTACTATCTATGAATTGAAATCTTATTTGGATGATCAAGTACCTGAGATGACACGCAAACTAAAAGGTAAGCCACAGTATCCATATACTTTTTCACGTGGTCAAGATTTTCCTGTGGTTATTGAGAAGTGAAGCTTGGTGTGTGTTACCTTATTCGCAATTGATTTACTGTAAATGCAAATCTAAGATTTGTTTACACTATGACGTAGTCGG
>JBBRBQ010000030.1:0-34004 GCA_038205685.1 Cytophagales bacterium | reverse complement strand
TTAAACGATCAAGCTTTGAAATAATTTGAGAGAATAGAGTTATGTTTGACATCGAGAAGGGGATGGTTTTTTTGTGCACCTCAAAGGTAACTTTGAGTTAAAAAACTTACCCTTCTTTCTTAAACGTTTAGGACGCTATTGATCTTTTATATTGAGTTTGTCATCTTGAGCAAAGAAGGATACCAAATTTTGGAACGATCCATTGAAGTATCCTTTCAAGAAATTATTGAGATAAAATTTACTGTATTTCTCTTTAGGGATGAGAGGATAATATTCATGAGTTTTGCCATATGCTTTGTAGCCTACAAATCCTTTGCGCTCCAATATTCTTATAATAGTTGATACTGTATTATAAGCTGGTTTGGGATTAGGAAAATGATCAATCAAATCTTTTACAAAACCTTTTTCTAGCTTCCATAAAATCTGCATAAGTTGATCTTCGCCTTTAGTTAGTTCTTTCATACTGTTAGTAGATTGTTTAGTTCATAGTAAGTACAAGATTATGGTGACCTTAAATCTGATCGCCTCGAATTTAAGCAGTTGCACTTGTTAACTATTGTTTACGTTGTAAAACTAATTAATTAGTTATAGAAAGCAAATCGATAGCTAATTTATTTTAAAAAAAAATTTAATGGGTAATGGGTGAGGGGTTAAACTCCTAAATCGCCACCGTCTGATATTTCAATCAAAAGTAATTTTACTTCTTCCGCTTTGGCGTGTTCACCCATTTTCTCAAATGACATGATCAAGTTGCGCAACACACGTTGAATAATTTCAAGATGAGTGCATGGCTCAAAGAAAGATTTCTGTGGAACTAAATGAATTTCATGAATATAATTTTCAATGTCTTGTCGCGAGAAGATGAGACCTCTGTTGAAAGCGTTAATGTAAAAATTTAATTGAGGGTCTTTATACAACAAAACAAAAAGATTGGGCAGGTTAACACCTTGAACAGGCATCTTTAGCTTTTGCGCCACCAACATATAAATAATGCACAGCGTTATCGGGTTGCCCTTGTGAGTTTCCAACACCACATTAATCATGGAGTTGCCTGGCGAGTGAAAGTTCTTAGAATTAGCCCCAAACTTTAGTTTGTTGAACAGCACGCTGTTCACAATTTTTATTTGATCGTAGGGAAGTAAGTCATCTCTGAATTCAAGCCAGGTTTCTTGATAAATTTTATCAATGTCTTGTCTTAATTTCTCCAGTTCAATTTCGGGGTATTGATACGTTGCAACAATCCACATGCCCGTAAGCAGATCTTTTTCATCGCCACGATACCAGTCAAGCAGTCGCTCTTTTACTAATTCATATTGTAGCGAATGGATAATATCTTCAATGCGTTGCTGAACTGTTGGATTGAAATTAGTTTCCCATTCTTTTTCAAGAAACGGAATAATAGAAGTGCCTATGGATAATATTTTCTCTTCGACATGCGATACAATATGCGTGTCGTCATCATCTAACAAAGATACCAGTGCTTTTATTTCCGTCTCTTTCATCGCTCTATCTCACTTTATCTCACGTCAATACTTGCAGCTTGAAGTGTGTAACCTGAAGCAAATTTACTTATGTTTGAATAACACCAACATTAAATTTCTCCATCGGTGCATGATTAGCAGCCTCTATTCCCATTGAAATAACTTTACGTGTCTCCAGCGGATCAATCACACCATCTACCCACAAGCGCGAAGCTGCGTAATAGGGACTCAATTGCTCATTGTACTTATCCGTAATTTCTTTCAACAAACTATCTTCTTCTTCTTTCGTAATTAGTTTTCCTTGCACTTTTAACGTGGCTACTTTTATGGACAGTAATGTCTTGGCTGCCGCGCTTCCACTCATCACTGCTATTTGTGCAGTAGGCCACGCATAGATCAATCGTGGGTCGTAAGCTTTGCCACACATAGCATAGTTGCCAGCTCCATAAGAATTTCCTGTTATGATGGTAAACTTAGGAACGGTAGAATTAGCCATTGCGTTTACCATCTTAGCACCGTCTTTGATAATGCCCCCGTGCTCGGATTTACTGCCCACCATAAAGCCACTTACATCTTGCAAAAAAACCAACGGTACTTTACGTTGATTACAATTCATTATGAAACGTGCAGCTTTATCGGCTGAGTCGGAATAGATAACTCCACCCATTTGCATTTCGCCCTTCTTATTTTTTACCACTTTGCGTTGATTGGCAACAATGCCTACTGCCCAACCATCAATGCGAGCATAGCCGCATATAATTGTCTTTCCATAAAGTGCTTTATATTCATCAAACTCAGAATTATCTACCAACCGTTTAATAATATCCAATGTATCATAAGGCTTGGCGCGATCAGCAGGTAAGATGCCATATATTTCTTCCTGTTTTTCTTTTGGAAGTTTGGACTCTGCTCTATCAAAACCAGTTGACGTGTATGATCCCATTTTATCAAACAAATTTCTGATATAATCCAAGCATGCTTGGTCGTTAGGAAATTTGTTGTCTGTTACCCCAGATATTTCGCAGTGCGTGGTTGCTCCACCTAGTGTTTCGTTATCAATATCTTCGCCAATGGCAGCCTTCACCAAATAAGAGCCAGCTAAAAAAATGGAACCTGTTTTATCCACAATCATTGCTTCATCGCTCATAATAGGCAAGTAAGCTCCACCTGCCACGCAACTTCCCATAATGGCCGCAATCTGGACTATGCCCAAAGCCGACATCTTTGCGTTGTTTCTAAACTGCCTACCGAAATGTTCCTTATCGGGGAAAATTTCATCTTGCATAGGAAGAAAAACACCAGCACTATCAACTAAATAGATTACAGGTAATCGATTCTCTAGAGCGATTTCTTGTGCTCGTAAATTTTTCTTTGCAGTAATAGGAAACCATGCTCCTGCTTTAACGGAGGCATCGTTGGCAACAACAATACATTGTCTGCCTTTAACGTACCCAACGCCCGTAATCACCCCACCGGAAGGACAGCCACCAACATCTTTATACATGCCTTCGCCAGCAAAAAGCCCGATCTCTAAAAAATTGGAATTTTTATCAATAAGATAGTCGATGCGTTCGCGAGCGGTAAGTTTTCCTTTTTGATGTTGCTCATCCAATTTTTTTTCGCCACCACCCAACTTGGTCTTGTTGCCCTTTGCCTTCAACTGCGAAATTAGTTGCTTAAGGTGATCTTCATTTGTATTAAATTCAAGATCGGTAGCCATTTTTACTTTTTTGTTGTGGCAGTTTTTTTGCGCTCGTCTGCAAGCCTTTGTCTATCGCGTTGAATTCTTTTTTGACTCTTGCCCAATGGACCTAAAAAATGTTTAGGGTTATCATCAAAATGCTTAGCTAAACTATCTAAGCTTACCAATAGCTTATTGATGTTAACATATAAGGTATCTTCAGTGAGTAACTTACTAGCAGTATTATCACCTTTGTTGAGTTTAGCAAGTGTTTGATTCAATCCCGCAAGGGTTTGCTGTGTTTTGATAAGAGTTTTATTCAATTCAATTCTCTTTAACGAATCGGATAGAGTTTTGAAATTTGCTAATGTGGGCTTGAGTTCCAGCAGTGTTCCATTAAGATTGTCGGCTACAGATTTAATGGAGGTGCTTAGTTGATCCATCTTTCCATTGGCATTGCTGAATGTGCTCTGAAGTATATCTGGTGTTGATTCCATCTTAGTCAAAATCACACTCAAACTCTTTGAGCTTATCGCAAGGTTATCAATCACGATATTAAATTTCCGTAATGTAGTCTGGAGATTATCAGCTACAGGCACTGCGCTCTCCGTTAAAATATCCGTAAGACCTTTGGCTACTTCTGCATGCAAAGTATCACCTGGCAAAAGGCGTTTGTTGATTTTACCGATATTCAATAAAATGGACTTGCCTCCTAAAAAATCGCTATTTAAAATTGCCTTGGTTGAATCGCCCAAGATCACACTAGAAGATATCTCTAGCTCCACCAATACGTGGTTCTGTCTTTCAGGAAGGATTTGAATACGATTCACTCTGCCAGCAGGATACCCATTTACCAGCACGGGATTGGATACAGCTAGTTGATCAATGTTATCATAAATAACAAAATACTTTGTTTGCGTTGAAAAGAAATCCACACCCTTTAAAAAATACCACCCCATGTATAATAATACTAAGGCCACAACGGCAAAAATGCCAACCATTACTTCTTTGCTTCTGTTTTTCACCTGTTCTAATTTATGGATTCAATTTGTGTTTTATATTCTTTGAAAGCTCGAAAGATGCCCAATGCTATTGAGTCTTGACCGCTTTTGCTAGATAAATATTTTTCTTCCTCTGGATGTGTTAAAAAACCAGTCTCCACTAAAACACTTGGCATGGTAGTGCGCCACAGCACCCAAAAGCCTGCTTGCCGCACACCTCTGCTATATCTTTTTGTACGAGTTTTAAATTCTTTTTCCACCAGCGAGGCGAAAATTAAACTGCTTTCTTGATATGCGCTTTGAGCCAAAGAAAAAAGAATGTACGATTCAGGACTTCCAGGATCAAAACCTTCATAGCGTTGTTCATAATTTTCATCTCGTAGCATCACGGAGTTCTCACGCTTGGCCACATCAAAATTCTTTTCATCTTTATTGATACCCATCACGTAAGTCTCTGTTCCATACGCTTTTGAATTTGTAACAGCATTGGCATGGATACAAATAAAAAGATCGGCCTTGTGCTTATTGGCTATGATGGCTCGCTCGTCTAACGCCACATATTGATCCGTCTTTCGAGTAAAAATAACTTTTACCCCAGGAATATTTTTTTCGATGTATTCACCAAGTTTCAACGAGATACGTAAGGCCACATCTTTTTCAAGCGTTTTCACTCCGCGAGTGCCAGGATCGTGACCGCCATGGCCAGGATCAATCACCACAGTATTCACCCGAAAGTCAACGCTCTTAATAGGCGAAGCCGAAAAGTTTAGCAAGGTTGTTGCTAACAAAAAACTCTTTATTCTAATATTACTCACCAGAGGGTTGTTATGTCTACAGTAATTGCAATAACTTTGCGTAAAGTTGTGAATTTTTCGCTAAAAGCTAAACTCCTGAAAATCAAATCAGAAGGTGTGGGGAAGTATTTAAGGTTATTTTTTTTCTGTTTTTCAACGATCCTGATTTTTCATGGAGCTAACTATGCGCAGGTAGAGAAAACCGTGGCCAGGCCAAAGCAGCAGCTACCCGTGAAGCAAAATGCACTAAAACCTCCTATAAAACCGATTGAAGTTGATACTGCTCAAGTGAAAGCAGACTCGCTGGCGAAGATTAAAAAGGGGGACATTGAAACTACCATTTTCTATTCTGCAAGAGATTCTATCAATTCTGACCTGAAAGGCAAAATTGTGCGCCTCTATGGCGATGCCAAAGTAAAGTACGGAGATATTGAGCTTGAGGCAGAAGACATTGTTATTGACTATGAAAAATCAACACTCACTGCTGGCGGTGTTCTTGACTCAACAGGAAGAAGACTCGGATTCCCCATTTTCAAAAATGGTAAACAGACCTATGAGACACGTGCCATGGTGTATAATTTTAAAACCAAGCGTGCAAAAATTTCTGAAGTGGTAACTAAAGAAGGCGAGGGATTTTTGCATGGGGATAAAGTTTTCAAAAATGAGAAGAATGAACTGTTAAGTTTAAACAACGCCTACACTACCTGTAATTTAGCCCATCCGCATTTTAGGATTATTTCCACAAAAGCCAAAGCGATACCAGGCAATAAAATGATAAGCGGGCCCTTCTACATGGAGTTTAATGATGTGCCTACACCGCTAGGTTTTGCCTTTGGTATTTTCCCTTCACAACGACAAAGTGCTTCTGGGTTAATCATCCCAGCTTATGGTGAAGAACGTGTAAGAGGTTTTTTCTTGAGAAACGGTGGATACTTCTTTGACATAAACGACTATTTTAAAATGAGCATAACGGGCGATATTTACTCGAAGGGCTCAAGCGCACTCTATCTCAAATCAAACTACAGAAAAAGATATAAATATTCAGGAAATTTCAGTCTTACCTATACCAACAACAGAGCTAACGACAACATAGAAAATACTGCTTCCACCAATGATTACCAAATTGTTTGGAGCCACTCCCCACAAACCAAAGGCACAGGTAGATTTTCGGCTTCGGTCAATGCCTCAACCTCTTCATATAGTTCAAATAATTTCTTGGGGGTGTTGAATCCCAACTCAACGCAAGTGGGTCTTACCAATAACTCGCAGCAAAAATTAAGTTCTAATATTTCCTATTCAAAAACATTTGGTGCTTCCCCTTTCAGTATGGGTATTAATTTAAGGGTGAATCAAGACCTTAAAACAAAACAAGTGGACTTGCCATTACCCGATTTGACTGTAAACATGAACAACGTTTATCCTTTCAAAAAAGCGAAGAACAATATGTTTCTGGAAAATTTTTCCTTGAGGATAACAGGAAAATTGACCAATCAGGTTACCAACAATCTTGGTAAAATAAAAACACTTCCAGCGGATGCTGCGATTGATAGCATTGCCCCTTTTGATTTTGGTACCCTGCCATACCTTTTAAAAAATGCTAAAAAGGGTGTAGGTTTTTCCCTTCCCGTTTCTACCTCAGTTAAAACACTTAAGTTTTTTACCCTAAGCCCTAGTGTGAACTGGGATGAGATTTGGTATCTTGATAAATTGACTTGGAAACAAGATACGACAACTGCTACCCAGGCCATCACCGTGAAAGAAGTAGCTCATGGGTTTAATCGGATTTCAAATTATTCTGCAAGTGTCTCGCTTAATACTCGGATTTATGGTACCGTATTTTTTAAAAAAGGAAAAATTCGAGCGATAAGGCATGTGATGAACCCGAGCGTGAGCATGAGCTTTAAGCCAGATTTTGGAGAAGAACAATATGGTTATTATCAACGTTTCGATTATATCTCCAAAGCTACAAAGCAACATGTTATTGAATATAAATCTAGGCACGATGGGTTTGTCTATGGCTCTTCTTCCGTTGGTAAGAACAGTACTCTGGGGTTTAGTCTCAACAATAATATTGAGATGAAAGTACGCGGTAAAAAAGATACAATTGACAAAAAGGTTGCACTATTCAATACCTTATCTGCTTCAGGTGGATATAATTTTTTACTGGATTCGTTCAAATTGTCGCCCTTGAGTTTGGCTGCCAATTCAAATGTGCTTAATAATAAATTGAATCTTAACGTTTCGGCCAATTTAGACCCATATCAATACTCACAACTTAAGTTATATGGCGAAAAAGGTGATTCATTGGATGCGAAAATGAATCCTATATTTCGAGAATATAGGGTAAACAGACTCACTTGGAATGAAGGTTCGCTTGGTAGAATTACCAATGCCAACTTTGCTTTTAGTACTAATTTAAATCCAAAAGGCCAACAAAAAGACAATGATACACGTGCTAAAATAGGCAAGTCGAATGCAACTGATGGTGTGAAGCAACACATGCTTAACCACCCCGATGCGTATGTTGATTTCACTATTCCGTGGAATCTTCGATTGAACTATAACGCCAACTTTACTCATAACATAAACTCATCTCCTGTCATCACTCAATCGGTAACGTTTAATGGGGACTTTGCACTTTCAGAAAAATGGAAAATTGTATTTAACTCTGGTTACGATTTAAAATTGAATCAGTTTACTAACACCAGCCTTTCTATCAACCGCGATTTGCATTGCTGGCAAACAAGTTTAAACTGGGTGCCTTTCGGCAAGTTTCAATCGTATAATTTCACGATTGGGATAAAATCAAGTTTGTTGCAAGACTTGAAGATCAATAGAACTAGAAGCTTTCAGGATAACTAGAAAGTCAGGTGATAATAGTCGATGGTCAATTGCTATAGACCATCGACTAAAAACTATTTTATCCAGCCTTCCACCTCATCCAAGGTGGGGTTCTGTACATTTTCAAGTTTTAGTTTTTTCCGCAAACCACAAACATCATTAAATAATTTTGATGCTTTTGATTCCTTAAGCTGCACCAATGTTGTAATGCCAAGCTTTTGAAAAATCGGAACTAACTCTTCACGAATACCAACAGATTTATAATCCAAGTCTGCTGAAGATGCTGATGCAACTTCTGGCTTCATCTGCGGAAAGAAAATAACTTCCTGAATAGAAGGGGAGTTGGTCATAATCATTGCTAGCCTATCAATACCGATACCTAAACCCGCTGTGGGTGGCATACCATATTCCAAGGCACGAAGAAAATCTTCATCCAATGTCATGGCTTCATCATCACCACGTTTGCCAAGTTCCAGTTGATCTTCAAATCGCTTTCGCTGATCAATAGGATCATTCAATTCAGTAAATGAATTACAAATCTCTTTACGATTGCAAATGGCCTCGAAACGTTCTACTAAGCCTGGCTTACTTCTATGCTTCTTCGCCAATGGCGACATCTCCACCGGATAATCTGTAATGAATGTTGGTTGAATTAAATTAGGTTCACACTTCTCACCAAAAATTTGATCGATCAATTTGCCTTTGCCCATGGTTCCATCGGCAGGCACGTGCAGTTGTTTGCAGGCATCGCGCAAAGCTGCTTCATCCATAGCCGAAATATCCACGCCAGTGAAATGCTGAATGGCTTCACTCATCGTATAGCGTTGCCAAGGTCGTTTGAAATCAATTAAATTTTCTCCTACTTGAATTTGAGTAGTGCCATGAATATCCATTGCGGCCTTCTCCAGCATTTCTTCAACTAAGCTCATCATCCAATTGTAATCCTTGTAGGCCACATACAATTCCACTTGCGTGAATTCAGGATTATGAAAGCGAGACATGCCTTCGTTACGGAAATCTTTGGAAAATTCATACACCCCATCGAACCCACCTACAATCAAACGCTTAAGATAAAGTTCATTGGCAATGCGCAAATACAAAGTCATGTCCAATGTATTGTGATGTGTGGTAAAAGGCCTTGCTGCTGCGCCTCCATACAAGGGTTGCAGAATTGGAGTCTCTACCTCCAAGTATCCCTTTTTATTGAGATACTCGCGCATCGAGTTCACCATCTTGGTGCGTTTGATAAACGTTTCACGCACGTGAGGATTTACTACCAAATCCACATACCTCATGCGGTAGCGTTGTTCCGGATCGGTAAAGGCATCGTGAAGTATAACCTTGCCCTGTTCATCGGTGGTTTCTTTTACTATGGGCAGTGGTCGCAGTGACTTCGACAATAGTTTAAAACTTGTTGCATGTATAGAAACCTCGCCCGTCTGGGTGGTGAATACAAATCCAGTCACACCAACAATGTCGCCAATATCAAGAAGCTTTTTGAAAACAATATTATAAAATGTCTTGTCCTCTGTTGGACAAAGATCATCGCGTCTAATATAAATTTGGATCCGGCCAGATTCGTCTTGCAGTTCGGCAAAGGAAGCATTGCCCATAATTCTGCGATTCATCAATCGCCCGGCAATAGAAATATCTTTAAATTCCTTGGCAGGATAATTTTCTAAAATATGTTTTGAGTTAATGTTAACTTCAAATAAATCAGCGGGATAAGGATCAATGCCCAACTTGATAATTTCTTCTAAACTGTTTCTGCGGATAAGTTCTTGTTCGCTAAGAGCCATGACTATTGAGTAAAATAATTAAGGAGCAAAAATAGTGAATTTGTCAATCAATAAATCTTAGCCATCGCCCTTACGGGGAATGTGCCAACACCTTTGAATTTTGGTGGCGCGGCTGTAAATGTAAAGTTGCTTTCGGGTAAAGAAGATAATTTGCACAAATGTTCTACAATCAAAATCTCCTCTGCTAAAAGTATTGTATGCACGGGTCTGGTTCGGCCTCGTGTATCATCAATGTTGTGCGAGTCAATGCCAACAAGAGCCACGTTGCAATCCTTCAAGTATTCAGCCGCTTCTTTTGTGATAAAGGGATGGTCGGAATAATATTTTTCGGTATTCCAATATTCATCCCAACCAGTGTTAACAAGCACGGCTTTATTGGTAAGGTCTTTATTTTTAAAATGATCAATTGTAACAGCCAATGATTCTTTATGATTAACTCGGATAACAATTCCTTCTAAGTCAACAAACTTTTCCAAGCCAACTTCCGATAAGTCTTTGCCATTTTCATATCGATGAAAAGGACAATCAATATAAGTGCCTGTGTTGGTCACCATTTCAATCTTACCGATTTGAAACGAAGTGCCTTCATCATAATTTTTTTTCGACTCCTCGCGGCTCCAGTAATCGCAAATGATAGGAGCGGGCAATCCTTTGAATGTCACTAAACCGTTTTCTATTGTGTGGCTGAGATCGACTAATTTCATTTAATGGATGTTAGAGCAGTTATTTAATTCGGCTACGCTACTTTCTCCAAAGTCTGTTCAAGATCAGCCAACAAATCTTCAATATCTTCAACACCTACACTTAAGCGTATCAACGAATCACTCAATCCGTTTTTAATTCTTTCTTCTTTAGGGATACTGGCGTGTGTCATTGAAGCAGGATGATTGATAAGCGATTCTACACCTCCCAACGATTCGGCCAACGAAAATAGCTCAACACTTTCCATAAGCGTGATCGCATTCTCAACCGTATCATTTTTTAATGTGAAAGAAATCATGCCTCCAAAATCTTTCATCTGCTTTTTAGCAATGTCGTGATTAGGATGATCTGCAAAGCCTGGCCAATACACTTTACCTACTTTTGGATGAGCCTTTAAAAATTCAGCTACCTTTTTTCCGTTGAAGCAATGACGCTCCATGCGCAAGTGCAATGTTTTGATGCCACGCAAAACTAAAAAGGAATCTTGCGGGCCAGGTACAGCTCCACATGAGTTAGCAATAAAGGCAAGATCAGTGTACAGTTTTTCATCGTTTACAACCAGCGCACCCATAATTACATCGGAGTGGCCGCCTAAATATTTTGTAACGGAGTGCATCACTATATCCGCGCCAAGCGCCAATGGATTTTGCAAGTAAGGCGATGCAAATGTATTGTCAACCGCTACAATGATGTTGTTCTTTTTTGCGATCTCACAACAAGCTTGAATATCAATAATGCGCATCAACGGATTGGACGGAGTTTCCAACCACATCAACTTTGTGTTTTTGTTAATCAATGAAGGAAGTATAGACACATCCGTTAGATCAACAAAATGGAATTTGATTCCATATTTTTCAAACACACGCTTGAACATGCGGTAAGAGCCACCATATAAATCGTTGCTCGTGATTACCTCATCGCCCGGATTCAATAATTTAATAACAGCATCTGTTGCACCCATGCCAGAGGAAAAACAGATTCCATGTTTCCCGTCTTCTAATGCGGCAATACTTTTTTGAAGTGAGTTGCGTGTTGGGTTCGCGCCACGTGCATAGGCATAGCCTTTGTGCTTGCCTGGCGATGCTTGCACATACGTGGAGGTTTGATAAATGGGAGTCATGATTGCGCCTGTAGTAGGATCAGGTTCTACACCTGCATGAATTGCCTTTGTTCCGAATTTCATAAAGCTAGTATTGAGAAATGAGAGTGTGAGTGATGAGTATTGAGATGTGAGATATTAGTATTGAGTAGTTGGCGCTTACTGCACTTACTTACTTTGAATTTTAGATGGGTCTATCAAGATCAAATTTTTCCAAGTAATCCGCCACTCTTCGCACAAAGCTTCCGCCCAAAGCACCATCAACAACGCGATGATCGTAAGAGTGTGATAAAAACATTTTATGTCGGATGGCAATTACATCACCGTACACAGTTTCTAAAACGGCTGGCTTTTTTTGAATGGCTCCGATGGCGAGTATCGCTACTTGTGGCTGCATAATAATGGGAGTGCCCATCACATTGCCAAATGTGCCCACGTTAGATACCGTGAAAGTACCTCCCGATAAATCGTCTGGTTTTAATTTATTTTCGCGTGCACGCTTGGCAAGGTCATTCACCACTTTGGCTAAGCCTAACAAGTTATATTGATCTGCATTTTTGATAACGGGTACAATCAGATTGCCGGAAGGAAGTGCCACAGCAATACCAATGTTGATATCTTTCTTTTTAATAATTTTATCGCCATCCACTTGAATGTTTATCATCGGGAAATCTTTGATGGCAAGCATCACGGCTTCAACAAAAATAGGAGTGAACGTGAGCGATTCGCCTTCGCGCTGCTCAAATTGTTTCTTCGTTTTATTTCGCCACACTACAATGTTGGTAACATCGGCCTCTACAAAAGAAGTAACGTGCGCAGAAATCTTTTTGCTTTCCACCATGCGCTCGGCAATCATCTTGCGCATGCGATCCATTTGAATGATATCATCGCTTCCACTGATTGAAACAGGTGTAGACGAATGGATTGCTCCGTTTGTCTTTAGAGTAGTGATAGCAACTCCTGACTTCCGTTGATCGACATAAGCGAGTATATCTTTTTTGGTTACTCTTCCCTCCATACCCGAGCCAGGAATAGCTTCCAGTTCAGCAACAGCAATGCTTTCGGTCTTGGCAATATTTTTTACGAGAGGCGAATAAAACCGAGAAGCAGTTTTAAAGTTTTCTGTAGATGATACTACTGTATCTGTTTTTCTTTCGGCTTGAATTTCAATTGGCTTAGAAACAACAGGAGTTGTTTTGCTTGGCGCGGATGTTTTGAAAGAAGCAGCGGATTCAATAATGGCAATTACTTCTCCTACTTTTACAACATCGCCTTCTTTCCATTTTATTTCAGCCAGTACGCCAGCATAAACCGAAGGCACTTCCGTATCAACTTTGTCGGTCGCCACTTCCAGCACCGACTCATCTTGTTCAATTTTATCGCCTGGCTTTTTGAGCCACTTCAAAATTGTTGCTTCGATTATGCTTTCGCCCATCTTGGGCATCACCATTTCTACTTTCGCCATGATTCAAGTTTATTCAGTGGACAAAGTTAGTATTTTGCTGACAAACCGCAGAGTTCGCAGAGAGTCGCAGAAAGATTAATATAACCAACTTAGTTACGAGCATTTTTCTTTGCGAACCTCTGCTTTTTCGCGGTTAAAATTAAGAATACAAGTTATCTCCCAAAATCATCTTGCACACGCACAATATCATTTTCATCGGATGGCTTATTGTCATCGGTGTGTTGCCAAATTTCGGCAATTATTCCCCAATCATCTAATCCAACTAAACGATGGCGTTGGCCTTGTTTTAATTTTATGATAGCGCCAAGCGTAAGTGTTTGCAATTTCCCCTCAGTATCTGTTTCACTGGTCACTATTCCTGCTACTCCACCAGATAATTTCCAAAGCTCTGCTCTACGATGATGGTACTGCCAAGAAAGGCGTTTGTCTTTTTCAACAATCAAAATTTTGGGACTCAATTTATTACCAAGTTTTATTTCTGAAAGCTTAAGCTCAGGAAAGAAAAGCTGGATAAAAGTTTCAATATTCGTTTCATCAATCACAAAAAATCCTCCCCATGGGCGCGATTTGTCAAAAGATGCTATACCCAAGCTGGCTTGAGCAAGCTGAGTTTCTATTGTTTTAAAGATTTGATCTTTGGTTGATTGTGGTGGTACGGTGAATATCATAATGTTTAAGTGCTTTACTTCGGCAAATTTAAGCGAATCAGGTTTAAAACCGCAGCAGATGACATGCGGATATTAATCATGCGTTCTTTACTTAGTTGTAATTTTTTAGTGACTGTCTTGTGTTTATCAGAATACGCAATCCATACAGTACCCACGGGCTTATCTAATGTTGCTCCACCCGGACCGGCAATACCGCTGGTGGCCACGCCAATATCTGTGTTGAACTTGGCACGAACTAAATTGGCCATTTCAATAATGGTGGGTTCGCTCACCGCTCCGTTCTTCTCTAGAGTTTCGGGCTTTACGCCCAATTGCCGCATTTTAATTTCATATCCATAAGGGATTATGCTTCCCGAAAAATAATCGGAGCTGCCCGGCACGCTGGTGATTAAATGCGACACATAACCACCAGTGCAACTTTCCGCAATAGCGAGTGTAAGGCCCTTCTCTTTCAATTGCTTTCCAATGGTAATCTCTAAACCATCTTCGCCCAAACCATAAATAAATTCGCCTGCAAAAGGTTGAAGCTTTTCGATCAACTTGCTGATCTCGGTTTTTAGTTTTTCTTTGTCATCGCCAAAGGCCGTAAGGCGTAGTTTTACTTCGCCTAAGCTTGGTAGATATGCCAGCTTGATGTGAGTTGGTAAAGCCTTTTCCCATGCTTCAATTTTTTCTGCCAAGAACGATTCGCCCACGCCAGCCGTACGGATAAGTTGATGCACAATGACAGGCATTTGAAAAGTCTCCAATAATTTTGGGATAACCCTTTCGGTCATCATCTTCTTCATCTCGTGCGGCACACCCGGCATCGACATAAAAATCTTTCCATTCTTATTAAACCACATGCCAGGCGCTGTGCCAATTGGGTTGGTGATTTTGATGCACGCTGTGGGCAATGCTGCTTGCTGCCTATTCATCTCCGTTAACTCACGGCCACGACTCACAAAGAACTCTGTCACTTCGGCCAAGGCTTCTTCATTGATTTTAAGTTCGCAATTAAAATACTGTGCTAGCAAGGGTTTGGTCAAATCATCGCTGGTAGGGCCAAGGCCACCAGTGATCAGAATAATATCGGCACGTTTTTCTGCTTCCGCGAAAGCGGTAAGAATTTCATCGGCTTGATCGCCAACAGAAGTTTTGCGGATAATCTTGATGCCCACTTTATCAAGTTCTACACTCATCCATTGTGAGTTGGTGTCTACAATTTGTCCGTATAATATTTCATCTCCAATAGTGAGCAGTTCTGCGAGTATGTTTTTCATAGATAAGAGTTAGACAATCGAGGCTGTAAATCTACCTTGCTCAAGCAAGCACTCCAAATGAAAAATTGTGCCCGGTAACTATGAATAGATCGTTTACCAGTTGGCTTGCTGTTGGAGCTAGCTAAAAGCCTATTCAAGTTTAGTAGTAACATGAAAATATTGGATGATATTCAATATTCTTGTGAACTAAAGTTTAACTCCTTGTATCAAGACAGAGTCTTTTATGGATTGTTCTTTTAGATGCAGGAATTTTTTTCGATCCTCATCTTGTTTGAAATTCTCAAAATCTTGTTCCGAATCAAATTCCACAAGATGAATTTCGTGAGGTTTGTCTATTGTATGTTCAATATAAGATTTGTCATTTGGCCTCACTCTTAATAGAAGCCGACCATTATATTTTAAAATCGCAGGAATTGCAATGTCTTCAAATTGATTGAATATATTTTCCTGCCCTGGAATAATGTAAATGAGTTGAGTTATATAAATCATTTTGTAAGAATATTAGACGCTGAATTCAATTGGTTTGTTATAAGCAGTGTCAACCCATCCCTTCATTGCCTTTTCAATATAATATCGATTTACAGCGTTATCTTGAACAAGCGTATTAAACAACCATTTATCTAAAAAAGGATATTTTACAAACAGGTTGTGTCGCTTGATTTCACCATTTAAGCTTTTAAAAATTTCATGGGTGTAGTTAAAAAAAACATCTTCCGTAAACTTATTTTTATCAACTGCCTTCTTGATAAAGTGAGCAGCAATAAGGCCTGTTTTCATACCGTTTCCTATTCCTTCACCATTGCTTGGTGTTATCATAGACGCGGCATCGCCCACCAATAACCATCCATCGCCTGCTACTTTTCTTTTGCGCGATGCCAATGGCAATCCCCAACCCTGAAGATCGCCAATGGCTTCTACATTTTTAAATCGTGTTGCAATAGACTTATCAGAATGTATCAAATCATTAAATACAGATCTTACATTTACTTTCTGCTTGGCGGCAATTTCACTCAACACTCCAAAACCAACATTACATTCGCCATTGGGTAAGGGGAAAATCCAGAAGTAACTCAATGGTATGTTCTTAGGGAAATAAAATTCCAGTAAATTATCTGGATGCATGCCTTCTACATTTTTAAAATACTGACGGACAGATCCCGCATAATGCTTTCTGTCAATTTTTCTGTCGCCTAGGTATTTTAATACCACCGAATGATCTCCATCGGCACCAACCAATAACTTACACTCTATCTCAAGTTCACCTTCTTCATCGGTTGCCATTAATTTCCAAATCTCACCTTCCTTCGCAATGCTTGTAACCGTTGTGTGTTGTTTCAGTTGTGCAAACTGCTTATCAATTTTGTTTACTAAAAAAGTATCGAAATGAATTCTCTTAGAAACAAAGAAAGGGTAGCGCCATTCACCTTCTAATTTTTGCTTGAGCGAAAAATCTATATGCTTACCGTTAGATTTGATACACCGAATGCCCCAGGAGGGAAGAAAATGTTCGTGGTTAACTAGTTCATTAGGTATTATATTTTTATCGATGTGATTAAGTATGCGTAATGTTATGCCATCCAATCCATCGCCACACACTTTGTTTCTAGGAAAGGTAGCTGCATCCACAATGAGATGTTCAATTTTTAACTTCGCTAAAAAAATGGAGGTGGTTGCACCCGCTGGGCCAGCACCAATTATGCAAACGGTTGTCTTGATATTTCTTTTTATCACTTAGGTCAAGTTAAAAAGTGCTATTGCACAATTCTATATTTCTCAGGCTTTGTTTTTGTTCTTTCAATCAGCTTTCTCGCTTCCAAATCAAGTTTTACAGTTTCGCCATACCATTGCACACCACCCTCAAAGGTATCTTTAACGTTGATATATAGTTGCTCCATTAATTCAGTGTGCGTAAGTTCAGATCGAGTAAGAATGGATATCAAGTTCTTCTTTATGAATTCATACTTTTTCAAGGAAATCTTTTTATTGGTTTTCCCAGCTTGAGGATGCAGTGTTTGAATAAGTTCTTCCTTCATGCAGGAGCGAATTATTTAACACCCTTCTCAGCGTTCCAGTTTTTTTGCAGCTTTCGAATAAAGACAATTTGCCCTGTGTGATAGGCATTGTGGGTGTTCATGTTGGCAATGTTTTCATACCAATCTTTTAGTTTCTTTTCATCCGCAGCAGCGATGGCTTGCTCCCAGCCTGTCAGCACTTCTTCTAGTCGCTTTAGGGTTTCTGTCCACTTCTTTTCATCAAACGAGTTGAATGTTTCTTCATTATCTCCGCTAAACTCTACTTCCTTTTCACCATTGAACTTTCGCAACAAGCGTCCATCCCAAAAGGCGATGTGGTTGGCCAATTGCCCAATAGAATGATTGCCGCTGCCATCTTGCCAAACAGCCTGTTGGGCCGTTACCCCTTCAACCGCCACCGACACAGGAACGAACCATTCTTTCTGGTTGTGGGTAGTTTTAAATTGTTTGAGCAATACCGATTTAATTGTTGGTGTGTCTTGTGCTTGCATTATGAAGAAATTTAACAGAAGCAATGAAATCAAAATGGGTTTCATAGTTGGTTTAGTTTGTGATGATAAAGCAAATAATATTTGCGGGAAAAACATAAGCTTGGCTTTAAGTTACTTATTCTTCTTTTTTGGTTTTGTTTTTAACACATCGTTGTAGGCAGTGAGTAATGCATCAGAAAGTAGTTCAACAGGAATTTTTTCCAAGTCAAAGGTAGTCCAGCCATGCTCGCCAAATTTGTTGGCAACCGGATAGACAGCCTTTTTGTGAAAGGAACAATACAATACTTGGTCTACCTTAGAAAGAACAAGGTTAGCGGTTTTGTTTTTTTCGTGCAGGGTTGCAAAAATTCGCCTGCTGATTACTTTAAATGCACGCCTATCAAAATGAGGGTTTTCTTCTGTTCCATTAAATGAAAGAGCAATCTGTTTGAAGGTTTCTATGTTAACCATTGTTTAACTTAATCTAAGAATTCTCACCTCCTCCTTACACTGCACCCGACCGCTCTCACGCTTTCATCGCTGGGTTGGCCGGCCAGTAGCTTTTCTATGTTGTTTTTTAAGTAATCTTGCTTTACATCGGTAGCCACTTGTGGGTTGTCGTCAAGCGCGCCTGCATAAAATACGGTGAACTTGCCAGCCGTGGGTTTTAGCAGAAATACTTCGGGGGTCTTCTTAGCATCCAGCATAGTCAATGCCACTTGGGCTTTGTCGGCCAAGTAAGGCACGTTAATTCTCCGCTGAGCAATGGTTTGGTTCATGGCAGCAACAGCTTCGCCTGGTTCTTGGCTGGCGTTAATGAGCAGAAACTGTATGTTATCTGAATAGGTGTTCGCCAATTTTTTTATACGCTCGCTGTAGTAATTATCAAAAGCGCATTCGTTGCTAGTAAAAATTACTGCCACTCCTTTTTTGTTGGCATATTGTTTTAAACTCACGGTGTCAACACTTACAACATCCAGCAAAGTGAAATTGGTAATGGTTTGAGCAATGGTAGTAAAGCTGAAAAAGAGAAAGGTGCTTACGAATAACAAAGCAATCTTTGGGCTAAAAAGTTGAAGCATAGTTTTTTTTCGGGATTGCTTCGGTCGAGACGCCACTCGCAATGACGCCTTGATTTTAGTTTCGTGCGTCATTGCGAGGCACGAAGCAATCTCACTATTCTCTAACATTTTTATGCACGATACTGTCTGAGCGGCTATTGAATTTTTATTCATCCTATTTAATTTTTAGTAAATACCATTACAATATCCTGTTCGATATGATAGCATAAAGGTATCTCTATTTCAGCATCAGTTGTTAACAGAATTCCTATTAATTCACCCTGCTGCATAAGCACAAAGGGTGTCACTTTCAAGTGTTGCGCAAAGGACAGTCCGCGCTTGCCATACCATTTGTAGAGCGCTTCTTTGGCGCACCAATAAACGCAGTTCTTTACCTCATCTGTACCTGCATCGGCTTGTTCTGCATCATCGAACACACGATGAGCTACACGCACTATTTTAGCTGATGGCTGCTCGATATCAATTCCCACGGAAGTGGTAAAACTTAGCTGTGCCGCCACATAAGGGTAGGAGTGCGAAAGCGAGATGTGCGCGTTGTGGTTGGTTAAAAATGGTTTGCCGAATTCGTCTTTATAAATTCCATTAAATGCAAGCCCTACCTTTTCGGTGAGATGTTGTATCAACATGCGGCTGGCAAGCCACTCCAGTTGTTTTTTGGGCGCAGTAATTTCTTCGGGCCAAGTTTCGGTCATGCCTAGGGCAAGGGCATCGTGGGTTTCGGTGATATGCCACAGTGCCCAGCCACCATTGTTACTAAATTCTATTTTGCTAAGCGGCATTGAATCGTGATCTTTCGGTTTGTTGTCTGTTGTCAGGCTGAGATTGCCTCGGGCGAAACGCCACTCGCAATGACGCACGTACTGAATTCGAGCGTGTCATCGCGAGGTAACGAAGCGATCTTACTTTATTATTCATTAAATCTGACAGCAGCAAAGAACAGCAAAGAAATATGCAATCAAAAATGTTTGTTGAAAAGCTTCATTCCTTCACGGGCCATAAAGATTGTGTTTACACGATTGAACCGTGTGGAACTCTGCCCTTTTTCTTTAGTGCGGCAGGCGATGGATTGGTAGTGAAGTGGGATTTACTAAACCCCGACAATGGCGAGTTGATTGCTAATGTGCCCAACTCGATTTATGCACTTCATTTTTTGTTTGAACAGAACCTACTGGTAGCAGGGCAGAACTACGAAGGCATACATCTTCTCGATTGGCAAAGTAAGAAAGAGATAAAGTCGTTGAAGCTTTCAGCAGCAGCTATTTTCGATATAAAATCGCACAACGAATTATTGTTTGTTGCGGGAGGTGATGGATTGATAACCGTAGTTCACTTGCCTTCATGGACGGTTGTCGCTACAATAAATGCATCCACGAAAAGTGCAAGAACATTGGCCGTTAATCCGACAGTAAATGAGTTGGCAGTTGGTTATAGCGATCATAGTATCCGCATTTTTGATCTACAGACATTCGCTCTAAAGCAGGAGTGGAATGCGCATAAAAATTCGGTATTCACGCTTGCTTATACTAATGGTTATAAAACATTGTTAAGCGGCTCGCGCGATGCGCACATCAAAGCATGGAGTGTTGAGGACAACTACCAATTGAAAGAAGATGTAGCTGCGCATTTGTACGCAATCAACAACATCGCCTTAAGCCCCGAGGGTAAACACTTTGCCACTGGCAGTATGGATAAGTCAGTGAAGATATGGGACACCCACGAGATGAAATTATTGAAAGTAGTTGATAAAGCCAGACATGCTGGGCATGGAACTTCGGTGAATAAAATTTTATGGTTAAACAATGATGAATTGCTGAGTGCAGGTGATGATCGAGTGATTAGTCGGTGGCGTATCAGCTAATCCTGATTATCTTTCGACTTTAATTTTTAAATTATGCGTCAACATCTGCTAAGCGATGGAGCTAGCGAACTTAGTTACGAGATTCGTGAGATCGTAAAGAAAGCCACTTTGGTGAAGAACTTAGGGCAAGAGATTTTTTGGGAAAACATTGGAGATCCTATTCAGAAGAACCACATCTTACCAGAATGGATACGTGCAGTAATTGCCGAACTGGCCTTGCAAAATGATACGTATAGCTATTGTCCTTCAAAAGGGATTTTAGAGACGCGCGAATTTTTGGCTGAGCGAACCAACTCATTAAAAAAGGTTCAAATATCTCAAGATGACATTTGCTTTTTTAACGGGCTGGGCGATGCCATTGCCAAAGTCTATCAATATATAACACCTACCTCTCGTGTAATAGGCCCATCACCTGCCTACTCTACGCACTCCAGCGCAGAGGCTGCCCACGCGAGCCATGAGCCACTAACGTACAAGCTTGACCCAAACAACAAGTGGTATCCTGACTTAGACGATTTGTACAATAAAGTAAAGTACAACCCCAATGTGGTAGGCATACTCATTATCAATCCGGATAACCCTACGGGCATGGTGTATCCATTGGAAACGCTAAAGCGGATGGTGGCTATCGCAAGGGAGTTCAACCTATTTTTGATTTGCGATGAAATCTATTTGAACATTACGTATAACGGAGCGAGAGCGTACTCATTGGCGGAAGTAATTGAAGATGTGCCTGGCATTGCCATGAAAGGCATAAGCAAAGAACTGCCTTGGCCAGGTGCTCGCTGCGGTTGGATGGAATATTACAATCGTGATAAAGATGCTGACTTCAACCGCTTATGCCAAGCCATTGACAATGCCAAAATGATTGAAGTATGCTCTACCAAACTACCTCAGTTAGCGATACCAAAAATTTTGGGTGACCCACGATTTAAAATTTATCGGGAAGAGACGAATATTAAAATAGGTAAGCGAAGTAAAATTATTTCGGATATTCTTAGCACAGTGCCTCAACTCACTTTCAACGAAACCTTTGGTGCGTTTTATAATACTATCATTTTCAGAAACGGAACATTGAAAGCCAATCAAAAAATGAGCATTCAAAATCCCGACATTAAAAAATTGGTAGAAGAATGGACTGCGGTTGATATGCCCCTTGATAAGCGTTTTGTCTATTATTTGCTTGGCGCGAAAGGGGTGTGTGTGGTGCCCATCTCTTCGTTCTGTTCAGAACTTCAAGGCTTTCGTGTTACTTTGTTAGAAGAAAATGAAGCAACTCTGATAAAAACATTCACTGCTATACGTGACGGCATAGTAGAGTATTTGAAAGACTGATCAGCTATAAATGACAATACGGGTTGGATACTTTCTCTTTGCCAATAGTAGTGGTTGTGCCATGCCCAGCAAACACCGTAACATCATTAGGTAAAGTGAATAGCTTTTGCTGGATACTACTGATTAAGGTGTTTAAATCTCCACCAGGCAAATCGGTACGCCCAATGCTGCTGTTAAATAGTACATCGCCTGAAAGAATCGCTTTTGCTTGCTGATTATAAAAACCAACATGGCCAGGAGCATGACCAGGAAGAAATAAAACTTTTAGCTTAGAGTTTCCGAAAGATACTTCGTCATCTTCTTCTAAAAATTTATCGGGCTGTGTTTCAGTATAAAGTGGAAAACCATAATTAGTACAATAGCTTTTTACCGCTTGCAATACAGGCAAATCTTTTTGATGAATTAGAAACGGAACCTTATATTTTTCTTTTACATGATAATTACCAAGTACATGGTCGATATGGCAATGGGTATTTAGTAAGTAGACTACTTTCAATCCATTCGATTCAATAAAACTATCGAGTTCACTTACTTCTACTTTTGAATAACAGCCAGGGTCAATGATAACTGCCTCTTTGGTTTCATCAAAAACGATATACGTATTTTCTTGAAAGGCGTTGAAAGTGAGAGATTGAATAGTGAGCATAAATATAATTACGAATTCAAAATTACGAATTACGAATTGATTATCGATACTCATTTTATTCATTCCAAGGGTAGATTGCTGATTTTTCATAAATGAGATTTTTGATTTGCCTCATTACTCCGTTATTTGTCTTTTGTAAAAACCTGTGGATACAAAATCAAAAGTAGATTACATCATTGTAGGTCAGGGACTGGCTGGGTCGTGCATGGCGTTGCAATTACTGTATCGCAACAAAAAAATTCTGGTGTATGATCAGCCCACACAAAACAAATCATCATCGGTAGCTGCTGGATTGTTCAATCCCATCACGGGCAAGGTAATGGTTCGCACTTGGAAGTCGGAGATTTTATTTCCAGCACTTCATCATTTTTATAAAGACGCGGAGAATTTCTCAAATTCGAAATTCTTCTACCCTATGCCATTGTATCGGCCATTTAATACTGTGTTTGAGCAAAATGAATGGATGGCGCAAAGTGCCAACATTTCTTTCAAGGAATATATTGATACAATTTCGGTGAAGTCCATGTTTGGAACCGAGGTAGTAGATCATTTTGGAGGTTTGTTGTTGAAGCAATGCGGATACTTGGATGTGCCCGTGTTTATTAACGCTGTGCGCGGATGTTTAGTTAGCCAGCAAGTATATCGGGAAGAGTTATTCGACTCAAACTCTATTTCCATTGTCGATGGCGCGTTTAGTTATAAAAATATCGTAGCAACGAAAATTGTGTTTTGCGGAGGCATGGAAGACAAGGCGACTAACTACTTTTCGTGGCTTCCGCTGCGTTCCTTAAAAGGGGAGACGCTGCAAATAAAAGTGGGCACACCTCTCAATAGATTGTACAACAAGGGGCTATACATAGCTCCGCATTCCATACATGGAAATTATAAAGTAGGAGCTACTTACGATCCGCAAGATAAGTCAACAACCACAACAGAAAATGCAAGGGTTGAAATTGAATCTAAACTTAATGAGCTGCTTATAAATCCCTATGAAATAGTTTCTCAAGAATGGGGCTTTAGGCCTTGCGCCAATGATAGAAAGCCTTACGTGGGCGAGCATCCAACTATTAAAAATATGTATGTGCTAAACGGTCTAGGTACAAAGGGAGTGAGTTTGGCACCCTATTTTTCTAACCAACTGGCTGACTCTATGGAGGGTAAATCTGAGACTGATCCTGAAGCCAATATTGCTAGGATTAAACGAATTGCACTTTAGTAATGGACTTAAGTAGGCTCGCAATAAAAAATCGCAAACTCTATTGAATATTCTCGTGTTAAAACCGTTATCTTCGAAACTCTAGTTGCATTTTATGGTAAGGATTGCGGGTTCTATTCTCTTCATTGTCTTTCTTATTGGTTCGGTACGTGCTCAAAAGTCTCAAGAAACTTTTGGCAAAAATCGTGTGCAGTACAAACAGTTTGAGTGGAAATATATCAGTTCCGAAAATTTTGATGTGTATTATTACGAAGAGCGCAAGAAAAGTGCAACTGAGGCTATACAATACTTGGAGTTTGAATTTGATAGAATCACCGATCTCATAGGATTTTCTCCCTACTTAAAAACCAAAGTATTTTTATACAATTCCATTACCGATTTGCAGCAAAGCAATACAGGTTTGAACCACACCAAGTTTGGTGTGAGCGGTGAAACAGAATTTATAAAGCCCTATGTTGAAATAGCTCATCCAGGCAACCTCGATCAGTTTAAAGAAGAATTGATTTACAAAGTCTCCAACCTGATAGTGAACGAGATGATGTTTGGCGGCAGTTTGCGCGATATGTTTCAAAATGCTGTGTTGCTTAACCTGCCCGAATGGTTTATTGAAGGTGCTTCACGTTATGTGGCAAAAGGATGGAACTCAGAGATGGACGATTATGTGCGCCAGTTGATGCGCAGTAAAAAAATCAACAAGTCGTTAACGTTCACTGATAAGGAAGGTGCGTTGGTTGGTCAGTCAATTTTTAACTACATGGTGGAAAAATATGGCAAGAGCACCATCTCCAACATTCTCAACTACACAAGGGTAGTGCGCAACGAGCAGCAAAGCGTTCGCATTACGCTAGGCATTTCCTTTAAGCAACTCTTGGCAGATTGGAAAAAATACTATACGGATATGGAGGAGAAGGTGAATCAAAGTTATGTAGCTCCGGCTGATTCATTAAAATTTAGCCCAGGCCATAGAAAAACAATTGTGTACACTACGGTGAAGTTAAGCCCAGATGGAAAGAATATCGCTTACGCGGAAAATGATAGAGGTCGTTTTGTTGTAAAAGTACAGTCGCTAGAAAATGGTAGAGAGACTATTATCTTAACTGGTGGCAACAAAGTTTTTAAGCAAGATGTTGATTATACTGAACCGCTTCTTGGCTGGGCCGATAATAATACACTGGGTGTTATCGCCATTAAGTATGGTCAATATGTATTTTGGTTGTACGATCTTAATTCACATAGTAAACTGCCACGGCCACTTGATAGATTTAGCAACATTCGCAGCTTTAATTTTTCTAGTAATGGGAAATTGGCGGTATTAAGTGCCGATCAGCAAGGGCAAAACGATTTGTACTTATTGAGCAGCAGAAGAGACAAAGTAAGAAGATTGACCAATGATATTTTCGATGATCTTGACCCATCTTTTGTTGGCAAGTCAAGTAACATTGTGTTCAGCTCTAATCGCTCCAACGATACAATTGTGAACAAAGTAGAAGGGCTTCAAAAGATAACAAGCAATTTCAATCTTTTTATGTACGATTTAGATTCAGCTTCCAATCTTGTTCATCGAGTAACCAACACACTAAGCAAAGACTTTGCGCCTAAAGCCTTTGATGAAAATACATTTTATTATTTAAGTGATCAACGCGGCATTATCAATTTATTTAAGTTCGATAAGCAAACTGGAATTTATTCTCAAGTAACTAACTACAATGCCAACATCAAAAACTACGATGTTAATTTTGACAACCACGCTCTTTCCTTGGTGATGAATAAGAATTTGAAGGAGGAAATATTCTTGGATAAAAATTTCAATTTTGATAGACAAATATTTACGCCACCCACTAGGCGAAAAGAGATACAACAGGCAAAATTCGTGAGTGAAAAAAGAAAAACGGAGGCTGCAAAAAAAGGCCTATCTATTAAACAACTTATCAACTCACGATTGAAAGAAAAGGCAGACACTACTGCCGTGCCCAAGCCGACAGCAATTCCGCCAACTCAATTAGACACTACAGCTATTGCAAAACCAGTAACAAAAGAAGTAAACACCGAAGATTATTCTTTTGAAGATACAGCCGTTAAAAAGAAAGATTCTGCAGTGGCCGTAGCAAAAGAAAAACCTATCAACACAGAGGACTATGTGTTTGCGGATGAGGCTACAAAAAAACCTTCCGAAAATTTCCTTACCCGTTATATGAAGGCAAAGGAAGCGAATAAAATTGGTGGACCGTTTCCATATGAGCCAAAGGTATCGTATGAAAATCTTGTCACTAATCTTGTTGTTGATAATCTTAGAGGTTTAAGCTTACGATTGGAAACACAGATGAACGATATTACCGAGAACTTTCGGTTTTTAGGTGGAGTACAATCTGCCTTTGATTGGAAGAGTGGCGATCTATATGGAGAAGTGCAATACTTGCCCCATCGCATTGACTACAGCGTGCGCTTCGATCGTAAAGTTATTTTCTGGGATAAGAATGATAATCTTCAAAAGTATAGTTGGCAAAAAATTGAATTTGGAGCAGCACTTCCTATCACCGTAAAGACACGGGTTAGCATTAAACCATTTATTGGATATACTCGCTATATCGATCGGGGAACAGATTTAGGAGGTGTTCCGTTTACGCCACTTACCTACTTGCCAGCCAAGCAACAATTCTATGCTGGTGCCAAGATTGAACTGGTCTATGATAATAGTTTAGTTACTGGTATGAATATAATTGAAGGTACACGAGGTAAAATCAATTTTATAAACTACCAAGGGCTGGGTAATAGCAAAGCAGGGTTCTCGCAACTATTTATTGATATTCGCCATTATCAAAAGGTATATAAGGAAATTGTCTTTGCGGTACGCGGTTACGCTGGTACGTTCTTTGGCAACTCGCCTAAAAAATATGTGCTCGGTGGCATGGACAATTGGTTTGGAAATCGCACCAATACAGAAGGCACAAAAAACCCACTGGCACCTACAGGCACTGCGTTTAATGACAATTTAGTGTTTGTTGAATTTGCTACCAGCTTACGTGGATTTGATTACGCCACATTGTATGGCAATAATGTAGCGTTTGCCAATGCAGAACTGCGAGTGCCGCTGGTACGCGCCCTCTCTAGTGGTCCTATTACCTCTAACTTTTTCCGTAATCTACAGTTTACAGCCTTCTATGATATCGGTTCCAGTTGGACTGGCCCAGTGCCGCTTACATCCAACAACAGCGTACGCGATCGCATAGTAGCACAAGGGCCATTTGAAATAAGTTTGAAGGAATATCAAAACCCTTGGATATATAGTTATGGTGCAGGCTTACGCACTATTATTTTTGGCTATTATCTCAAACTAGACGTAGCCTGGCCTACCGAAAATTATACATTGAAAAGCCCACGAGCTTATGTAACATTAGGCTTTGATTTTTGATCAGTGTTTAGTGCGTAACATGTTAAATATTTACACAAAGAGATTCCCTACCTTCGCCTTTCAAATAGAAAATACTCATGATTAAATCAATGACTGGCTTTGGCCAGGCGTCCTTAAACACCGGTGAAGTCACTATTACCGTAGAGGTAAAAAGCCTTAACTCAAAATTTCTAGATCTCAATCTTCGACTTCCTAAATTATTTTCTGAAAAGGAAATTGAAATCAGAAACCTTATCGCAGAAAAATTGGAGCGTGGAAAAGTTTCACTCTCTATTGATTATCAAACCACTGGCAAAGCTGAAATAAGGCAATCGTATAACCAAGAATTGTTTATAGCTTATTACGATCAGTTAAAAAAATTGGCCGACAGTGTAAAAGTATCCAACGAAAGTAATCTGTTTGCCATCGCGATCAACTCACCCGATGTTATTCAAAGCACAAGCAAAGATAACCTTGACCCAGCCGAATGGGAGAGAGTAAATAAATTAATATCAGAATCTATCAATTCGTTCGAGCAGTTTAGGTTGGCCGAAGGCAAATCTCTTGAAACAAAATTGGTGCAATACCTCGAATCCATTCGCACCAGCTTATTAGAAGTAGAAGTGCTTGACCCGAGACGCATCGAAAAAATCCGAACCAAAATTAAATCAAGCATTACCGATTTTTTTGGTAATGAAGGTTTTGATTCGAACCGATTGGAGCAAGAGATTATTTACTATATCGAAAAACTTGACATACATGAAGAGCGAGTTCGTTTAAAAACTCACTTGGATTATTTTCTTCAAGTGCTTAAAAGTCATCAATCCAATGGCAAGAAACTTGGATTTTTAGCACAAGAGATTGGCCGAGAGATAAACACTATTGGTTCCAAAGCCAATGATGCCGAAATGCAAAAGCACGTGGTGATGATGAAAGAAGAGTTGGAAAAAATTAAAGAGCAGTTGAATAATATTTTGTAATCATCTTCAATGTCAGCCCAGTTTCCTGAGGCTGACTTTGAATAATCTACTTGTCTATTTTAAGGCTAAGGAATTGGAAACTCGTTACCGGGATAATCATTAGGATTGCATAAGGGAATGGTTGAATTCCATTTGACATTAATTGCCTCGATAAATTTATTAGCAATATAACCATAGCCTCTTGCATTGGGGTGAACGCCATCTAGAGAGAAGGCACCGTTTGGTGGTGAGATGGTAGCTGTAAATGCTGAGCCATTGATAATTACAGAACCTTTATAAACTTCAGTAATAATTGCGTTGGCATCGATCAATACAAGTCGTGAACTATTAGCATCTACGGCTGCCTTTATTGATGCATTAAAAGAGTTGACACTCGCCTTCACTTCGGCAATTTCTGATGGCAGCAAAACGTATTGATCTGACAGTGCGACAGACACGCCATATACTGCTAAAGGATTTCCTCCCAATTTTGTGCCTAGAATGGAACCTGCTGTTAAACAAATTAAGTCTGTTGAAGTAGTTTGGCGAACTTGTTCATAGGGAACTAAGCCTGCTCGCTGAGCATCTGAGATTGCGCCTGCTGCCTTTAGAGCATCAAAGGCGCCCTTAAGGCTAGTCAGAGATTCATCAGCTATGAGAATTTTGTTATTCTTAGCAGCCGCAAAGGTTACTTTTCTTGCGTCTAGGCCTGCGGCTGTTAAGTTATAACCGGCCATTAATTGAGCGTTCCCCTTAATAGCGTCCAATACAGAATTATATCCAGCAAATCCATTGTTTACAGCACCTGCTGTAGCAGCATCTAGTGGAATTGCATTGTATGCTATTGTCGTAAAAAACGGTATAGCTGTTACATCTGGAATGTTTGCTACGGCACCATTAGCTGAAGCATTAGCAGCCAGCATAGTATTAATAGCATTGTTATAGGCAGCAGTGAAAACAGCATTGTTTGTTAAAATGGCTGGGTTAGAAGCCCCACCTGTAGCATAACCAAGCACGTCATTATTACCCAACCAAAAGGTAAAAAAAGTACCACCATTCTTCAAAGCATTTGCAGCGTCTCCCAATACGGTTGAAGTACCTGGACTTGAAGCGAAACGTGCATAAAGAGGATTAAAATAAGGATTGCCAGATGAAGGGCCACCAGTCGCAGCTAATTGAGCAGTTTGGATCGTTATACCAGGAACTCCAAAATTATTAAGAGCTGTTTTATCTCCTGTATAAGCAGATGGAGCATCCCCTGGGATTTTAGGAGTAGGAGAGGGACTTGTTGTCCCTTTTAAATATAATCTACCAAGAATAGTAGTCCCTGAAAGTCCATAATACCCATTGATTGAATTGATATCGGGTTGATTAAAATTTCCACCGCCAGCTAAAGCCATTTGTTTAGCAAGAATTGAAGTCCACGAATTATTTTGTCCAGCGGTATAAAGTGCGCCATTCATAAAGCCAGCCGTAAGGGAATTACCTACTGAAACCATTTTAGTAAAGCTAACCGTGCCACCTGTTGTAGGTTTAGCTAATTCAGGTAATTTATACTGTTCGCAAGCTCCTATTACCAGAAGAATAAGAAGAACGGGTAGATATTGTTTATAATTTTTCATAGCCTTTCGATTTGTAAATTAATTCATTAATTGGTCGAATGTGATAGAAACATAGTAGATCGCACCAACAGTTGGGCCACCGTAATTGAGTGTGTATTGCTGATTAAATAAGTTGGAGCCACCAAATTTTACTATAGACTTAATATCCTTGAGTTTGTAGCTTATTTGAGCATCAACAACACCTACAGAAGGCACTTGACCTTGTGCAAAGGAAGAAGCCCAATAAAAGGATTGCTGCCAACGGTAGTTTACATTGAAGCCGATATAATCGGTAACTTTTCTATTTCCGAAACCTAAGTTAAACTTGTGTTCTGGAGTATTAAAGCCATCCGTAATAAAGGCTGGACCAAGTGGTGTATTCAATTTGTTCCAATTATAATTACCAGAAACTTTATATCCTTTGTCCAAACTGTACTCTAGCCCAAGCGATGCACCTTGGGTGGTGATCTTATCGCTAATGTTGGTATAAACTGAGAAAGTGTTTTCTTTTCCTGGGTCAGTGATCGGAGTCAACAAGGTTTGGGCATTTCTTAAATTTTGTTCTGTAATAGAAGTCGCTTTTTGGTCAATGGCACCAGCTGCCTTTCTCACCGTTATCTGAGAAATAAAATTGGTGAATGAATTATAGTAGTAAGCAACATCTATCAAAAGACGATCATTAGCCCAAAGACCTTTATAACCTACTTCAATGTTTTGAACGTTTTCTGGTTTTACAGGATCGGCACTTTTAACAGGTACTAAAAGTGCCAGCGCAGTCGGATCGCCTAATGCTAAACCTTTATTTGCAGGACCACCTAAGGCGGCAACATATTGTGCATTTGAAAGATTTTGGGTTAGCTTATTCACGTAATCGTTAACCGAAGAGATGGTATAGGCATTTTCAAATACCTTATATTTTTCTGCATAGTAAGGCAAGCCACCAAGTAACCGAGCAGAAACAACATTAAGATCGATGTGTTGACCTTGTGTAGTAGGGTTTCTAAAACCAGTCTGCACGGCAATTCTAAAGTTATGTTTCTCAGCCGCTGTATAAACTGCCGAAAGTCTTGGATTAAACTGGGCATCGAAATTTTGATTTTTATCAAAACGAACAGACCCAGTAAATTTTAATTTGTCTTCCATTACTTTTTTAGAGCCTTGCACATACGCTCCAGTTTCTTGGATAGTTATTTTGTTGGATTCACTATCGGGGAATATTGTACCGTTAGATTTCAATTCATAGTACCTGAAACTGGCACCGGCAATCAAGTCCATAAACTTTATTTGGTTCTTGAAATTATATTGCCCCTCGTAATGATACATAGCAGTCTTGTCGGCAAATAGGGATCCTGTAGGAATAACATTTTGGCGAGCGTTGAATTGGGCATCAATAAATTGTTGTGAACCTTCAAGGTATCTACCTTTATCGGCAGCAGCTCGGGCCGCAATATGCGCTGCCATTTGCAAAGCCACAGATGGGTCAACACCTGCAGCGGGATTAAAGCCACCTTGTGCAAGTGCCCCTAAGTAAGTTCCAGAATAGGTACCGTACCAAGTTGAATTATCCTTCCAAGCACTATTTATTAAAACTCCAGTCAAATCTGCGATATAGGATTTACCTGAATTTTCTTGAGTAGTATAACCTCTTAAAAAGAAGTTGTCGCCTTTCAGTTCTAATTTATATTGGCCAATGCTAAAGTCTTTTAAAGAGTAGCGCTGTGCCCCAGTATAAACAGAGGTTCCAGCTCCATAATTCCATTGAGCAATTAATTCAATTTTATCAGTAATGCGGTAATGGAATGCCGCATTGGCTTTTAAATTTTTGGCATTGTAATCTACCAGCGAGCTTTCGTTGTATCCAGTTCTTGATACAATTTGATTTGGTAAGTAAGGCAAGTAGGCTGCAAGTGGCCCGATGCTGCTTGCGAAGCTTGAGCTTAATCCAACCAATGCGATATTGGTAGAAACCTCATCACCAAAAGTATGTACTTGATTTGCGTTAGGATTGAATGAAAAGCCCGCAGGCGTTTGGGAAGCATTTAGGTCTGATTTGTTTGTGCCATACCAATCGGTGGCAGCACTATAAGAGAAATTACCTTTGAAGGCGAATTTATTATTGAATGCTTTGGCATACCTAAAAGCACCTTCATACATTGGCTTTTCACCAGGGCCTATTCCGTTGAGCTCGTTATCGCCTACATGATTAACTCCCATTTTAGCGAAAGCACTGAGGCCTTGATATTCAAAAGGACTTTTACTTTTAACTAACAAAATGCCATTGAAAGCATTGGGGCCGTAAAGAGCTGAAGAAGCGCCAGGGATAAGTTCAGCACTCTCAACATCTAGCTCGGTTGGGCCATTTAAATTTCCTATAGGAAAATTAAGAGCGGGAGCTTGTGTATCCATACCATCAGTCAATTGCACAAACCGTGTGTTACCTGTAGAATTAAAACCTCTTGCGTTAATGATTTGAAAGTTGATAGAGCTGGTTGTCATGTCAACGCCTTTCAAATTTGCCAAGCCTTTATAATAATTGTCGGAAGGAGTTTGTTGTACAGCTAGGATATCCATTTTCTCAATAGATACTGGAGCTTTGAGTATGCTCTCTTCAACTCTAGATGCTGATACCACTACTTCCTGACCCAATAAAGACTGTTCTTCAAGACTTACTTCTAAGCTTGTGGTGTTAGCATCCTTTATTTCAATTTCTTGAGTTTTGTATCCAATAAAAGAAAAGGACAAAGTAAAAGGAGGAGCCTGGTTTACCTTGAGATTGAAGGCACCTTTGGTATCTGTAATGGTACCAGCAATACTGCCTTTCACCACAATGTTTACACCCGCAATTGCTTCTGCCCCTTCCTTTACTGTTCCAGAAACAGTTGTCTGCGCTAGCGCAGATCCCGCACAAATGCCCATCAGTAGGAGGGGCATAAATCCCATTAAATAGTATTTTTTTGCCATAGGAATAGATTAAATTTTGGATAAATCTACGCGATTTATCCTTAATTCAAACGATTGAAGTGGCTTTTTTAAGAAAAAAAGTTGGTATGCCGAATATTATTTTTCTTTCACGTGTAAAACCAATTTTTCGCATAGTTGCCGCATTTCATTGGCCATAAATTCATCACCTGTTGAACTTAGCACGCTTTGAGAAAGCCCTCCTATGCAATCAATATAGAACCGTTTCATGTCTTCAACGGGCATATCTTTGGCCCATAAGTCAATACGAAGCGTATTCTTTTGTTCGTGATCCCACAAAGCCAGGCTTATAGATTTAGTTTCAGAACTGCCTTCTGCGGGCTTGTCAGTCGCATCCCATGTTATTTTTTCTGGTAAATTATTGGTGTCAAGCTCTATGGTAAAGTTGATGTTGGATTTTTTCATTGGGGATTAGTAGTTAGTAAATAGAATTGAGTAGCTAGTAAATGCATTGAGAGTAGAAATTATTAGTGCTTTCTTTTGGCTTTGCACCTTCGTCTGCTATTTCAGGCACCTTTAGTTTTGCCTTTATCAGCTGATGTCCGTTGTCAACAGAAGCTTCAATAAGAATATCAACTACCGTTGCCATCATGCAAATTTAATAAATCAATTCAATCTCATTTCTGGGATAATACCTTCAATCAATAATTGTCCAGCCGTTGCATTTTTAATTTCTTCTACTGAAACTCCCGGTGCTCTTTCAATTAATCGAAAACCTCCTTCTTTTAAAACATCTATCACAGCTAGGTCAGACACGATTCTCTTCACGCATCGTAATCCCGTAAGGGGTAGTGTACAATTTGGCAATAGCTTAGAAGCACCTTCTTTACTGCAATGTTGCATGGCTACGATTATGTTTTGTGCCGAAGCAACCAAGTCCATAGCTCCACCCATGCCCTTCACCATTTTGCCAGGTACTTTCCAATTAGCGATGTCACCCTTTTCAGAAACTTCCATCGCGCCTAGTATAGTCAGATCAACTTTGCCACTTCGTATCATACCAAAACTTTCTGCCGAACTGAACAGTGAAGACCCAGGCATCATTGTAATGGTTTGCTTGCCAGCATTGATCAAATCAGCATCCACTTCGCCTTCTGTTGGAAACGGCCCAATACCCAACAACCCATTTTCAGATTGAAGCACAACATTAATATTATTGGGAATATAGTTTGCTACAAGTGTGGGAATGCCAATTCCAAGATTAATGTACATGCCATCTCTTACTTCTTGTGCAATTCGTTTCGCTATACCTATTTTGTCAAGCATATTCTTTCAATTTGAAGATTTGATAATGCTGTGTTCAAGTAATAAGTGCAACTTTTCGGATTAGTTTTTTTGATGTTGAAATGTGGATGACTCCAAAATTATTTTAGTCCTTTATAAAATGATTTCACGGTTTGGAGTGATCCACATTACAACATCATCTATTATTATGGTGATCTATTTATTTTTTGTAAAAATACAGCATTTGGTGTTTGATAATTGAATTTCCGAACGGGTCTTTCATTGATCATTTTTTCCACATGCTTCACTTGTTGATGGGTCACTTTGGTAAAGTCTGTTTTCTTGGGGAAGAACCTCCGTATCACGCCAATCCTGTTTTCTACCGTCCCCTTATCTTGTGAGGTGTAAGGGCGGGTGAAG
>JBBRBQ010000029.1:0-34648 GCA_038205685.1 Cytophagales bacterium | reverse complement strand
CTTGCCGTACAACGATTTGCCTGAGCGGAACTGCTCCAAGGCCTTCTTCCTGATCTGTTCTAAATTAAATTGTTCTTCTTTTTTCATATAGTGTCAAAGTTGGTGGTTTTCCTTCTTTGACACAGTTCACTTTACAGCCTCCTAAAAACGCCTCTTTATGCAATAAAACTCCCTAGTTTTAGCTTAAAACTCCCCAGTTTTGGCTCAAAACTCCCCTGTTTTGGCGTAAAACTCCCCAGTTTTAGCGTAAAACTCCCCAGTTTTAGCTCAAAACTCCCCAGTTTTGGCTTAAAACTTCCCAGTTTTTTAATATCCCCGCCAAGGGATAAAGTAAAGCATTGCTGGCCTTTGGCGACTTGCTAACACAAAAAAAAAGAATATGCCTTTCGCTGCGCCTACAAGGGTAGTGAAGATACACTTATCTACAGCGATATTGTTACCATGTTTGTGCAATAGCCAACCTATGGTTGCAATGGGCCAGTTCTAGGGTGTTTAGTTACGTTCAACTTCACTTTTTCTTTAGGAGAGAGAACTAGGAGAGCTGCTTATACAAGGTTTACTTAAGCGGCATTGAATTGCAAATTAGAGGCTGCAATTGATGGCAATGGTAGGGTAATTAGTAATTTGAAATATGTACTTTATTTATTCCAACACTTTGGGCACTCTAAAATAATCTTCATCTTTTTTAGGGGCGTTAATCAAAGCACTTTCGTGCGATAGGTGAGGCCTTATTTCATCTTCGCGGAATGCGTTTATCTCGTGGCTCATGGAAGTCAAGGGTTCTATTCCATCGGTGTTTACTTCATTTAGTTTATCCACGAAAGTGAGTATGCCATTCATGTCGTTCAATATTTTGTCGGCATCCTTCTCGGCAAACTCCAACCGCGCTAGGTGGGCTATTTTATCTAGTGTCTCTCTATTAATGGCCATGTTTTTTTAGTTCTTCGCTAATGATTGTATAGACTTTATTTTTTAATGAATCAACATCCGCCAACGTTAATCCAATTGTTTCAATGGGCTCGTGAAAAATTATTTTAATCACTTCACGGGTAAGCAACATCTCGCCCAAGTCGGGCAAAATTAACCAATTATTTGGGATGGTTACGGGCACAACAGGCACTTGCTTTTCAATGGCCGTGCGGAAGGCACCATCTTTAAAAGGCGTAAGGCTAGGAGGGTGCTTAGAATAAATTCCGCCTTCCGGGAATATGATCAAACTCTTACCTTTATCAAGCGCATCTAGCGAAAGCTTCACTGCATTGCCCTTGCTTTTAAAGTTACTTCTGTTCACGGTAATGTGCAGCTTGCTATACATCCAACCAAAGAGGGGCACCGAAGCTATTTCTATTTTGCCCACAAAAATAGTGTTGATGGGGTTCAATCCCATAGAGGGAATATCGATGTAAGAAGTGTGGTTGGGGCAAAATATATATTGCTTGCGCGGATCAAGTTGAGCGCGATGCTCCACCTTGCGGGGAAGAAACACCAAGGTGAACATGGCCTTTGCCCACCACCTATTAATGATGCCAATCCACCTAAACTTATTCGGAAAAATAATAGGAACAAGTAAGAAGGGAAAACAAAGCAGGAAGAGTAAAATGAAAATAAGAAACCCGTAAATGGTGTGAATAAGTTTGAGAAAGCGCATCAGTTATAAGGAAATTTTGTAGATATCCTTGCGAAGGTCATCTGCACTTTTTTGATTAAAAACATATTCCAAATTTACACTTTTTAACGATTACTGAACGCGATGAACTTATAAGATGCGCTAAATTAATTGGTGCAGTTACGCCCTCTTTGCTTTAGGGCTGATAGGGGGTTGGGTATTGTAAAGCCGAAGCTTTATCTTTCATCTTAAATTTTATTTTAATTCAACAATCAAAAATGAAAATAGGGCTCGTATTATCAGGAGGAGGCGCAAGGGGAGTGGCTCACATTGGGGTGATAAAAGCACTTGAAGAAATGGGCTTGCAGTTTTCTTGCATGGCAGGTACGAGCGCAGGCTCGATTATAGGCGCTATGTATGCTTATGGGTATAAACCCTTGCACATTTTAGAGATCATCAAAGAGATCAGTATTTTTAAATCGGTGCGGCCAGCATGGACCTGGTCGGGTCTGCTTACTATGGATGGTATGCGCGACTTGTTGCTCAAATACATGCCTAACAATAGTTTCGAAAAGTTAAAGATACCGTTAACAATTGCAGCCACTGAAATCAGGCTTGGAGAGGTTCATTATTTTACTTCTGGCGAGTTGGTGCCGGCCATCATGGCATCGTGCAGCATTCCTGCCGTCTTTAGTCCGATGCAATATAATAATGGCTTGTATGTAGATGGAGGCGTTTTTGAAAACCTTCCGGTGAAACCCTTGATAGGCAAGTGCGATTTTATTGTAGGCTCGCACTGCAACCAAATACCCAAAGAATTTGACCCGAAAAACATGAAGGTAGTAATAGAACGAACGGTATTAATGGCCATCAATGCCAACACGCAAGCCAACCGCAGTCTATGCGATGTTTTTATTGAACCACCTGGCTTAGGCAAATACGGAAGCTTCGATATTGGCAAGGCGCAAGAGATATTTGATTTTTCGTATGATTTTACGAAGCGTAATTTTAAGGAAGATAATTTCACTAAACCAATCAATAATTAACCCTTTTGGGCATTTTACCGATAATAATGACTGTTTTATTAATTGCTCTTTTTTGTTTGTTACCTTTGTTAAAACAAAAAACTATGAAGAAAAAAATCATTGTATCATCTATCGCTTTAGTTGCTTTGGTTAGCAGTTACTCATTTGCTCAAGTTAAATTTGAATTGGGCTTAAAGGGAGGTCTTAACTTTGCTGCATTAAATAACGTAAGTACTTCATCTGTTCAAACCACCTATGGAAACAGAACAGGGTATCATTTTGGAGCCTATGCGTTAATCAAGCTCACAAAAATTGGTATTCAGCCTGAATTGTTGTTTTCTCGCCAAGGTCAAAATTTCACAGTTAACAATAAAGATTACAGTTCTAACTTTGATTACATAGCTATACCCATAATGTTAAAGTTGTATATCGCAGGTGGACTTAATCTACAAGCTGGGCCGCAGTTTGGCTTCTTATCAAGTGCTAAAGGTGACCTTATTGATGTTGCTTCAAAAAACGTGAACGTAACAGGTGCAGACTTATCAGCTTTTGTTAAAAGTTCAGATGTATCGCTTGCAGTAGGCGCTGGTTGGGATCTTCCTTTCGGATTAAACATAACAGCCCGTTACAACATTGGCTTATCGGATGTGAATAAATATACAGGTACTACTAACAATACCTCAATTTCATCACTGGGTACTTCAGAATCAAAAAGTCAGGTTTTTCAACTTTCAGTTGGATACAGACTATTTAAATTAGGCAACTAAAGAAGGATACATCATAAATAGAAAGCCAATCTCAAATCGAGGTTGGCTTTTTTATTTTAGATTGATTTCTTAAAGAAATCCGTTCCAATAATCTTGTCCCATAGATTAGAACTTACGCCAAAGCCACGAGTAGAGTCGTTATAGTGGTGAGTCATATGATGTTGCTTCAGTTTCTTAAAGAAAGTAGATTTAAAATTGCTATGATGCAGGGCATAGTGCATAAGATCGTAACATAGGTATCCAATCATAAATCCTGGAAAGAAAGCTGTTGCATAAGCTCTGCCCAGCGTGAGTTCAAATAGGGAGTAAAAGATGAAAGCAAGAGGAATACCGAGTGAAGGGGGCATTACCAAACGGTTGGCATCGTTAGGGTAATCGTGATGAACACCATGAAATATAAAATGAATACGCTCGCCCCATTTCCCACTGGGTTTCCAATGAAAAACAAATCGATGGAGAAAGTATTCAGCAAAAGTCCAAAAGAAAATTCCGCCAATAAAATTTAAGATAAAACCTACGATTGTTAAATTAAATGTGGTCAGGCTTAGCCATGCGGAGTATATGATAACAGGTAACCAAACGGCAGGTGGCACCCACCAAGGCACTTTGGAAAGGCTTTCCAGAAAGTTGCTTTTAAACATCCGTACTGATTCTTGCGAATTTGATTTGAAGCTCATGGATAACAGAAAAATTGTAAACGAATTACAAAGTTAAGCAATTGTGCCTTTTGATTTAAATCTTTCGTAAAGCATAACATTCATTATTATCAATAGCATCCCGTAAAAGGTATCCTCCACAGGAATGGTGCCCATGCGTAGGGAAAGATTTTCGCTATTGTTATACCATACCACAGGGCTTTCAATGCCTGTGCCGGTAAGTATTCCATTCACAATAAAGAAGGGGATTAGAATAAATAGGAAAGCCACGTAAAATCTTCCGAGATTGGTCGGCTTTACAAACCATTTCAACAGCAATAAAAAAAATGAGGTAGCAAGGTAGGTAACACCCGTATACCATTTGTTATAGTTAAGCGCACCTATCAAAAACAATCCAATAATTAAAACGATTGTGATAAATTCTTGAACCTTAACTGACATTTCTTTTTTGATAAGAATGTTAATTGAATGGTAAGTGAAAATACAAGCATAGGGTATGCAAATGAAGAACAATACTTCTTCAATAGGAAGATTAAAAAAATAGATACCGGTAACATAGCGTGGATTAAATCCCCAAACACTCATGCTAGTAAAAAGAATATCCCACCCAATGAAAATAGTTGCAATAATAAGAATAGCTGGAAAAACAAATTTCCACTCTTTGTAAAACTTGTTAAGTGGAAGGAAGCTGAATAGAACAGTGAAAAATAGAGCTAAAAAATCAATGCTGATATAGAGATATTTATCTGCCACTGTTTACTTATTGAGTTTCTTGTCTGTCTTTCTTGAAAATAAATTTCTTAGGCTCATATTTTTTTGGTGCGTATAAGAAACCAAATGCTTCGCAGTCCTCTTTTGAATGCTTGCTATGATGAATGTAATGAGCGTGGATCATACGATGCAAGTATGAACTTTTCTTTTTTGGAAGCCACTTAATGCGTTGATGAACAATTATATCATGAAAGATGAGGTAAAAAATCCCGTAACAAAGAATACCAACTCCCAACGCAAAAAGATAAGGACTTGGATAAATGGAGGTGGATACTACAAACAAGGCGATTGATGGTATGCTAAAGACCAATGCGAAGAGATCATTTCTTTCTAAAGCATGATTATGAACTTTGTGGTGCGATTCATGCCACGTCCACAAGAAGCCGTGCATTACGTACTTGTGAGTAAACCAAGCAACGCCTTCCATAAATAAGAACGTGCCTATTGATATAAGTGAACAAATGATAAGCGTAAGTAAATCCATTCTATACTTAATTTTATTGCTTAGGCTTTCTTATTTAATTCATTAGAGAAGTAGTCTTCCAATGCTTTAAAGCGATGGTCAAAAATAGTGTTTACTTCTTTGCCCACAAATAACCAATGTGCGAATCTCCCTAAAAGCCCAAGAGCTATTGCATAATTCACTTCGTCTGTCATCAATACTCCACCAGATACTTCTTTAAAATGATGTTGGTGATGCCACAACGCATAAGGGCCAAAGCGTTGCTCGTCAATAAAATGGAGAGGCTCTTTTACTTGCGTGATTTCTGTAACCCAATGCATAGGCAAAAAAGGAAGTACATTTATTTTGTACCGAATTAGTTGACCAGCATAAGCTTTATCGCCACCAGAGATGTATAATAGTTTAAACTTCATGTGACTAGGAGTAATTTTGGCCAGGTTTTTTGGGGAAGAAAAAAAATCCCATGCCTGCTCAATGCTAATAGGCAAAAGTTGTTCTCTTGTTAGATTATAAATTTTCATATAAACAGAACAAAATTCTAATCACAAAGTTTGGAAACTTTTGAATTACTTCGCAATGTTAAGCGCCTCCTTATAAGCGGCCAAGACTCGTGCTCGAGCAAGTGAATGTTCAACAATTGGTTTAGGATAAGCAGTCGTTTCAAATTCGGGCACCCATTTTTTTATGTATTTTTTTTCAGGATCGAACTTCTCGGTCTGCAGTGCCGGATTGAATACTCTAAAATAGGGGGTTGCATCGCACCCACAGCTAGCGGCCCATTGCCAGCCACCATTGTTGGCGGCCAAGTCAAAGTCCAACAGCTTATTAGCGAAATATGCTTCACCCCAACGCCAATCAATTAAAAGATGTTTGGTGAGAAAGCTTGCCACAATCATGCGCACACGGTTGTGCATAAAGCCAGTGGTGTTCAGTTCTCTCATGCCCGCATCCACAATCGGGTAGCCTGTTTTACCTTCGCACCAAGCGTTAAATTCAACCGTATTGTCTCTCCATTCTATTTTATCGTAAGCAGGTTTAAAAGATTTCTCTACATGAGGAAAGTGCCAAAGAATCATGTGATAGAAATCGCGCCAAATAAGTTCATTCAACCAAATCTCGTTTGACTTTTGAGCTAACTTTGCAAGTGTTCTTATGCTTATTGTGCCAAACCTTAAATGCACACTCAGTTTTGTTGTACCTTCTATCGCAGGAAAGTTTCGCTGTGTATCATAAACATCAATTATCTTTTGTTTGATTACCCTTGGAGGGAACGTTAAGCCTGATTTAACAAAACCAATTTCCTCCAATTCAGGAAAGGGTAGAGGCGAGGTTTGCTTGAAATTGTTGAAATACTTTTTTGAGGGATAACTCTTTAAATAGAATTTAGTGACTTTGCTTTTCCATTTTTTGCTGAAAGGCGTAAAGATGGTATAAGGGGAGCCATCGTCTTTCACAACTTCATCTTTTTCAAAAATGACTTGATCTTTGTAAGAGTTGAATGGAATACTCTTTGCTTCCAGCTTTTCTTTTATAACTTCATCTCGTTGCTTGGCATACGGTTCATAATCGTGATTGGTATAAACAGATTTAGGATTTAATTTATCAAAAAGCTCGACAGGGTTTCCACACAGAATTAGTAAAGAAGAGCCAACACTTTCTAGCTCCGTTTTTATGATGGCTAATGAATTATGAATAAACTCGATACGCGCATCAGTTTTGTCCTCAAGTTTAGATAAGATTTCTGTATCAAAAATAAAGATGGGAAGCACATTTTTATTTTCTTTTAAAGCATAGTATAACCCAGTGTTATCGTCTAACCGAAGATCTCTTCTAAACCAAAAGAGGGTTGCAGATGTATCGATTACTTCTTGGGTGTTGATGTTTTTCATTAATTAAATCTATTGATGCTTTAATTATTACTTTTGCCTTTCAAAATTAGGATCATGGTAATAAACATCTTTAAAGGTATTTGGTTTTTTTCGCTTATCGGATTACTTTTTGTCTTCTTTTATGTATATGCTTCTTTGCCCGAAAAAATTGTTATTTATGGTGATAGTGAACAAGTTATAATTTCAAAAGAGCTTTTGTTTTACTCTTCAATTGCGTGGATAGCGATTTGGAATGTGCTAGTCTATCTAGTACCTGCAATAGTGAAACCTACAGAAAAATTTATGTGGTGGTTGTTGGGTCTTATCATCTGCCTCAATTTATTTTTTGTGATCACCATTAGCTTCGTTAATGTGTTTAACAGCAACGAACGATATGATTATGAAAATATTGGCTATGTAATTTATGGTATACTTAGCTTACTTATCGGTTGGGTGGTAAGTTGGCCTATCTATCTTTTTTCCCAAAAGATTATTCGTAAACAAGCAGTTTGATTTGAGTTTGTTGATTAAGTGAGAATCAATTCGTTATTCATTCTTAATTCAATTTTAATGAATCATTAATCAATGGTTCACAGCTTGAGATATTGCTTGATTTTATTTTATTAGCCGAAATTTTGATTGAATGATGCCCTACCTTTAGGGGATTTTGAAACTAGTTAATAGACAATAAACATGGCAAAAGATAATTCAGCGTATGACGAATCGAGTATCAGGTCGCTCGATTGGCGTGAACACATTCGCTTGCGGCCAGGTATGTACATCGGCAAGCTTGGGGATGGCTCGGCCAAAGACGATGGTATTTATGTGTTAGTAAAAGAAGTAATCGACAATTCCATCGATGAACACATGATGGGGTATGGTAAAAATATTGATGTTAAGATTACGGATCAAAAGGTAACGGTTAGAGATTATGGTCGGGGCATTCCGTTAGGCAAAGTAGTGGATGTTGTATCCAAGATAAATACAGGTGCAAAATACGATAGCGGTGCGTTTCAGAAATCGGTTGGGTTGAATGGTGTTGGTACAAAGGCCGTGAATGCGCTTTCTAATTATTTCAAGGTGGAAGCTTATCGCGAAGGCCAAGGCAAATATGCGGAATTTAAAAAAGGCGTTTTGGTTACGGATTCAAAAATCACCAAGTCCGATGAAAGGAATGGCACTTACGTGGAATTTGAGCCAGACAACTCAATGTTCAAAAACTATCATTTCATTCCTGAATACCTCGATGATTTGATGTGGAACTATGCCTTTCTTAATGCTGGCTTAACGATTAATTACAATACACGGAAATTCTTTTCAAAAGATGGGTTGCTTGATTTGCTAAGGCAAAAGGCTGACCCTGAAGAGATGCGCTATCCAATCATCCACTTCAAGGGTGAGGATATAGAAGTGGCATTAACTCATGGCAATCAATATGGTGAAGAATATTATTCATTTGTTAATGGACAAAATACAACACAAGGAGGTACCCACTTAGCTGCTTTTCGCGAAGGATTGATACGCGGTGTTCGAGATTTTTATAAAAAAGATTTTGATGCTGCTGACATCCGCGGAAGCGTGGTGGCCGCCATAGCTGTGCGTGTGCAAGAGCCAGTGTTTGAATCGCAGACGAAGACGAAATTAGGTTCTATGAACATGGCACCCGAAGGTGCAACTGTGAAAAGCTTTGTTGGCGATTATGTAGCCAAAGAGATTGAAATCTATCTTCACAAAAATCCTGCTACTGCCGATGCCATGCTCAAGCGCATTTTGCAAAGCGAGCGTGAACGAAAGGAAATTGCGGGCATAAAAAAATTGGCTAACGAACGCGCCAAGAAAGCGAATCTTCATAACAAGAAATTACGCGACTGCCGTTATCATTTTGATGATGCTAAAAATGAAAAAAGCAAAGAATCGGTTATCTTCATTACCGAGGGTGACTCAGCCAGCGGATCTATTACCAAATCGCGCGATGTTGAAACACAAGCTGTTTTCAGTTTGCGTGGTAAACCACTTAATTGCTATTCACTCACCAAGAAGGTAGTGTATGAAAATGAAGAGTTCAACTTGCTACAGCATGCATTGAACATTGAAGATGGCATTGACGGCCTCCGCTACAATAAAGTGATTATTGCTACCGATGCCGATGTGGATGGTATGCACATTCGCTTATTGCTGATGACGTTCTTCTTGCAATTCTTCCCCGATCTAGTAAAAGCGGGTCACGTTTATATTTTGGATACACCGTTGTTCCGTGTGCGTAATAAGAAAGAAACAATCTACTGTTACAGCGAAGAAGAGAAGCAAGCAGCAGTTTCAAAATTAGGCAACAAGCCCGAGATTACACGGTTTAAAGGATTGGGTGAAATTTCTCCCGATGAGTTTGGCGGTTTCATTGGAGAGAATATAAGATTACAACCAGTAATACTTGGAAAGGATAGTCATCTCGTTAAGCTGCTGGAATTTTATATGGGAAAAAATACACCAGACCGTCAGGAATTTATTATTGAGAACCTGCGTGTGGAATTGGATATGGTGAAAGCGGAGCAACCTGTGGAAGAAGTGGAGCAATGAAAAGAATTGTAGAAGAAGAAAAATTCCTATTGAATTACTCAGATCTTATTTTTAGCAAGAGATTATGTGTGCAAATGATTTTTTATGCAAAACAAATGAAAGTATGAAGATGTTTCCGCCCATTGCATTATTTCTGCAATATTTGTCTTATTGCATTATTTCTGCAATTCTATATTATGATTATTTTAATGGCTGATATTGTAGGGAGCTCCAAAAGAAAAGGAAATCCTTTAATGACTGATTTTAAAAATGCTGTTGCTTTTGTGAATAAAATGGACAATCAACACATTAATTCCCCTTTAACAATAACATTGGGTGATGAATTTCAAGGTGTTGCTAAAAGCGTTTATGGCGCTTTTAGGATCATCTTCGATTTAGAGATTTATTTATTGACCTTAAAGAGGCCTTTCCAACTTCGATATGTGGTACAGGAAGGAGAAATAGAAACAAAGATTAATAAAAAGATTGCTTATGAAATGCTTGGCTCAGGTCTAACTCATGCACGTGAGAATCTAAATTACTTAAAAGCTTCGAAAAATAGATTTTCTATTAGCCTAGAAGATAGGTTAATGACTCATAAACTTATGCTGGCAATTAATGTATATCAAGGTATTGTAGATCGCTGGACAACCGCTCAACGCAGTATAGCCATACATTTGTTAACAGAGTCTGATTATAAAAAAACGGCTAAAAAATTGAAAAAGGAGCCTACGCTCATCTGGAAACGAAGGCGCTCCCTCATGATAGATGAGGTCAATAATATGAAGAAATTGATATTACTTATCATTGATCCTAAATGGAAATTTTAACATCACTTTTAAAGTTTGCTTTTTTAGTATTTATAGGAGAGGTGCTGCTTCCCATATTACTTTTTTTAGTCAGCAAGTTTATTGGAAAGGAAAAGAAAGATAAGATTAGCCGCACCAGTATTTTAAAGGGAGTTCTCGAGCGAATATTTATTTTGGTTTCTCTCCATTTCAATTTAGCACAATCGCTAACGTTACTAGGGGCACTTAAAATTGCTACACGAATCAAAGACACAGAAGATAAAGTATCGAATGATTTTTTCCTTATCGGAAACCTTCTTTCTGTATTGTTCGGAATTCTCTATTATTTACTTCTAAAAAACTTAGTCGGATAGTTTAATTATGAGCAAAAGACCAGATGTTATAAACCCCAATCCTGAACCGAATGAAGATGGAGAAGTACATGCAATCGTAATTGATGGCATGTATCAGAATTGGTTTTTGGATTACGCTTCGTATGTAATTTTAGAGCGGGCTGTTCCTCGAATTGATGATGGATTCAAGCCTGTACAACGAAGGATTATGCATGCCATTAAAGAAATGGACGATGGTCGCTTCAACAAAGTGGCTAACGTGATTGGCAATACCATGCAATATCATCCGCATGGCGATGCATCTATAGGAGAAGCCATTGTTAACATAGGGCAAAAGGATTTATTGCTAGATACACAAGGTAACTGGGGCGATGTGCGCACTGGTGATAGTGCTGCTGCACCTCGCTACATTGAAGCACGACTTTCTAAGTTTGCACTTGATATTGCATTCAACAACCAGACCACCGATTGGCAATTATCGTATGATGGGCGGAAGAGGGAACCGATCACGCTGCCTGTAAAATTTCCGTTGTTGTTAGCGCAAGGAGTAGAAGGTATTGCGGTAGGTTTATCAACCAAGATATTGCCACATAATTTTTGTGAGCTGATTAAAGCTTCTATTGATATTCTTAAAGGAAAAAATCCAAAGGTATTTCCAGATTTTTTAACAGGCGGTATTGCCGACTTCTCTGAATACGATCAAGGCTTGCGTGGTGGTAAAATAAAAGTAAGAGCACGCATTGAAGTAGTTGACAAGAAAACATTAGTAATCAAAGAAATTCCTTTTGGGACTACCACTTCATCGTTGATGGATTCAATAGTGAAGGCCAGTGAGAAGGGTAAAATCAAAGTAAAGCAAGTTATAGATAACACTGCGAAAGACGTTGAAATACAAGTGTTGTTGCAACCAGGCCAATCGCCAGAGATTGCCATGGATGCATTGTATGCTTTCACTGATTGCGAAGTGTCTATCTCACCCAATGCCTGTGTGATTGTGGATGACAAGCCGATATTCATGAAAGTGAACGACATCTTGCGTTACAACACAGATCAAACGGTTAAGTTACTCAAGCAAGAACTTGAAATAAGAAAGAATGAGTTGATGGAGAAAATTCTTTTTTCATCACTTGAAAAAATCTTTATTGAAAAACGTATCTATCGCGATATAGAAAACGCCATTACTTTTGAAGGTGTTGTTGAAACAATCGATAAAGGGTTAAAGCCATATAAGCAACAATTTTATCGTGAGATAACTCGTGATGATATTTTGCGATTAATGGAGATAAGAATAAAACGAATCTCTAAATATGATTCATTCAAAGCAGATGAATTGTTGAAAGATTTGGAAAAGGAGTTGAAGCAAACTATTCATCATCTTAAGCACCTTGTTGACTATGCAATTGCTTATTATCAAAACCTGCTGGATAAGTATGGCAAGGGCAGAGAACGCAAAACTGAAATCAAAAGCTTTGAATCAGTAACTGCCACAGAAGTTATCGCAAACAATCAAAAGTTATACGTTAATCGTGAAGATGGATTTATTGGCTGGGGCTTGAAGAAGGATGAGTACATTGCTGATTGCTCAGAACTGGATGACGTGATTGTGATCCGCAAAGATGGAAAAGCAAAAGTAAGCCGCATCAACGAAAAGGTGTTTATGGGCAAAGATATTTTGCACGTGGGTATCTGGAAGAAAGGAGATGAACGCATGGTGTATAACCTTATTTATAGTGATGGTAAAAAGGGAGTAACTTTTGCCAAACGTTTCCCAATGCCTGCTATTACTCGCGATAAGGAGTATGAGTTGGATCAAGGAAATCCTAATAGCAAAGTGCATTATCTAAGTGCAAATCCGAATGGCGAAGCTGAAATTGTGGAGGTCAAGTTGAGTCCAAACACAACGGCTCGTATTAAAAACTTTGATTATGATTTTTCTGAACTTGAAATAAAAGGACGGGGAGTAAAAGGCAATATGGTTACTAAGTATCCTGTTCGCAAAGTTGAGTTTAAAGAATCAAGAGGGTCAACATTAAGTGGATTAGAACTCTGGTATGACAATGGATCGGGCAGACTGAACAAGGATACTCGAGGCAAGCGCTTAGGTAAATTTAACAGTGAAGATCAGATTATTTCGATAACTAAAAATGGTAATTACAAGCTCACCAACTTTGAATTAACCAATCGCTATGAACCTGAAAAAACATTACTAGTAGAGAAGTTCAATCCAAAGAAAATCATTACTGCCGTTTATTGGGAAGGTGAAAGCAAGCAATATTTTGTAAAGCGATTCCAAATTGAGACGAATACTATCGACAAAGAATTTTTATTTATCTCAGAAAGTACAGGTAGTCGATTGGAATATGCCACAATCAATGATAGCCCAGAGATTGAGATAGACGTGATCAAAGGAAAAGATAAATCGAAAGAAACTGAATCCATTTATCTTGAAGAGCTTGTAGACGTAAAAGGCTGGAAAGCATTGGGTAATCGTTTATCACAATATAAAGTGACTAAGATTAAGCCAATGGAAGAACACGAAGATACGGGCGCAGCTGATGACGATGCCGAAGAGGTGACTGAACCAACGAGTTCTCAGTCGCCAAAAAAAAAATTAGAGGAGGATTTGCAAGAGCAGCCAAGAAAGGAGCTGTTGCCAAACCTATTCGAGGAAAACCCAAGCCCAGTAAGTCTGCCAAGCGAAAGCAAGCAACTTCAGCAAAACCCACAAAAAATAAAAGTGGAGCAAGCAAGCCTGTTCGACAGTCCAAGCAAGTCAAAGGAAAACCAAAATCTAAACCAGCAGTCAAATCTAAACCCAAACCAAAGCGAGCCGTTAAGTCAAAACCTAAATCAAAGTCAACTGCCAAGCCTAAGCCAAAAGGCAGAGGAAGAAAGTGATGATGATGTAGGCAAGAGCGATGAAGGTTATACACCCGGAGATACAATTGAGTTTGATCTGTAGATAAATACATCTGCTATATTTGCACTATGGAAGCACGTGAAAAAGTAAGGAAATAAGCGGTGACTAATCTTACACTGTGGACGTTGATATGTGCCTATTAGAATGCTGCTAATGCTTGTACAAGCTCTTGATCAAATCCATCTATTAATTTCTATTTGCAATTATTTAAATTATTCTAAATTTTAAACGTGAGACAATTATTTGTTTTTTTTGCCCTAAGTTCATCTTATACTTTTCAAGTTTTTTCTCAAAACGACTCAACCAAATTATTAAAGGAAGTAACTGTAGCCGGAGCTCGAATTAAAACTGGGTTCGATCAAGAATCGGCTAGCGTAATCCATATCTCGAAAGCGGATATTCAGAAAGCACCTTCTCAAAGCGTTGCCGATTTATTGCATTATTATGCAGGTATTGATGTTCGTCAACAAGGTGCGAATGGAGTTCTCACCGATATTGGTATTCGTGGAAGCACGTTTAATCAAGTATTGATTTTAGTAAATGGTGTAAAGCTAAGCGATCAACAAACAGGGCATTTTTCCATGAACCTTCCGGTGGATATTGAAAATGTTAAGCGCATAGAAATTTTGAAAGGCCCTGCGGCAAGAGTGTATGGACAAAATGCTTTTGCGGGTGCCATAAATATTATAACGAAAACTGCTGGTGCTAATTTTCTGAAGCTTCAAGCCACTGGTGGCGACTTTGGTTTAGGAGGTGCAAAAATGAGTGGTGCCTTCATTTCAGGAAATCTTTCTCAGTATGCTTCTGTATCTCATGACTATTCTTCTGGCTATCGATACAATACCGATTATAAAATTAGTAATTACTTCTATACCGCTGATCAAAAAATTGGAAGTAGTAAATTACAATTCATGGGAGGTTTCACAAATAAGAAATTTGGAGCCAATGGATTTTATGGCAACCCTTCCAACATCGATCAATATGAAGCTTTGCAAACTAGCCTGTTGGCACTCGCGCTTCAAAATAAGGCAAGTGAACGCCTCACAATCATTCAGCGATTGTACTGGCGCAGAAATCAAGATGAATATATTTACATTCGATCCAACCCTACTTATTATCGCAATCTTCATATCAACAACACAATTGGATACGATGTAAATGCCAGTTACCAAAGTGCACTTGGTATCACTGGTTTTGGTATAGATGTCAGCACGTTAAAATTGGTAAGTAATAATCTGGGTAATCGCGATCGTACCATTGCTACCCTTTTTGTGGAACATCGTTTTCAGGCCAATGGAAGTAAATGGGATGTAACACCCGGAGTTCAATTGAATTACTATTCTGATTTAGGAACTAACCTTTTACCAGGAGTTGATGTAGGTTATAGAGTATCCAATAACATCAAAGCTTTTGGTAATGCTGGCTATACCTATCGCGTACCTACGTATACCGATTTGTATTACAAAGACCCCAAAAACATTGGTAATCCAGACCTAAAACCTGAGTACGCAATTACGTATGAAGCTGGTTTAAAGTTGTTGAATTTGAAATGGCTTTCGGGACAGATAAGTTATTTCAATAGGAATGGAAAACGAATTATTGATTATACAAAACAGAATGATCAAGACCCTTGGCAAACTGCCAACTTTCTAAACATAACTACCTCTGGCATTGATATGAACTTTGCAATCAATCCCCAATACTTTTTATCAACCTTTTTAATCGAGCGCCTTACCATTGGTTATACCTACATGCAATTTTCAACTATAGATAGCCCTTCGTTTTCAAAGTATGCACTTCAAAGTTTGAATCATCAAATAGTCGCATCGCTTCAACTCAAGTATGGAAAGAAAGTATTCCATTCAATAAACTATCGCTATGCAGATAGGGTAGCACTCCCTAATTTTTCAATTGTTGATTCAAGGCTGGGATTGAATACTTCTAATGTGATACTATTTTTGGATGTGACTAATATATTTGATACGCCTTACACGGAGACAAATTTAATCCAACTACCAGGGCGATGGACAAAGGTTGGAATAGCTTATACTTTTAAGGGAAAGATAAATCACCAATAGACTACACCAATCAGTCTTGTTAATTCAACTTTAGCCAACGTACGTTGGTATTCATATTGAAGTTTAAACAAGTTGGCTTGTTGCAAATTGGTTTGGGCGTTTATCAATTCAACGTACGTTATCAAAGGAGAAAAGATAAATCGAAAGAAACAGAATCTATTTATCTCGAAGAACTTGTGGACGTAAAAGGCTGGAAGCTTTGGGCAATCGCCTTTCACAATATAAAGTTGCTAAGATTAAACCAGTCGAAGAACCAGAGGATAGAAGTGCCATTGAAGACGATGCCGAAGAGGTGACTGAACCGAATAGTTCTCAGTCGCCAAAAAAAAATTAGAGGAGGACTACTGGAGCAACTAAGAAAGGAGCAATTGCCAAATCTGTTCGAGGGAAATCCGAACCCTGTAAGCCTGCCAAGCGAAAGCAAGCAGCACCAACAAAATCCGCCAAAAATAAAAGCGGAACAAGCAAGCCTGTTCGACAGCCCAAGCTAGCCAAAGGAAAACGTAAGCCTAAACCCAAGCCCAAGCCCCTTGGCAAGCCAAATTCTAAACCCAAATTTAAACCTACAGCCAAGCGAAAGTCAAAAACGAACCGAAGAAGGTGATGATGAAATTCTCTGACATAATAGCTTTCTAGCCTTGATTGGTCTTGGTTGCTAATTGCTATTCAATAACAAGTGAAAAGCAACTTGAAAGTGTTATCTTCGTTTTCGCTTTTCTATTTGAAGGGGATTGGATGATTTATTTCACCTCTCCTCCGCGCCATTGGGTTATTATTTGGTTAGGTTAATAAATTCTTCTCGTACAAAGATTTTGGTTTGTTAACCATAAGTTTAGAAGTCGATTTTTTAAGTAATGGAATAAGCATGGCTTAAGGTTATGAATCTAGTATTTCGGCATATTTTCTTATTCTTTCTGTTTGTTATATGCTCTCAAAGAGTTTTTGCTCAATCACATAAAATTGATAGTCTTCGTGAAATCGCAAATTCATTAAAGGGCACAGAAAAAATTGATGCGTTAAATCTCTTGGCTTATGAAATGTTTTCCTTTGATTTTTTCAAATCAAAGGAAATTTCAAGGGAAGCGAGGAATTTAAGTATTGAATTGAAATATGACAAAGGTGTGGCTGAGGCCATGATTAATGATGCTGTATCTGAATGGAAGATGGGCCATTATTCTATCTCTATACCCGAATTTAAGCAAAGTTTTATTATATGTAAAAAAATGAAGCTTAACCATCTTCAAGGATTTGGTCTTACCTACTTGGGTCGCAATTATGAAAGTTTGGGTCAACTTGATTCTTCCCAAATTTGCTATAGCCAAGCCAATGATCTCTTGAAGGATAATCTTCAGCCATATTATCTTTCTTTTTTATACCTGAACTTAGCTCGCTTAAGCGGATTAAAAAATGAACCAGCCAGGCAGCTTGAATATTTGCAAATGTGCTGGAGTATCCGCGAAAAAATGAAAAATAAAAAATACCTGGCTCATGTAGGAGAGAGAATTGCAGCGTTCTATAATGACCAGGGTAACTATGAGAAGGCTCTTTCCTATCTAGATAAAAGTCAGCATGCTATCGGCAAGGACACTATTGACAATGAAGAGATCAGCGTAATTTACAAGCAGAGAGGACTAGTTTATATAAAACAAGGAAAATCGAAGGAAGCCCTAAATTTATTTTACAAATCACTAAAATTTTATGAAGACAACCATGCTCCATTAAATCTTATCAATCTGCATATAGATATTGGTAATGCGCTATTAAATATAGGCAATTACGAAATAAGCTTAAAAAATTATTTTACCAGCCTGACTGCTGCCGAAGCCAACCATTTTGAATTTGAATGGACCCATTCACTATTCTTGATAGGTTGGGTCTATTTCATTTCAGATCAAAATACATTAGCGCAAGATTTTGCGGAAAAGTCTTTGAAAGCAGCCGTAAAGAATAAATTTATTGGTGAGGAAGCTTTTGCTCTTGATCTATTAGGGAAGTTGGCCGATCGTAGAAATCAACATAAAGTTGCCATAGATTATTTCAAGAAGGGTTTAACTATTAGGAATGCACGCAATGACCGTATTGGCATAGCAAGTACTCTACTCAACCTTGGGATAACATTTGAAAAGATGGGCGATTTTAAGAATGCTGAGATTGTTGATTTGAAAGGGCTTGCGATAGAAGAAACTTTGAATAATGTATTGGGCATTGCTCAAATACATCAAAACCTTGGATCGCTTTATACAAAAATGAAGCAATTTCAAAAGGCTTCTTCTTATTTAGAAAAGGGAGAATTGGCATCTAAAAACAATTTAATGCCCTATCTATTGGTTGAAATTTATAGAAATAAACGTGATCTATTGGTTGCTCAATTGAAATATAAAGAAGCTAATGATTATTCATTGCTGTATGAGGAGTTGAAAGATTCGGTGCATAATAACAATTTAAGTAATCGCATTTTTGCCCTTCAGTATGATTTGCAATTGGAAAAGCAGAAAAAGGAGATAAAGATTTTAAGCCAACAAAAAGATTTACAGTCAGATGAAAACAGGCAGCAGAAGATTGTTATTGTGATAAGTTTAGCAGTGCTGCTGGCCGTTAGTGTTGTTGCCTATCTTATTTTTATCTATTACAGAAGATCAAAAGTACTAAACAGGAAAATAGTTGAACAAAATACTGAAATATCAGTACAGCGTAATTTTGCTACCGAACAAAATGATAAACTTATAGAAGCCAAGATCATTATAGAGGGTCAGAATGAAGAAATTAAACTGCGCAACGAAAATTTGGAAAAGGAAGTTGAAGATAGAACAAAGGAGTTAATGGAGTATAATCAACAATTGGAACAATTTGCTTTTATTTCTGCCCACAATCTAAGGGCTCCTGTGGCCCGAATTCTTGGCTTAGGCAATGTTCTTAAACTTTCACCAACAAGCAGAGAAGAAGAAGAATCCATCATCCAAAAACTAATAGCAACTACTCAGGAGTTGGACAATGTAGTAAGGGATTTAAACGTTATACTAGAGGTTAAGAAAAATAGTAATGCTAATGTTTCGGAAATAAATCTGGAGAAAGCATTTCGTCAAATTGAAATTAGTCTTGAAAAGGAAATTGTAGAAGCCAATGCGAATTTGGTAGTTGATTTTTCTAAGGCACTCACAATATATTCTGTAAAACCCTATGTCGATAGCATATTAATAAACCTTGTTAGCAATGCTATAAAATATAGAAATTTAGGCAGGCCTCTCTTAATTCATGTAAAATCCGAAATACGTAATAATTATGTTTGCCTTGTTATTAGTGATAATGGAATGGGCATTGATTTGAATTTATTTCGCGGGAAATTATTTAAGCTGTATAGTCGGTTCCATAGACATGTGGAGGGTAAGGGAATTGGCCTATATTTAGTTAAAACCCAAGTGACAGCTATGGGTGGGAAAATTGAGATTGAAAGCGAAGTAGATAAAGGAACTACGTTTTCAGTGTATATAAAAATTTCTTCTAGTGACTAGCCTTTGCCATTGGGAGTTATTCAAAGTTTGTAGACTTTTATTATTGTAATCAGCGACAAGTAAAAAAATAAGTTCAAGTGATTCAGCTTGATTTCTAGAATTGGTCTTAATGTTTTAGATGGTTGAGAAGAAGGTAGAATGCAACACGAATTTCAAATTTGACCCTACTGCATTAGGATTAGGCTGAATGAAAGGCATTCTGGGTTGGCGTGCGGGTTGAATATGTCAAAAATTAAATCCCCGCATATTTGGCTACATTGATCAACACCTACTTTCTCTTCTCAAGCTGTTTTATTTCTGGATTTTTCCGGATCAATTCAAATTGACTTTGAATTTCTTCCAGCCTTTTTGAAGTCAAGTCATAAACTTCTGATTGTTGATCTGTAGGTCTTGAATCTGCGCTAAACACTTGACTTTCCTTGCCTAGGGCAAGCAAACGCTCAAGTAATTTAGCACCACTTCTAAAAATGTCCCAACGCGCCCCTGTTTGGTTAACGTCAAATACTTCGGCTTCTAAAGCATAGATTTTTTCTTCTAAGGCAGTGGCTCTTTTATCCCCCACTTTTGCTAGTAGTCCTGATCTCATGCGCTCCATCTCATCGATTAGTTTCAGTGCGGTTTTCGTTGAGCTGTATAACTTCACACCTAAGTTATATTGACGACTCATGTCTTCAGGTGTTGATTTAGTATTGGGATCTTTTATCAGCGAAATTGCTTGACGGTATTCTTTGCCATTTGCTTTTAGAATAATCGTATAATCTCCAACTGTTACCATGGGAGGCGTTAAACCAGGTCCAATATCTAAATCAGGAATAAATAAATTCCGTTCACCTTTTTCATCCAGCTCAACCCATTCTTTTCCTTTTGGTTTAGTTCTAAGTTTTGGCATCTCATGTTCTTGGAGTCGCAGATTCCACCAAATACGCTGTATACCAGACTTATTTATGCCTTTCATTTTTTGAATAAGCTCACCTTTTGGGTTTAACACGAATACTTCAATACTATCTTTTGATTTCTCTTTTAGGTAATAGGTAAGGGCAGCACCCTCTGGGGGATTCTGTCCACTTACGAAACTGCGTTCTGTTTTAATTCCGTTGGTCCCTTGAAAACGATAGGTTGGGCGAAGTGAGAATAAATGCGCTTCGGTATTTTGAACTTGCTCACTAAACTCTCTAATAGAAGTAATATCATCTAAAATATAAATTCCCCGCCCATAGGTACCAATTACCAAATCACGAAAGTTCTTTTGAATCTCAATTCCATAAATTGGAACAGGAGGTAAATTATTTTTTAAGTGTATCCATTGCTTACCGTAGTTGGGAGAAAAGTATAATGACTTATCGGTTCCAAGCCATAATAAACCCTCCTTGGCGGGATCTTCTTTTATTTGATTTATGAAATTTGAGTTCGAGGGGGGTAAGTTAATAGTTAGCCTCATCCATGTCGCTCCAAAGTCAGTTGTTTTAAAAACATAAGATCCGAAATCATTTACATGATGTGCATCAACAGAAAGATAACATGTGCCTGGATTAAAATTGGAGGCGTCAATATTCCGTATGGTTCCCCACTTAGGTAAGCCTTGAATATTTGCCGATACATTTGTCCACGATTTGCCACCATCCTGTGTCACATTTACTTGGCCATCATTACTACCCGTCCAGAGAACTCCATCTTTTATTGGTGATTCTGCCATTGAATAAAGTGTGCATCCATCCCATGTCATTAAGTTATCATTGGCAATTCCACCTGAGTTCTGCTGGTGGGTTTTATCATTAGTAGTTAAGTCAGGACTAATCACTTGCCAGTTTTGCCCAACTGAATTCGTTTCATGTACAAATTGGCTTCCAACCCAAACACGACCTTTCACATGCTTTGAAAGTACCATTGGGAAATTCCAATGCCATCGATATTTGGCATCTGCAGGCTTAGAGCCTATCTGTGTTTGTGGCCACACCCGCACATCACGTGGCAACATTGTTTTTAGATCAAACACATCAAGGCCGCCATCGTAACAGCCGCTCCAAACCGTTGTGTTATCGAATGGATCAGGTTGTGCAAATCCACTTTCGCAACCGCCCACACCATGCCATGCTCCTAACGGAATAGAACTACCACCTAAATATCGGCTTGGTCCTCGATAACTCCAGGCATCTTGCCGGTTTGAATAAACATAATAGGGTACTTGATTATCAACTGCAACGTGATACATCTGCGCAATCGGCAAATTGATATTGCTCCATGTTTTGCCTTCATTGAAGGTCATGTTAAGGCAACCATCGTGGGCGCAAAGAATTCTTTTACCATCTTTTGGATCGAACCACATATCGTGATTATCACCACCTGGTGCCCATTGATTAAATTTCTTATCAAAAGTTTTCCCTCCGTCTGTCGTTTTCATGATTCCAACTGAGATTGTATATACAGTGTTTTCATCAGCTGTAGAAACACGTAAGCGAGTATAGTAACCAGCCCGTTGCCCCATGCCGTGATTTTTGTGCATTAGCTTCCAACTATCGCCTCCATCTTCCGATCTATATAGGCGTGGCTCATTATCTTCTACCAAAGCGTACACAACTTTAGGATTGCTGAAGGCAACGTCCACTGAAGTCTTTCCGACAGGATGACCTACACCACTCTCCAGTCCGTTATGTAAAGCCTCCCAAGTTTTACCACCATCTCGGCTCCGGTAGATACCGCTTCCTGTTCCGCCACTTTTTAAATTCCAAGTCTTTATTTCAACTTCCCACATTGCTGCGTAAAGCACCTCTGGATTTTTTGGATCAATCGCTAAATCAGCGCATCCAGTATTTTCATTCACAAAGAAAACTCGATCCCAAGTTTTGCCACCATCGGTAGTTTTATAAACGCCTCGTTCTTGTTGTGGCCCATGAGCATGTCCAAGTGACGCTACATAGACTGTGTTCGTGTCGGTAGGGTGAACGATAACTCTACTTATGCGGAAGGTTTTCTCAAGTCCTAAATTTTTCCAGGTTTTACCCGCATCCGATGATTTATAAACTCCATTGCCCACTGCGTGTGCCGGTCGGATAAGAAATGTTTCTCCTGTGCCTGCCCATACTTGTTTGGGGTTTGATGGAGCAAGCGCAAGGGCGCCAATTGATGAATCTTCTGTTCCATCGAAAATCGGTATCCACGTTGTGCCCATGTCTTCAGTTTTCCAGATGCCGCCTGAAGCTGCGCCAGCATAGGATACCATTGGGTTCCCAGGTTCGCCAACAGCAGCTATCATTCGATTTCCATCAGGGCCAATAAATCTAAATTTTAGCGATTCAAATAACTTGGGATCAACCGATTGACTTGTTGCTTGAAAACCGATTACAGTAATGCAGAGGCAAATGAGAAGGCGCATAGGATCTTTATTTTAAAATTAAATATAGAAAAATTGATTTGAGTTTTGCTGATTATTTCGACCGTGATCAATATGTGCAGTAGCGCGAAGAGCGTTACTCTAATTTTCCATTGAAGGCTGAAAAATCATCACAAATTCCTTGAACCTTCAAAAAATAGGCTTTGAAGAGGAAATATTGAATTAGTTTTAAAGAGTACGAAAACTTATCAAAGAATACAGCTGTTGGTTTCCGATAATTTACAACCCTTTAAATCACCAATAGACTACACCAATCAGTCTTGTTAATTCAACTTTAGCCAACGTGCGTTGGTATTCGTATTGAAGTTTAAATAAGTTGGCCTGTTGCAAATTGGTTTGAGCATTGATCAATTCAACGTAGGTAATAGTACCGTTAGTAAAACGTGATTTTGCCAATTCTAAAGCTCGTTTAGTTTGAGCGATTTGGCCCTCAATGTTTTTCAATCGTTCATTGCTGGATTTAATATCGGCCAGAGCCTGATTGATGTCACGATTAACAGCAGCCACTTGACCGTCAGAAGCAAAGCGAGTGGCTAGTAAATTAGTTTGAGAGATTTTTATCTGATTGGAATTTCTCTTGCCAGTGTAAATCGGAATGGATAGACCTGCACCGATCGAATAGTTGAACCTATTTTGATTAATGTCTGGTTGGTATCCGTTTCGCACACCAAGTGATCCATTTAAGTTAAGGGTAGGATAGAGGTTGGCTCTGTTGATGGACAGATCTTCTTCTTGTTGTAAGATTCTATTTTTAGAGATTAATAATTCCCGATTATTTTGTTTCGCAGCTGATAGAAGCGAATCTTCATTGAATGTTTCGCTTTGAAAATCTAATGGAGCTGATGGCGTTTTTAAAATTGTTTCGCCTGTTGAATACGCCAATAGATTAAATTGCTTTTGCAAAGTATTGGTCAAATCAACTTTTCTGTTCTCTGCCTGGTCGATATTGTTTTGTGCTGAAAGAGCATCAAACTCTAATGCATCGCCTTGTTTAATTCTATTGTTAATCAGCTTTTTGAATTGTCGATAATAACTTATTACAGAGTCTTGAACGATGATTGATTTTTGCAGATAAATAATTCCGAAATAGACTGATGAGACTTGAGATGCCAGTATGGATTTATTTAATTCAAGATTATCTTTCGCAATGAGGATGTCATACTTTGATTTTTCTAAATTGTGTTTGGCTCTTCCAAAATCATAAAGTAATTGATTGACAGTAATATTTGCATTCTGGTTACCGTTCGGTTGTGTTTTTATTTCGTTGAATGTACCTGGCCCCGTTGGGATATTAATGATAGAAATAGGATCAATATAACTGTAGGTAATATTGCCAGTAACAGTTGGCCTATAACCTGCCCGTATTACATCTTCACGCACTGTGGATATTTCCACTTGCTGCTCTAGCTCTTTTACTTTTGGAAAGTAGGTGAATGATTTTTGTATTAGCGACTTAAGTTCGTTATCGATAGTAGTTTGTGCCTGAGCAGCACTTGCTAACAATACCAGAACGAAAAAGAATTTAACTTTTGTCATAGAAATTAATTAATGTGCTGATTCTGATACTTTTTTAATAGTAGCAGCATCTACCTTTTTTATTTTAAGCATGAAAATGAAGGGCGATGCTACAATGAAGAATAAACTGATGAGTAAAAAGCCATCGAGGTAACTCATTAAAAAGCTTTGTTTTGTCACGGCTCCATCAATTGCCCGCATGGCAATTTCATTGGCAGCCAACGGATTCACTCCGCTACCAATCAGCCCTTGTGTTGACTGAGTTAATCGTTGACTGAATTCTGGATCTGTAGCATCTAGATTTGACACTAAATCTGTACGATGAACCCAATAGCGTGTGTTGATGTAAGTATTCATAATGGCAATGCCAAACGCTCCACCTAGTTGACGAATCATATTCGTTAACGATATGGCATAAGGCATACTTTGCGGAGCAATTCCCACAACCGATTGATTAATCAATGGAACAGTAAGCATCGCTGTACCAAGCCCTCTGAATATTTGTGGTAGAATAAAAAATGAATTGCCTACTTCAGGTGTAGCTAAGGAAGCCGTATAACCATGAAGAATAAAAAAGATAAACCCGAAGAATATAAAATAGAGTGGCGGCAATCCCGCTTGAATGGATCGGCCTATAATTGGCATTACAAATATTGCCACCATCGCCCCTGGCACTAGACCAAAACCAGCATCAGTAGGAGTGAAACCAAGAATTCGTTGAACAAGTACAGGAAAGACGAATACAGAACCAAAAAGGCCAAAGCCTGTAACAAATGTTAAAATATTACTCGCTGCTAGATTTCGATTTTTTAAAATTCGCAAATCAATAACAGGTGTTGGGGTTACAAATTCCCAAACAATGAACCCAATCAATGACAGTGCCGCTAAAGCTGTGTAGATTCTGATTAAGTTAGAATCAAACCAATCTTCACTTGTGCCCTTTTCAAGAACATATTGTAAAGCACCCACACCAAAGGCCAGCATAAAAATTCCAGGATAATCAATCGTGATAGACTTTCTATCAATGTTCAACTCTTCTGGCTTTTGTTCCACGAAAGTGTAAGTCAAAAAGGCTGCGGCAATTCCTATTGGAATATTGATGTTGAAAATCAAGGGCCATGAATAGCTATCGATAATCAAACCACCAAGAATGGGGCCAACAGTTGGGCCAACTACAATACCCATTCCAAACAAAGCTGAAGCCATTGGTCGCTTTGGTGGAGCGAACGTATCAAATAAAATTGATTGAGATGTTGATAACAATGCGCCACCACCAATACCTTGGATGAAGCGAGCAATAATAAGGGTAGTTAAATCAGGAGCATTGCCGCAAGCATAAGAGGCAACCGTGAAAATGACAATAGAAGTGAGGTAATAATTTTTCCGTCCGAAGTAGCGTGCTAAGAATCCCGTCATCGGAATGATAATAACGTTAGCGATGGCATACGCTGTAATTACCCAAGAGGTATCTTCAATGGTAGCTCCTAAGTTTCCGCTGATTTGTGAAAGAGCCACATTGACAATAGATGTATCGATCAGCTCCATAATGGCAGCTGTGATAACAGTAATTACAATAATGGCTTTACGGAAATCCATGAGTACTAATCTATTTTAACTTCAGCAGTTAAACTCAAGCCAGCGCGCAATATGCCGCGATATTTTTCAACGTCTATAATTTCTATTTTTACGGGCACACGTTGTGTTATCTTCACAAAATTTCCTGTAGAGTTATCAGGAGGAAGCAAAGCAAACTTAGCACCTGTTGCTTCGCTCATACTCACCACCTTTCCTTTTATTTTTACATCAGGATAGCCGTCAAGCGAAATTTCAGCTTCTTGGCCTTCCTTCATTTTTTGAAGTTGGGTTTCCTTGTAATTGGCAATTACCCAAAATTTTTCGGTTTTGAGGATGGTGAATAATGTTTGACCAGGTTGCACGTATTGACCTTTGTCGATATTCTTTTTTCCTACTTTACCTGATGCTGGAGCGTTAAGAGTTGTGAAGGTTAATCTGAGTTTAGCCTGATCTACCAACGCTTTACGAGTTTCTATTTGAGCCAATGCTTTTTGAATTTGTGCTCTCGCAGTACTCAATTGTGCGTTTGCAGTTCCTATTTGATCTTGGTTAGAATTGAATTGTCGTTGAGCAATTAAAAGAGTTGATTTTGAATCTTCCAACTGCTTTCGAGTAATAGAGCCATCATTGAACAAGGCTTGATCGCGTTGAAGATCGGCCTGTGATTTATCTTGTCTTGCTTTCTGTACTTCCAAATTTGATTTAGCTAAAGAAAGGTTTCTTTCTGCATTGAGTAATCCAGCTTTAGCATTTTCTAAATCAGCGGCAGCTTGCTGCTGATCAGCTTCTGCTTGTTGCAACGCGATTTTATACTCACGGTTATCAATAGTGAGCAAGAGTTGTCCAGCCTTCACTTCTTCGAAATCGGCTACTACCAGACTGTCAATGTAACCAGCTACTCTTGCAAGTATAGGAACATTAGTAGCCTCAATGCTAGCGTTGTCTGTACTTTCGTAATGGCGACTATGCATCCAGTTCTTTATACCGAAAAATCCTGCTGTTAAAATGATCACCGGAATTATAACTTTAGCAGGGTTGAATTTTTTCTTGGGAGTCTCGATCGTTTCCATAAGGATTTTGAATAGTGGGTCAAAAGTAAACTGAGTTTACTAATTAGTCAACTAAATTGACTAAAATATTTTTGTTATCTTTGTGTTATGAATTTAGATACGGAATTAGCCGCTATGCAAAAATACCGCGAGCGCAGTTGGGCAAGACTGATCAAACGGTTGCGAAAGCACATTGACGATCATGCAAGTGCAGGGCTAAAGAAGCGAGGTTTTCATGATTTTAAATTGGCACACTTACCTTTTTTGTTCAACATAGATTTGGAAGGCGTTACGAATACAGAATTATCGAAACGCGCTTGTATTACTAAACAAGGAATGAGCAAAATTGTTACAGAGCTTACTTCATTGGGTTACATCACCACCGAAAGGCACACTGCAGATGCTCGTAGTAGCATACTCTACCTTACCACAAAAGGAAAGAAATTAGTGGTTCAAGGTAAAACATGCATGACCGAACTTTCTGCTGACTATGCTTTACTTTTAGGTAAGAAGAATTATGAGTTTATGATTGATATGCTCGTACAAATTCTTGAATTTCATGAAAAACCAAGAAAGAAATAAGTGGTTTTATTCTATCTCGAAATACAAATGATAATGCGCAGAGCATTTGGGATTGAAGCGTGATTGGCAATGCGGGCAGCTATTATTGCATGAAAAGTACTGTTCAGTTGTTAATTCGTTTTTACAAACGCCACACAAAATAGCTTTTTGATTTCGTTCTTCTAGTTTCCACACTTCAGCGTGATGGTCTACAGATTCTTGATGGCACGAGTAGCAAGGATAATAGACACCACAGCATTTAAATTTAATTGCTATAATATCTAACTCACTATTATAATGAATGCATCGCGTTTGATCGTCAATTGTTTTGCCTTCGACTTTCAAGTATTGATCGATTAATAAAGAATAAGGTCTTCTGCCAATTCCAATACAGGTTCGTGAATCTCAAACATTTTAGTGTACGCAAGCTTTCTGAAAATATCGGCACTGGGTCGTTTCCTTCTTTCTTTAGTTTCTAAATCAACTTCATAAAGACCAAATCGTTTGGTAGGGCCAAGGTGCCATTCAAAATTGTCCCACGTGCTCCACATATAATAACCACGTATGTCAATACCATCTTGTAAGGCTTGATGAAGAATTTTTGCGTAGTCTATAATAGCCTGTTGGCGAAGTGTATCGCTTTCATCGCACACACCGTTTTCAGTAATGATGATGGGCTTTTTGTATTTATTCCAATAGCGATCAATGCAGGTGCGAAGTCCTTCAGGAAAATATTCCCACATATCATCATACGGCCTCCCCAACTGCTTCATCTTTTCGGGCGTATCCATAAATGTAATGGGCATCGGATCATGCGGAAGCCTAGCATAATAACTCATACCGAAGAAATCAACTTTTTCAAAATGACTTGGCATATGTTCCATAAACCACCAATCACTAAGTTTTGCTGGCAACCAGCCCAATGGATTCTCGGCCCAAAATACAACCGTATTATGCGAGATGCCAATAGGTTGATTTGGGTTTTGAGATTTTATATAATCATAGACTTGATTATGTGCCAAGCCCAGATTCTGTGCTACTTTACTTGCTAAAAACAGATTGATTTTAAAAGGAGGGAAGAAGCCCGTTATCCAACCGTAAGTTGTGTATACGTTAGGTTCGTTAAAGGTATTCCAATGCGAGACATAGCTACCAAACTCCTTCACAACTTTTTTACAGAAGTCAACAAACATGGGTATGTTTTCTTCTTTCTCCCAACCATCCAATTTTGAAAACCAAAGTGGATTAGTAAAGTGGTGAAGCACCATCATTATTTTCACGCCTCTAGATTTAAGATCATCAAGGAATGATTTGTAATGGATGACTGAATCTGCATCAAATTCGCCAAATGGTTTACGTTGAAGCTTACTCCACATCAAGCCCATGCGATAATGGGGCGCAAGCGAAGAGATTATTTCTGCATCTTCTTTCAGTCTTAATTCATGATCAGTTGTTTGGTCAAGAATGTAGCCATCTTTGGAAGGCACTCCTTTCCAATCGTGTTCAAAAGCGGTTTCTGTTTGTGTGGCTGCGGTGCTAGTGCCAAAGATGAAGTCTTTCGGAAAAAGATATTGCATTGCTACGCTTCGTTCTTTGATGGTTTTAAATTAAACCGCCACAAAAGTATAAAAACGAATTGATTCAAAATGAAATAAATTTTAAGTGCGTAGGGTTGACATTCCCCCATCAATGTGGATGATCTGCCCCGTTATCCAAGAAGATTCATCACTCAGTAGAAAAGAAGCCAAAGAAGCTATATCAGATGCTTCACCTACTTTCTTTAGAGGATGCCTTTCGGCAGAAGCCAGTTTCTTTTCATTGCTGGATAACAACCGTGCAGCCAAGGGTGTATTGGTAAGAGAGGGAGCAATGCAGTTGACCCGGATTTTGGGTGCAAGCTCCGCTGCCAGTGATTTGGTTAAGCCTTCCACAGCGCCTTTCGCCATGGCAACTGAAGCATGGAAGCCCAAGCCTTGCTCAACAGCCACGGTACTGAAAAATACAATTGACGCTTGCGCTGAATTTTTTAACAAGGGCAATACAGATCTCACCACTTTAGCTGCACCCAGTGCATTCAAAGTAAAGTCATCAATAAACTCTTGATCTGTTAGTCGATGAAAAGGTTTGAGATTGATAGAACCTGGACAATATACTAATCCATCTAATTTTGCTGGGAGGGCTGCATTATCCAACGTATCTGTTATGGCATCGAATGATAATGAAGTAATGCCTTGCTCTTCCACTTTTCTGCGCGCAGCAATCGTTACATTAATTCCTTTATCAGCAAGCCTTTTGGCTAATGAAAAGCCAATGCCTGAGCTTCCTCCAATTATCAAAACGTTTTTAGTTTCCATCGTATTTTTAGTCGACTATATTTAACAACAATTTTCAGGTATTGTTTCTTTTACATTAGTTGTATTTTTATATTTTTAATTATTAGAATTCTAAATTAATAGCATGAGTGATGTTGTACTGAAGACCGAAGGCCTTACGAAAATATACCAATCGGGTGATAAAGATCTTACAGTGTTAGATCATGTTTCTTTCGAAGTGAAACAAGGGAACACGCTCGCCATCATTGGGCCATCCGGCAGTGGTAAGACAACGTTGCTAGGGCTTTGCGCAGGCCTCGATGTGCCTAGCTCAGGCCTAATTTCGTTGATGGGCTTAAAACTAGATACTCTGAGTGAGGATGATCGAGCTTACATCCGAAATCAATATGTGGGTTTTGTTTTTCAAAACTTTCAATTATTGCCAACGTTATCCGCACTAGAAAATGTAATGGTTGCTTTAGAACTACGAGGAGAAAAAAATAGCTCATCAAAAGCTAAGAGTTTGCTTGATCGTGTCGGGCTTGCCAGCCGTTTTGATCATTATCCATCGCAACTTTCTGGAGGCGAGCAGCAACGTGTGGCATTAGCAAGAGCGTTTATCACGTCTCCTAAAATATTATTTGCAGATGAACCCACTGGTAACCTAGATGGTGAAAACGCTACGCATATTATTGATTTATTGTTTGGCCTGAACAAAGAAGAGAAAACCACCTTAGTGTTAGTAACACATAATTTAGAACTTGCTTCCATGACAGAACGTGTGTTGAAAATGAAGGGCGGCAAGCTTATTGAAGACAGCCTATCGGCAATTGTATGATCGAATACATTATAAAGATTAAGCGACCAGTCAAAAATATTTTTTCGGATGCGTGGGTGTGGCGCATGGCTTGGCGCGATGCAAAAAGAAACTCCTCACGCCTGTTTTTATTTGCGGCTTCGCTCATTGCTGGCATTGCAGCGGTGGTGGCCATTGGCTCTATTAATTATTCCATTCAACATGATCTTGATAAAAATGCCAAAGAACTTTTAGGTGCAGATTTAGTAATCAATAGCAACAAGAAGATTGATGCCAAGCTATTGAACCTGTTGGATTCAATAAAGACTGAGCGAGCTTCTGATGCCGATATGGCTTCGATGGTAATGTTCATGCATAACAAACAATCGAGGCTGATAAAGCTAACGGCACTCAAGGGCAATTTTCCTTTTTATGGAACATTGGAAACAAAACCTACCAATGCATATGAATTGATGAAGACGGGAAAGTATGCACTGCTCGATGAATCGTTGGCGACTCAGTATGAAGTAAGTTCTAATGATTCGATCAAAGTTGGCAATACAATTTTTAAAGTAGCGGGAGTAGTTACTAAGATTCCCGGAGGTGGCGGACTTACTTCAACAATAGCCCCAGCAGTGTACATTTCCATGGATGTGTTAGACTCCACAGGGCTTATACAATTTGGTAGCAGAGTGGGTTACAGTGTTTACTTAAAAACAAAGGATACCGAAACGGAAAACGTTATTAAGAAGATAGAGCCTATTATTAAAAAATTAGGTTATTCACTTGAAACTGTTCAAACTAGAAAAGATGGTTTGGGCGAAGGGCTAAAATCAGTCTATCAATTTTTTGCCATGTTGGCCTTTATGGCTTTGCTGCTCGGATGCATCGGGGTGACAAGCGCAGTTCATATTTATGCTAAAGAAAAGAGGAGTGAAGTAGCATTGCTTAGATGTTTAGGATCTTCTGGCTGGCAAGCATTTAATATTTATTTCATTCAAGTTTTTTTTGTGGGGCTTGCAGGAAGCGTTGTTGGCTCAGCTGTAGGAATGATTATTCAAAAGGCAATTCCTTATGTGTTTAAAGATTTTATCCCATCTCAACTTGAGTTTTCACTTTCGTGGGAAGCCGTGTTGGAAGGCTTGGCGTTAGGATCAATCATTTCTGTATTGTTTACTATACTGCCATTGGTCTCGGTGCGATTTGTACCACCTTTGAGTGTTTTGCGTTCGGAGGCATCCTCTATCAAAGTGTTTTCAAAGACACGATTAATAGCTATTATTCTTATTGTACTCTTTCCTATTTTGGCGGCAGCTTATCAAACGCAAAGTATTATTATAGGTGCATTATTTTCGGTTGGGTTAGCGCTGGTGCTTGGCGGACTGTACGGCATGGGTTCGTTATTATTATTTTTAGCGAAACGTTATTTTCCTCATGGTGCAGCATTTGAATGGCGTTATGCCTTGGCCAATTTATTTAGGCCCAATAATCAAACTAGAGTGCTCGTGGTGTCAATAGGTATGGGTGCATTTATTTTGTCAACGTTAAATATCATTCAAAATAGTTTGCTGCATCAAGTAGAGTTTAAAGGAAGCGAAAATCAATCGAACACAATTTTGTTTGACATACAGCCATCTCAAAAGCAAGGCGTGTTGAAATTGATAAAGGATACTCAACTTCCAATGAACCAAGTGGTGTCAATGGTTACTTGTAGATTGTCTGAGTTGAAAGGAAAATCAATTGAGTATATCCAAAAAGATACAACCGATAAAATCCCCGAGTGGGCAGTTACCAGAGAGTATCGGGTTACGTATCGCGATAGCCTAACCAAATCAGAAAAACTTATTAAAGGAACATTGCAACATAGAGATGTTGGCAAGAAAGATTCTATCTACATCACTATTTCAGAAGCAATGCAAGAAACATTGAATGTAAACGTTGGCGATTCTCTGGTATTTGATATACAAGGTGTGCCCGTTAAAACTTTTATCAGTGGCGTAAGAAAAGTAGAATGGCCGAAAGATCCACCTAATTTTATTTTCGTTTTTCCGTTGGGCACGCTAGAAAACGCACCACAGATTTGGGTGGCTACAACTCGCATTAACGATGCCATAACATCCAGCAAATTCCAACAACAGTTGATTACGTTATTCCCCAATGTTTCATTAGTAGACTTACGATTGATCTTAAAAACCATAAACGAGCTCTTTGAAAAAGTGGCACTGGCTATTCGATTTCTTTCGTTGTTCAGCATCCTTACGGGATTGATTGTATTGGCGGGTACAGTTGCCAACAGTAAGTACGTGCGCATGAAAGAATATGTGTTGCTGCGCACGCTGGGTGCAAGAACAAAACAAATTGTGCAGATAACGTTGATAGAATATGCTTATCTAGGATTAGTGGCTGCCTTGGCAGGCATGTTGCTTTCGTTGGGGGTGGGGTGGTTGCTTACCTTCTTCTTTTTCAAAATAGAATTTAGTTTCAATTGGCTTGAGTTACTAGCAGTTGCAGCAAGTGTAATCTTATTGACAGCATTGATTGGTTGGCTGAATTCACGCAGCGTAATTACCACACCACCTTTGCAAGTGTTAAGGAAAGAAGTATAACTTTTGAGGAATTTTGAGATATAAGGTGGCTGTAAACTAAACAGTGTCAGAGTTGGTTGTTTTTCCTTCTTTTGGCACAGTTTAGTTTACAGCCTCTGCCACACCCTATCAATCCCTCTTTTTAGCCTAACAATGCCTCTTTATACAACATAACTCCCCAGTTTTGCCTTACCCCCTTGTAAAGAGCACTTGTAATTTAGTAGGGTTTAGTGGTGCGGTGAAAACAACCACAAGCAGAACACGGATGGATGGGCAGTGGCGCAAAGCCCTATTTTGGTTACTACCATCACCTTGGAAAGACTTGCTAAAAGAGGGTACGAATCTTTACTCAACTACTACTACAAAGTAGCTCCACAACTTAATGAACCGCTGTATACGAGACCCGTACGTACAGTGGTGTGAGAGGCGCACCTCATCGCTTAACAGCGGTGAGGCCGCCTACTCGATTGGCAACATGTGCCCTTCTTCTCTCTAGTTGTAAGTCGGTCGTTATATTGTTGTCAACGGGTCATGCAACAAAATAGATTGTCACGCTACATGATTGTCCGTTTGCTACTCATTTGTTCGTTGTCCACACGGCACTCTTTATATTGTGTACTCGTACGCGTGCTCACGCGCGTTTAAAATTTTGCTATTTGCTGTTCACCCCAAGTCCGCATTTGGCTGATAAATGGAATTAATTCTTTCCCCGTCTCGGTGAGAGAATATTCCACTTTCGGTGGAACTTCCAAATAAACTTTTCGCGCAATCAGCTTGTCAGCCTCCAATTCTTTAAGCGTTTGAGTTAGCATTTTTGGTGTAATTCCCACCACAGCTCTGCTCAATTCTCCGTACCTCATCAATCCATCTCTTAATACCCATAAAATCCGCCCCTTATATTTTCCCCCTATGCGTTGAAAAGCATAGTCGACAGCGCAGTATGCTTTTCTACTTTTATTTTTCATGTTTTATGAAATCTAATTTATTGACAATCAGCTTTACTATAGTTATTGTATCTACCTAACTTATTAGTATGTACATACAATAAAGGTATAAAAGACTTTCATTTGTAAAAGTTCATTTGCAAAAACTTTAAATAAAATAAATCAAAAAATAATGAATGCACTAGTCAAAAGAGTACTGTATTTTCCAGTTACTAAAATTATTATAGGAATTAGCGTTTGCTTTTCACTATTTGTAGTTATACAAAACTTTGTATTAAAACCATTTTTTTATAGCATTATTCAAGATAAAAGCATTGCTGACCCAATTATTATTTTTGTTTCTTCAATACTATTATTAGTTAGCTATTACTATTTATTCCGCTTATATGATAAAAGAAAAATTACCGAACTATCCATAAAATATTTACCCAAAGAAATGTTTGGGGGTTTTATTTTTGGTTTTTTGACAATTTCATTATCTATTTTCATTTTATACTTATTAGGCCACTACCAGGCTTTTAGTATTACAACTACTCACTACTCAGCAAGATTTTTCACTGTATTAC
>JBBRBQ010000028.1:0-36789 GCA_038205685.1 Cytophagales bacterium | reverse complement strand
ATAAACCCTTTGAACAACCGCCCCCAACTCTGGCTGCCAAAACTATACAGGGGATGCTATTTTAAAAAAAATTAAAAACCCCAAAAAAATAATGGAAGTGAAACATTACAATCTTAACTACAAACGTTTAGGACACTATTGGATTACAAGCATAATATGAAAACTCTTCTACCCCAACTTTTCTCTTTGTTCTTTGCTTTTTCAACAGTTGCGCAACCTGAATGGAATCTCAAAATAGATAAAGGAGGCATCAAAGTTTACAACCTTAAAAACGATACCTCGAAAATTAACGAGTTGAAAGTTGAAACTACTTTTAACACAACTGCCTCGGCACTCATAAAAATAATAATGGATATCGATCATCATCCCGATTGGGTATATGGCACGAAACTATCATATCAATTGAAAAAAGTTTCTGATAGTGAATTGTATTTCTACAAAGAAGTGCGGTCGCCTGCACCCCTTAGCAATCGCGATCTAGTGGCTCACATGAAAGTAGTTAAGAATGCACAATCTATTAGCATTCAAGTAAGTGCTGAACCAACCTATTCACCAGAAAAAAAGGGTCTTGTACGTGTACCCTATTTCAATGAGCTTTGGAATATCAAGGCAACAAAAGATCAAGTTAAAGTTGAATATTATTTAAAGATTGATCCAGGCGGATCGATACCTTCTTCATTGGTAAATTTGTTTGCCACCAAAGGCCCCTACGAATCATTCGTAAATTTGAAGGAGCTAATTGATGATAAGAGAGGGAAGTAATCTAGAATCTTTAACTAAGCTATAAGTGTGTTATTTCTATGCTAGACATAAACCATATTGAGGTATAAATTTCATCTCTTTTGTGAAAGCTTACTTTTGTTCTCCTTTGTAAATTCCGTAAATCCTTTTATCATACCCTGAACACATAAACACGGTGTTGCCCCTCCTTGCCAAATACCTTCACACGCTTTTTCAACTAATTCGGGATGGTGCTGTTTTACCCATTCTTTTGCTTCATAATATACAGCAGGGTCATTTGAGGAGGTTTGTACGGATCGAATTTTCCCGTTTCGTATTGATATATTAAATGTATCGGTAACGTTAAAGTCAATAGTGAGAGCAGCCATCAAATCATCTTTCACAGTTACAGGCAAAAGTATGGTTGAATCATTTCTATTAACATAGTCATTGCGATTTACGATTTTGTAATGAGCACATTCAGCCCATTTTTGATAGTATAAAATATTGGGCCATGAGTCTTTGGCAGCAGATAAGATGGTTTTTAAGCTATCGTTGTTAAACGAATAAAAAGCATCAATAAAATCATTGCCAATGGTTGCATTGGTTTTTTGTTTGATTTGAGAATTTTTGTGCGTTGCATTCCTACAGCTTACTAGTAAAAAGAGGCATAAAACAAAAAGAAACTTTTTTCTTGACATATTTTTATTTACCATCTTAGAATCCATTATACTTTTCAGTTTTTAGCCTTTGCTTTATATCCGAATAGGAAGATTCTATTAAGAAAACTATTGCCTCTTCATCATACGTTAAATATGGAGTAAGCTTTATATGTCGCATTCGTTTTCCTTTACCTACCAATAATCGATTTTTATCAGACAATTCCGAACCATAAAAAAAGCCAACGTTTACGTGTGCCTTAAAGATGTTGACATAAGCAAAGGGCGCATCGTCTATACAACCCATTGGGTAGCCATCATGAAATATGGCTTGCACATCCACTCCACAAGCATAAATAGTATTTAGCCACTTTACTACAAATGGTCTTAATTCTTCTGGCTTTTGGGCAAACCATGATTCCAGTGTGATATCTTGAATATCCTTTCCAATGTATTTAAGCAATTTCGTCATCGCTATTTTGAAAAAAAAAACAATCCTGCCAGAGGAGACAGGATTGTTAAAGTTGCATTATTATTTCATCGAGTGAAGGCCTACTTTGTTTCCTTCCGTATCCTCAAAGTGTGCCATAAAGCCATTATGACCAATGGCTGTTTTAGGTAGAATAATTTTTCCGCCTGCCTTTTCAATCCTACCAAGCACAATGCTTAAATCATCACCTCCATTAAGGTAAACCAAAGCACCTTTGTTGGTAGGTTGATAGCCAGGACCTTGGTTGATACTGCCGCCTATTCCATTTTCCATATCCGCAGGAAAGAAAGCAGACTTCATTCCCATCGCTTCCATTACATGCATTTCGGCACTTAAAATGGTTTCGTAAAATGTTTTTGCTTTGTCGAAATTAGTCACTGGAATTTCGAACCAGTTGATTGCGTTTTTCATAGAGTTTTTATTTAGTTTTTGTTTTCTTTTTAGATGCCTTCGCTCGTGCATTAAACTCCAACGATAAGCTGAGCCAATAGTCAAAATCTCGAATGGACTTCAACCCAATTTCATCCACCATTACATATCCCTTCATAGGGCGTTTGGTAAAGTCCATCGTTCTGCATCCAAGTTTTTCAACAGCTTCCTCGTGAAAAACCGGATCAATTCTACACATTAATTCATCTTTGATAATGCCCACACACATTTTATTGTTAACCATAAACGTGAGGCCTCCCATCATTTCTTTTTCCTCAACAGCAGGGAGATTGGCAAAACGTTCTCTAATTCTTTCTGCTAACTTTTCATTGTAAGCCATTGTGAAAGATACTTATTTTCAAGGTGAGATGTAAAGAATTTTACATTAACAATTTTGGATGTTTAGGAATCTCTTTCGTCATTGCTACCAAACCTATGTTAGTGGTAATCTATTTTTTTCTTCCAACAAATCTAATTACAGAACCTTGTCCATTATGATAAATTCCTTCGTTAAGTTCGATTTCCATTTCTGTTAATTCCTCAAAATCATAGTTTGGAAAATCTGATTTTATTTCTTCTATCGAAAACAGTGATGCAATGTCTTTTGGGCCACCCACCTTTTCATTTTTTAAAATATAGTTAATATGTTTTTTGCTAAATGCTTCAAAAATTATCACTCCACTCTTGCGTAAATATTTGTCGATTGTAGTGTGTAATGATGATTTAATGCTTGCTGGGAAATGTGCATATATCAATGCGATGGCATCAAAATGTTCGTTTTGGTAATTCAACGTCTGCACTTCGCCAACTTGATAATCAATTTTCACATTGTTGGCTTTAGCAAGTTGCAGTGCTTTTATTTGGCCTTCAATACTTATGTCAAATGCAGAAACTACCCAACCAAGTTTTGCAGCGTACACTGCATTTCGTCCTTCTCCTTCTGCTGGAAAAAGAATGGTTCCAACACTTAACTTATTTAATTGTTCTTTCAGATAGTTATTCGGTTGATCACCGTAAGCAAACTCTTTTGCTTTATATCTTTCATTCCACCTATCTTTCCAAATATCTTCCATGTGTTGGGTATTTTGTTAATGTTCAGCTTGTTTGCAGGGGATTAAAACCTTAAACTATTTGAAACGCTATAAATCTTTTTACACCAAATATTATTTCTTTTTCTTTGTCACTTTTTTAACTGCCTTCTTTGCTGCCTTGGTTCCTGTCTTTGGTTTAATCATTCTCTTTTTCTCTGAGATAGATTTAACGATAGTCAATCCTTGTTTTATTTGCTTTTCATCTTTTACTTTATCGAGCGAGTTGGTGTAAGCTTCCTGTATAAGTTTCACGATGTACTTCTTTGGAAAAGTTTTTTTATCAGTCACAAGTATATAGCGGTATTGATTCCCTTGGCCCAAAAGAATTTTCTCCGGATCTGAAATTTCGTTTCCCCAATAAAATCCAAAGTGAATATTTTTACTTGTTCGTCCGATGGCAATAGAACAAAATGTATGGCCAACTTTGTCAGTGGGCGACCACCCAAAAGCTACTGCATTATAGTTATCATAAATCAACTCATTTGTCTGCGGATACAAATCCCAAACTAGCTCTCTCAACCAAAGAACGATCTCGTTTATATCCAACGAGAAAGGTTTCAAGAATTTCAACAAATCTTTAGTCTGTTCTTTGCTCATTTGTCTCTCTTATTCTTTCATTTGTTTCTGATTCCTATTTCTTTTGTTCCGAAAATCGGGTAAAGGTTTTTCCTAGCTTGTATTTCAAGTATCCAACAGATTTCTCTCAAAGACTGTAAACTTATTTAAGGACGAGACGCAGTCTCAGAGCAACTAGTTATTTCTCCTTTACTCTTAGAAACTCTACCTCAGGATCACCTCCCACTTTGGTTTTGATCTTATCAATTTTACCAGCTTCATTAGTAGTGAAATGTAATTTGTAAACCCTGATATCATAGCTGATCGTATAGTCTGGATGCTCAGTTGACCAAAACTGATCGTAATGAAAATGCTCCAGCGCCTCATCCCATATTCGGTGCTTCATCCGTAAGTGATCTCCTTCCAGTGAGACTATTATTTTTCCATAAGCCTTGTGCTCATAGCTACCTACATAATCTGCTAGTGGATGAGAAGGCTTCGTATCTTTTACTTTAAGCGATTTAAGAGAATCAATTTCCCTCCAAGTCTTATCCTCACGCTTTTTATTTACCGCTCTGATTTTAGTGGTCCAAGGCGACTCTGTCAATTGAAGCAATCTATCGACTATGCCAAAGGCCGCTGCATTAGCCATCGCGCTCCCTTGTGCAGTATTGGTAAGCACTATTATACCAATGCTATCTTTTGGAAGCATAGCAACGGTGGAACGATACCCACTGATCACACCTCCGTGCGATACGAACACATGCCCTTTATAATCTGTGGCAACTCTACCCATTCCATAAAGTCCATAAAATACCTCATCATAGGTAAGCTCACGAGAAGTTATATTGTTTGGCTTCATTGTTTCCGTAATCGCCTTCGCTGGAATCACCTGCTTGCCTTTAAATTTCCCTCCGTTGATCTGCGCTATTATCCAGCTACTCAATTCTTCTGCATTCGACACGATAGCGGCAGCCGGTGCCCAGCAATCGCAATGTGTATCAAGTTCATACTCCTTCAATTTTTTATCTACCCTTCCTACTAGATAGTCTTTAGCAAACTCACCCTTCTTCGCAGCTTCTTCAAAACTGAAAGTACTTTGTTTCATTTCCAGTGGGTCAAATAATTTGAATTGAATCAGTTGCTGCCATGTGGTTCCATTTACTTTAGCTGTAACTGCTCCGGCTGTGGCGTACATATTATTATTGTAAAGATACCCTTCACGAAAGCCTAACGTAGGCGTCATGTATTGTAGCCGATCCAGAATTTCCTGCAAGCTATACCCTGAACCAGCCCATACTCCATCCCAGCGGGGCACACCACTTCGGTGACTCAACATATCACGCAGAGTCAACTTCTCATCCAATTCTCCAGTGGCAAAACGCAACTCAGGCATATACATGCGCACAGGCTTGTCGAGGTCGAGCTTCTTCTCTTCATGAAGCATAGCAGCAGCCATGGAAGTAAACAACTTGGAATTGCTGGCGATGCCAAACAGTGTTTTGGGAGTAGCTGGAAGTTTGTTGGCTACATCACGATAGCCATAGCCTTTTGAGAAAATGACTTTGTCTTTATAAACTATGCTGACTGCACTACCCGCAACTTCCCAATCAGTCATGAGCTGCTGCATGTACTGGTCAATTTTTGGTAGTTGATTGGTAAAAGCAGGTGGCTGCCCTTTTGCAATAATAAATGCACATAGCAGTAAAAGAGTAGATGATATTCTCATAGATCGGTCGTTTTTCGAAGTTGAACCAAAGTAAGAATGTAAGTTATCCATTTATTTATATACATAGGCCGGCATAAGCTTGACGTTTGGTTAAAAAAATTCTTTTACATATTCAAAGTTGTATATGCTATCTGTCATCTAAAACTGACTTCCATTTTGATGTTTCTACATATTCTTTAATTAGGTTGTTCCTTTCGATAAGGAATTTTTTCAAGTATTTTGTAAGCACTAATTTGTCAAATACGTTTCCTAAAATACCAAAAGGAGATTGAAAACTAAAAGCATCTTTCATAATTACCATCCTGTCCTGTTGCTCGAAATAGTGGTCGTGAATAATGAACTTAAATACACCTTTTAATTGCTCGTCCCTGAAATGAAAAGGTCTTGTGAATGCCGTTATTTTAGATGTCAATTTTTGTCTAATTCCAAAATGGGTAGCTTGCCAAGTTACATTCTCGCCAAGATTTATTAGACCACTTGTCCGTCCGCTTATTGCATTTTCGTTTGTTTTAGCTGTCGATTTTTTATGAAAGTCAATGCTCCTTGCTAAGTCAAAACAAATCTCAATGTCTCCCTGAATTTCTATTTTAAGTTCAATAGTTGGCATTCGTTTGTTGTCTTAAGGTACGCACTTTGGTTAGGAACATCAACATAGGCGAAGTGTTCTAATGACAATGTTCATCTATTGAATCTTTCGCTTCATCATGTCCTAATTCAAGTGCTTTGAATAAGTCTTGGCATCCGCGTTCTTTAAGACTGATGTCTATCAAGGCTATTCCCCTATGATAATAAGCATTAGCATAAGTTGGGTTACACTCAATAGCTTTAGTGTAGTCCTCTATCTCTCCATTCAAATCTTTCAGTTCACCTTTTACAACTCCTCTATTGTGATAAGCCTTTGCATAGTCTGGCTTTAGTTCAATTGCCTTATTATAGTTCTCCATTGCCAGTTGGTACTTTGTTAACTCATCATATAGAATTCCCATATTGTTATAAGCTGTTGCATCTTTGGGGTCTGTTTTGATAGCCATTTTAAAATCTTTCATAGCCTTCCCTTTTTTGTAACGATGGCGATAACTAAGCCCCCGGTTGTTATAAGCAGCAGCATATTCTGGATCAATCTCGATTGCCATTGTGAAATCTTTTATCGCTCCTTTGTAATCATGCAAATCATCTCTTGAAATCGCCCTGTTGTAGTAAACACTTGCTATCTTAGGATTAAGCTCAATGGCTTTTGTATAATCGGCAATTGCTCCGCGGTAGTTGTGAAGTTCGGCTTTGGTAACACCTCTGTTGTTGTAAGCATCAAAAAATTTAGGTTCAATCTCTATCGCTCTTGTGTAATCCGCTACTTCTTCTTCATATTTCTGAATAAATCCCTTGGCAATACCTCTATTGTAATAATATTTTGAACATGAGGGTGCAAGTTTGATTGCTTTATTGTAGTCCTCAATTGCTCCTGCATAGTCCTTTATTTCAACTCTGGAAAGACCTCGCCAATTATAGGCAATCGTATCCCTAGCATTAAGCGCAATAGCCTTGTCAAATTCTTCTATTGCTTTAATGTGGTTCCCATTCTTTGCGTAAACTTTCCCTTTGTCTTTGTATTCGGTCGCGGTTTGGCAATAACTGTTTATAGTTGCCATTAGAGCAATAACTAAAACTATTAACCTACTTACTTTCAAATAAAAAAAGAACTCAACTCTCGCTATCATGCCTATTTGTCGAGTGATGTTATTGACTCACTCAAAAGAGTCCCACTAGTTTTTATTGCTTTCATTAATTCACAATCCGTTTCAAAGCTTATGGACAAACAGTTAGAATTTTCACTTCTTTTTAATGAGCCCTTTAAAGAATTTAGTTAGTACAGTATCGGTCGGGAAATTCTCATCGATTTCAAAAACCGTAAACAAGTTCAAGTCAGGACACTCTTTTGGCCCTCCTTCTTGACAATAATCTATCCAGCCACCTATCTCGAATTTTCCATCATAGTCAATGTCACCAAATATTTCTGAGGTATTTGAGTCTGTAATTCCAAAGAGTATCGTTTGTTCTTTTGTCGTCTTAATTACTAAGAATTTGTCCGGACTTGGCGCATTAAATAACTTAAACACATAAAAATATTCACTGTACGTTTTGACAGTTTGCTCATTGAAAAAATTTAAAGGAGTTCCGATTATCTCTAGGTTCTTGTCAGTATGATCAAATATTTTTTGCTTTTCACGAAAGATTTGTATTTCTTCAAAGTTTCCAATATCATTTTTTCCAATCAAAACGATTGAATCTTTTCCTAAAATCCCGTGATGATATGAAACCTGACTAATGTTTTCTTTGTCGACTTGAGATTGCTTCGAACCGCAAGCGCTAAAAAATACAATTGTCAAAAGCAGAGAGAATGTTTTCATGTTAATACTCGCAACGAATTTGTGCTTATGCAGGCTTTGGCTTTTAACCTCCTCCTTTTTCTATATGAAAAATAAGGTAACGCTAGAAACTTTCCAAACGCACATCCAGCCAAATTGCAGCAAGTCTTTTGAAAAGCTAGAGTTCGTTCGATCTGATTCTTTATCAGAATGCTGCGAGCTGCTACAACTTGTAAGTATTGCTAATGTTATCAAACTTAAAATCGACTTCGTGCTCATTGGCATTCCTAGCGTTTGTTCCCAACGTCTCCTACTTATGTCGGCTTGGATTTTCAAAGGCGTCTCTTGTCCCATGTGAACGAAACGAAATATGAAAACTAAACTTCAAATTAATACTTCACCCCTAACTGCCATAGGCACTTTTGTTGGCGCATGTGCTACCTTCAATCACTTACCTTTCCTCTTTAAAGTCAAGTTAGCAAAGTCACCGTCTGAATTATTGCCAACCCATAGCCCAAGCTTTCCTGAAGTTCTTTGACTTAACTGATCGACAGTCAAGCTAGGTTCAAAGTTATTATTAACAAAAACTTTTATGGTCGGGTATTCCACTACTATTTTAGCGTGAAACCAACTATTTGCGCTAGGCGCAGAAGCTATACTCTTTTCATACTTGCCGTTATATTTTTCTCTTAAAACGTGCCAGGGAAAGTCAGGGTGCGACACATATTGCACAGCATGAATTTTACGAATCGAGTCTCTGCTTTGAAAATTAAAAGGTCGAAAATAAATAGCATCTAGTATTTTTTCGTCAACTCCATGAAATGCAATACCAACAAAGCTCTCTTGTAGAACGTCCTTTCCCTTTATATCTATTTCAATTACACCATTAGAAAAATCAAGCCCGTTAAGCCAAGCTATTCCATCATCACCTTTTGCTGATAGGTGGACAGCTTTGAAATTGACGTCAGTAGATTTTGTCAACTCGCGATTAAAAACAGTAATTTTATTTTGGCTCAATAGTTCTACTAAGTCATACTTAATAGCTTCCGTTTGAGAATTACAAGTAAGTGTTAACCCACCAATAAAAAATAGTAAAAGGATAGATCTTATTTTCATTGCGTTTTCAATTTACGTTTTTGTTTAGATTATTTCCTGAATCAATTTTGAAATTTTAAGGGTATTCCGACTAACACTTGAGCACAGCAGCGAAATGCATTAATTTGATTCATGCTGTTTTCAAAGAAAAGATTGATCTGATCTATAAGATAGTGATGAGTTTTTTGAGAGAACGTAAAAAAGCCCCTACCTACGCAGGGGCTTGTTACCGTAATGACTATCCTATTTAAATTTCACAGCTAAGTTACTAGTTTGAAGAGGGCTGTAAGGAGTCATGGCCTCCAAACGCGTTGCCAGTGTATTCCAATCTGCCCCAGGTGATACTCCACCAGCAATAAAGCCTTTCTTGTTAAAATAACCAGGCGCAGCCGTATTCTTCAAATAAGCGGCCAACACTTTTTGATCGATCCCAGGCCATATTGCCGTGATCCCTTTAGTAAATACGTTTTTTACCGAATTGTCCTTTAATAATACTTTACGATCATTACTATCCAAATTGCTAGCAGGCAAGCCCACTTCTGCAACACCGATGTCCGACAGTTCATTTCCTGAAGCAACGAAGGCATAGTTAAACCCTTTTGTGTTAGTAAAGAAGACTGCATTGGGATGATTACTATTGCCAAACACATCTACTACATCACCCTTTTTTCCTGCGAACATGTGGATGGAGCTAATTGCATTCGGGTCAGTTAATGGACTTGGCAATGAGAGACCAGAGATCGTTACTTCCATCTGCTTTTCGTATGCAGAACTTCCGCCCTCACTATAATCAATTCTAAACAAAGCATCTGGAGAATTGATATTCTTTTTGCGATCGAAGTTGTAAGGTTTAACAATGGCAACACCTTTTATAGTACCAGTGTTCCAAAATATCTGCAAAGCCTTTCCACCGTCTGCCTGAGTTGCCGCGTTGGCGTCTGATATGGTAAGTTGATAGTTCCAATTTGTTCCTTCATAATCTACATTGCTAGCAACAACTAAATTTTTCACCCGGCTATCATCATCTGAAGTGTACGTTAAAGAAATCACTTTGGTAATGTTATACTTGCGAATGCCGTTGATAAATCCCTCTACTATTTTGGAGGCGCTTTCACCCACCAAAATAAATGTGTTGAGGTTTTTGTAAACCTCGTTCCCATTGAGCGTATCGCTGGATACCCGTCCACCCAATGAAGTACCATTGTTACTGATAGAGTTAGGGATATCCACACTAAAAGACTGGGGAAGCAAATCCTTTTGAGGATCAACCGCATCATTGTTTTTGCAAGAGGTAAGCATACTTGAAAGCATCACTACCCCCAATAAACTTGAAATTACATTTACTTTTTTCATACTTTTTTTGTTAATTATTTTTCTATTTAATTGGCTTTATGCCCGTTCCATTATAAAACACATCAATTCAATTCTACCCTTATCCCTTTCTACATTTTTTTTTAATATTCTTTAAGGCTTAACCATTGAACTATCAGAAACAATGGTGGAAACCGCAAAATAGCCAATCGCTCCACTGCTTAAATTTGAAGGCGCATTGGCACGGTCGATATCAAAAGCCCCTCCCCTCCATTCTGTCTCAGAAAGAATAGCCCTAAGGAAGATTTTATAACCTTCGCTTACGGAATATTTTTTTCGGATAATAATTGTGCCTTCTGGGAAGAGGAGTTCTGCTTTTTCTGGTTTGAAGATTTCATGGGCATCAATCGATTTAAGATCATAAGAAAAAACCTGGCCAATACAATTTGCCGAAATACAATAAGATGTTTTAGTCCAGTTAATTTGATGGTAAATAAAGTTTGAGCTTTGCCCCTGGTTGTTAAAATTAAGCGTATACATATTTTCTTTAACCTTACGATAGCTGAGTTGATCTAGCGGCTCAACAGGTTGTGCTTGGTCGCTGGCAAAATAATCTTTGCCCTTATATGAGATGTGGAGGTAATAGGTAGAACCCACAACAGCGCGCATTGCTTCTGTAAAGTAGATGCCAGAATTGGCTGGGATTTCTTGGGTACTGTACACTTTTGAATTTGACTCAATTAGTAGAACAACCGCTCCTGTTGCTGGCATAGACTTTCCATTCAAATCTTTGAAAGGCAATGAAAGTGTTATCTTTTGCTGCTTATTTTCATTGGTTATAATTCCATCTACAACCAATGCTGGGCCATCTTTCGATTGAATAGGTCGCTGTATAACTTCTTCACAGCCAATAAATACAGTTTGAATTATTGAGATAAAGAAAAAAAATCGTTTCATAATAATTTAAAGTTGTAGGAGACTGAAGGCGTAAATTGAAACAAATAGCTTTGAGATATAACTTGGTTGCTGTCTTGCAAATTGCTGGGTACTTTTAAACTTCCATCTGGTTGAAGCTGTTTGTTGTAATTAATGAACAACGTGTTTTTACGAGCATAGAAATTATAGATGGAAAAGGTGAAACTATGCCGAAATTTATTTTCAGGGTTTTTGTTAAGTTTTAGTGTAGCCGCAATATCCATACGATGATAATCTGGCAAACGGTCATTATTTTTTTCTCCGTAGATAGGCACTTCCTTCCCTTGATATGAATAAAAGCCTGTGGGTGATGAAAATGGCGCGCCTGTGTAATAATTCCAGTTCACCCCTAGATTCCATCGAGCTGAAATATCATACGCCAGCATTAGATTGAGTTGATGAGGTCGATCATAAAAAGCTTTGTAAGTACTACCGCTATTGATTTCTGAGAATTGCCGCAGGGCTCTTGAATAAGTGTAGCCCACCAATCCGCGCAAGCGCCCTTCGTCTTTTTTAAGTTGCAATTCTGCTCCATAAGCAGTGCCAGAACCAAACCGAAGTTCGCGTTCCACTAATGGATTCAGCAGCGTTTCTGCATGATCGGTATACTCAATCTGATTGTACATTTTTTTATAGAAACCTTCAGCCACAAACGAAAGCAGATGTGCGTTTAAAGATCGGTAATAACCAAGGACAACTTGGTCGGCCAGTTGTGGTTTAATATTCACGCTGCTGGGCAACCACACTTCCAACGAAGTAAAGGGGCTGATGGAATTACTGATCAAATGTACATTTTGAACATTGCGAGAGTAACCCACCTTTAGTGACGATTTTTCATTGATATAATACGATAGCGTTAGTCTCGGTTCGATATTCACAAAACTTTTGTACGCTTCGCCTGCTTTGTAAAATAAGGTATCAATCGGATTGCGATTTCTATCGAATACATATTCAAATGCTTCCCCTGTGTTTGTCCACGATGTAAAGCGAAGGCCATAGTTTAAGCCCCATCGCGAAGTAAGCTGCCACTCGTGGTTGCCATAAAGTACAACCTCACCTGAGTTTCGAATGGACAATCTTGGAGGGATAACGTTGGGGTTATTGCTCTTCAAATTCCCAGGATTAAAAAGATAACCACTCAACCCTAAACCAAAAGTGACTACGTTTTGCGGTTTAACAAAGTAAGTAAAGTCGGCTTTTAAATTCGCATTGGATATGTGAGAATTCCACCTTGTGTCATTGGCTACATCGGGATATAAAAAGTAATCGTAGTTACTGGCGGATAAAGTAGTATTGAGGAAAAGTTTTTTATTTACGATATGATTCCACCTCAGCGTGGTTGCTTTATTAGCCCATCGTATTCCACTGTTGGCACCAAAGTAATCATCGCTGCCAATGTAAAAAGACAAAAACACTCGGTTTCTAGCATCAAGTTTGAAATTCACTTTGCCAGTGATATCATAAAATTCAAATTGCTTTATCGAAGGATCATTAAGCTTAAATATCCATTTGATTTGGGAAAACCGAGTGGATAGAAGAAATGAACTCTTGTCCTTTTGGATTGGCCCCTCAAGGCCTAGTTTAGTTGAGATAAGGCCAGTACTACCCCAAAGTTGTGTATTTTGATCGTTACCCTTTTTAGTTTGCACAGCGATAACTGACGAAAGCCTGCCACCTAGCGATGCTGGCATGTTGCCTTTGTATACGGTAATATCATTAACGGCATCGGGGATAACTGTCGAAAAAAAACCAAGCAAGTGGCTTGGGTTGTAAATGGGTGCATCATCAAGCATTAACAAATTTTGGTCTCGAAAGCCACCACGTACATAATAAAAATTAGACCCTTCCGAGTGCATCTTAATCCCAGGAATGGATTCTAAAGATTTAATTACGTCAGCCTCACCAAACATGGCTACTCGCTCTTCCACTGCCTTTGGCTTAATATCTGTTTTGCTGGCGAGAGTTTCTTCTAGCAAGGTTGGCTTTTTTTCATTTACTATAATAGACGCAAGCAAAGGCGGGTCTTCAGTCATCTTAATATCTTGCTGTTGCGAAGCGTTTAAATCAATTTCCTTAACTAATTTTTTGTATCCTAAGAAAGAAATCTCAACAGAATAATTGCCCCTAGGAAGCGTAAGCGAATAAAAGCCATAATCGTTGGCAGCCACTCCCACTTTTATATCGCTCACATAAAGCTGCGCACCAATCATAGCTTCGCCAGTGTTAAGGTCACGTACATAGCCGCTCAGCGTAGCTGTTTTATTAGCTGCCTTCTCTTTTCGTTTGGTGGCTTGAAGAATAATTTGCCCTTCAACCACTTCAAAATCAAAGCCAACCTGATCGCCTAGAACTTCTAAAATTTCTTCTAAAGATTTATCAACAACTTGAAAATGAATGATCTGGTCTATTTTTATTTTATTAGGATTGTACGAGAACTTAGCTCCACTTTTTTTAGTAATAAGTTGGAGAGCATCAAAGAGCGACACTTCTTTGCTTTCAATAGAAAATTTCTTTGTCAAGATGTCTTGAGAAAAACTAACCGTGAATGAAAACATTAAAAAAAATAGGAGCGCTATCTTGTTCTTTAGCCACTTCATATTTATCAGCAGCCTGCAGCTTTGATAATAATGCGGTCGCCTTCTTTTTGGATGGTAAGATTTAAGGTGTTTTGTAGCACCTTGAGAACAGCTTCTAAACTTTGCTGATCGAATGTTGCCGTTACCGCGCACGAAACAGAAACAGAGGTAGAGATTGAAATTGAAGATCCGTACGTTCTATTCACTATATCAATAACCGATTTTAAATCTGTGCCTTTAAAAATTAGTTTGTGAGTTTTCCAAGAAAGGCCGTTTTCATCTGTATTTACTGTGCCCGTCAACTGCTTACTGGTTTTAGAATAGCTGCCCTTATCTCCAGCCAATAATTTCACTTCTTTTTTCTGTGCAGGAAAGGAGAATTTTACAATTCCTGTTTCTACAATTACTTCCATTGTATTCGCATAGTTAAAAGCTTGCACGCTAAAGGAAGTGCCCAGCACTTCTACAAGCGCCTCGTTTGCCTCAATTATAAATGGCTTCTTGGCATTAGGCACCACCTTGAAAAATCCCTCACCTGTAAGCTTTACCCTTCGGTTGCTTTCACCAAAATCTTTAGAAAAGGAAAGTTCGGAATGCCTGTTCAACATTACCTCGGAGCCATCTGGTAAGGAAATATTTTGGGTCTGGTTGGTGGTTTGAAATATCTTAGTTGAATTTTGATTGGCGAAGTAATAAGCAATGTATCCCGCCAAGGCAGTGAACACTACCATTGCTGCAATCTTTAATAAAGGAGCTAATTGAAATTGAAGCGGTACAATTTTGCGAATGGGCGTTTCGTTTAATGATTCGATTTTATCGGAGAATATTTTCCATTCCATTTCCACATCGATGGCACTTGCCCGCGCGCGATGCAAATAATATTTGTTGCTCAATTCAAACACCCGCTTCAACTTCTCATACTCATCGGCATGGATAGCATTAGTCTCCATCCACTCTGCCAATACTTGATTCTCCTCAGCAGAAGTTTCACCACTCAATTTTCGAGTGAATAGTTCTTCCATATCGTATTTTTCGTTGTTCAATTGCTTTCTATCTTATCAATAACACGCCATGTCCATTTTACCCTTATCTTAAAAACAGAAATAAAAATAGCCCTAAAAATTCACCTAACCGATCGCGAAGCAATTTCAATGCTTTAGTTATTTGTGCCTCTACCGTTTTTTCTGAGATATTCATTTTGTCTGCTATTTGAGAATATTTTAACCCTTCAAGCCGGCTTAATTCAAAAACTTCCCTGCATTTTTCTGGCAATGAATTTATGGCTAGATCAATGGCTTGGGCAAGTTCTGCTGTTTCCAAATTTGTGTTTAATTCAGACCAAACGTGCTCTGGTACTTCATCAATTGTTATAGTATTTTTTTTATCACGCAGGAGATTAAGGCATCGGTTGCGCACTGCGGTATAAAGATAGCTCTGGTAGTTAGTATCCTGAGGCAGAGTATTCCACTTTTCCCATAAGGCTACAAAAGCATCATGAACCACCACCTTGGCATCATCTAAGTCTTTAACATATTGGCAAGCAAAGCCTGTAAGAGGTTTGAAAAGCTCTTTGAACAATTTCTCGAATATTGAAAGCTCAGCGCTATCCAAAACTATTGAAGCAGTTAATTAAATGACAAAGCTGAAATTTATATCAATAGAGTGATATTTACTCTATACCAGAAACACAATTTTCCACTCCTTATTTGGTTTGGTTATATCAGGGAATAATAAATTGAATATTTATATGTTTTGACCAGTAAGATGGGCATTTTCACTACCTACTTTCTCCACCTACATTACTCTTAGTACACTTATTGACTGGCTTTGGATGTGAGTTGCATATGCGGCCTGGCAATGTGTGTGCGGCATTTGCTAGCCCTCCGTTCGTAAAGAGTCTACCGGATTTGATGTCGCAGCTCTAATAGATTGATAGCCTACCGAAAGCACCGTTACAAGCAGCATAAACAATCCTGTTAAAGCATACAAAGTCAAATTGATTTCTGCATGATAAGAATAACCAGCCATGTATTGACTTGTTACATACCAAGCAATTGGATAGCCAATAAATAAACTAATAACAACAAGAAAGGCGAAGTCACCGCAAAGCATAAGAGTAACGTTTACAACCGAGGCTCCCATTACTTTCCTTATTCCTATTTCCTTTGTTCTTTTTTCTGCTGCGAATGATGCAAGTCCAAATAGACCTAAACATGAAATCAGAACAGCAATAAAAGTAAAACTTAATGAGAGCTTACCTATAACTCTTTCAGTTTGGTATTCTCTATTAAATACATCGTCAAGTAAGGTGTACTCAAATGGATAGTCGGGGTTATGTTTCTTGAAAACGTTTTCAATCTGTCCGATTTGCTCAGTCATGGAAGCCTGTGCTGACAGCTTGATAAAGTAGTGAGAGCCTATATTTTCCGAATACATAAAAACCATGGGTTCAATTCCGAATCTTAGATTATCATTATGAAAGTCATCGGTAACACCAACTATTCTTCCCTTTCCATTCCACATTTCTAGCTCCGAGCCAACAGCATTCTCTATGTTCAATCCCATCACCTCTGCCGCCTTTTTATTTATAATATAATTGGATCCATCCTGACCTTCAATGAAATTCCTGCCTTTTTGAATTTTAATATTCATCGTAGGAACAAATGCTGCGTCACAGCGATATATTTTAAAGCTGATGGAGGAGTTATCGGGCTTACCATTCCACACAGGATCAGTGGTTGTAATCGGAATCGTAAAAATGTTATTTCCTCCAAAGGCAATATTCTTAACGTTAGGAAGCTTTAGTAAGTCATTTTTGATAGCCTGATAATGTTTCACCATTCCATCATTTTGGTCAAGTACAATTACATTCTCTTTGTCAAATCCCAGGTTTAGTTTGCTGATATAGGTTATTTGCTTGTACACAGCAACACTGCCTACAACAAGTATTACTGAGGTGGCGAATTGAATAACTACAAGTGTTTTACGCAATCTACTTCCTGTAAAGTCTGACTGACTATCTCCCTTCAAAACTTTAGCTGGATTAAATTTTGATAAAATAAATGATGGATAACTTCCTCCCAGTAATCCACACATTAAAGTAATGATTAGAGTTCCTGATACGAGTATAGGATTTGTGAAGTCTAACAAAATAAATTTACCTGTTACCTCATTAAAAAATGGAAGTAGCAACTGGACAATTACCAACGCGAAGAGGAGTGCGATAAATGATAGAAGTATCGACTCAATAATAAACTGAATTATCAATCCTGATTTTTGCGCACCTATTGATTTTCTGATACCCACTTCCCGACCTCGACTGGCTGATCGGGCAGTTGAAAGGTTCATGAAATTAATACACGCCATCACAAGAACTAGTACAGCAACCGCACCAAAAAGAAAAACCTGTTGAATTCTTCCTCCTGTGTTAATCCCATTTTCAAAATTGGAATAAAGTCTTGACTTCGCGTATGGAAATAAAAATGGAGTTGTGGTACAGTCAGCGCAGTTCTTTTTGATCAAATTCGAGAACTTATAATTCGCTTCTTCACTTTTTGATTTCAACAAAACCACTGTTCGTGTACCTCCACTTCCCCAGTGTTGCGTCCAGGGATTTTCCTTTACAAAAAGTTCGAAGGGAATAATGAAGTCAAATTGCAGTGTTGAATTTTTAGGGATGTCTGCAAAGACGCTCGTAATGGTAAGTTCATGAGCTTGTCCTATCGACAATGATTTACCAATTGGATTCTCATGTTGAAATATTTTTTTGGCAAGACGCTGAGAGATCGCTATAGACTTAGTATCAGTTAATGGTTTGGCAAAGTTACCCGTTACAATCGGAAAGCTAAAAATAGTAAACAAAGCGGGGTCTGCATACATTCCTTTCTCGGTGAAACCATCAATTCCATTCTTAATTAATAACTCTGTCTCAAAGCTGTATTGAGCAGCCAGTTCCACTTCAGGAATTTCGCTTTCTATTACACCCTTCAGTTTTGCAGGAGTCGCTGGATAAGTTTCTATTCTACCATCAGGATAGGTGTTGTTAATCAATACACTAAAAGTGCGATCAGAATTTGCATGAAATCTATCGAAAGACAATTCATCTGTAATCCAGAGAAGAATGAAGATGCTGGTAGCAATTCCAACAGTTAAGCCAAGAACATTTATGAATGTGTAACTCTTATGACGAAGTAGATTACGGAACGAGGTTTTCAGGTAATTTTTAAGCATGTAACAAAGTTAAATTCTCTATTGGTCTAGTGAATACAGATGAAACAATCATGCCACTTTTAATCCCTTAAACCAATTGAATTTTGATGTGTACAATAATTATCTCGTTCAATATCGAACATAGGTATGTCAGATTAGGACATTAAGATAGTTTCCTTGCGTGAGATTTGGCTATGGCTTTGGTGTCTCAATAGGTTAATTTCTCTTTTCTCCAATTATGGTAACGAGCCTGTTTATTGTCTTGTCAGTCGTCACTACAAAATTAGCTTTAGTCATGAAATTTAGCACGATGTCTTTTGTCAATCGTGTCTTATAATATGAACTTACTTTTTGAGTCCAGTTATTATCAATTTTATGATGTAACAAGTCCGTCACCCTTACTTTGTCAGGAAGGTATTCTAGAAAACAAGTCAGAATCCTACTGTCATCTCCTTTTACATGGATGAATCTGTTTGTATCATTCAATTGTTGTCCGTAGTCGCGAAACGAAAGAATTATCTTTCCTCCAATTATTAGTTTTTGATAAGAATTCTGAATTAATTTTTCTATTTCATCTAAAGAGTCAAGATGGGTTAATGTATCCCCGCAGCAAACGACTAATTCAAATTCATCATCCGTTAATTTACTGATTGATCTTATGTCGTCAGCTACGATTTTAATAGGATAATTGCCAATCTTGGAATTCAATTCCGAAAGTAGTTGGTCATTAAAATCAATTGCCATTACAGTAAAACCAAGTTCAGCAAGTACAATTGTCTGAAGTCCATTTCCTGCTCCTAAGTCAACTGCTATTTTATTACTTTTCGGGAGAATATTATGCTCTACACAAAAATTTTTAAATTCATCTTTCTTGATTTCAAAATCGCCAATCATCCAAGAGTAAAAATCAGCAAGATGATTGTCGTAATGTTCCTTTGTTTTCATTCGTCTCTCTTACAGCAACTCATAGAAGTCTGTTACGGATTTAATTTAGTCAGTGCTTTAGAATTCCTAATTAGAAAAACATATTGAAAAAAATCTGTTGTATTCTGATTTTCGTTGTTAGGCAAAACATCATTACCAAACAATTTTGCCTTAACTCCCGCAAGCTTTTGACTATGTCTGTACGGAGAGTCTGTATTATTAAGCGAAAAAATTGTAACAGTGTTCGCGTTCGACACTTCTCTCAAATCTTTAATTCCACTTACTAACACAAACGGCCCATCGACATTAAACAACGGAGTTTTTTCATCAGGCGGAGAGGGATATTGATTGTTCGGAGGCATGTACATATCACTATCTAACGTATAGCAAACTAGACTCTGGATCTTATTTGAAAATAGAAAATTGGATTCCTTAATCTTTGCAGCAAAAGGATGAAGATCTTTTTTACCATAGCCATTTTGCAAAACATGCGAGTATCCGAAATAGCCATAAAACTTTTCATGCTGCAGGCCTTTTGACGCTACTATATTTTTAAAATTTACTAGCATGATTGAATCTCTTCCCTGTTGAGCTTCATCTTCAAAATCCTTATCTACACCGAGAACAATAATCTTTAAAGAGTCGGGCAAGGTTTTATTGTATTCATATATGTCAACCCATTTTTGATACAGCTTTCTGCTAGATTGCTGAGGGATTCTCAATCTAATGTCATTAACTACTTGTTTTAAGAGAAGTGTATCTTTTTCATTATTTGACAGGAACTCATTTATTTTTTGGGCCCTAAGGCTATCCATTTCCGCTAAATAATATCGCAACCCAATTTTCATGTTGAGGTGAATGATCATATATTTATCGATAAGCTGAACATCAGCATATCCATGATTTTCGCCTAGAAGAAATACATCGTTGTTATAGAAGGCACTATCAAAAATCTCAGTAGCTGGATTGGTGTCAATGATTTTTTTATCAATTTCAACTTTGTTTTTTGATAGGTACTGGGTGTTTATCTCATCAACTCCGCCCATGTAAATCAAATTTGTAATCCAAACGAAAAGGAAAATAATTATTGGGAGAACCAATAAGCCTAAAAGTACTTTTACTGCAATTTTAAAAAATTTCTTCATGGAATATATTTAGCATTTGCCGTAAGGTAATTGGAATTAAATCTATTCACATCGAGACTATGAAATTTGTTTTAGCATTTGAAATATAAAAGTTCATCACCAAATCTCAATAGAATCCGAATATTCAATTACTTCGCCAGCCAGTCTTTCAAACCATGTTAGCGGTTCGTTGTTCCTCTCGTCTAATTTTCTCTTGCCTTTGCGGGTGTTCTTCACCCTGCAAACAAGACTAATAAAATCAATACACTTGCGCTTCATTCATCTTGCTTGTTGGAGAAGAACTCCAACAAGGGCGGAGCTTTCCAAGTTATATGATGATGCATTGACCAATTTCATCCTTTCACTATACTCTCTTTAAAACAAACTATAAGCGGACGTTTATTAATTTTATGTCCAAGCAGATCGAATAACAATAATTTTTATGATAAAAGTGATTATCTATTTAGTAATAAAAGGGCTCCTGGTTATAGCGGCAAGTTATATGCTGTTTACACTTATTCCAATTTTCCTTTACTTGATATTACTTCCTTTTGACGTGGCGGCCTTTTGGTTTTTCCGAACACATAAATCCATTGTAGCTGTGGTTAGTTTTTTACTTTTTATCGGATCAAATGTCTTTTCCTTCATGTGGATTTCTGCGGGAAATGGAGGATTGAATTTTTTGATGGATTGGAATTAGAGGTTGTTCTAGTATTAACCCTGCCCGAATTCTTGCCTTTGCGGGTGTTCTTCACCCTGCAAACAAGACTAATAAAATCAATACACTTGAGCTTCATTCATCTTGCTTGTTGGAGAAGAACTCCAACAAGGGCGGAAGACACTGCGGAGAAGAAAATGATTGCGAGTTTTAGAGGAAAATAAATGGCACCTAACTATTCTTCTTTATAGTTTTTGTCACGTGATTCGATCAAACCACCTTCCAACGTACCCGTTAAACTGATAAACTCAACTCTTCGATTGATCGCTTTTCCTTCAGCCGTAAGATTAGTAGTAATGGGTTTCGCTTCGCCCCACCCTTTCACTTTCATGCGATAATCATGGATACCAAATTTAATTAAGGCCTGTTTAATAGCCTCGGCTCTTGCTTCTGATAATCGTTGATTGGGAATGGCCTCACCGTCACTATCCGTGTGTCCTTCTATACTGAAGGAAATACTCTGGTATTCCTTCATAAAAGTCGCGATCTTATTGATGGTAGTGAATGATTGAGGCTTAATGGTAGCCTTGGCTACATCAAACAAAATATCTTGTGTGGAAAACATACCTTTCGAAACCACTTGCTCGAACAGGGTCATTTCATCCGGTGTTTTTACCACGCAACCATTGGCATCGGTAACAGCAACCGTATAAACTCCCAACGTAAGATTTTTAATATCCTCAGTGGTGGATCCATGGCTCCATTGATAGCCATAAGGCTTTACACCGCCTCTTACGGAAATATAAATGGCTCCACTAGCATCGCCACAACATTTTACATTGCGTACTGAATCGATGTGAAGTGATATTGCCTCTGGCTCTGTAATATCGGCATGGAGCGTATGCAAACATCCGTTGCCATCTGTTACCAACACCGAATAACTGTCGGCCCGGACGTCTTTAATATCCTCCTCTTTACTTCCATTACTCCAGGCATATTGGTAAGGTGCAACACCCCCAGATACTGAAATATCAACAACTCCCACTTTTTCACCTGCGCATTTAATATTTGCAATGGATGCAATTGTGGCATTATAAGTTGGCGGCTCTTCAATAGTTGCTTCCAGAGTACTTTGGCAACCGTTGCCTTCTGTAACGGTAAGTTTATAATTTCCAGCAGGCAGGTTAGACAAGTCGTCCGTTACCGCTCCATTACTCCACTTGAAAGCATAGGGCTGTACACCTTCCAGAACCGTAACGAATATTGACCCGGTAGTCTCACCATTACAACGGATGTCGGTGATCGCATCAATTGACTTGATTAGCTTACGAGGCTGTGTAATGGTTGCATTGTAACCAGCTTTACATCCGTTAACATCTGTTACAGAAACAGAATAATCACCTGCGGTAACTTGGTTAAGCCGTTGAGCCGAAGCTCCATTGCTCCAAAGATAATTATAGGGTTTTACACCTCCGTTGGCGCGCACCGTCACTTTTCCGGTTCCCTGCCCTGAGCAAGCAACATTAACTAACGAATCTAAAGTAAGCGTGAGTTTGGCAGGCTCGGTTACGCTTGCATTAAGGCTGGATAGGCAACCATTTCCATCTTTTACTTTCACTGAATAATTTCCAGCTAACGTATTCACTAAGTCTTCAGAAAACGCACCATTGTTCCAAGCACAACTGTATGGCTGCGTTCCTCCACCCACGCTGATATCAACAAAACCTTTATTTTCACCAGCACATTTCACATTGTAAATGGTATCTAATGCGATGGCCAATGCAGTAGGCTGCACAATCTTTGAGGCTAACGTATTGGTGCATCCCTTGGCATCTTTAATTGTTAATTGATAGTCGCCAGCAGGAGCCGCATTGAGGTTTTGTTTGGTTTCACTGTTGCTCCAATTAAAGGAGTACGGCATTGTTCCACCATTAACGTCCACAGCAATAGCACCGGTTTTATCGCCAAAACATTTCACATTCACTGCCTCTTTCACTTTGGCTTCTAATTGAGGTGATCCTGTTACTGTTGCTTTTAGATTTCTGTTGCAACCCTTGGCATCAGTAACAATAAGTGAATAATCTCCTACGCCCAGGTTACTGATATTTTTAGTTGAGTCGCCTGTGTTCCACGCATATCGATAAGGCTGGGTTCCGCCTATAACAGTTACTGGCACTCCGCCTTTTGTTTCACCAAAGCAATTATTGTTCACCACCGTACCTAATGTAGCAACGAGTTCGGCTGGCTCAGTAATAGTTGTGTTAACAGACTGTACGCAAGCGTTAGCGTCTGTGATTTTTACGGAATAGCTTCCCGCATGTACAGCAGTTATGTCTTTCGATTTATCACCATTACTCCAGGAGTATTTATACGGGGCAACACCACCATTTACATCTAAGTGGATTTCCCCCTTCATGTCTCCTTTACAAACAACATTCTTTACTTCAGCTACTTTGGAGGTAAATAAATCTGGTTGAGTAATCGATGTCTTCAACGTTTGCTTACATCCCGCTGCATCGGTAACAGACAACGAGTATTCCCCGGCCGCTACATTGTTTAGGTCTTCCGTTGTTTGTCCAGAACTCCACTCATATTTGTAGGGTACTTTACCACCGGTAACCGTTACCTGAACATCACCTGAGTTATCGCTATGGCATAACAGGTTTTTGGCAAGATTGAGTTGTGCGATGATAGCGGAAGGCTGGGCAATTTTTGCGCTTAAAATTTGCTTGTGTCCATTGGCATCTGTTACCGTTACAGAATACTCTCCCGACACAACGTTGGATACATTTTTGGTGGAATCACCATTACTCCATTTATAAATGTATGGGGAGACACCGCCTGTGACATCGATCGTTATATTGCCGTTTTTATCTCCGGCACACTTAATATCCTGAACAGAAATCAGCTTAACAAAAAGTGGGGGTGGCTGAGTAATCGTAGCACTAATATTTTTTTCGCATCCGTTACCATCTGCAACCTTTAATGAATAGTTCCCACCGGGTACAGCAATAATATCTTGGGTAACAGCACCATTGCTCCAACTGTAAATATAAGGTAGCACACCTCCTGAAATATTGACATCAACCGCTCCATTGCTAAGACCATACTGTACAATATTAGTTACCTTTCCAATCTGAACATTGAGCAGTGTTGGTTCTTTGATCGTTACTGAAACAGATGAATCGCGACAGCCACTGGCATCAGTAATCTTCAATTTATATATTCCAGCTTTAATATCAACAAGGTCTTGTACCGTTGCCCCGTTTGACCAATTATATTTATATGGGTGTGTGCCTCCTACAACGGAAATATTAATAGAACCATTGCTTCCGCCAAAACAGGAAACATCTTTTGCCGCAATAACCAGACTTACCAACTTAACGGGCTGGTTAATGGTTGCTGATAGGGTTTGAGAACAACCGTTTTTATCGTTGATGGTAATAGTATATGTTCCAGCACCTACATTCTCAAGATTCTGATCACTACTACCATTGCTCCATTTAAAGGTATAAGGGGTGGCACCTCCTGAAACAGCTAATGGAATAGAGCCCGATTTATCGCCAAAGCAACTGATGTGTTTTACTTCACCAAGTTTGGCCACCAATTGAGGGGGTTGGGTAACCGGTGCGTTAATAGTTTCACTGCATCCTTTAGAATCGGTTACGGTTACACTATAATTTCCTGCAGGGAGTTGAGCAATATTTTGTGTAGTGGCACCATTACTCCACAAATACTTGTAAGGCCCCACACCACCAGTTGTGCTTATTGTAACAGACCCATTTCTGTTTCCAAAACATAAGATGTTGACTATATTTTCAACTTTCAGAATAAGTTCTATCGGTTGAGTAATCTCAGCTTCAAGGGTTTTTACACAACCTTTTACATCCGTTAATTGAACACTGTATTTTCCTGCTTCTACACTTTCCAGATCCTGGGTAGTAGCACCATTATTCCATTTATACGTGTATGGCCCCACACCACCGGCAACGGCAATGTCGATGGCGCCAGATTTATCTCCGAAACAGGAGACATTACTTACTGATTTTACGAGGTAATCAATTTTAGATGGCTGTGCTAAACTAGCATTTACAGTTTGAGTACAACCCCTTATGTCAGTAACTGCAAACCCATAAACTCCGGCTGCCACATTGGAAAGATTAATGGTGGTATCGCCACTACTCCACTTATATTTATAAGGTAAACTACCACCTGTAACACGAACAGCAATGGCTCCGCTTTTATCGCTGTTACAATTAATATCTGTATAGGATTGTAAACTCGCCACCAACCGCGGAGGTTCTATAATCTGCGCATCTGCAATGGCTGTACATCCGGCAGAATCTCTAACCATAACTGAGTAGTTTCCGGCAGCTAAATCGCGGATGTCTTCAGTTCTTTGGTTGCTGCTCCACTGGAAGCGATATGGGCGAAGGCCGCCTGTTACCGTCAAATCAACCGCTCCTGATTTTTGGCTAAAACAACTGATGTCGTTTACCTTTGCATTGGTAGTGAGCAGAGTATTTTCCTTTACAGTAACTTTCACCGAGTCAACACAATTATTAGCATCCTTGATATTAACAGAATATTGACCAGCTTTTACACCAGTTAAATCCTGCGTATTCGCACCATTACTCCAGCGATAAGAATAAGGTGTCACCCCACCTGCAACAGTAATATTGACAGCACCTTTGGCATCGCCAAAACAAAGTATGTTGGTTACTCCATCTACCTGGCGTACTAACTTGGCAGGTTCAATGATGGTTTTCGAATAAGTGGCAACACATCCGTTCATGTCTGTTGCTCTTAGGCTAAATGTCCCTGCTTTGATGTTGCTTAAGTTTTTGATTGTGTCGCCCGAGGACCATGCATATTTGTAGGGGCTTACTCCACCCGCAACATTTAGACTAATTGCCCCGGTGTTATTGCCTTTACAATCCACTTGCTTGGTCAAACTTTCGCTCAACGCTAACATACGTGGCTCGGTAATCTGAGTGGTTAATGTTTCAAAACAGCCTTTACTATCGGTCACCTTTACATTGTATGAACCCGCTTTTATACCTTTTAGGTCTTCCGTCTCCAGACCGCTGTTCCACTTATATTTATACGGAATGGTTCCGCCTTTTACCGAAAGGTTGATAGCACCTGTACTTTGTCCGGTACAATTAATATTGGTAACATTTTCAAAACTCAACTGAACAGCATCGGGCTGGGTTATTTTAGCAGTAAGTTCAATCTCGCATCCATTGGCATCCATGATTTTTACGGAATAATCGCCAGCCGGAACATTCAACAAATCCTGGCTTGCTTGGCCATTGCTCCACCGATAACGGTATGGCAGAACACCTCCTTCAGCTTTTATGTCTATGGCTCCATTACTTCCACCACTACAGGCAATGTTGCTGGCCGAAACCACTTGACCTTTAAAAAGTGGAGGCTCGGAAATTGTGGCTTCTACTTTTTGTTTGAATCCGTTAGCATCTGTTACCACGAGTAAGTATTTACCCGCCCCCAGCGCCTGGAGATCTTTTGTTGTTGCCCCATTATTCCACAAAAATGTATAAGGCGTTACTCCCCCTGCAATGGAGACATTGATCTCTCCTGTTTTATTTCCATTACAGGCAATCTGGGTAACATTATCCATCCGCACCACCAATGGAGTGGGTTGAGTGATAGCCGCATTGAGAATTTTTGCACAGCCGGCACCATCATTAACCCGAACAGAATAAGATCCTGCCTCCAGATTAGAAATGTCTTGCTTATCCATCCCGTTGCTCCATTTGTATTTATAGGGAGAAACGCCACCGGTTACGTCAATGTCAATAGCACCATTCTTGCCGCCATTGAACAACACATCTTTGGTTTCAACTAAGCTAACCACCAGTAGCGGAGGTTCGATCACTTTGGTATTCACTAAATTCGAACAACCGTTATTATCAATAATTTTTACATTGTAATCACCGGCTGGCACACCTGTAATATCTTGCGTGGCAGCTCCGGTACTCCACTGGTAAGAATACGGTTGCTTGCCTCCCAATACATTGATATTGATAGATCCGCCTTTATCGCCAAAGCAGCGAAGATTTTTAATTTCATCGAATGTCACGGATAGTGCTGCCGGCTCTATCACTTTCGTGGATGACACTTCGGTACAACCCTTTGAGTCTTTTACTACCACCTCATAAACACCTGCCTTCAATTTTTTTAAGTCCTCCTCTTTACTACCATTGTTCCAATCAAAAGTGTATGGGCCAACACCACCACCAACAGTTATATCTACACTGCCTGTGGCATCTCCACTACATTTTATATTTTGTATATCATCTAACGATCTTACGATCAAAGGTTTTTCATCAACCTGACTAGTAATTATTTCCTGACATCCATTAGCATCTGTAATAAGTACTGAATAATTCCCTGACACTACGCCTTTTATATCTTCCGTTTTCGCTCCATTGCTCCAGTTAAATACATAAGGAGCCTTTCCACCGCCAACTGAGATATCAATCTCACCATTATTATAACCATAGCAGAGGATGTCTGTTTTTTTAACAACTTTACCATCCATTTTAAGAGGTTCCTTTATCTCAACATCTAGCGTATCACTACAACTAAAGCCATCATAAACGGCCACTCTGTATTTTCCAGCCTTCAGGGCAGCAATGTCCTGGGTGGTGTCTCCGTGCGTCCAATGATACCGATAAGGAGGATAACCACCGGAAGGCTCGATATTAATGGCTCCTTTAGACTCGCCAAAACATTTATTGTCAGTTACTGCCGCTATCTTAACAATAATTTTGGGGGATTGGGTGATGATAAAGCTAACCCCTGGTTTTTCTTTTGCCGGAGGAATAACCTGAGACCATCCTGTGGCTGAAATAAATGTGATGAAGAGCGATAAAACCGCGCTGGTTTTGGTGAAAATTAAATTCATATCAAATAGGTTAAAGGGATGTGAATCTAATTAAAGTTCTTTAACTAAAACGAGTTAAAGGCTGTATTTTATTTATGTGTATGAATTGTGCTAATTTCGGATATTATGCCTCAACCCAACCCTCACAAGTCAGGACGAATAATGAGTTTATCCAATTAATTAGTGGCTTTTTCCAGATAAACAGAAACAATCCGGGTACAAATTGTTACTTACCACAAATAATTCTCGCTGCACAAATGGGCGATGTCTTAATCAATAATATCGGTTCGAGACCAATTTTGACGTTTGAAATAAGACTTTAATAAATTGACACAGTTTATATGAACAGGCTCGTATACCTTCTTGCCTTTGCGGGTGTTCTTCACCCTGCAAACACGACTAATAAAATCTATACACTTGCGCTTCATTCATCTTGCTTGTTGGGGATGAACTCCAACAAGGGCGGAGAAAGTCAACACAACTAGGAGATCTTTTAATCCTATCTGTTTTTCTTAAAATTCTCAGCTTGCTCAAAAATTTCAACATACACCTCGTCTCTTTCAACGGGTGGATAGTCAAACTCGTCTAAGAGTAATATCAAGCCAACTTTCAATGCGGATTTAATATCGTCACGTTTATTCCAATCTGGAAACTTTGCTTGCTTATCAACTAAGTCTTTAACTGACTTTGCCAATTCAATTAATTTGTTCTCTGGATAGTTGAAGTCATACTTTACGCAAAGCTCTTTCAGAATATCATAAAATGCTTTTTCTTCAAAGTCAATTCCTAATTTCTCACCTGCTGAAAACTCTCTATGCACTTCCCAAATAAGATTGGTTAGTTCTTCCGCCATTTCTTCATACACTTCACTTCGCAAAATGTCATTTTCGTCTCGCTGGTTATAGCGCTCTACTAATGCTTGCATTTTTTTTGTGAAGTCGACTCCCTTCATTCTATTCACTTTCCGAATCTCTCCTATGACTTTAGCGAGTAATTGTTGAAGTAATTTGATTTTGGTGTTTGGTAGTTTTATTTTGTCAATCTTGGCTAAATAGTCCTCGTCAAAAATGTCTTGTTCAGTTTCGGCTTCGTCACCAAGTTTAAATATTTCTTCAACGCCATCGCTTTGTAAAGCATCTTTTATCATTTCACGAACTCTTGCATTCATCTGAGCCGTGTCAGGCGCATTTCCTTTGGTGAGTTTGAAAACAATCGAGCGAACTGCTAAATAGAAATGTGTGTAGTCTCTTTCTGGCTGCGTTAGTTTTTCACTGCCTGCACAAATATCATAAGCCGCTTTTAGTCGTTTTACCAAACCCATGAATCGGGTTTCCATGTCTTTTGTTAATTGCACAAACTCCGCTGCCATGTTCAGCGTGTTCAGTTGTTGCAATGTGGTGCCATTGAAATATTTTGAGCTATCAAATTGGTGGAAGAGTTTAGCTAGCAAGTCTAAATGATTTCGAACTACAATGATTGATTCTTCTATGTCCTCAAAATTATCCTTGTCGCCTTCACTGTATTTTTTCAGCGCAAGGTTCATTTGCTTTTTAATACCAATGTAATCGACAACGAGTCCTTTGTTCTTGCCTTCAAACTTGCGGTTAACACGCGATATCGTTTGAATCAAATTGTGTTGTTGTATAGGTTTGTCAATGTAGATGGAATCCAAGAACGGCACATCAAAGCCGGTGAGCCACATGTCAACCACAATAGCAATTTTGAAATTCGACTTTTCATTCTTGAATTGGCGGTCTAATTCCTTACGATGTTCTTTTGTACCTAATAGATTGTAAAGTTCCTTTGGGTCGTCTTGCCCTCGGGTCATTATCATTTTAATTCTTTCAATTGGTTTTAATTCCCGTTTGTCTTTGTCTGTTAGTATTGCCCCTTCTTCGGCTGCTCTTATTTCATTCCATTCAGGGCGTAACTCAATTATATTTTTATATAAATCATAAGCAATCTCGCGGCTACTGCTTACAAACATTGCTTTTCCTTTTACAGTAGCTCCTTCAGAAACTCTATTGTCATAGTGGTTTACAAAATCTTCTGCTACAGCTCGCAAGCGTTTTGGGTCACCTAAAATAGCATACAGGTTTGTAGTCTGTTCTTTGCTCTGTTCAACCTGATAGTCGTTGGCACCTGCTTCCGCTGCTTCTTCGTAATACTTTTCAATTTTTTCCAGCTCACTATTTTTCAACGCCACTTTGGCTGCTCTTCCTTCATACACAATTCGAACTGTGATTTCATCCTTTACTGATTCAGTCATGGTATAGGCATCTACCACTTTACCAAACACATCAAGCGTAGCGTCTATGGGTGTTCCTGTAAAGCCTACATAGATTGCATTTGGTAATGAGTCGTGAAGGTATTTTGCAAAGCCGTAGGTTTTGGTAACCCCTTTTTCGGTGACTTTTACTTTCTGGTCTAGGTTCACCTGGCTTCTGTGTGCTTCGTCTGAAATACAGATAACATTGCTGCGGTCAGTTAGTAATTCGGTGTCTTCGGTAAACTTATGAATAGTGGTAAGAAAAACACCACCGCTTTGTCTGCCTTGCATTAACTCTCTCAGTTGTGCGCGACTTTCAACACTTATAATGGTGTTATCTCCTATGAAGTTCTTTGCATTGGTAAACTGACCTGAAAGTTGGTCATCTAAATCTGTTCGGTCCGTAATTAGTACAATGGTCGGACTTTCAAAATGCTCACTTTTCATTAAAAGCCTTGTGAGGTAAAGCATGGTAAAACTTTTGCCGCACCCTGTGGCACCAAAGTAAGTTCCACCTTTTCCGCTTCCTTCTGGCTTTTGAGCTTTCTTTATGTTGTCATACAAACTCCTTGCAGCGTAGTATTGTGGATAGCGGCAAACTATTTTTTCATTCTTCTTACTACTATCGGGTATGTAAATGAAATTCCGAATTACGTCTCTTAGAATTCTTTGATTGAACATTCCTTGTACCATCGAGAACATGGAATTAAAACCATCAGCATCAATAATTCGCCTGTCCGGCTCGGACCGCCATGCGTAGAAAAACTCATAAGGTACAAAGAAAGAACCTGCTTTGTTATTTACACCATCGCTGATTACGCAAAATGCATTGTATTTAAATAGTTCCGGAATGTCTCTGCGATAGCGAACGGTTAATTGATTGTACGCATCAAAGATGGTGGCTTCTTCTCTAACAGCACTTTTAAACTCAAACACTACCACTGGCAAGCCGTTGATATAAACGATGCCATCGGGTATGCGCTTCTCGGTTCCAACAATTTCAAGCTGGTTTACAAATTTGTAGATATTGTTGTCAGTGCCGTAGCCTTCTTCTGTTTCAGCAACAACCGATAGTAGTTGATCGGCCTCGGGTTGCCTTTGTTTATCCAGTCCTTTGTAATCGATTAGCTGAATGTAAATGTCCTTGTTGTTTCTGTTTTCTCTTTTCAGAATAAAACCATCTGAAAGCATTTTCAGAAATGTTTTATTGCTCTCGTATAAGTCGGATGCAGAAAGGGATTTGAGTTGAAGAATAATAGATTTGGTTTCATTTGCGGTAATGCCTTGACTCGCATATTGCGTTAAAAGAAAAGTTTGCAAATCTTCTTCTATCAATACTTCATCGGGTTTTCGGGAAATGGTAATACCCAAATGGTGGGGGAATCCTTCTTGCCCCAACAATTCGGTAAAAGCATTTTCTAGTTTTTCTTCTGTAAATTTCATATTACAATCAAGCAACTTCGGTTTTACTTTTTTCTGAGCGTTAGTTTTTTTACAGAAAGGAAGACCTCATTTAAATGATCGAAGTCTTTATCAGAGGTAACCAATGTTGAATCAGTAACCATGGCTGTGGCGGCAATCCACAAATCATTCTTGCCCATATTGCGTGCCGTAAGGCCAGATGATTTGTGTGGATGCTTACCCTGACTGAAAGTATCCAATTCCACATACGCAGCAACGATCTGTTGCGAATCTATGGGCACAATAAGAAACTGATCTAAAAGATTCTTAAGCTGCTCACGTTTGTTTTCACCCCACTTAAACAGCACAGCCAGTGTCTCTATTTCTGCTTTTGTAACAATCGATATGATCCTGAGATTTCCTTGGTCTTATGCGATTACCTTTTCCAGCTTTTCAATAACAGGATCTTGTTTGATGATGAACACCAGGATATTGGTATCGTAGAGGTAGTTCATCCGATGAGATTACTTTAGTGCAGCCAGTAAATCTTCTAAAGACTCCTCTACCTCCATCTGCCCCACAATCTTCTGCACCTTATCAGTATTATATCCCTTATAATTTTGAGCCCTAGCGATGCGCTTCAAATCTGACTCTTCAAACAGCGGTGTTGGCAACTGGCTAAAATACTTTTCTTTTTTGTTGACGGGCTTATACCCATTGATTTCAAATGAAATAACCTCACCCGAAGGATTGTAGTTGGCCGTGCCGGAAACCGTTACCGCTTTGCCAAAAAAATGCGTAAGCTCGCTGATGGAAAGCTGTTCGCTCAATACAGCACGTATCCGTTTTGTTTCATCTACAATTAATTCGAGTTGGTTGTTACTATGCTTCAGCACATCGAGCACGCCCGTAACTTTTGTTTTAATGCTGGCAGGTGTTTTATCTTCTATGGTTTTGATTTTTTCGATCACTTCTTTTTTAAGCCTCACAGTTTTTGATTTCTTGCCCGAGCTCACTTCTATGCTTGAACCCTTTTTGGTTAAGAACTTGCCGAAGTGGCGCATCTCTTTTAAAAGATGTTTGTCTAAAATAAATGAATTCACATCTCCGTGAATGGCTTTGTCAAAGGCATACAGGCCAAGACCGAGTGCGGAGTTGGCGGTTACCTCCTCCATGGGTAGGTCGCCAAACATAGGCACTTGCATATTGCCCATCGTTTCTTTTAATAGGGGTGCTTCTACTTCTAAGATGGTGGAGCCTGATTTAAGGCCGGAAAGATTAAAATCCAGCGATCGGACAAGCCACTCTGCCTGCTTGCCACGTTTCAAGGTGCTGTTGCCATTTACAAAAGAGCGCAAGGTGCTTTCAGACAGCCGTAACAATTGTTCATTGAGCTTAGCCAATAAGGAAAATGATATTTTACCGTTCTCCAGATCAAAGCCCTGAAGCCGGATGGTGTGGCGTATCGTTTTTATTGTTTTCGCAGGCATGCCCGTTTAAAGTCTCAAGTTAACAATTCTATCAAATTTAAGATTCATCAGATATAAAAGCAATGCCTAAGTGGTGAGGAAATTCTTCTTGCCCCAACAATTCGGTAAAAGCATTTTCTAGTTTTTCTTCTGTAAATTTCATTGCCTATAAAATTTATCTTCTGCCCATTTTGCAGGATTGTTTATAATGTAATTGGAAATGGTTTGATACGATTGTTCATCACGAATAATGTGTTCGTAATAATTGCGTTGCCAAACAACGCAACCGATATCCATTAAATTCAATTGTTTTGTTACCGATGATTTGTATCCCCGAATAATTGCACCAATTGTTTGCGATGGGCCACGTAGGGGCGAATTGCATCCGCCCGTGTTATCATTGGGCGTTTCATTATTGGGCGAATGCAATTCGCCCGTGTTATCATTGGGCGTTTCATTATTGGGCGAATGCAATTCGCCCGTGTTATCAATGGGCGTTTCATTATTGGGCGAATGCAATTCGCCCCTACCCAATAACCGTATAATTCCGTGTATATGATTGGGCATTACAATAAATTCACCCATTTCAACATTGGTTCGTATATCGGGGGTTTTCATCCATTCGTGATTCGCAATTTTTCCCGCATCATTCAATATCATTTTGCCGTCCGTTATTTCACCAAATAAATATTCGCGGTTGTGTACGCAAATGGTAACAAAATACAAACCCGCCTGCGAATAATCGTACCCTTTTAATCGGATTGACCTTCGGTGATGGATTTGCGGATTGTATTTTGATTTGTCGTTCATTTTCTATGGGGCACGGTGAATCCCTACCCTTTAAAATTCATTATTCCACGGTGGCAATTTGCCATGAACATCAAAATATTTTTGGATTAATAATCCTTCCACATATCCTGGCAAATCGCTGTTGTGTTTATCCATTGTTGCAAACCAATAGATGTCCAATCCATCTATATTTTCCGCTGTCATTTTATTTTCAAGATATGCCTGCCGTTTCATGCCATCTTGTTTGTTATTTATTCTGCCTTGTAACAATTGATCTTTGAATTTGGCGGATTGCAAAACGGTATCCGATTTTCCAATGTAAACCAAATCTACCTTGCCTTTTGCAAGGCGCAGGATGTAATAAACACCGGGCAGCTCGGGCACATCACTGCTTTGTGCTTTTAAACTATTTCCTTTCTTAAAAAAGAAATGCCCTTGTATTTTGTATTTTTTCGTTTCGTCAAACATCTCTAATTTTCTACTGTTGCTAATTTGGAAAGAAGCAAATCTTTCAGTTCGGATAGCTTTTCGTTTTCTTGGCTCTTCAATTCAATTTCTTTCATTATTGTATTTGCAATTTCATCAAATTTCATTTGCAATTCTGTTGGTGGTAACAATGCGTCTTGAAAATACAAATCACCACTTGTAATCATAGATTGAGCGGAACCGCTATCTAATGATTTTAAATCTGCATTCTTTAGATAGTAATAGAGATACATTTTAGAAACAGAAGCATTATCAACTTCAACGACAATACTAAGATTTGTAATGAATGAAAATCGCGGAGATAATTTCACTTCTCCCGTTCCACTTACTCCTCGGCATAAAACCAAAATTTGAGGCTCCTCATACATGTATTCTGAATAGTATCCTCGAACACCATAACCAGAGAAAACAGGATAACCTTTGTCTAAAAACAATTCCGAGTCGAGCATTTTACCATACTTCATTTTGGTAAATTTCTCTAACTTCTCAAAACTCCAACCCTCAGGCAAATTCGCCAAATCAATCCCTTCCACAAACCACTGCCTATAAATCGCCTGTGCGGTTTCTTCCAGTTTTTGTATTAGTTGCTCGTTGAGTTTAATGCGGTTTTGGATGGTGTTGTATTCTTTTACTATTTCTCTTTGTTTGTCAATATGCGGAACGGGTAAAAGTGTATTGCACATTTCCTCCCAAGAGAATATCTCAGTTGAACTGCCCCAAGACTGAAATCTAGCATAGCGGTCAAACTCAGGTCGCTTAAACCACATAAATAGAAACTTGTGAAGCAGTGCATCATTTTTTACTCTAAACACTGTATTATTGAAACTGGTCATAAAAGTTTTCTCAGTGTCATTATAACCAAGGCCCACTTTTTCTCCCATCCGAGATGTACGGCTATTGTATATAAAATCATTCGGAGCAACTAAATAGAAATTAGTAAAATCCCTTCCTTCATTATTTGCCTTTGTTTGAATTATTTCCTTATAATTAGAAATGATATTTCCGTTACGGAATTAAATAGTATATCAACACCAATAAATAGTACCCTAACATTAATACATAGTCTTATAACACTACTAGATAGTTCCGTGAGGGAACTACATTAGTTCTATAACTTTAATATCTAGTTTCATAAAGAAACTATGTAGTCTAGTGAACGGACTAAATAGTAACGTAACATTACTACATAGTACTGTAACACCAATGCATAGTCTCGTGACCCAACTATTTAGTCCCGAGAAGGAAATACATAGTTCTATACCATTATTACATAGTCTTTTCGCTTTACTAAAGAGTATCATAAAAATACCACGTACAGTAGTTAAAATAATAGGCTTAGCTAGCCCAATAAAGTAAAGTTTGGCATAGAAATTGTTTTAACTCTAGCAAGAAAATATCACTACCAACTAACTACTTATTATGAGCATTTCTACTCGCTGATTGTGTACTTGTTTAACCCGCTTTGCCACCACACAAGCATCTCTTTTGAGCGATCGCAAAAGAACTGATCGGCCGTGGTGAGGCACAACAATTAATATTATGAATGCAAACGTGAGCTTGGGGCTGGCGAAATTGCCTATACCCAAGAAGATTGAGAAGTCGAGACAAATAGTGAAGGCGATGAGTGCCTCTCCTATTTTTGCTAGTGCATTGCCAACCTTGGCATCGGTAACATCCCTAACAGATGAAGTAGAAAGTGCCTATACAGATGCAAAAAACGGTGGCCCAGCACAAACTGCCGTACTGTATACAAAGGTGGCTAAGTTAGACAATGCACTTACGCAATTGGGCAACTTTGTGGAGAACCTTGCCGATGGTGATGAGGCCATTATTCTGGCTGCAGGCATGGGTGTAAAGGGTAAAGCTTCGCGGCAAGCCAACACATTTACTGTAACCGATGGCGACCACGAAGGGGAAGCATTTTTGCTTGCACCTGTAACAAAAAGAGCAAGCTATGTATGGCAACGCAGTGTTGACCCTTTGCCTACTGAACCACCCGAACCTGCCAACAGCAGCAAGTGGCAACAGGTTGCAGTAACCACCGTTGCTAACCTTACCACTGATGGCCTTATACCAGGTACTAAATATTGGTTTAGGGTGGCAACAGTAACTTCTTCAGGTCAAGGTTTGTGGAGCGACCCTATTAGCCTAAGGCCACAGTAACGTGAAGGTGTTGTAATTAAAAACCCCAATAGCTATAAACTGTTGGGGTTTTATATTTTGTAGTGCTTCATCTTTAAGGATTGCTTCGCGCGAAGTGCCACTTGCCATGACGCACAGGACTAATCTCGAACCGTCATCGCGAGGTAACGAAGCGATCTCATACTTTTTAGGGATTGTTTCGAAGGTACATCGCTAAAGATTGCTTCGCGTGAAGTGCCACTCGCCATGACGCACAGAACTAAACTCGAATCGTCATCGCGAGGTAACGAAGCGATCTCATACTTTTTAAGGATTGTTTCAAGGTATCATCTTTAAGGATTGCTTCGCGCGAAACGCCACACGAAATAACGAACAGAACTAATCTCGAACCGTCATCGCGCAATAGCGAAGC
>JBBRBQ010000027.1:0-45659 GCA_038205685.1 Cytophagales bacterium | reverse complement strand
GCTGTCGTGTTCGCGATGCTGAAAGTAGGGCTCGGGTTTACCGTTACTGTAGCATCCATAAAAGCACCTACACAGCCGTTCGCTGTCGGGGTAATACGGTAAACAATTGTACCTGGATTTATGCCATCTGTGCTCGTCAACAGCTGTGTAATTGCTGTTCCCGTGCCAATCAAAGCTCCAGTTACATTTGACGAACTAAATATTAACCAATCAAATGCTGTGCCTGGGACAGCGTTTGGATTTGTTATAGCTATGCTGGTGGATGCGCCTGAACATATTATTTGGCCAGTGGCAGTCACATTTGGTATCTTCTTTAGCTGTATCTGTACATCATCTATACTCGGGGTACAAACTCCATTGCTGATCGTCCATCGCAATACATAGGTCTGACCTGATGTGCCTGTAAACGTACTGTTGAATAATGCTGTATTGCTAAACGCTGTTAGAGGAAGAGCATCTGGATTACCTCCCGGTGCAAAACTCCAAGTACCTGTGCCTATCAGTGGATTATTCGCGGCTAAAGTGACTCCTGTGATACATACACTCTGATCTGCTCCCGCTGTCGCTACCGTGGGATTCTGTTGTAAGCTAATATCTACATCATCACTGCTCGCTACACATACTCCGTTGCTGATCGTCCAGCGCAACGTATACGTGACGCCTGCTGTGCCATTAAATGCCGTGGTCGCACTGTTCGCATTCACAAAGCTGCCGCCTGCTCCTGTTATTACACTCCATGTCCCTGTACCTATTCCTGCTACATTACCAGCCAACGTTGCACTCGTGCCGCATATCGCTGTCACGCCTGTCTGGTCTAGTCCCGCATTAGAGACCGTAGGATTATTGTTGATCACTATCGTCACATCATCACTGCTCGCTGTACATACTCCGTTGCTGATCGTCCACCGCAATACATATGTGACACCTGCTGATCCGCTAAAACTGCTCGTTGGGTTACTCGCTAATCCTAAGCTGCCGCCTGCGCCTGATATAATACTCCAAGCACCTGTGCCTACTCCCGCTACATTACCCGCCAACGTTGCTGGTATGCCACCTGTGACACACACTGTTTGATCAACTCCCGCTGTCGCTACCGTGGGTGTTTGATCGACAATGACTGAAGGAATACCCGTCATTTGAATACTGCAATTGGAGGCATTAGTTGCTAGTACATTAAAAGTAGTATTGGCAATTAAATTGTTGGTAGATAAACTTATAGTTCCACCAGTTCCAGAGATAGGAGCACCAATTAATACATTGCCTACATTATTTCTTAGTTGATAGCTGACTCCAACATCTGAAGAAGCAACCGTTATATTGGTAGAAGAGCCCGCACAAATAGTAGGGGCAGCGGCAGCTAACGCTTTATCAACAGGTAAGGCATTAACTGAAAGTGTTGTACTAGTAGTATGTGTGCTAACGCAATTGGGTATAGAGCTGGTAATTGTAATCCCAGTAATTTGAATTACTTGACCGTTGTCTGCTATTGTTAAAACTCGCGTTGGTATCGTTGCAACACCTGAAACATTTGAAACAATTCCTACCAATTGTGTTTGTGCAACTCCGTTTATTGTATAATCGATAGTCGATGTGGTAGCTGGCACTAATCCGGTAAGGTCAATAGTTGCGGCAGTTCCATCGCATACGGATATAGGTTGTAAAATGGCCGATAAAGTTTGTAGCGGATTGACTGTTAGAGTTACGGAAGTAGAAGTTGCTGTGCCATTGATATTACTGATAACGCAATCATAACTAGCAGCATCAGCAATAGCAACTGGATTAATAATGAACGATGCTAAATTGGCTCCAGATATATTAACTCCTCCTTTTCGCCATTGATATATAACTGCTGGCACACCTGAAGCCGTAACCGTAAAAGTTGCAATACCTCCCTGACAAATAACAACTGGTGTTGGATCTGTAACAATTGAAGGCGCTGTATTTAATTCTCCAACTACAAAATCGCTAAAACTTGAAAGGCCTCCAGTTGTAGAGATAGTACTGCCTCCTACCGTTGACGCAACATTGGACCAATAGGTTGGAGAAGTATCATACTTACGGATTCTATAATTTGAAAGAACACCTGTGTTGGCCGTATTCGAGAAGTCAAAAGTTGCATTGGCAGTAAATGTACCTGAACCTGTTTTGGATAAAGTCCAGTATTGCCCTACCTTTTTTGAGAGATCTATACCTGAAGAATTACTAGAGGGGATATTTTCATTGGGATTAGCTCCAGTGTTTGTATTTGCTAAAATAGTTACCGAGCCAACTGTTGATATATTTAATGTTATCGGTGCGTAAACTGCACTCCCTATTTCAAAAGTCTTAACGGAGGCACCCACTGGTAAATTCCATTCTAAATTTCCATTAATATATTTAGATGTTGATGCTCCAACAATTGCTGAGGCCGATGAAGCCATTGTTAAAATATTAGAACCTGTATTTATCTTTCCATTAGTTAAGGTAAGTGTGCCGCCAACACCAGTAGCACCAACAAGCGTTGCGTTTGTACCACCCGTTTGATTGATGGTTAGATTGTAATAAGTTGCTGTATTGATTGATTGATTCGAGCCATTAAAGGTTACTGTATTGCCTGCGCTCGAAGCACTTAATGAAGAAATCGAAGATGAGCCTAGTAAATTTAAGTTCGCTCCTAGTGCTTGTGTAATTGATCCCGATCCTAATAAGTTATTTCCAACAGTGAGTGTATTATTGTTGGTAAGAGAAACTGCCGTTACTGTAACATTTGGAATTGATAATAGTCCCGTTAAAGATTGTGAATTGGTATCAAAGGTATGAATGCCAGAACCAGCAGTAAAAGTACCTGAAGCAGCTTTACTTATACCTCCTTGAAAGGTTACTACTGAATTGCCTGAATTATTCCAAAGTGCGCCCGATCCTATATTTACAGTGCCTCCAAATAATTTTGATCCTGTGGCTGATGCTAAGTTAAGAATACCACTAGCCCCACCTCCAAGTGTTGTAGAGCCTGTTATTATCAAGACCGATGCAGCTTGATTGAAAATTGCCCCATCTCCTATCGTTAAATTACCATTGATAATGTTGTCTCCCGTAGCACCAGTGTAAACAGCTTGTAAATTAAGCCCACCATTAAATGTTTGGGTAGCGGTAGAAGCTAGATAGCCAACACCTGAAATAGTGGCTAAGCCTGTCACGGTGTGAGCTAAATTATTCGCATCGAAAGTTCCTGAAGAATTCGTGAATGTACCTCCAGTACTTAAGGCATTTGTAATTAATTTTAACGTACCTGAACCTATATGTGAAATTCCATAGAAAGGAAATCCTCCTGAGTTTAAAGTCTGCGTACTAGAACCATTGAAAGTGACACTACCAGTGCCAGGTGTGAATGTACCAACCGACACATCCCAATTACCGCTCACGTTAAAAGCTCCAGAAGGAGCAATAAGCGATCCTGTACCCGAATTCATGGTCACATCAGTGGAAGTTACTGTTCCTGTTGATCCTGTGAATGTACCATTCACAATTGTGAGTCCACCATTAAAAATTTGCGTTGCGGTTGAAGCTAAATAACTACCTGCACTAATACTTGTAGTACCACTAACTGTATGAGTTTGTCCATTGGCATTAAATGTACCGGCACCATTACCAAAGGTACTGGTGGTTGTTAAACTATTGGTTAATTGAAGCGTACCCGTGCCCAAATGCTGGATTTGGAAAAATGCTGATCCTCCTGAGTTTAGATTTTGTGTACCTGCTCCATTGAATAATACAATGTTGGATCCTGGTGTAAATGTTCCACCTGTTTTCAACCAATTTCCTGAAACAAATAAGAGTGAAGGAGCTGTTAATGTACCCGAACTTAATGTGACGTTCGAAGCATTAACTAGCCCTGAAGAGCCTGTAAATGTTCCCCCCGAAATAGTTATGCCTCCATTAAAGTTCTGAGTGGCTGTTGATGCTAAGAATGTGCCTCCACTAATTGTAGTTAAACCTGTAATTGTATTTGTTAACCCATTAGAGTCAAATATACCCGTCAAATTTGTGAATGTTCCAGTGGCAGCAAGTGCCGAAGTTAGCAAGCTGAGTGTGCCTGAGCCAGTATGAGAAATGTTGTTGAATGATGCGCCACCAGAATTTAATGTTTGAGTACCAGCTCCATTGAAAGTTATCGTATTAGAACCTGCGGTAAATGTTCCTCCCGATTGTGTCCAATTGCCAGAAACATTGAAAACACCGGATGGTGCCAATAGTGTTCCAGAAGTTAAAGATAGATCTGTAGTAGCAATCGCACCTGATGAACCTGTGAGGATTCCACCGCTAATAGTTAATCCACCAGTAAAGGATTGAAGAGAAGTGGATGATAGGTAATTTCCGCCAGATAGAGTTGCTAGACCCGTTACGGTATGAGCCAAATTATTTGCATCAAAAGTGCCTGATGCATTTGTAAATGTGCCATTAGTAATTAACCCACTAGTTGATAGTTGTAAAGTGCCTGTACCCGTATGAGAAATATTATTGAATGCGGTTGCGCCTGAGCTGAGTAATTGCGTTCCTGCACCCGTGAATGCTATGGTATTGGCGCCTGGCGTAAAAGTGCCTCCTGTTTTTGTCCAATTACCTGTTACATTAAATCCACCAGTTGGAGCAGTAAGCGTGCCTAAACTAAGTATTACATTAGAAGTGTTTACAGTGCCTGTTGAGCCTGTTAACGTTCCTCCAGATATTGTTATTCCTCCATTCAACGTTTGTGCCGAAGTTGATGCTAAGTAAATACCAGTTGAGCTTACAGTAGTAAGACCTGTAATTGTTAAACTTTGCCCATTTGAGTCAAAAATACCTCCACTAATATTTAACGCACCTCCAATTGTCAATGGTTGATTTATACCAATCGATCCACCACTCCCATTAGTAACGGAAAGATTCCCATTGATAGCAGTAGGTGCAAAACTGGTATAAGATGAAGTATTGGCCGAATTCCACGTAAAGTGATGATATGATTGATTGATATTGGTTGGTAACGCGCCTGCACTTACCATTCCTGATACTTTACAGGTAGAACCCACATTCCAAGTTGCAATGGGTATTGTTCCACCGTCTATGCTGTGATCATAAAGACCTCCATTATTTACTACAAACGTAGACGATGTTATGGCGCCAACACTTCCATTTGTATAAGTTCCATCAACACTAATTGTTGTAGCTGTAACTGTAAAGCCACCAGTAGTAATGAGTGAACCTGTAATAGTGAGGGATGTTAAATTGACAGTGTTTATATCTAATGTCACAATATGCCCACTGGCAATAATAACATCATCCGATGAAGAGGGAACACCACCTGACCAAGTAGCTCCAGAGTTCCAATTTCCAGATCCTAAAGAAGTAATAGTAGCAGCATAAGCACTAACCGATGTTAGTAAGAAGAAAGATAGCACAAGTGCCAACCTATTCTTAGCTAAAAACAGGGTAGTCAGCATTTTCAAGAATGTGTGTTTTTAAGATAAATACCAAATGCGATTGAAATTGAGACTGGTGCAAAAGCAAAGAATGCTCTAAAAAAAGTATTGATCTCAAGATTGAAATAAGAATGCACGTATTCTATTGGATTTAGCCTTCAAAAGTAACCAATTATATCTACAACACTTCTCTTAATTGGCAAATTTGCCAGATGAATTGACTTTTACGAGAGTCATTTTTTTCTCATGGATCTTGGTGCCTCCTATTTCCATTGTACCCAAAATTAAAATACTTCCATCAGGCAATTCTGAAATTGCTCCTACCGTATCATTATTGTCGCCACCAAAAGTAGCTGGCGTTTGCCAAATAGGATTTCCATTGTTATCAAAATTACTTACATACCAATTACTATTATCAGTCCCTAGCCGATTATCATTGGCAATAACATAATATCCTGAATTTTGAGAAGCGCAGACATTGACATATTGTACAGACCTCGGAGTTTTCAAATCAATATTAGCTTTTTCCCTAAACAAGTAATCTTGGGAGGAAAGTGAGAGATCTTTTCTCACCTTCACTAAAAATAATTTACTTGCCGAAGTGATTGGATCTAACGATTGACCTGCGAGCAAAAAGCCCTCACCAGATTGTAATGGCGTTTTTAAAACCGAGGTCAATAATTCATTTACTTTATCTTCTCCAGGAAATAGTTCAGCACTTGATGGCTCTCCTGTTGACCCAAGTTGGGTGATCCAATAATTAAAATCCTGCGAATTGGAAGTAGGCAGTTGTTTATTGGAATAACCAAATAGATTAAATTTTCCTTTGGCATCTTGCTCAATCTTAACGGCAACATCCGCACTTGGGTAGCCCACTGTTTTCCTCCAAGTATCAGCATAGAGCGAAAGGTTGGTATTAAATCTCAATTGCATTGCATCTGTAACATCAGTATTATCTTGAGCCCCTCCTGGTTTTAAGCTAATATCAGTAGTAGAACCTGCTACTATGAATCCATCGGTTGTTTGGGTTATGGAAATTGCGTTCTCATCTTTCTTGTTGCCAGAAAGTGGAGCTATAACAGAATCTATTTTAATGCCGTCAGCAGTTAATGTCTCTACAAATACATCTATATTTCCATTCTCGTTTGTATTGGCTACAAATGCTAGTCTTCCATCGCTCAGCTGCAGAAGATCTTTTGCGATCTCATCTTTTTTACCACCAAAGGTTTTTTCCCAGACTGTGTTTCCATCGGCATTTACTTTTACAAGGTAAACCTGCTTTCCAAAAGATTTAGAATCTGTAATACCAAGCAAATAGAACGATCCATCTGCATTCACAACTAAATCAACACCCTCCTGATCGCCATCATTGCCATAGTATTTCAAAAAATACTTTTTTGTGGCTTGATCAAAGTTGTTTGCAGTGTCGCATGATACAACCATTAAAAGAGCAAATAGTAACCCAAAGTTAAATTTCATTTGCTACTACTTTTTCTTTGTTTTACTATTGAAAATTTTCTTCAAAAAAGCTGGTGGTTCGAATACTTTTATTCTCCGTGGATTATAAATCGGGCGGCTGTATCCAAAAGACAATGAAAGATTATCAATCCTAAAAAAATCGCTTACCGACCGATACGTGGTTATGGAAGTAGCAATATCAGTGCTTCCATTTTCGTAATAATTTGTATTGGCTTTGGTTAAATTTGTAAGCCCCCCCATGTAACGCAAATCGACCGATATAAAATTTCTTTTTACTTTGTAGGCAGCCCCAATACCCAGCACAATTGATTTATTAAGCGCATTCCTTTTATAGGATAATGGAAAACTTCCATCGACAGATAGGGAATTCCCAGAATCATTGCTATTTGAAAAACTGGCCGTGGCCGAGGCACTTAAAAGTATATTGGTAGAAGCTCCTAAGTAAGCAAAAGGTATTATTCTACCATATTCTCTTGAGTATTTCAAATATAGTGGAATATCAATCCAGGATTGGTTCTCTATTATATTTTGAGTATCAAAACCTGAAATCCTACTTTTTGTTGTTTGAAAAGATTTTGTTCCAAGTAAAACATCAAATGAAACACTTAAGTGGTCAGTAACATTCCAATCTAAACCACCACCAATTTGTAAGCCCAAACCAGTTTTATGACTTGTAGTAATGGGCATCGGGTCTGTACTCACCTCTTGGATAACATGATTGAAAGTTGCGTTAACCCCTGCTCGTAAACGGGGTGTGAAAACAGGTCGAGTTGTAAATTTTTTACTCAGATATACTATGTCAATGGGATCTTTTTCTTGGGTGGCTATATATTCAGGATCAGCCCTTAATAATTTCAAATAACTATCTTCTGCACCAATGGGGTCGTCTATTACAAGATAGGCTTGGGCCAGAAGCATATAAGCCCTAACTCTTTGTTCATTGCTAAAATTGTCCAAACATGGTTTTAACAGAGCGGGCAAGCCATAGAAATGACCAGCAGTGAACTCCTGTGCAGCTTGGTTGAGAGTTTGCTCACAATCGTTCGACTCTTGTGCTTGCAACACAACAGTTTTTAAAAAACAAGATAAGAACACATAGACGAATAGAAACCGCATAGTTATTTGTTAGTGCAAGTAGCCTCGTATTCAATATCATTACCAACATACTTGAACCATTCGTCAGTGGATAAGTTTCGTTTTAGTTTGGGGCAAATTTGATCGGCCAATATTTTTGGATCTGTAGGCCAAATTCTAATCTCACCTGCATTGCAAGAAGCCATTAGATAATTTGAATTGGCAGAGAAACCAATATCCCAAATGTTGCCATTGTTGTTATCCATCACCACAGGCAAATCTTCCTCTTTGTCCACTACCCACATCTGAAGTTTTCTATCTAAACCTGCACTGGCAAGTAACAGCCCGTTGGGGCTAAATTCTATCGAAGAAACACCAGCATTGTGACCTGTAAGTTCCTTGGTTTCTATGTTAGAAGTCAAATCTATAATTTTTACACTACCCTTTATCGGCAATCCCTTTTCGTTTACCACCTCGGTTCCATAGGCCAGCAATGGCTTAGTTGGATGGAATACAACAGACAAAATTCGATTAGGTGCTTCATTGCGAAGTGTTGTGTAGGAGTAATCCTTAAGGTTAACTATAACTAACTGACCTGATGGAGATGCTCCAGCCAATTGGCTTCCATCGTTGTTGATGGATATTGATTTTAAAGCGAAAGGCAATGAAAGCAATTTTTTGCTTTCGCCAGTTTCTACATTGGTAAACCTAACTGTTCTGTCCGTTGATACGGAGATAAAACCAGAATTATCAGGCAGAAACTTAATATCATTAACTGAACCTTTATGACCTTTCACTATCAAAGGCGATTGGGTTGGTATGCTAAGGTTAAATACTTGAATAAATGTGGAATCGCTTCCATTAGCAAGGTATTTTTCATCTTTACTAAGGGCAAGCACTTTGTTGGGGAAAGCGTTGGATATGAGTGGCGACTCTCCTATTGTTTGATTCAAATAATCACCCGACACAATTTTTCCATCATTTCCGGTGGTATAGAACTGTTGCGATTTTGATGAGATCGCCAACGCATACATTCTATTTTTTAAATTACCTGGGGTTTTTACAGCATTATAATTAGTTCCATATAATTTTGTTAATGCACTGTATAGTCCTTTAAAAACATAAGGGTCATATTTTTTGCCATCGAATTGCGTATGGAAACGATAGCCTTGCATAGCCGATAATCCAGCTAATTCTTTATCGTCAATACCTACCGACTTGGCTTCTAGCGATTGAGCAATGGAGAGCATTAATAGTCGATTTGCATCTTTATAAGCTCTATTTGCCTTCTCCGTTTGTGTTTCAGCCACTATCCTAGATTTACTTTCTTCTTTTCTAGCTCCTTCGGCAATCTTTTCTTGTTTCTTTGCAAGTTCAGAATTGCGTTCGGCCAAGGCTTTGGCTATTTTAGCCTGATCAAGAGCAGCTTTTATTTCTTGGTTCTGGGCATCTATTTGTTCTAATAAAATTTCGGCTTTTTTCCGTTGAGCAATAGCCTCTTTTTCTTGTTTCTTAGCTTCAATTGCAGCTGCTTTTTCTTTCTGTGCTGCAACCTTCGCCTCTTCAGCTTTGGTATTTGCTTCAATTTGCTGCACAACGCCATAAAAGAATAAACCGATTGCCAGCAATAAGAATATACCTAAAATAATATTAGTTATTCTAGCTCTGCTAAGCACTCTTTGCTGCAGCATCTCTTGATTTCGTAGTTCTGCCTCGTAGGTAATTCGGCTAGTATCTAAAAAGACGATTGCCCTTTCAAAAGCAATATCGTAACGCATTGCCCAAACACGAGTGGGCTTTTGTTTTTTCTGCCAGTTCAAAGCTAATTGCAAATCAGGTGGACGCCAAAGTCCTGTTTTACCTGTTTGGTACATGGCCGCGGCATCCGATAGCCTCAAATACATTTGAGCAGATTCGTATTCTTCTTCAACCCAACCGGTCAAACGAGTCCATATCCTCATCAAACTCTCGTGCGAAAGTTCGATTACTGTATTTGGGGTTAGTGCCACCTGTGTACCCGGCATTAAAAATGATCTTCCTGGCTTACGGAATTGCTCTATTACCTGAATAACATCTGCATCGGTAGCCCCAGACAACTCAGAGATTAGTCCCACTTTACAAGGTCTTCGGATGCCTAGGTTTTCTATGCCTTTCTCTGTAATATTTTTAAAGAGAATTTCTGCTATTTCTCTTTGGCGAGAGTTGAGCTCTTCAAAAGCTTCATTAGCATGTATTGACAGTGCTTGGCTTATTTTTCCGATGGAATTATAATGCCGAATGTCCATCGGCTCACCTGGCTCTCTATTGGCAATCCAATACTCCCAAGTTCTTAACAATGCATGTTGCAAAATTGGAAGTTGGTCTTGATTTTCACCGATGTCACCTAAAAGCCGCTTTACCAACCGCTGTGATATTTTACCTCCACCCACTGCAACAGGGCCTTCTATCGCCATCCGCTTTTGTTCGCGGGTCATCTGAGGAACAAGATAATTACTCTCATTTATCATTTGGGTGAGGCCATGGAAGGATGCACAATGTCCTATGAAATCGGACCTCATATTCAGCGATAAATAAATTGGAACTTCTTGTTGCTCAGTGGCTCTTAAAATAAGGTTTACATAAAGAGCAGCTTCATCTTCAAATTCATCTGATCCGGAATCCCGGAATCTAAACAGTTCCTCAAATTGATCGATCAGAAAAAACACATTTTCATCTTTTCTACTTTGGATAAACTTGGCAAGTTCTACTAACCCGTTCGATCCACTTCTTAAAACTGAGAGAAAAATAGCCTGGTAAATTTGTCTATCGTTTCCATCTATTCTGTTTTGTCTAATCAATGAATTTACAGTAGCCGTTGCCAAGTTTTGCAATGGGCTGTTTCCAGGACGAGCTGATATAATCTGCCAATAGGGACTTGCTTGAGTCATGAACCCGCCATATAAAATAGGTACTAGGCCACAATACATCAAACTCGATTTTCCGCTACCGGAATATCCCATTACGGTGACTGATCTATACTTGGATAGCTTTACTAAAATTTCATCAACCTGCCCTTCTCTACCAAAAAAAAGATGACATTCGTCAATGGTAAATGGGCGCAATCCCGGAAAAGGATTAGTGCTCAGATCATCTTTATCATAAGGTTCATAAACCCCATCATTCGAAGGATTTACGCTAGTGGTTGGATATTTTAATAACTCCTTTTGGGACATTAGGATTAAAGTTAACAAAGAAGTAAGTAAAACAAGAAAAACAATGCCTACTTCATCTCGTAAAAAATAACTTACAACTATAAAAAGTTTAAAAAATCAATTAAAAGTAGGCTAAATTAGATGAATTCCAAAATCTTGTCGGCTAGCTTTACATCGTCTGAAAGTAAATCATAGAACAACTCTTTGTTGAGACTCAACAAAATAGTGGGTTCGTTTGCTACTATTAAATTAGTATTCATGAATCCTGAAGAGGCAAGCATCTCGCCAATAAATTGTCCCTTATTAAACTTATCTATCTTATTTCCTTTGGAGAAGAAATCAGTTTCTCCTTTATAAACGATATAAAAATTATGATTCATTTTTTCATCAATATTAAGTGATTGGCCTTTGGGCAACCGAACCTCCTCTGTCATATCGGCAATATCTGCAAGAGCCACCCCTTGAATACCTTCAAAGATGGGAATGGAGTTATAAAAACTGGCGATCTCGTACAGCATAAGTCGAGACTCGAAGCCTGTAGCTAAAATAACATTATCAAATTCCTCTTTTCTATACTCACCTAATCGGAGCGTGCTTTGATGATACTCTGAGGGTTCAATTTGATATAAACTCCATGCTGCAACTTCTCTTACTAACTTGTCTGGATTAAAAATTTGAGCGATCAAATCCAATGTGAAATCATCGATCCGCTTTTTGCCAATTTGTTTTAACACACAAGCTTTTGTCCAACGATTGGTTTGCGTAAAGTCTCTGTTGATCAAAAATTTTAACACCAATTTTTCGTCTAATCTTATGCGTGGATAGAAAACTTCAAGCCTTGCATTTTTTTCTGTAATAGAGAGTTCATCCAGCACTGGAATTACGCGCTGCTTGAGTTGATCTGACAAAAACACATCAAGCAATTCGATTGCATAAGTAGTGCCTTCGGTGGTGCCACTTTCAATATTTTCTTTTACAAGCTGAATTGAGTTGGTATCATACAGCATGGCAAGCAGCATGTATATGTGGTCTATATCGTTTTGATTTTCCCACTCCAATGCCTTGACTATTTCATCTACATCACCATTACCAACTTCAAGAAGTGCGCTGAGATTCCAACGGATGTCAGCAATATCAGCTTCTATAGCGTATTTTATTCGAGTGATCTGTGAGATGCTTGCTTTAAAACCACTTTCGCCCAAGGAGAGCAAAATCTGTGACACGATTACTTTATCTGGGAAGTCAATCTTATTCCATAAAATATCTTTTGATCGCTGGCCGCCAATCATACCCACAACTTGTATTATTTTAATTAGGTTTTGAGAGTTTTGGCCTGTTCTGTAAAAACATCCTTCGAGCAGGCCAAGTGCTGGCTCTCCAATAAGTTCTAACGCATCACTGGCTTGGTTGCTATAGTGTGGATAATTAAGGTTATCAATCAAAGAAAGTATTACTTCATTATTATACTTTCGGCTGGATGTTTTGATGGCTGTGTTTCTAACTTTTGGGTCAGGATCGTTGAGGAGTTCGATCAATAAAGAAATGTTTTCATCAGAAGATGAGTTCAACAACAGTTCTGAAGCATATTGACGATCGATGGGATCATGCGATCGTATTAATTGAAGTATTCGAGATCGACTAAAGTCGCCCCCACCTTTTAAAATCGTTTCAATATCTAATTTTGATAAAATATTTTTATCGTAGCTGCCAGTTTTATTCTTATCAATTTTGATTACATACCTATCTGAAACCGATAAGCCCTTTACCTCATTCATCTTCCGTTGAGCGTACTCTTGAGCTTCCTCATATTTATTATTCATCAAACTATTGATCCACTTACCAATTTTTGATGAATCAATTTTTTCTAAAAGTTTAAATGAAAATACGGCTTTAGAAGATTCTCTATCGGAGAGTAATTGCTCCAACTTTGAAGTTACCTGGGCAAACCCTATTTCTAATTTGTCTTGATGAAACTCCCGAGTTTCAAGTTTTGCTCTAATCTTTGATTTGTAGCCCGCATGCATATTATTGGCAACATAGATGTAGGAACCAGCCAACAACAGAATAAGGATGGGGATGTAGATGATGCTAAAGAAAGGTATGAGTGCGAACGATATAATCAACAGACCCGCGATCAACCTACCACTTTCGTTTACAACTCCTTCCACTTTTGCCTGTATGCTAAATCGATAGCGACTGTCCAGAGGAATAAAAAATAATTTAAATACAGGATTTTCAAGTGAGTCGCGGAGAGATCCATTGAACAATCGAGTAAGGGCTATGAACAAGAAAAAGAAAATAAACGCAGTGGGTGAAGTCTGCAAATCATAGCCAAAAATAACTCCTGATAAAAAGGTAATAACAGTAAAAATACCCACAACAATTGGTAGTATATATAATGATATTTTAAGGCCATAACTGGTCATAATGCGATCATTAATAAAGGTTTGCATAACGAAACTTATTAAATAAATAGCTCCATTAAAGTAGGCCAAGAAATTAGTAAGACTCTGCTGATCTGGATACTGCTTATTCATTAGATTTTGAAAAGAGTATTGATTTAGCACATACGTCACCATCGAAATGACAAGGAAAATACTAAGAAGTACTATGTATTTATCCTTAAATATATTACTGAACCGTGTCTGTGTTTTTACTGTATCGTCAAACTCTGCAGGGTTGTTTTTAGTGAGAGTGAATTTAAAGGATATAATCAATAAACAGCCAAGCGAAAAAAGAATGCTGATACTACAAACAATCAAATAATTGGAGGTATCTGGGAAAAAGGAAGAGGTAAACGGTATTATAAAGTAGGTGATAATAGCAGCCAATAATTGTCCAGTGTCTATCCACCCAATTATTCTTTTTGATTGTTTGAAGTTGAACAAGCGACCAAATACACCCCAATAGCATAACAACAAAATAGCTGTGATAGGGCCAATCAAACAAAACATGGCAAACAACACATAATTGTGAAGCGTTTCATCTGGATTGTGATATAAAAAGTAAATACCAGAGGATATTAGAACAATTGCTAAAACACTTGATATAGTTAGAGTGGTAAATTTTATTCTGTTCTGCAGATAAGAGAAAAGCAACGTGGACATAATGCCAAGCACACCCGAGATAAGAAATGCTTTATCAAGTTGATTGCTCAACTTGTTGATGAACAAAGATTCAGCCGTTACTTGGTAGGTAGCAATAAAAATACCCATGAAAAAACCTGCTCCTAACATGAGGAATACAGGTATTCTTTCTTCGTATTTTATATTGAGTGCAGTGAGTATTGATTTCAGCATCAGCCTAAAAAATTATGCTAATATAGAAAATAAAAAAACCGACTGGAAGAGTCGGTTTTCTATAGTGGATCATAAATCCTTATTTCTTCTTGGTACCAGCACTATCAAGGGCTGGCGTAGTTCCGTTTTTCTCCACTTTGTACGCTTCGTTCAATCCAACAACTACTTGTTTGGTAATATCAAGTGGCTCAGCACCAAAAAGCACATCGCTTGACGGATCTACTTTAAAAATAATTTGATAACCTTGCTCTTTTGAATATACCTTTAAATAGTCGGTAATTCTCTTATACAAGTCTTGCGTTATTTTGGCTTCATCTTTTGCTACTTCCTGTTGAAGGCTTTGTTGATACATTTGCAAGTTCTGTTGCTTCTTAGCTAGGTCTTCTTCTATTGCTTTTGCTTGGCCTATGGTAAGGCTGCTTACATTTTTCTGATACGCATTATAATCATTTTGCAACCCTTGTGCACGATTTCTGAAATCCGAATCCAATCGTTTTCCTTTAGCTTCCAAAATTGTGCGCGTTGATTTGAAAAAATCATATCCGTTTAAAACGGAATCGGAATTGATGTAGGCAATTTTCAAATCTGTTGGCACTCCAGAAGCTGTCTGAGAAGTAGAACTGGACTTAGTTGAAAAATGTAAATAATACAAAACTGCTACTGCCACCAGCAGCACACCATTAAGAGCAAGAGAGAGATTCTTCATTTGATTTTTAAATTAAGGGCGCAAAGATAATCAGGAAAAGGAAGTAAGCAATTAGCAATTATAAAAGCTCATCCTCTTCTGCCGACTCTTCCGTTTGGAACGAATAAAGAATTGGATCGAGGATAAGTGTTGAGGAATTAAAATCCTCAATGAATTTTTCGATAACAGCATCGGTAATTTCATCTACATTTAATCCTACTTCAAGCCCCACCCCTACTCCAAAATTCTTTTCAATCTCAATGTGCTCTTTTACTTTCACCGCTTCTTCTTCCTCAAGTTCAAGCATTATTTCCGCCATAATCAAGCCCAACTCTTCTTCTTCTTTAGTTGGTTCCATAGAATTGGTTTGCTCTACCTGATCCAATATTTTTTTGTATTGAGGAAAATCACGGTCAATTTTTTTCTCGACCATTTCGTTCAATTCACTTTCGTAATGAAAACGCAACGTGTAGACCACGGCATCAAAAACCACTTCTTTACTTTCGTAATTTCCAATAAAATAAAAGTGAGCAAGCTCCTCGTCTTTTTCATCGACTTCATCATAAATAAAATGATTGCCACTGGCTTTTATCTTTACTTTGTATTCTGCTACAATTGATGATTCCATTTTATTTAATTTTTATGATACGCATATTTGAGATTAAAATAATTTTACATCCACCACCTTCTCTTTGGTGATGTTGAAGAACTCTTGATGAACACTAAAGGGTTCTTCTCCATTCAATTCTTTCTTGGCGTAAGATCCGTCTTCCTTCATGATATAGGAATTAACATTATCGCGAAGATTGTAGCGAAGAATATTCATTGCTTGTTTTTTTACAAGATCGCCTTCAAGCATGAATAACGATTCAATGCGCCTGTCGAAGCTACGTACCATTGCATCGGCACTGCCAATATATACTTTCGGATCGCCCGTATTATGGAAATAATAAATTCTTGAATGTTCTAAATACTCACCTACTATTGAAACTACTTCAATATTCTCGCTCAATCCTAATCGGCCAGGCCGCAAGCAACACATGCCACGAATAACCAACTTTATCTTCACACCAGCTTGCGATGCTTTATATAATTCTCCAATCATTACATCATCCTGAAGCGAATTGAATTTTATAATTATACCCGAAGCAATTCCTTGTTTAGCATTTTCAGCCTCTTGCTTAATGAGCGCGCACAATTGGTTGCGCATGTCTCGTGGAGAAGTAATCAAGTTGCGATAAGCGTGTGGTTGCGAGTGCCCTGTGATTACGTTAAAGAACTCACTTACATCGTTGCCATATACTTCATTCGTACTCAATAAACCCACATCAGTATAAAAGCGCGAGGTAGCTTCGTTATAATTCCCACTCGATAAGTGAACATACCGATACACCTTATCATCATCAGGGTCTTTGCGAACAATCAACAGCAGTTTTGAGTGTGTCTTTAAGCTGTTCACTCCGTAGATTACAAAGCAGCCGGCACGCTGCAGCTTTTGAGCTTCACGCAAATTATTTTCTTCATCGAAGCGAGCTTTTACTTCAAACAAAACAGAAACGTGTTTACCATTCTCGGCTGCTTTGAACAATGCCGCAGTAATTCGCGAATCCTTTGCCACACGATAAATGGTGATCTTAATAGATAGCACATAAGGGTCGTCAGCGGCTTTCTCAAGCAACTCCAACACAGGCTCCATCGAGTTGTAAGGATGATGCAAAAGTATATCGCGCTCTTTCAATACTTCAAACAAATCGCACGTGCCTTGCTCAGGAAATGTAACGGGTTTAATCGACTGCCGTAATGCTGCACGCTTATTTTTAAATTCTGAATGACCAATGACTTGCATTAATCCCGTAAGGTCGATTAGGCTTTCGTTGGGTACACGGATAATATTGGAGTCTTCAATATCCCATTGAATTTTTAACAATCTCAACAACCATGGGTCAACGTTTTCATGCACATCAATGCGCACTACTCTCCCACTTCTTCGAGTTTGTATTTTGCGTTTCAGTTCGTCTAAAAAATTAGATTCAATATCTTCGCTTTCTTCCAATGTGAAATCTCCATTACGATTGATACGAAAGAGATTGACACTGTTGATCTCAACATTGCGGAACAGATGCTGAATGTTGTGCTTGATAATATCTTCAATTGGCACAAAATTTAAACGACCATCTTCTGTTTTCACTTCATAAAAACGCGGCAAATTACTTGGCACTTGAATAAAGGAAATTTTCTGATGGTTGTGGGGCTCTTGTGGGGCTTTGGTAACTACACCAAACAATAGTCGCTTGTATTTTAAAATAGGAAAAGCGTGGTAGCCATCAAACACCATGGGCGTGAGCATGGGGTAAATCACTTTCAAGAAATAATCCGTTACTTTTTGCTTGCTGTCGGGCGATAGCATGGTTACATCACAGATACAAAAATTGTTGGCAGCAAAAAGTGGCTTCTGCGTTTGCACGAATAGCGAATGCTGCTGCTTCTCAAACTGTTGGATCTCGCCCAGAAGTTTTTCTTTGAACGGAATTTCGCGCAAGCCACTGTAATCGTAGCGCTCCTTTCCATAATCCAAGTAATTGTAAAGGCTACCCAAGCGTATGGTGCAAAACTCGTCTAGGTTAGACGCGGTGATCGACAAAAATTTAAGCCTATCGAACACGCTTATTTCACTATTCTTTGCTTGATCAAGCACACGGTAGTTGAACTGAATCCAACTTAAATCGCGGCTTATAAGATTACTGTCGAATATCTGTTTCTCGATTGCCGCATCTTTTGATGCGAGCACGGCACTGGCTTCCATAGATTTTTTCTTTGAACTAAACTAAAGACGAAGGTAACAGGTTAAAATGTATTCTTTTCAAAAAACAGGTTAACGGAATGTGAAATTAATTTAAGATTCAAAATTAAGCCGTGCAAGACCACCGAATAAATTTATCATTCTATCCTACAAATGCTCACGAAGACCGCCTACGAAGATAAGGGTTTGAAATAAAAACCTGGAGAAGGTGTAGCTTTGATTGGTATCAAGTGCACCTGACAAGGTAGAAAATCCCAATGCAAATGGTTTATTTCGCTTGTTGGTGAAAAACACCAACAAGGGCGGAGGGCTGAGACTCAGGAACAGGGGTTGCAGCTCAATACAACGGTAAAGCAGACGAGCCTTTTACGATAACTATATCTGATTCTTCTAAAATTGCCGAGGTAATCCTCACAATTTTAAATGCAGACACGGACGGTAAAGGGTAAAATCTTACTGGTACTGTCTGCAACACTAAAAAAAGTTGCTCCGCACCATTGTAAACATAACATTAGGATATTTTATTTTAATCATATCTGATTAACGAGATCATAACTAGACAGAATGGATTTTAAAATATATCTTAAACATTAAGCCTTTATCTACTTCACTTTCAATTTCTATTTTTCCACCCATGGCGGTTATTTGAGTTTTTACTAGATACAATCCCATTCCTTTACCTTCAACATGGTTATGAAATCTACTATATAAATTATAGAGTTTGTTTTTATGTAAGGCAAGGTCAAGACCAAGTCCATTGTCTTTAACGGTAAGGCAAATGTATTCATCAAGGAATTCAGACTTCATCTCTATAATAGGATTTCTATCGGGATGCCGGTATTTTATAGCATTACTTAAAAGGTTCATCAGTATGCTATCCAGGTATGGCTTTACTGTATGAAATACTTTTCCATTACTAAAGTCGGTTATAATTTCCGCCTTCGTTTCCTCGATTTCAGCTTCGAGGCTTCTTTTAATAATTTCAAGTTCATCAACCAGGTTTACTTCGGTAATGACCGATGTGCTATCCCTGCGCATGTCAAGAACAGTGTTCAAATCTTTCACTACCTGATCTAGTTCTTGGGTGGTTGAAATTAATTTTTCAAAGATTTGTTCTCGTTCTTCTGAATTGCTATCCAAAAGTTTTAAGACTTGCCCTAATCCAAGAATTCGGGCAACGGGGGCCCTTAAATTATGCGCTGATATAAAAGCAAATTGTTCTAATTGTTGGTTGTATTCTACTAAATCTTTAGTTCGATGGTTCACTTCTTCTTCCAGCGTTTCGTTTCGATGTATAATCTGATTATTCTTTTCTTCAACTAACCTACGGGTTTCGAATAATATTGTATTTTGAATGGCCAGCAAGTCACGTTGTGCAGAAATCTCTTCCTGGCTTTGCATGAGCTCTTCATTTTGGCTGGCCAATTCCCCTTGTTGAAAGGTTAAAATCTTGTTTTGAATTTCAATTTTACTCTCTTGTAATTTAATCTGTGTTATATCTTTTGATATGCCGAAGGTGCCAATCAATTCACCCTTTGAATTATACAAAGGCATTTTGGTGGTTGATACCCATTTCTCTTTGCCGTCATGGTGTAACTCCTTTTCTAGATAGTCAATTTTTGGTATGCCGGTTTGCATGATAGTCAGTTCATCAGCAAAGGCGTCAAGAGAATGTTTTTCATCTTGAATATCAAAATCAGTTTTACCAATTAATTCACCCTCACTTTTTTTATAGGAATCGGTCATAAATTTACTGACTCTTACAAATCGACTTTCTTTATCTTTAAAGTAGATAGAAATGGGTATTTTATCCATCATAAAGTCGATAAGGTATTTTTCAGATGCAAATTTTTCTTGCAGGGAGTTGAGTTTTTTGTCATAAATTTTCTTTATCCAAAATTTTTGAATGATAAGAATTGTGGCAAAAATTATCATAACAATCATGAATTTCATTCCTCTACTTTCCCACCAGCTATAAACCACTGCCGACACGAACGTGCTTCGGTGGACTTTATGTGAGCGTGTGGTGGCGTGTGAATTTACAGTAGCGAATATAGATTGTGTTTTAATGAACATCTTAAAGTTTTTACCATTCGTAGTAGAAAGTAAACTAATCGATTTTATGATTGGCCTATTTAGTATTGGCTGTGCCTTACTGATTTGACATAGTGAAAAGGTTATCAACAATGCCAGATAAAATCTTTGGCAAATTTTCAATAATGTCAACCCTTGCTTTATCACAAATTTTATTTGACCCATAAAAATTATGCTTTTATAAACATAAATTCTAACTATGATAAAAGTACAAAACTTTGTTAACAGATTCACCCCGCCTGACGCCAAGCCTGTCGATTCTCGCCCCATTCTGGTGTTCATCACCAACACGCGTTCCAATATATCCCCCATTTCTGCTAACAAATGCTTCCACTCTAGGCAAGTTACTGTTAAAAACGCGAGGTGCTCTTTATATATGAACCATGCACTCAAAATTATATAAAATAATGCAACTGGCTTATTTTGTTTGTTGTTGAAGAACACCAACAAGTGCGGAGGCTTATTAGCAATTTTTGAAATATTTTTTTCAAGCATTGTCTCCCCTCCCGCCTCGGGGGCGATGCGCATAATACACCTGTTCGTATCGTCCCCGAGGCGGGAGATGATACTAGAAAGAAAATTTAATTGATTGGCTTTGGTATAAATTGTTTCGGGTCATAGAAAAATTGTTCTTTTTCTATTTGCACTTCACTCAATTCTTGGTGTGCATTTCCTCCATCTCAATAAATGTATCGTTTTTAAATTCAAATCTAGATTGCCATTTAATTACCACAAAGATGCTGTTCACAAAATACGGACGAGTACATTTTGAGTGCATTTTTCTTATTTTCAGGAGCATACTCTTTTCATTTTCAATATGCCTTTCTTTTCCTCTGATTTCAGATTGATTATCTTTTATAGCTGCATTGGAGGAGTAAAAACGCTCAACAGCATCAACGTGCTCATTAGCCTCAACGGTGGCAATAAAATCTTCGATTGTTTTTATTGTAGGCATGACTATTTTTTTTAAATATTATTAAATACAATAGTTCGAAAAGTAGTGAAGGTTATAGTCAAGAACTTAAAACCTTGTTAGCGGCTGCCCATTTTTCTTAACTGATTGTTTACTATTATTTTTGTTAGTGGTGCAAGTCCCACAACCATAAGCAAAGAACCTATTGCCATCCAATTTTCGGTACCTGGAAATACTAAAATCAAAATATTGCCAAGTATAAATAAAATTGTCGCCCAACGAGGCAAAAGTTTGGACTGATAAAGCCCAAAACCTTGAACAATATTACCAACAAACACTAAAATGCAAAGAGCAAATGAAATTTTCAAAATACTTGTCATCGTTACAGTGCCCATTGGTATTGACAAAAAGGCTCCGAGTACACCAATAAAATATACAGCACCAATGATTGAAAGTATAAGTCCACCGAATGAATGCCAAGGTGCTTTTTTTTGTGTAACATATGTAACACACAATGCCAAACCAATGTAAATAGGCATTGAAGCATAAATAAAATAATGAGGCAACAGAAAATATCGAAATATTAAATCAGGGTTTGATAATGCAGTAAGTTTTGTTGTGGCATCTGTTGGTGTCCAAGAAAAGTTTAAGTGCAAAAATGAACCGATGCTGTCGTGTGCAATTGCCCAACCGATGAAACTTAATAGTGGCGCAAGAATTAGTGAAATTGCTCCCAATATTTTTATATGTTTTATAGCATTTTCATAGTTTTTAGAAACGCCATTTTGTGTCTGTAAGTCTTTCATAATTAGTTTACTTTAATGGTTATTGAATTTGATTGATTTGAAAAATTGAATTTTAGTTTCACGAAAGTTGGCATTCCTGAAAACAAACTAAACCTCCAATGATTTGAATATCCCAAAGGTTCTGATGGCATACCAAAACTATGGTCAAGGTCGCCATTCGCATTTTTGTCGTGCCAAAGAATTACGGCATAATCGCCAAAGGGCAAATCTTTAAATTCAAAAACAGCTTTGCCATCAATTATTTTACTGATAATTTGATGTGTCGGTTTCTTTTTAAGGCTCTCGCCTTTTACAAAAAGATTTGCTACAGATTGACCATTGTTATTTGCGAAATTTTCGGCAACCACTGTACATGTTTGCTGTTTGGGAACTTGTGAAAATGCAGTGTTAAATGCAAGCCAAATGCCCCATGAAAGCACGTTGATTTTTGAATTCATATCTTCTATTTATTTGAGTGCAAATCTCAAAATAAATAGAGGGCTAAAAATTGATTGAAATCAAAAAAATCAGCGAACCCGACTTTTTACTCTACTAAATGTTTCTTTTGTAATGCCCAAATAAGATGCAATGTACATTTGAGGAAAACGATTGACCCATTCTGGATTATTTTTGAGAAGGGTTTCGTATCGAATATCTGGCGTGGAGCTAGTGATAGAAGCAAAATGTTCTGATGGAATAGTCCACTTTTTCATCAGACTTGCCAAATTCCTAAAAACCGGAAATTGCTCCATTAAAATATGAATATCGTCTAAAGAAATTGTTTGCAATTCAGTTTTTTCAAGGGCTTGTAAATAGTTTTTTGTTGGTTGTTGTGAAATAAAACTTTCGTAGTCTGCAACCCAAGAATTTTCAGTGAAAAAATATAAAGTCAGTTCGTCTGTTTCAGTGTTTGCATAAAATCGTAAACTGCCTTTTTGAATGAATGCCATAAAACAACATTGTTGCCCTGCTTCAAGTAAGAAGTACTTTTTGTCGATTGTTTTAGGTTTAAGTTTTGCCAAAAAGGCATCCACCTGTTCGTCAGTAAAATTATATAATTGTCGTAAGGATTTTATTAATTCTGTCGGTTCAACCATCTCAATTTTATCTTGTTATTTTGAAGACAGCATAGTTTGAAATAAAACTTGGTGAAGGTATAGCTTTGAATGGCATCAGGTGATAACATCTTACAAGGTAGAAAATCCTAATGCATAATTCAGGTTTAAATTACCTGGCTAACTGGTAGACGTAATTATGATTATTTGTAATTGAAGAGAGAGAGTCGCCTTATTACTTTATTTTCTCCCGCCTAACCTTTATCTTTAAATCTTATTCCTACTCTTATGTACAGAAGATCATTTTTGAAAGTGCTAGCTGTGATGACTATTCCATTAAATGCATTTCCTAACGGCATGTTTACCATTTTTTCCAATGCTGAAAGTAACTTCAAAAGAATTTATACTGATAGTAATTTGAAAGGCAGATTTTACAATTTCTTAAAGAATGTTTTCAATCTGTATCCTGAAGATAAGTTTCACAACCTTATTTCCGAAACCGCGCTTGCTAAAAATACCGATCAAGAAATATACAAAGCAAGTCAAGCTAAGCTAGGAGAGATAAAACCTTTTCTTTCTGTTTTTAATTACGCTCTACCTGCACTCTTCAAACAGAAAGATGAGATGGCGCGCGAAGCATTGGTGCTATTGGGAGAAGGGACTTCTTATAATGGATATTTGGAAATTGGTTCTTCTGGCCGATACTTAGATTATTTAGAGGAGAAAGTTTCGATTAAAGGAGAGCGCTATTATGCCGATGGTAAAGAACCAGGTTACTCCGTTACTGAAATGGTAGATCGTGGACAGATTAAGATTGGAGCCGAATATATTCCGCTGGCAGATTATCACACAGAGTATTCTAAAATCATCCCCAATGGAAGCTTGGATTTAATTACGGTTTACATTGGGTTTCATCATTGTCCTCTCGACCTTCGTGTTCCTTTTATTTCTTCTATTCGAGATACGATGCGAAATGGAGGCAAACTGATTTTGCGCGATCACGATTGCAACACTGAAGATCAAAAGACAATGGTAGCACTGGCGCACGATGTATTTAACATGGGTACCAACGAATCGTGGGAATACAACCATCGCGAAATACGCAATTTCTATTCGCTTGCTTTTATTTGCGATTTTGTTGAGAAGGTTGGATTTAGATTTGAAAAGAAAACGCTTTTTCAGGAAGGTGATCCTACCAAAAATGCATTGATGCTTTTTACCAAAATCTAATTTCAGATATGTTGAAGAAACTCTGGCAACTCCTCGCATTTCTTTTTTCTAAGTTTTTATTGCTGTTAAAATTTATTACAAAACTGCTGAGTAGGTTTTGGAAATTCATACATCGTAAAAAGCGATACGCTATTCCTTTTTATGCATTTGTTCTATATGTACTGTTCATCTTTATTTTGGTGAAGACATCGGGCGATGCAAATTATGATAAAGTATTGGCCAACAAAACCATCAATGATGTTACACAGATAAATCCCATTCAGGTAAACAAAATCATCAAACCAAAAACAATACAAGAAATTGTTGAGGCAATCACCACTACATCGGGCCCTATTTCTATTGGTGGAGGAAAGTTTAGCATGGGTGGCCAGACTGCTTACGAAAACAGCTTGCACATAGACATGCGCGATTTCAATAAAGTAATTGCGCTAGATACAATTTTGAAACAGGTGACTGTGCAACCCGGAATAGTGTGGAGAGATTTGCAAAAAGTAATTGATCCACATCATCTCTCTATAAAAATTATGCAGACCTACGCCAACTTTACAGTGGGTGGTGCAGTGTCTGTCAATTGCCATGGTAGGTATATTGGGCATGGCCCCATAGTTTCCTCTGTGTTGCAATTAAAATTAGTTACGGCTTCAGGAGAAATTATCACCGCAAACCGAAATGAAAATCAGGATATATTCAGTGCTGCCATTGGTGGCTATGGCGGTATTGGAGTTTTGGTAGAAGTTACTTTGCAATTAGATACGAACACTAAAGTAGAACGGCATCATCAACTCATTGATGCTAAAGATTACAATACCTTTTTTGATGCTAACATTCGTAATAACAAAGAAGTAGTTTTTCAAAATGGAGATTTGTATCCGCCAGATTACTCCACCATCAATGCCGTGTGGTGGAAGAAATCAGAAAAAACATTGACCGATACTACCCACGTAACACCCGAAGGGGAAAGTTACTGGCTAGAGCGGCAGGTGATGGATGTAGTAGCGTGGGGAGATTTTGGTAAGTGGTTGCGCAGAAGAGCAATTGATCCAATTCTTTTTAGTTCTGAGAAAGTTACGTGGCGAAATAAAGAAGCGAGCTATGATGTGAAGGAATTGGAACCAAAATCAAGAGCAGAAGAAACCTATGTGCTACAAGAATATTTTATTCCAGTAAAAAAAATTAATGCTTTTATTCCTAAGATGCGAGAGGTGTTCAACAAGCACCATGTAAATGTGATTAATGTTTCGCTTCGTCATGCATATCCCGATAAGGAAACGTTACTATCGTGGGCGCCTGAAGAAGTTTTTGCTTTTGTAATTTATTACTTACAAGGCACCGATGCGAAATCGCGCGAAGGCGTGAAACAATGGACTGTTGAAATGACGGACGCAATTTTAAGTGAAGGTGGCCGCTGGTATTTGCCATATCAGCCGCATGCTTCTATACAACAATTTGAAAAAGGCTACTCCAACTCATCTAGCTATTTTGAATTAAAAAATAAATTGGATTCTGCTCATCGCTTTACTAATAAGTTGTTAGATAAGTACAATCCATATCTTAAAAATGAAATTGAAAGGGAGCGAAATACTATTAAAGGATATGTTAGAGCCGAAGAGCAAACGGTGTTAACTATTCCTGAATGGTATTTGGTTTTCAATCCTAAAGAGTATGCAGATTATTTAGAGTCAGGCAAAAATCCATCAAACTTTCCTTTCTATGCATCCATTGACGAATACTGGAAATTGTATGATCGCTCGATGAAGTTAGTTTCAAAAGCCTATCCCGCCAACGAAGAATATACTACCATGCTCAATGTGATTGGCGTAAGTATAACAATGGAGTATGGCGCTAAGATTATTTATGAGAATACGATTGGAAGATTTTTTGGTTGGTTCGCCAACGGCACCCAATCGGATGAAGAAAAAGTGATTATACAAGCTCAGCGAGCTTACAGCAATTTTATTTACGACAAAGCTTGGTATGAATTTGAATTTACTACTTGGATAAAAAAGGTGTGGCATGTTTCTAACTCTGCCAACTCAAATTGGTTGAGGAAGTGGGAACGGACTCTCTTCTTTACTCTAGAGTTTAGTTTCAAATCTTGCTATGCGCAATTAATTGAATGGGCGGCAAAGGCAAGTTATGAAGAGCCTGTTCAAAATATTTACATGATCACTTCAGGAAACGATTCTATTCCTGAAACAAACACCATCAAAGTTATAAGTCAAAAAGATGACAAGAAGATTATAAGCGTAACTCGCTGGGGTGAGTTTACAAAAGCGATGATTCAATTAAGCAACCACAATATTACAATCGAAGAGATTGGAGGCAATGACGAAATTGTAGTTTCGCTAATTGGAGAAAAAAGTAGCCCAATAAACTTTAGTAATACAGATCTTTTGTATCAATCAGCAGTAGTATCCAATTCAAGCAACACTAGACTTGTGTACCTAATGCCCACGTCAAATCTTCTGCTTTTTATAAAGGAGGCCACGACAAGAGATTTTGAGATTGAGCATGTTTATGATTATTAGAATTAAGTTTCGATCTTAATTCTAATAATCATACTTGTAACAAATCAAATATCTATTCTAGCATACTTGGCATTGGCTTTTATAAATGCTCTTAGCGGGGCTACTTCATCGCCCATTAGCATGGATCTGCTTCGGCTGCTGATTCTATATGAACCTTGCACTCGAAATTATATAAAATAATACACTTGACTTATTTTGCTTGTATTGTTCATAGTAATGTAAAGTTTGTCGTGTTTGATGGTGAAGAACACCAAAGGCGAGGGCACGTTGTGGCTATATTTTTTCTTTCACGTGAGAGGCACAGACACAATGAAGGTGGTGCCCTGTCCCACTTTACTTTCAACAGCTATTGTTCCGCCCAATGATTCCACCTGGGTCTTTACCAGGTATAATCCAAGACCTTTACCTTCTACATGAAAATGAAATCGTTTATAAAGGTTAAACAGATTGCTTTTATGCTTTTCTATATCAATTCCTAATCCCTGATCTGAAAACTCAATTATTATGAAATTATCTTTTATGTAATTCCTGATTTTTATGATTGGTCTTTTTTCAGGATGCCGATACTTGATTGCATTGCTCACCAGATTGTAAAAAATACTTTCAATGTATTGTGGTAGCGAATAAATGGAAGGAACATCAAAATGCGTAGAAATCTCAGCTTTGGTATCGCTGATATCCTGATCGAGCATGTTACCTAATTTTTGAACAAGTTCTTCCAATTTAATTTCACTGTAAACACTAGTATTTAATTTTTGTATGCCAATAATCTTACTAAGGTCTTTTATTACCTGATCGAGTTCGGTGGTAGACCTTACCATAAGCTTTACTATATCTTCTTTTTCATGTTCTGTCTTCACTATATCCAATAGCGTGGACAAACCAATAAGCCGGGTCATAGGAGCTCTTAAGTTATGAGAAATAATAAAAGTAAATTGCTCTAATCTGCTATTCTGCTCAATGAGTTCACTATTTGTTTTTCGTAAATCCTGAGTTTGGTTTGCTACCTCAATAGACAACTCGTTATTTCTTTTCTGTATAATTTCGTTTTGTAGCTCAATGGTATGATACGCTCCATGAATTTTGTTGTTGTGATCTAATAAGGATTCGTGCTGTTTTTCTATTTTATTTTGTTGAAACACCAATTGTTCGTTGTGCGATATTATCTCTTCGTTTTGAGCTGTGATTTCTTCATTTTGTAAAAGAATTTCATTGGTACGTTCCTGAACCATCCTTTCAAGATCGGATTTTTGTTTTGTAAGTATTTCATTTTTTTCAAATTCAGAAGTTCGCAATTTTTCAGAAAGACTTAGCGATCTGCTGGAGTAATACGCTGTGTAGCCCAAGGTGGGTAGAGCGATAAAGAATAATATAATTTGAAGTATAAAAGAGTTGCTTAGCGCCTGATGATATTTAATTTCAACTTCAGCGGCTATCTGATTCTCAAAGGCATTTATTTTTTTTGAAAAATTGAAATATGTTTTCCAAGCTTCATAGCCCGGGTCAGAGAGCAGAATAACATTAAATTCTTTCAACTTCTTTTCTTTCAATAATTGTTCCATTTGAATGGTGATGGCTGCATATATGTTGATAGAATCCACCATTTGTTGGAATGCACTCATGTCAAATTGCTGTTCTTGCAGACTGGCACTAAGGGATTCAAAAATTTCGTCCTTTTGGATAAGTCCTTCAGTAAAAGCCTGATGTTGTTTTGCAGAGCCGATTAATGCATAACCCCTTAATCCCATATCAAATTGATGTATGCTGCGAATGATATCAAGGGTATTCACTTTAATTTTTTCAGCATTTTCGCCCATCTTCTTATTATACTCTACTTTTTCATTATTTGAACGAATTAATAGGATGTTTACGAACAGAAGTAAACTTATGAGGCCCGCGATGAAGTATACGAAATTGCTTTTAAGCTTTTGTTTTACCGTGAATAGCATGCCCTATTAGATCAATGTTCTTTCTAAGTTAATAAAAATATCAATATCTTTTTGTTTAAATGTTGACTTGTAGCTGGAGCTGAACTAAGGCTGATTGATAACTTAGCAAACGGTTTTTTAGAATTTTTACTAATTAATTGCCGATTTTCCTTGTCAAATATTTCTAATACTTTGCCACGATTCTTTCTCGTATCACTAATCTTGGCAGCAATTTTTTTTGAAATATTATTTAAAATTGAGATTGATCCCTTTCTGATTATTTTGTTCTATAGATGTCTTTTAGCATGAGGTATGATATCTAATATAGGCATCTTATTGCCTATATCCCTCTATTGTTTTCACTAAAATAGTCTTTTAAGCTAACACGCGCCACAGTTATGCAGCAAAATATATCAGGTTGCATTTAACTGCGTTTTAAAGTGGGCAACCAAACCTGTTCCTCGCATACTTCACCCCTATCGTTGTCACCAAAGTGGCAAATCAGCTCAATTTCAAGGTTTCCTCAATCAAGGGTGCTGTTTTCTTAAACAAGAAAATCGAAAACCGTATCAAGGAAATCAAAAACTGTATCAAGGAAATCGAAAACCGTATCAAGGAAATCGAAAACCGTATCAAGGAAATCGAAAACTGTATCAAGGAAATCGAAAACCATATCAAGGAAATCAAAAACCATATCAAGGAAATCGAAAACCGTATCAAGGAAATCAAAAACCGTATCAAGGAAATCGAAAACCGTATCAAGAAAATCAAAAACCGTATCAAGGAAATCAAAAACCGTATCAAGAAAATCAAAATCTTGTATAAGGAAATGGAGAAAGCTTGCGAGAAAATGGGTGCTAAGTGACTGTCTATCGCAAAGACAATGGCATTTTTTTAAAGCCTTTGTGTGTCTGTTAAAATCAGGATAAAGAAAAGGACACTTTAACTAAAAAATGTCTTTGATTGATTATAGTTTCTTGCGGATGGTGAATCTTCTGTTGCTTTTTATATACAAAAAATGTTCGCTTCATTACATTCTTTGTCATCGGCAGTTCGGTAGTTTGCAAATCTATCCAAACGGACTTTTGACCCAGTAGCAACAGGTTATAGACTATCTACTATTTACTATGTATGGACAGAATCTTAAATATCTATTCTCGCATACTTGGCGTTGGCCTCAATAAACGCTCTGCGTGGGGCTACTTCATCGCCCATCAGCATGGAGAACAAATGATCTGCCTCTGCGGCAGATTCTATGTTCACACGCTTTAACGTTCTCCTTGCGGGATCCATCGTAGTGCTCCACAATTGTTCGGGATTCATTTCACCCAATCCCTTGTAGCGTTGTATACCCACACTTTCTTCCTTGCCGTCTTTGGCCAATTCTTTTGTTAAGGCTGCACGTTGTTCTTCCGTCCAGCAATAGCGTTCTTCTTTTCCTTTCTTTAACAAGTATAACGGTGGCAAGGCAATATAAACATAGCCTTGGTCGATAAGCTCGCGCATGTAGCGGAAGAAGAAGGTTAAGATAAGTGTGCGTATGTGGCTACCATCCACATCAGCATCGGTCATTATTACAACTTTATGATAGCGCAGCTTGGTGAGGTTAAGTGCCTTCTCACCATCTTCGGTGCCAAAGCTTACACCCAACGCAGTAATCATGTTCTTGATTTCCTCGTTGTCGTAGATTTTATGCTCTTGCGCTTTTTCTACGTTAAGTATTTTTCCCCTCAAGGGTAATATAGCTTGAAAATGTCTGTCTCTGCCTTGCTTGGCCGAGCCACCTGCCGAGTCACCCTCCACTAAATACAATTCTGATATGAATGGGTCAGAACTTGCGCAGTCCGCTAGTTTGCCGGGCAAGCCTGAGCCTGTAAGCACGTTTTTGCGCTGCACCATTTCGCGTGCTTTGCGTGCCGCTATACGCGCCTGTGCCGCCAGTATAACTTTGTTTACAATCTGCCTGGCTTCTTTAGGATTCTCCTCCAAAAAGTTTTGAAGCATCTCCCCTACTGCAATGTCTACAGCACCCATTACATCCGAGTTGCCTAACTTAGTTTTAGTTTGGCCTTCAAACTGTGGCTCAGCAACTTTCACCGAAATCACGGCTGTTAACCCTTCTCTAAAGTCATCACCACTTATGTCAACCTTTGCTTTTTCAAGCAATCCTGATTTATCGGCATAGCTTTTCAATGTCCGCGTAAGCGCACGTCTAAAGCCTGCTACGTGAGTTCCGCCTTCTATAGTATTGATGTTGTTTACATAGCTCACCAAGTTTTCGCTGAAAGAAGTGTTATAGCTCATGGCTATTTGCACGGGTATTGAGCTACCTGTATTTTCAATATAGATAGGATTTGGGATGAGTTTTTCTTTTGTCGAGTCAATATATTCAACAAACTCCCTTAAGCCACCCGTGGAAAGGAAAAGGTTGGCACGCGGCTCACCTTTTTCATCCATCTCACGCAAGTCTTTTAAATGAATACTGATACCAGGATTTAGGAACGACAACTCGCGCATACGCGAAGCAACCGTTTCGTAATTGTATTCGGTGGTGGTGAAAATTTCTTTGTCTGGTTTGAAGTGGATGGTAGTACCTCTCCTATCCGAAGCACCAATCACTCGCACAGGATATTGAGGTGTGCCTTTTTGATATTCTTGTTCAAATATTTTGCCTTCGCGATAGACGGTAGCAAGCAACACATCTGAAAGTGCATTTACGCACGATACCCCAACACCATGCAATCCACCAGAAACCTTGTAGGTGTTCTTATCGAACTTACCGCCCGCGTGAAGCACCGTCATAACTACTTCAAGGGCTGAACGCTGCTCTTTCTCGTGCAAATCAGTGGGTATGCCCCGTCCGTTGTCTTCTACAGTAACTGAATTATCGGTGTTAATGGTTACGTTTATCTTATCGCAATAGCCCGCTAGGGCTTCGTCTATCGAGTTATCAACTACTTCCCAAACCAAATGATGAAGGCCTCTCACGCCTACATCGCCTATATACATCGCGGGGCGTTTTCTTACGGCTTCCAAGCCTTCTAAAACCTGAATATTACTGGCTGAATAGTTGGATACTTCTTTCTTCTGCTCTTCGTTCATTAGTCAATTTTTATAACCTACAAAAGTAACGAATTTACTCGCGATTGTTGTCATGTGAATTTTAAATAAATCGTTGAAAGTAAAGCTCTGAACTTAGTTTTTTCTATAGGCTTGTTTTTGAACAACTAATTATTTAGTTTTCAAACTAGAACGATTGCTTTTTATGAAAAAATATCTCACCTGTGTTGTAATTATAGTACATGCCTTAACTGCCTTTTCTCAGAAAGTACCTACAGGTTCACAGCCTAAAACAATGCCCGTATTTAAGCTAAAGTCTGACTCCATTAAGTTTGCTGAACTTGATAGACTTGTGTGGACAAATGTATTTTCGAAACAACCTGATAAAAAGGAAAAAAATAGATGGGACAGTTTATTTAAACTCATGGAAGGGATGAGAACTAAGGCAATCGGCAACAGATATGTTTACAAGCCAAGATTTATTTTGCTTGACAGTCTCACCACAAAAGAAGAAAGAAAGTTTGCGACCAACGTGAGCATTGTTGATCTCAAATCAAAAAAACTACCCATCGAATTATTGGAATGCGAGAACTTAGAACGATTAGAATTGGTAAACACTTCTGTGGATATAATACAACATGAAATAGAAGCATTGCATGAATTGAAAATAGTAGAGATTTATAATAATCATTCCTCCAGAAGATTAACCATTGAACCGAACGCAACTATTGATGTGCTCATTGTGCGGAGCAATGATGCCAAGTACCTTCCAAAAAACTATAAGAATTTTTCTTCATTGATGCGGCTCGATCTTAGTAGAACCAAATTAAAAAAAGCACCCCTCATAAGAAAAAATAAAAAGCTGCAAGAACTTCTTCTTACAGATAATGAATTAACAAATCTTAAAATAAGACATCGATCTAGTTCGCTTTCCAAACTAGATGTGCGTTATAATGGGTTGAAGAAAATAAATAGTAGCATAAGGAAGCTAAAGAATCTTGAAACCTTTTTTGCCAATTTCAACAGCATTTCTAAAGTGGATAAAGGCATGGGCAAACTAAAGCAATTGAAATACTTATCCTTCTATCAAAACAAATTGAAAGAAATACCTGATGCGCTCTTCCCATTGAAAAGCCTCGTGAACATTGACCTTTACTACAATCAGATTGAAACGCTTGACGATCGCGCCAAGCAATGGCAAAGCCTATCGGTATTGCATTTGGCTAATAATAATTTAACACAACTTCCTGAAGCCTTAGGGGAAATTAAATCATTAAAAGAAATCTATGTTTATAACAATCGGCTCACGCAATTGCCAGAAAGTCTTTCTAAACTAACAGACTTGCGAGTGCTTCGCGCAAACGATAACTACCTCTCTGCTTTCCCCAAGCAATTATTAAACTGTACCAAGCTTGATTACTTGGATCTATCTCATAATCGTATTTCGACTATCCCTATCGAACTGTTTTCCATCAACAGCTTCCAACTACTTTCTCTCAATGCCAATCCTTGGGATATTGAATCTACCGAAATTATCAAGCATGAAGCTAAGAAACTCATGAAAAAAAATGTGGTTGTGAATATCGATCAAGAGTGAACCACAACATTTTAAATGTTCGTAATTCGTAATTGTTGCATTTGGTAATTGATATTGACAATTGATTCGTATTTTCGCCCATGTTCAAAATCAATCTTCTTCAATTAAGAACCAATTCGCTACTCAAAAAGAACAAGAGCATTCGGGTAAGCACTCCCTACGCCCAATCAAAAAGTATGGGTGTTATTTTTACTGTTGAAGACAGAAAGAAACATGAGGACGTGAAAGAGTTTGTAAAACACTTAGAACAAGATGGTAAGGTGGTAAGAGTGTTAGAGTTTCTGCCCAAGGAAAAGGAGAACTACGATTTTTTATACAGCTTTTTTAGTCTCGAGCACTTAAATTTCTTAGGCCACCTTACATCGGATGAAGCGTTGCAGTTTGCTGACCAGCCCTTTGATTATTTGTTTCATGTGGATAAAGAACCCAATCCGATGTTTCAGCATATATTAGCAAAAAGCAAAGCACATTGCCGCATTGGGAAATTTAGAGAAAACGAAAATCAGTTTTATGAATTGATGATAGATTGCAAAGGAACATACAAGGAACTGTTGGACGCTATTTACAAATACACAAAAGAATTAAGATAAAAATGAATCGGATTAAAGGAACAGGTGTGGCGTTGGTTACACCTTTTGACAAGGATGGAAAAATTGATTTCGTAGCATTAAACAAACTGCTGAAACACACCGCTAAAGGTGTTGATTATTATGTAGTGCTTGGTACCACGGGCGAACCGGCTACACTTAATAAGGAAGAGAAGGCACAAGTACTTCAATTTGTAAAAGAAAACAACAAAGAAAAATTGCCTATTGTGTATGGGTTGGGTGGCAATAATACACACGAAGTATTGCAGCAACTTGCAGAAACCAATTTAGATGGCGTGTATGCTATTCTTTCTGTAAGTCCTTATTACAACAAACCTTCGCAGGAAGGTATCATCAAACATTTTGAAGCCATTGCTAATGCCTCGCCAGTGCCAATAATATTGTACAATGTACCTGGCCGAACTGCATCTAACCTAACAGCTCAAACAACGTTAAGACTTGCTCAACATGATAATATTTTAGGCATTAAAGAAGCCTCTGGCAATTTTGAACAGTGCCTTATAATAGCGAAAGAAAAACCTAAGAATTTTTTGTTGATTTCTGGAGATGATATGCTTGCATTGCCGTTGGCCGCGATTGGTGGAGCAGGTGTTATTTCTGTGCTAGCTAATGCTTATCCACTTCAGTTTAAAAGAATGGATACACTTGCCCTTTCGGGAGATTTTTTAAGAGCAAGCAAAGATCTTTTTAAATTGGTAGATCTAAACCCATTGATGTACGAAGAGGGCAACCCTGTTGGGTTAAAATTCTTGTTGAGCGAGATGAACATTTGCTCCCCAGAAGTAAGGCTTCCATTAGTAAGAGCATCCGATACATTGCAACAAAAAATAAAATCTGCCCTAGCGGGGAAATAAAAAAGGTGTCTTTCGACACCCCTTTTAATTTTGTTAACCTAATAGTTTAGGCCTCTTTGTTTTTCAAATCTTGAACCTCAGATCTGATTTCTTGAGCTAAGTTTTTGATGTCTTGCATTCCTTTACGAACGCGAGTACCTGCAGCACTGTTGGCTTTGTTATAGAATTTGTCTGCATCGTCTTCAATTGATGCAATAAGTGCTTTTAATTCTTCAAATTTTTTCATGTTGATATGTTGTTTTTATGACTTTTTAATGGGTTACTAATACGAAATTAGCTAAAAACGGCTAAAAACAATCATTAAAGTTTTTTTTTACATTCCTTTTGTCACGCTCACCAATTCTTCCTTACGATAAAAACCACTGTCAAGCTTGGTTTTTAATGCAGTAAAAGCGGTTAATGTCTCTTCCACATCAGCTAAAGTGTGTGCTGCCGTAGGTATAATCCTAAACATGATAACATCCTTAGGAACAACAGGATAGATAACAACAGAACAGAAAATACCATAGTTTTCACGCAAGTCCATACTCATGTTGGCAGCCTCTCCTACTCCCCCCTTAAAAAGTACAGGAGTAACAGGTGATTGGGTAGTTCCCGTGTAGAATCCACGATCTTTTAATCCTTTCTGCATTGCGCCAAAAATCTTCCAAAGGTTCTCGCGAAGCTCTGGTTTGGTTCTTAGCAGCTCTAAACGTTTCATACCGCCAATCACGAAAGGCATAGGCAAGCTCTTCGCATAAATCTGAGAGCGAGTGCTGTACCGAAGGTACTTTAATATACTTTTATTACCCGCCACAAATGCTCCAATACTAGCCATTGATTTGGCAAAAGTGGAGAAGTAAAGGTCTATTTGATCTTGCACTCCTTGTGCTTCACCAGCACCAGCTCCTGTTGGGCCCATCGTGCCGAAACCATGTGCATCGTCAACTAATAATCTGAAATTGTATTTCTTCTTTAATTCAACTATGCCTTTCAAATCGCCCATGTTACCCGACATGCCAAAAACCCCTTCGGTAATAACCAAAATACCCCCGCCAGTTTCAGTGGCAAGTTTAGTAGCACGTTGAAGTTGCTTTTCTAAGTTTTCGATGTTGTTGTGAGGAAACACATAACGTTTGCCCATGTGAAGGCGCACGCCATCGATAATGCATGCATGCGATTCAGCATCATACACAATCACATCTTTACGATCTACCAACGCATCAATGATTGACATTACGCCTTGATATCCATAATTAAGAAGCATTACATCTTCCGCCTTCATAAACGATGCCAATTGCTTTTCAAATTCAATATGATGAACTGAATTACCTGACATCATACGCGCGCCCATGGGGGCAGCAAGACCATATTGAGCAGCCGCATCAGCATCGGCTTTGCGAACTTCAGGGTGGTTAGCAAGACCTAAATAGTTATTTAAACTCCAGTTAAGTACATTCTTGCCGTTAAATCTCATCCTCGGCCCAATATCGCCTTCAAGTTTTGGGAAGAAGAAGTAATCTTCAGGTAAGTGTGAATATTTGGCCAATGGGCCAGCTTCCATTTTTAATTTGTCAAATAAATCAACCATTGCTAATAATGTTCAGTTAATAATTCGGCAAAAATAAGAAAAAATGAGGGGAAACTAAATCCTAAAAGAAAAGCCTTAAAGTGGCATAAGTCATTTCTCTTATATTCTTAAAAAAAGTCCTAGGGCGAACTTTGGGAATTTGACTTGTACTACAAAATAAATAACTTGTCGACATCCTTATAGCACGTCACTTTGGAATGTTTATAGTTTTAAGGAAGGGGCGGAAATTCTGGCTGATTATATTTGATCATTAACAAATTTATCCAAATGAACTACTTGAACAGAATTACCATTAATCCAGCAATCTGCTTTGGTAAACCTTGCGTGAGAGGAATGAGATGGCCTGTGGCAGTAATCTTGGACTTATTGAGTTTTGGAATGTCGTTCGATGAAATTATTGAGGATCACTCTGAACTAGAAAAAGAAGATATAATGGCCGCGCTTCAATATGCAAGACTTACAAGTTCAGGTAAGTCAATCTATGAACTAGTTTCTTGAGATGAAGTTCCTTTGTGATGTCCATATACCTTATAAACTTGCTACTTATTTAGTAAAGGCTGAGCATCATTCAATCCATATAAATAGAATTTTGTCTGGCTCAGAAACAAAAGACATTGATGTTGTCCATTATGCAGATACCCATGAGAGATTTTGAAATGATTCAATCAAAAAAAATTCATAAACTATTAATTGCCAATCGTGGCGAAATTGCTCTTCGCATAATGCGCAGCGCAAAAGAAATGGGCATTAAAACAGTGGCTGTCTATAGCGAAGCCGACAGGCAATCATTGCATGTTCGTTTTGCGGATGAAGCCATTTGTATTGGCCCGCCTTCTTCTGCGCAATCGTATTTGCGAATGGATAAGATCATTGAAGCTGCGAAACTAACCAACGCAGATGCCATCCATCCAGGTTATGGTTTCCTTTCGGAGAATGAAGATTTCGCACGTGAAGTGCAAAAAGCAGGATTGATTTTTATTGGACCTTCCCCTGAATCAATTGAACTGATGGGAAGCAAGTTGGGAGCTAAAGCTGCTGTTGCCAAATTCAATGTACCACTAGTGCCAGGAACAGCAGAACCCATTTCTGATGTGAATAAAGCCAAAAGGATTGCTCTCGAAATTGGTTATCCTATCCTAATAAAAGCAAGTGCTGGTGGCGGTGGAAAAGGAATGCGTGTGGTAGAGGATGAAGCCTCTTTCGATGAACAAATGGAACGTGCTGTAAGCGAAGCAATTTCTTCCTTTGGCGATGGATCTGTCTTTATCGAGAAGTATGTAAATAAACCCAGGCACATAGAGTTTCAAATTTTTGGCGATCAACATGGTAACGTGGTTCATTTATTTGAGCGTGAATGTTCCATTCAACGAAGGCATCAAAAGGTTGTAGAAGAAGCACCTTCATCCATTCTTACCCCAGCCCTAAGAAAGCAGATGGGCGAAGCAGCAGTAAACGCTGCCAAGGCGGCTAATTATTACAATGCTGGCACTATAGAATTTATCTTAGATGATAAAATGAATTTCTATTTTTTAGAGATGAACACACGCTTACAAGTTGAACATCCGGTAACAGAACAGATTACGGGATTAGATTTAGTAAAACTGCAAATCAAAATTGCCGAAGGTGAAAAACTTCCATTCACTCAAGATGAGTTAACGATAAAAGGCCACGCAATTGAAGTACGTGTTTATGCAGAAGACCCCGCCAATAATTTTTTGCCCGACATCGGCACATTGAAAACATATAAGCGTCCACAAGGCCATGGTATTCGTGTTGACGATGGTTTTGAAGAAGGCATGACCATTCCCTTTTATTATGATCCGATGATCGCTAAAATGATTTGCACTGCTCACACACGTGAGGAAGCGATCGAAAAAATGATTCGGGCTATTGATGAATATGAAATTACTGGAGTAGAAACAACGCTAGGCTTTTGCCAATTTGTAATGAAGCATGAAACTTTCAGATCAGGGAATTTTGATACAAAATTTGTAGAGAATTATTTCAAGCCTGAAGTATTGTCTCCCAATACAAATGAAGACGAGGAATTATTGGTTGCCATGTTGGCTTCAACATTGGTATCAAATTCTAAACAACAAGCAATTCCAACTTCAGTTGAAACGGCAAGTAAGTGGAAGAAAAATAGAATGAATCACTAATAACTGGAAGTCCATAGGTTTGAATAAGAGAATGAAATTCTTAAGACTAACAATAGTGCGTTATTGCGAAGAAGGTACGAGTGAAGCAATCCTATTTATTAGAGGGATTGCTTCGTTCCTCGCAATGACGATACAATGAAAATTTACAGAAACTGAAAGTCTTGCACTTGAAGTGCATAGTTTTGGGATCAATAAACTACTTTTCAAATTTACAGATTACAAATTCAAGATCCTCTAAAAAGTAACTAGTTTTGAAAAATCCGAAATTTAAAATTAATAATGGCCGAAATAAAACCGTTACGGGCTTGGCGTTATAGCTCCAGTCTTTCAAACATTATTGACGAGCTCACCTCACCCCTATTCGATGTTGTATCTGAAAAGCAACGGAAGAAATTGTATTCAAATGAATTGAACAGTATTCATTTATCAGTCCCCATGCCACCTGATGCCGCCAATCGTGCCGAACATCTTTTAAATAATTGGAAAAACACTGGTGCGATTGAGCAAGATGAGCTTCCTTCAATCTATGTGTACTACCAATATTTTAAATTGCAGGGCTCAGCAGAGCTTTGCCGCAAAGGTTTTATTAGCAACATCCGCGTTTATGATTGGAGTGAGCGAGTTATTCTTCGTCATGAAAATACAATTCCTAGCTCAGTTAATGATAGAATAGAGTTACTTGAAAAGACTGAATTGAACGTGAGTGCCACGCACGGACTTTATACTGACACATTATTCAAGCTTGAGAAATATATGGATGCTGCCATCCAACATCCCTTGTATGAAGTAGAAGATTATCAGGGCGTGCGCGATGTGTTGGCAGTTATAAAAGACGCTACAATTATTCAAGAATTTATAGATGTATTAAAAGACAAAACAATAATTCTTGCGGATGGTCATCATCGCTATGAAGGATCTTTAGTTCATAAAAATCAACAGAAAGAGTTGAATAAAAATCATTCGGGTAACGAAGGTTACAATTTCCATCTTATGTATTTAACGAATACCGAAGCGGGAGATTTAAAAATACTTCCTACTCATAGATTGATAAAAGAGCTAAAGGATTTTGATGAAGCGGTTATCCTAAAAAAGCTAGAAGAGGACTTTATCATAAAACCTGCTGAATCAAACTCGTTGCACGAAATTATTCTAGGTAAGCAATGGGCATTCGGAATTCTATTCAAAGATGTGGCTTACAAAGTGCGACTTAAACCTGAATCGTTTAACAAGATGAGTTGGAATTTCCCTATTGAAATAAAAAAGCTTGACCTTACGGTGATGCATTATTTTATTATCGAGAAGATACTGGGTATTGCTGGCAAAGAGCAAAGACGTTCTGAAAACATAGGGTTCGATAGAAACTATTTTGACTGTGTTGATAAAGTTACTAAAGGCGAAGCGCAGATGGCCATAATCACACAAGATATTTCGATAGAGGAAGTAAAGCAGGCATGTGCCAGCGGCTACACCATGCCACAGAAGTCAACTTACTTCTATCCGAAAGTGATTTGTGGTTTTTTGTTTGGATCTATCAAGGAAGAAGAATTCGGATCGGGATTTTAAGATTGAATGACTTTCAAGATATTTTTGCAATACTAATTTGAATCTAAAATTTTGAATCTGACTCGCCCCCTTATCCTCGCCTCAAGTTCACCGCGAAGACAATTTCTCTTAAAAGAAGCCGGCTATTCTTTTAGTATAAAGAAACCTGAGGTTGACGAATCCTTCTCGTCTTCAATTAAAATTGAATTAGTCCCCTCTTATCTAGCAAGAAAAAAAGCAGAAGTGTTTCGTGGTGAAGTAACAGATGAAATTATTTTGGCATCTGACACCGTTGTTATTCTTGAAGGTATCATTATGAATAAGCCAGCGGATAGACAAGAAGCATTCGATATGCTTACTGCCCTTTCGGGGAAAACTCATACTGTTATCACTGCAGTTTGTTTATTGAGCAAAGAGAAGACTGTCGAATTTGATGATAGCACAGAAGTAACATTCAAAACACTTACACCCGAAGAAATATATTTTTACATAGACACCTACAAGCCCTATGACAAAGCTGGAGCTTATGGTGCACAAGATTGGATTGGCATGATAGCAATTGAACAGATAAATGGATCTTACTTTACTGTGATGGGACTACCCATGCACAAGGTGTATAGGCATTTGGAAGAGTTTTAATAATAGTCATCCTAAGATGCAGAGTAATAAATCCTATTAAAGGTTGAGCTTGAAAAGATATAGTTTAAAACTTAATCATAAGCGCACATTTAAAATGCCCTTCTGGACAAGCACGAAAGCCATGCAAGCCACATGGCCGGCACGATAACTTTTCTTGAGTCTCTAAAATAATTGAAGTTTCCGATAATGGCCCAAAGCCAAACGAAGGTACTGTTGAACAATACACCGCGGTTACTGGGGCATTCATGGCCGAAGCCAAATGCATGGGTGCGGAATCGTTTACATAATTCATAACAGCCGCCTGCATAAGCGCAGCAGATTCAAGCAGGCTTATCTTACCTGCAAGGTTAACCATGTTTGTATATCCACTCTCCAAAATCAAAGCATCACAAAACGAACTATCAGATGGTGCTCCCAATAAAAATAGTGTTAGATTTCTATCTCTTAATTGATGGATTAGTTCAATCCACTTCTCTTTTGGCAACTGTTTAGTAAACCAAACCGAAGTAGGCGCAATGCATACAAAGGGTTTATTTTTATATTGTTGAACGGCTTCAAACTGCGCAGCAGATGGATAGAGTTTCGGCTTAGAGGCGGTACTGTCGGTAATAAATTCAATTAGCTTTTGATTGCGATCTACTTCATGTATCCCTTCTCTCATTTCATGCTTTGCGGCTCGGCTGAAGGCAAACGCCAGCGGGTTCTTATCGAAACCTACAGTAACCTTTGCTCCACTAAATACTGTTATTAATCCAGAGCTTGTAAACCTATGAATGTTGATACAATAATGATAACGGTTACTTCTTACTTGCTTTATTATTCGAACAAGGTTTTTGATCTTTTCTTTTTTCTTTGTCCAGATTAAAACATCTCTCAGGTGCGGACTTCCAAGTAAAAGGTCTTCATTTCCTTTCCTTACAAGAAAATCAATAGACGAATCCGGAAAAAAATAATGGAGCTTTTCTATTAAAGCGGTAGCCAAGATAACATCGCCAATAAAAGCCGTTTGAATAATCAAAAAGGAAGGTCGAATAGGGCTCACTTGGCTATGGTTTCTGTTTAAACTCTTTAGTAAATAACTTTTTACATCCTGAAATTCCTCAAAAGTTATACTTCTTTCCTTAATACTTGCAAAGGTGGTGTGGTAATTACGCTGCGTAAATTCAGCCAACCAATCAATGCTGTCAATAAGATTACACTTACTGCAACTGCAAGTAACTCAAGCCAATTGAAACTAAATTCAATTTTGCCTGTGGGCGATATTTTCACCGCACCACAAAACCCTACTAAATCACAAGTGCTCTTTACAGGGAGGGTAAGGCAAAACTGGGGAGTTTTGAGATAAAACTGGGGAGTTTTAGGCCAAAACTGGGGAGTTTTAAGCCAAAACTGGGGAGTTTTATTGCATAAAGAGGGTTTTTTAGGCTAAAAATGGGGATTATTGAAATGCGCCACCACTTTGTGGCCGCCCAACGGGCAAGGCACTGAGCGGCATAAAAACCTGCTGAACAACTTGTATTCTTAAAGATGATAGTGGCCTTGGCTTCGAAACTTTTAATGGCAGCTAAATGTAAAATAGACGCAACTAGTTGCGTCTATTTGTTATTTTTGGGTGTATAGACGCAATGGAGTTGCGCCTATACAGATGTTGGCGGTAAGCCTTATATTGACATTCCTCCTTTACCCTCAAGCCTCTAAATAGTCTATTCTAAACCAAATACGAAAGACTGACCCAACACAGTTAAACTCATTAAGATTTGGTTCAATAAGCCTATTTCCAATATTAGCTTTTTCTTCATTTAAAAAATAATCAAAATAAATTTGGATAATTATAGTTTAGTAACTAAACTTGCTGTCTGAAATTATTGTTTAGATACTAAACTATTATATTATGACAGATAAAAAACTGAATGAGTTAACCCAAAACAGCATGGAATTATTTACAAAAATTTTCATGAAGTATGACATACTTGAAAAAAAGCCTATTGTAATAGGTAAAGGAGTAAAATTGCATTCTACCCATATTCATACAATTGAGGCAATTGGTAAAAATTATGCAACATCTGTAACAACTCTAAGTAATTATTTCATGATTACTAAAGGAGCAGTTTCACAAGTCATTTCAAGCCTTGAAAAAAAAGGTTATATCAAAAAAACAAAAGCGAAAGACAATGGCAAAAACATCATTCTTCAATTAACAAAAAAAGGAGTATATGCTTTTGATTTTCATGAGCAATACAACGAATCAGTGATGAAAGATTTGATTGAATTGCAAAATAAATATTCTGAAATAGAGATGGAAATATTTCTTAGAATGTTGACTGACTTCGATTCATTTTTGGGCAATTTCATTTCAGATGAATTAAAAAGTAGCATTTAACTATTAATATATAAAATCAAAATAGATACAAATCATGAAACTAAATTTCAACAAAAAAGCAATGGAGATTGGCACTATTCAATTTGACTTTATCAGAACACTTAGTCTTGCCACAACGCAAGGTGCAGAAATAAGTGAATGCCTATTAGTTGCAGAAAAAATTAAAGACAATGATTTTAAAAGCTGGACTAATGAATGGGCAATCATAGCAGATAAAGTAGCTGCCAAAGCAGAAGAAGCGATACAATCAGGGCAAATGATCACGGCCAGACAATGTTATTTAAGAGCAAGCAACTATTATAGGTCCGCAATGTTTCCAATGCCTCCATCTGATAAACGCTACGACAATTTTTTGACACTGACCAGAGAACTTTTTCATAAATCGGCAGAACTATCTAATACCAAAATTGAAATTATTGATATTGCAATGGAGGATGCAAAGTTGCCTGCCTATTTTTTGTCGTCAGGAAAACCCAATCTTCCTACTTTAATTGTTGTGAACGGGGGCGATTCTACTAATGAAGAATTAGTTCAGTGGATTGGCATGACTGCCGTTGAGAGAGGGTGGAACTGTTTAATATTTGAAGGACCTGGCCAGTGGTCGGCTTTGCAACTAAATCCAGGATTGTATTTGCGACATGATTACGAAGTTCCAGTTAAAGCAGTTGTAGATTATTTAGTTCAAAGAAATGAAGTAGATGCTGATAACCTTGCAATACTTGGTTTTTCATTAAGCACACAATTGGTAGTTCGTGCTGTTGCCTTTGAGAAACGAATCAAGGCATGTATTTGCAACGGGGGTGTCTATATTGATATTTACGAAGCATGGCATAGTGTATGGCCTAAAATATTACAAAAAGCACCTCCTAAAGTTTTTGATTTTATTTTCGAATTACTCGAAAAATTGAGCCCTCAATTAAATGCTATTGCTAACCGTTTTAGGGTAATGTTTGGACTTACCAAACCTACTGATATTATTGATGCTTGGAAACCATTTAATATTAGTGCACTTGCCCCACGAGTGGAGTGTCCGTTATTAATAATAGCTGGTGAGGCAGAATTTGCACAATCTAACGAAAGTGTTGCATTAAGTATGATGAGTTTTTTGAGTGAGGTAAAATCCCATGTCGATATTCATCAGTTCACTTATGACGATGGTTGGGCAGCTACTCACTGTCAAATAGGAGGTTTAGCACCTGCACAGGCAGTAACTTTCGATTGGCTTGACAAAACAATTAATTCAAATGAAGGTGTTAAAAAAAGTAATGAACCATTTGATTGGAGCATCGTAAATAAATATATTAAAAGTAAAGCAATTTTGGAGATTCAAAAGACCAGCAGAATTTGTAAAGCGTAAATCATGAAGGACATCCGCTAATCGAGTAGACGGCCTCACCGCCTCTCACACTACTGTACGTACGGGTCTCGTATACAGCGGTTCATTAAGTTGTGGGGCAACTTTGTAGTAGTAGTTGAGTAAAGATTCGTACCCTCTTTTAGCCAGTCTTTCCAAGGTGACAGATGCTATTGGATGTTGAGAGTGGGTTTTCTTTTTAAATTTAGGAGGAAATAAACATTCGTATAATTAGAGAGTTGTGCGTAATAGTCATTTTTTGATGAGATTGTATACTACCATTTTACTCGTGGTTTTGTGTTTCATTGGACAAGATCTGCTTGGGCAAGATCGGCAGACCAAACAAGAACTTTATAAGCCCTTTACCATTTTGATTATCAAACCAGACACGGCATTCATCGCAGACAGTTTAAGAGTTTGGGCAGACTCGATTGAGAGCAGGTATATTAGTAGACACTACTATGCCATCACTATGTTAGACTCAATGAAGAAATGGGCAGACGAAGATGGAAAGAGGGCAATGGAAGAACGTATTGAGCGAAAGAAGTTGGAAGAGATGGACGCTCATAACTTTAAGTACTATCACACATTAGCAAACACGACCCTTTTTGAATTAGGAGTACTTTTCAACACCCAGTATTGGGAGAAAAACTTTCTGTCTAAACCAGCGAATATTATTGAAGGAGTCTCGATTGACAAAGCTGAGCTGTTTTCATATAACCTCACAAAGATCGGACAGCGCTACAAAGTGGACTATATTGTAACTTTTGAGGACATACGAACAGATAGGAAAAATGGAATTGGAACACTATCCTATATAACAACGTTATTTTCGACTAATGAGGATAAAGTACTCTTCAAAAAGAAAACGGAAGGTAATGCTCTAGTACTGGACTATAAATCTTTTAGACAGATAGCGTCTCAGAAAAATATCAACGAAAAAGCTAAGGAGTCAGAGGTGCATTGTTTCAACTATTTGGACTGTATGTTCACAAGCGCAGTTCGATTTTCAACTGAGGAATTATTTATGGTCATTGCAAAAAAACAGAAAAAATGACTACTACGCATAATCGAGTAGACGGCCTCACCGCTGTTAAGCGATGAGGTGCGCCTCTCACACCACTGTACGTACGGGTCTCGTATACAGCGGTTCATTAAGTTGTGGGGCAACTTTGTAGTAGTAGTTGAGTAAAGATTCGTACCCTCTTTTAGCAAGTCTTTCCAAGGTGATGGTAGTAACCAAAATAGGGCTTTGCGCTTGCTTCACAGCAAACCACTCCCGCAAAAAAGCGGGACAGGCTTTACCACTTACTAACAGGCTTCACCAACATACCTATAAAAGCTTTACGCAATAGTTGCTGACTCTTCACATTTTGTATTTAAGAACGGCAAAAGCTTGA
>JBBRBQ010000026.1:0-45754 GCA_038205685.1 Cytophagales bacterium | reverse complement strand
TTGAGGTTGCGATCATTATGGAACGAGAAACGGGCTTTTAACTTTATCGGAAGATGCATTGTAGAAATGAATTATTGCAGATTACAAATCTGCTACTATCTGAAGTTCGACATGCCCTGCGGAACATGTCGAACAGCGGGATAAATACCAACCAAGTAAGCATAAAGTGATAGAATAAATTTTAATAGCTCACGGTTTAAACCGTGGGCTATTTTGTTTAAGATTACATAGATTAAAAGATGGTGGTTAAAGCCTTAGCGTTAATTTCCGAATTCAAGAGAGTATTCAAACCAACTAAATATTGGTAAGAATATGTGAATTGCATAACTAGTGGTAGAAAATATGTAAGCATTCAAACTTATAATTTGTAGTACCTTTATTCATACCTAAAAAAATCATGTACCGTTTTGCTCGCTGGGGGTTGTATCTTCTAGTTTCGCTCATAGTCCTCTTGGGTGCCGCCTATGGCGTGGCGCAAATGTATAAGCCTCAACTACTAAGTACCATTAATGAAAATTTAAAGAAGGGCATTACCGGAGATATTCATATTGGCGATCTTGACTTTACCATTTTTAATGAGTTCCCGAGCGTAACCATTACACTTAGCGACATTTATTTGCGTGGCCCACGCTATGAAATATTTCGCCAAGATTTTTTGCGTGCCGAAAAAGTATATATCCACGTGCAGCCGTTGCACTTGCTGCGGGGTGTTGTAAACCTACAATCCATTACCATAAAAAATGCCGAGGTATTTATTTTTGTTGCCACCAATGGCTACACCAACCTTGATGTTTTTAAGAAAAGTGACTCCACTAATACAAAGCAAGAATCTTTTCTATCGTTGGATATAAAAGAAGTATTGCTAGAAAACACACACATTAAGTTCACCGACTCGGTAAAGCAAACAGCACACGCTTTTATTTTTAATAAGACAAATGTGGCCATCAACCGTTCGGATATCTCGACACGGGTAGAAATAAAAGGACCAATCAACTTTGATGGCCTTACTTTCAACGCCAAGTTGGGAAGCTACTTATTAAAAAAGCAAGCCGATGTTGATTTACTTCTAAGCATAGATTCAACTGGTAAGATATTAACCGTGCTGCCTTCTACCCTAGCCTTTGAAAAATCAAAGGTTGGCATTTCAGGTGTTGTAAACATGGCGCCTATCGGGAGATTGAAATTGCTGATTCAAGCAGATCAACTTAATTACCAAGAAGGACTTACCATTGTTACGCGTGCGTTGAGAGAAAAGCTTGAACCATATCAGTTCAAAGAAGCAATTAATTTAACGGTGTTATTGGAAGGCCCACTGGCTGCGGGTGAACCTGATGTTTCGCTCGATTTTTCAAGCAAAGAAAATTATTTGATTAATGGAAAATTGACTGTTAAGAATTTCACCTTCACCGGTAGTTTTAGTAATCATCAAGATAGCACGAAGGAAAACAACGACATCAATTCTAGTCTTGCCTTAAAATCCTTTTCGGGAAGAGTGCAGGGCGTGCCTACCGAAGGTTCATTTGTAATAAACAATTTGGAACAGCCGGAGCTTGAGCTGAAATCAAAAAACAAACTTAAATTGGTAGAGTTGAATTCGAATACTGATACCACCAGGATAAAATTTTTGGGAGGGGAAGCTGTGTCAGAAATAACTTATAAGGGCAAGCTGAACGAATATCTTGACCCAACTACAACTACGTTCACAGGTAAACTGAAAGGAAGTATGACCATGAATAACGGCTCGGTGCTGTTGATACCTCAACAAAAAAAGATGGACCAAGTAAACGCTCAACTTCAGTTTACCGAAAAGGAAATGAACCTTGACAAAATTACGTTACTCATTAATGGCAACAGGCTAGAGATGAAGGGAAAGGTGAAGGGTTTTATTCCGTTCTTTTTTCAACCAAAGAAAAGAGGAGTTGCTAATATCTCAATATATTCACCCAAAATGGATCTTTCAACACTTGAAAAAAGTAAAATAAAAGAAACTGTAATTAAGCCCATCGACTCCAAAAAATCGATCCAAGATTTTGTGCAACTCCTTACCGATAAAGTGGAGTTTACTATCGACCTAAAGGTGGATGAGTTGGTTAATGGTCCATTTCAATGTAATGATCTTAAAGGGAAAATAAGTTTGTTGAACTACCAACTGAAGGCGGAGAAAGTGCAAATGAAAATAGACGGTGGCACTTTTAAATTGGATATGAAGATGACCGATATCCAAAAACCGATGAATCATGTAGACATAAAAGCAGAACTTAAAAACGCTGACATCAAGCGAATTTTTACCTCATTTAATAACTTTAAACAAAAGACTATCAAAGCAGAGAATCTAAGCGGCAAGGTATCGGCAGAACTTGAGTTATCTGCAGATGTTGACGATCAGTTCAAAATTGATACCACTACATTGAAAGGAAAAATGGATTTAATAATCACTAATGGAAAGATTATTCATTTTCAACCTCTGGAAAACATGAGTAATTTTTTGTTCAAAAAGCGTGACTTTACAGAAGTGCAGTTTGCAGAAATAAGTAGTTCTATAAAGATTGCTCAGTCTTCGCTGGATATTAAAAAAATGGAAATTCAATCAAACGTGTTGACTCTCTTTTTGGAAGGCCGCTATTCATTTAAAGACAGCACGGACTTGAGCATACAGATTCCGCTAAGCAACCTCAAGCGCAGAGACAAAACGTATACACCTGAAAATGTAGGCACGCATGCTAAGATGGGCATGAGCGTATATCTACATGCGCATGTAAAAAATGGGAAGACAGTAATTGCCTACGATCCTTTTAAAAGGCATACACGGAAAAAGGTTTTATAAACTATAATCCCTCCAACGAAACTTCAAGTAAGCAGTTAAACTCTCTAGCAAAATCTACCGATACGCGAGCATGCACCGCTCCTTGTCTATCTAAAAAGCGTTGCGAACCGTTAATCGCAAAGACACCTTCATGCCAAATGTTAGCGTGAATGTATAACCCTTGTGTGCCATCACAGTGAAAGCAAACGAAATTATCCGGAGAAATATCATCGCCTGGCAAAGCCACAGGTACAAGAAAAGGTCGCTTATCAATCGGGTAAAATAACTGGCCTCCATCTGGGTGGTAGTTGGCATGCCAGAGCAATATTTTAGTGGGGGCTTCTGTATTTTTTTCAGAAGCACCAGTTGGTTCTGTAGCGTAGCCAAGAATATATTCACCACCTACTGCTTGATTGCGACCATATAGGATGTCACCTTTCCATTCGCTCACAAATGTGCCTTCTTTAAAGCCACCCTCATCACCACTATCAAGGTCAACAGGTCGCCAGCCTTGTGCAGGCCACCGTGTTATTTCGATTTTAAATGATTCAGGGTCACTCACCAATTGGCCGTAGTTTTTAACCGTAAAATCGGTAGCCTGGATAATTGGTATGCGAACGCGATTAAGCCCTGGCGGCAAATTAGGGTCTAGGTAATTGGGAATAGAAGGATTGCTCATTGCTATAAATTGATAGCATGTAATTTGCCCATAGAGATAATGGCAACCCAAACTAGGATGTTAAGAAATCTTTAAATTAAATCTAAAGTAGTAGCAGGTATTTACTTAGAGGAATTAAGTAAAATTAGGTGTTTACTCAATAAAGCGTAACCGTAAAAAATTACAGATGATCATCCAAAAGTACCCGGGGCGGGAATTGAACCCGCACGACTATTACTAGCCACAGGATTTTAAGTCCTGCGTGTCTACCAATTCCACCACCCGGGCATTGATCCAAAACCTCTTTTAAAAAACAGCCCCTCTCATTGGGAGAGGGGCTAGGTTTTGAGCGGGAAACGAGACTCGAACTCGCGACCCCGACCTTGGCAAGGTCGTGCTCTACCAACTGAGCTACTCCCGCTTTTTCCCTTAGCTTGGTTTTCTAAGGGTGTGCAAATTTAGTGAGTGAAGTCAAAATTCCAATACTTCTTCAAAAAATGCTGTGACCCCTCAGGGACTCGAACCCTGGACCTACTGATTAAGAGTCAGTAGCTCTAACCAGCTGAGCTAAGGAGTCTGAATTTCGCGCAAGCTAAACCGATTTGCCAACTTCTTCAAATTCTCTACGCAATTGTTGAGCATGTTCTTTGTTTTTAGAAAGCTTGATATGATCGGGCACCCCTTTCAAATCCCAAATTAATCCAAACCAAGAAAAGATTTTAAGAAAGTACCAAGTAATGTCAATCTCCCACCAGAAAAAACCTTGGCGGGATGCTACTTCATAATAGTGATGGTTGTTGTGCCAACCTTCACCCAGCGTGAGCAACGCCAACCAGATGCTATTTTTCGACTCATCGCCAGTGGAGTAGCGCTGGTTGCCAAATTTGTGCATAATTGAATTGATCGAAAAGGTACCATGATAGGTAATAACCGTGCTTAAGAAAAACCCAATAAATAAAGCTGAGAAACCTACATTACTGAACATCATGGTGATGCTGCCTCCATCAACAATGCCGCCAAGTGCCATAATAAATAATCCCAACACCGTGGGCGGGATAGCATGGTATTTGTTTAACCAAACTAGTTCGGGGTATTTAGCATAATCGCCAATAGTTTTGAAATCCGTTGCTTTAAAATCTGGCCCTACAATCCAACCGATATGCGAATACCAAAAGCCATAGAGCTTCATTGAATGCGGATCGGAAGGTGTATCGCTGTGGCGATGATGATGTCTGTGATGGGCAGCCCACCATAATGCACCTTTCTGTGCGGATGTTTGTGCCATAAACGCAATCACAAACTGAAACCAGCGCGATGTTTTATACGACTTGTGTGAAAAGTAGCGATGATAGCCACCCGTTATCCAAAACATCCTGAAAAAGTAAAAAAATATACAGATTATCCAATCAAATAAAGTTGCTCCTGTAAATAAAGCAGCCAGAGGCAACAGGTGCACTATTAAAAAAGTAATTTCAGATTTAAGCCTTGGCTTGCTTCTTTTTTCTAACACAATTGGGATTTCCATGGCATTAAAAGTTTTAAATAATTTAGTTCGATTGCGATGTTACATCCACCACTTCTTCTGGCTTTGTTATCCAAAAATTATTGAACCCCTCGCCTACTTGCAAGCCCAATTGACCCAACGAGAGCATTTCTAGAATTGCCAGAAAATTAAAAATCAAGCCAATTCGCGTAAGCCCGCTTTCAAATAACTCAGTAAAGGCCACTCTTGCTTTAGTTGCCAATATCGAGCGAATGTATTCTTTTTGACCTTCCACTGTAAAGGGATATTGGATTACCTCGTGCACAGGCCTGTTCTTAATTTCTTCAGATCGCTTCAATACTTTTTCAAATACTGTGAGCAGCTTGAACAAATCAATGTCCTGCAACTCAGCCTCTACATTGGTGCTTTCTGCCAATGCACGCAACTCCTTTACTATGTTGCCGCGCTTTTCTTTTTGCAGCTCCACTTCTTCCATGCTATGGAACTGCCCGATCACCGATTTATACTTTTTGTACTCGAGAAGGTGTTTCACCAACTCCTCACGAGGGTCAATCTCATTTCCCTTTTCATCCAACTGGGGGCGAGGAAGCAGCATTTTTGATTTGATGCGCATCAATGTGGCGGCCACCAAAATAAATTCACTAGCAACATCCACGTTAAGTGTTTCTAGGTGGCGGATGTATTCCAAAAAATCTGTAGTGATTTTAAAAATGGGTATATCGTAAATATCCAGTTCATCGCGCTCGATGAAAAATAGGAGCAAGTCGAACGGGCCTTCAAATAGAGGCAGCTTTATTTCAAAATTATCTTGGGTGGTCATTACGCAAAATTAAGGCACAATTGGTCATTTTAAGCCTTAGAGTCATTTTAATATTTCTTGAACTGCTGAGGAGATTACAAACTGACTAGAAATAAATCTAATTTTGTAGATTGGAGACTCTTTACAAGCAGAAACACTTTGAATCATAGATTGTTAAAGAGGGCATAACCTATCAGTAAAATATGCTTATCACACCCGGAAAATTACTCGCTAATATTGATAGCCCTGCCGATCTCAAGAAATTGAGCCCAACCCAATTGGTAGAGTTTTGCGAAGAGTTACGCCAATTCATTATCGACAATGTTTCTGTTTATGGTGGGCATTTTGGCGCTAGTTTAGGTGTAGTAGAGTTAACGGTGGCGCTTCACTATGTTTTTAATACCCCTTACGATCAATTAGTGTGGGATGTTGGCCACCAAGCTTACGGCCATAAAATCCTTACGGGAAGAAAAGATAATTTTTATACGAACCGAGTTTACAAGGGCATTTCGGGATTCCCGAAAAGGAAAGAAAGTGAATACGATACTTTTGGAGTTGGGCATAGCTCCACCTCAGTTTCGGCTGCATTGGGTATGGCCGTGGCTTCAAAATATTTAGGACTTAACGAAAAACAACACGTGGCCATTATTGGCGATGGCGCACTCACTGGCGGTATGGCCTTTGAAGGGTTGAATCATGCAGGCGTTTCTGATACCAACATATTGATTATCCTCAACGATAATTGTATGTCTATTGACCCTAATGTGGGTGCGTTAAAAGATTACCTCACCGATATTACCACTTCAAAGACCTATAATAAATTTAAAGATGATGTTTGGAACTTATTGGGCAAACTAAGTCACTTTGGCAAAAGCGCACAAGAAATTGTTTCTAAAGTTGAGAATGGAATAAAAGCAACGCTGTTAAGCCAAAGCAATCTTTTTGAATCGTTAAATTTAAGATACTTTGGCCCTGTTGATGGTCATGATGTTGATCATTTGGTAGCAGTGCTTAACGATCTTAAAAACATCAAAGGCCCCAAGATTCTTCATTGTGTTACTACGAAAGGCAAAGGTTATGGCCCAGCCGAAAAAGGTAATGCTACTACATGGCACGCACCAGGCACGTTTGATAAAATTTCGGGTGAGATTTATAAAAAAACGTATGCATCCCCCCAAGCTCCAAAGTATCAGGATGTCTTCGGTAAAACACTTGTTGAACTAGCCAAAGCGAATGATAAAATTGTAGGCATCACACCCGCCATGCCCTCGGGTTCATCGCTTAATATAATGATGAAGGAAATGCCTGATCGCGCTTTTGATGTGGGCATTGCCGAGCAACATGCGGTTACGTTCTCTGCGGGGTTGGCCACGCAAGGGCTTGTTCCTTTTTGTAATATCTACAGCTCGTTCATGCAACGCGCTTACGATCAGGTAGTGCACGATGTTTGCATTCAAAATCTTCCCGTCAATTTTTGCTTAGATCGCGCAGGTTTCGCTGGGGCGGATGGCCCAACCCATCATGGAGCTTACGATATTGCTTATTTCCGCTGCTTGCCTAATATGATTGTGTCGGCACCGATGAATGAAGAAGAGTTGAGAAATTTGATGTTCACTGCTCAGCTTCCCCGCAAGGAAAAGGCATTTTCAATTCGCTACCCCAGAGGACAAGGCGTAATGCCAAAATGGGAAACTCCTTTTCAGGAAATTGAAATAGGGACCGGAAGAATAATAAGAGAGGGTGAAGGTCTTGCCATTTTAACGTTAGGCCACATTGGCAATTATGTTGTAGAAGTATGCGAAGACTTGGCCGAAAAAGGCACATCGATTGCTCACTATGATATGCGTTTCGCCAAACCATTGGATGAGGAATTATTGCACCACATCTGTAAAAAATTTACCAAAATAATTACACTTGAAGATGGCTGTTTGCAAGGTGGCTTTGGAAGTGCAGTTCTAGAATTTATGGCCGATCATAATTATCATATCGAAATAAAAAGACTTGGTATACCAGATGCCATTATAGAACATGGCGAGCAAATGGAGCTCCATCAAGAAGTTGGCATTGATCCGCAAGGCATAAAGAAAACAGTAATTGAAATGCTGGAGCTCATAGAGATCAAATAAGCCATGGATTCCATTTTCTCGATAGAAAGAGGCACGGGTGATTCGGTAATTCTACTTCATGGCTTTTGTGAAACCCATGAAATTTGGGATGAGCTAGCAAATTCTTTAGCTAAACACTATTGCGTAATCATGCCAGATCTACCAGGTTTTGGCAAAACTCCACTTCCTGAACACACCTTTTCTATTTTTGATATAGCTCAGCTAATGCTCGATTGGATTGAAAGCCGACAAATAAAAAATCCCGTAATCATCGGGCATTCTTTAGGCGGATATGTCGCGTTAGCAATGGCGAAAATAAATCCGATCATAATGATTGGGCTAGGATTGTTTCATTCTACGGCTCAGGCAGACACTGCCGAGAAACAACAAAATCGCAACAAGGTGATTGATTTTGTTTCCAAAAACGGAGCAAAACCCTTTCTTTCAAGCTTTGTTCCTTCTTTATTTTATGAAAAGGATCATCCTTCTCATAAAAAAGTTGAGAAAATATGCGCTACTACAAAACCTCAATCAATCATTGAATATTCTAGAGCTATGAGAGACAGGGTTGATTTTATCCAGACACTTAACCACCTTAAAATACCTACTTTATTTATAGCCGGTGATCATGATTCTTTCATTTCACCCCAAACCATTGAGAGTCAGGCTAAATTATCAAAAAAACCCTCGTTTCATATATTAAAAAATACGGGGCACTTAGGAATGGTTGAGAACCCTGTTCAGTCCTTTGAATTGGTAAAATTATTTTTGGACCGTAGTTTTTCCAAAAAAAATTAAAAAGTGTAATCTATTTACATATCTTTGGATTAACCCACTTGGAATTGGCAAGCGCGGTTTATTATATTTGCTAACCTCAACAAAACGAAAATAAAAAAGTATTATGGTGCATAAATATGATGATTGGAACTCACTTGCTGCAAATGTGGCTTATATCTGTTTGGCTGCAGGTATATTAATTGTCCTCGGGTATTTTATCCGTCTCGCTTCAAATGGAGATAACAAGGATAAATATGATTTTATAAACAAATTTGAAATTTCCGCTTTATGGATAGCTACTATAGTTATTATAGTAGGTGCAGGTTTCTTTTTCAATTCAAATATCCCCGATGATATAAAGACTATAATGATTCCCGTAAGGATTTTCCTCACGATTATGATGGGCTTGATTACCGCTGTAATCATTCAAAACCTACTCAAATTTTATTATCCCTTCTACATTGAAAAAAGACTTAAAGTATTACGTTACAAGCCTCGGATTTCTCCTAAGACTGGTAAACCAATGAAGTTGCTGAGCGAAGAAGAAGAAGATGTTTATTTGGATGAAGGTATGCAAGCAGAAGAGAATGTGTTTTCTGTTGACTATGATGTTTGGAAGGACGAAGAAAGTGGATTCATAAAAATTGAAAAATATTCTGGACATTTACATGCTATTCAATGTCCAGAATGTAATTATCAAACCTTTAAAGTTGTAAAAGAAGAAGTTATTAGACCAGCTTCTGCAACTGAAGAAGGCGAGCTAATGAAGCATTACCAATGTGGCTATTGCATGTACAAAGCCAAGAAGTCAGTAATTCTTAAAATAACAGCTAAGGTTCAAGAATCGGCAGCATAATAGTTGGAACAATTTTATAAGAAGGCTCACGAGAGCCTTTTTTTATTTTAGGATAAACAGCCCAATGGAAGTTTGATTTGATCAGCATAAAACTTCATTCTAGAGTGGTGCGTATCCATAATATCTATTTTTTCAACCAACGATTTTTTGTGATTAACAAACACTTCTACATAAAGACTGCCTAACAAATAGAGATTTATTTTATAGCGGTAATATCGGATAGACATGATGTAGGTACCCTTTTCATAAAGAGATTTTACCTTTAATTCAATTGGCAACTTTTGAAATTCATTCCATACCATACCACTAATTTATATAACATGATTGATTAATGTCTAATGCTTTAAATAATAATTACATAGTTAACAGATTTATAAAAGCCATATCAAAAGTTGCTAACTTTGATTTTTGAAATAGAGGGTTACCAAACTAAAATTTCAAAGATAAACAGGTGTCAAAAATATTGAATGCTATGAAAATAGAAGGAGACAATTATAAGGGGATAGATTTTATTCGAATTGCGGCTTTGCCCGAAGATCAAAAGCAGAAAATCAGGAACTCTTTCGACAACAAAAAGATAATCAAAATTCTGAGAGAAAAGGAGTTATTAAATGACTGTATTCAATATACAGATTACAATGAATGGTACTATCAACACTTTAATAGTAATACAGTTGATAGGCTGATTCAAAAGACCTCACCACAAAGGTCTATAATTACATCAGCATTCAAGCCAAAGAAAGTGCTTAGCTAATATTCTATTACGCTCATAAAAAATACCAGTCATCTAAGTTAATGACTGGTATTTTTTTTCTATATATTTGATTTTCTGGTGCTTGCAGAAACAATTACAAATTAGTTGTCCACAAATACCGGCTTCAAGATAATAGAATTAACAAGTTGATAATCAAATATATAACTGATAATATTTGGGTAATGTTGATAACTCATAAATTTTGTGGAATACTATTTACCCTTTTATTTGCTAATGTATAACTATCTCAAAATGATTCTTTTAAATGATTCTTCCGACCAATGAAGAAACTGATAATTGCCTTGCTTTATCTTTTGCTATTGCCTAACACAACTTTCTCTCAAGGCATATCAATCGTAAAAATATCAACGATTGACCAACTTATCTCTGCAAAATCAGAGCAAACTCAAATTATTAATTTTTGGGCAACATGGTGTGCACCTTGTGTAAAAGAAATGCCCCTATTTGAAAAAATAACCTTGAATGATAAAACAGCAAAGGTTACGTTAGTTAGTCTTGATTTACAAACTGACAACTCTACGGATAAGGTATTTAAGTTTGTTGAAAGAAAAAAAATAACCTCAACTGTTCTTATCTTAGATGAGTCGGATGCCAATACGTGGATCGACAAAGTTGATTCACACTGGTCGGGTGCTTTGCCTGCAACGCTTGTTATTAATACGATGACGGGCAAAAGAAAATTTATTGAACGTGAATTGAAGGAAGGCGAACTAGAAGAGTTGATCAAACAAGTAAAATAGAGCTTATGAAAATCATTATTATAGTATTTGCATTTTTTTTCAATTTGGTAGCGCCCATTGCTCCCAAAAAGGGTTATGATGTTGGGGATATGGTTGCTGATTTTAGCTTAAAAAATGTAGACGGAAAATACATATCGCTTTCTACTTACGAGAGCGCAAAAGGGATCATCTTGATATTTGATTGCAATACGTGTCCTGTTTCAAAGATATACAACTCTCGAATTATTGATCTTCATAAAAAGTATAGTAAGCTTAACTTCCCAGTAGTTACAATTAATTCTAATGATGAAACAAAATCACCAGAAGATTCTTTTAATGAAATGGTGAACGAGGCCAACACAAAAAAGTATGATTTTGCTTATTTATGGGATAATACCCAAACGGTAGCTCAAACTTTTGGGGCTACTAACACCCCACATGTTTTTGTGTTAGTAAAACAAAATGAAGAATTCAAAGTAGCCTATATTGGTGCTATAGATGACAATGCCAGAGATGCTTCTAAAGCAAAGAAGAAATACGTGGAGAATGCTGTTGATGCCTTATTGGAAGGAAGTATTGTTCCCATAACTAAAACCAAGGCAATAGGCTGTGGAATAAAATGGCGCGATGCCTAAATCATAGTAAGAATATCGTCAACATATTCGCGTGAGTTGCTTAAACGCGGTACTTTATTTTGGCCTCCTAATTTGCCCCGCTTCTTCATCCAATTATAAAAAGTGCCTTCGGCCACACTGTGTATAGTTGGTAACACTAAGGCTAAATCTTGAAACCGCTTTGCATCATAGTCTGAATTTACTTTACGTAAAGTTTGATCTAATATCTGAGTAAAATTATCTAGGCTATCTGGCAATTTTTTAAACTCTACAATCCACTCATGCCCGCCCCGTTTATCTTTTTCCAAGTAAATAGGAGCGGCAGTATAATTATCGATAACGGCACCGGTTTGTTCACAGGCATGTGTAATGGCAACTTCAGCATTTTCTATAATGATCTCTTCTCCAAAAGCATTGATAAAGTGCTTTGTTCTTCCTGAAATTCTAATGCGATAAGGAGCTTTGCTTGTAAATTTTACAGTATCCCCAATATTGTATCGCCATAGGCCAGAATTGGTGGAAATTACCATGGCATAATTTTTTCCTATCTCGACATCGCCCAACCCAATTGCCTTTGGATATTCTTTGTCAAATTCTTCCATCGGAATAAACTCATAGAAAACCCCATAGTCGAGCATCAACAGTAGGTCTTCAGAATTTTTCTGATCCTGAATGCCAAAGAAACCTTCGCTGGCATTATAGGTTTCCCAATAGTTCATTTGATTTCCAGGGATCAGGCTCTTAAAAAGGTTTCGGTAAGGGGCAAAAGCTACAGCACCGTGAAAGAATACTTCCAAATTAGGCCATACTTCCAGCAGGCTACTTTTATTTTCTAATTCTAAGATTCGTTGCAGCAGTAGTACCGTCCAAGTGGGTACGCCTGATATATGAGTAACATTTACCTTCGAAGTTTGCAGTGCTATTTTATCAATTTTCTCTTCCCAATTTCCCATCAGGGCTACATCTATGCTGGGCGTGCGTATAAATTCTGCCCACGGTGGAAGGTTTTGCATAATAAGGGCTGATACATCACCATAGTGAGAGGAAGCAGAAGGGTCGAACTCGTTTACCTGATAGCTGCCACCAACGCCCAATCCTTTTCCACTGAAAATTTTTGTTGCCGGATAGTTGTTTACATAAATCGAAAGCAAATCTTTTCCGCCTTTGTAATGACATTCCTCTAAGGCTTCATAAGAAACTGGAATAAATTTACTTCGCGCATTGGTTGTACCCGATGATTTCGCGAACCATTTTACTTCAGATGGCCATAAAATATTTTGCTCGCCATGAAGTAGTCGGTTGATATAAGGGAAGAGTTGCTCATAAGTATGAACAGGCACGCGACTTTTAAAGTCTTCATAGTTAACAATGTCTTCAAAGGAATAACGCTTGCCAAACTCAGTATAGCGGGCGGTTGATAGGAGTTTCTTGAGTGTTTCATCTTGCACATCCATCGGGTATTTCATGAAAAGCTCGATCTGGTGGATCCGCTTTCTCATCACCCAAGTAAGTATGGAATTGAGTATTTGCATGGTTTCGCAATCGGTAAAAGTAATCGCTTACCAGCGATATGCAAAACACAGAATAATTCTAAGCCTTTAAGATTTAATATCAGTTAGTGAATTACTCGATTGGTAACGACTGAACTTCTACTCGTGATTTTTTTAATTGGAAGTTTTGACCCAGATATACCTTGCGCACCATTGGATCGTTGGCTAATTCCTCTGATGAGCCTGCTCTAAAGAGTTTGCCATCCACCATCAGGTAGGCTCGATCGGTAATGGAAAGAGTTTCATCCACATTGTGGTCAGTAATTAAGATGCCAATGTTTTTCTTTTTCAGTTTGGCAACTATGGTTTGAATCTCTTCTACAGCAATAGGATCAACGCCTGCAAAGGGTTCATCAAGTAACACAAACTTGGGGTCGACAGCCAAGGCTCGTGCTATTTCAGTTCTTCTTCTTTCACCACCGGAAAGCACTATTCCAAGATTTTTTCTCACGTGCGTAAGGCTGAACTCCTCGAGCAATTGCTCTACTTTTTCTTTGCGATCCTTAGAACTCATATCCCGCATTTCAAGTGGTGCAAGTATATTCTCCTCAACTGTAAGTTTTCTAAACACCGATGCTTCTTGAGCCAAATAGCCAATGCCAAGCTTTGCACGCTGATACATTGGCAACTGTGTAATGTTTTTATCCTCCAGAAAAATATTACCTGAATTGGGTTTTATTAAACCAACTATCATGTAGAAGCTGGTAGTTTTACCTGCACCGTTGGGGCCAAGCAAGCCAACAATTTCGCCTTGCTCAACTTCTACTGTTACATCGTTTACAACAGTGCGTTTTTTATATTTTTTGATCAGGTTTTCTGCGCGTAACTTCATTGAAATTGGTTTTAGCTTAATTTCTCAATCTTCAAATTTAAGGTCTTTTATCCGTAGCTGAATAGAAGTGTTTCCGTTATAATTATTTTCTTCGATAGTATAAGCCATTTTAAATGAATTGCCGCTTTTTAGCAACTCAAAATAATGCACCATGTCAAAGCCAAGTACATTGAAAAACGATTGATTGCCTTGTTGGCCCGCTAGAAAGCGAATGTGCCTATCTTTAAAATTGGAAAGCGAATTAAGCACAGTTACATTTTTTGTTTCAAATGTGGGATTGAGATTTTCTGGGCCGAAAGGAGCCATTTGTTTGAGTATGGACAAAAATTTAGGGGTAATGATATCAAATGAGATCACTTGGTCGATATCGATTTTAGGAATGAGCATATCATCAGTAACGGTGGACGACACAACCTCTTCAAATTTATCTTCAAAGGCTTTCAAATTCGCTTTGTCCATAGTAAGACCTGCAGCATATTTATGACCGCCAAATTTTTCAAGAAGATCGCTGCACTTTAATAAAGCTGCATATAGATCAAAGCCAGCAATGCTTCTAGCAGAGCCGGTAATCTTTTCGTTCGATTCAGTCAAGATCACGGTTGGCTTATAATATTTTTCGATACACCTAGCAGCAACTATGCCAATTACTCCTTTGTGCCACGTGGGCTTAAATAAAACGGTAGATTTTTTTGATTGTAGAGCAGGCTCAGCCTCAATGATAGCAATGGCTTCTTCGGTTGTTGTTAGATCAAAAGTTCTTCTCAAATCATTTTTAAGGTTCAGCTTTTCTGCTTTCTCAAGGGCTTCATTCTCTGTTAAGGCTGTAAGCAATTCTACTGCGCCATTGGCATGAGCCACGCGGCCAGCAGAGTTTATGCGTGGGCCAAGTGTGAACACTATTCCAGCAATATCTAAGTCGCCTTTAATACTTGCAATTTCCTTCAAGGCTTTTAACCCTGGAGATGGATTTGTATTGAGTTTTTTTAATCCGAAGTAAGAAAGAATTCTGTTCTCGCCATTAATCGGAACAATGTCGGAAGCTATGCTCACGCAAACCAAATCCAAGTATTGAAAGATATCGGCTGAAGGCAAATACTTTTGTGAATAGGCTTGGATCAATTTAAACCCTAATCCGCAACCACTAAGCTCATCAAAGGGGTAGTTACAATCTTTTTGTTTGGGATCGAGAACAGCTACTGCTTTTGGCACCGAGTCATCAGGTAAATGATGATCACAAATAATAAAATCAAGCCCTTTGCTGTTGCCCAAATCCACCATGGTGGAAGCTTTAATGCCTAAGTCGAGTGTGATAATAAGAGCAAAACCATTTGTAGCGGCCCATTCAATTCCCTCTTCCGACACGCCATAGCCTTCTTTGTACCGATCTGGAATGTAGTATTCCACACGAGTGTAGAAACTTTTCAGGAAATTATAAACCACTGCAACGGCCGTTGTGCCATCTACATCATAATCGCCAAAGACCAATATTTTTTCATCGGAATCAACGGCTAATTTTATTCTTTCCACCGCCTTGTCCATTCCCTTCAAAAGAAAAGGATTGTGCAGTTGATCTAACGTTGGCCGAAAGAAATTTTTGGCATCATCAAAAGTTGTTATGCCCCTTTGCAGCAAAGTAGAAGTAAGTGTTGAATTGAGGTTGAGAGAGCTACTTAGTTTCTCTATTGCATCAGAGGAAGGATTGGGTTTTAGAATCCATCGCTTCTTCATTTAGGTAAATAGATAAAAAGCCCATGTTTGGCACTAATGCCCTCGTTACCGTCTATTCCATTTTTCCCAGAGGCGCCATCTTTAACCGAACCGGTACCAACACGTCCGGCAATTCCCATTTTGCCGCCAATGCCAGCATAGCCTCCATAAAGCCTCATTATCATTAGAGTACCTTCAATTGTTCTTAGGTCTACTTCACAGTTTTGGCAATTAATATTCAATTTTCCCGATTCACCTCCATTGCCTCCATCGCCTCCGTTACCTCCGTTGCCAGCATCGCCACCTTGGCAAACGCGAGTTCCTGCACCACCATGTCCACCAGTACCACCTTTGCCACCATCACCGCCATCGCCACCGCTCAAATCAATTATAAGACTGCCTTTGATAGAAATATTGCTTAGATACATTGTGAGATTTCTGCCATCTTCACCATTGCCTCCTTTAAATCCATTTTGTCCAGGCTTAGCATCCACACAAGGGCCAACTCCATTCGCGCCATTCGCACCTTTACCTCCAATTGCTCCTTGTTTTCCTCTGCCAATAATGGAGCAGCCTGAGCCTATGCTTATCCATTTAAAATGCAAAAAGTTTTCCTTTTTAGAAACATCTAAAATGATTTTGGAAGAATCGCCCATGATGAGTGAATCGGCCACTACTATATCAGAATCTAAAATTTTGTAAATTTCTTTAGCCTTCAAGTTGAGTGTGCCAACGCGTATTTGCGCTACTCCATTGTATGCGATAATGCTTAATACTAACAGAGAAATTATTTTCATTGTCTACCAGTATAAAAAAAAGCAGCACTTTTTGGTACTGCTTTTATTCTGTAAAAGATTAACTTATTACTTCGATCCCTTCGGCTTATCGGCAACTACACCTTCAAGTACATCTTTAATATCTACCCGCATGGCATCTTTGTAAGGCACAATCCAAGCATCACTTACACCCATTTCGCGCAAATACTTTTTGAACGTGTCTGCTTCCCAGTAGTCGCGGAAAATACCAATCGTTACCTTTTGTGGTTCACCTTCTTTTACCTCGCCACCAAAGTTGGGATTGTTATCAAAATATTTGGCTAAGTTTTTATTCTTGAAAGCTCCAATCTGAACTTTAAACACCAAGCCTTTTGAAAAGTCCATCGGATTTGGAGGAGGAGGAGTTTCTAATTTTTTTGCCAGTTCTGCTTTCGTGGAGGCAAGTTCAGATTGAGCAGCACTCAACTGATTTTCAAGGTCACCAATTTTAGCATCTTTTTCGGTTAATGATGTTTGAAATTTTGCTACATCACCTTTCAGTGTTGTAACTGCATTATCTGCTGTTTGCTTTTGGTCGACAAGTGTTTTTAAATTGTCAGGGTTTTTAGCAAACTCTTTCGCTTTCTTTTTCCACTCCTTTTTTTCTTTTTTGGATAGCTGCGCGAAGGTTTGTGATGCGCCAAAAAGAAGCACAACAAAAAGAACAATAACTCGGATTTTCATTTGCTTGAGGGTTAATTCAATGTTAAAATTAATAAATTTCTTTGATTTTTAGATTTTAGAAATACTTGCCCAATTAATTAAACCATTTTTTCTGGTCTTACCCACTCATCAAATTGCTCCGAAGTAACTAACTTTAATTCAACTGCCGCTTCGCGCAAGGTTTTGTTTTCTTTGTGCGCCTTCTTGGCAATCTTAGCTGCGTTTTCATAACCAATATGAGTGTTCAACGAGGTAACTAGCATCAACGAGTTTTCCATATGTTGTTTAATGATGGGAAGATTGGGTTCAATGCCAATGGCACATCTTTCAGTAAACGACACACAAGCATCTCCCAGCAATCTCCCAGATTGCAACACATTATAGGCTATCACTGGTTTAAAAACATTCAACTCAAAATGGCCAGTAGCGCCACCAATAGAAACCGCAACATCGTTTCCCATTATTTGTGCGCATACCATTGTTAATGCTTCTGGTTGCGTAGGATTCACTTTACCCGGCATAATGGAAGAGCCTGGCTCGTTATCCGGAATAATAAGTTCGCCAATGCCACTGCGTGGCCCCGAACTAAGCATGCGAATGTCATTCGCTATTTTCATTAGTGATACAGCACTTCTTTTATAGGCCCCTGAAAGTTCTACCATGGCATCGTGAGCAGCGAGTGCTTCAAATTTGTTGGGTGCGGTTATAAATGGATAGCCAGTAATATCAGCTATCTTCTTAGCAACAAGCACATCATATCCTTTGGGTGTATTTAATCCCGTGCCAACGGCCGTGCCGCCTAAGGCTAGTTCACGAATCATTTCTAATGCATTATTGATAGCACGAATACTGTTTGTTAGCTGCTGCACATACCCAGAAAACTCTTGACCTAATGTGAGTGGCGTTGCATCCATAAAATGAGTTCGCCCTGTTTTTACGATAGATTTAAATGCTTCAGATTTGGCAGCCAACGTATCGCGAAGTTTGGTTAAGCCTGGTATGGTGATTTCTTTAGCTTGCTTGTAAGCCGCAATGTGCATGGCCGTTGGGAAAGTATCGTTAGATGATTGAGATTTATTTACATCATCGTTTGGATGTAGTACTTTTTTCTCGTCAGCTAATTTCCCCCCTGATAAAACATGAGCCCGATATGCAATCACTTCATTCGCATTCATGTTGCTTTGTGTGCCTGATCCGGTTTGCCAAATTACCAAAGGAAATTGATCGTCCAGTTTACCAGCAATAATTTCGTCACATGCCTGCCCTATCAAATCTCGCTTGTCTACACTTAATACACCTAGTTCAAAATTGGCATGAGCGGCTGCTTTTTTTAAATAACCAAAAGCATAGATTATTTCCTTTGGCATGCTTGCTTCTGGGCCAATTTTAAAATTATTGCGCGATCGCTCTGTTTGTGCGCCCCAGTATTTATCTGCAGGCACTTGTACTTCGCCCATTGTGTCTTTCTCAATTCTAAAATTCATGTAGTTATTTTTTAATGTGAATGCTTGTAGCTTTCAAAAGTAGAAATAGGGAATCAAATAACAATTTCAATTGTATAATTTCAATTGTGACCGTTCTAGTTGCGTTGTCTCAATCGATACAAAAGAAAAAATAAATTTGGACGATAGTATGCATGCCGAATAAAAATTTATACCTTTCGTTATCGGTTGCAATAAATGAAAAGAGAAGAAACCATTGATTTTAACATTAAATCTTCTTGGCATGCCATCTCGCGTATGTACAATCAACAAGCGTTAAAATACGGAGGCACAATGTCGATTGGTTTTGCCTTGCTGAACATTCATTCTGAAGACGGCACTCCAGCAACTAAGATTGCTCCCTTAATGGGATTGGAAACAAAAAGTCTAACACGTCTATTAAAATCCATGGAAGAAAAAGGTCTTATCTATAGACAGGTAGATCAAGCCGATAAAAGGTCAGTTAAAATTCTTTTAACGAAGGATGGTAAGAAGATGAAAGAGAAGGCAAGAGAAACCGTATTGTGTTTTAATGAAGCGGTTAAAGAGGAAATCCCAGCGCAAAAGCTTTCAGTATTTTTTGAAGTAGTACAAGCAATAAATCAGGTTATAGAAAGAAACCAACTGGCCGATGTTCAACTAGCCAATGAGGCAAGCAGAGCAATTGACTAATTAAAATTATCGTATTCAAAATTAAAAAATATGAACCGTACCATTCGCAGAGTAGCAGTTTTAGGATCAGGCATTATGGGCTCGCGCATAGCATGTCATTTCGCTAATATTGGTGTAGATGTACTTTTGTTAGATATCGCCCCGAAGGAATTAACTGACGATGAGAAAAAGAAAAATCTTACTCTTGATCATCCAGCAGTAAAAAACAGAATTGTAAATAGTGCTTTTGAAGCCACATTAAAATCTAACCCAGCTTCCTTGTATAGCAAAAAGTTTGCTTCGCGTGTAAAGCTTGGCAACTTCACTGACGACATGTCTAAAATCAAAAATGTCGATTGGACTATTGAAGTGGTTGTCGAAAATCTAGATATTAAAAAGAAAGTGTATGAAGAGGTAGAAAAATACAGAACCCCTGGTACCCTAGTTACCTCTAATACATCGGGCATCCCAATTCATTTAATGGGAGAAGGCCGAAGCGAAGATTTTCAAAAACATTTTGCGGGCACACACTTCTTCAATCCTCCTCGCTATTTAAAATTATTGGAAATTATCCCTACACAAAAAACTGATCAAGATGTAACAAAGTTTTTATTGAACTATGGTGATTTGTTCTTAGGCAAGACTACCGTTCTCTGTAAAGACACGCCAGCATTTATCGGAAACCGTGTTGGAGTTTATGGAATGCTGAAGGTAATTGACTCCATGCGCAAGTTCGATTTGAATGTGGATGAAATTGACAAACTCACTGGCCCAGTTATTGGAAGGCCAAAGTCCGCAACGTTTAGAACTTCTGATGTGGTTGGTTTGGATACGCTAGTGAAAGTAGCTAACAATCTGTATGCAGGACTTCCTAATGATGAAAGTCGGGACATGTTTAAACTTCCAGAAGTTGTATCAAAATTAGAAGCCAACAAATGGCTTGGTGATAAAACGGGTCAAGGATTCTATAAGAAAACAAAAAATGCAAAAGGCGAAACAGAAATTCTTACCCTCGATTTAAAAACCCTCGAATATAAATCCAAAGAAAAAATAAAGTTTGCCACGCTTGAGACTACAAAGACTATTGATAATCTAAAAGATCGTTTCAAAGTTTTATTAGCGGGTAAAGATAAAGCTGGCGATTTCTATCGTGATTGTTTCTTCGACATATTCAAGTACGTTACTAATCGCATTCCTGAAATAAGCGATGAGCTTTTCAGAATAGACGATGCTATATGTGGAGGCTTTGGTTGGGAGATTGGTCCGTTTGAAACGTGGGATGCCGTTGGTGTTGAAAAGAGTATTCCGTTGATGGAAGCCGCTGGATACAAACCCAATCAGTGGGTGTACGAGATGCTCTCTACTGGTAATAAATCATTTTATAAAGTTGAAGGCGGGGAGCGCAAATATTACGACATTCCATCTAAATCTTACAAGTCAATCCCTGGAAAGGAAAGCTTCATCATACTTGAAAATAAGAGCGAAAATGTAGTGTGGAAAAATCCAGGTTCAAAAATTATTGATCTGGGCGATGGCATTCTCAACTTCGGTTGGCATACAAAAAGCTACACACTAGGCAGTGAAGTTATTGAGGGATTGAACAAAGCAATAGATCTGGCTGAAAAAGATTATAGAGGATTGGTTGTTGGTCATCAAGGATCTGATTTTTCGCTTGGCGCGAATTTAGGATTGGTGTTTATGTATGCCATCGAACAGGAATATGATGAGATCGATTTCATGATCAAGCATTTCCAGAATACTGTAATGCGTTTGCGTTATTCTTCTATCCCTGTAGTTGTTTGTCCGCAAGGCCGAACGTTAGGCGGTGGTTGTGAAATGACTATGCATGCCGACATTGCTCAGGCTGCTGCCGAAACGTATGTTGGGTTGGTAGAAGTTGGTGTCGGGCTAATTCCAGGTGGAGGAGGAACAAAGGAGTTTGCAAAACGAGTAAGCGATGTTTTTGAAGATGGTGATATTGAATTGAATGCACTTCAAAATGCCTTCATGACGATTGCGACAGCAAAGGTTGCTACCTCCGCAGAAGAAGCGCGTGAATTTGGAATACTAAAAAAGTTGGATCGCATTTCGATGAATAAAGACCGCCAGATTTCGGATGCAAAAACAACTGCTATTGAATTGGCTGAGGCTGGGTATACAATGCCTTTGCAAGCAAAGAACATTCGAGTGCAAGGGAGATCAGGTCAGGCATTATTCCTTGCGGGATTACAAGGCATGTTGATGGGTAGATATGTTTCAGAACATGATGTGAAGGTTTCTAAATGGATTGCTAACGTAATGTGCGGTGGCGATCTAACATCTCCACAAGAAGTAAGCGAGCAATACTTATTGGATCTTGAACGTGAAGCGTTTTTATCTCTAACAGGAGAAAAGAAAACATTGGAAAGAATACAGGCGATATTAACGGGAGGAAAGCCTTTGAGGAACTAAAAAGTTGTTAGTTGTTGGTTGTTAGTAAATAGTGACAATCAACCTAATAACAATCAACTAATAACTAACAACTAAAGACATGGACGCATACATTGTAGCAGGATTTCGCACAGCAGTTGGAAAAGCAAAAAAGGGTGGATTTAGATTTACCCGCCCAGATGATCTTGCATCGGATGTGATTAAGCATTTGGTGAAATCTATTCCTGGTTTGGAAAATAAAATGGTAGACGATCTGATTGTGGGCAATGCTGTGCCAGAAGCCGAGCAAGGCATGCAGATGGGAAGAATGATTGCTCTTTTAGCATTAGGCATTGATGTGCCGGGTTTGGTAATTAATCGCTATTGCGGATCTGGCGTGGAGGCGATTGCCATTGCGAGCGCACGCATTCATGCAGGCCAAGCCGATATTATTATTGCGGGAGGAACTGAATCCATGTCAATGGTGCCAACCATGGGCTTTAAAACAGCCTTGAACTATACTATCGCAAAAGATAACCCTACCTACTACACTAGCATGGGGTTAACAGCAGAAGAGGTTTCGAAGCAATTTAAAATTTCACGGGAAGAACAGGATCAATTTTCGGTAGAGTCGCATACAAAAGCAGCCGCAGCGTGGGCAGCCGGTAAATTCGCAAGTGAAATTGTACCCATCACTGTGAAGGAAGTGTATGTAGACGAAAACATGAAAAAGAAAACTCGTGAATACATTGTAGAAAAAGATGAAGGTATTCGTGCAGACACAACTTTAGAAGGCTTATCAAAATTGAAACCAGTCTTTGCTGCTGGTGGAAGTGTTACGGCAGGAAACTCCTCGCAAACTTCGGATGGGGCAGCTTTCGTGGTGGTGATGAGTGAACGAATGGTAAAGCAATTGAATTTGAAGCCAATTGCAAAAATGCTAAGCTACGCCACCGCAGGCGTTGATCCACGCATTATGGGCATTGGTCCAGTTGCTGCGATTCCAAAAGCATTGAAAATTGCTGGCATGAAATTACAAGATATTGACTTGATAGAATTGAACGAAGCTTTTGCTTCACAATCATTGGCGGTAGTTAAAGAACTTGGTATCGACCGATCTAAACTTAACGTAAATGGAGGAGCAATAGCAGTAGGCCATCCGTTGGGTGCTTCCGGAGCTCGCTTGTCAGTACAACTGTTCAATGAATTAAAAAGACAAAATAAAAAATATGGAATGGTAACAGCTTGCGTGGGTGGTGGACAAGGCGTGGCGGGGATTTATGAGCTCTTGAATTAGTTGATAGTTGTTGGTTATTAGTTGTTAGATGAGTAAGGCAGAATCATATCAGGATTTAGAAGTTTGGAAACAGACTAAGGATCTGGTTGGATACATTTATCAAGTAACTAAACCCTTCCCAAAGGAAGAACAATTCGGATTAACTAATCAGCTACGCAGAGCAGCAGTCTCAATTCCATCTAATATAGCTGAAGGTTGTGGTAGAAATCATTCAAAAGATTCACTTCAATTTTTCTTCATTGCAAGAGGAAGCTTGTACGAGGTTGAAACTCAGATAATATTAGCCTATGATTTAGGATTTCTTTCTAATGAAGAACAAACTACTATTCTCAATAATATTAGATCCTGTAAAAAATTATTAAATGGACTTATAAACTACTTTCAAAAAAAGCGAGACCAACAACTAACATCTATCAACTAACAACCAGTATGACTACCACTGAAACAAAAAAAGCAATCAAAGGCGGTGAATTTCTTATCCGCGATACGCAAGCAAACGATATCTTCATTCCAGAGGAATTCAATGAAGAGCAACGCATGATCGCGCAGACGTGTAAGGATTTCTTAAAGCAAGAAGTATATCCGCGCTTAAACGAAATCGATTCTCAAAAGGATCCTTCTCTTATGCCTTCACTTCTTGATAAAGCAGGCGAGCTCGGATTATTAGGCACCTCTGTTCCACAAGAATTAGGTGGTTTTGGTATGGACTTCAATACTACAATGTTGGTGGCAGAAGTACTTGGTGGTGGTTATTCTTTTGCCGTTGGCATTTCAGCGCATACGGGTATAGGCACACTTCCCATTTTGTATTACGGTAATGAAGCGCAAAAGAAAAAATACATTCCGAACCTTGCTAGCGGAAAATGGAAAGCTGCGTATTGTTTAACTGAACCCGATTCAGGTTCGGATGCCAACTCTGGTAAAACAAAAGCGGTGCTTAGTGCTGACGGAAAACACTATGTGATCAACGGACAAAAAATGTGGATTACCAACGGAGGGTTTGCTGACATCTTTGTTGTGTTTGCCAAGATCGATAACGATAAAAACCTGAGTGCTTTTATTGTTGAGAAAGCATTCGGTGGCATCACCATGAATGAAGAAGAACATAAGATGGGTATTAAGGGATCTTCCACTCGTCAGATTTTCTTTAATGATTGTAAAGTGCCGGTTGAAAATTTATTGAGTGAACGTGAAAATGGATTTAAGATTGCTGTTAACATTTTAAATATTGGCCGCATTAAGTTAGGCGTGTCTGCCGTTGGTGGAAGTAAGGCTACTATTAGTCTTGCCGTGAAATACGCTAAAGAACGTAAGCAATTTGGAACTTCTATTTCCAATTTTGGGGCGATTAAGCATAAGATTTCTGAAATGGTAACGAAGGTTTTTGTTTCTGAGTCAGCTTGTTATCGTGCTTCGCAAAACATTGATGATGCCTATGAAGCGTTTGTAGTCGGTGGCATGGACAAAGCGCAAGCACGGCTAAAAGCGTTAGAAGAATTTGCGATTGAGTGTGCAATCTTAAAAGTCCACGGAAGCGAAGTGTTGGATTTCACGGTAGATGAAGGTGTACAAATTTATGGAGGCATGGGCTTCTCAGCAGAAGGCCCAATGGATCGCGCGTATCGCGATGCCCGTATCAATAGAATCTTTGAAGGAACCAATGAAATCAATCGTCTTCTTACTATCGACATGTTGATGAAACGTGCAATGAAAGGAACAATCGACTTAATGACTCCCGCCATGGCAGTTCAAAAGGAGTTGATGGCTATTCCTGATTTTGGAAGTGGTGATGACAGTGCGTTGTTCGCAAAAGAGAAAAAAGCCTTGGCCAATTTGAAGAAGGCTGGCTTAATGATTTCCGGAGCAGCCGTTCAAAAGTTCATGATGAAGCTTTCGGAAGAACAAGAAGTGTTGATGAATTTGGCCGATATGCTCATTGAATGTTACGCTGCCGAATCAGCGTTGTTGCGTGTAGAAAAGTTGATTGGCATCCGTGGCGAAAAAGCATGTGCAATAGAAAAAGAAATGGCGATTGTTTATCTTCATTATGCTATCGAGAAGGCAGCGTCTGCTGGCAAGCAAGCTATTTACGCTTTCGCGGAAGGTGACGAGCTACGCTTTATGCAACTTGGCTTGAAGCGGTTCACAAAAATTGATGCGTATAATTTAAAAGAAGCCAGAAGAAAAATCGCTAACCATGTAATTGAAAAAGGAGAATATCCTTTCTAAGGAGAAAGACTTAAGTATCGAGAAACAAGAAACCCTAGAAGAAATTCTGGGGTTTTCCTTTTATGGGTTTGCTTCAATTACTGTTCCACAACGATGAAACAAAAGCCTCTGTGATAAGTGTTGATAAAATACATCTCTAGAAATTTTGTCCACCACTTTGCGTTAATCGTCCATTTTAAGGTAGGTCACCACCCCTCACTTTTGTATCGTCAATAACGACATAAACAAAAGAATATAAAATGACACGTTTAAAAGCGCAAAGCCCTGATGCAGCATCAGGCAAAACAAAAGAATTGTTCAACGCGATCCATTCTAAATTCGGAGTAGTACCCAACATGATGAGAACGATGGGCAACTCGCCTGCATTTTTGGAAAGCTACTTGAACCTAAGTGGAGCCTTGAGTGGCGGAACACTAGGAGTTAAAACTAGTGCGCTGATTGCACTTGCCGTTGCCGAAAGCAATGCTTGTAATTATTGTTTATCGGCTCACACTTATCTAGGAGCTAATCTTGCTAAGCTAGACGCAGCAGCCATGGATGCAGCACGTTTAGGAAAATCAAAAGAGGCAAAGATCGAGGCAATCTTAACTTTTGCTCAAACGTTGGTTCGTAAAAGAGGTCATGTAAACGATGCCGATGTAAACGCAGTGAAATCTGCTGGAGTTACCGAAGGTGAAGTGGGAGAAATTGTTGGCCATGTAGCACTAAACACACTTACTAATTATTTCAACAACACGGCCAATACTGAAATTGATTTCCCTGTAGTAGAAGCTCACCAACTAGCTGTAGTCTAAAAAAATCGAAAACTTTAAAATATTCTAAAAAATGAAAACAACTATTAATTCTCTTCTTGCAGTTATCCTGTTCATCTCAAGTGCGGCCATTGCACAAGTGGTTGAACCTGTCGATAAAAATAAAATCGCCAATGGTGGTTATGACTTTGTTGCTTACTTTACTGACAATGCCGCAGTAAAAGGAACAAAAGAATTTACGCAAGAAATCAATGGAGTTAAATATCAATTCGCTTCTGCAGAACACAAAGCATTATTCAAAAGTAATCCTGAAAAATACTTGCCTGTATGCGATGGCTATTGTGCTTGGGGCGTTGCCGAGAAGGGCAAAAGAGTGCCGGTAAATCCTGAAACCTTCAAAGTAGATGATGGCAAACTCTATCTTTTCTTCAATGGCGATTTTAATGGCAGTCCGTTCAACACACTTCCGGAATGGAATAAAAACGAAAAGAACTTACTCGCTCAATTGCCTGTTAATTGGGCTAAGCTTAAAAAATAATTTTAATGCAGAAAACTAGAGCAACAAGCTCTGGCTTTCTTAAATTCAATCAACTATGGAAAGCAAAAGATACCCTCTTCCTCCCTTTACAATGGAAACAGCGCTGCAAAAAGTACAAGCTGCTGAGGATGCATGGAATACAAAAGACCCTGAAAAAGTAAGCTTGGCTTATACCATTGATACGGAATGGAGAAATCGTACAGATTTTATAAATGGACGGGAAGAAGTAAAAGCATTTCTTACACGCAAGTGGCAAAAAGAGCTAGACTATAAACTTAAAAAAGAACTTTGGGGCTTTCGCGAAAACAGGATGGCGGTGCGCTTTGAATACGAATGGCACGATAAGGATGGCCAGTGGTTTCGCAGCTATGGCAACGAGTTGTGGGAGTTTGATGAAAACGGTTACATGCAAAAACGCTTTGCGAGTATCAACGATTTAGCCATTCAAGAATCAGAAAGAAAATTATAAAAGCATGGCAAATAATTTTGCGTCCATAGCTTTTACGCCAGCCGTAAAAGCCCTCCAAGAAAAATATGGTAGTCGCGTTAGTTACGACCGTATGGAGAAGCGAATGGTGATTGACGGACTCAGCCAAAACGAAATAAATTTTATAGCTCAGCGCGACAGTTTATACATGGCTAGCATTGGCGAAAGCGGGTTTCCGTATATTCAACATCGTGGTGGACCGAAAGGATTTTTAAAAGTGATCGATTCAAAAACACTTGGCTTTATTGATTTCTCAGGCAACAAACAATATATTACTACTGGCAATTTGGCCACGAATAATAAGGTATCTATTATCATGGTTGATTATCCTAATCAGGCGCGATTAAAAATTTACGCGAAAGCGGAGATAGTCGAATTGAATAAAAGGCAGGATCTTCTCAACACATTAACGTTAAGCGATTATGCTTATAAACCAGAGCGAATGATGATGCTAACTATAGAAGCCTATGATTGGAATTGCCCACAACACATCACTCCTCGCTATACAGTGGAGGAAATCGAAGAAGCATTGCTTCCTCAAAAAGAATACATTAAAAAGCTGGAGGAGGAAATCAGAATATTGAAACTCAAGTAATGGAAAATCAAACTTCACTCACATTGGTAAATCCCCAAAACGGAAACCTAGCTTTCAAGCTGTTGCCATTTGAAGATGGAAGTTATTTTGATCACGTACAGCGAAATAATTATTATTCCATGATTTGGATAAAAGAAGGTGGCGGAAAAGTAAAGGCCGATTTTGCTGAGTATGATTTTGAGAAGAATGCTTTGTTTGCTTTCTCTCCTTACCAACCGTTCATGTTTTCTGCAAAAAATATAAAAGGCATAGCACTTCATTTTCATCCTGATTTCTTCTGTATCCATAAACATCAAAATGAAGTCGCTTGCAATGGAGTGCTTTTCAACAATATTTATCAACCACCTTTTACCATTATCAATGAAGCAGCTAAGGCATCGCTAACTATGCTGATTGAGCAGATACAAAATGAAATGAAGCAAGCGGCACTTGCTCAATATGAGATTTTAATTTCCTACTTGAAGATATTTTTGATTACTGCTTCGCGACTAAAAACAGAACAACAGCCAGAAGCCATGGCCTCGATTGCCGACTTAAAAGAACCCTTCATCCTTCAACACTTAAAAGACGCGATCGAAAGAGATTTCAAAGAAAAGCATTCTGCTAGCGAATATGCAGACTCATTAAACATCTCGGCAAAAGCCTTGGCAAAAATCACCAAGAATTATTTCAATAAAACAATTACTGAATTGATCTCTGAACGCATCGTAATTGAAGCCAAGCGTGAGCTGTATCTAACCAACAAAACTGTTAAAGAAATTGCCTACGAACTTGGTTACGAAGACGAACATTACTTTAGTCGCTTCTTTAAAATCAATGCCGATGTATCTCCGCAATTGTACAGGGAGACTGTTGGTTTTGCACGAGGTATTTGATTAATACTAAGAATCAAATCGTTTACAGTGCGCTTAATTGAAAGACAAGAGTTGGCTGGCTTCTGATTGTTGTTTTGCATTTGATAATAATTAACTTGACTTTGCATATGATATCCTCAATGCAGAAACGAGACGTATCAAATACTAAATTTTTAAATGACCAAAGGCGCGCCAAGAGAACTTTTTGAAAAGGGCTTTATTAACGAAAATCAATTTCAAAGGATTGATGCTATTACTTCTGGCAAGGTTGTTTCAGTATTTTATGAATTAAGAACACTCCTTTATTTAGGCGTATTGCTTTTTACTGCAGGAGCTGGTATTATTATCTATTTGAATATCGGTGAACTTGGTCACCTGCTTAGCATTATTGCATTAAGTTTACTTACTGTTGTTTGCTTTTGGTATGCGTTATCACATGCCGTTGAATATTCTCCCGAAAAAGTAAATCCACCAACACCTTATTACGATTATGTTGTTTTGATGGGCAGTCTGCTTTTCATTTCAGTGCAAGGTTATCTTCAATTCAGATATGGATTTCTTACCGACAACTTAGGATATAGCTCTTTATTAACTGCGGCCTTCTTTTTCTTTATCGCGTATCGTCTGGATCATGTTGGCATTTTATCGCTTGCCATCACTGCCTTTGCCTCTTTTTGGAGCATAAGTGTATCGCCTCAAAAATGGTATAGTGGTGATTTCTTTTCAGGATCGCATTTGTATAACACTGCTCTTATATTTAGTTCTGCATTAGCAGCAATGGCTGTTTTAATTGATAGGCGAGGTATTAAAACACATTTCACGTTTACGTATCTCAATTTTTGTTCTCTCATTTTCTTTGTCGGTGCAATAAGCGGCCTATTCGCTAGCCAATGGTGGGGCGTTTATTTACTAGCTATTTATGGTGGTTGTGTCTTCGCCTACTACATAGCACGTTGGAAGAAATCTTTTCTCTTTTTGCTATATGCATTTGTATCCGCATACATAGGCACTACCTATTTGGCTAGAACTGTTTTTGCTGATGCCATAGAAATATGGTTCTTCTATTCAATCGCTTCATGCGGTGGCTTTATTTACTTTGTTATTAAATTCAAAAATTATTTTAAGCAACATGAGTAGTGCTTACAACGAAACTTGGGTATATAACCTGGCAGTAATTAAAGAAGCTAAGAAGTGGTGTAAGCATGGCTTTATAGAAACGGAGCAGCTTACCAATATTCAACAAGCCTACACAGTTCCATTTTATCATCCCAATTTTACAATCCGAATATTACTTTTTATAGCTACTCTTCTTGCCTCTTCGGGGGTTACCGGATTTTTCGCACTCATCATTGCAGACGCTGGAAAGAATCCTATTTCTTTCGCGTACATCTTTTATGGAGTTGCTTCTTTTTTTGTGTTGGAAAAATTTTTTATTGCCAACAATCATTTTAAATCCGGAGTAACAGAAGCTATTCTTTATCATTCATGCGGCTTTGTAATTGGCGGCATTGCCGGACTGAATGAATTTAATGAACACATTATTCTTTGGTCGTGTTTTTTAGTGTTTTCCTTTGCCGCCTTCCGTTATTTGGACTTGCTCTGTACAATAGTATCTATTGGCTCTTTCGGCTCTATTCTTTTTTATGAATTTTATTCTTTGGGAGGAATTTTCCAACAAATTATTCCTTTTGTGTTTATCTTAACTTTTACTCCTCTTTATTTTTTTATAAAAACTTTGCAACAAAACAACAACCTAAAGTTGTGGAGGAATAATTTGCTGATAATAGAATCGGTAAGCTTATTACTTATTTATGCTGCGGGAAATTATTTCGTAGTTCGAGAATTAAGTGTGTCGTTGATGGATCTAACTATAACAGAAGGCAGCGACATTCCATTTGCCTTTATTTTCTATGCGTTTACTGTTTCCATTCCTATTGCTTATTTGTATTTCGGAATAAGAAAAAAAGACGTAGCAATGTTACGGGTGAGTTTAATTGTAATTGCTTTTTCAACCTTCACATTTAAATACTACTTCAGCCTGGGGCATCCTGAAATCACATTAACTCTTGCTGGTATCATTTTAATCGCAATGTCAATTGGTGTTATGCGTTATCTTAAAACAATGCGAAATGGATTTACACGCGATAATCTACTTTCTGAGCGATGGGGAAATATGAACGTGGAGGCTTTTATAATTTCTCAAACAATGGGTGGCAATCAGTCTGCTGTTGCCCAACCAGATATGCCTGGCGGGGGTCACTTTGGCGGAGGTGGAGCCAGTTCGAATTTTTAATGGCCACTTTTATTTCCTTTTTTATTTCGATGCCTAAGAATCTCTTTCCTTTAGTGTACTTTTCGGTTCTGTATGCCCGCCAAAAATAAATTGCCTGCCTTAACTGAAATTAAGAAGGGGATTAAAACCACCCATAAAGCATTACAGCTTTCATTAAAAAAATTAAAACCACTTTCAGAAAAGAAAGAGAATGCTGCTATAGTAAAATCGATAGCTAAAGAGCAGAAGCAACAGCTTAGCAATCTCAAGCTGATATTGCAATCAACAGATCAACTAAAAAAGGAATTGAAAAAAGAAATAAAGAGGGAAACCTCATTACTTCGAGATAAGGTAAAAAAATTGGAGCGGCTTCAAGATACGATGAAAGCAAATACCTATTTGCTTGAGTATAAAAGGAAAGATCTTTTGTTGCAATCGCAAGAATTGGAAACGAGCAATGAGAGTATACGCCATCAAAATAATGAATTACAAGCACACCAAGAGCAGATTGCCTCGCAAGTGGAAGAATTGAGAAGAGTGCATAATGAGTTGGAGGATAGAAATACGCAGATGGAAGAGAAGACGGAGGCGTTGCTTGATCAAACCGATTATCTGTACGAAGCCAACGAGGTAATCACCAACATGCACCGCGAACTTGAAAAGAAAAAAGATGAAATCGTAAATAAAAATGAGGAGCTTCTACTCTTCAATGAGGAAAAAAATAATTTGATCGGTATTGTTGCGCACGATTTAAAAAGCCCGCTCCATCAGATTAAAGGCTTGGTTAGCATTGTGAAGATAACGGCCATGGCAACTGATAATGAGGCTATGAATTGTTTGAATCTAATCGAGAATAGTGCCAACCGAATGAGCAATATGATCTCTAAGATTTTGGACATTGAAGCAATCGAATCGCAGCAACTTAATTTGAGTGTCAAAGAAATTAACGTAACCGAACATGTTAATACTATTTTAGAACGATTCAAGCTTGAAGCAGAGAACAAAAGCATTCAGCTGCATTACTCACCTGCTCCTCACCTACATATTCAGGCCGATGCCAGTTACATCAATCAGATAATTGAAAACCTGCTATCCAACGCCATCAAGTTTTCGCCACCAGCAAAGAATATTTTTGTAACTGAAACAGAAATGGATAATTCTGTATTGATTAAGGTTAAGGATGAAGGCCCTGGCCTAACGGCTGAGGATAAGAAAAAGCTTTTCAATAAATATCAAAAACTAAGTGCTCGCCCCACAGGCAATGAGTCTTCGACAGGTCTTGGTCTTTCTATTGTGAAAAAATTCGTAGAAGCAATGCAAGGCAAAATTTGGTGTGAGAGTGAGAAAGGTGAAGGCGCAACTTTTATTGTTCAGTTTAAGAAATCATAGCTTAGATGCTGACTTAAAAGGATATCTCAATATGCTCCCAAATATTTCCTCAAAAACCACTCAGCGCTTATCAACACAAGCAGCAAAAAGAAAAACCATTTTAAGTTAATCAAAGGATTGAAAGTATCTTCACTATGAATGATACTCTTGGCTTGGCTTGCTTTTATATCTGCTATAATCTTATTCAATTCAGTTGAGTTATAAAATTTGCCTCCAGTATTGGCAGCTAGTTTTTTAAGCAAGCTAAAATCGGCAGTTAGGTTTTGGGATTCAATAGTTTGCGCATTCACTAAAAATTCTCCACGCACTTCTTCTTTCTTTCCGTTTATTACGGTTGATGCTTTAAATTTATAAACACCTTCTTTCAAGCCGCCAATCTTATAACGCGAACCATCTTTACTGATAATGTAGTGATAGGATGTGGGAGCTCCCTTCTCATCAACAACTTCTAACTGAACATCATTTCCATAAATAGGCTCGAAGAGTTCGTTGTACACTTGGCTTTCAAAAATAACTGGATCGATTTCATTAAACTCATTCACAATAGGAAAACTCCTAAATCTTCTTTTATCATCATGTGTGCTTAAGTATTGTATTAATTTTGAAAATACCTCATCGAAAGAGTTTGTTGCTTCTGTCTCCGAGTATTCATTCAATCGCCACTGCCAAATTCCCTCTCCAACAATAACTCCAACTTTTCTGCCAGCATCGTCATAAGTCAATACAAGAGGCCGCTCGGTTACAATGCTACCAATGCGTTGATAGAGTAAAATAGAAGCATTAGCTGGATACGTGAATTTACCGAAAGGAACGGATACCGGAGGATATCGTGAAATAGGAGTAGCAATATTTTCGGAAAAACTGAAATCACGAAATAAGTTATTGATGCTTGGAGTTACTTCATCGCGTTGAGAAATATTGTCGAATTTAAAAGGAATTCCATTGGCTTGTAGTTGTATTAAATTGCTTTGTTTGCCAAGAATATAAAGAACACCGGAGGAACTTTTTGCAAACTTTGTAAATATTGGTTTCGTTATATTTTGCAGGTCAGGAGCTTGATGAAAAATAATCAAGTCTACTTGACTAGGTTGAAGAAGCTTCTCATCAATTTTTGATAAGCCAGGTATATAAAGAGTGAATTCATAGTTAGGATTTTTTTCAACTACAGCGCGCAAGGCTTTTATATCGGGATGAGGAGACGGGGCAATCACCAATATTTTTTTCTTGCCTTCTACTACTTCAATAAATGCACTTGCACGATTATTTTTTAAGTTGCTTTCGCCCTCAATAGGTTTAATTACCACATCGATTCGTTGAAGACCTTTTTCAGTTGCCATCAATTGAAAATCAACCTCCAATAAACCTTTTCCATTGGTTGATCTGCTTTCCGTTATTATTTTTTTTCCACTTTGAAAAACTGAAATCTCAAGTTCTTTATGGGGTATGCCTTGCAACAGAATTTCAGTGCGAAGTGGAAATTTATTCCCTTGGTAGGCAATTTTGTTGTAATCAATATTTTTTAAAATGACATCTATACTTTGTGTTGTGTCGCCAATACCAATCGTGCTTATCGGCAAACGAAAAGGTGTGAACAGAGGAGAAATTCCAGAGTTATAAATTCCATCTGAAACCAGAATTATTCCCGCAAGGTTCTTTCCTTCATACTCATCGGTAACGTTGCGAATGGTCGAAGTTAAATCGCTTGTAAGAGCAGCAGTAGTTAAAAAACTACCCTCTCTATTTGATAGATCACGAATAGAAACAACATTATCATCACTTTCTATTTCTCGTTTGGCTGCGACAATAGATTCATTTAGTTTTTGAAGTTGTACTGAATCAATTTTCTCTTTTACCGAGGCGGAGTTATCTAATAAAAAAACATACGATGGTTTTTCAACTACGTTGTTTGTAAACTTTACAATCGGGCCGAGCAACAAAAATGCTGTAAATGACACCACCATGGTTCTTAAAGAAAACAGAATCCAGTTAACAATTTTAGTCCAGCTATGCTTGGCGCGATATAAAATTGCAGCGTAGCCAAGACCTAAAGCAGCACAGATAATTATATAGAGAGGTGATGATTCAAATTGAAGGCTTTGCATACCAAGTTTATAAGTTCAAAATGTTTAAGTTCAAAGTTGCTGCTAGTTATAGATTGCAGGCCACTTTCAATTTGCACTTCATTAAATTCGTAATTTCAAATTTGTAATTCGTAATTGAATCAGTATCCATACTTCTCTTTCCACAATCTTCTTAAATAATTTCTTAATTCCTCTTCGCGCGAGTTGTTGCCTGGCTCAAAGAATTTTGTGTTCTTAATAGCATCTGGTAAAAACTCCATTGCTACAAAGTTATCTTTAAAGCTATGCGCATACTGATAATCTTTTCCATAGTCTAAATCCTTCATCAACTTAGTAGGCGCGTTTCTTATTGACAATGGCACTGGAAGATCGCCCGTTTCACGAATGGTATTCATAGCAGTTCCTATTGCTACTGTTGCTGAATTGCTCTTGGGCGAACTTGCTAAATAAATGGCGCACTGCGAAAGAATTAATTGTGCCTCGGGGTAGCCAATCACATCTACTGCTTGAAAAGTACTGTTGGCCATTACTAATGCGGTGGGATTAGCGTTGCCAATATCTTCACTAGCAAGTATCAACATCCTTCGAGCAATAAATTTCACATCTTCACCACCTACAATCATTCTTGCGAGATAATAAACCGCTGCATTTGGGTCGCTGCCGCGGATGGATTTTATGAAGGCAGAAATGATATCGTAATGCTGTTCACCTTTCTTATCGTAAATGGCAGTTCGCTTTTGCGCCACTTCAATAACCAACGTATCGGTAATAACGATTTCTCCGGCAGCGGATTCAACAATAAGCTCCACCAAATTCAATAATTTTCGGGCATCGCCTCCAGAAATATTTAAAAGTGCTTGGTGTTCTTTGATTGTTACTTTACGATCTTTTAGTTCGACATCATTTTTTAATGCTTGAGAAATTAGTTCCAGTAAATCCTTTTCATCTAATGCTTTTAATGTATAGACCTGACATCGCGAAAGCAATGCTGAGTTTACTTCAAAAGAGGGGTTCTCAGTAGTTGCACCTATCAGCGTTATTGTTCCTTTTTCAACAGCACCAAGCAACGCATCTTGTTGCGATTTATTGAACCGATGGATTTCATCGATAAATAAAATTGCTCTCAAGGTGTGTTTGGCCTTATCTATTACTTCACGAATGTCTTTAACGCCAGCACTAATGGCACTCAATACGGTGAAAGGTCGTTTCACTTCGTTGGCAATAATATTGGCTATGGTAGTTTTGCCAACACCGGGTGGCCCCCACAAAATCATGGAAGGTATATTGCCAGTGGCAATTGCCTTACGAATAATTCCGTTGGCCCCTACCAAATGATCTTGCCCCACCAAGTCTTCCAACTTTGATGGGCGCATGCGTTCGGCAAGAGGTGCGTGGTTAGAAAGCATTAGATAGACATTAATATGGCAATGGCATTAATTGATAATCCAAGAATCACACAAAACAAAAAGGTAAAGCTAAAAAGTAGGTACTTAGAAATTGTTTTACCCCAACTTTGTTGATACATTCTTTTCATCGCAAAAAGTAAATAAACGAATATCCATAAAGTAATGATATCTCCTAGCCACTCAACCTGTGGAATTTGTTTTACTAGCAATTGAAATGACCCCGCCAGATAGAAAAAATTGTAATAGTAAATTGAAAAAACTAAATGCTCACTATAAAAATAATCTCTGCGAACATAAAGCAATTTCAAAAGTAGGGCGAATACAGGTAATAGATAGAACAACACTTTAGAGAAATTCTCCATAAACGCTTTTACAAAGTCTTTGCCGAATTCGCTTGCATTATCTTTGTATCGATTCTTCAACTCGATACTTCGGTGCATGATTGGCCTTTTCAACCAACCGTCCTTTTCTTTATCGCTTTTTAATTCTTGAAGGGAATCATATTCTTTAACTGACTTAAATTTAGCATCTCCAAAATTGAAATTTATTTCACCGTTGCCTTTTTTCTTTTGTGATTTAATCGAATCACTAATCATAGAAAGTTTCTTTACCAAAGTATCCTGACCAACTGAATGTAAAATGGAATCCACTTTTGCTTTCTTAATTTCGCTTTTCGCCTCTGCCAACTTTTTCTCATCAACTCCTGTGATCGTCTCATTATCGGTATCATTAAAAGAGAAGAAAACTAAGAAAAATATAAAGCTTATAAACACATACATCCTTGCGGGATGATAATAGCTTTCACGCTTCCCCTTATTATATTCAACAGCAAGAAAGCCTGGCTTGATGATTAAGAATTTGGTAGTAAGGAAAAACTTCCCTTCATAGCTCCAAAAACTGGAAATAAAATTGGTCCATAACTCACCCAGCGTCTGGCGTTGAGGTATGTCTTTCTGACCGCAATGGTGACAAAAAGTATCTTGTAGCGGAGTGCCACAATTCAAACAATCTTTGTTGGGATGTTTGCCTGCTGTATTTTGTTCCATATCAACAAACCCCTCAGAACCTGGAAGCATGTTATTCAACCCATCCATAAATCAAAATTGAATTTTTTTAAAGGTACTCACGGTTTTATCAAGCATTGAATCATCAAAATCCAAATGAGTAACTAACCGAATTTCGGTTGGGCTAAAGGCCAATGCCTTAATGTTGTGTTCAGAAAATTTTACTAAACATTTTTCTGGAGTCAATCCATCTACAACTTCAAAAATTACAATGTTGGTGTCAACGGGCATTACTGATTTTACCCAACTAAGCTGTTGTAGAGTTTTGCCTAACTCCTTCGCACGTGCATGATCTTCCTTTAATCTGGCAATGTTATTATTCAACGCATAAATTCCGGCAGCAGCTAAATAACCCGCCTGTCTCATTCCTCCTCCAAATACTTTTCTAATTCTTCGTGCCTTTAGTTCAAGTTCTTTTTTACAAACTAATACTGAACCGACTGGTGCTCCTAATCCTTTTGATAGACAAATCGAAACCGTGTCGAAATATTTTCCAACTTCCGTTGGATTTTCTTTTGTCTCAGTCAATGCGTTGAACAACCGCGCACCATCTAAGTGCATAGCCATGCCTTTACTTCGACTAAATTCACTTATGGTTTTGATTTGGTCGAATGTATAGAAACTTCCTGCTTCTCGCACAACTGTGTTCTCTAACGCTACTACCGAAGTGATAGCCGAATGGACATCGTTTTTGTTACCAATTACTGGCTCAATTTCTTTTACTGATATTCTACCCCTGTCTCCATTCAGCAGCTTCGAGCCGATGTTGCTATTGCCCGCCAAAGCACCACCTTCATATTTATAAATGTGAGAGCCTTTATAGCAGATCACTTCCTCGTAAGGTTGCGTCAAAATTTTAATCCCAATTTGATTGGTCATAGTGCCAGAAGGGCAAAATACCGCGGCTTCCATTCCAAGCAAAGCTGCACACTTGGTTTCTAACTTTTTCACGGTAGGGTCTTCACCAAAAACATCATCGCCTACTTCGGCAGCAAACATAGCCTCTTTCATGCCTGGTGTTGGCTTTGTAACTGTATCGCTTCGTAAATCAATGATCATAACTTAAATTAAAATAGGGTTAAAATACGAAATTCTATGTGAGATAAAATAATCGCTAAATAACATAAGAACAAAGAAGCCCAGCCAATTTTAGTTAGCGGGGCTTATAATAGTTAGCAGATGGTTTGGTACTACCAAATAAGTATTCTGCTCAACAAAGATTTTTGCGGTGTTGAGTTTTGCATTAATGTATTGATAGCGGCCAAGGCGTTTTCAAACCTATCGTAAAAAGCAACGGTAAGCATCTTCGATTCATTACCAATTTCCACTGACATATTTTGCCCATCTACTTCACTTGGTTTTATAAATGCTGTAAAGATGATGCCGTCATTTTTTAAACTAGGCGAGAAGCTGTTGTAAAACGCCATCATGTTGTTAGTATCAGTTATTTTGATTTCCGAAAAATCAGCTACTGAATAAACCTTTTTATAATTTTTTAAAGCTTTTTTTATTGCTTTCGAGTAGATTGATAACAGCTGTTTCAATTCAGTGAGGCTAGTTGGAATAGCCATAACTTTTGAATAAAGAATAGGAGAGTGACCATCCAGCCATAATCGGAGGTAATCACTTTCGAAGAGTATTTTCATTTCAGAATATTAATTAAGTGAGAGGCAGAGATTCGGGAGTTCAAGAATAAATTCTGACCCTTTCCCCTTTGCTGAGGTCACGCTGATTTTGCCGCCTAACTTTTCAACCATTACTTTCACTATGTACAAGCCCAAACCAGTGCCACTATATTTAGCCGCGCCTCTAAAGAACATTTCGAAAATGAGAGCGTGGTATTTTTCTTCAATGCCAATTCCATTATCAGAAAATTTTATGACAGCACTTTCATGAGTGCAGATTAGATCTATACCAACTTTTGGTGATGAAGATTCTTCGTGATGATATTTAAGAGCATTCCAAATAATGTTTCTAAAAATAATTTGTACTCTTTTTGGATCGGTATAAAACTTTATTTCTTCAGTAGCATGTATCTCTACCTTAACTAATGGATATTTATCTTCAAATTCATTTACTATTGATTGAATTTCTTCTTCCAACAGAAAATGTTCCGCCTTCAGTTCGGCTTTGTTATTGAATGTTATAGATACCAAATCTTTAAGCAGGCCATCAAGGTGACGAACACGCTCTTCCATCAAATCTGAATATTGTTGAATAGTAGAATTGGGCTTTTCAATATTGATAAGATTGATTAAACCCAAAAGCGTAGTAAGAGGCGAGCGCAAATCATGCGATGCATGGTAGATGAATTGATCTAGTTCATGATTTAACCGTTGCAACTCCATCACCTGCTTTTTCTTTTCCGTTACATCGGTCATAATGCCTTCAACAAAATCCTCCTGGTAATAATACTTGCAAGTAAACGATAGCCATTGTTCACAATTATCCAGACGCCTCGCTCTGAATTCGAAATCATGAATTCGTTCCATCTTCTGAAGCTCTGCTGAGAATCTTTCAAATTCTGTCTCGCTATAAAATAATTCACGGAAGGAGAAAGACTCTAATTTTTCGAGCCCGATTATTTCAAGTGCTTTATCGTTCATCACAATTGCTTGAGCATTTGACAACCGAAATCTGAAAATGCCAGTGTATGAATTATTAAAGAGATTTAAATATTCACTTCTTACTTTCTTCACGCGGTAGCGATACATTGCCTTATGCGTGGCATCGTGCATCACCATTTTATACATGGCCGCATCATGATTGGAATGTCTTAGGTATTCGATTTTTACTTTTGCCCAAAATGTGACGTTGCGTTTCTTCACGCGCCATCCTTTTATCACCATGTTGCCCTGTTGCTTTGCTTGCAGTAGGTCTTTATTTGGTCTGTCTTCGGCTTGATCTTGGGCAGAGTAAAAAATTGAGATTGGTTTTCCCATTATCTCCCACTCCTCATATCCTGTAATATTAACCGACTCAAGGTTGCTACTGGTTATAATGCCTGTTGAGTTTATAGTAAACTCCTCGAAGCCACGCAGAATATTGAATAGGGAGGAATATTTATCCATGCCTAAACCAGGAGCATCAGAAAGTTGGTTCTCATTATTTTGTAATCCTTCCAGATTGGCAATGGCTTTACTATTCATACTTCTTTAACTCAACGCCAAAGGTGAGGTAATGCTCTTTCAGAAGTTGGAATAGAGGGATTACAAAAGGTTATCGTTACAACTAAAGGAGGTTTACAAAAGGTAACACCTTCTTAAAATAGTCTGAAAACGACTTTTTTTAAATAGTAGCTAGAAAAGCTGAGAGATTTTGATCGGTGGAGAGGTTAAGTTTTTTGCGAAGCCTGTGTCGAGCCATTTTAGTGCTGTCTGGCGAAATGCCCAAAATAGTAGACACTTCTTTGGTTTCTAGATTGAGTTTTAGCAGGGCACAAAGCTTCATATCGTTCATGCTTAAATCGGGGAACTGAGTTCTCAATTTTTCGAAAAAACTTTCATGTACTTCTTCAAAATGTTTCTTAAATCCATCCCATTCTCTATCCAAATGAAAACTGAAATTTACTGAATTGATAAGGCCGTGAATTTTCCCAGATAATTCTTCTGTTGGCGTTATCCGGATTTGTTCCAATGTTGATTTTAGCTCTTCAAGGATTTGATTTTTTTGAATCAGGTTGAGCGTATAGGTGGTAAGCTCTTTGTTTTTATAATCGATTTCGCTTTTTAGTTGTGCTTCGCTTAGTTGAGAGTTCTTCAATTCCACTTCCAACAATTTCTTTTCCTTTTCGGTGAGTATGTTCGCGTTATTGATCTTGATGCGTTGCTTATTAAAAAATAAAAGAGCAATACTGATGATAGACACAAGACTAATCAACGCTAATGCAGCATAGAGTTTGTTAAGATCGTTGTCCTTTTTTAGTAATTGATTTTCTTTTTCCTTTCGATCCGTTTCAAAGCGAACTTCCATTTCGGCCAATTGATTTATTCTTTCTTTTGAGTGCACACTGTCTGCATACAGTGTGTTCAGTTTTTGATAATAATAGGCTTTTTCGAAATCCTTCATTAGGCTAGCTACTTCTGCTAAACTCTTATAATTGTCCATCAGTTTTTCTACCATTTTTGCGCGCTGTGCTATGGCAATGGCTTTTTCAAAATAAGATTTGCTTTTTGCGAAATCTTTTTTGGCTTGATATGTTTTTCCAAGAGATTCAAGTGGATAAAATTGACTTCTTTCATATGTAGATTTTTCACTAAGAGAATAGGCTTCAAGATCATTTTTTAGGGCTTTATCAAAATCGCCACGCAGCCTGAAAATATCACTTAGATTAACCAGTGTTATAATTATACCACCCTTACTGTTTGATTCTTTGTAATTAGATAGGGCTTTGTTATAGTATTTTTCAGCCTCATCAACTCGATGCTCTTTGTTGTACAAGTCTCCAATATTTTTACAAATTGTTGCCAGTGAGTTTTTATCTTTAGTATTCTCTAAAAGCCGAAGAGCCTTCATATAGTATTCGAGCGATTTATCGAATTCTTTTTGGCTGCTAAGCACAGAAGCTACGCCAGCATAAGCATTGTATAGTTCTGTTGAAATACTGTGCAATTCCAATACCTCTAATGCCTTGCTATAATATTCCATGGCCTTTAGTTGATTGCCAAGCACACCTCCATAAATAGCACCTGAATTAAGATATCCTTTCGCTTCTAACTCCCACTGCGAAATGGATGCTGCCTTAGCCGAGCTTAACAGTAGGTGCTCTATTGCTTTAGGATGATCGTTATTAAAAAAATAAGCAACTGCTATAGCTCTATAAGAAATTACTATGCCCTTCTCAAAGCCTATTTCTTCGGAAAGTTTTAGTGCTTCCTGTGCATAAGGCATTCCTTTAGTATTGCTGTTTCTTGCGTAGTTGTCAGAAAGTTTGTTGAGCAAGTTTACTCTAATAGTGTCTTTTGAGGATGTTAAAAGACTTTCGAGGCTATCAATTGTTCTATTCTGAGCCGAAGTAAAAAGGGGCAGTAGTACAAAGAAAAGAAGAGATAATTTTCTCATGAACCCCATATACGATTGCAAGTTAGATAAGTTATTGCTTTGCGACTTCGCTTTTAAATGTATCAAAATAGATTTATAAAATTTCTCCTCTTGTTTTTTAGTCTCGATCAGTCTATTTTTGCAGCCACATCGCGGGGTGGAGCAGTTGGTAGCTCGTTGGGCTCATAACCCAAAGGTCACAGGTTCGAGTCCTGTCCCCGCTACAAAATCAAAAAGCGACCAAATCGGTCGCTTTTTTCTTTTAATGAAATTTTAGGATAAAATTATTGCTCCAGCAAATCCTTCATTGATTTCATAATCACCTGCCAGTTTTGCTTAGAGTGCTCAAGTGCTTCGCTTGATTTAATGCTGTCTTGAGTCACTGTGTACACAATCTCTCCGTCTTTTCCATCCAATTGATAAATAACATTAGCATAATTAGCGGGCACATCTTCAGTACCTGAGAATGAACTCCAATAATCGTATTTCAGAATTTTCTCTACTTCAATTTGTAAGATTGTGCCTTTGTCTAGGTAGGGCTTTCCATCCCAAACACCGCCAAAGGTGATGAAGCTGCCTACTTTCCAATCACTTTTGGTTTCAGTGCCAAAGAAATATTTTTTGATTTGTTCGGGGTCAGTAAGAGCTTTCCATACGCTAGCTTTTGTTGCTGCAATTGTAATGCTGACTTCTAGTATAAGATTGTTTTCCATAATTGTTGATGGTTATTGGGTTTGTTAATTTATTCAAGTTCTCTACATTCAAAACCTTGCGCTTGCAGCAACTTGATTGCATTTATCGGTTCAACCTCATCCGAAACAATTCGTAAAACGTGGTCGCAATCATCCAATGCAAAATTCCAGTTGCCTTTTCCTACTAGCGAGTTTATCAAAGGCTCGAGCGAACCCACATCTGTTAGTGTTTTCACCGAAGTAGAAAACACTAACACATTCATACTATTGAATTCCCATTTGTATTTCTGTAACATTTGCTTCTGGATTTATAAAATCGACATTGATGTAAAGTTCGCGAGTAACTCCATTCGGCTGAAGTTTATGCTCTTGAATAAAGCTCATTATTATTCCATAACTTTTTGGAATATCCTGCCAGCCACCTTCGTGGATTAAGGATACAGCTTTGAAATTTTCCGTGCGCTTAATATGGAGCTTGCCATTATATTCAATTGGTAAAATGGCAACGGGTAAGCAAACTTCGAGTGTAAATGGTTTTGATTCATCGCCTGCAAAACCGAAGTAATGCCAATGAATTGGGCCTGAAGGATGTAAATCTAATCTTACAGATTCTTTAAAAAGTTCTTTCGCAATTGGTATCTGATTTACCAGGTCGCTTAGCTTAACTTCCGCTCGGTGAAACAAAAAATTGATGGGCTTAACTAGTTTGATTGTTGGTGTTGTTGTCATAGATGTTTAATTTTATTCAAATCAACATACATCAAGTGACAACCCTATGTCAGTAGTGAATTTATAATTTGACTTTTTGTAAAAAGAAGCAAATACAATTGTTGTATTGTCAATTGGTTATTCTAAGTAAATATTGTTCTTGCAATTCTTCCACCAAACTTTGAACGATTTGCCTTAGCTCAACTGGGCTTTCAATCTCTACGCCTTTGCCATACGAAAGAAGCCAACGAGCCATCATATTAAAATCGGACGAAAGAAAATTCATTCGCACCTGTCCATCTACTTCTTCTTCTGAAACAAAACCAAAATAATGACGGGAGTTATGAATGTAGTTAGCTTCTTTTTTATCAAATAATAGGATGGCCGATTTCATATCAGCATTAGCTTGTTGAATGCTTGTAAAATATTCTTGAAGTGTAGAAACACTTCGTGGTTTAAATATTTCGACTAATGATTTCACTTTTTTAATTCGATCGCACCGAAAGTCGCGAAGGCCATTGCGTAACCGGCACCAGGCAATTAAGTGCCAAGCTGCGCTGTAATAAAATAATCCGATAGGTTCAACTTCACGACACGTAGTTTCATTCTGATTGCTAAAATAGTCGACTTGAATAACAGATTTAATTCCTATTGCTTTTTGTAATTCTGTTAAAAAATTTCCCGATTGTTCCACTAAAATTGTTTGTGGCCTCACTTCAATATGATCGTGCAATATTTCTAGATGATCTTTCTGCGACTCATTCAAAACCGATTTGATTTTTAATAAAGCACCATCGAAAGCACTGCGTACAGATTGATCAGTTAAGCGTTCAACTAATTTACCGGCCATCAACATAGCACTGGCTTCATCTTGTGTAAACATTACTGGTGGAAGATGATAACCATCAACAATGAAGTAGCCAGTGCCAGCTTCAGAACCAATCGGTACTCCCGCCTCCATCAATGCTTTTACATCGCGATATACAGTGCGCAGACTTATCTCAAAGCGATGAGCAATTTCTTCAGCTTTCACAATTTTTTTAGACTGTAGTTGAATAAGAATGGCTGTGAGTCGATCGATGCGGTTCATACTAGGTGATTAGATTGAGAATCTTAAGCCCCATTATGAATTTAAAATCATTTGTGTTTCTGGTCGCTAAAGTAATTCATACCTAAAGATAAATAACTTTTAAACTACTATGGAAAGAATATGTCATATCCAAATCGAAGAATGGTGGCGCAAACTACGCATAGAAAAAACATACGAATAAATTTGTTGCCTTTTAGTAAGGCAAAGCGGGATCCGATAAATCCACCAACCATATTACAAAGAGCCATTGGAATGGCTAATTCAAATAAGATATTTCCGGTACTCGCAAAGTAGATAATGGATGCAATATTAGTTGCAAGGTTAACAGTTTTTGCATGAGCACTGGCGTGCATAAAATCATGACCCAATAAACTTATGAACATGAGAACAAGAAAACTCCCAGTGCCAGGACCTATGAAGCCATCATAAAAGCCAATAACTAATCCACTTACCACTCCACGGATAACAGCTGTAGAAAATGATAAATTCTTTTCTTCTTGCTGGCCAAAATTTTTCTTTGAATAGGTATAGATAGCTACTATAATTAGCGCTATTAAAATGATCGGCTTAAAGGTTGCGTTGCTAATGAAACTCACAAAGTAAGAGCCAGCCATTGCTGCGCAAAATGCCGCAGCAGCTATAAACGCTATCAACTTCCATTGTATAGTTACCCTCTTTGAATATTGATATAATGAAACCGAAGTACCAAAAAACGAAGGAAGTTTAGTAGTACCTAAAAGAGTAGCTACAGAATATTGCGGAAACGTTAAAAACAAAACAGGAGTTTGCACCAACCCGCCACCACCAACAATTGCGTCAATGAATCCGGCAATTAACGCAGCAATGCAGACAATAATTGTACTTGAGAGCATGGAGATATTTTAAACAAAAAAGGAAGACATAATCGCAAATTAAATGATTACTAAAATCCTTTTCAAAACTAAGTTTTGGATTCAAATTATTCTTCATTAAATTCATTGGAAGAAACAAGTAAGTAAAAATGACAGATAAAAAAGAAAAAGGTGATAAAGGAGAAGACCTTGCTGCCGAGTTTTTAGTGCAGAAGGGTTTTGAAATAATAGCGCGTAACTATCGCTACAAACACGCTGAAATAGATTTGATTATTAAGAAAGCAAACTGGCTAATTTTTGTGGAAGTGAAAGCACGCAGCTCAACAGCTTTTGGCATGCCCGAAACTTTTGTTGACAGAGATAAAGTGAAAAAAATCTTAGAAGGTGCTTTGCATTACATACTTGAAACCGATTGGCAAGGCAATGTGAGGTATGATATTGTTTCGGTGCTATTCAAAAACAAAGGCCCTGAGATATATCATATTGAAGATGCGTTTTATTGATCGAATCAAAGAGCTTGAAACTCGAAACTATTTACTTGCCGAATAAATGGGTCTGTAAATTAAACTGTGTCAGTTAATAATTGTAATAATCATATCTGATGTTGTAATGTGGGCAACTCACCACAGGTGATCTTGTATACAAGGTATAAAATTTAATTGGTGAGTTGTCCATCATTTCGACATCAAAT
>JBBRBQ010000025.1:0-58470 GCA_038205685.1 Cytophagales bacterium | reverse complement strand
TTGCCGTACAACGATTTGCCTGAGCGGAACTGCTCCAAGGCCTTCTTCCTGATCTGTTCTAAATTAAATTGTTCTTCTTTTTTCATATAGTGTCAAAGTTGGTGGTTTTCCTTCTTTGACACAGTTCACTTTACAGCCTCTTTACCAATTCTTGACATCCTCAAACAAATCTTTCCAAGTCGGATTTATGCTTTCAATTAACCTTTTCTTACTTTCCCTAGAACCTCCCTTCATTTGCTTTTCCCTAGCAATGGCTTCAGAAATTGAATGAAATACTTCGTAGTAAACCAACTTATTCAACTCATAGCGAGCCGTAAAGCTGCTGGGGTATTTTTTCTCTTTATGTTCTATTACCCGATAATACAAATCGGCTGTAACGCCTGTATAGTAGGTTGTGTTATTTTTGTTACACATTATGTAGATACATCCTCCCTTTTTCACTGAGCTAAATTATTAGGTTATCGCGAGGAAACGAAACGATCTTTTTTTCTGGTAAAGATTGCTTCACTTCGTTCGCAATGACGGACGGAATTAAGATCGAATCGTCATTGCGAGGTACGAAGCAATCTTTGTGTTATCGCGAGGCACGAAGCGATCTGAATTATTGCACTGATAAGGATTGCTTCGTTCGCAATGACGGACGGAATTAAGATCGAATCGTCATTGCGAGGCACGAAGCAATCTTTGTGTTATCGCGAGGTAATGAAGTTATTTGAGTTATTGCACTGATAAAGATTGCTTCACTTCTTTCGCAATGACGGACGGAATTAAAATCGAATCGTCATTGCGAGGCACGAAGCAATCTTTGTGTTATCGCGAGGTACGAAGCGATCTGAATTAATGCGCTGATAAAGATTGCTTCACTTCGTTCGCAATGACGGACGGAATTAAGATCGAATCGTCATTGCGAGGCACGAAGCAATCTTTACATTATCGCGAGGCAATGAAATTATTTGAGTTAGTGCACTGATAAAGATTGCTTCACTTCTTTCGCAATGACGGATTATTGGGCGAGGTTATGAAACTAAGTAAAGCACTGATTAAACCTTACTCTTCTTATTCACTCTAATACACCAATTGACATAACTTAACCACAATTTCAATGTTTAAAATAAAAATTGTTTGCTCCCTGCTTTTTAGTGTATTTATATTATTCGCATCAACCCAATGCACTGAAGCGCAGCGCAGAGGCCGAAGAGATAGGAGGGTAGCAGTTCGAGTAGTTGCCAGGCCGAGCCACCGCATAGTGGTGAGAAGAGCTCATATTCGCTACGCCCACTTGCCTAGATGGGGTAGTGTAGTTACAATTCGCCCAGCAGGTGCAGTTTTTATTAAATCAAGAAGAAGCAATTATTATTTCCATAACGGAATCTATTATTCACAAAGGGGAGCAAACTATGTGGTAGTAAGGCCATCAAGAGGGCTACGCGTTGGCTTATTGCCTGTTGGCTACCGCACGGTGGTAGTTGGCCCAAGCACCTACTATTACTATTATGGCACCTATTATTCAAAAGCACCTACTGCCAATGAATATGAAACGATTGATCCTCCGATTGGGGCTGTTGTTGATTCACTCCCTGATGGCTATGATGTAAAAACATTGAATGGCATTGAATATTATGTGTTGGATGGTGTGTACTATGCCGAAGTGGATGCGCCTGAATTTCCTGACGGTGTTGGCTATGAAGTAGTGGAGGTATAAGCCAGTAATCAATTTGTTGAGCATTTCTCTTCTAGTACTTTCTTCATGGACATAATCTCAACTTTCATTAAGTTACATAGATCTTTTTTCCTAGAATTTATTTGGAGATAAAACATCTCCTCGCTCATTAATTGTTTCCTTACTTTAGGAGAAGGGAAATTAATGGTTTCAAACTTATGTACATCCACAATGGTGGTGTCCAGTTCTCTTCGCACCCCTTCAATATCCTGAAAGCCAATGTCCACAAAATCTTTATTGGGGTTAGTATACACCTGAAGAGCCGTGCCCGTGTTCAAATCAATTACGTTGATGTAGCCATTCAATACTGCATAGTAATTCAGCAACTTTTTCTTTAGGCCAACATCTTGAAGAATGTTAAGGTTGCCACTTGATTTTATATCCTCAAAGGCCGCTTGAGTTGGTTTAAAGTTAAAGGTCATTTTATTGATGGCCGCCCGCATTTTGGCAACCACATCTTTGCGTCTGGGCATTTCTTGCTGCAGTAACGCAATCATTTCGTTGCCGCCTTTTATCCTTCATTGATTTTCTTCAATCAATATCTCAACTAAATGCAGATCCTGATTTACATCGTCCAAGAGCTTACAATAGTATGTCTTTTCATGTTGTCTGTCTTTATATTCTTCGTTCCAATTGCTTATTTGCAACGCTAGCAAAATACCAATTACCACCAAGATAATTTCACCTACTGCATAAAGAATATAACTTCTTATTTTACCTGATGTCAATAAGCTTCGTCTTATTTTCCGGAAGAATTTTATCACAACTTATCACCGTTAGTACCCTTGATAAAAACTGTTAATCGCGTTGGCAAGCTTAGTATCCAAATCTTTTTTGGTTTGATTGATCAAGAGATTGTTGGCTGGATAGAGTTCAGGCTTACCGCACAAACCCTTGATTCCATTAGGCAACGCGCGTGTGTCGCCACTGCAAAGAGCCCAGCGACTACTCCAAGTCTGATCGCTTTGTATGGCAGCGTTACTTAGTTGAGCGGAGTTTGCTGCGTTCTCAATAATCAACTGAAGCGAGCCCGTGGCAAGAAGCTGTTTATCAAATACAGTGGCTTGTGCTTTCACTACTTGCATCACAGGAGTTTCTTTACCAGTGGCATCTTTTGTTGTTCCCGTTTGAATGTTTTCTTGATAGTCTTGCGTGCTTTTAGATATAGAAGGTCTGTTTTCTTGATAGCCATTTACTTGAAGGCTTAAATGCTGATCAATCTTTTGCACATTTTGATCTCGCGCTTGTTGCTCGGTATAAAAAGCCACAAACTGGTTGTTGTTTGACTTGAATAGGATAGGATCAAAATTCCAATTGTAGTTGTTTTGTGCGTGTTGCTTGATAAGTACTTTAATGGTGGCATTTATTTTGGCTTGCTGCATCAATTCAATAGACTCGCGATAGCCAGGTGAGTAATTGTTGACATCGGTAAATAAGAAGAAAGCTTGCTTGGCGTCTTCGCGATTGCCTTTCAGCATTTGTTGAATGCCAGCCGTGTAGCATTCAGCAGCAGCGCTGTCTTTCGCAACTTTCAATTCTTTATAAGTATTTAAGGGCTTGGGAACAATTCGTAAAGCCGCAGGACATGTGTGGATGTTTTCATACAAAGTATTGATTCGTTGATAATTTTGAATCACACCCTTCCATTTCAAATACGCATTTGAGTTAATCTGATTCTGAATGTCAGTATTTAATAAATCAACGGCTGCTTGATAGCTCAACGAAAGCACTTCCGTGGATTTTTTATTTTCCGGACTGCGCCTTAGATTTTGAACGGCTTCTATAACAGCTTCATAATATTGTCCGTGTTTGTAAGCACCTTTCCCCGAGGCGCAGCCTTCGAGCAAGGCAAGTGAAAGTAGAAAGGCAAAAGCTTTTAATTGATTCATAGCCCTGCAAAATCGTAAATTATTTCGGGGCAAAAAAGTCGATTAAAATATCGTCAATTAAGTTGCGCCAATTTCCCCACGAATGACTATCATTTACTTCGCGATAATGATACACACAGGCATTGTTTTCAAGAATAGTGCGCATTTTTCGGCTCGCATCAGAGGCATCGCTGATAAGCCCGGAAGTCATGGAGATTTGTATAGGTTTGTTGGGGTTATCACAAATTTTATAAATCTGTGGACGAAATTGAAAAGCGGGTGATTGAATGCCAGCCATGCCAAATAAACGTGGATCAGAAAAAGCAAAGTAAGCAGCCGTTAATCCCCCCATGCTTTCACCCATAACAGCTCGTTGAGAAATTTCAGGTATCACAGGGTAAGTCGATTCAATCAGGGGAATTAATTCCTTTTCAAAGAAAGCCAAATACTTTTCATTCATTGCCAACTCTGTCATGCGTTTGTTATTTGCTCGGTTCACGGGTTCACGATGGTCAATAAAAATCACCACAATGGGTTTAATCTTTTTATCTGCGATAAGATTATCCAAGATAGTAATCATGTTGCCCAACTTAGGGTGCATGTATTCGTAGCCATCTGTAACGTATACGGATGGAAGCTTGCCTAATGTCTCATAATCCACGGGCAGATACACATTGAAGTTTAATTGATAGCCAAGTACTTTGCTCGAAATTAAAATATCAGACTTGATAGTACCATGCTGAATTGTTGATCTTGATTGTAGAATAGCGTCTTCTTTCCAAAGAGGCATTCGCAATTCAGAATTAGGACTGCCACCGCCTATGCCCGACCATTGTTGGTATTGATTTTCAGGATCAAGAATCCAATCATTTTCGTTGATCCTTATTTTGTAATCAAGACGAGCATCTTTAGGAAAGGCAGCTTTTAAAAACCAGATGTCGGTGTTGGCAATTAACGTGCCTGCATTTTTAAATTCCACATTATATCCCCATCCGTTAAAATCACCCATCCAATCTACCTTCTTAGCCTTGCCTCGATATAGAAACAATACTGAATCGTCAATAACTACGGGCACTTTCTTTGATTTGATAGTAGAATTCCAATAGGCGTTTAATTCATTTTTTCTTCTGGTTGTATCTTGAATGGAAGCTTTTACATTTAACTCTTCAATTATGGATTTGATAGAAGTTGATTGAGAAAAACCGATGTTGAAAGTAAGTAAACTAGTTATAAAAAGAATGGTTAATTTTCTCATGGGATTATTTTTCTTGTCATGTTTCAAGCAAAATGGCAACGGTACTCAAAATGCTAGTTTTTCTTATTTCCTTTTATCTGATTTGATCTTTTTAGCTTCGGGTAAATAGTTGTCAGAAGTCACCACTTTTTGTTCCGTTTTTACCTCTAATGCCTTCCTTGCATCACCAGCAATTTTACCTCCTTGTTTAGCAGTAATACGATTTTCTACAAATCCTTTTGGATTCTTAGTTTTGACTATTGCGGTGGTTGAGGCTTCTCCTAGCATTGAAAAGATTAATTCAAGATCCGTCATGTGATCTCGTAAATTTTCTCTCTTCAATTTCTTGAACTTTTTGTATTCGGATGGATTCAACCCAAAAGTTGCCTTAGAAATTTCAGCTGTTAGTATTGAATACTCTTTTTGTTTCTTAATTCCTCTATTCTTCCATTCTCCAGTCAGCTCCTCTCGAATGGCAATACTTCTCATTCGTTTTTCTATCCAATCGTCATTATAACCTTTTAGCTTGTAGAGTTCCCTCGTTCTTTGTGTTGCCAGTTCTGGGTTTTCAATTTCTTCAAGTCTGTCTGCTCCCACTTGGGCCAACCATAACTTGAATGGTTCCGCTTTTGGAGAAGGGATAGATTGTATTATTCGTAACAGTCCCTTGGCGTTAGCGCAATTTAACTTTTGTTTGCCTCCTGTTGTGTCAACGAAAAGGGGGGTGACAATTTGTCCCCACCCTTGTGAAAGTTGCTCATCGCGCTTTCTCATTTTCTTTAAATAATCAGCAGGGTTGGGGGCATCAGTAAGAACCTGCATAACATCATTTACAACAAAATACCATTGTTGATCTTCTTCGTTCCAAACGGAACGGATTTCCTTGCTTTGAAAAAGTTTAATGTTGCTCATTTAGCACCTAGTATGCATTATTTTTCATGTGTTGTAAAAATAATTTCAACCCATCTCTACTTCCTCTTTATCAGCTACTCTTAAACAAAGTAAACCAGCAATTATCATAGAAAAGCCGCCTGTTACTAAAATCAAGATAGATTGCCCATTAAAGAGGTGAGTTAACAAAAAGCCCAACACTGTGCCAGCAATAATTTGAGGGATTACTATAAAGAAATTGAACACACCCATGTAGTAGCCCATTTTCTCTGGCGGCAATGAACCAGAAAGCATTGCATATGGCACTGATAGAATGCTGGCCCATGCAATGCCAATGCCTATCATAGAGAACCACAACCAAAACGGGTCGGAAATAAAATAGAACGAGATCAGACCAATGCCACCGCACAAGAGTGCAATGAGGTGAGTGATTCTTCGGCTTGTGTATTTTGCTAAGATGGGCAACATCAATGCGGCTAACGCAGCAATGCCGTTGTAGATACCGAAGAGACTACTAACTAAGTCTGCACCATCGTTGTACGCCACAGAAGTAGGGTCAGTACTTTTAAAGATGTGACTGGTAACGGCAGAGTTGGTGTAAATCCACATGGCAAACAATGCGAACCAAGAAAAGAATTGCACCGATGCCAATTGCACCATCGTTTTTGGCATGGTGATAAAATCTTTTGCTATATGAACGAATCCCAAGTACGATCTCCCTTGTGATATGTATTGTGAGGCTAAGAAGAATACAAGCCCAAAAGAGATTAAGCCAAATCCCAAAACAAATAATTCTTTTTCTAACGCAAGAGAATACACAATCAAAGAAAATAACGAACCAACAATGATAAGAATGAGACTTAATTTGTTGAGCCTGATTTTAGTAGCTTCTTCATTTTCTATAGTTCGCTTCTCGCGATTTTTTAATTTCTGCAAATCCTCAGGTAAAGGCGGATATTCTTTTGTAGAAAACACCGTCCACATCACAGTAGAAAAAAGCATGAAAGCTCCCACGTAAAATGAATACCGAACGGAATCAGAAATTTCCCCTGCATGTGCAGGTACGTTAGAAATGCCGAACCACGAATTGAAAATAGTTGGTAAGAAAGAAGCAATGATTGCACCAACGCCAATAAAAAAACTCTGCATGGCAAAGCCTGTGGTGCGTTGAGAGGGTGGCAGCATATCGCCTACAAAAGCACGAAACGGCTCCATGCTGATATTGATGGAAGCATCCATAATCCAGAGCATACCAACAGCCATCCATAACATAGAGGAGTTGGGCATAAAGCATAACGCCAATGAAGCTAGTATTGCTCCCACGGCAAAGAAGGGTCGCCTTCTTCCCCATACTTTGTGCCATGTGCGATCGCTATAAAAGCCAATAATCGGTTGAATTAACAAGCCAGTAATGGGTGCAGCCAGCCAAAACAACGCAAGGCTGCTAGTATCGGCTCCAAGCGTTTCAAAAATGCGGCTGGTATTGGCGTTCTGAAGGGCAAAGCCAAATTGAATACCAAAGAAACCGAAACTCATGTTCCAGATTTGCCAAAAGCTTAATTTAGGTTTTAGGATCATAATTGATTTGTTACTTAATTAGAAAATGAATAGAAGTGTTTGTTGTAGAAGTCAATTTTCAAATCAATTCTATTTCTATTTTTTCAGTTGTAAAATTAAATTCAATAGTCTTCACATTCTCTTCACCCATAGATTCCGGCTCGCTGAATGGATCATATTTTTCGAGAGGAGAGAAGTAGGAGTGGACTTCCTTTTTCAAATCAATGGTATGACCATTATTGATTGCCCCTTCATTAGAAAAAGAATGAAATATAATTTTTACTTTTTTGTACGTAGGAGTAAAGTTTCCTTCTGCTTTTTCAAATAATAATTTATTTCCACTTGCGTGATAAGAGATTTTTCTTTTATAAAATTCTCCTTGCTGGTGCTGATAAGTTTCACCGTCATCTTCATAATGAATGAATGTAGTGTCGCTTCCAGCATACAAATGGATAATAGAAATATCCGATTTATAAGAAGTATTTTCAAAAGCAGGTTGTGATGGAATAATCGCTCCAGCTTTAATGAACACTGGAAGTTTGTGAATGGGGCATTCGTGATAAAACTCTTGTTCACCTTCAAACTTTTCTCCAGAATACAAGCAATACCAAGTGCCTTTAGGAAGAAATATTTTCACTACCTCTTTTGTGCTTTCAACAGGAGCAACTAGAATGCTAGGTCCAAACAAATACTGATTATGAAATTGATGATCGTATACTTTGGAATTGTGTGTATAGTCAATTGCCAACGATCGTTGAATAGGCATCCCTGATACAGAGGCTTCATAAAATGACGAATAGATATAGGGCATTAATTTATATCTCAACTTTATAAAATTTCTTGCAATTTGTTCTACTTCTTCGCCATACGACCAAGGTTCTGCATCACGGGTATTAATCATGGTATGCCCACGAAAGAAAGGGGATAGCGCACCAATTGAAATCCAACGGGCAAAGAGTTTGGTAGAAGCATCGCCTACAAATCCTCCTACATCATATCCTGAAAAGGCCATTCCTGTAAGCCCCATGCTATTAACCATTCGCACGCCAAGCAGCATGTGTTCATCATACGAAACATTGTCTCCAGTCCACACAGCTGCATAACGCTGCACACCTGAAAAGCCTGAGCGAGTTAAGTTAAATGGGCGCTTACCTTTAAGATGAAGTTTCGCGCCTTCATAGGTACTGCGTGCCATCAAAAAGCCAAATAAATTTCTACCTCGCCTGCTCGTGGATTTATTTCCTTCAAAATCAAAAATCAAATTTTCTGGTATCATGTGACCCCATGTGGCAATCTCGTTCATATCGTTCCAAAAGCCATCCACTCCTAAGTCTGTGTAGCCTTTAAATTTGCTTGCCCACCAACTTCTTGTTATCGGGTTACTAAAATCTGGGAAGTGACACCAGCCTGGCCATACTTGGCCGCTATAATTTGTTTGGTCTGGATATTTGATAAACACATCGTGGTTGATGCCATCATCGTAAGGTTCATAACCTTCTTCAATTTTAATGCCCGGATCGCACATTACAACTACGTGAAAACCTTTTGCTTTTAATTCATCCAACATCTTCTTAGGATCAGAGAAATACTTCTTATCCCAAGTAAATATTTTGTATTTATCCATGTAGTGGATGTCCAACACAATGGTATCTGCCGGTATGTCTTTCTCTCGAAAAGTGCGTGCTAATGAAGTTACTTCTGTATCAGGGTAATAACTGTAGCGGCATTGTTGATAGCCCAAACTCCATAAGGGTGGAAGTTCTATTGTGCCTGTTAGAAAAGTATAGCCTTGAATAACTTCGGCAATCGTTTTACCCGATATAAAATAGTAATTCATCTCACCAGCATCGGCAGAAAAACTTGAAAAGCGATTGTTAGACGCGCCAAAATTGAAAAAGGATTTATGGCTATTGTCTAAAAATATGCCATACACCAAACCGCTGTGAATGCCTATGTAGAAAGGGGTGGAACAATATAATGGGTCTTGCCCCGAGTGATATCCGTACGAATCGGTAGTCCAGTTTTGATAACCAGCACCTCGCCTATCCAATGGGCCTGTTTTTTCACCTAAGCCTATAAATCTTTCTCCTTCTTGTAATTTTTTATAAGTAGTAACTTGTTCTCCAATCCACGAAGTCTCTAGCCCACCCTCATCTTCGTTAATAGTTTTTCCTTCAGCAGTAACAAATTTGAAATTGCTTGTTGATTTATTGACTTTAAGATGAAAGGAAGAAGTTTTTAAAACCAGTTCGTCTTTTGTTTCAGACGTTTCAAGTTGAGTAGGAGAGGGTGTTGCAATTACTGAATAGGAGAATTCCTCAAGAAATGACTCTTTTGAAAGTTGAACTCTACAGATAGTATTCGAGTAGAATTGAATTCTCAAACTTCCAAAGTTGGTTTTTCCAATGAAACCGTTTGCATTAAATTCAACTTTTTGAAGCTCTCCCAGCGATTTCGGGTTCGAGCTTTTAAGTGCCAAAGATTCTATCATATTGGGTGAAACGAATTTATAGCTCAATTAAAGCCATAAACATTCGTTTAACCTAACATTCTCTGTCAAAAAAATTGAAAACGATTGCGTTAATTTTTCTTTAACTTTTTCCTCAATGAAGAGTTCCGAATGATAAGCCTAGTTTTCAAGGTTTTTGTTTCGGGCTGAATATCAAATAAGTCTTTGTCTTTCATTTCGATTTGGCGAATCAACAAGCGTGCAGCCTCCTGCCCCATCTCAAAACCTGGTTGATCGACTGTGGTAAGTGAGGGCTCCATCAATTGACCGTAGAACCAGTTGCTGAATCCAGCCACCGCAATGTCATTAGGGATTTTTATGCCTTTTTCACGCAGCACGGTTATTGCACCCATCGCCATCGGGTCGCTCGTAGCGAAAATCCCGTCAGGTTGTATTTTTAAAGCCAACAGTTTTTCTGCAGCTTCTTTCCCATCCTCCAATGTTCCTTCCGCACATGGAATCACCAGAGCTTCATCAAAGTCAATTTTATTTTCTGCTAACGCATCGATGTAGCCTCTTTTTCTATCGACACTAATCATAAGCCCAGGCGTGCCTTCCAAAAGTGCAATACGTTTGCAACCTTGCTCAATAAGGTGATTAACTACTTCTTTGGCACCCACATAATCATCCACAATTACTTTACTGGTATTGGGATTGGTGTACATCCTATCGTAAAAAACAATCGGTACTCCTTTTGAAAGGATAGACTCAATGTGATCGTAATTATTGGTTTCTCTGGATATAGAGAGCAACATCCCGTCAACTCGGCTATTAAATAATGCTTTGATTACTTTCTTTTCACGCTCGATGGATTCGTTGGATTGAGCAAGAATCACGTTATAGCCAGCTTGGTTGGCAACATCTTCAATGCCGCTGATTACTGTGGAGAAAAAGAAGTGAATCAATTCAGGGATGATTACACCAAGCGTGTTAGTTTTCTTTTGCCGAAGGTTAAGAGCGACAATATTAGGTTGGTAATTAAGTTTATCAGCCAATTCGTTCACGGCTTTTTTTGTATCAACACTAATATCGGGGTGATCTTTTAAAGCTCTTGAAACTGTGGAAGGAGAGATGCCCAACTCTCGAGCGATGTCTTTAATAGTTACTTGATTGAATTTCATACGTAATTATAGGTGTTTTTATGCAAACCATACAATATTTGGCATAATGGTTTTTTTTTGTCGCAACTGAAAAATTGGATTTGCAAGGGTAACCGATTTATGATGCTATTTAGTGCAATAGTATATCGCAAACGTTTGCGAAACCGTTTTCTAATTATTTTGATTGATTTTTTATAGTTAGGTAATGGAGTTGCCTAAAGAAAACGTTAACATTGGCTTCTGAAATCTTAAACATTATCTGGTTTTAATGAATAAGGTTTTAGAAATGGTTCAACAATCAATAATTAAACCCTAAATCAATTTAAGTATGACAAAATTGTATCTGTTAATTCGCAGGTCTTTAACCGTCTTCTTGATGTTTGGCGCGATGATGAGCTTCGCCCAAGGTCAAGTAACGGGAAAAGTTACCTCGTCTGAGGATGGCTCCATTGTTCCTGGAGTAAATGTGCTCGAAAAAGGCACTAGCAATGGCACTAGCAGTGATGCCGATGGTAATTTCACTATGAAGGTAGGTGCCAATGCGACACTTATTTTTACTTTTGTAGGCTACACTAGTCAAGAAGTTGTTGTAGGTACTCAAACTACCATCAACGTGGCACTAGTATCGGATGTAACATCTTTATCCGAAGTGGTGGTAGTAGGTTATGGAACTCAAGAAAAGAAGGAGGTTACAAGTGCAGTAACCAGCGTTTCATCAAAAGATTTCAACAAAGGTACGGTAAATGATCCTGCTCAATTATTGCAAGGAAGGGTTGCAGGGTTAAGTATCACTAAACCAGGTGGAGATCCTAATAGTGGCTTTCAAATTCGTTTGCGTGGTGTAGGTACTGTCGGTGCGAATTCTGAGCCACTAGTTGTAATTGATGGTATTATCGGAGGTTCACTAAGTACTGTGGATCCTAATGATATTGCCTCTTTTGACGTATTGAAAGATGGATCTGCTGCTGCTATCTACGGAAGTAGAGGTGGTGCAGGTGTAATTTTGGTAACTACAAAATCTGGAAAGGCTGGAAAAGTGCAAGTTGACTATAATGCTTCAACTGCGGTAGACAATGTAGCAAGAAGCATTAATGTAATGACTGCCGATGAATACCGTCAAGTATCGGGCGCCAAAGATTTGGGCTCAAACACAAAATGGTTAGATGTAGTAACAAGACAAGGTTCTGCTCAAGTGCACAATATCGCATTAACAGGCGGTTCAAAAGGAACTTCTTACCGTGCTTCTGCCAATCTTCGTGATACCAAAGGTATTGGCCTTAATTCAGGTTTTCAGCAGATAAACGCTCGTTTAAACCTTACGCAAAAGGCATTGAATGATAGAGCTACTTTCACATTAACTCTTTCATCCACTTCAAAGGAAGCTCAATTGGGTAATGCAAATTCTTTCCGTTATGCAGTAATTGCAAATCCAACAGCTCCTGTTTATGACAATACATTGGATAGCCCTACAGCCGGTGGCAAATGGGGTGGTTATGCAGAACGCGATATTTTTGATTGGTTCAATCCCTTATCAATAGTACAGCAAAGCACCAATGATAGAAAGGAAACCAAACAATTAGGTAGTCTTCGTGGGGAGTATGATTTTAGCAATGTTGTTGATGGGTTGCGTGTTGCAGTTCAATACTCGACTCAAAGAGAAACTGATCTAAATGGAGCTTCCTTTAAGAAAACCGCAAAATTTAGCGGGCAAGGTAACCAAGGTCGTGCTGGTAGAACTACCAATCAACAAGTAAATCAACTTCTTGAAACAACGGTTAATTATGACAAATCGTTTGGTGGAGCTAACCTTCAATTATTGGGCGGTTACTCTTATCAGGATTTCTTTAATGAAGGTTTTGGTGCTTCAGGTGGAAATTACCTGACTGATGCTTTTACTTACAATAACTTAGGTTCAGCTTTGGATTTCGCAAATGGTCTAGGTAACGTATATAGCTATGCCAATTCCAACAAGTTAGTTGCCTTTTTTGGAAGAGCCAACTTAAACATAAATGGTAATTATTTTGTTTCTGCGAGTTTAAGGCGTGAGGGATCTTCGCGCTTTGGTGCAAATAATAAGTTCGGAAATTTCCCTGCTGTGAGTGCTGGTGTAACGTTGAGCAATTTGATAGATATACCATCAGTTAATAGTTTGAAGTTAAGAGGAAGTTGGGGGGTTACTGGTGCGCAACCTCGCGATTCGTATATTTCATTACAGCAATTTGGAGCCACGGGTAGTTTCTTTTACAACGGTGCTTATGGACCTAGCTACGGCCCTGTTAGTAATGCCAATCCTAATTTGAAATGGGAGACTAAAACTGAAATCAACTTTGGTACTGATTTCGCCTTATTCAATAACAAGTTAACGGGTACTATCGATTGGTACACGCGTACCACTAAAGATGGTATTTTGCCAGTAAACGTGCCTGTACCTCCAAACCTTTTTGGAAATACCCAATTAAACATTGGTGAATTGAAAAATTCAGGCTTTGAGTTAACATTGAATTATTTAGCCGTGAAATCAGGTGATTTTAGCTGGACAGTGGGTGGAAACATCGCAACTTATAGCACCAAGGTGGTTAGTTTAGAAGCGAATGGTTTGAGTGCTGCTGAAGGTGGCGTTTTATTCCAAGCAGGCTTTGGTTCTCCTGGGCAAAATGCGTTTAACGTGGTGCGCGTAAAGACGGGTGACCCACTTGGCCAACTTTGGGGATCTGTTTATGATGGCGTTTATCCTGTAGGAACAAAAGACCCGAGTGGTAACGACATTGGTGGTCAGTATAAATACAAGGATATCAATGGTGATGGAAAGGTTGTAGTGGCTGATGAGGACAGAGCTGTAATTGGCAATGGCCTTCCGAAGGCAACTTTTGGCTTTAACAATACCTTTTCCTACAAACAATTTGATTTGAGCATTTTCCTACAAGGTGCATTTGGTCACAATATTCTTAATAGCTACCGTGGTTTCTACGAAAACTTAGAATCTACTACAGTGGGTAACTATAACGTAGTTAAGACTAAATACTATGATCCAAGTGTAACAAAGGCGCAGGTTAACAGCTACCACGTTGAAAAAGGAGACTATATCCGACTAAACAACGCTTCATTAGGATATAATTTTCCTATAAAGCCGGGATCTGCTATTCGTAATCTTAGGTTATTTGCTTCTGGTCAAAATTTATTCACAATAACTGATTATACAGGTGTTGATCCTGAGGTAAGATACACTGATTCGGAAAACACTTCTGGATCTACTGGACTATCTTCTGGTATTGAAAGGAGAACCACTTATTTCACTACTAGAACTATAACATTCGGATTAAATCTTGGTTTCTAATATTAAAGAGTAACAACTATGAAAAAAACATTTTTTAGAAAGTTTATCATGGTGACTGTGGGGATATCATTCTTTACTTTCTCATGTACCGATCTGAATGAAAAATTGTATGACAGAGTAACAGCAGACAATTTCTTCAAGACGAACGATGAATTTATTGCCTCGTTGGGGCAAGCGTACTCCAATTTTGGAGGTTTAGGTAACCATTCTAACCTCTGGTCTATTCAAGAACTAGTTTCAGATGAGCTTGTAATTACCACAAAGGGTGGAGACTGGTTTGACGGTGGTGTGCTTCAGCAACTTCACTTGCACACTTTTACGTCTGACAATGGTTTCTTTAACAATGCATGGGGCTTTATGTACGGTGGTGTTAACACTTGTAATCGCCTTATTGCGCAGTTCCAAGGTCTAGTTGATGGCGGCAACAAAGATGCGGTTGCTTACATTGCTGAGTTAAGAGCCATTCGTGCACTCTGGTATTTCTGGATTCTTGATAGCTATGGAAATGCTCCATTGGTGATAGATTTTAAAGCTGGCGAGCCACCAGCAAATGCAACTCGTTTAGAGATGTACAATTTTGTGGAAAGCGAACTTACTTCGGTAATCGCGGTATTGCCAACTGTTAAAGATGCATCTACTTATGGAAGAATGACAAAGTGGGCTGCTTTGGCAGTGCGCGCTAAATTGTACCTTAATGCAGGAGTTTATACGGGAACACCTCAGTGGCAAAAAGCAGCGGATGATGCAAAAGCAATTATAGATGGTGGAAAATACAGCCTTGAAGGTGTTTATTCTGATAACTTTGCCGTGAATAACGCTGGCTCAAACGAAAATATTTTTGTGTATCCATATGACAAAGTATTTGCGGGTGGTTTTAACTGGCCTATGATGACGCTTCATTATGCTAGTCAAGATGTTTATAAATTGACTTCTCAGCCTTGGAATGGTTACCAAGTAGTTGAAGAATTCTACAATTCGTATGTGGATCCTGCAAAAAATCCTGGTCCTCAAGGTCCAGTTTGGTTAGGTTTGACAAAGGATGTTAATAAGGATAAGATTTCTGATGATATTGGAACTATTGATGCTCGTATTTCAAACTTTGTTGTAGGACCTCAATATAAGCCAGATGGAACACAGGCCACAGATCCTGGATTTGAAGGAGCCGCATCTAAACAACCAGATCCAGATGGAGCGCCATTAACTTTTACTCCTAAAATCAACCAATTAGGGCCTGATGGATGGAGACAAGGTGGGGCACGTATTGGCAAATACACTTATGAAGTAGGTGGAACACCTAACATGAGCAATGACTTTGTAGTACTTCGTTATTCTGACATGCTTTTGATTCGTGCAGAGGCACTCTGGAGACTTTCAGCTGGTAGTGTAGAAGCTTTAGCGTTGGTAAACCAAGTGCGTTCAAGGGCTAAAGTTACCCCTTATGCTGCATTAACTGCTGACAATTTGTTTGACGAGCGAGGTCGTGAAATGTTTGTTGAGATGACTCGTAGACAAGATATGATTCGCTTTGGCAAATTTGGATCGAAGTATGGCTTTAAGCCGGGTGCTGATATTACTACAACACTTACTTTATTCCCAATCCCTAAGCAACAGTTGGATGCGAATAAGAATTTAAAGCAAAATCCAGGTTACAATTAATTTGACTTTGATTAATTTAAAAGAGACCACCAGTAATGGTGGTCTCTTTTTTTGTATATCTAGTGTAATTCATATCGTTACCTTTGTTGTAAATTTTTCACGGTTCTTCCCTTTATCAGTTTCATGCCTTATTATCTTCTTTTTGTAATTATTGCGTTTCAAATAGTAGGTTGTTCTACACCTGTTGAGAACAGAAAGGATGCGCTCTTTACATTAAGATCTGACACTCATATTACTTTTGAAAACACATTAACCTATACTGAAACTTTAAACCCCTATACGTTTAAAAGCTTCTATAATGGAGGAGGAGTTGGATTAGGGGATTTCAATAACGATGGACTGCTGGATATTTTTTTTGCTGGTAATCAGGTATCCAATAAGCTATATCTAAATAAAGGAAATTTTAAGTTTGCTGATATTACTTCTTCATCTGGTCTTGCTACTAAAGGTATTTGGACTACAGGAGTGGGTATTGTGGATATTAATGGTGACGGATTTCTTGACATATACTTATGTAAATCAGGGCCGCCTTGTGGTGAACGAAGAACCAATGAATTATTCATCAATAACGGGGATTTGACTTTCACGGAAAGAGCAAAAGAGTATAAACTGGATTTTGAAGGGCTTTCTATTCACGCAGCTTTTTTTGATTTTGATAAAGATGGAGACTTGGATTGTTACTTATTAAATAACTCTTTACGATCAGTAGGCGGGTTTGATTTACAAAAGAATCTGCGTAAAATTCCAGACCTAGAGGGCGGCAACAAGCTTTTGAGAAACGATGATAATAAGTTTATCGATGTTACCCAACAAACAGGAATCTTTTGCAGTAAAATTGGATTTGGTTTAGGTGTTACAATAGGGGATATAAATAAAGACAGTTGGCCAGATATCTATGTATCCAACGATTTTTTTGAAAAGGACTATCTCTATATCAACCAACAGGATGGGACTTATAAAGAGTCTCTTGAAGATTATATGCGTGAGATCAGTATGGGTTCTATGGGAGCTGATATGGCAGACATAAACAACGATGGTATTCCTGAAATCTTTGTTACAGAGATGTTGCCCGAACATGATAATCGGCTAAAGACTACAGCGCAGTTTGAAACATGGGATAAATATAGGATAAGCGGTGAACAAGGATATTACCATCAGTTTAGCAGGAATGCTCTGCAACTTAATAATGGAGATGGTACGTTCTCAGAGATATCTCGATTTGCCGGAGTGCAGGCTACTGATTGGAGTTGGGGTGCATTGATTTTTGATATGGATAACGATGGCAACAAAGATATATTTGTTGCCAATGGAATCTATAAAGATTTGATTAATCAAGATTACGTTAATTTTATTGCCAATCCTGATGTGGTGCGCAATATTCTAAAGAGAGAAAAAAATGTTGTGAAAAGACTTATTGATTCTATACCCTCTAACAAAATATTTAATTATGCTTTTAAGAACAACGGTAATCTAACATTTTCAAATCAGACTGTTGCTTGGGGTCTTGACCAGCTTTCGCATTCCAATGGCTCTGCTTACGGTGATTTGGATAATGATGGTGATGTTGATTTGGTATTGAATAATGTTAACATGCCTTCATTTGTTTACGAAAATAAGTCAAAGCAGCAATCGTCTGTAAATCATTCACTATCTGTCAGTCTTCGTGGTGAAGGGAAAAATACGTTTGGTATAGGTGCCAAAGTAACGTTAATAGATAGTGGCAAAATTTTCTATCAAGAGGTTTCCCCCATGCGCGGCTTTATGTCAACGGTGGATAGCAGACTGTATTTTGGCCTAGGTAATAAAAACAGTATTGATACATTGAAAGTCGAATGGGCAAGCGGCAAGATCACTCGCCTTGTAAATGTTAAAGTTGATAAGCAGCTTGATCTTTTTGAGAGAGATGCTGAGCAGCCAGGTGTTAATAAAGTAAATATAAAAATACCTGAAACAATTTTAACTGAGGTTAAAATACCATCAATTGATTTTGTGCATCAAGAAAGCCTATATAGCGATTTTGATGTGGATAGACTGCTCTTCAACATGATATCGAATGAAGGGCCATGCGTTTGCAAAGGTGATGTGAATGGAGACGGATTGGAAGATTTTTATGTTGGGGGAGCAAAAGGGCAAGCTGGTGCATTGTACACTCAAAATATAGATGGCGGGTTTAATAGGAGCAATCAACCGCTAATTGATAAAGATAAAGATTCAGAAGATACAGATTGTGTTTTTTTTGATGCCAATGGAGATAACAAACTTGATTTATATGTGGCAACGGGTAGCAACGAATTTTCTTCAAGCTCTTCTGCCTTGCTCGATAAATTATACCTTAACAAAGGCAACGGAATCCTAAGAAAAAGTGATCAGATATTAAATTCATTTGAAAGCACATCAACAATATCCGTTGCTGATTATGATAATGACGGTGATCAAGATTTATTTGTTGGCTCACGCCTAGTTCCTTTTTATTATGGCTTGCCTGCTTCTGGCTTTATTTTACAAAATGATGGATTAGGTAACTTTACGGATGTTACAGTTCAAGTAGCTCCTCAACTTACTAAGCTTGGGCTTATCACCGACAGCCAATGGACTGATGTTAACAATGACAAAAAATTAGATTTGCTTGTAGTGGGCGAATGGATGTCATTGAAGTTGTTCATTAATGAAAATGGAAGATTGTTAGACAAGAGCGAGCAATATGGTCTAAAGGATACCGAAGGTTGGTATCATACAATAGCCACTGGAGATTTTAATGGAGATGGACTGCCGGATTTTTTTGCTGGTAATCATGGATTGAATTCAAGATTTAAAGCTTCTCAAAAAGAACCTGTTGAACTTCATATCAATGATTTTGATCAAAACGGAACAATAGATCACATCATAACACATTATGATGAAGGCAAATCTTATCCAATGGCTTTGCGACAAGATTTGGTATCTCAAATTCCTTCTTTAAAAAAGAAGTACCTACATTTTCGCGATTATCAAGGAAAAACTATGGCCGATATTTTTTCGACACAGCAAAGGGATAAGTCTATCGTATTAAAAGCTTCGACTTTTGAATCTGCCGTTTGGCTAAATACTGGAAAGCAATCCTTTGAAAAGAAGGAGCTTCCTATCAAAACGCAATTCTCTCCCTTGTACGCTGCTGTTGTGATTGATTTTGATAACGATGGAAATACAGATATTTTAACAGGTGGAAATTTATACAGGGCCAAGCCCGAAACAGGAATTTATGATGCCAGTTATGGACTTTTATTGAAAGGAAATGGAATGGGTAGTTTTGAAGCCTTACCTTCGCAGCAATCTGGCGTCTTGATTCGCGGTGAGATCAGAGATATAGAGACGATTTCGTGGAAGAAGAAACATCTTTTAATAATAGGTAAGAGTAATGATAGTATACAATTTTTGAAATATTAAATTAGTGGTAAACATATGAAATTGAAGGGTTTAATTTTTGGAGTGTTAGCTATAGCATGGATTTTTTTATCCATGGGTTGCAACGGATTAAGATCAAAAAAGCAAAATTATGATAGCCTCTTTTTAGGCTTTTCATTAGGCATGGAAAAAAAAGCTTTTTATGATCTTTGTTGGGAGTACAACAGAAAAAAAATGCTTACGCATGGCCCTACCAATCAAAATGTTGAATATAAGTTAGAGGGCATAACCAAAAGCTCAGTAAACATGAGGTTTTATCCGACATTTGAAAAGGATAAAATCTATGAGATGCCTGTTACTTTTACATATGAAGGATGGGCTCCATGGAATAGACAATACCAGTCCGACTCATTGCTTCAAGATATGGTAGGTGTTTTCAAGAAGTGGTATGGTGATGATTTTAAAACATTAGATCATGCCACTCAAGGAAAAATATACTATAAGTTTGATGGCAAGAGAAGAATTAACTTGTTCATAAAAGATGATCAATTTGTTCAGGCTGTATTTACAGATATGGAAGTGGACGAGCAATTAAAAGAGAAAGAACAGAAATCAAAAGAACAGCCAGTAAATCAATAGAAGTGTCTTCAGTGAGAAGAAATACATATTCCATTTTTATTATTTTATGCTTCTTAGCGTGTGCTATCATAAGTTGTTCAACTAAATCTAATAACCCGCTTTTACTCTTTGAAGAAGTAAGCAGTGAAAGCAGTGGTGTTGATTTTAGCAACATGCTTTCGTTTAAGGAAGATTTTAATGTTTACACCTATCGCAACTATTATAATGGAGGAGGTGTGGCTTTGGGCGACATTAATAATGATGGCTTGTTGGATATTTACTTATCGGCCAATCAGCTTCCAAATAAGCTATATTTAAATAAGGGTGGATTTAAGTTTGAAGACATCACAAGTAAAGCAGGTGTAGAAGGACATGGAGCATGGTCAACAGGTGTAAGCATGGCCGATGTTAATGGAGATGGATTTATTGATATTTATGTGTGTAATTCTGGCGATATAAAAGGTGATAATAAGCAGAATGAATTGTTCATCAACAACGGAGATTTAACTTTTACGGAGCGAGGTCATGAATATGGAGTTGACGATCATGGTTTCACAACTCATGCTGCTTTCTTTGATTACGATAAAGATGGTGATCTCGATTTATATATCTTAAACAATTCATTTCAAGCAATAGGTAGTTTTAATCTGAGAAAGAACGAGCGTGGTAAGCGCGATTCTCTTGGCGGACATAAATTATTACGAAATGATGATGGGCATTTTATTGATGTAAGTGAAAGTGCCGGCATCTATGGTAGCGTGATTGCCTTTGGCCTTGGTGTTACTGTAGGAGATATCAATAAAGATGGTTGGCAAGATATTTATGTTTCGAATGATTTTTTTGAACGCGATTATCTATACATCAATAACAAGAACGGGACATTTAAGGAATGTTTGCCCGATCAAATGAAAAGTATTAGTGGCGCTAGTATGGGTGCAGACTTGGCCGATATTAACAACGACACTTATCCTGATATTTTTGTGACAGAAATGTTGCCAGAAAAAAATGAGAGAATAAAAACTGTAACCACATTCGAGAATTGGGATCGCTATCAATACAATGTAACTAACGGATACCATCATCAGTTTACAAGAAATATGCTTCAACTAAATAATGGCAACAATACGTTTAGCGAAATTGGAAGACTTAGTAAAGTGGAGGCCACTGATTGGAGTTGGGGTGCATTAATTTTTGATATGGATAATGATGGTCTTAAAGATGTGTTCGTTGCCAATGGTATTGTAAGAGATTTAACTAATCAGGATTACTTGCAATTTGCCTCTAGCGAAGAAGTTGTTAGATCAGTAACCTCTGGTAAGAAAGTAGATTACAAGAAATTGATTGATGCAATACCAACTAATAAAGTTTCTAACTATGCCTTTCACAATGAGGGTAACCTTGACTTCTTAAATAAAGCAAAAGAGTGGGGCTTGAACACGCCCAATTTTTCAAACGGCTCTGCCTACGGTGATTTAGATAATGATGGAGATTTGGATTTGGTTGTCAATAATCTTGAAAGTAAAGCATCAGTTTATAAAAATAACACTGATTCACTTTTGAAGAACTCTTACCTAAAATTTAATATCATTGGGAAAGATAAGAACACTTTTGCCTTCGGTACTAAGATTACAATCTATAATGCAAATCAAAAATTTTATTTAGAGCAAATGCCGATAAGAGGCTTTGAATCTTCGGTAGATACACGACCGAATTTTGGCTTAGGTAAGCTTACCGTGGTGGACAGTGTAATTGTTGAATGGCCTGACAATAGCGTTAGCTTATTGAAGAATATCAAAACAAATCAGACGCTATCATTAAAGCAGATCGATGGAAAGAAAAGAGGTGCAACTATCGAAAAGCAAAAACAAATAATTTTTCAAGATATGGATGCCTCTGAATTGGGTATCAACTTTCGTCATCAAGAAAATGATTTTGTTGATTTTGATCGTGATCGATTGCTGTATCACATGATAAGCAGTGAAGGGCCAAAAATTAGTGTTGGAGATGTTAATGGCGATCAGCTAGATGATTTTTATGTTGGTGGAGCAAAAGATGAGTCAGGAATTTTATACGTGCAATCTGCTAATGGAAAGTTTAAACCAACTAACCAAGAGCTGTTTGAGAAAGATAAATTATCAGAGGATACTCAAAGTGTTTTTTTTGATGCTGATAATGATGGGGATCAGGATTTATATGTGTGCAGTGGTGGCAATGAATTTTCAGCTAATAGTTCTGCTCTAATTGATAGGCTCTATCTAAATAATGGAAAGGGCTCTTTTGCAAAATCTGATCAAATACTTCCCACCTTCAATTTTGAAAGTACATCAACCGTGAAGCCTGCCGACTATGATGGTGATGGTGATTTGGACTTATTTGTTGGTGTAAGACTTCAGACTTTTCTATATGGCGTTCCAGTAAATGGGTATATTCTTAACAACGATGGAAAAGGCAAATTTCAAAATGTAACTGATGTAATCGCTCCTAGCTTGCTTAAAACCGGAATGATTACAGATGCGGCTTGGGTTGATATTGACAATGATCATGATATTGATTTGGTTGTTGTTGGAGAATGGATGCCAATTAAAATATTAATCAATGAAAACGGAAAATTTAATGACAGCAAAAATGCACTCGACAAAAGCAATGGCTGGTGGAATACCATTAAAGCTAGTGATGTAGATAATGATGGTGATGTTGATTTTGTTTTGGGTAATCATGGGTTGAACTCGCGCTTCCATGCCAGCGAAAGCAGGCCTGTGGAGATGTATGTAAACGACTTTGATAAGAACGGTACTGTTGAACAAATCATTACTTGCTATAATGGAGAGAAAAGTTATCCAATGGCATTGCGTCATGATCTTATTCAACAAATACCCATCTTGAAAAAGAAGTATTTAAAATACGATAGCTACAAGGATCAAACCATCAATGATATGTTTACACCTGAACAAATCAAGACTTCCATTGTGTCGTCTGTATACACTTTAACTTCAAGTGTTATGATAAACGATGGTAAGGGCAAATTCAAACTAAGTAAGCTTCCAGCTGAAGCACAGCTTTCACCTGTTTATGGAGTACTATTAGAAGATTTAGATAACGATGGTAAAGTAGACATTGTTGCTGGAGGAAATCTATATCGAACAAAGCCTGAGGTTGGCCGCTATGATGCTAGTTATGGAATCTTTTTAAAAGGTGATGGCAAAGGTAATTTCACTTCTGTTTCTTCGCGAGATTCAGGATTATTTTTAGATGGTGAGGTGCGTGACATTGTGAAAATCAGATCAGGTAAAAATAAGTTGATTTTAGTTTCTAGAAACAATAGCACCATAGAAGTATTAAAAGTAAAGTAGTGTGCACCACATCAAGACTTGCTTATTTAAAATTGCAATCCTTATCGGGATAGCATCTGCTTGTAGGAAGGAACAGAAGTTGCCCACGCTTTTTAATTTACTTCCTTCTTCCCAAACAAGTATCGATTTTGCTAACACTGTAAAGGAAGATGAGAATTTCAACATCATTCAATACTTATATTTTTATAATGGGGGAGGAGTTGCTATTGGAGATATTAATAATGATGGCTTACCTGATATTTATTTTTCGTCCAATCAATATTCCAATAAACTCTATCTCAATCAAGGTAAATTAAAATTTGAAGACATCACTGAGAAAGCTGGCGTGAGTGGCTCTGGCAATTGGAAAACAGGCGTTGCTATGGCTGATGTAAATGGAGATGGATGGCTTGATATATATGTGTGTGGTGTTGGTAATTATAAATCATTCAATACAACAAATCAATTATATATTAACAACGGTGATTTAACTTTTACGGAACGAGCTAAAGAATACAATCTGAATTTTTCAGGACTTTCAACACAAGCTTCTTTTTTTGATTATGATCTCGATGGAGACCTTGATGTCTTTTTATTGAATCACTCAGTTCACTCAGTCCGCTCGTATGGAAGAGTCTCAGCCCGAAGCGACTATGATCCATTAGCTGGAGATCGCTTGTATCGGAATGAGTTAAGCAAAGGCTTGAGCCAGTTTATCGAAGTAACGGATGTGGCAGGTATTATTGGTGGACCGATCGGATACGGTCTTGGTGTATCTACGGCTGACGTTACAATGGATGGTTATCCGGATATCTATGTATCAAATGACTTTCGTGAGAATGACTACTTATTTGTCAATCAAAAGGATGGAACATTCAAACAAGAACTTGAACAAAGACTAGGTCACTCCAGTCGTTTTTCAATGGGTAACGATGTAGCCGATATTAATAATGACGGGCTGCCCGATATACTCACAGTAGATATGATGCCACGTAACGAAAGTATAATTAAAGCATCGGTGGGTGAAGATTCGTATGAAGTATATAAATTTAAATTGGGTTATGGATACCATCATCAGGTAGCTCATAATGCTTTACAATTAAATAATGGAGACGACCATTTTAGCGACATAGCTTGGTTAAGTGGATTGGCTGACACCGATTGGAGTTGGGCTCCGCTAATTGCAGATTTTGATAACGATGGACTGAAAGATGTTTTTATCAGTAATGGAATTGTAAGACGACCTAATGATTTAAACTATCTTAATTTTATCTCTTCTGACTCAGCTCAACGTCTTCCAGATAATGAGTTGACGAAGATGATGCCCGAAGGGAAAATTTCAAATTTTATATTCCATAATTCGAATGGAATTAACTTTGAAGACTATTCTAAAAGGTGGGGAATCAACATTCCAAGCAATTCAAACGGTGCTGCCTACGCAGACTTGGATAATGACGGTGACCTTGATTTGGTGATAAGCAATATTAATGAGAAGGCTTTTATTTATGAAAACACATTGCATGATTCTTCAAGCAATTATCTAAAAGTAAAATTCAGTGGGTCTGATCAAAATAAATTTGGAGTTGGAGTTAAAGTTTTTCTATTCGATCAGAGTAAACTTTTATACCAAGAACTAGCTCCGACTCGAGGATTTCAATCTTCGGTTGATTTAGGTTTAATCTTTGGACTAGGCAATAGCAATCAAGTAGATTCTGCTTGGATTGTTTGGCCAAATAAAATGTTTGAAAAGTTGACTTCAATTAAAGTGAATCGCACAATTCAAGTAGATTACAGGAATTCAAAAAATGTATTTAGCTATTCATGGCTGAAAAATAAATCGAAACTCTTTCAAGAGATCGATTTAAAAACTGATGCTTCCTATATTCATAAAGAAAATGATTTTGTTGACTTTAATACAGAAGGATTAATACCGCGAATGGTTTCAACTGAAAGTCCTAAGCTTGCGGTTGGCGATGTTAATAGCGATGGGCTTGATGATTTTTTTGTTGGTTCGTCTAAAGGTCAAGCTCCTTCATTATATATTCAACACCCTTTGGGTGAGTTTAAAATTTCTAACAAAAATTTATTATATGAGTATTCTTTACGAGAGATAACTAATGCTGTTTTTTTTGATGCTGATGGAGATCAAGATTTAGATCTAATTTTTGTTTGCGGAGGTAATGAAGAGAAACCCGGAAATAAATTACAACCAGTATTGCTAATAAATGATGGCAGAGGAAATTTTAAAGAACTAAAAGGGGCTCTACCTTCCGTTCAAATAAATGCTTCTTGTGTTAAGGCTGGAGATTGGAATGGTGATGGTGATCAAGATTTATTTATTGGAGGTCGTGTTGTGCCAGGTCAGTATGGGATCAACCCACCAAGTTTTATTTTGGATAATGATGGCAAAGGAAAGTTTCAAGATGTTTCATCAAAAGCATTCAGTGGTAACAATCAAGTTGGGATGATTACTGATGCCTCTTGGATTGATTTGAACAAGGATGGTTTGTTAGATCTATTGTTGTGTGGTGAATGGATGCCTTTATCTATCTTCATTCAATCAAAAGAGGGGACGTTGTTAGATAAAACTTCTGAATGGGATTTAACTAAAACCAATGGCTGGTGGAACACACTTACAGTTAACGATTTTGATAAAGACGGAGACTTAGATATTGTGGCTGGGAATCTAGGAATGAATACACGATTGAAAGCAACTGTGAAAGAACCAGTAGAAATGTGGATAGATGATTTTGATAACAACGGTAGCATTGAACAAATCATTACCTATTATAATCAAGGTAAATCGTATCCTTTGGCTACGCGCGATCAACTCGTAAAGCAGTTGCCTTCCTTCAAGAAGAAATACATTCAGTATAAAAATTATGTAAGTGCAACTCAAGAAACAATTCTTACTGTTCAACAAAAAAGGGAAGCAACTTATAAAGTGGCATATAAATTTGAATCAACTTATTTCGAGAATGCAGGTGGTAAATTCATTGCTCATACACTACCAATAGAAGCTCAGATGTTCCCTATCATGAGCTTTGTTGTCGATGATTTAAATGATGATGGCGATATGGATTTAATGGCAGTTGGCAATTTGTACGAAACACAACCAGACCTAGGTAGATATGATGCAGGGCATGGATTAGTAATGACGGGTAATGGCAAAGGCAGTTTTAAGAGTCTCAATTCTTCTGGATTTATAGTATCGGGTCAGGGAAGAGACATAAAGGTTCTACGCAGCTTAAAAAAGCAAAATATCTATTTAACTTCCAGAAATAATCAAAGCTTGGTATCTTTTAAACTTATAAAATAGATCATTTTATGACGAAATTTATAATCCTACTGCTTCTCATAATTCCATTAAGGAGCATGGCACAAAACGAAGGCTGGCTCATCAAAGCACAAGGTATTGACCCCAATCATTACTATGGTGTAACAGTGGGCAATGGTATGATTGGGTTGGTGTCTTCGCCTGAGCCCATGAAAGTAAAAGATGTTGTGTTGAATGGTGTGTATGACTACTATCAACGGGGAAGGGTTTCTAACATCTTAAAAACATTCAATCATGTAAACATGAATTTGGATGTTGACAGTCAGCGCATCTCTATTCAAAGCATCAGCAATTACCAACAGGTGTTAGATATGAAGAAGGCAGCATTAACAACTACTTTTGATGTAGGAGATAAACTCACTGTAAAGCATACTTTGTTGGCACTTCGTCATCTCCCTTATACCGCTATGACGATGGTTGAGATCACTGCTAAAAAAGATGTTGTGATTACCCCTATGAGTGTTATTGAATCGCCCAATCATTTAACTGATGTCAGAAATTTATACAGTGAGATTGATCGTCCACATGTAACAATACCCTTAATTACTTCTGTTGCAAAAAGTCCTTCAGGCAAGCACACAGTTGCTGCAAGCAATAGTTTTATTTTTTCTGAGCCACATGGAAGTGAGCCTCGACTCATTCATGAAGATTGGGATTACAATATGCACCTGTTAAAATTTACCAAGACATTAAAGGCTGGGGAGAAATACTCGTTTAGTGTAGTTTCATCAGCCACTTCAACAGAGCATTTTCAAGATCCGATGAATGAAGCTGAACGCTTAACAATCTTTGCGAAGCTAGAAGGCACTCAGCGATTACTTCAAAGACATGAAGCTGCTTGGGAAGAGTTATGGAAAAGCGATATTGTGATAGGTGGCGATTTGCAAGCACAAAAAGATATTCGCTTTGCGCTGTATCATTTATATTCCTTCGTAAGAGAAGGCACAGGCTATAGCTTGTCGCCAATGGGTTTGTCTGGTTTAGGTTATAACGGACATGTATTTTGGGACACTGAACTTTGGATGTATCCGCCTTTGCTAGCCTTGCATCCTGAGATTGCAAAGTCTGTTCTGGAGTATCGTTTTAAACGATTGGATGCCGCGAAGAAGAATGCGTTTTCTCATGGTTATCAGGGAGCTATGTTTCCATGGGAATCATCAGATGAAGGAACAGAGGACACTCCTGTTTGGGCTTTGACGGGGCCATTTCAACATCACATTACGGGATGTGTTGGTTGGGCTTTTTGGAAGTATTATCAGGTAACTAAAGACAAGCAATGGCTTCGCGATAGAGGGTATCCAGTTCTTAAAGAAGTTGCTGATTTCTGGGCAAGTCGGGTAGAACGCAAAGGACTAGGAAAGTATGAAATCAACAATGTGATTGGTGCTAATGAGTGGCAAGAGAACATTGATAACAACGCGTTTACCAACGGCATGGCAATAACTGTTTTACGTTATGCAACACTTGCATCTAAAGAACTTGGGTTAACGGCTAACCCTGATTGGGAGCACGTAGCACAAAACATTCCAATTCTCAAATTCCCAGATGGAACAACCAAAGAAAATGCTTCGTATGATGGCGTTAAAATAAAACAAGCAGATGCTAATTTGCTTGCCTATCCGCTTGACATAGTTTCAGAGAAATCACAGATAGAAAAAGACTTGAAGTATTATGAACCACGCTTCTCAGCCAATGGTCCTGCCATGGGTCATGCTGTGTTGGCAACACTTTATTCACGCTTAGGCAATCCCGAAAAGGCGTATGATATTTTTGTGAAAAGCTATAAGCCAAATGAAGTTCCACCTTTTGGTGTGATTTCGGAAACCGCTGGTGGTACTAATCCATATTTTGCAACAGGAGCAGGTGGAATGTTGCAATCAGTGATATTTGGTTTTGGAGGATTGGTGATTAATGATCTAGGAATTCAACAAACAAAATACAAGCTTCCCAAAAAATGGACTTCTTTGGAGATCAAGGGAGTAGGAGTTTCCAAAACCAACTTTCAAGTGAAGTAAGTTGTTTTAAAGAGGTTGGTGATTTTCATTCTTATTCCAATGTTTAATTTCTTATACTTGCAAAAAAAATAAATGAATCATCGGTTAATTCTCATCTTCTTAGTAATATTCTTTATCTCCTGTTCTCAATCCAATAAAGAATATAAAACCAAAGTAGATAATCCTGAATTTTTGCACAGGTCGTTAAAGAAAATAACCGACCTTATTGTTTACGACATTTTTTCTCCTCCCGTTGCTAGCAGGATCTATACTTATGCAAGTATTGCCGCTTATGAAGCAGCGATTGCTGGCGATTCCACTTATAAGAGTTTGGCTGGTCAGTTGAATGGACTTGAGAAAGTTCCTTCCCCAGAGGCAGGCGCTGAATATTGTTTTCAATTGGCATCTACACAAGCCATGTTGAAAATCGGGAAGACACTTGTTTTTTCAGAGGATAAAATGGAAGAGTTTTACAAAGGCATTATGAAGGAATTTAAAGATACTGGATTGCCTGATGATGTGTATGATCGTTCAATCGAGTATGGCAATAAAGTAGCAGATCATATCTTGAGTTGGGCTAACAAGGACAATTACAAGCAAAGCCGATCATTCCCAAAGTATTCTATTCAAAGTGATCCTGCAACTTGGAAGCCAACACCTCCCGCTTACATGGACGCAGTGGAACCTCATTGGAAAAAGATACGCACGTTTGTTATCGATTCTGCGGCTCAGTTTAAACCCGAAAGACCAACACCTTTTTCTAAGGAGAAGGATAGCCAATTTTTTAAAGAGGCATTAGTAGTTTATGAAAAAGGAAAAACGCTTTCGGAAGAAGAGCGAGTCATTGCAAGCTTTTGGGATTGCAATCCATTTGTGATGAATGTGCGTGGTCACGTAATGTTTGCTACCAAAAAGATTTCGCCAGGTGGCCATTGGATAAATATCACACGCACAGTTTGTGTGTATAGCAAAGCCGACTTTAAAAAATCTGCGGAAGCGTATGCCCTGGTTTCATTGTCATTAGTTGATGGCTTCATTAGTTGTTGGGACGAAAAATATCGCAGTAATTTGATCAGGCCTGAGTCTTACATCAATCAATATATTGATGAGAATTGGGTGCCACTTTTACAAACACCACCGTTTCCAGAATATACCAGTGGGCACAGCGTTATCTCAAGCTCAGCAGCAGTTACAATGACTAAACTGTTTGGAGAAAATTTTGCTTTCACGGATTCTACTGAAGTAGAATTTGGTATGCCACCACGTCAATTCAAATCATTTATCCAAGCATCAGAAGAAGCCGCCATTAGCAGAATGTATGGTGGAATCCATTATATGCCTGCTTGTAATAATGGTAAGATTCAAGGAAGAAAAATAGGGGAGTTTATTTTAAGTAAAGTCAAAACCAAGAAGAAATAATTTTAGAAAAAATAAGTCAATGCTTTCAGAACCATGAAGGCCTATTGCAGCTTCTATTAACAACCTCATTACATTTATAGGGATTGCACCGGGGTGGATAGTCTAAGTCATTAAAGCTGCCAGTAAAATCGCATGTTGTTAACACAAGTAGAAAGGGCAAGTCATATGACCAAAATGGTTTTCTTACGAAGGTTTGATTAACTGCTTGGAAGTAACCCAAAGGCTTTTCCAATGGGTCGTTTAGGCTAACAATATTACCAGCTATCTTGGCAGGAGGTGAATCAAAAATTGAACCGACTTGATTAGCGAGAATATTCACTTTTTGCCAATAGTTAAAGGATTCCTTTGTAATCGCAGATTGATAAGTGGTGAAATAATGTTTTTCTAAGAAACTCCAATCAATTTCTCGTGATGCAATTAAAACTCTTTCTATTGAATTGGCTGAAGTTGAGGTTTGATTAAATAGCGTCACCCTTTGCGGATCTACACTCTGTTCATAAAAATAGTCGGGTGGCCTTGCCCCTAAGGGATTAGGATAGTAGGTAGGAGTTACTTTGAAATTTTCCGTTATCGCCCATTTTAAAAATGTATTAGAAGAGAGAAAGGTCGAGTTGGCATATAGTTTATAATATTTCTTAGTTATTACTATCCCTTCAAAATCAACAATTGTTTCAGGCACTACTTCATAGGAGATTGAATCAATTTTGGCTGCCTCTGGTAACTTTTCTGAAACTGACCTGTAAATTTGGCCGGATAATAGTTTTACCTCAAGATGGTAACTCTCTCCTGCAAGCCCTCTGAAAGTGGAAAGTTTATATGTACCAGGATTTATTTCTAAATATTTATACGATCTTCCACTACCCTCTTCAATTACAATTACTTTAGCATCACTAATAGGGTTTGGCAATCTGTTTTGATCTGAGGTCTGGCCCAACTCCACAATGTTTTGATCTTCAATTGTGCTGATTTGCCCTGACACCACCGTTATTCCTCCATTATTTTCAAGGGTAAGATCAATTGGGGTTAAACAGCTTGTTAAAAACAGAAAAACTAAGAACTTTAATAGAAAAGGTATTATTTCACTTTTCATAATGAATCATACTTGTGCCCAAAAAATCCAAACTAAAATTAGAACCAAACAGGTCTTATATAGCTGCTATTTCGCACAATGGTGCAATCAATGCACCTTGGCGGATAAGCGGCTGTATTGGGTATAGCAGTTACATTGGATCTATCACCAACGAAATCACATTTATCAAATAATAATGGAAAAGGTAGATCGTTAGGCAAAAAGAATTTTCGTTTATATGTTTGATTTGCCGCTTGAAAATAACCAAGTACTAATTCTTCTGAAGACTTTGAATTCACAATATTACCTACAATTGCGGCAGGAGGTGAATCGAAAATTGAACCTACCTGGTTGGCAAGAATATTTACTTTTCTCCAGTATTCGAATGATTCTTTTGTGATAGAAGATTGGATGCTTGTGAAATAATGTTTTTCATAAAATGTCCAATCAATTTCTCTTGATGCAATAAGAATTCTTTGAATGGATTTTGAGGATGTGGTTGACTCATCAAATAAAGCGATGCGTTGTGGATCTGAGTTTTGAACAATAAAACAAGGTGGAGGTATTGATCCAAAAATATCTGGAAAGTCAGTAGGCGAGAGTAGGAAGGCTTCATCGACAGTCCATTTTAAAAAACCTTTTGTACTTTCAAATGATGAATTCGCATAAAGTTTATAAAAATTTTTCTTAGCCGCTATCCCCTCTGCATCTACCACTTCTTCCGAAGCGATTTCATAAGTAACAGAATCGAGGACAGAAGGCACAGGCATTTTTTCCGGAATCGATTTATAGATTTGCCCTGATGGCAAACCAACTTCAATATAATAGGTGTGCCCCGCAATTCCTTTATATCCACTTAGTGAATATGTTCCTGGCTTGATTTCAAAATATCGGTAGAATGAACCCTGATCATCAATTACTTTTACAGAGGCTCCTTTAAGGGGCACTGGCAGAGTATTGGTATCGGTAGTAAGGCCTAGCTCAACAATACTTTGATCTGGCAAAGTGCTTATTTGCCCCGATACAACTAAGCGTCCACCCTTAGCATTTACCTCAAGATCAATGGGTGTTAAACAACTTACCAAACTAAGAAAGGCCAAAAACTCTATCAGCTTTGATACTAGTCGTACTGATTTCTTATTATGTATTTTATCAGACGACATTAGAATTTAAAATTATAAGTTATAGATGGGAGTGTTGAACCGAGAACTGATAATTGATATGGTTTAGGTATAAAATAGTTTGACTGCGGCCGTTGATAAAAAACTGAATACGCATTTGATCTTCCGAGGAAATTATAAAAGGATATAACTAATGAGTCATCCAATTTTTTAAATACACTATTGATTGTTAGAGATAAATCCAAACGAATATAATCGGGTATATTATATTGGTTGCGATCAGAATATACAGGCACTACAGTGCCGCTTGTAATGTAACTTGTTTCAACAGCTGTCAAAGGTCTTCCACTTGTATAGTTAAAAATGAATGAAAAGGCAGCTGCTTTGCCCATTCTTCTGTTTCCAACAATACTTATGTTGTGCGGCTTGTTATAATTTGAGGGATACCACTTTCCACCGTTAATTGTTTCGGATGGATTGATGGATGAAACATTCACCTGTGTTTGTGAGTATGTATACGAAATCCAACCTGTCCATTTGCCCTTAAGCTTTCGAATATAGACTTCCCCACCGTAAGCACGACCTTTGCCAGACAGCAATTCTGTTTCAATGTGTTGATTCAAATAGAGAGAGGGGAAGTCTTTATATTCAATCAAATTATCCATTGACTTATAAAACAGCTCTGCGGAAGTTTCAAACATGTTATCTTTTAGGTTTCTGAAATAACCGATGGAATAGTTGTTGGCAATTTGAGGTGGAAGATATGCTGTGCTTACTTGCCAGATATCAACAGGAGTAGGGGCGGTGGTATTGGATATTTGGTGAATGTATTGCCTCATTTTATTATAACTGATTTTTATAGATTGGCTTTCTGAAAGCGTAAAGCGTGCAGATACTCTTGGTTCTAAACCTTGATACGTTTTGATAAGTGCGCCAGTTCCATATTTAAGTGTGTCTATAATGGAACCCTCTACTTTTGGAACATTAGGTTGATAGGTGAAAACATTGGCCGAACCAATTTGATTATAAACTGAATAACGAAGTCCACCCGTCATAGAAATGGTTTCAGAGAATTGATACTCATCATTCAGAAAAAGAGCCGACTCTATTCCATGATTCTTTTCCACTTTTTTACCAACGATGGATTTGTTTCCATTGTAGCCACTAAGCTCTTCTGCTGAGGGTAGGTAAGCAGTTGCTTCTACTCCACCTTTAATACTATGTTTCTCATTTGGAACATAATCTAAGGTTTCTTTAATGTTATAATAGATTAACGCGTTTTTTAATTGAGATGGGTTGGTGATTGTTGGGTCAATCAAATTGCTTCTATATTCACCAAAAGCAATGTTCAACGTAGGTGATAGTTTACGATCTGTGTGGCTTTTCCATTCTACATTGGCAAGATAGTTTTGCCATTCAAATCCAAAGCGCTGCGAAAACCGAAAGAAATCATTACTGCTGTATAAATTTAATCGTAGTATACTAGCAGTGGTGAACTTATGAGCAAGTGTGATATTGGCATCATAAAAATTAAAAGAGCTATTCTTTACATCCGGGTTTTCAACTTGTCTTAAAACCCAGTCGGAGTTAGATGTTCTAAAAGCAGTAAGCAGAGAAGTCTTATTTTTTATGAGTGGCCCTTCTGCTAAAAATCTACTAGAAATCAATCCTACACCGCCTTGAAATTGCCACTTTTCAAAGTCACCCGATTTGGTGTTAATTTCCAAAACGGAGGAGGCTCTACCACCATAGTTTGCTGGCACGTTTCCTTTATATAACGAGAAATTCTTGATAGCATCCTGATTGAACCCTGGCACAAAGCCTAGGGCATGGGAGGAATTGAATATTGGAGTTCCATTGAAAAGGATAAGATTTTGATCGGCTCTGCCTCCGCGCACATTGAAACCTGATGATCCTTCGCCCACACTGGTAACACCGGGGAGCGTTTGAATACTTTTTAGAATATCAACCTCACCCATAAAAGCAGGGAGTTTTTTGATTTCTTGAATACTGAATTTAGCTAATCCTCCGAGCGATTCTTTGATGTTTGTGTCCAATGCTCTATCAGAAACTACTACCTCTGGGAGTTCAAACCCTTCCTCCATTTCTATATTTAATAATCCAGTTGAAAATACTTTAAGCCTTTTATAAACCGGCTTCATACCAATATATTTTATTGTGAGTTTGTAATTGCCTTGGGGGAGTTCGAAGGCGAATTTTCCGTATTGATCTGTGCGACCATAGTACTTATAAAAATCAAATGAGAGATGAGCGCCTGCCAATGTCTCTTTGGAAGAGCTGTTGATAATAACACCAGTTAAAACAGCTTTTTGATCACGTCTGGTCGAGTCGCCAATTACTGTAAAAGGGAAGTCCCAAGATTCTTGTGATCTGGACACTTTAGAATTGAAAAACATTACAAAAAACAGAAATCCAATAAAAATCCTTCTCACGTTCGCCATTTCTATAAAAAATACTTAATCTTATGTGAAAAAATATATGCCTTCATTAAGTTTTTTTTTGAATTACAAATGTATGGAATAATGTTACTCAATTAGGAGCTACTAAAAAGCTTTTCTCTTATTCTTTAATTATCAAAATATGATCAGACGTATTTTAATTTTCTTTCTAGCTATTGTCATTGTCTTACTAGCTATTGTCCTTTTCAACACATTCAAGGTTCAATCCATTCAAACTACTTATACAACCAACGTTGCTCCGCCTTTAAGCCAGCAGTCGTTAAAGCATTTCCAAGAGGCAATACAAATTAAAACCATTTCTTTTGGTGATAGCACCTTGCTTGACAGTTCACAATTTTTTGGTTTTCATCGATGGCTTAACAGAACCTATCCGATCACTCACGCTAAACTTAAAAAAACAACCTTAAAAAAGTACACGTTATTTTATGAGTGGACTGGAAAAAACACGGAATTAAAACCTATTGTATTAATGGCTCACCAAGATGTGGTACCCATTGAAGAAGCCACAAAGTCGATGTGGCAGGTAAATCCTTTTGGTGGTGAAATAAAGGATGATTTCATTTGGGGGCGTGGCAGCACTGATGATAAAATTAACCTAGTAAGTATTTTTGAAACTGTTGAGAAATTGTTGAAGCAAGACTTTCAGCCAGAGCGAACTATTTATTTGGCTTTTGGTCACGATGAAGAAATGGGCGGTACTGGAGCCAAAGCCATTGCAGCTTACCTTAGATCCAAAAACATAGAAGCCGAAATGGTATTAGATGAAGGAGGTATCATCACCAAAGAAAAAGTGCCAGGCTTGAGAAAACCAGTAGCGTTAATTGGTACTTCAGAAAAGGGTTATCTTTCATTGATTCTTACAGTCGAAAAAAGTGGAGGCCACTCCTCTATGCCTGAGAAAGAAACCTCTATCGATATTCTTTCGCGAGCTATTGTAAAATTAAAAGACAACCCGTTTGAGGCAAAGTTCTCACCTTCAACACTTGGGTTTATCAAGTATCTTGGCCCTGAGATGCCTTTTATTCAGAAGATGGCTTTTACAAATTTTTGGTTATTCAAACCAATGGTGGTAAGCATTTACGAAAAATCAGCAGGAGGTAATGCCATGATCAGAACCACGTTTGCACCTACTATTTTTCAAACCGGCTTTAAAGACAATGTAGTGCCTACCATAGCCAAGGCAACTGTTAACTTACGCTTACTGCCTGGCGATAGTTCTGCCAATGTGATTCAACAATTGAAAAAGATTATTGGTGATGAGCGAGTGAAGTTGGAAAGACTTTCTGCATTCCATTCAGAAGCAACTGGTGTTACTCCAGAGGATGGCTTTGCGTATAAAAAAGTAGATGAGATTATTAAGAAGACATTTAAGAATACGGTTACATCGCCTTTCCTAATGATTGGTGGAACAGACTCTCGACATTTAGAAGGGGTATCGAAAGGCATTATTAAATTTAGCCCTATGATTGATCCAATTGGGTATCATGGCATAGATGAACGTGTAAGTTTAGAAAGCTATCAACTTACACAATGGTTCTATGAGCAGTTGATTCGGGAGATTGAATAAGGTAGCTTAGTTGAAAATAAGATAGAGTATTTGTTAAACAAAGGAATTGATTATCCTAAAGATCATTAGATATATCCTGCTATTTTATACATAACACAGCCAACAATTTCTTTTGAAAGTAATTGCCAATACCATAAAGCATTGGTGCTTGGTATAATTATTTTCTCAAATGTATATTCTGTTTCATGCGAAAGCAGATCAGTAGAAAATGATTGCACAGCAAAGCCAGCCTTTTTAAAACATGCTTGCGACCTTCGCATGTGATTGGCTGAAGTGATAAGCAGGCATTCTTCAGGCTTGGTAGTAGGGCGCAAAAGTTTGCCCACAGCAATAGATGATTCATGTGTGTTTCTTGAAATACCTTCAAGTAGTATAGCAGACTTATCAACTCCCATAATCGCCAATATCTTTGAGATTTGTTCAGCTTCTGATGGCTCTAAATTATGACGGGATTCACCATGACCGCCAGAAATCAACAGTGTGTCAATCACTCCTGCTTTGTAAAGTTGAACCGCATGTGTTACTCTATCCAATCCCATAAACACTCGGTCGTCATATTCCTTACGGTACTTAGTAAAGCCGCTAAGTATGATTCCAATTTTATAATGTTTATTCAGTTTGTTATAGTGAGTGGGAGGTACTTCCCATGCTCGCATCGCTTCATTAGCAATAAACTCATTTGAGAAGAACAGAAGTAAAAGCAAGCCTACTCTAAATAAGGTTTTCTTTAGATTCTCCTTTTTAACAAACACTGACCCAACCAAAAGGCCAACTATAATAACAAAAGGTATTGTTAAATAATGAAGTGTCTTAGAGAGGATGAAGAACATATTTACATTCTTTTAGGAATAGGGTTGGAGATAGAACCCAACCCATCAATAATTTTTCTCAATATTTCAAAGTATAACGTCAACGACAAGAACAATACCATTGACCAAATTACACCCAGATTGAAATATAAAGTATCAATATTATTATTTAAGAAATGCTTAGAAGGCATATAAAACTGTGCGTCAAAATCGACCATGTGATCTGGGTCAGGATCTTTATAGATTGGATATATTTTTTGAATCAACTTCCCATCCTTTTCAATAATGCGATTAGTTTCTTGCGTGTTTTTTACAAGTTCGCTAATGGCCTCGTTCTGATATGATAATCTGAAATCTTCAAACTCTTTTTCTTTCGTAGCTGAACTCGTCATTCGATTGATCTTCTTTTCTTTTTCTTTATCTGCTTTGTTGTATTTGTTCACATAATATTTCTTGAGGGTTTCTATAGTTTGATTCACCTCTTTGTTTGTAAGAGAATCAAAATTCAATAAATCAAGTTTGCTAATTCCATTAGTTTCATTGTTCCCTAAATCTTTTAACTCATCCCCAAGTTCTTTTTTTATAAGATTTAAATTACTTGATACTATTTTTTTTATTTCTTGTTCTGAGCTTTTATAATTCAAATTAACAAAAGCAAGTTTAGACTCTAGTTCAGGTAGGTAATAAATTTTTTTGTAGTCAGCCTCTGACATCGTCTTATCATATTTATAAAATTCTTTCTCAAATTTATTGTCCTTAAATTGAGCTACCATACCAGCTTCAAACGCCCACCGTGACGCCATTATATCGCCCACAAAAGGCACTGTAGAAGTGTTTCCTATTACTGGATTTAGCTTGTCAAACCTAACGACAACGCCACTCAGAATAAGCTGAGGTATAAGTAAAATAGGAATAAGAATATAAATTGTTACTGCTGAATTGAAAGCGGAGGAGATATTCAAACCTAATAAGTTAGCAAAGCATGACACTGTAAAAAGAATGCCCCAGTGGATAAAGAACATTCCTTGGATTTCTAAAATTGAATTGCCTACTAAAACAAACAAAAATGTTTGGATAGCTGAGATAAAAAATAATATTGTGATTTTCGAGATGATATAACTGCTGCGACTCAAATGCAGAAAGGCCTCTCGCTTGAGAATTTTTCGATCACGAATTATTTCTTCAGCGGAAACAGTGAGCCCCATGAACAAGGCAACAATTACGCTCATGAAAAGATAAGCTGGTAAATTTAAATTTTTACTGAAGATGTAACCTGTTTTAAATTGATCATCAATATTGTAGTAGCGCACGATGAAGGCTAGTATAAATCCTAGCATGGGTGCTTCTACCAAATTAATAATTAAGTATTGCTGATTGCTCAATTTCGAAAGTATATCGCGCAACGAAAACAGGTGTGTTTGCTTTAGCCAACTAGGTATGCGGAGTGAAGAATGGGGAACTTCACTGGAAGGCTTTACTTTCGGAATAACGGTTTTCTCTTTGAAAAACTTGTTCCATTGTTCCGGTAAAAATTTACGTTCGTTGGTAAAGTTTCCGAACTCGTTGATTACTTTGGTTTCAATGATGTTAAATATCTGTTCGGGGTTAACGTTACCACAGGAGTGACATTCACCTTGCTCACTATTTACAATATTGATATTGCGCTTAAAGAAAGTAACTGCATCTACAGGATTGCCGTAATAGATTTGAAATCCACCAGTATCAAGAATCACCAGCTTATCAAACATCTTAAATATATCAGAGGATGGTTGATGGATAACAGCAAACACAAGTTTGCCTTTCAGCGAAAGCTCTTTCAATAAATCAATTATGTTTTCTGAATCGCGCGATGATAGACCTGAAGTTGGTTCATCCACAAAAAGTACTGCTGGCTCTCGCAATAATTCTAACCCAATGTTTAATCGCTTCCGCTGACCACCACTAATGGTTTTTCGCAATGGAGAACCCACTTTTAAATTCTTTGTTTCGGTAAGACCGAGATCATCTAAGGTTTTTCTGACCAATACATCAATCTCTTCTTCCGATAAATGACTAAAGCACAGTTTAGCGGCAAAGTATAAATTTTGATACACTGTAAGGTCTTCAATCAATAGATCATCTTGCGGCACAAAGCCAATTACACCTTCTATCTGGTGAGGATTTTTATGGATGTTTACTCCATTTATCAGCACTTCTCCTTTCGAGGGTTTTTCGGTACCGTTCAGTACATGGAGCAACGTTGATTTACCAGCACCACTAGCGCCCATCAAAGCAATCAGTTTTCCGGAATCTTCAGCTATGTTAACCTCTCTTAGGCCTAGTTTATGATTTTTAAATTGGTAAGAAATATCTTTTGCCTCAAAGGTAAACCTGTTGCCATCTTTGTATTTTTTAAATTGATTTAAAATGTCACCATAATAGACAGCGTCTGATGACTCCCAACGCATACTACTTCCGGTAGCCAAGGCATTAATGTTGCCCGACTTTTGAGGAACTCCATTTAAATACACATCAGAATGCCCGATATATTTGAAAAAATAAATGGATGTGCTTCGCATAAAGAGTATGGAGATAAAACCATCCAGCTCTTTTCTGAAAATATGTTTGTTCTCTCCTGTCTTTGTTTTAGAATCTATTATCAGAATGTCTTCATGGGATGAGCTTGAGGCACTGTTACTGCTCACATAGATTTTGATTAGTTCAATATCTGCATGGTTTATATTAAATGAGCTACCTATTTTAGTAGCCAACTTACTTTCTTGATCGGAGATAGAACCATCTGCTAAAATAATGCACATGAGTTCTATCATGATCACTGTCTTTTGCTTTTGATCAACTTCCTTATTTATATCCTTGCAGATGGAATTAATCAAATCGTCTTCTTGCAAACCCGTTGATTTTGTATATTCAACACAGTACTCATCAAATAAGTGAAGGTGTGTTGCTACTGATTTTTGATTAAGGTGATCGGCCAAAAAAGTTTGGATATGCTCGCGTTCTTGCTTGGTAACCGAATCTTCTTTCGCCACTAGCGCAAAGAGGCGCATGATGGCTTTTAGTACGGGTTCGCTCATTATTGTATAGGCTTAAGGTTAGCTAAATATAATAAATCAACTTGAATTGAAAGAAATAAAAAAGGATTGATGGGTGCCATCAATCCTTCTTAGTTTTTTGAGATATAAAAAGTTAATCAGTTATTGACTTTCTTAATTTACTTACAAGTTTAGTGATTTCAACTAGGCTTTTATCATTCAAAACTTCATTACCCTTATTGTTCTTAATTTTTTCGGTAATGTTCAATGCTTTATAGTGAGATTGAAGCGTAGTTAAATCCGCAATAATGCCCATGATGGGTTCTTCATCAGGCTTTACTGACGATAGCATTTTGATAAGTTCATTTACAGATTTTTCTTGTTCTAATATAACTCTGAAAAGTGGAGTAAGTATCAATGTGCGTTCGTCATTTGGAAGAAGGTTCTTTGGATAGCTAGCGATTACGCCAGTAGTTATGTAAAGACCTTCAACGAAACTTCCAGCTACAATAAGGGCAGCTAATTTATTTCGGCTGTCATCCCTAAGGTAAACATCAGTTTGCTTAATGGCTTTATCCAACAAAGTAGCTAATGAATCTTTATTGGAAATGTTGGCCTCGAAGCTTTTTAAAACATCCGCATCAAACGAACCGATTACGCCAAGATGATCGGCTAGTGTTTTGGCGCTACCTAAATAGTCTATTGCTTCTTGCGTCTTATCATAAGAGCTTAAATAACCAATATCAGAAGCATAGATTCCTAAATTAAGGGCTGTTTTATCAGTTTTGGTAATGTAATTGTCGGCTTTCTTGCGATCATTAATCAAACTCTGATTAAAGTCGGCACCCGTAGATTGAAGAAGGTAAGGTATTTCGTGTGGGCTAGGAATGTTATAAACCACGTCTTGAATTTCATCTTTTAATGATTCTTCGGCTTCTTTAAATTCATCCGACTTGGCCTGATCCTCCTTTGAAGAAGAACCACACGACCACAAGCCTAGTGCTAGAAAGAAAATGACACAGCTAGTTCTAAGGAAAGTATATTTCATGGGTTATTTAGATTTACTCTCAATTTTAACACATTTTTTGATTTCAATAAAGAAGTCAGGATTTTATTTTGGAATTACTTTTAAAAGCCAATCAAAAGATGGCAAGTTTAAGATTCAGTTAACACGAAGGTTAAGTTAGCTTAAAACCGAAAGGAAGAAAAGTGGGCCCTGTAGGGAACGATCCTACGACCCCCAGATTATGAGTCTGATGCTCTAACCAGCTGAGCTAAGGGCCCCTATAGCAATAACAAAACTTGTAATTGCTAAATGAGGCGCAATGTTACATATTTGCCGCTTAATACACAATGGCCTTTGTATATTCTTTCATTCAATTCAATAAATGAATCCTAAATTAAAATCTGCGCTAATACATTCCAGTCTTTTTTTGATCACGCTGGTAACCACTACAATTGCTGGTGCTGAGTGGAGTTTCGGCAAATCCATTTTTATGGAAGGTTATAGTTGGAGCGATTTTGTTAGCGGATTGCCCTACGCTATTTCTTTTTTATTTATTCTTACCGCACATGAGTTTGGTCATTATTTCACAGCTATCTACTATGGAGTAAAAACAACATTACCTTATTATATTCCAGTGCCACCAATTATTCCTTTCAACATTGGTACGTTTGGGGCACTTATTCGATTAAAGGGAATTGTTAGATCGAAGCAGCAGCATTTTGATATTGGCATTGCTGGGCCATTGGCTGGCTTTATTGCTTCTATGATTGTGTTGGTATATGCATATACTCATTTGCCATCGGCTGACTACATTTATCAATTTCACCCAGAGTATGCTAAATATGGTGGCGCTTATGCGGATTTTGTTTATTCCCCAGAGCACATTCAACCTAACACTGTAGATGTAGTAGTTGGCAAAAATCTGATGTTGGTATTGCTCGAAAAACTTTCACCCGATCAGTCTCTCGTTCCCAATGCGCATGAGATAATGCATTACCCGTTAATCTTCGCGGGCTTTTTGTCGTTGGTGTTTACTTCAATTAATCTGTTGCCGATTGGACAGTTAGATGGCGGGCATGTGCTGTATGGATTGCTTGGGCCTAAGAAGCATCAATGGGTGGCCACTATTATTTTTATTGGCTTTCTCTTTTTTGCTGGATTGGGATACATAACCCCGCGAACACCTACTTCGCAATTGATGTATGAGATTCCACTTTTTATCCTTTTCAATTACTTGTGTTTAACGGGGATTCGCTTATCGAAGCTTAACACACTTACCATTGCCGTTACCATCTTTGCAATCCAATATTCACTTAGTACGTTTTTCCCTTCGCTGCAAGGCTACTCAGGCTGGTTATTGTTTGTACTTATCATTGGGAGATTTGTTGGCATTGCACATCCACCATCAGAAATAGAAGAACCTCTTACCTATGGGAGAAAAATATTAGGATGGATAGCACTCTTGATTTTTGTGCTTTGCTTCACACCCAATCCTCTAGAAGTAATACTACCTCAAGTGGTTACTCAATAGAGTTGGTAATTACACACACTTTAAATTTCAAATTTACATCAGCGAATTGTGTAACTTCCAGAGAAAGTTATGTAATGAATTGTTGTCTATTGGTTTCAACCTTGTTGCTTTTATTTTCATAAAACTATACAATTGAAAATACACATAAAATACATGGTGAGCAATCGCTGTAAATTGCTCGTAAAAGAAGAGCTCAAGAAACTTGGGCTTCACTTCGTGGTGGTTGACTTAGGAGAGGTTGACATTATGGAAACCTTGAATGTAGATCAATACACTGCTCTAGGAAAGGCTCTTTCGCAGTGGGGTTTTGAGCTGATGGACGATAAGCGGGCGATATTGATCGAGCGGATAACAGGAGTGGTTATCGAAATGATCCATATTTCGGAGGAAGTGCCCAAAGTAAATTATTCCGATTACATAAGCGAAAAGCTGAACTACGATTATACCTATTTATCCAATATCTTCTCTGAAGTAAAAGGTATTACCATTCAGCAGTTTATAATCACACATAAAATTGAGAAGGTAAAAGAGTTGCTTCTGTATGGTGAATTAACGCTGTCAGAAATTTCGTACCGTCTGCACTACAGTAGTGTGGCGCATCTCTCCAATCAATTTAAAAAGATTACAGGCCTTACCCCAAGCCATTTTAAAAAGTTACGCGTGCAACGAAAAAGTCTAGAGGAGATTGGCAATTGAAAAATTAGTTACGGTGGAGAAATTTAAAAACGAGTATGCAAGAAGGTTGATTGAGGCAAGCCTCGATCCGTTGGTTGCCATTAACACCAAAGGAAAGATTACCGATATAAATCAGGCAACCGTTAATATCACCGGCATTTCTAAAGAAAAGCTTACGGATACAAACTTCTTCGACTATTTTACTGAACCACAAAGAGCACAAGAAGTATATCAAGAAGTATTTGAAAAGGGTTCGGTGACTGATTCACCGCTTACGTTGCGTCATAGAAACGGTAAGTTGACAGATGTTTTGTTCAATGGCTCTGTTTATAAAGATAGGGAAGGTAAAATTGAAGGAGCAGTAGTAGTTGCTCGCGATGTTACCTCTCAAAAAATATTGTCGCAATATTCTCTCAGTTTGATTGAAGCCAGTCGCGACCCATTGATAACCATTAGCCCTGAGGGAAAGATAACGGATATGAATGAGGCCATGGTTACCGTTACTGGAATTAACAGACAAGAATTGAAGGGCACTGACTTTAAAGATTACTTCACTGATCCAACAAAAGCCTCAGAAGTGTATCACGAAGTATTTTCTAAAGGCTTTGTTGTTGACTATCCATTGACTATAAAGGATGGCAAGCTAGTAGACGTTCTGTTCAATGGTTCAGTATACAAAAATGATAGCGGAAATGTGCTGGGTGCGGTAATAGTAGCGCGCGATATAACGGAGCAGAAACGAAATGAGAAGGAACTACTAGAAGCCAAAATATTTGCTGAGCTGGCCACCGATATTGCCGATATTGCTAAGAAGAAAGCAGAAGCAGCTGCACAAAGTGCTGAAGATGCCGTGAAGGCAAAGCAGCAGTTTCTGAGCAACATGAGCCATGAAATTCGCACACCGATGAATGCCATTATTGGCTTCACAAAAGTATTGCTGAGAACAGATCTATCGCTCAAGCAAAAGGAATACATGGAAGCTATAAAGCTGAGTGGCGATGCGTTAATTGTATTAATTAATGATATACTCGATCTAGCAAAAGTGGATGCTGGCAAAATGACTTTTGAACAGATACCCTTTAAGCTAGCATTCTCGATTGCAGCCATGATCCATTTGTTTGAAGCGAAAGCACAAGAGAAAAATTTACAACTTAAAAAAGAGTACGATCTATCCATTCCAGAAGTTTTGTTGGGTGACCCTGTGCGGTTGCATCAGATTATTTTAAATCTGCTAAGCAATGCAGTAAAGTTTACCGCTAAGGGCGCTATAACTGTGCGCGTAAAGCTTTTAAAACAAGATGAAGCGCATGTTACCATCGAGTTTTCTGTAATAGATACGGGCATTGGCATTGCCGAAAATAAACTAGTTAAGATATTTGAAAACTTTCAGCAAGAATCGAGTGATACCTCACGTTTGTATGGTGGCACAGGCCTTGGCTTGGCCATTGTGAAGCAATTGGTAGAGCCACAGGGGGGCACTATACATGTAGAAAGCACGCTGGACATGGGTTCCATTTTTAGTTTTACGTTGACCTTCCAAAAAACAACTGCCGAAGCCATTTATGAAACACCTATGGATAGCGTGGAAACCAAAAAACAAAACGTCAATATTTTAGTAGTGGAAGATATTGCACTCAATCAACTCTTGATGAAAACCCTGTTGGATGATTTTGGTTTTGGTTGTGATATAGCTGCCAATGGAAAAGTGGCAATAGACAAACTACAAAAAAATGTATACGACCTGATATTAATGGATTTGCAAATGCCCGAAATGAACGGGTTTGAGGCCACCATTTACATTCGCAATACATTGAAGTCAAACATTCCAATAATAGCACTTACAGCCGATGTGACCACCGTTGATTTAGCCAAGTGCAGGGCCGTAGGCATGAACGATTATCTTGCTAAGCCAGTGGATGAAAAACTATTGCTTGCTAAAATAGTAAGCGTAATTAAAAATTCACCACCCTTAGTGGATGTTCGAGAAACTGTGCGCAAAGAAGTGGTGGTATCGAGATGTACCGACTTGAATTATTTAAACAAGCGCACCAAGTCTAACCCTTCCTTGATGGTACAAATGATAGCCTTGTACTTAGAGCAAACCCCTCCTTTGATCGAGAGCATGAAGGAAAGCCTTAAGATGAAAGATTGGGAAGCACTGCATGCTGCCATGCACAAGATGATTCCTTCGTTTTCCATTATGGGCATTGGTCAAGATTTTGAGAATATGGCCAAAAAAGTGAAAGAGTTTGCCAGCCATCAAATGGAAACAGATGGCATACCAGATATGGTGCAGCAACTAGAAAGCGTATGTATGCAAGCCTGCCAAGAATTGAAAGAAGAAATGAACAACATAAAAAAAACTATTGCATGAATATCAATGAAAAAATAAAGCTTTTTTTGGTGGATGATGATGCCGTATTTTTAAAATTGCTGGAAATAGAATTTTTAGAACATGGCGACTTTAGCATCGAAACATTTCCTACAGGTGAAAGCTGCATAGCCAATCTATCGCGGCAACCAGACGTAATTGTGCTGGATTACATGTTGAGCGGCATTGATAAGCATGCCATGAATGGTATTGACACACTCGACAAAATAAAAGCCTTCAACGCTTCTATCCCTGTTATCATGCTTTCTTCACAAGATAAAATTGATGTGGCTATTGATTGTATGCACCACCAGGCATATGACTACGTTGTGAAAAGTGAAACTGCTTTTATAAGACTTCAAAAAATAATTACATCTATCTTTCAATACAAGAAAATTGAAAAGCAGTTGAATTGGTATATGGAAAGGTCTTGACAGGTTCATAAATCAGTAAGAGTCATAAATGGAAAATGAAAACCATGATTCTATGAAAAACTAATTGAACTTAGGTAGGATAGTTTAAGAAAAGCATCGCACGAAAGTGTGGTGCTTTTTTATTTTATGGGAATGTGACTGACAATCAAATTAAGATGCTATAATCGGACAGTTGGTTGAACGTTGGTGAACAATTTAGCCATTTGCAATCAACTGTATATTCAATTTAAGTAGAATTAACCCTCTATTATTTTGGTATGTTAATTGAATTATGATGCAACCTGAAGAGCGACTTGTGAGTCTTATTGCCTGATTACATAATCAAATACCCTATTATGTTTAAAAACTATCTCCTCATTACCCTTAGAAGCCTCCTAAAAAACAAGCTCTTCATCTTCATTAATATTTTTGGAATCGGCATTGCCATTGCCTGTTGTGTAGTGGCCTATCTCAATTGGAAGTTCAATAAAGATTGGGACAAAGGTCAGGTAAACGCTGAAACTATTTATCGTGTTGAATTTTGGCACGAGTTCCAGGGTAATAGAAATCGCTATGGTATGAGCCCAATGCCACTTGGTAATTACATCAAACAAAATTTTAAAGATGTTGATAAGGTAGTTCGTTTTATTCCTTCTGGTGGAAATTTCAGGGTAGGTGACGAGCTTTTTGCTACAAGTGTTGGCTATGCAGATGCTGCTTTTTTTGAAGTATTTAAGTATGATTTAAAGTATGGAAACTTCAACGACTTTAAAGACAAAAGCAAAATTTTTATTAGTGATGAGTTGGCAAAAAAGTATTTCAATAAAGAGGATGTAGTTGGCCAGCCGTTAACCCAACTCGTAAATGGTAAACCGAGGGAATATCTTATTGGTGGTGTGTTTAAAAAGCAACCAATCAACTCTAGTTTTAATTCAGAAACTTTTACTTTATGGGATAATTATTGGGAAGCTGTAAAGACGGGGCCTGATGAAAACGAAAACAACTGGAAGCAGTTCGCAGTTTTATTTTTGCAGATCAATAATGCCAATAATCTTACTTCTATTACTCAACAACTTCAACAATACATTGAGCCACAAAATAAAGCACGAGAAGATTTTAAAGTAAAGGAATATTTTCTTGAAAACTTCAAAGGCATGGGCGATAGAAGTCGTGAAAATCCCCGACTGCAGGGCGATTGGCTTCGAGGTGGTCTGCCCAAAGAAGCGATAACCATCCCTACTATAATGGCAGTATTTCTATTGCTGTTGGCGTGTTTCAATTTCACCAATACTTCCATTGCTGTTTCAAGCAGGCGATTAAAAGAGATAGGCATCCGCAAAGTAATGGGGGGCATGAGAAGTCAATTGGTTTTTCAATTTCTTGCTGAGAATCTTCTGTTGTGTTTCTTGGGTTTGATTGTTGGGCTTTTGATGGCCGAACTTTTAGTGCCTGCTTATGATAGTATGTGGAACTGGCTAGAGCTTGATCTAAACTATTCCAACAATGCAGGTTTTTTTGTTTTCCTTTTTGGTTTATTATTTTTCACTGCCATTGTAGCGGGAAGTTATCCAGCGTTTTATATCACCTCGTTTGAGCCAATAAGTATATTGAAAGATAAACTCAAGTTTGGAGGTACGAATTGGTTTACACGTATTTTATTGGGGCTTCAATTTTTTATCTCTTTGCTAGCCATCGTTTTTGCAGTTGCCTTTTATCGCAATGCCGAATATCAAAAGAACTATGACTTAGGGTTTACAACTAACTCGGTAATATCTGCTTTTATAAAAGACGAAGGCGAGTTTAATGTGTATCGTGATGCATTGATTTCTAATAGGGATATTAAAGTTATTGCGGGTACCAAAAATCATATCGCTACAAATTTTTATAACGACCCTATCAAGTTTGGTTCTGTTGAGAAGGAGGTGGACATTATGGACATTGGCGATAATTATATGGAAGCCATGGACATGAAAATAATTTCCGGTCGTGGATTTATTAAAGATTCGCAAACTGACAGAAAAGAATCTATTCTGGTTACAGAAGAGTTCGTGAAAAAATTTGGTTGGAAGGATGAACCCATTGGAAAACGAATTGTTTGGATGGATACCGTTCAACTATATGTAGTGGGTGTGGTTAAAAATGTATATGCTCGTGCGTTGTGGCAGCCGATTGAACCCTTGATGATACGCTACACTAAACCAGAAAACTATAAACAAATTATAGTAAGCACCACACCGGATAAAATGAAAGCGACCAATGAATTTATGGAAAAGAAGTGGAAAGAAGTTTTTCCGAACGTAGTTTATACGGGTCAAATGATTGATCAAGAATTGGCAGAGACAAACGAGATCAATACGAACATAGTAAAGATGTTTGTGTTTCTTGGGTTCTTCGCCATTTTACTTTCAGCAACAGGATTATATACACTTGTATCACTCAACATCTTAAAGAAGATGAAACAAATTGGAGTCCGCAAAGTATTAGGTGCATCAATGATCAATATAGTGAGAGTGATTAATCTGGAGTTTGTCATTATACTTTCAGTAGCTGCCATCATTGGTGGAGTTGGAGGCTACTTTGCTACTGATACAATTATGGATTCCATTTGGGATTATTATAAAAAGTTAGATATCATAGGCTTTACAATCTCAATAGCGATTATGTTTGGCGTTGGTGTTATTGCTGTTGCTTACAAAACGATTTCAACTGCATCGATGAATCCAACAAAAACATTGCGAGATGAATAATAAGGTATAAGCTAGCCTCAAGGTTTAAGTCTGAGTATAGTTCAAAATAAAAAGTAAGGATTTAAAGAAATCGTGTAACGTTTCAACGTGTATTGACGTCTTCCAAATAGTTAAGACCAAATCAGCTTGCAGTCTGAAGCTAGCAAGGTTTGATAAATTAAAAATGTAATCTATAAATCATGATTAAGAACTACTTCACCATCGCACTGCGCAATATCTTAAAGCATAAGTTTTTTGCCATCATCAATATTCTTGGAATGACCATCGGTGTTACGGCTTGTTTATTGATTATGCTTTATATATCAGATGAATTGAGCTACGATAAATTCCATTCAAATGGTGATCGAATTTATCAAGTAGGTCTTCATGGAAAAATTGGTGGGCAAGATATAATGACGGCCAACACATGCCCTCCTATGGCTGCAGCTTTGGTAGCTGATATTCCTGAAGTTGAAGCCGCCACTCGAATAGAAGGCTACGGACAATTAGTAATGAAAATTGCAGACAAATCGTTTACTGAGGAAAGGATATTTTACGCTGATTCTAACTTTTTTGAATTCTTTAGTTTTAAATTATTAGAAGGTGATGTAAAGAATGCACTTAAGGAACCCAATTCACTTGTACTCTCCGAAAATTCCGCAAAGAAAATTTTTGGTACTGAGCCTGCAATAGGTAAGTTGGTTACGGTAGGCACTGATAACAAAACGTTTAAAGTAACAGGCATCGCAGCTAATTGTCCAGCCAATTCTCATTTTCGGTTTAATATTTTGATCTCAGCTGTATCATCAGAAAATCTTAAACAAAATATTTGGTTGAACAATGGTATGTATACTTATTTTTTATTGCGTGAGAACTCTTCCGTTCAAGCTGTTAATAAAAAATATGAAAACTTGGTAGATAAATACGTTGGTCCAGAAGTTGAAAAATTTATGGGTACTTCTCTAAAGCAGATGAAGGAGGCTGGAGGAGCTTACGGATACTACAGTACTAAATTATCAAATATCCATCTTCACTCCGTCTCGCAAGATGGTATCGAACCAGGGGGAAGTGTTATGTATGTCTACTTCTTTGGTGGCATTGGCATGTTCATCATCATAATTGCTTGTATCAATTTCATGAATTTGTCCACCGCCAAATCTGCTGGTCGTGCGAAGGAAGTTGGCTTGCGCAAAACACTAGGATCGTTGCGTTCGCAAATGGTTTGGCAATTTTTAGCTGAGTCGGTAATGTATTCGTTGGTTGCTGTGCTTCTTTCGTTGGTGATTTGTTACATACTATTGCCTTCCTTCAATTTATTGGCGGGCAAAGAGCTAGCTATGAACGTATTGGGACAACCAATTTTTATTGCAGGTATTATTGGCCTTATCGTGTTGCTAGGTTTGCTAGCAGGAAGCTACCCAGCTTTTTATCTAACCTCTTTCACCCCAGTGGAAGTGTTGAAAGGCAAAGTAAAGGCAGGCTTAAAGAGCAAGGGTATACGAAGCATGCTAGTAGTTTTACAGTTTGGGCTTTCTATCTTCCTCATCATTTTCACTATTGTGGTATATCAACAAATCCAATTCATGCAAGAAAAAAACTTGGGTATCGATAAAAATAATATCATTGTAATTAACAGTGCCTCTCGCCTCGGAAATAACAAGGAAACATTTCGCAATTCGCTAAAGCAACAAACTGGAATATCGCAAGTAAGCTATACCAATAATAACTTTCCGGGTGTAAACAACACCACCGTTTTTAAAACAGCCGACTCAGATCAAGATCATATCATGGGTTTGTATGTTGCAGATTATGATCATCAAGCTGTAATGAAATTTGAATTGAAAGAAGGACGCTTTTTTTCCAAAGATTTCCCATCCGATTCATTGGCTATTGTGCTAAACGAAGCTGCCGTGCGCGAGTTTGGTTGGAAGGATCCGTTAAATCATGAAATACTCTATAACGGCAATAGCTCCAATCAACGATTAAAAGTTATTGGTGTGATGAAAGATTTTAATTTTGAATCATTCAAAACCAAAGTGCGCCCTTTATCTGTTATGCTTACACAAAATAGCAATAGGTTAATGGTTCGATATGAAGGAAACCCTACAGCAGTTGTAGCTTCCATAGAGAAATTATGGAAACAGAATGCAGGCAACGAACCTATCAACTATTCTTTTTTGGATGACAACTTTGATGAGCTCTTCCGTGCCGAACAACGCATGGGCAAAATCTTTAGCATCTTCTCTGGCCTTGCCATTTTTATTGCTAGTCTTGGGCTATTTGCTTTAGCCACATTTACTGCTGAACAAAGAACTAAAGAAATAGGCATTCGCAAAGCCATGGGTGCAACTACTTTTGGGCTTACACTTCTGCTTTCGCGCGAGTTTACTCGATTAGTACTTATTGCCTTTATACCTGCAGCAGGATTGGGTTGGTATATCTCTAACAATTGGCTAAAGGACTTTGCCTATCGCATAGATGTAAATCCATTGGTAATAATTTTGAGTGGCGTGCTTGCTATTGTTATTGCATGGGTTACGGTTAGCTTTCAATCTATTAAAGCAGCACGCTCCAATCCCGTAGAGTCGTTGCGGTACGAGTAATCCTAAATGTTTCACTGGAAAAGGAGTATCAGCTTTAACCTAATTTTATCATGCTGTTATGAATTCCGTCAATTGAAATTATTGCGTTTTTGCGAACTTAGATCAGTTATCTTTGTTTAAGTTTTTCAACAGAACCTAAACATTACTTTATGATACCAGTAAAATCTTATGCAGCTCAAACAGAATCTTCTCCCATTGCTCCGTTTTCATTTGATAGAAGAGAGGTTGGTCCACACGATGTATTGATTGATATTCACTTTTGTGGAGTATGTCATTCCGATATTCATCAAGCCCGCAATGAGTGGGGGGGAGGATCTATTTATCCGATGGTGCCAGGCCACGAGATTGTAGGCAAAATAAGTAAAGTAGGAAGCAGCGTTACTTTATTTAAAGTGGGAGACCTTGCTGGCGTAGGTTGCTTTGTTGACTCTTGTCGCGAATGCTCAAGTTGTAAAGAAGGCCTTGAGCAATATTGTGAAAAAGGAATGGTGGGCACTTATAATGGACGAGATAAAGAAGGAGTTCCAACGTATGGTGGCTATTCTTCCAAAATCGTAGTTGATGAAAAATATACCCTTCATATTTCTGATAAACTTTCGTTGGATGCCGTTGCTCCTTTATTGTGTGCTGGCATCACTACGTATTCTCCCATCATGCATTGGAAAATAGGAAAGGGACACCGCGTTGGTATTTTAGGGCTTGGCGGATTGGGCCACATGGCAGTTAAGTTTGCTGCATCGTTGGGTTCTGAAGTTACCGTGTTGAGTACATCTAAAAATAAGGAAGCCGATGCGAAACGTTTGGGAGCGCATCATTTTGCATTAACAACCGATGAAGCAGTTCTTCAATCGTTGAGAGGTAGTTTTGATTTCATTATCGATACCGTATCAGGTGATCACGATATGAATTTGTACTTGGGCATGTTGAAAAGAGATGGCACGATGATCGTGGTTGGTGCTCCTTCCGCGCCAGCGCCTATTCATAATTTTTCGGTAATTGGTGGTAGAAAAAGTTTTGCAGGCTCAATGATTGGCGGCATTAAAGAAACTCAGGAAATGCTTGACTATTGCGCAGCCCATAATATTGTAAGTGATATAGAGCTTATCAACATCAAAGATATAAACCAAGCGTATGAACGCATGTTGAAAAACGATGTTAAATATCGTTTCGTGATTGACATGAAAACCTTGTGATTTTTCTAATGAATAAAACTAGCGTTGCCTCTGTGGCTTCGTTAGTTTTATTTGAATTTTAAAGCATACAATGCAGGCCATAGTTTACCGGTAACTAGCAGCGTTTTGGTTTTACTTTCGTACGCTATACCATTCAGCACATCAACAGAGGGGGATACTTGCTCAATTTTATGGGCAATTGAAGTCAAGTCCATTTTGCCAACTACCGTTCCGGTAGCAACATCAATTTTAAGTATATAATTTGTTTGCCATTGATTAGCGTAGAGATAGCCCTCAATCCATTCAAGTTCATTTATATGAATAACATCAGCACCATTTTTATCCTTTATCGAAATTATCTTCGTCTCTTGTAATGAAAGTGTATCCAGAAAATGAATCTTGTTGGTGCCATCACTTGCAATCAGGCTTTTGCCATCGGTTGTCATACCCCAGCCTTCTTTAAATGAAAATGAAAATTCACTTAGTTTTTTGTACGTCTTTAAATCGTATACAAAACCAATTTTGGTTTGATAGGTAAGTTGATAGATTTTGTTATTGATGATGGCTATTCCTTCCCCAAAATAATTTTTATCTAGTTGTACTTTCTTTTCTTGTTTACCAGTGGTGAGTGCTACTTCTGCAATCCAAGATGTGCCTTCTCTTCCCGTACTTTCATAAAGTTTACCTTCATGAATTATCAACCCTTCGGTAAACGCAGTTGGATCGTGTGGGAAGATGCGCGTTACTTCATAACCGATTAAATCATCTTTCGCCTTTTCTTCTTTATCTTTAGAAGAACGTTGGCAGGAAATAATAACAACAGATAAAAGAAGTAACGATACGAGGGTAAGTTTCATTTTAAGGGATACACTAATTTTGTTTTAAAGGTAACCAATCTTCAATAAAAACAGATCAACAGTTCATGGACAAGTTCGCAGTCGCTTTAATTTTTCTACTACTCTCTTTATCCGCAAAAGAGAAAACATATTCTATAGGGCAAATCAAAACTTCAAAAGGCGAAATACTTTTTTGGTTATTCGATGAGACCCCCAATCACAAGAAAAGTTTTATTGAGCTAGCGAATGCTGGCTATTGGGATTCGCTCACCTTCAATCGGGTAATCAATAATTTTGTAGCGCAAGGTGGTTGCCCTGATACGCCTGAAGGTTTTTCTAAGTCGCCTTACTTACTGAAGCCAGAATTCAATCCGAAACTAAAACATGTATATGGTGCGGTTGGTGCTGGGCGCGATAACAATCCTGAAAAACTTTCGGCTGGTTGCCAATTTTATATTGTACAGAATAAAAATGGCTTGGCAAGACTGGATGGCGATTACACTATTTATGGTCAGGTATTTAAAGGTATGGATGTGGTGGATGCAATTGTAAAAGTTGAAAAGGATTCAACCGATACTCCGTTATTACCAATAAAGTTGGATGTGAATGTTATTGAACTTACCAAGAATCAATTGAAGACGATGGGTTACTCAAATCCTCAATTCTAAATTCACAAATGCCAAGCTTAAACTATTCCTAGTTCTTATAGTCAAAGCGTGTAAACCAACAATGTTATGATTTCAAGAAGGGCATTTTTAAAAGGCGGAGGGTTGGCATTGTTTGGCATAGGCGTAGGTGGGGTTCCAGCATTTGTTACCCAAGTTGCTGCTCAATCAAAAATTATAAGTCCGTATAAGAAGAATAAAATCTTAGTTTGTATTTTTCAACGAGGTGCTATGGATGGGTTGATGGCAGTAACACCTTTTACCGATCAATACTTGAAAGAAGCGCGACCAACGCTCTTTATGAATGCTGATAGCAAAGGCAATCTTTTTGATTTGGATGGCAAGTTTGGTTTACATCCAGGCTTTCAATCATTTCAACAATTGTTTAAAGATAAGCAACTCGCCATAGTTCATGGTATGGGTTCACCTAACAACTCACGAAGTCATTTCGATGCGCAAGATTATATGGAGAGCGGTACACCTTTTAGTAAAGGCACGAGTAGTGGCTGGCTCAACAGGGCAATCGGTTTGCTTGGTCATGATGGCAGTCCTTTTCGTGCGGTTAGTTTAACAAGCAGTTTGCCGCGATCATTTTATGGTGATAATCCTTCCATCGCGATTAGCAATCTCAATGACTTTGCTATTCAAATGAAAGGCAATAAAATTGGCGCGAACATGGCGGCTCAAAGTTTTGAAGAACTTTATGACCAAACCAGCGATGATCTATTAAAAGAAACTGGTAAAGAAAGTTTTGAGGCAATTAAGATTTTGCAAAAGACAAACACTCAAAACTATCAACCTGCGAATGCTGCAGTATATCCACAATCGCCACTAGGCAATGCGTTAAAACAGATTTGCCAACTTATAAAAATGGATGTTGGCTTAGAGGTCGCTTTCGCGGAAAGTGGAGGGTGGGATACACACTTTAATCAGGGCACTGATAAAGGAGTGTTTGCAAGGAATGCTACCGACCTAAGCAATAGTATAACTGCTTTCTGGAAAGATTTAGGACAACTTCAAGATGATGTTACCCTTATGACAATGACAGAGTTTGGCCGCACCGTAAAGCAAAATGGAACAGGAGGCACCGATCATGGAAGAGCAAGTTGCATGTTTATTGTCGGTAATGATTTACAAGGAGGAAAGGTTCATGGAAATATAAAACCATTGGCAATTGAAAACTTAGAAGATGGTAGAGACTTGGCAGTGACCACCGATTTTAGAAGTGTGTTTAGCGAAGTAGCAGATAAGCATTTGAAATTGAATAGTGATAGCGTTCTATTTCCAGATTGGAAAGGAACTCAAATAGGAGTGATGAAATAAATAAGTAAACCAATGAAGAGATTTAAATCATTACTAATTTTAGAATCTATAGTGAGTGTGATTCTGCTCACTTCATTTGATCTTAATCCAACTGCTAAAAATCAATTTCCCTACAAACAAGCTGGATTAACGGAGCGACAAGCTGCCGCCCATTTAGTAAGTCGGTTTACATTTGGAGCAAGACCAGGCGATGTAGATAAAGTAGTTGCTATAGGACTTGAAACTTGGTTTCAACAACAGTTGGAAGGCAATCTTTCGGATGCTGGTGTATCAGAAAGACTGAAACCGTACGATGTATTGACTTTGTCTAATGAGAATGTGCTTGACCAATTTCCCAGTGGCCCTGAGTTGCGCAAAATGGCGATACAAGAAGGGATTATCTCAAAGGACTCTATCTCTTTGTTGGAAAAGAAGGAATATAAAGAGCAGTTATCAGAATACCGAAAACAAAAAGGCTTGCGTGAAGAGAAAGAATTCTTTAAGCAATTTTTTAGTCAAAAAATAATACGGGCAACGTACACTGAAAATCAACTGCACGAAGTGCTTACCGATTTTTGGTTCAACCATTTCAATGTGTCAACTACTAAAAACCAATGCGCTCGTTTTGTTCCAGCGTACGAACGCGATGCCATTCGACAGAACGTTACTAAAAAGTTTGAAGATATTTTGTTGGCCACTGCCAAATCGCCCGCTATGCTGCTTTACTTGGATAACGCTTCGAGCACTGGCACCAATGAAGAGCTTGATAAAATTGTTGAGCGCAAACGTGCCAAGCAGGCTAAGAGTAAGGAGCTAAAAGGCGAGCAAAGGCAAAAGCTTCCCAAGAAAAAGAGTCAAGGTTTAAATGAGAATTATGCGCGTGAAGTAATGGAACTTCATACATTAGGAGTGGACGGTGGCTATACTCAAGCCGATGTAACAGAAGCTGCTCGTGTGCTCACGGGGTGGACGTTATATCCAATCGGCAAGTATGCCTCTTCAGCGGCTATAAAAAAAGTAATTGATAAAATTGGTGAAGACAAGTTGGAAAGAAGCGGCTTTGTTCACGAAGGGGATTTTTTGTTCGCTGCCAATCGGCACGACTCAAATCCAAAAAAAGTACTGGGTCATGAGTTTAAAGGAGGTGGTTATCAAGAGGGAGTTGAGCTTTTAAAACTCTTAGCTCACCATCCATCAACAGCAAAATTTATCTGTCGGAAATTGACTGTGCGTTTTGTGAACGATAATCCACCACAAGCATTGATTGATAAAATGGCCACTTCTTTTTCGGAAAGCAATGGGGCCATAACTACAGTGCTTACCACTTTGGTAATGGCACCAGAATTTTGGAGTGTGGAAAGTGTTCGTGCTAAAACCAAATCACCTTTTGAATATGCTATCAGTACCATCAGAGCTTTAGATGCTGATGTGCAACAACCTATTCAAGTAAATCAATGGATCACTAAGATGGGGCAGAAACTCTATGCCTACCAAGCACCCACTGGCTTTCCTGACAAAGGCCAGTATTGGATAAACACAGGTTCGTTGTTGAATAGAATGAACTTCGGCTTGGCCATAGCTTCCAAAAAAATTCCTGGTGTTAGTTTCGATTTAGCTGCGTTAAATAATCATCATGAACCTGAAAGTGCAGAAGCAGCCTTGCCCATATATGCAAAACTGATGTTGCCTGAACGAAATCTGGATCCAACTATTAAGCGACTAACTCCATTCATTAATAATCCAGATGTCCAAAAAAACGTAGAGGTGGCTAGTGAGAAGAAGGAAGTCCCAACTGAATTGATGAATGATTCAAGTTCCATGACAGTATCTCCAACTATTGAAAAACATCCCGCAAAGCGAAAAGAGAAAAATTCGTTTGGCGATAATTCCATGTTGGCACAAGTTGTAGGAATTATCATTGGGTCGCCCGAGTTTCAAAGAAGGTGATTTAAAAGTAAAATAGTCTAGCCAACCTGCGTGCAGAGGTTTATTAATTAAAAATGAGAATTTAAATTCCAATGATCTGGCTTATGGATTACATAAAGTTGCAGTCTTAAAAGGCTAAAGAAAACTTTGTATTGAACCTAAATAGCAACTTTTCTAGTTGATTCCACGGATTATTTCTATCAAAGTAATTTATCATGCAGTCAAGTAAAACACTCTATTAGGCAGAATGAGTCTGTTACTTAGAAGGATACATTTATTTTCCGTTCGCATTTTCTTACCTTCATGTTATTTCAACCGCAGAATAAAATGGGGATTCACAAAATTTTAATGATCGTGGAGGATGATGCGGACGACCGACTTTATTTCCGTAATGCAGTGAAGGAAATTGATGTATCCTATGAGTGCCTAGAAGCATGGAATGGCGCAGCGGCTCTCAAACTACTACATGTTGCAAAACAGCTTCCAGATTTTATTTTTATTGATATCAACATGCCTTTGATGAATGGACTGGACTGTTTGGAGAAATTAAAAGAAGATGAGAAACTGAAAAATATTCCCGTGATTATTTACTCCACTTCTATATATCAAGAGAATATTGATTATACCAGCGAACTTGGCGCATCCTACTTTCTCACCAAGCCAACGGATACACGGCAACTTCCTCAACTGCTAGTTGCTGCAATGGAAAATGCATCTCGGAACAATCATCATTCCTAATTATTTTCGTATCAATGGCAACACAAAAAAAGAGTATAACACAACCACCGGCTACCGTGCAGAACTTTCCCATTGTTGGCATTGGCGCGAGTGCAGGAGGGCTTGATGCCTTTAAGCGATTGATAGCAGCGATACCCGAAAGTTCAGGAATGGCGTATGTTCTGGTGCAGCATCTTGACCCTTCGCACGAAAGTATTTTGCCAGAGATTTTGCAGAGGGCAACAAAAATTCCCGTGCATGAAATAACCGAAGACATTCATCTTGCACCCGACCACATCTATGTAATTCCTTCCAACAAAATGCTTGTGTCAACAGATGGTGTGCTCAAGCTGATTGATCGGGCAAAAAAAATCAATCTTACTATTGATGTTTTTTTTTCCTCGCTTGCCGAGGTGCACAAGGAGTTTGCAGTAGGTGTTGTTCTATCAGGCACAGGCACCGATGGTACCCTTGGATTAAAAGCCATCAAAGAACATGGAGG
>JBBRBQ010000024.1:0-60884 GCA_038205685.1 Cytophagales bacterium | reverse complement strand
AGCTTGGACAGTAAACCATGCCAATAAGAAGGTGCTCAAAATATCTTTACCAGCTAAAAGAAGACCTTGGTTAGAGGGTATCTTCTCCCAGATAAGCAATCTCAGTCCTCCATTTCATTACTCTAATGCATAATTCGGGTTTATAGTAGAAAGTAGTAGTTTTAAAAACTAATTAAACTAGCATGACTACTGAAAAGCTAAAAGAAACCTTGCACCAGATTGCAGATAGCGTTAATGATGGCACTCGGCTGGATGATATTTATGATCAATTGGCCTTACTGGCCGATATAGAAGAAATCGGAAGAACAAGAGAGAAGGGGAGAATTCATAGCTCATAAAGAGGCAATCGAGCAGTCCAAGGAATGGCTAAAATAATCTGGACGAATCGGGCTTTCAATCAACTGGAGAAAATCATCAAGTATATCCGGGAAGAAAGAGGCGTTGCATATGCCACTATTGTTCTATATAATTAACTCTTTATTCCTTCACAAATTTCCTCTCCTGCACCTGCTTGCCTTGAGTAGCGCGAAGTAGATACTTGCCTGTGGCATATCGGCTAACTTCTATGGTAACATCTGTTCCGCCAACCGCAGATATTTTCTCCAAAGTTTTACCAGTTAAGTCATACACTTGCACCTCCACAGCACCTCCCTTTTCAAAGCTATTGAGGCGAAGGGTTAATTTATCCTTTACGGGATTAGGGAACAAAGCAGTTTCCTCATCGGGACTCTTGATATCGCCAGTAATGGTAACCACTTGAGGCAACGATACCTCACTAGCGCAATTATCTACAGTAACTTTTACAGTGTAGCTCCCTGCTGCCTTCACATCGGTTATAGTAAAGGTAGCCGCTGTGGCATTGGCAACTAGGCTGCCGTTTAAGTACCATTGGTTGCCTGTGCTGTTGCTTGAAGTAAGCACAATTGAAACTGGGTTAGTGGTATTTATTGTAATGATAGGCTTAGCAGGTTGATTTAAGCAAGTGATTTTACGAATGCGATTATCACCAAATCCCTCGTTCCCAGCCAAATAAAGATTACCAAGCCCGTCAATTGCAATATGATAGGGATATGCAAGCGAAGCATTGATAGAAAGGCCGTTGTCTCCTCCAAAAAATTGAGATTCGTTACCTGCAATTGTAGTTATGATGTTTGACCCCGCATTTACTTTCCTAATTCTATAATTATATTGATCAACAATATATAAGTTACCACGATCGTCAAAAGCCACATCTGTAGGGTAAAGAAGAGTTGCTTTTGTTGCCAAATCATTGTCGCCACTAAACCCACCAATGCCACCTTTTCCAACTATGGTAGTGATAATGCCGCTGTTAAACTCAATTTTACGAATACAGCTATTTGCTCTATCGGCAATAAAAATATTCCCGGAATTATCCACGGTAAGACCTACTGGCGAATTTAATTGAGCATTAACAGCCAAAGCATTATCACCACTAAATCCGGGCGTTCCAATTCCTGCAATAGTCGTGATTATACCAGTGCTTTGGTCAATTTTGCGCACCACGTGGCTATATCGTTGAGAAAAATAAAGATTGCCTAACTTATCAAAAGTCAATCCTAAAGGGCTAATCTTGGCATTTATGGCGAGCCCCTTATCACCAGAATAACCAGAAATTTCAATGCCTGCCACTGTTGTTATTATTTTGGTGATTTTATTAATCATTCTAATTCGATTATACTCCGCAAAATAAATGTTACCAAGTCCATCAAGCACAATAGAGCTTGGCGAATTAAGTTGTGCATTGGCAGCTGGGCCATTATCACCGCTATAACCGGAAACACCGGTACCAGCAATTGTGCTAATTATTCCAGTTTTTTTGTCAACAAAACGAATACGCTGATTATAGGTATCGGTGATGTATAAATTCCCTAAGTCGTCAACAGCCATACTTGGCGATCTCATCTGAGCCTTTGTTGCCAAATCATTATCGCCACTAAATCCGTGTACCCCTATTCCTGCAAAAGTATTAATTATTCCTGTAGCATTGTTTACCCTGCGAAGCCTAAAATTATCAGCAAAATATAAATTATTCTGTGCGTCAAAAGCGACTGAAATAGGGTCAGTTAAGCGACAATTGATTGCCAATCCACTATCACCACTGAACCCAGATGATCCTGTTCCAACTATTGTTTGAATAACACCTGTAGACATATCGATCTTTCTAATTCGACCCTGTTCCAGAATAAGCAAATTGCCTAGCTTATCTATTGATAAGCTCCCATTAATTTGTGCATCGATTGCCAGGCCATTGTCACCTGTTGACCCAAAAGTGCCCGTGCCAGAAACCGTTGTGATAATTCCGGATGTAACATTTATCTTGCGCACTCGATAATTATCAACGAAATAAATATTGCCAGAAACGTCAATTGCTATTATCGATCCACCATCTATATTCAATTGTGCGTTAATTGCCAATCCTCCATCTCCGCTAAAGCCAGCTATTCCAGTTCCCGCTATTGTAGAAATCAAGCCCGTGCTACTTTCAATTTTTCTTATCCGCTTATTATAACCATCAGCAACATAGATATTACCGTTACTATCTACTGTTAGACCATCAACATCAATATGCGCCTTCGTAGCTAGTATATTATCTCCATTATATTGCAGAAAACCCATTACCCCTGCTACAGTTGTTATAACGCCCGTATTCAGATCAATTTTTCTTATAAGTTGATTTGATCTATCTGAAATAAAAATATTACCTCGGTTGTCTAAAGCTATGCCGTCTGGGTTGTTAAATTGAGCATTAATTGCAGCCCCGTTATCACCGCTATAACCATTTGTACCAGTACCTGCAATTGTAGTAATAACTGTTGTTGCAACATTAATTTTTCTTATGCTTTTATCATAATCATCAATAAAAAAAACATTACCATTACCATCAATAGCTATTGCGTTGGGGTTCATTTGCGTATTAACGGCAAGTCCTCCTTCACCATTATGCACTGCGCCTCCCGCCACGGTAGTAATTATTTGCTGCCCTCTTACTGCACCAAACACAAACACCATTAAACCCAATACCAATCCTTTGTAAACTTTTGTATTCATATCTTAATTAACTATTCTATTGAACAAATCTAAACTAATGCGGGCTATCAGCCAATAGCTGATTGATTATTTCAATTGGCTTAAGAGCAGGTTGAGAATGTGATTTGGAGATCATCAAATTCCTAAATCAGCGAACCTTCAAATTCTCCAACAATACAAAGGCAGAACCTTGAGGCCAGTTGTTTTTTATGGAGATGTTTAGTGGACCAACGGACATGTTGCCAAGCACAATATCTAAATCACCTTCTCCATCCAAATCATCGGTATCGAGTGTAAGCCAATGGCCTTGCAATACTTGAGAGAATGTAGAGGCTTCAAAGTTGAGCTTACCTTTATTTTCTAAATACACAAAACCTTCTTCGGGTCGATTTTTTAGATCGGCAAAAAAGGAAATAGCAGCTAGGTCAACATCACCATCTTGATCAAAATCACGAGCTACTACTTTAAAGCAACCATTGATGGGGAAGAAGAAACTTTCCTTTTCAAAATTCCCTTTGCCGTCATTCAAATAAATATATACTCCATGAAAAGGTTTTAAAATTTTGGAGAAGTCGGAGTTATCGCCCGAGGTATATACGATATCTAAAAAGCCATCATTGTTAAAATCAGCTAGATCAAAAGAAGTAGATCCATTAACGGGTGAAAACCGCAATAGTGTTCGCTCTTCAAATTTTCCATCTTTGTTCTCATACAAAAGCATCCCCTCATCACCTTGCGCCATCAAGGCTATTATATCTTGTTTACCATCTTGATTAACGTCCGTAAACATGGTTTGCATAGCCCCAGGTTTATCTCTCAAAATTATTTTGTCGAACGTATGGTTGGGGTTGGCTTTAAGCCACATTAAGTCACCATAAAAGTTACCAAATTCAGCAACTAAATAATCGTTGAGGTGGTCTCCATCTAAATCTTTATGTATCAAAGATACTGGACGAACAAGGCTATCAATACCAGCAACATCGCGGACAGATGGCCTTAAATCTTTTGTGATGGAAACTTCTGCAAACCGCCACTTACAACATCATTAGGGTTAAGGATACCCATCTTTAAGAGCGTTGCTTCTCTCTCACCGTTTCTCATTGTATCTAAAGTAATAGAAGAAACAGCACGATACGTAGGTGCTTCACCTTTAAAATTTAACTGACTATCAAATACTCGGATTTTATAATCTTCCCCATCGCAAACATAAATGCTATGATTTAGTGGATCAATCTTAACTAACGTAGTAACCGGAGACTTTGCTCTAAATGCAGTTGCCCTGTAGGTGAATTGCTTTAAGTTGTTGGGTATTTTAGGAGGGGCTGATAGGAGTGTATCTGGTGCAAGTGTGTAATAATACTGCACTATCTTATCCCACTCTCCCTGTGTCATGGCTGCTTCGTCTGGCAATGTGCCCTTGGGCGCATTGTATTTGTAAATAATTCCGTTGGCGGCTCTAATACCAAGTCTTGGCCCCATGGCAGGAAGCACACTGTAGACCCATGTCTTTTTATCTAATGAATAAGGAGATGGAAACGCATGGCATGAACCACAAAATTGATGCGCCAATTTTTCTGCTTCATCAAATTCTTTTTTGTTGGAACTGCAACCCGTTAAAATATAGCCGCTATAACACAGAGAAAATAGTCCCACTAAACTCCCTAATGTAATTAATTTAAAATCTAGTGTCCTACATCTCATATCTAACATCTTAACTCCTAAACCTCAAAAACGTGCCCATTGGTAAATCTTTGCCTTGCTTTGATTTTAGAAAAAACTCCCCGTTTTGATGGTCGGCTTTTGGGAAGTGAGTCTTAGCAACATTCAAGCCCACTAGAGAAGAAAGCCCAACAGCGTACATAGATAATATAAAGAAAGATTTCTCTTGTTCTAACAACTGACTGGCAAGGTGCACCAACTCATTCAGCTTTTCTTGAAGTGTCCACTTCTCCCCTTCCGGCCCACGGCCATAAGGTGGCGGATCCATAATAATGCCGTGATATTTATTACCTCGCTTTACTTCACGCTTTACAAACTTGAGCGCATCTTCATATACCCAGCGGATACCATCCAAATTATTATTCTGCATATTTTGGTTTGCCCAATTCAAGCCCGGCCGCGAGGCATCTACGTGAGTAACATCAGCTCCTGCCGATTTCGCCACAACAGATGCAGCCCCTGTGTAGGCAAACAAGTTCAATACTTTTGGCTTTTGCAATTGCCAAGAGGTAATGGTATCGTAAATAAAATTCCAGTTCTCGCCCTGCTCAGGAAAAATACCCACATGGCCAAAACCCGTAAGTGCCAAGCGTAAATTCAAATTGAGATCTTTATATTGATAAGTTATTGGCCAACTCTCGGGCATGGATTGTTCTCTGTTCCAGCCTCCTTTTACCTCATCTGTAAAACGGAATTTATCGCTCTGCTCACGAGCAAAGCGAGCGTTGGTTAAACGCTTCCAATCGGGTTCAGTTAACCCACGTTGCCAAATAGCTTGCGGTTCAGGGCGAGCCAATACATAAGCGCCAAAGCGTTCTAGTTTTTCAAAATCACCAGAGTCGATCAACTCATAGTCCTTCCAGGAAACTGGGTAAAGTAAATCCATCATCGTATCCAGGCAATTAGTGCTGCAAGCTCTTTATCTGATAAGTTTTCCTTTTCTGATTTATCATAAATACCAACCAAATAAACGGTATTTTGATTGATTTTAAGATAGGTAATTATTCTGCCACCTCCATTTTTCCCTTTACCTTTCGATTTAATACTAAATCTGATTTTATAGCAATTATTTCCAATGGCTATTCCTTGTTTTGGCTTATAGATTAATGAATCTGTGATCGAAACCAGCTCGCTCTTTAGTGATTTATATTTCTTTAGAAGCGGCTTAGCTTGTTTCTCGAAAGGAACAGTGACAACAACACTAAATTTCTCCAAGAAACTCATGGGCCGATTTCAATTTCTTTTTGCCTTTTGAATGCAATTCAATATCACTAAAAGCATCAATCAGATCCATGGCTTGGTTCAGCTTTTTGCCCTTAACTGCTTTAACCTCTTCAATAAAATCAAGCTGCGATATTAACTCTATGAAAAACTCCTTTTTCTTGGAATCCTTCAGTGTTAAGATAAATTGATTGTCCATAAATTAAGTATTGCATCAAAGATAAAAATTTTATTGCTCCCTTCATTAGACATCCGCCTATTTAACTATCACTAATTTTGAACTTAGAAGTATAAACTCTTAACTCGAAACTTATTAATCTGTAATTTTGACTTATGCATTTTCAGATCACTAGTACACAAAACCCTAAAGTAAAAAGTCTATTGGCTTTGGAGAAACCCAGGGAGCGAAAGCGTCAACAGCTTTTTGTGATCGAGGGAATCAAAGAAATTGAAATGGCGCTTGCCGCGGATTATAAAATCGGCAACTTGTTTTTCTGTGAGGATATCATTTCTGTTAATCAACTGCCCAAGAAACTAACGGACGATAAATTATTAATACCCGTATCAAAAGAGGTGTTCGATAAAATTGCCGTTCGCGAAAACTCTGGCGGTGCTATTGCTGTAGCCGAGATGAAGCCCAATCAACTCGATCAGATTAAATTAAAAGCCAATCCGTTAGTCTTAATTATTGAATCGGTTGAAAAACCAGGCAACCTAGGTGCCTTGCTTCGCACTGCAGATGCGGCTGGCGTTGATGCTGTTATCTGCTGCGATACACAAACTGATTTCTATAACCCCAACGTTATTCGCTCTAGCATTGGTTGTATCTTCACCAATCAAATAGCGTCAGCAAGTTCAGAACAAACCATCGAGTGGTTAAAAAGAAATAACATAAAAATATTCTGTACGTATTTGCAAGCAGCCAAGCCCTATCATCAAGTTGATTTCACGCAGCCATCAGCCATTGTCATGGGAACAGAGGCCACAGGCATCAGCGAGGTATGGGTTAAAAATTCGGATGCCAATATTATTATCCCCATGCAAGGTGTTATTGATTCTATGAATGTTTCAACCGCTGCAGCTGTTGTGATTTTTGAAGCCAGAAGACAAAGAGGATTTAAGGTTTAACAATTACCAATTTGTAATTCGTAATTTGCAATTCATAATTAATTGATATGCATGCTGTAAAACTTGTAAACCCAGGAGTGCTGGCCGCTTTATGCGTTGGCCTTATATTGTTTATTGTAGCCTATAGATTAATCTTTCGTGAGAAAAGAAAATGAGTGAAACGGGAAATATTATCGACCAATTCTACACTGCTTTCGCTAAACGCGATTGGCAAACAATGCAATCATGTTATCATGATAAAGCAACATTCTCCGACCCCGTCTTTCAGAACTTATCAGCCAAAGAAACAAAAGCCATGTGGCACATGCTCACCACTTCTGCCAAAGAGCTTTCCATCACCTTCGACTCTGTAAAAACAAAAGGTGATGAAGCAACTTGCCATTGGGAAGCTGTGTACCCTTTCTCTAGAACTGGAAGAAAAGTGCACAACAAAATCACCGCGAAGTTTACATTCAAAGATGGAAAAATACTAAAGCACCAGGATAGCTTTGACCTCTGGAAGTGGTCTAGGATGGCACTAGGCATAAGCGGTTTGTTATTGGGCTGGTCTCCTTTTATCCAAAATAAAATAAGAAACACAGCCAAAAAAGGCCTTGAAAAGTTTATTCGAGAACACGCTGATTACCAGTAATTGATCGAATTCGGATTTTTTGAATAGAGCCTTACAATAAATTAATTGAAAAATAAAATTAATTGTATATTTGTGAGGTTAATGAAGTAATCGGCAGTCTGGGAATAACTCAAAAGTTGTTAGTCAGTTTAGATTATCAGAATTGACGGAAAATTTTTAACAACTTAATTACAACAACAAAAATGAACATTTACGTAGCCAACATTCCCTGGAAGGCATCTGAAGAAGATTTGAAAGGGTTATTCGCAGAGCATGGAGAAGTAACTTCAGCTAAGATCGTGATCGACAAATTCACTCAACGTAGCCGTGGTTTCGGATTTATCGAAATGAAGGATGACAAAGCTGGTCAGCAAGCCATCAATGAATTGAACGGTGCTGATTTTATGGGCAAAAACCTAGTGGTAAATGAGGCTCGTCCTCGCACTGAAGGTGGACCTCCATCACGTGGTGGAAGCGGTGGCGGTAGCCGCGGTGGAAATAGCGGTGGTGGCGGAGGAGGAGGATTCCGTAGAGGCGATTTCAACAGAGAGTATTAATATTCAAGATTGATATAATTAAAAAGCTGCGCAAATGCGCAGCTTTTTTTATGCCTTTCAAGCTCAATAAAACCGAGTTGGCTCAAATGCTTCAATCTTCATACTCAGCATTTCCCTTTCTACAATTTCGCTTACTAATTTCCCTGTCCCAGGTGCAAGGCTAAGCCCCATCATAGAATGCCCTGTTGCTAGAGTAACATTTTTGATTTCTTTTAACCTCCCGATATATGGAAGCCCATCGGGGGAACAAGGTCTCAAACCATGCCATATCTTTTTGGCAGATGGAATTTCAACTTTCATTTCGGGATAATAACGAGGTATTGATTCAACTATTCCCCTTACACGATTCATATTAATAGAATGATCTACGCCCGCTATCTCCATTGTGCCACCAAAACGCAAATCACTACCCATAGGGGTTACCGCCACTCGTGCCTCCAGAAAGATTGAGGGTATATTGACATTCTTTTTTACATCTGGAAGAGTGAAGCTATAACCTTTACCCGCCTGCATCGGTAAATCAAGTTGAAGTTTTTTAGCAAGCAACCCAGACCATGAACCAGTGGCAACGATAAGTTCGTCAAACTGGTATTCACCTTGCGTTGTTATCACCTGTCTTACTAAATTGTTTGCAAACTCAAAGTCTTTTACTTCGCAATTGGTTATAAACTGTACACCATTCTCCTTCAAAAATGAAATCAATCCTGCAAATAATTTACTTGGCGTGAGGTGTGCATCACCTGGAAAATAAATCCCTCCTTTCACATTGACTTTTACATTGGGTTCCAACGCTTGAACTTCCTTAGCGCTTAACAAGTGCGCTTCTATGCCTATTTTGTTGGCCAAATGTGCTGTCTCAGCTTCTTCCTTGCCGACCGCCTCAGACTGGTACAGCATCATCAATCCGCGTTCATGAAATCCAAAATCAAAAGGCAATTCTTTAGCCCACTGCAGATATATTGCCTTGCTTAATAAACTAATTTCTTTAAGTGCTGGAATTGAATGCTCAACATGCTCTTTGGTTGAGTGCTTATAAAATTGATATCCCCATTTTATCAAATCACCATTGAATCTTGGCCTTACATAAAATGGGCTTTTGGAATTAAACATCCAACGGATTCCTTTCGAGATCATACCTGGTGCAGCCATTGGAATAAAATGACTTGGCACAATCATACCTGCGTTTCCAGTAGAACAACCAACCTGCAAATCTCCCTGATCTATAATTGTAACTTGATGCCCTGCTTTGCTAAGATAGTAAGCTGAGCTTAACCCGATAATGCCTCCTCCGATTATACCGATGTTACTGCTCATTGTAAATCTAATAATGAAACTTGCATGAAACTATTCGAATTTCGGTTTCATTAACCTCATAAACCAATCTATGTTCCTGCGTTATTCTTCTTGACCATTTTCCTTTCAAGTTATGTTTTAAAGCTTCAGGTTTTCCTGTTCCAGAAAATGGCGTTTCTGATATCTCAGTAATCAAAGCAACAATCCTTAATACTATTTTGGGATTTGTTCTTTTCCATTCATCTAGTTGATCTAATGCATCTTTACTAAAAACGATAGACTTCATTTTAGATATTTCTCCTGAAGTTCTGCCAACGTCATTGGAATTCCCTGTCCTCTTTCTAATTCCTCAATAGATTTATATAAATGATTTCTATTTGTTTTTGTAGATAACAAATAGTCAGTATCATCTTCTGAATCAGTTATCGTTATCTGTATCTCCTTATCTTTAAAAGCTTCCTTTATCGATCTAAGGATATCCTCTGAAAGATTATTCGCATTGAGTTTATAAGTAGTAATCATACTTCAAATATAAAAAAATCATAATCAAAAATAGTTATTGATAACTTCTCATATAACCTGAAACCCATACGCATATGGGTCATCTTCTGGATCAATAGTGATGGTGTTATATCCATATACTTTCGCCCAACCTTCCACACTTGGAATAATGGCTGGCTTACCTCCCAATTCAGTAACTTCTTCTATGCGTCCTATAAACTTGGAGCCAATAATGCTTTCATGGATGAATTCTTCACCCTGCTTCAATTTTCCTTTTGCATACCATTGTGCTAGTCGTGCAGAAGTACCCGTTCCGCAGGGCGATCTGTCAATTGCCTTATCTCCATAGAACACTGCATTGCGCGCTGTTGATGTAGGATCGATCGTTTTGCCAACCCATAAAATATGACTGCATCCGTTGATCGTTGGATTCTCCGGATGGACAAAGCTGTGCTTCTTATTTATATCCTTCCGTAATTCACGGCTCCAACTAACTAATTGATCTGCTGTATAATTTTCAATTCCCTTAAAGTTAGGTTGCACATCTACAATGGCATAAAAATTTCCACCATAGGCAACATCCAACGTAAGTTCACCAAGATCAGGACAAGTGGCTTTAATATTTTCTTTGTCGAGATAGGCTTTTACGTTTCTGATTTTTACGGATTTTACTTTGTTGCCTTCCTGCTTGTACTCAATCTTTACCAATCCGGCAGGCACTTCTAGATTAAGTAAGCCCTGTATCTTAGGAATCACAAGTCCTTCTTCAATGGCAATGGTAACAGTGCCAATTGTGCCATGACCACACATGGGCAAACAACCGCTAGTTTCAATAAATAAAACACCAACATCATTGGCAGGATCAGAGGGTGGATAGAGAATACTCCCACTCATCATATCGTGACCGCGTGGCTCAAACATCAGACCTTTACGAATCCAGTCATACTCCTTGAGAAAGTGTTGACGTTTCTCACTCATGTTATTTCCTATCAGCACAGGGCCTCCACCTGCAACTACCCGAACAGGATTTCCGCATGTATGCGCATCAATACAGAAGAATGTTTTTTTCATAAGTTGCTGTATGCTGGTTGAATTCTAGTTACGCGCATCAAGAACCATCTTATCATTTACTCCAGTCGTTATTTACAAGTCTCCAAATGTTTAATGGATTTCCATCTTTTAATTCATCGGGCAAAAGTGACTGGGGGAAATTTTGAAATGATACAGGTCTTGCAAAACGTTTGATTGCATCAATACCCACTGCCGTAAATCGTGAGTCAGTTGTAGCTGGAAATGGTCCTCCGTGATTCATTGCAGGGCAAACTTCAACTCCGGTAGGCACTCCATTTATTATCAGCCTTCCCGCTTTGGCAGAAATCAATTCAACAATATCTTTATTGTTACTTAACTCTTTTTCGTCTCCAATAACTGTTGCTGTAAGTTGACCCTGTAAATAATTTATTGTTTGGATCAATTCATTTCTATCTACACATTTTACAATCAACGCAAACGGACCAAAGACTTCTTCTTCCAAAATCGGGTTCTTTAAAAATTCACTAGCTGAAACTGATGCAACAACTGCTGTTCCCTGGTTGGAGTTAGCACTTTGCTGAGGTTGGCTTAACTTCTCAACAGTTGATTGCTCCAATGTTTGCTTTAGTTTTTTTGAATAGTTTGCAGCGATACCCGCATGCAACATGATACCAGACGAAATTGAGTTAATTGCTTTTGATAAGCAATCGCTAAAGTGAGCAAGTGCTTCATCGTTGATTCCAATAATCAACCCTGGACTTGTACAAAACTGTCCCACATTTAACGTGATAGAAGCTGCTAGTTTTTGTGCCCACGCATCGCTTTCGCGAGATAGCGTTTCTGGCAAAAGTATAACTGGGTTAATACTACTCATCTCTGCAAATACAGGAATCGGTATAGACCGTTTGTTGGCAAGATCAAACAATGTTTTACCTCCGATAAATGAGCCTGTAAAACCAACAGCTTTTGTTAGCGAATGTTCCACCAATGCCTTTCCAACTTCAAAGCCTACACCATGAAGGTGGATGAAAATATGCTGTGGCATTCCTGTTTTTACCCTTGCCTTTTCAATGGCCGTGGCTACAAGTGCAGACGTGGCAGCATGCGTAGGGTGTGCCTTCACAATTACACTGCAACCAGCAGCCAACGCTGAAATGGTATCGCCACCCGCAGTGGAGTAAGCAAGTGGAAAATTTGCTGCACCAAAAACAACAACAGGGCCAAGTGGCAATAACATCTTACGAATATCTGGCTTGGGCAAAGGTAATCTCTCTGGCAGTGAAGTATCTACGCGCGCATCCACCCACGACCCTTCTTCAATTAAGTTAGCAAACATCCGGCAATGCCCGGTAGTTCTTCCGCGCTCGCCAATAACTCTTCCTTCAGGTAAATTAGTTTCCCGCATCACAGTAGAAATCAATTCATTTCCCAATGCCTCAATTTCATCTGCAATGCTTCGAAGAAATAGAGCCTTCTCTTTACCCGAAATCTTTTTATATAATTGAAATGCTTTTTCGGAAAGCTTTACAGAAGCATCTACCTCGGTAAGTGTGGCATCAATGAATGTCATGCTATTATTAAATTGTAGGACGAGTTTTAATACCGTCTCTAATTACTTTCAGAATTCTTTCTCTCTCCTCTCCTATTAAGGTAAGTCTTGGAGCTCTTACATATTCAGAACCTATTCCAGCTTCTGCTTCTGCTAATTTAATATATTGAACAAGTTTAGGATGGATATCTAATTCTAACAAGGGCAGAAACCATCGGTAAATTTTCAAGGCTTCAGCAATCTTTCCAGCTTTAGTCAATTGATAGACTGCCACTGTTTCCTTGGGGAAAGCACAAACAAGACCTGCCACCCAACCATGCGCTCCCAACACCAGTTCTTCCATCGCCAATGTATCTACTCCACATAAAATTTTGAAGCGCTCGCCAAAGCGATTGTATAGCCTTGTCACATTCGATACATCGCGTGTTGATTCTTTTATAGCCTGAATATTTTCACAGTCTGCCAATTCATTAAACATATCAAGCGTAACTTCTATTTTGTAATCTACCGGATTGTTATAAATCATGATCGGTAGTTTCGTTGCATTGGCTACAGTTTTGAAATAAGCAACTGTTTCGCGATGATCTGATTTATATCTCATCGGTGGCAACATCATTAAACCTGTAGCTCCACATTGTTCTGCTTCGGCTGCGAGCATCAACGCCTCTCTTGTGCTGCCCTCAGCAATGTTCATTACAACTGGAACTTTACCCTTTACTTTCTCAACGGTAAATTTCACAAGCGCAAATTTCTCTTCATTGCTTAGAACGCTTGATTCACCTAGAGTTCCGCCAAGAATCACTCCTTGAACCCCTGCTTCCAATTGAGCATTAAGATTCTTTTCGAATAAAGAGAAATCAAGTTTATCGTCAGCAGTAAACTTGGTTGTAAGTGCCGGAAAAACGCCTTGCCAATTTATCATAGTTCATTCATTTAATTTCAAACCAAAATTAGTAACTCTTTTCATTTAGCTACATCCCTAAAAATACTCAAATACTAATACTATTCTGACAATTTTTACTGTGAGATGCATCATAATCAAAAAAGGCAGATTTTTTTTAGGAAGCATGCCCAAGTCACTAAAATTAAAATCTCAAACTAGTTTCTTGTTCTCTGCCAAGAAGCCGTTATTTTTGCACATGGCAGAGCAAATTCTAATTCTTGATTTCGGTTCACAGTATACTCAGTTGATTGCCCGAAGGGTGCGCGAATTGAACGTTTACTGCGAAATTCATCCGTTCAATAAGATTCCCTCAGTTACCAGCGATATAAAAGGAATTATTCTTTCTGGAAGCCCGTGTTCTGTACGCGATCAAGGTTCGCCTGATATTGATTTCAGTTTATTTGGTTCACTTCCCGTGTTAGGTGTTTGCTATGGTGCGCAACTGATTGCCCAAAAAAATGGCGGTGAAGTACTGCCATCACAAATGCGCGAGTATGGCAGGGCCAAATTATCTACGGTAGATAACACCAATCAATTATTTAAAAACATCTCAATTGATTCGCAAGTTTGGATGAGTCATGCCGACACAATCTTTTCTATTCCAAATTCTTTTGATTTACTAGCCAGTACTGCTTCTGTAAAAGTGGCGGCCTTCAAAAAGAAAGACCAGAACCTATTTGGAATTCAATTTCACCCTGAGGTAACACACACCACTGAAGGAAAAAAACTACTCGAAAACTTTGTTGTTGGCATTTGCAAATGCACTCAAAGCTGGACTGCCAATCAGTTTGTTGAAACTACCATCAGTAATTTAAAAACAAAACTTGGCAACGATAAAGTACTTATGGCTTTGTCTGGCGGTGTTGATTCTACCGTGGCTGCGAGTCTGATCCACCAAGCTATTGGCAAAAATCTGTATTGCATTTTTGTGGATAATGGCTTGTTGCGAAAAAATGAATTTGAACAAGTGCTGGCTTCCTATAAAGGCATGGGTTTGAATATTAAAGGCGTTGATGCTAAAGAGAAATTTTATAATGCGTTGAAGGGATTGAGCGAACCCGAAGCCAAACGCAAAGCAATCGGTCGCGCTTTCATTGAAGTGTTTGATGAAGAATCACACAAAATAGCTGATGTGAAATGGCTAGGGCAAGGCACCATCTATCCTGATGTAATTGAGTCGGTTTCAGTGAACGGGCCATCAGTTACAATCAAATCGCATCACAATGTGGGTGGGCTACCAGACAAAATGAAACTCAAAGTAATTGAGCCACTCAATACATTATTTAAAGATGAAGTTCGATTGGTTGGTAAATCATTAGGCATCGATCCTACAATATTGGGAAGACATCCTTTCCCTGGACCAGGTTTAGGTATACGAATCTTAGGCGACATTACTGCCGACAAAGTGAAACTATTGCAAGAAGTTGATCACGTTTTTATTAATGCCTTGCAAAAGCATGAGCTTTACGATAAGGTTTGGCAAGCTGGTGCTATACTCCTTCCAGTTCAATCTGTCGGTGTAATGGGTGACGAGCGCACCTATGAAAAGGTGGTTGCCTTGAGAGCCGTTGTAAGCATAGATGGTATGACTGCCGACTGGAGCCATTTGCCTTATGAATTTTTAAGCGAGGTTTCGGCTACTATCATCAACACAGTGAAAGGTGTTAATCGTGTGGTATATGATATAAGTTCTAAACCGCCTGCAACTATAGAGTGGGAATGATACTTATGATGAACGAATTGCGAATTGTGAAATACTGTAAGAGCCTAACTCTGCTTTTGTTCTTGTTTTTCTCTTTTTTTCTTACTCAGGCACAAGATTATAAAAGTCAATATAAAGCAGCTAAAGAGTTCTTTGTAAATGAAAAATTTGCGGAAGCAATAGACTCATTCAATCCATTGATTACGTATGATAACAATAATCCCTATTCTGAATATGCTTTGTTTTATACTGGATTGAGTTCTCAAAAATTAGGCTACACCTTATTGGCAAAGCAAACCTTTGTTCAGTTATCAAAGTTGTACCCAACCTGGAACAACATCGATGAAGTAAACTTACAATTGGCTACTATTTATTTCAATCAGGGCGATTATTTTCAGGCTATGAAAGCGTTGGTGGATACCAATAATAGTTCGGTAATGGTGGAAGCCGAAAATGCAAAAAACTATTTTATATCCACTATTGATGATATTGAAACACTTAGTTTATTATTGGAAGAATTTCCTACCGATTCAATAATTGCTCATCAACTCGCTATCGCAATCAGTAATCAAGGATATCTACCCGAGTATCGCCCACTTTTTGATTCGTTGATTCAAAAATACAATTTCGACACACAAGGATTTCCACAAATTGAATCTGCGGTGGCTATTTTTAAAAAGAGCTATCGTGTGTCATTACTTTTTCCATTTCTTTCCAGTTCGCTAGATCCATCGCCACTTAAAAAGAAAAATCAATTTGTAATTGATTTTTACCAAGGCATGAAGTTGGCAAACGATACCTTAGCCAAACGGGGAATTCAACTTGATATTATTGCTTATGATACCGAAAGAAGTTTGGATACATTAAAAAAGATTCTGAGAAGTGATGAACTGAAATCATCTGATGCGATTGTTGGCCCTCTATTTACAGATGAATACAGACTCGTAAATGATTATTCTATACGCGAAAAAATACCTATCATAAATCCGGTAACAAATAATGAAGAGTATTTAGATGACAATAAATACGCACTGTTATACCAACCAAGCAACGCAACACTTGGCACAAAATCAGCAATGTTTGCGGAGCAATCAATAGTTACAAAAACCTGCATGATCTACTATGGCGATACCCAAAAGGATTCCATTATGGCAAATCAATTTGCAGCTAAAGCAATTGAACTCGGAATAAAGGTTTTACTAATGGAGGGTGTAACAAAAGAAACGGCTCCTAAAATATTAACAACATTAGCCACTCCCACAAACTACGATAAGTGGCATAACCCAATAGAATTCACAAAAAAAAGGAATAGCATTGGGTGTATTTACATGGCCAGCGACAATCCACTTATCTTCTCAAAAGTTATCAATGCTGTTGAGGCACGAAGCGATTCAACGCTAGTAATTGGAAGTGAATCGTGGATAAAGGATAACTCAATTGATTTAGGAATTTACGAGCGACTAGGAGTAGTCTTTGCTGCACCTACTTATACTTCAGGTCAAAATTCCACTTTCATAGATTTTAGAAAATATTTTATTTTAAAGCACGGAAGCTTTCCTTCAACTTATGATAACTATGCCAAAACGGGTTATGATTTCACTTTATTTTTAGGGGTAATTCTAAACAATTACGGATCCTTATTCTTGGATAAAATAAAGACGCTTGATTATATGAAGGGCACGCTTTCTGAAGGCTTTAGCTTTGAAAACTCAAACAACAACCAATACGTTCCTTTTATTCAGTTTAGAGAAGGCCAACTTGAAGTAATAAAAATGAGATAGAAGATTTCAATCCTACATCCATCAACAAGTGATTATTTAAAGAATTTAAGTCTTTTTATTACCTTTAGATTTTAAGCTGCTATACAAATGAGTAATAAACAATTTTTTGGCTTAATTCTCATCTTATTTTCAGTTGCAACACAGGCTCAGCCTGATCGAAAAGATAAGACGGCCGTTACATTTGAGGAGATTTATGATGAACCTTATTCTGTTCATAAATTATACGTTGGTATCCAACCTATTTATGGCGAAGTATTCGCTACCAATGTAACAGCAGGCTTTGGGGCTGAAGCTAGTTACTACTACAAGGATAAGTTGGATTTTAAAGCTCACTTTAGAAAATCGTACGGTGCATCATTCTATGATTTAGAAAGGCAAAATGCTACGAACAATAGTAATGTTCAAAACACTCCTGAAATTTTTAACTATTACGAATTAGGTGCAACCTATCATATCAAAGATTTTGAAGGCTCCGGCAAAACGAAAATGGTTTTATATAAAGCTAGCTATAAAGGAAACCGATGGGCTTCGCGTGTTCCACTTCACGCAGAAGTTCCATGCAAAGTAAGAAAGATTTACGGTGCTAGATTGGGAACTATTTTATGGAATAGCACAACCGACTTGAATAGAGCACTTAAAGGGCAAAAGCTAACTAATAACGATATCATCAACGCTGATGGTATAGGATTGCCTTTAACATATGTTGATAAGATTTCTGGGCGGACGAAGGATTTCAACGTATTCGGAAATATATATTCAACCGATATTTATATTGGTGGTTCTATGTCTTGGTTCAGAAATATTGCTGTTTCATTTGATAAATATGAAGAAGGATTAGATGATGGAATGCTAACTGTTTTTTTTGATGTGATTTATGCGCCACAAATTAAAATTGATCCATTGAAATATAACGATGATTTGTATTCACCCTCCTCCATTAAAACTTCTCCCTTAGGATTTAGAATTGGTGTAGATGGGAAATATAACAGACAACTGGGCTGGTCATACGGTGGTGAGGTTGGCTATCGCCCCAGTATATCAGGGAGAAGTTTTTACGCTATGTTTAAAATAGCCTTCCCTTTGTTTGGCACTAACTTAGATTATAAAGTAGAATCCTTCGGGAAATAATCTCCTAGTCCGCAATTCTTCTGATGTTATCAAACAAAAAGTACATTTGGATAGAATTTGATTGCTCCACTATCCCCGAATAAAAACTAACAGTTGGAATAGAAAAAATGACCGAAGTCGATCTAAAACAACTCATACGAAATGTGCCTGATTTTCCAAAGCCTGGAATAATCTTCAAGGACATCACACCTTTGTTAGCCGATCCGAAAGCAAGGGATTTTATTGTTAGCAGTATACTGGATTTTTACTCACCTATCAAGATCGATGCGGTAGTAGCCATTGAGGCAAGAGGTTTTATTTTCGGATCGTTGATTGCTTCTGCTCTGAAACTTCCATTCGTACCTATTAGAAAAGAAGGCAAACTCCCTTACAAAACAATTAAGCAATCATATGAATTAGAATACGGAAATAGCACTATCGAAATTCATGAAGATGCGTTAAAAAAGGGCAGCAACGTTTTAATCCATGACGATTTGTTAGCCACTGGAGGCACGGCCATAGCAGCAGCTAAGCTTATCGAAAAATTAGGCTGCCATGTGATAGATTTTTCTTTTATAGTAAACCTGTCCTTCTTAGCTGGAGAGCAGTCCATTGTAAGAAAATTTAACAAGCCTCCTCATTATATTCTCAACTATTAAAACATTTCAACGAGAATAATGTTGTAACCGTAGTGAATAAATTGATACCCATGTTCCCTCTTGCCATACTTCCCTTACCTGGGGAACTTGTGCCACTGCATATATTTGAACCTCGCTACCAACAATTATTAGAAGAGGCTGAAAAACATGACATTTCTTTTGGTATATTTTTTAATCACACTATGAATACATCCAATGCTGGTTCCTTAGTGAGGTTGGAAAGCATTATTAAAAAATATCCCACAGGAGAATCTGATGTAATTGTAAAGTGCATTGATCTATTCACATTAGATACTTTATACAAAGTGCATCAAAACAAATTATACCCTGCGGGCTTAGTTGATATGTGGGAAGTAGATATTGATCGTGAGGCTTCAGTAGATCTAATTCATGCGTACATTCATTATCTTGATCTTCGAAGAATTAAAAATCATTCTAAAGAATTCACCAATTACCAAATAGTCAATGAACTTGGCCTTGACTTTGAGGATCGGTTGAAATTCATTTCTTTCAATGATGAAAAAAAAGAAATTTTTTTATTGGCAAGATTAAAATATCAAAAACACCTCTTACTCGAAGCGGAAAAAGCCAAAGACGTATTTCATCTCAATTAGTTTCATTTTCAATTTTTTAAAGTTATTTTTCTCGCACTAGCAACACTTAATGTGTAACATGCGTATAAGGAAACTTTATTTTTTTTCAATCTGATACATCTTAGATAATATTTCATTAACACAACATTAATGCTAACGTTTGCAACCTTATCGCTATGGTTGTCGTCTAAAAGTCAAACACACAAAAAATATGAAAAAGAATGTAGTAATTATGATTGTTGTACTTTTCAGTACAATGGCGTTCGCAGGTGGGATCAACGATCCAGTAACAGGGTTAGCTGTAATCAATAAAGTAGGAACAAAGACTTACAATGTATTCTATAGAAATTCGGAAGCAACTGATGTAACTATTTCTATTTATAACTCCAAAAATAAAGTGATTTACACTGATAAAGTGAAGAACACGGAAGGCTTTACAAGGCCTTATAACTTTGCGGAATTAGCAGATGATGAATATACTTTTCAAGTAGAAGATAACTTGGGCATCAAAAAAGAAAAAATTAGTTACCACTCCGAAAAAACTAAAAACTTATTCAACGTTATCAAGTTGGCTGAAGCTGATAAATATTTAGTTACTAGTCCCCAACTAAACAATCAAACAATCACTCTGAAAATTTATAACAATTCTGGAGAAATAGTATATAATGAATCCGCTCAATTGGATCAGGCTTTTGCAAAGGTTTATAAATTGAATAAAGTAGAAGGTGCTGTTACTTTCGAAGTTACAGATTCGGCAGGTGTAAGTAAAGTTTTAACATTCTAAGTTTCTAAACACAAGAGGCAGCTATCAAATAGTTGCCTCTTTTATTATTTTGAGCCAATTGGGATTAAAAAGAAATATCTCCTAATAATTAAGTCTCAGACAGTATTTTAAGCTAACTCTCCGCGCTACAGTCTCTTCATTGTAGCCAACGATCAAAATAAATAATCATTTTTTCAATATTTCGCATAAGACCATTTTTATCTGAATATCCCAGCCAGTATATTTAGAACTTAAGACAAATAACCTATGGCAAAAACAGCAGAACTAATAATTGACGGCAAGTCATATACATTTCCAATCATTGTGGGTACTGAAAACGAAATGGCGATTGATATCAGTGAACTTCGCGATAAAACCGGAGCCGTAACGTTGGACTTCGGATACAAAAATACAGGAGCTACCAAAAGTGCCATTACCTTTTTGGATGGTGATTTGGGCATTCTTCGTTATCGCGGATATAGTATTGAGGAGTTAGCCGAGAAATCTACCTTTCTTGAAGTAGCTTATCTCTTAATCTTCGGGGAACTACCTCAGACCGATCATTTAGAAAAATTCACGAACGACATTAAGACGCACACCATGGTGCACGAAGATGTGAAGAAAATACTCGATGGCTTCCCTTCTTCATCACATCCAATGGGCGTGTTGGCCTCCTTATTCTGTGCGCAGACAGCTTTTTATCCTGAATCACTAGATCCTAATCGTTCGGCAGAAGGCGTTTATTTAAGTATAGTTCGTTCATTGGCTAAGATGCCCACCTTCGCGGCTTGGGCGCATAAAAATGCGGTAGGTCATCCTGTTAATTATCCCGATAACTCACTCAACTATACTTCACGGTTCTTGAAGATGATGTTCGCGCTTCCTGCGGAAGATTTTGAAGTAGACCCTGTGGTAGCTGATGCTTTAGATAAGTTATTGATCCTTCATGCCGACCATGAGCAAAACTGCTCTACTTCTACTGTGCGTATTGTAGGCTCTTCAAAAGCAAGTATCTACTCATCTATAGCAGCTGGTATTAATGCACTTTGGGGACCTCTTCATGGCGGAGCCAATCAAGAAGTGATTACTATGCTGGAGGCTATTAAGCAAGATGGTGGAGATACTGAAAAATGGATTAACAAAGCAAAAGATAAAAATAGTGGCTTCCGCCTGATGGGTTTTGGCCATAGGGTGTATAAGAACTTTGATCCTCGTGCAAAGATCATAAAGAAAGCGGCAGACGATGTGTTAAGTAAGTTAGGAGTGCATGATCCTGTTTTAGACATTGCAATGAAGTTGGAAGAAATCGCTTTGCGCGATCCTTACTTTATCGAAAGGAAATTATATCCTAATGTGGACTTCTACTCTGGAATAATTTATAGAGCATTGGGCATTCCCGTTGATATGTTTACGGTAATGTTTGCTATCGGTCGCTTGCCAGGATGGATTGCCCAATGGAAAGAATTGCGCGAAAACAAAGAACCTATTGGCCGTCCTCGTCAAATCTATACTGGCCAAACTGAGCGTGCCTATGTTCCTTTAATTAAAAGATAATTTACTTCTTAGTCATTCATAAGTAATTTTTAATTCGAGATCAATTATGATTGATGATTTTAATGCTGCGGTAGCCAAGTCGAAAGAATTAACCAAGCGACCAAGCAATGAAGAATTGCTCGATTTGTACGCGCTCTTCAAGCAAAGCACAGAAGGAGATATAGATGAACCCAGGCCTGTAGGTTTTGACTTTAAAGCCATTGCCAAGCACGATGCATGGACAAGCAAAAAAGGAAAAACCAAAGAGCAAGCAATGGGAGAATATGTGGTATTAGTAAACTCTCTTTATCAGGAATATAAATAGTCGATAGTCGTCAGTTAATAGTCTTTAGTGAAAAAGCAATTCTCTACTATATTTAATCTATCGGTCAAACTGCAATCGACTATTGATCATTTACTATCGAACCTTTCGTAATTCTCATTTCGTAATTGATTAAACTAATTTGCTTTTTTATCAACCAATTATAACTGATGGAACAAATGTACTTGACGAAGAGGAGTCGAGGCATATCCAAAAGGTATTACGGCTTTCAGCTGGTGATATTATTCAAATTACAGATGGAAAGGGGTTTCTATACAAAGCTCATTTGTTAATCCCGCAAGGAAATAAAACTACATTTAAAATAGTTGACAAAACGTTATTCGCACCCAAGCCGTATTCCATTCATATTGCGATTGCCCCTACCAAAAATTCTGATCGCATTGAATGGTTTGTAGAAAAGGCGGTAGAGTTGGGCATTCAGAAAATAAGTTTTATTCAGTGCGCTAACTCAGAGCGAAAATCAATGAACCTTGACCGAGTTGAAAAAAAAGCAATCAGTGCGATGAAGCAATCTGGGCAATATTATTTGCCAGTTATCAATGATCTTGTTCCCTTCAATCAATTTGTTAAATCTAGTGTAGAAGAAGAACGATTCATTGGTTTTGTGGATGAGGACAATCAACAGCAATTGTTTAATAGTGCAAAGCCCAAATCAAATTCCCTTGTCATGATTGGGCCTGAAGGCGATTTTTCAAAAGATGAACTTGCACTTGCTGTCAATACCAATTTCAGGAAGATCAGTCTTGGCGCAACACGGCTTCGCACAGAAACGGCTGGCATTGCAGCGTGCCATATATTGAATTTAGTGAATAGCTGAAATTACAGATTCTATATTTTTCTCAATCAGAAATGTTGAATCTTGAACTTGGAATTTATAGTGATTACTGATTATGGAATGGGTTCAATAGTAGCGGTGTGAAGTATGCTTCCATTGTAGTCAATTATTTTCACTTCTAATACTTTCTTATTTACAAGTAGGCTCATAAATCCTGGAACGGATGCAGCAAAGAGAGACTCATTGATTAGGCTTGTTGGTCGCACAGCAGCACCGCCTGCCCCAGATAGTAAATAATGTGTTGGCCCATTAGTAGACTTTAAATGCTGAAGATCATGCTCATGCCCACAAAAATATATGTTCACTTTATTTTTTGAGAGTATAGGCTCTAGTGAAGTACGCACTGAATTGGGATCAGTTTTTCGTGCTCCTCCAGTATAAAAATGATGATGGCCTACCACAATTTTCCAGTCTACATCGTTGAGTGCCGATAAACTATCGAGCCATTTTTTTTGCTTAGTTGTGTCTTGCTGGCTTATTTTCTTTTTTAAAGAAATATCTTGATAATAACTCTTTTCAAAGGGTGAGGTATCAATAAATATAAATCGAATGCGCACCCCATCGATACCTGTTTCTATAAATGAATAATAGCGCGAGGGAAGAACCCACCTTGAATTGATTTTATTGTATTCAATTTCCGCATCTACACTTCCTAGATAATCATGATTACCTACGGCCACATGCCAAGGTTTATCTGCAATTGTTACACCGTTGTATATTTTTTCAAATGATTCTTGCCAATGTATATCTTTAGTATCGGCTACACCTATCGGGTAAAAATTATCTCCAGTTGTGATAATGAATTTAGGATTTTCTTTTTGTGCCCAATCATTCATTCGGAAGGCTACAGCCTTTTGATTGGATGAACCCATTGTTCCCCAGTCGCCCATAACATAAAAAATTAATGGCTGTGGGTCAAGATTAGCTTTGCAACCAGTAAGAATAATGAAGAGTAAAATTATTTTATAATGTCGCATAAAGAAATTGGTTTATTGATAACACCAACTACATTTTAATCAATTGCACATGTGCACAAAGTTTTATTTTCTACCGAGTCTCTAACAATTTCCCTTACTTCTTAGGCTATGGTCTAACCAAAGATACGAGTTTGGGTAAGACTTATAAATAAGTTTTAAACTTCTTGAATCATGTCTACTCACTCTTCAACACTTCCGCGGGGTTTGTTCTTGCCACTTTTAAAGTCTGAGAACCGATCATTAAAACTGCAACCACCAAAACACCTAATACACCTAGCAGCATTTCAGCAATTGAAAGCGGTGCGTGATTAGCTAATTCAGGAAAGGCAATCTTCTCGAAGAAGAGAATTGTTAATGGAAGTGAAATTAGGACAGCAATTCCCAATAGAATAAAAAATCCTTTACCCAATAAATAAAGCAGCCCCGCTTCACTTGCGCCCATCACTTTGCGAATGCTTATTTCTTTCAACCGAGTTTCAGTAGTGAACACCACCATGCCCAACAAACCCATAGAGGCAATGCAGATGGCGAGGAATGCAAGAAAGCCCGCCATCTTCACAGAGGCTTTCAAGCCTGCATATGCTTCGTCAATTCGCTCGCTATAAAACTTCGCCTCCATTGGATGAACAGGGTCAATTTTTTTCCAGATTGATTCAATTTTTTCTCGTGTAGCTAATATATCAGATGATTGAATTTTTATATTCAATAAGCTAGCTTTTTTATTTAGATGACGAAACACGACTTCTTTCTGGCTATTGCTGGTATTAGCTCTTCCGTAATGAAAGTCTTTCATCACACCAATAATCGTTAAATCCTTGCCATCCACTTTTATTACATCGCCAATTGCCTTAACAGGATTTTGATCGGCAATATTAAAACGCTTTAGCACTTGTTGGTTCACTATCACTTCTGATTCGGCTGCACTATCTGATTTTGCCAAAAAGTTTCTTCCAGCTATTAATTTATGTTCGTGAAGAGGTAAATAGTTTTCATCAATACTATTATAGCCAACACCTGATGAATCATTTGGATTCAACCGATATTTCATATTGGTACCCCAATAATTTCCCACACTAGTTACCATCATCGATTTGGATATTCCTTTCACTTCAGGCAGTTCATTTAATTCCTTTTCTAAGAGTTCTGCTTTATTGCCTTGCAATTCTATGTTCAATATATTTTCCGTTTTGAAACCCAGATCAAAAGCAATAAAATGCTTGTATTGTTTATAGATTATAATGCTGGAAGTTATGAAGATAATGGAGATGCAATATTGAAATACAATCAACACTTTGCGCAACGTTAACTTTTTAAAAACCCTTGTAGAAGATAAATTTTTTAGCACTTGCACTGCGTTGACACGCGAAAAGAAAAGAGCAGGGAAAAAGCCAGCCGCTGCACCAATAAGGATGGCAAATAAGATAAAATATAGCACAACTTTGGGTGATAAATCAAGCACCAGCGTTTCATGTAGTTCTGGTTCGATGCTCAAAAAATATGGACGTAATAGAATGAATAGTACAAACGCCAACGCTAATGCACATAAAGAAATAATTACAGCTTCTACCACAAATTGCCCAGCCACTTGCCCCTTCATAGCACCTATTACTTTGCGAATGCCCACTTCACGTGTGCGCTTGAGCGAACGGGCGATGGATAGGTTAGTATAGTTAAAGCATGCGGATAAAATAACAACGAAAGCAAGGCCACCAAAAATCCACAATGCAGAACTTCCCATTACGTTACCGATTTGATTGCCCATATCTCTTCCTACCATAACATTATCCAATGGTTGCAATGCCAATCCTATTTTTGTGTTCTTTACGGTCAAGTCTTCTTTTGCACTTAGCTTTTTAAAACTCTCGTCTAGAGCAGTCACATTGGCATTTTGTGGAAGTAAAACATAAACGTAGGTGTTCCAGATATCGTCCCATTTCATTTTGTTATTAATCTCCATCTCTTCATTCTCGTAAGTGCTTAAAGAGCCAAGCATATCAAACTTCATGTGAGAAAAACTAGGAACATCTTTCATAACGCCAGTAATGGTATATTGCTTATCGCTACGATAAGTAATTGTTTTCCCAATGGCATCAGTTTCCCCAAACAACTTCTTTGCTGATTTCTCCGTCACTACAACAGAGTATGGTTCTTTCAAGGCACTCGCAGGATTACCTTGAATCAATTCAAAAGAAAATATACTGAAAAAGGTTTCACTGGCATAAAAGCCGTTTAATGGTATTATTTTTTCACCTGCTTTCAGATCACCAGCAAAATCTCTTCTTAAAATTGCCACAGCCTCTGGGGTGGTAAAAGTTTCCTTAATGGCTTTTCCAGCTTTAAGAGAAGTAGTGGCCATCGGTTGGTTATCCTTATTGCCTAAGTACTCATAGGTGCTGATGACACGATAAATTCTTTTGTGATTAACATGAAATTTATCGTAAGAAAAAATATCGGTTAGCACACCAATCATCACCAACCCAACCGACATACTGATTGCCAGCCCTACAATGTTGATGGTTGAAAATAATTTATTACGCACAATGCTGCGGCTTGAGGTTTTAATGTAGCTGCCAATCATAATGAAGTTGATTAAAATATTAATGATTTCTGGTTTTCTGATCGTGTAAAGTCTAAAGAATTTAAAGACATCAATTATGTAAATGAGTTTTGCTTTTCTTTCTCCTCTTGATTTTATATTGCGCTCAAAGTATTCATTAAGATCACCTTGCAAGTCCTCCAACAGTTCAGGCTTGCAATACCATTCGAGCAAGCGTATAGCAAAGCGAGGGGGTTGTATTTTGTTTGATTCTTTCATTGATCTAAATTCTTAAATCTTATATCTTGCGTCTTATGTCTCTCATTCTCATATCCGCTTCAAAGCAAATTCTGGAATAATAGTCCAATATTGGTCTCTTAACTCTTTCGATTTTAACAGCGCAGACTTACCTGCATTGGTAACCGTATAATATCTCTTGCGCTTCCCTCCTCGCGCGTTGGTGGCCTCACCCAATTTACTTTTGGCCATACCCTTTTCTTCTAATCGGTTAAGTACAGAATGCACTACGCCCAACTTTACAGAGCGTTTTGTTTTTATTTCGAGGTCATCGCAAATGGCTACGCTGTAAGCTTCACTCACCATAGAAGCTATGGTTAACAATACTAATTCTTCAAATTCACCAAGGTTTGTTCCTTTCATAACTATATTAATTACGTAAATGTATGTATAATGGTTATATATTCTTGTTTTGTATGTAAAATTATTCAAAAACGAGAACTTCTATCTAAGTATCGCAGCGGAAACAGGTATTTTTTAAGAATTGAGAGAACAAGAATTTAAATGTTCAAAATATCCTTCCGACATCTTCGACCTTATATCTTTGCACTTAATTTTTTAAGGTTTTCATATGAATAAACCCTTCCTTATTGCCTTACTAGCCCTACTCATCTACGGCTGGAATTATTGGGGTACTTCTATTTACACATTAGATGAAGCTAAGAATGCCGGCAGTGCAGTTGAGATGATGCGCAGAGGCGATCCGTTTGTGCCTACCTTCAATGATGAGTATCACGATAAGCCCGGCTTGCAATATTTGTTCTTTGCTACAGCTTATAAACTGTTTGGAGTTAATCCATTCTCAGCGCGTTTTTTCTCAGTGATTTTTGGAGTTCTGTTAGTGCTTACCGTTTATCAATTTGTAAAGCGAATACTGAATGAGCCAATAGCATTTTACGCATCCCTTATATTAATTGCTTCTTTGCAACTGACTATTCAATTCAGAATGGCGGTGCCAGATCCCTTCTTGTTACTCTTCTTAACATTTGGCCTCTTTTCTTTTTATGTTGGCTATTCAGAAAAGAAAAATAATTTCTTGTACCTATTCTATGCCAGTATAGGCTTTGGTTTTGTTGCTAAAGGGCCTATTGCTTTTGCTTTGCCAGGACTTATCGTATTGATATTTCTACTGCTAAGAAAAGACTTTTCATGGAGAACATTAATATCATTGAAAATTATCCAAGGCGGTTTACTTGCATTAATTGTGTCATTACCATGGTACATCGGTGTTGGTTTAGTTACCGATTGGAAATGGCTGGAGTATTTTTTCATAACGCATAATTTGGAACGCTACACCACCACTTTTGAAGGACATGGCGGTTTTCTATTCGATGGTGTTGTGATTGTATTTGCAGCTTTACTTCCAGCTTCAATTTTCTTTCCGCAAGCATTGCGACATCTATGGAGAGTAAGAAATCAAGAACCACTTATCATGTTTGCCCTAAGCGCATGCATTGCAGTGATCGGTTTTTTCTTTTTCTCGAAAACCGTTCTACCAAGTTATGTAGAACCCTGCGTTCCCTTTGGCTCTATTCTACTCGCTAAGTTTATTTATGATTGCCAACATTCGGCAGCTTTACAATCCCACAAGCTTTGGATTAATGGAATTGTATTTTGTGTAATCGCGGTAGCGATGCCCATTGCTGCTGTTATTGCCTTGCAACTCGACCCTGAATTAAAAGATTTATACTTGAGAGGACTTTTCTTTTTGGTAGTTCCAGTGGGTGCCTTTATCGGGTTATATTTTCTGCGAAAGCAACAAATACAAAATACGTTGTATGTTTATACAGGCACATTTATGTTGTTATTGATACTGATCTCATCATTTGCCTTGCCTCAGGTAGATGCCAAAAATCCTGTGGTGAGAAGTGTGAAATTGATTGAAGAATATAACCGACCGATTGCTTATTACAAAAGAATAAATTCAGCTTATGTATTTCAATTAGGCAAGTCTATTAAGAAATTAGACAATGAAGATGAACTCAATGCATTTGTTAAAGCGAATGGAAAAGTGGTGATTATCTCAGCCGAAGACGAATGGGCCGAACTCAACAAACCTGAATTTAAAGTTGTGTTTAAAGCCAAGGATCTATTTGAAAGCCCTGTTTCTTTAGTGGCAGTAAATTAATTTGGTTTTATAATCTTTTCAATGTGATACAGAGGCCTTCGCTTTGTTTCAAGATAAATTCTTGAAATATATTCTCCTAAAATTCCGATGGCAAGCAACTGAATCCCGCCAAGGAAATAAATAGGTAACGTAATAGACGCCCAGCCTGGCACGTTTCTGCCTTGTACCACTACAACAAGAATCCATAGGGTAGCGAGAATACTGCTCACGAAAATTATGGTTCCTAATGCAGTAATTATCTTCAAAGGATAATTGGTAAATGAAGTTATTCCGTTTACTGCGAGCTTCAACATTTTGAAAAATGGATACTTGGACTCCCCTGCCATCCGCTTCTTTCTAGAATAAAATACTTGTGCTGATGGATAACCCATTTGAGGAAACAAACCTCGCAGAAACAAATTTACTTCTTGGTATTTGCTAAGCTCTTGCAATACTTTATTAGAAATCAGACGAAAGTCAGCATGATTATAAATTAATGGAACTCCCATCTTCATCATAAGCTGATAGAAAATAGTTGCAGTACCCTTCTTAAATAAAGAATCCGATTTTCTATCATCGCGAATGCCATACACAATGTGAGCGCCAGCCAAATAAAAATCAATCATCTGACTGATCACTTCAATGTCGTCTTGAAGATCAGCATCAATAGAAACACAACAATCGACTTTGTCTGTTACGTAATGAAGCCCAGCCAGCAACGCATGTTGATGCCCAACATTATTGGCAAGTTTAAGAATAATAACTCTTTCTGATTTTGATTGCAGCGCTAGCTCAACCGTTATGTCCTTGCTGCCATCATCTACCAACACAATAAAACTTTCGTTGGAAATTCGATCTGATTTTGATAACCGAGTTAGCAATGCAAGAAGCGTTTCAATAGTTGAAACTATGATCTCCTTTTCATTATAGCAGGGAACAACAAGTGCTAAAATAGGTTTGCTCATGAACATGTAAGATAGAAGATGATTTACAGCTTGTAATCTGATTTCAGTTTTTTAACCAACGCGACACCTGTTTTTTGTAAGTCCTGTTTCAAAAATATCAATCTGCTCCTTGACGTATTTAGATATTGAATGTAGCCAGCTAATTGTCGAATCAACTTAACATCGTTTGTAATCGCTAAAGAATTCTTCTGGATATTTTTTAAGGTTGTTTCATCAAATAATGTACTGCTCGAAAAAGGATCAAATAGTTGAACAGCAATTCGCTTGTATTCCTCCTGATCAGATTTCTCGCGCTCTTCCACCAAATTGATTGTCTTTATTTTCAGATAATAATCAATAATCAAATTTGCAGCTTCTTGATTTCTAATTAATCGAAAAGTAGCTGAGTTTTTCATTTGCTCGAACGTGCCTTCATTGTTGGCAAATGTTACACTTCGAGTAGCAAGCCTTCCGAAATAATACAGTTTATCGTAATCTTTAATTGAGGCTGGAAACGCAAGCATTTCTACCAATGAATCCATCTGCGCGATACGAAGCTTGTGAAAATTTATTTGCTCATTGATTAATTCAGCATCGTCATTAAAATCGTTGATAATTGATTGTATGTATTGTTTTTCGAGGTTACGTTCTACATACTCCTCGCGTTGCGTGTTGAGAAAAAAGGCAGCGGTTACAGCCAGAAATGGAACTGTGAATTCAAAAAGATAGTCTCTCCATGTTTTCTTTAATTCGATTAATGAAGCAGGTAGAATTGGGTTTTCTTTCTCGAAAGTCGGTTTAATATCGTTGTCTGTCTCTTCCACTAAAACTTTCTAGCCAGTACCTCATTCAGTATAAAAGCCTTTTTCAATCTGTTAGGATCATTCAATTCGGCAATAAAATCAGGTATTGTAGGTTGTTCAGTTTTGGCATAACCTTTCAATCTATCGAAGCGCACAACAGTGTCTTCCAGCTTCATTGTTTCTTCTAAAGAGGGTCGGTTAAACGCATCAGCCTTGGCCTTGTCATACACTTCATTGGTGCGCATAGATGGCACATAACTTGGGTTCGTGTTTTCTAGTGTGGCTTGTTCTTGCCGCACCACCTCTCGATAGTCAGCATATTCAATTTCTTTTTTTAGTTCCTTCGCAGGAGCAAGCACAACTTTTGGCTTTGGTGCTTTGGTTTCTTGTATCTCCCTCAATAGTTCCTCGAAAGAGGTAGGGCCAAGTGGTTCTTTTTTATAAGGCTTTTCAGGATCAGCCATATCCGTTGGCTTCTTTTTTAATGCACGTGCAATAAAAGAAATCGCGATAATAGCCAACCATATCCAAAACTGTACATCCATAGTTCGTAAAGATATTAAAACAACTTAAAACATCTTATGTGATTAACAAAGTATCTCTTTAGCTACCATTCTAAACTCGTTTAGAATCATTGCCGTTGCACCCCACACAATTTCGTTTTCAATCTCAAAATGAGGTGCCAACATTTTGAATTCATTGGCTACCAGAATTTCCTTTTCCTTCACAGCCATATCTTCTAAAAGTAGCGAAAGCGAGCCTTCTATAATCATGGCTACCTCAATGCTATCAGGCTTATAAATGGGTTTGGCATCTACATAAGCAACAATAGGTGTAACCATAAAATTGCTGGGGATCACAAAAAAATTACTCAGTTTTCCAATCACTTTCATATCGCTTTGCTTTATGCCTATCTCTTCTTCACATTCGCGTAAAGCAGCATCAATGTCAGTTTCACCGGCTTCGGTTTTGCCACCCGGAAAACTAATTTGGCCACTGTGAGTACCTTTATAGGTAGCCCGTTTCGTCAATGGAAATTTTATTGCTCCGTTTTCCTGATAAAGTAAAATAATAACACTTCCAGGTTTAGGCGGAAGTTTGTGATTGAACGTGAGCATGGCTGACTCAACAGAAACAGCCCGAAGCGGTTCATGAGCCAATGATCCTGGCAAAGGCAATGCTAACCGATTTGAAAGTTGTTGGGCAAATTTATGGAAGTCTACTTGCATTGCTTGTAAATAGCTGCAGTCACCATTTTATCTCCCAACTTTTCAGACTCACGAAAACTTTCGCAAGCCAACGCATGCTTACCATTTTTTAAGTAGGTCATTCCCAAATAAAAATAAATCTTGTCGATGAACGAATCCATTTCAACAGCTTGTTTTAAAAGACGTTCAGCATTTTCGAAATCACCGTTGATCAAGTAAAATAATCCTTTGTTTCGATACGCCCAACCATTGTATGGATCAAGCGCAATACTTTGATTGATATCGGCCTCAGCTTCCTTCATCTTCTTTTGTTGGAGATAAATGTAGCCTCGATTATTCAAAAAGTAGGGTTGATCTCGCGAAAGCTCAAGTGCTTTATTCATTAGATTTAACGCTTCATCAAACTGCTGTTGTTCGATGGCAATCAGTGCTAATGTGTTGTAAATGTTGGGTTCCTTTACATCTAGCTTCATCGCTTGATTTAATTCTTCTTTTGCTTCTTCCCATTGTTTTTGATAAAATTTCACGGTTGCCTTATTAACTGTATACTCAACTTTGTTGCCATCTAAAGCAATGGCTTTATCAAACGAAATAATAGCAGATGGATAATCGCGCATCTTGGTTTGCACCAAGCCCTTTGTAAAATAAGCCACTGCTGTATCTGGTTTTACTTTTATGATTTTATCGAGATCGGCAAGTGCGCTAAAATATTCCTTCGATTCATAATACGTATTGGCTCTGTTAAAATAAGCATCGATAAAATCAGGCGAGCATTGAATAGCCTTTTGATATTGCTCCAATGCCTTCTCGTAGCGTTGGGTTTTAAAATAAATAGTACCAAGGTTATTGGCTGCATCGGCATAGCACGGATCGACCTTCAACGCTTCCTCAAAATAATAAGCAGCTTGTTGATAGTTGTTGGCTTCTATTGCCAAGTTACCTTTCAATAAAAATTGCTGTAGTTTGACCTCCTTTTTTTCAGTGCAGGCAATTATAAAAAATAGACTAATGAGTATGGCGGTATTCTTCATGATTAGAATTCACTGTATAACCTGATTTTTCAATCATTGTTTAATGATACAAAAATGACAAATATGAGAGCCATTTTATATATTTATCTTACTATTCAATTAAAATCTATGAGTTCAATAACCAAGCGCGACATCAAATTCTTTTTTATTGGTTTGATAACTATGTTCCTAATCGAAGTCATATTCGACTGGGAAGGCGCAATAAAATCATTTAAACAAGGCTTTAATGAAGGTTATTATGTAACGAGAAAATGAAATATTCCATGCTGATCTTAATAGGCTCTCTTATTTCTTGTATTAACTTGTTTGGCCAAGCTACTCAAACAATTAATCTAAAACCTATCACTAAACAAGGATTTCGGTATTATTACGACTTTAAAAAAGTAGATGGTGGTGCTTATGGGTTACAAGTGCCACTTCAAAGTTTAAATGATCCTGAAATAGATCTTCGATACAAGAACTTTAAGAAATTAAGAGCTATTGGAGGTTTTACAATGATTGTTCCTGTCGTGTATCTTTTCTCAAGTGCGTCAAGCAATAATTCTTCGGGGCGCAAAGGGGGCAGCTTCATTTCAACCACTTTTTGGACTTTGTATTTAGCTTCACTCGCTAGCTATCTTGGGTTTGAAATTGCTGCTCAGCATCACCTCAAAAAAGGTATTGATAGATATAACGAAACGATTCTAAGGAGAAATACTATTGGCCTGCATATTGAGCCTATCGAAAATCAATTGGCAATTGGAATCGGTTTCGCTCGCACTTTTTAGGTAAAGTTAAGTCAACACTTCAAAAATTTGTTGGATAATTAAATCCTTCTTATTTCCTTTGTGCATAATTAAAAAAAATGAACACAATTAATTCTTTGCATCACCACCATCTGCTAATCAACTTAGTGGCTGGGTCTATGCTCTGAATTTTTTAAAAATAGAATGAGAAGGCTTGCCACAAGGCGAGCCTTTTTTATTTGTGTACTATAAACTTTTTACTTTCAAACTTTACAAACTAGAAATTCCTCCACTTTATTTATGATACTACGAATTGCCATTCAAAAATCTGGCCGCCTCCAAGAAGGTTCGCTGCAATTGCTAAAAGAAACAGGTCTCTCTTTTAGTAATGGAAAAGATCAACTAAAGGCGCAGGCAAGAAACTTCCCTGTGGAGATACTTTTTCTTCGCGATGATGACATCCCACAATATGTGGAGGACAATGTAGCCGATGCTGGCATTGTGGGTGAGAACGTTTATATCGAAAAACAGAAAAATAATGAGCTTATAAAAAAGCTGGATTTTTCCAAATGCCGCTTGTCAATTGCCATTCCACGATCTGATATTTACGAAGGTGTGCAGTCGTTGAATGGAAAAAAGATTGCAACCTCCTACCCCGTTATTGTTCAAAACTTTTTGAATCAACATAATATCATTGCCGAGATACATGAGATCAGTGGATCGGTGGAGATTGCACCTGGTATTGGCTTGGCTGATGCCATCTGTGATGTAGTTAGTACTGGCAGCACGTTGCTTAGCAATGGATTAAAAGAGGTACAAATAGTAATGCAATCTGAGGCTGTATTGATCGCTAGTCCTCAATTAGTAGAAGAGAAAAAACAAATTCTTAATAAACTTTTATTTAGAATTGAAGCCGTTCAATCAGCCAAAAACAACAAATACATTTTACTTAACTGCCCCAATGAATCGATTGAAAAAATAACGAATTTGATACCTGGTATGAAAAGCCCCACCATAATTCCGTTAGGCAGAAAGGGTTGGTCATCGTTACATTCGGTGGTAAATGAAAATGACTTTTGGGAAAAGATTGATCTACTGAAATCACTTGGAGCAGAAGGTATTTTAGTAGTACCAATTGAAAAAATGATTGCTTAATAATGATACAAGTTTTCAATAATCCCGAAAGGAAATTATGGACATCGCTTTGCGAAAGGCCACAGATTGAGGTGGAATCCTTAGAGAATTCAGTCAATGAAATTATCAATGAAGTTAAAGTCTCGGGAGATAAAGCTTTGATTGATTACGCAGCCAAGTTCGACAAAGCAGCTCTTACAGAATTAAAAGTAACCGAAAGTGAAATTGATAAAGCCATTGCTTTAGTCGATGAGAAACTAAAACAAGCCATCGCAATAGCAGCGGCCAACATTGAAAAATTTCACGCTGCACAACGAAGAGAAGTAGTTGAAATAGAAACAATGCCTGGAGTTATTTGCTGGCGTAAAGGTGTAGCCATTGACAAAGTAGGCATCTATATTCCAGGTGGATCGGCTCCTCTTTTCTCAACACTACTTATGCTGGGAATACCAGCGAAGCTTGCGGGATGTAAAGAGATAATTGTTTGTACACCGCCATCATCAAAAGGAAAAATTAACCCAGCTATATTATACGCAGCTAACTCAATTGGTTTAACTAAGATTTACAAAGTGGGTGGTGCACAAGCCATCGCTGCGTTAAGTCTTGGCACTGAGTCAATACCTAAAGTGAATAAGATTTTTGGGCCAGGTAATCAATATGTAACAAAGGCTAAACAACTGGTTAGTTTAAAAGGCACGGCTATTGATATGCCTGCGGGGCCATCTGAAGTATTGGTGGTGGCCGATGAATTTGCGAATGCTGAATTTGTAGCTGCCGACTTATTAGCACAAGCCGAACATGGAAGCGATAGTCAAGTGGTGTTAGTAACTTCGTCAAAAGCACTGATACCATTGGTTCAGCAAGCGTTGGTAACTCAATTAAAGAAGTTGCCTCGAAAAGAAATTGCACAAAAAGCAATTGAGAATAGTAAGGTAATTTTCTTTGATCGTGAACAAGACTCAATTGATTTTGTGAATGAATATGCGCCCGAACATTTGATAGTCAACACAAAGAATTTAGATCAGTTTTCTTCTCAAATCATAAATGCCGGTTCTGTTTTTCTAGGAGCTTACACGCCTGAGTCTGCTGGCGATTATGCTTCGGGCACAAATCATACCTTGCCAACTAACGGACATGCTAAAGCGCACAGTGGTGTTTCGCTGGATAGTTTTTTGAAATTTATTACTTATCAGAAAATTTCAGAACAAGGCATAAAAAATATTGGGCCAGCAGTTGAGATTATGGCAGAAGCTGAAGAACTGCAAGGGCATAAAGAAGCGGTAAGCGTTAGATTGAATAGTATTGAGTAAAGAGATGTGAGTACTGAGTCACTATAATCGAAAGGTATTTCGATTATAGTGACTCAGTACTCAGATCAAATCCTAAAAAACATGAAACAAGTCGACATAAGTTCTTTAGTAAGAGAAAACGTAAAAACAATGAAGCCTTATTCATCTGCACGCGATGAGTTCCAAGGTGCGGCTTCTGTGTTTTTGGATGCGAATGAGAATCCATTTCCTTCTGACTTTAATCGCTATCCCGATCCGCAGCAAGTCGCCTTAAAAGATCAAATCGCAAAACTCAAGAATGTAATGCGCAATCAAATTTTATTAGGCAATGGAAGCGATGAACCCATTGATTTGTTGATCCGTGCATTTTGTGAACCCCATAAAGACAATGTGCTAATTCCTCAACCCACGTATGGAATGTATAGTGTAAGTGCTAATGTAAATGCCGTTGAAATAAAAACTGTGTCGTTGACATCTGAGTTTGATATTGATGTGGATGAATTAGAAAAAGCATGGAACGCAAACACAAAAATTATTTTTCTTTGCAGTCCAAATAACCCATCTGGCAATTTGTTGAGCGAAAGAAAAATCAAACAAGTATTAGACAAATTCAATGGATTGGTAGTTGTTGATGAAGCTTATATTGATTTTACCAACAGCACTGGCTTCGTTCCGTATTTAAAGGATTATAATAATTTAGTTATTCTTCAAACACTTTCGAAAGCGTGGGGTCTGGCCGCATTGAGGCTTGGCATCTGTATTGCTCATGTTGGTATTATCAATATCCTAAACAAGATTAAGCCACCATACAATATAAGTGAACTCACGCAACGGGTAGCACTCAAACAATTACAAAATGAAAGTGGTAAAAATAAATGCGTTGCTGAAATACTCACCGAACGTGAATTATTGAAAGATCAACTAAGTAAAATTTTGATAGTTGAGAAAATTTACCCTTCCGATGCAAACTTCTTATTGGTAAAAGTTAAAGACGCAAAAGGAACATATCAAGCATTGGTTGAAAAAGGCATTATTGTTAGGGATAGATCGTCAGTAATACTATGCGACAACTGTTTACGAATAACTGTAGGGACGAAATTAGAAAATGAAGCTCTCTTAAAAGCACTAAACGAATTATGAAAAAAGTCCTTTTTATCGATCGTGATGGAACGTTGATACTCGAACCTGCTGATGAGCAAATCGACAGTCATGAAAAACTTGAATTCTATCCTGGCGTATTTAATGCGCTGGGCAAAATAGCGAGAGATAATTTGTATGAGCTAGTAATCATCACGAATCAAGATGGACTTGGCACAGAGCGTTTTCCTGAAAATACTTTTTGGCCTGCTCACGAAAAAATGATGCGCACATTTGAAGGAGAAGGCATCAAGTTTACCAATGTTTTTATTGACCGTTCGTTTGCTCATGAAAACAAGCCAACACGCAAACCCAATACAGGCTTGCTCTCGCAGTATCTAACGGGCGAATATGATTTAAAAAATTCGTTTGTAATTGGCGATCGCATCACGGATGTTGAACTAGCCAAAAATCTTGGAGCGCAAGGTATTCTTATTGGAAATCAAACCATGAAAGAAAAGTTAGTTGACAAAAACCTTCATGAGTTTTGTGCGCTTATCACAGAGTCATGGAATGAGATTGCAACCCTTCTCTCCTACCCTTCGCGTTCTGCTGAAATCATCCGAACAACAAAAGAGACTAACATTAAAGTATATATTGATCTTGACGGATCGGGCAAAGCTGATATTAAAACTGGCCTTGCTTTTTTTGATCACATGCTCGATCAACTGGCTCGCCATGGTAATCTTGACTTGACCATTCACGCAAAAGGTGATTTACATATTGACGAACATCATACCGTTGAAGACACTGCCATTACTCTAGGCGAAGCCTTTGCGAAAGCCTTGGGAGATAAACGAGGAATAGAACGCTATGGATTTACCTTGCCTATGGACGATTGCTTAGCTCAAGTAGCAATAGATTTTGGTGGTAGACCGTGGCTAGTTTGGGATGCTGATTTTAAGCGAGAGAAGATTGGTGAAATGCCAACCGAAATGTTCTATCACTTTTTTAAGTCGTTTACTGACTCTTCCAAAAGTAATTTGAACATAAAAGCAGAAGGCACAAACGAACATCATAAAATAGAATCGATTTTTAAAGCATTCGCTAAGTCAATAAAAATGGCTGTAAAAAGAGAAGGGAATCAATTGCCAAGTACCAAGGGAATTTTGTAAATTGTTCTTGCAAGCAATCAACAATAATTCTGTAATAACTACTTGTATGAAACAACAAAACGCTATTCAATTATTTGAAGATAAAAAAGTAAGAACACTCTGGGATGCCGAGCAGGAGAAGTGGTATATCTCCATTGTGGATGTAATCTCTATACTTACAGAAAGTGTTGACGCCAATGCTTATTGGAGAAAGTTAAAGCAACGATTGAAAGAAGAAGGGAATGAAACCGTGACGAACTGTCACGGTTTGAAAATGATTGCACAAGATGGGAAAATGAGAATGACAGATGTTGCCGATACCGAACAACTCTTCAGGCTCATACAATCTATACCAATGCAAAAGGCTTATTAAAAGAATCTAAAAAATTGAAGTCAAAAAAATAATCAATAGCTTATCTGTTCAGAAATCATGATAGCAGTTATAAAATACAATGCTGGTAATATTCAATCTGTTCGTTATGCGCTCGAGCGGCTCAATACCGATTTTATTGTTACGGATAATCACGAGGAAATTAAGCAAGCCGATAAAGTGATTTTTCCCGGTGTGGGCGAAGCAAGTACTACCATGGCTTATCTGAAAGACAAAAAACTGGATCAACTTATTGTCAATCTAAAACAGCCCGTTCTAGGCATTTGTCTCGGTATGCAACTTATGTGTGCTCATTCAGACGAAAACAATACACCCTGTCTCGGAATTTTCCCGGAAACGGTAAGAAAGTTTATTGCTACCGATAGCTTGAAAGTGCCACACATGGGCTGGAATCAACTTGAAAAGGTGTCGGGTTGGATCCCTGAAAAATTAGAGAATCAATTTGTGTATTTCGTGCATAGTTATTTCGTGCCTTTCAATACTTTTGCGACCGCGCAAACAAACTATATCATTCCGTTCTGCGCTGCTATGAAGAAAGACAATTTCTATGCTGTTCAGTTTCACCCCGAAAAATCAGCCAAAATGGGTGAAGAAATTTTAAAAAGTTTTTTATCGATATGAGAATTATTCCTGCCATTGACATCATTGACGGCAAATGTGTGCGCCTTACACAAGGCGACTATTCCAAAATGAAAGTGTACCGTCAAGACCCTGTAGATGTTGCCAAAGAGTTTGAAGATGCCGACTTGGAATATCTTCATTTAATTGATCTCGATGGCGCGAAGAAGGGAAAAGTGGTGAACTGGAAAGTAATTGAGGATATTCAATCAAAGACATCACTGCTTGTTGATTTTGGTGGTGGTGTAAAATCAACGGAGGATGTAGAGTCATTGATTGACCTTGGCATTAATCAAATCAATATCGGAAGTCTGGCAGTGAAACAACCCGACTTATTTAAAAAATGGCTACATGAATACGGATCGGAAAACTTTATATTAAGTGCTGATGTGCAGGGTAACCAAGTGATGATAAGCGGTTGGCAAGAAAATTCAACATTGCTACTAACTGATTTAGTAAATACGTTTTTAAACGAAGGATTGAAATATCTGTGCTGTACGGATATAAAAACTGACGGTATGTTGGCTGGTCCAAATATTGAACTGTACAAAACATTGCGTGAGCAATTTCCAACCCTTAAGTTAATTGCCAGTGGTGGTATCTCTTCACTTGAAGATTTGGATGATTTACATAATCTAAAAGTATGTGGAGCTATTGTTGGCAAAGCAATTTATGAGAATAAGATTACACTACACGAACTGAAATCAATTACGAATTAGTAATCAATTACGAATTAGAAATTACGAATTACGAAGGAATTACCTACCGTGAAAACGAATAACATTATACAGGAAAAGTCCTTTGCGTTTACTGTAAGGATAGTTAATTTGTATAGGTATTTAACGAAAGAGAAAAGCGAGTATGTGTTATCTAAGCAACTTTTAAGAAGTGGCACTTCAATAGGTGCAAATATTGAAGAAGCTATCGGTGGACAATCAAAACCTGATTTCTATGCCAAACTTACAATCGCCTATAAAGAAGCACGAGAAAGCAACTATTGGCTTCGGCCATTCGCAGCTACTGAATACTTGTCAGAGACAGAAGTGAAGAGTTTACTAGATGATGTTGAAGAACTTTGCAGGATTATAGGATCAATCCAATTAACACTAAAACGTAATTCGTAATTAAAGTCTCGTAATTCGTAATTTGGCATTCGTAATTGAATCTATGCTTACAAAAAGAATAATTCCTTGCCTTGATATTAAAGACGGCCGCACCGTTAAGGGAATTAATTTCTTGGCTCTTGCGGATGCGGGCGATCCTATTGAACTTGCATCGATCTATGCACAGCAGGGAGCTGATGAGTTGGTTTTCTTAGACATAACAGCTACCAATGAAAAAAGAAAAACATTTGCTGAACTGGTAAAAAAAATCGCACAACAAATTAATATTCCCTTTACCGTTGGAGGAGGAATAAGTTCCATTGAAGATGTTGGCGTTTTGTTAGAGGCTGGTGCCGATAAGGTTAGTATCAATTCATCGGCAGTTAACAATCCTGAGTTGATCGATACACTTTCTAATGCGTTCGGTTCTCAATGCATAGTTACAGCCATTGATGCACGCAAAGTAAATAACGACTGGATAGTGCATACCCATGGTGGTAAAAAGCCTACAGAAAAAAAACTTTTCACGTGGGCGAAAGAATGTATGGACCGTGGTGCAGGCGAAATACTTTTCACTAGTATGGATCATGATGGCACTAAAAATGGTTTCGCTATAGATCCTCTTGCCAAACTCAATAAGCTTCTTAGCATCCCTATAATTGCCAGCGGTGGCGCTGGTAACGAAATGCATTTTGCTGAAGTGTTTACTTACACTGGCATTGATGCCGCATTGGCCGCCAGCGTCTTTCACTTTGGTCAAATTAAAATCCCCGACCTAAAAGAATTTTTATATCAGAAAAATATACTTGTCCGGAATTTCCAACTCAATTGATTTACAAATCCCATGATCGATATATCTTCTCTTCAATTTGAAAAGCTCAACGGTTTAATACCTTGTGTAGTTCAAGATTTTATTACCAACAAAGTGTTAATGGTGGGCTTTATGAACAAGGAAGCTCTCGAGAAAACTATTAAAAGCAAGAAGGCTACCTTTTTTAGCCGATCAAAAAATAGGCTTTGGACAAAGGGTGAAACCAGTGGCAATTTTTTAACAGTAAAAGAAATTCTTATTGATTGCGATAAGGATACTCTTCTAATAAAAGCAAAGCCTTCGGGGCCTGCCTGCCATACTGGTGCAGACACATGCTTTAATGAAAAGAATATTACTGAAGGAATTGAGTTTCTTGAAAACATAATACAGGACAGAAAAAAGAACCCAACGGAAACATCCTACACCAATAAGTTACTGAATTCAGGCATCAACAAAGTAGCTCAAAAAGTTGGCGAAGAAGCGGTAGAACTTATTATTGAAGCGAAAGACAACAATAAAGAATTATTTTTGAATGAAGCCGCTGACCTGCTGTATCATTACTTGGTGTTGCTTGCAGCAAAAGATTACACCTTGGCTGATGTGAATGAAGTGCTGAAGAAAAGACATCAAGTGAAATAAGTACAAGCTAAAAAAAATGATTTTGTGAGTTAGGCCACTTCTATTTTTCTATTCTTAGTTATGTTGCTTGCGAATATCGTAACCCGTTTTTAAATGACATCACTCGAATTAATCAAAGAACTCACCGATAAAATCAATTACCATAACGAACTCTATTATCAGCAGAGCAAATCAGAGATTTCTGATTATGAATTTGATCAATTACTGATTCAATTAATTGAACTCGAAAAGCAATATCCAGAACTTAAACTTCCCGATTCGCCCACGCAGCGTGTGGGTGGAGCGCTCACCAAAGAGTTTAAGAATGTTACTCATCAATATCCCATGCTTTCGTTGGGCAACACCTATTCCTTCGAGGAGTTAAAGGAATTTGATGCGCGTGTTGCTAAAGGCTTAGATGGCGATTCGTTTGAATATTTCTGTGAGTTAAAATTTGATGGCGTTTCCATCAGTATTATTTATGAAAACGGTTTGCTCACACAAGCTATCACACGAGGTGATGGTGTGCGTGGCGATGATGTAACTACCAATGTAAAAACCATTCGCAGTTTGCCTTTACGAATTACGGCTGATACTATTCCACCGCGATTTGAAGTGCGTGGAGAAATATTCTTATCGAAAGTTGCCTTTGCGCGATTGAATAAAGAGCGCGAAGACATTGGCGAAGAAACTTATGCCAACGCGCGCAACACGGCATCGGGAAGCATTAAGATGCAAGATTCTAAAGAGGTATCTAAGCGTAAACTGGATTGCTATTTATATTATTTACTAGGCGAAGACTTGAATGTAGAAACGCATGAAGAATCGATCAAGAAGTTAGAATCATGGGGATTTAATATCTCACCTACCTATAAAAAATGTAAGACTATTGAAGATGTAAAAGTTTACATCGATTCGTGGGAAAACAAACGAGGTGATCTTCCCTTAGATACTGATGGTGTTGTTATCAAGGTCAATAACTTATCGCAACAAGAGCAACTAGGCTTCACGGCAAAAATTCCAAGGTGGGCTATCGCATTCAAATATAAAGCACAGAGTTTAAGCACTCGACTTAATAACATTGTCTATCAAGTGGGGAGAACTGGCGCTATAACTCCTGTTGCAGAACTAGAACCTATCTTACTAGCAGGCACTACCGTTAAACGAGCATCGCTTCATAATGCCAATGAAATAAGCAGGCTTGATCTTCGAATTGGCGATTATGTGCATGTAGAGAAAGGTGGTGAAATCATTCCTAAAGTTACTTCCGTTGATATTGATAGGCGAGCATCTGATTCAACGCCCGTTGAATACATCGCACATTGCCCTGAGTGTGGAACAGCTTTGATACGAGTGGAAGGCGAAGCCAACCATTATTGCCCGAATGACAAGGGTTGTCCACCACAGATCAAAGGCAAGATTGAACATTTTATTCAGCGCAAAGCAATGGATATTGACTCGCTAGGTGAAAGAACCATTGCACAGCTATTTGATTTAGGCTTGGTAAAAACGCCTGCCGATTTATATAGCCTTACGAAAGATGATTTGGGAAAATTAGACAGCTTTAAAGAATTATCCATTAATAATCTTTTGTCAGGAATAGAGAAATCAAAACAAATCCCTTTCGAGTCGGTGCTATTTGCTATAGGCATTAGGTATGTTGGCAAAACTGTTGCTGAGAAATTGGCAAAGCATTTTAAAACAATGGATGCGTTAATACTTGCCAACTATGAAGCGTTGGTTGCCGCTCCAGAAGTAGGAGAAAAAATTGCACAAAGTGTGGTTTCATTCTTTAGTCAAGAAGAAAGTAAACTCGAAATTGAACGACTTAAAAAAGCAGGGCTACAATTTGAATCTACTCAACAAGAACCAGAACGATTGAGCAATAAGCTTGAAGATAAATCTTTTGTTATCTCCGGTGTATTTCAAAAGTATGAACGCGATCAATTGAAAGACATCATTATTGCCAATGGCGGAAAAGTACTTTCTTCTATTTCAGGTAAACTAAATTATTTGTTGGCAGGAGAAAACATGGGGCCGGCAAAACTAGAGAAGGCTGAAAAGCTGGGTGTCAAAATTATTTCGGAAGAAGAATTTGATACTATGTTGAAAGGATAAGTAATTTGAGTTGGGAATTATGATTCGTCATTGCGAGCGAAGTGAGGCAATCGCTCAAAACTTAGGAAGAGATCGCTTCAGTCGTTCCTTCTTCGCAAGCACGTTCTCTAATTATTTTGTGTAGCTCCAATTAATAATATGTTTAAATCTAATATTTTCATATCTATAGACTTATAATTTAAAATACCAACATGGCCATCATAAAAACAGTAAGAGGATTCACTCCAATTCATGGCAACAATTGCTTCTTTGCCGATAATGCAGTTGTTGTAGGTGAAGTAGTAATGGGCAACAATTGTACGGTGTGGTTCAATGCAGTGGTGCGAGGAGATGTGCACTCCATTACGATTGGTGATGATACCAATATACAAGATGGAGCGATCATTCATTGCACCTATCAAAAAGCAAAAACGGTAATTGGAAATAAAGTTTCAGTTGCTCATAATGCCATTGTTCATGGCTGCACTATTGGCGACAATGTATTAATAGGGATGGGAGCCATTGTGATGGACGATGCAATAATAGGCTCAGGTTCAGTGATTGCTGCAGGTGCGATTGTTTTGCCAGGCACTCTAGTAGAGCCTAATAGTATTTATGCTGGCATACCCGCAAAAAAAATAAAGGATATTGGCGAAGAAATGAAAGCTGTTATAGAACGCACAGCCAAAAATTATCCTATGTATGCTGAGTGGTACAAATAAACTTAACTACCTCAATAAAATTGATTTGATAATCACCCACGCATGAGTGGCAAGGTTTAGATTTAAATCTGCGTAGTTTTTCTTCCTTTCGATTGATCTTCGGTATTGACAAAAGATACTTTGCGCTGCTTGGCATTCTTCTCGAACAAATCAAGCATGATACCATCTTTCAATCCTACTTCAGGCACAATAATGGAATGTGAATGAGCCCACTCCATTACGTTAATATAAATACCACTAGCCGGAACAATAACATCGGCACGGTCTGGGTTCATTTGTAATTTATAAATACGATCGTCAAGGGAATGGCTTTCTACAAAAACTTTTATCTCTTTCACTTTCTTCAGGCTCATTACTTTGCCAGGCTTTAGTTCCGCCAGATCAAACAATTTGCTAATGTTTCCACCTGTACCAACGGAAGTCACTCGGCCATATTCCTCTTTCACATTATCCTTTATCCACTTCTCCATCTCCCTCCAAATTACTGGCGAATCATGATGCTCAAGCACTCGCACCGATCCAATCTTGAATGATCTGGTTTTTATCTTCTTGCCGTGTGTATAAAGGTTGAGCTCTGTACTACCACCACCCACATCAATATGCAAATAGGTTTTATCGGTTAAGTATGTGTGAATAGCTTTATTAATTAATTCGGCTTCTTGTTTGCCATCAATAATGTTGATAGTGATGCCTAGTTCTTTATGAATCTGTTGAACCAATTCTTGTCCATTTTCAGATTCACGCATAGCTGATGTAGCGCAAAACATATAATCATCTACCTCATAAAGCTCAAGCAATAGCTTATAAGTTTTCATCAGTTTCTTAAACTTGACTATGCTCTGGTCGCTGATTCTATTCGTACCAAACACATCGTGACCCAATCTTAAAGGAAAGCGGATGTATTCTAATTTCTTGAACAACACCTTAGAGCCTTGATCGAGCACAGAGGAAACTTGGAAGCGGATAGCATTAGAGCCAATATCAATAGCAGCAAGTTTCAAGATTACTATTTATTTAATGGTTATCTTCTTTCTCTTTTATCGCCCGCCCATTGCTTGGGTCTATTTGAATTTCTGTTTTGATTGCCGTTTCCTTGTGGTCTTCTGGGTGTATGCTGTTTCGGCATCTCTGGTCTTGATCTATCATCGCCATTAGAATGATAGGGGTGATCTTCTTTTACAGGAATAGCCTTGCCAATTAACTTCTGAATGTCACGTAAAAATTCTCGTTCCTCAGAATCACAAAACGAATAAGCTATGCCATCTTCACCCGCACGTCCAGTTCTACCAATACGGTGCACATACGTCTCAGGTACGTTAGGGAGTTCAAAATTAATAACATGGGTAAGCTTATCAATATCAATACCACGAGCCGCTATATCAGTAGCTACCAATACACGTGTTTGCTTCGATTTAAAATTACTCAACGCTCGCTGCCTTGCGTTTTGCGATTTGTTTCCATGGATTGCTTCCGCAGAAACACCTGCACGAACCAAGTCTTTTACTACTTTGTCAGCACCATGTTTGGTGCGTGTAAAAACAAGAGCCGTCTCTAATGATGGATTCTTTAAAAGATGAAGCAATAAAGAACGCTTCTCATTCTTCTCAACAAAATAGATTTCTTGCTTGATTGTATTAGCCGTTGATGAAACAGGTGTAACCTCTACACGCACTGGGTTTGTTAAAATACTATTGGCCAGTGAAGCAATTTCTTTCGGCATGGTAGCAGAAAAGAAAAGTGTTTGCCTTTTAACGGGAAGTTTAGCTATGATCTTTTTCACATCATGAATAAAACCCATGTCCAACATACGATCGGCTTCATCCAACACAAACATTTTTACATGTTGAAGATGAACAAAGCGTTGGTCCATCAAGTCGAGCAAGCGGCCAGGCGTTGCAATCAAAATATCAATACCTGCTTTCAACGCATCGGTTTGTGATTTTTGTGAAACTCCACCAAAAATAACGGTATGCTTAATACGTAAAAATTTCCCGTAGGCAGCAAAGCTTTCACCAATTTGAATGGCAAGCTCACGCGTTGGGGTCAATATCAATGTTTTGATTCCGCTAGGACCTTTCACATACAATTCGTCTTGATGAAGGAGTTGCAGAATAGGAATTGCGAAGGCAGCTGTTTTGCCAGTGCCAGTTTGCGCACAACCAAGCAAATCTTTGCGTTCCAACAAAACTGGAATTGACTGCTCTTGGATTGGCGTTGGAGTGGTATAGCCTTCAGCTTTTAGAGCACGGGCTATTGGCTCAATGAGATTAAGATTTTCAAATGACATAATACGGTTTTTTAGAATGAGGCAACTTTTAAAAATTAAAAGCCTCGTGTAAGATCAATTCCCGTTTGATTGGGATTTTTAAAGAAATTCAGGAGGTCAGTGGCTCAAAGGTACTATAATCTGTTCAATAACTACCATGGATGGAAAAACTGATAGGTAAAAACATTGTATTATGTAAATTTATTTTACGTATTTTTCTCATTGCAAACGAAGTAGTAAAGAAGTTTAACCATTATATTTAATTTAATAATAACCCGCTTATGAATGAATTATCCAACTCATCGCGTAGAAGTTTCATCAAGAAGGCCATTGGCACTGCCATAGCCACGGCTGCCGCTCCAGCCATAATCCAAGCAAAAGATAACCATGCTATCGAGTTGCCTAATAGGTCAGACAGTAAGCAAAAGTATGCTGCGAATGACAATGTAAATATTGCTGTGATAGGTGCGGGCATTATGGGCTTTAGCAATTTGCAAACAGCTTCACTTGTGCCAGGCGTAAAATTGATTGGCGTTTGCGATTTATATACAGGAAGGTTAGATCGCGCCAAGGAAAAATATGGCAATGATATTTTTACCACCAAAAACTATCAAGAAATATTGGATCGCAAAGATGTAGATGCTGTATTTATTTGCACGAGCGATAATTGGCACGATCGCATTTCGATTGATGCCATGAACAAGGGCAAACATGTGTATTGCGAAAAGCCAATGGTGCATAAGTTAGAACAAGGTGCTGAAGTTATAGCCACTCAAAAGAAAACAGGAAAAGTATTTCAAGTGGGAAGTCAAAGGGTGAGTTCTATTGTAACAGAAAAGGCGCGCGAAATTTTCGAACAAAAGTTGATTGGTGATTTGGTGTTGGTAGAAACGTGGAACGATCGACAAGGAGGCAACGGTGCTTGGCAATATTCTATACCAACAGATGCGAATGCAGGAACGGTTGATTGGGATCGATTTATTGGCAATGCTCCTAAGATTGCGTACGATCCCGTAAGGTTTTTCAGATGGAGAAATTATCAAGATTATGGAACGGGCATAGCAGGCGATTTATTTGTCCATTTGTTTTCAGGTCTTCATGCTGTAACAAGCAGTAAAGGTCCAAGTCGTATTTATGGAACAGGCGGACTTCGCTACTGGAAGGATGGCCGCGATGTACCAGATGTTATCACCAGCATTCACGATTATTCGGCAACGGACAAGCATAGTGCATTTAATTTGCAGATGCGGGTGAACTTTGCGGATGGAGGTGGTGGCGGTGAGCTTCTCAGGTTGGTGGGTACTGATGGAGTGATTATTTTAGGTTGGGATTCTGTGAAAGTGAAAAGAAATAAAACTGCCAAAGCCCCTGGCTATGGCGGCTGGGATTCGTTTGATACATTCACCACTGCTCAACAAAAGGAATACGAGAAGTGGTATAAAGATAAATTCCCGCAAGAGAAGCCAGGCATGGTAGAGCCTGAAATGGAATTTAAAGCTCCCAAAGGGTATAACACTAATTTAGATCATCACTTAAATTTCTTTGCGGGCATTCGAGAAGGCAAAGCTATTAAAGAAGATGCTTTGTTTGGTATGCGTGCTGGTGGCCCTGCATTGGCAACCAACAAAAGTATTTTTGAAAAAAGGATTATCAACTGGGATCCAGAAAACGCCAAAGTGATTTAAGCGATCTTTTATTTGATCAACCAAACTCAAGTCGGTTCACGATAGAGTTTGGTTGGCCTAAGTATTTTTAGTGGCATTGATCAAGCAGGTAATATAAATGTTAAGCATCCCTGATGCCGCAAAAATTTTAGCCCAAGCGGACTCTTGAACCAGCACAAGCAGTCTACATTCTTAAAAAAATCCCAAAAAACATTACTTTTTCTCAAAAAATACCCCTCGAGGGTTAGTAGAATACCCCCAAAGGGGTATTGACATTTGTTTTTAAGCCCTCCACATTTGGGTTATTATCCAATGTGATGAAAAAGTTCTGCCTATTCGCCCTTCACTTTCTATTACAATCTCCCATTTTGTGCTGTCTTGGTCAGAGCACCAACACACTTATTGGTGGGCGAGCTTTGGGGCTGGCCAACGCATCTGCCACGTTGGGTGATGAATGGTCGTTGTTAAATAACGTGGGTGGATTGTGCAAAGTAAGAACCACTGCAACTGCTATTGCTTATGAGGCCAAGCCCAGTTTAATTGGCGCGAACAGAATGGCAGCCGTTGTTGTGTTGCCCACAAAAATAGGATCGGGAGGCTTTGGCGTATTTCGCTTTGGCGATGCGCTTTACAGCGAACAAATAATAAGTGCAGGATTTGCCAATGAATTTGGAAACACTGCCTTAGGGTTAAAAGTAAATTATATTCAATACCGAGTCTTGGGGTTTGGCACAAAGACTGCCGTGAGTATAAACATTGGTGGCATCACTCAACTAACTTCCAAACTATCAATTGGAGCTTATATTATCAATCTCAATCAGCCCAAGCTATCAACTATTGATGGTGAAAAGTTACCGACTCATCTTGTTGCGGGGATTAATTTTAAAGCTTCATCTCAGGTATCTCTCTTTGCAGAAGTTGATAAAGACCTTGACTACTCGCCTACCATCAAAGGCGCAATGGAATATCAAATCCACAAGAAAGTGTTTGCTAGAACTGGGTTTAACCTTCATCCGCAAGCTGCCTTCTTTGGCATGGGCTTTATCACATCGCAATTGAAAATTGACTATGCCATTCAATACAGCCAAGAGTTAAACAGCGCTATTCAGGTTTCGATCATCTATCAGTTTAACAAGCAACAGAAGAAATAACCCCAATGATAAAGAGTAAAACCATACTCCTCATTCGTCTGTTTCTTATTGGCCACTTTTCATTAGTTGCTGCTCTCTGTCTTGCACAAGATTATCCAAGAAAAGACATTAGTCTTGAACGGTTGATTGATGAGGTATATCCCATCCAAGATCTTGATATTAACTACGAGGACTTATATGAAAACCTTGCACAAATACTAGCCAATCCGCTTGATCTTAATTCAGTTACCAGCGAACAACTGCGTTCCTTGTATATACTTCGTGAAGAGCAAGTCGATTCATTCTTAGACTATCGCAATGAGAGTGGGCCATTTATTTCTGTGTATGAACTTCAAAGTATTCCAAAATTTGATGAGAAAACAATAACTAGACTTCACTATTTTGTTACTGTTAAACAGGGCTTGCTAGATAAATCATTTGCATCGCGCGTATTAAGCAATCAAAATAATTATTTAGTAATGCGATTGGAAAGAACGCTGGAGCAGAAGAAAGGATATTCGCAAGAAGCGGATTCCAGCAATCGTTATGCTGGTTCGCCCAATAAATTATACACACGGTTTCGTACAGCTCAGAGTAATGATTTCAGTTTTGGATTCACGTTAGAGAAAGATCCTGGTGAAGGAATAACTTGGAAATCATCTTCGAGGCAATATGGATTTGATTACGTTTCATACCATGCTCAACTTATGAATCGTGGTAAAATAAAGAATATAATTGTTGGCGATTACCAAGCACAATTTGGACAAGGTTTAATTTTTGGTGGAGGCTTTGGCACAGGCAAAGGTGCTGAAACGATTATTACCATTCGCAAAAGCAACATTGGCTTTTTGCCCTACACATCACTCACTGAATCAGGTTTCTTTCGTGGAGCCGCTGTAAGTTATAAACTCAACCCAGCACTTACGTTAAATATTTTGCTATCGAGCAATAGAAGGGATGGCCGTTTGAAGAATGACAGCTTAAGCGATACCAGTATTTTATTATCATCTATTGCTAGTTCAGGGCTCCACCGCACGGCCGATGAACTTGCCAAAAGGAAACAAATTGAAGAGACCAATACAGGAGTCGTACTCAATTATTCAAAAAATAATATGGAGGCAGGCGTTATCTTTAGTCAAACAAATTTTAGTGTACCTGTTACCAAAGTTATAAGACCCTATAATCAATTTAACTTTACAGGAAATCAAAATACAAATGTTGGCGCCTTTTTAAATTACAGTATCAGCAACTTTACGTTTTTTAGCGAAGCGGCTCAATCTGTAGATCATGGAAAAGCTATTGTTGTCGGGGCTTTAGCAAGCCTTACTTCTCAACTTGACTTTTCGATGTTGTATAGAAATTACTCTCCTAATTTTTATAGTTTCTATGGCAATGCCTTTGCCGAAAATACACAATCACAAAATGAATCCGGAATCTATTGGGGTTGGAAATATTATTTCTCAAAAGCCTATTCCGTATCGGGATATATTGATCTCTTTCAATTTCCATGGCTACGCTATAGAGGGTATTCACCATCAAACGGAAATGAATGGTTGATCCGCTTAAATTATCAGCCATCTAAAAATATTTTTATCTTTTTGCAAGCAAGAGAAGAAACGAAAGAAAGAAATCTATCTAGCACAAGTACACTATATCAAACATCGCAAGGCAGTAAAATAAATTATTGGATCAATTGCGATTATGCTATCAGTCCAACACTCAGTTTCAAAACAAGGGTGCAAACCAGCAGCTATCAATTGGCTCAATCAACAACACAAGGCTTTGCCATCGTGCAAGATGTGAACGTAAGTGTTAGAAAACTTTCACTCTCCGCTCGCTACGCCTTGTTTCAAACTGATAATTATGACAACCGACTTTACATCTATGAACGTGATGTTTGGCTTGGCTTTTCATTTCAGCCTTATACTGGCATTGGTATAAGAACATATATTTTGCTTCAATATAAACTTAGTGATAAAGTTGATGTATGGTTGCGATGGGCAAATACATCTTACCAAAATATAGATGCTATTGGTAGTGGCTTGGAAACGATTAACGGGAGCACCAAGAATGACGTGAAGATTCAGGTGAGGGTAAGGTTTTAATTCGATGATTCATTAATTCGGTGATGCTCCCATTAATAAATTACCGAATCAACCAATTATTTTAAACTCCGCGCCATTTAATTTGTCGCTCAACTTTATTTGACATGCCAAACGACTAGTGCTTGTTGCGTTAGGAAGTGTATCTATCATATCAAGTTCAGGATCGGTAAACGAAGGAAGGTCATCAAAACCTTTCACCACTTCTACATGGCATGTAGCGCACAATGCCATACCTCCGCAGGTAGCAGCAATGGGGTAGTCGGAAGCTTTCAATACTTCCATCAAACTAAGATTAATTCCTTCCGGGATTTCTATGGTGCGTTTATCGCCACTTACATCTTCAACCTCAAATGAAATCATAGCTTAAAATGAGTTCACTCCATTCACGGTAGTGTATTTAAAACTTAATTTTTGATTGGGATACACAAACCCAAAAGCACTTTGTGCCATTAACGATCCCTCATGGAATCCACATAAAATTAATTTCAATTTTCCTGGATAAGTATTGATATCACCGATAGCAAATATACCAGGGATGTTGGTAGCGTAATCAAAGGTATTTACGTTGATCGCATTCTTATCCAAGTTTAAACCCCATTCAGCAATTGGGCCAAGTTTAGGACTAAGGCCAAATAAGGGAATTAAGTAATCAGTTTGAATATCGAATGATTTTTTTTCTTTATCAACGATAGTGATTGACTCTACTTTATCAGTGCCATTGATGGATTTTAAGTTGGCACTGAGCAGAAGATTGATCTTACCTTCCTTCGCTAATTCAACAACTCTCTCTGCCGAATCCGGTGCTCCTCTGAAAGATTCATTTCTATGCACTAGCGTTACTTCTTTAGCTACGGATGCCAGAAATATACTCCAGTCTAAAGCAGAATCTCCACCACCTGCAATTACAATTTTCTTATCACGGAAAGTTTCAGGATCCTTTATCATGTAAAGAACTCCTTTGCCCTCGTAGTTTATAATGTTGGGTAGTTCAGGTCTTCTTGGCTCGAAGCAACCAAGCCCTGCGGCAATCACTACCACTTTACATTCGATGGTGGTTTTATCTGAAGTGGTTAACACGAAAGAACCATCTTCTAATTTCTGTAATGCCTCCACTCGTTCACCTAACGTATATGTAGGGTTGAATGGCTCGATCTGCTTTTTTAGATTGTCTACCAATTCATACGCTAAAATGGACGGGAACCCAGGGATATCATAAATTGGTTTCTTAGGATATATTTCGGAGAGCTGACCCCCAATTATCGGCAATGAATCTACCAAGTGGCAGCGCATCTTTAAAAGTCCCGCTTCAAAAACGGCAAAGAGACCTACAGGGCCTGCGCCAATAATGCAAATATCAGTTTTAACCATAATGATTTTTAGAATCGAGGCGCAAAGTTAGTAGATACCTTAATTATGACAACACGATTGCGTCCGACTGGAAAAGTTAACAATCGTATCCCTGAAAAGGTTGTGATTTGAGGAAATCAGAGGTGATTCGGAATTTTAAGATTCATCAAAAAGACATTTTTCACAGTATTTCTACTTGAAAATGTTAATTATAATTTACTTATTTGTAAAGCATTGAAAAAAGCAAATCAATGCAACAATTTATTATAACTTAATTTTTGTAGAAATTATGAACATTTTCGTTGCTCGATTAAACTTTAAAACAGGACAAGAAGATTTAGAAGCTGCCTTTGCGAAATTCGGTCAAGTGTCATCAGCTAAGATTGTAAAAGACAGGGACACTGGACGGTCTAAAGGTTTTGGATTTGTAGAAATGCCCAACGATGAAGAAGGCAACAAGGCTATTGCTGCCTTAAATGAAACAGAACTAGATGGTAGAGTGGTGGTAGTAAAACCCGCCAACCCAAAGGACAATAATTAAAATTAACTTACTAAAGGCTGCTTGAGGTTGTCAAATAACCTCAGATACTTCCATCTTGATTATTTTCTTATTTCGGTAGAGCTTGAGCCTTTTCTTATCTTTATTTTCACATCCTATCCCCTTCCGTTTTTTCGAAATCAGAAGGGGCTTTTATTTAAAATTTATTTTCAAAGTACTTAACAAAGTAAAAAGGTTGAATAGTAGACCGTTCTTATTTTGAGATGATGATGTAAATTGCATCATCATGACCACCGCCTCGCTTAAAGAAATAAAAAAGGAATTAAAATCGCTGGAGGAAGATCGAGTGCAAGAACTTTGCATGAGGTTGGCAAAGTACAAAAAGGAAAACAAAGAGTTGCTCAACTACTTATTGTTTGAGGCAGACAATGAGCAAACCTATGTAAACAACGTGAAAGAAGAGGTAGATCAATTGTTTAAAAGCATACCCAACATAACTTCCAACTATCTCGTAAAGAAATCTATTCGCAAGATTTTGCGATTGGCCAACAAGCAAATAAAATATTCTGACCAAAAACAAACAGAGATAGAAATCAGGATTTTCTTTTGTTTAAAAATGAAAGCGCGAATCGACATCCGCTACAGCGTTACACTTTTTAATATGTATCAACAACAGATTAAAAAAATTGAAAGTGTGCTTGCCAAGCTTCCTGAAGATTTGCAAACCGACTACCAACGAGACCTTACCACCATCACTACCTATTGATATGGAACAGCAACCTAACAACCCTCTTCATGGCAAAACACTCGAAAGCATTCTGGTATTTCTAGTTGACAAATATGGCTGGCATGAGTTGGGTGAGATAATTAACATCAACTGCTTTCGGTTTGACCCTAGTATAAAATCAAGCCTTACATTTCTGCGCAAAACACCTTGGGCACGCAAGAAGGTGGAGGACTTGTATATGGATTCGATGTAGTATTTATGCGAGGGAAATCAGAAACTTATAATTGTTTCATGTAAAAAAAATCCTACTGAGCTTGGAGAGGTGTTTCTGAACCTCAAAAAAGACAAGTTTTGAGTTGCTGTCTTCCGCATCCTTCCACTGTTAACCTGCTTTTTGGGCGAGGTCACACTTGCGTGTGATGAGGCCTGGTTTTGGCTGAAAGCTTCACTCGGTATTGTTATAAATGTTAGGTTCAGCAAACGTGTCCCAAACCCGAGTAGGATTTTCCTCTCAAATATAATTCGAAAAATTCTAGAAATACAATTTGAAGATTTGAAAATTAGGCGATTTGAAAATTGCTCTCGCCTTAACTATATCAGTAATTCATTTTCAAATTTTCAAATTAATACATCCTCAAATCAATTACTTTTGCAGCCAATCTAACCGACTCAATGAAAGTAACCTTTACTCCTGGCCCTTCTCAACTTTATTTCACTGTTGAAAATCACCTTCGGCAGGCCATAAAACAAAACATTGGCTCCATTTCACATCGTAGCAAAGAATTCGAGATTATATCCAAAGAAGCAACCGAGGGCTTGAAGCAGCTGCTTTCCATTCCTCAAGATTTTCATGTTTTCTTTGTGAGTTCGGCCACAGAAGTGTGGGAACGATCTATCCAAAACTTGGTGGCAGATAGCTGTTTTCATTTTGTGAACGGGGCTTTTTCAAAGCGCTATTTCGAGATTGCTGGGCTGCTCGGTAAACATCCCACGAAAGTGGAAGCAACATTGGGCAAAGGCTTTGACCAAGCAATTGAAATACCTGCTGGCGCTGAATTAATCGCGGTAACGCACAATGAAACGAGCACAGGCGTTTCTGTACCTATGAGTTATATAAACGCCTTACGGCATAACCACCAAGATGCTTTAATTGTAGTAGATGCTGTGTCTTCCCTACCCTTTCCACAGTTTGATTATACTAAAATTGATTCAGTATTCTTCTCTGTGCAAAAAGGTTTTGGAATGCCGGCCGGCTTGGGTGTGTGGATAGTAAACGACCGATGCATCGCGAAAGCGGAAAGCTTGCAAAGCAAAGGTTTTTATACAGGGTCGTATCACAGCTTGCTATCGCTTTTGGTGAACGCCAAGAAACACCAAACACCAGGAACTCCCAATGTTTTGGGTATTTTTCTGCTTGGTCAAATAGTAAAAGATTTTCTTGCGAAGGGAATTCAAACCATTAGAAATGAAACCGAATATAAAGCTGCGGTGCTTTACAATTGCTTGGATAATCACCCTACCATAAAGGCATTTGTAGAAGATGAAAACTGGCGCTCGAAAACGGTAATAGTTGCCAACACTGGTGCGCAAACGGAAAGTATAACAAAGTCATTATCAGAGAAAGGCTTCTTTCCTGGCGATGGTTATGGAGAGCTGAAGAAAAGTCAACTTCGGTTTGCCAACTTCCCAGCGCACTCGAAAGAACAGTTTGAATGCTTAGTGGATCTTTTAAACCAAATCCATTAATTAAAGTCTTACTTGCGAAATAGGATTTAAAATTTTTATTGCTTGACCGACAAGGAACTTCTGGATAAAATCCGAAATCCTGAAACCGTAAACTATGGATTCAATATGTTGGTGCGGGTGTATCAGCAGAAAGTGTATTGGCATATCCGTAAGATGGTGATCGATCATGATGATTCTGATGATCTTACTCAAGAAGTGTTCATCAAAATCCACAAAGCCATTCATAATTTCAGGGAAGATTCGCAGTTGTTCACTTGGATTTACCGAATTGCCACCAATGAGTGCTTAACCTTTCTTGCCAAAAAAAAGAGACGGTTTTTTTTACCGTTGGAAGATGTGCAACGCGAGCTAGCCTCCAAAATTGATTCATCAGATGGGATAAGTGGCGATGCTATTCAAAAGAAATTGCAAAAGGCACTGCTTACATTGCCCGATAAACAGCGATTGGTTTTTAACATGAAGTACTATGAGGAAATGCAATACGAACAAATGTCAGAAATTACAGGCACTTCAGTTGGTGCTTTAAAGGCGAGCTATCATCATGCAGTTAAGAAAATAGAAGAATCTCTAAAAGATGATTAAACTAAATTAACATTGTAAAGTCAAAAGAAATATGAAGCTCGAAGACATAGAAAAGAAGAATATTTTTGAAATACCCGATGGGTATTTTGATAAGCTTCCATTGGCTATTCAAAAACGAGTGGAGGAGAAGAAAAACAAGCCTTTTTTCTCATCAGGTTTTGTCTTCAGTTTAAAGTATGCTTTGCCTATTATTATCGTGGGCATCGCTTCCATTTTTATTTATCGAAATTATTATCAATCAGTCACTCCAATTGCGCTGCTCGAGAGTGTGAACACCGAAACACTGATTGCCTACTTAGACGAAAATGAGGTTTCGGAGGAAGAGATTATTGAATCGATTGGCGGGCATCTACTTGATTTTAGTGATACTTCTCATCAATCGTTAGGCACCATCGATATGAGCAAAATGGATTTAGATAAATTATCAAAAGAGATTGAAAATGAATACTTTTAAAATCATGAATACAATACTACGGATGGCGTTGCTCTCGCTTTCGCTGATTCCAACATTAGCTTTTGCACAAGAGGAAGAGAAGAATATAACCCCTGCGGTGCGTCAAAAAATAGAAACCGCACGAATTGCTTTGTTAAGTGATAGGCTTGCGCTCACCAGCGAGCAAGCAGAAAAATTCTGGCCTGTTTACCGAGAGTTTGTGAACAAAAGGCAAGCCTATAAAAAGGAATTCAATCAAGCAAAAAAACTAGTTGATCCTGCCAAAGGCGATACAAAACAGGAACAAGAACTGATTAATTTCGGATTGGAATTAAAGGAAAAAGAACTTAACCTTGAGAAAGAATATTCAGCAAAGATTCTGCAAATAATTACGCCTCAACAGCTTCTAAGTTTACGAAAGGCAGAGCAAGATTTTCGTCAACTAATTTTGGATCAGCTACAACAACGCAGATTGCAGCAACAACGCAAGGAAAATTTCCGTGATAAAAACCAACGATTAAAGGAGAATTAAGCATATTTTTATGTCTTATAATCCTATGTGCAAAAGCGATTTTTAATCACAAGCCTGTTAATCAATTTATCCTTCTGTACCTGTTCACAGGCTCAAAAGAAAGACTCGTTGCACCTTCAACTTCTAAAAGTTTATTCTCAGGTAGATTCTCTTTTCAATTCAACAGATTCTTTGTCAGTAGTTGATCTGATCGATTCTTTTCTACAACCGCCCAAGTTAAAAGACACTTCTCGATTAATGATTCGCCTTGGCTACAACAGCAATATTTCGGCTATGAATCAATCCCTTGGCATCAAACAGTATGGCATATCTCCCGGATTGGCCTATTACCACAAATCAGGTTTGTATGCCGACATCTCAAGCTATTGGAGCAAGCAGTTTTCACCATCGCTTTACCTAACTATTTTTTCAACAGGTTTTATAAAAGCTGTTTCACCAAAGTATCTCTTCAATGCAGAATACAGCTATTATTTATATCCCAGCAATGGGCAAGATGTATCGGTACCTTATACCAATTCTATAAGCATTACCAATCAAATCACACTAAAGCCAATTGCTCTGAAATTGGATTACTATTATTATTTCGGAACACAAAGTGCACACCGTATCCTACCTGGAATTAGCTTCAACATTGAAAAAAAGAATTGGGGAAAGATTCAACGGTTGTTGTTTTACCCAACGTTTTCAATACTCTTCGGAACTGAAAGTATAGTGCAATACATTCCTGTAAGCAATCAAGTAGCCTTGGAAAGATTAAAAAACGGAGGTTCGTTATACGATATTAAAACACTTACCATTTTCGGATTAATGAATTACGCCTTCACTTTGCCAATAAGTGCTCGCACTGCCCATTGGAATTTTCAGTTAAGCTATACCTATAACATTCCTCGCTCCCTACCCGATGAGGAATTAGGACTTGGGAACACTAGCTATGTATCGCTTGGTGTAGCTCGGTACATCACCTTCAAATAAGCCATATAAAGCTTGTTTGAAAACAGTTTTGGTTTCCCTATTTTTAATCAAATTCAAACAATGAAAAAATTTATACTCATCATTTTAGTAACACTTTCTTTTACTATTTCTCAAGGGCAAGACTATCGTTGGCAACAACGAGTAGAGTATGTAATGGATGTTTCACTAGATGTTAAAACCCATAAAGTCTCGGGTAATCAAAGGCTTACTTATTTCAACAATTCGCAAGACACACTTACCAAAGTCTATTATCATTTATACTTCAATGCCTTTCAACTAGGTAGCATGATGGACGTTCGATCCAGAAATCTTCCTGACCCAGACAGGCGAGTGATTGATAGAATTTCAAAGTTGAAAGAAGATGAAATTGGCTACCAACATATTGAAGGATTGAAGCAAGACGGCAAAGACCTCTCCTTTAGCATTACTGGAACTGTGATGGAAGTTATTCTTGATAAACCCTTGCTACCTAAATCTAAAACAATTTTTGAATTAAAATTTGATGGCCAAGTGCCATTGCAAATAAGGCGGTCGGGCCGCGATAACAAGGAAGGCATTGCCTTTTCGATGACACAATGGTACCCCAAAATGGCCGAGTACGATTTTCAAGGTTGGCACGCCTACCAATATGTAGCGCGCGAGTTTCATGGCGTGTGGGGCGATTTTGATGTTACCATTAAATTAGATTCCTCTTTTACTGTTGGTGGCACAGGCGTTTTACAAAATCCTGAAGTCGCAAAGCATGGTTATAAAATGTCGATTGCGCCCGTTGCCAAACCAATCGCGAAAAGTAAATCACAACCTAAGAAGAATTTATCCGAGCTTCCTAAAGATTCAAATACAACATGGCATTTCATTGCTAAAAATGTTATTGATTTTGCTTGGGCCGCTGATCCTGATTATGTACACGAAATCGCACAAGTGCCCAACGGGCCAGAACTTCATTTCTTCTACCAAAAAAATGAAAAGACAATAGAGACTTGGAAAAAGATGGAACCTATTGCAGTGAAAACTTTTCAATATTTGAATGAGCATTTCGGCAAGTATCCGTTTGAAACGTATTCCATTATTCAAGGTGGTGATGGAGGAATGGAATACCCAATGTGCACGTTAATTCTTGGTGACGGTCAGTTTCGTGGTGTTACCGGAACGATGATACATGAAGTTGCGCATAGCTGGTATCAAATGGCATTGGCTTCGAACGAGGCATTATATCCTTGGATGGATGAAGGCTTTACTGACTTCGCCAGCAGCGAAGCAGAGGCTGCCATCTTTGAAGAGGTTGATCCCCATAAGGGAAGTTATCAAGCCTACTTTGCACTGGCCGCAAGTGGCTTGCAAGAGCCTGCCAGTCAGCATTCCGATCATTACAACACCAATAGGGCATACGGCACAATGGCCTATAGCATGGGCGCAATATTTCTTCATCAACTCAAATACATTATAGGTGAAGAGAACTTTTATAAAGGCATGAAGCACTACTACAACACATGGAAAATGCGTCATCCAGAACCAAATGATTTCGTGCGTGTGATGGAAAAGACTTCAGGACTGCAACTACATTGGTACTTGCGCTATTGGATCAACACAACTAAGAAAATAGATTATGGAATTAATTCTCTTGTAGAATCAAACGGGAAAACACTCGTTGATCTAGTTCGAGTTGGTGATTTTCCCATGCCCATTGATTTGCTTGTTACTTACAAAGATGGCTCGAAAGAAATTTACTATATAGCATTGAACGAAATGCAAGGAAACAAACCCGTAGAAGATAAAAGCATTGCTAGGATTGATCTCGATCCGTGGCCATGGGTTAATCCTTCTTATTCAGTAAAGATCAACCGACCAACTTCCGAGATTGAGTCTGTTGAAATTGACGCCACTCAACGCATGGCCGATGTGAACCGAAAGAATAATAAAATATCGATTAAGTAGTATCTATATAAATAATCTAAATTCAATGGAGATTCAAATTCTTTACTTTTCTTTTGATGAATTGCAAAGGATTATTACTTTAGCAGTAGATTTTAATTGTTAAACCATTAAACACAATCACGATGTCAAAAGCACAAGACGCAAAAAAGGAAACCAAGAAACCTTCGAAGACCACCAAAGAAAAGCAGGCAGAAAAACGAGCTAAGAAAGCAGGTAAATAATTGCTTAGATATTCGTTATAAAAATCGGGTCTGTAAAATAAACTGTGTCAGTTACTCATTGTAATAATCATATCTGATGTTGGAATGTGGTCAACTCCCCATAATTGATCTTGGGTACAAGGTATAAAATTTAGTTGGGGAGTTGTCCATCATTTCCACATCAAAT
>JBBRBQ010000023.1:0-61041 GCA_038205685.1 Cytophagales bacterium | reverse complement strand
TTGATGTCGAAATGATGGACAACTCACCAATTAAATTTTATACCTTGTATACAAGATCACCTGTGGTGAGTTGCCCACATTACAACATCAGATATGATTATTACAATTATTAACTGACACAGTTTAATTTACAGACCCTTTCAATCTGCTTTCTTTGCTATTTTAGTTCTTTCCAAAAAAGGAAAATCTATATCCGACAAAATATTAGCACTTTGGCTTTCAATTTTTGCTACTCACTTGGCTTTTGTTTATTACTCCTTCCAGTCTGGGTATGTTTTTTACATCGAGTATGGACATATCCCTTCAGGGGTATTAGTTGTATACTATTCTTTAATGTATGTCTATACGGAGTCATTAACCTCGAAAGAAAATATTTTTCAAGCTAAGTGGTTACTTCATCTTATCCCCACAGCTATTATTTATATCAGTATTATTCCTTTAGCACAACTTCCATATAACGAAAAGGCTAATTTAGTTACTAACCCATCAACAAATACTTATCTAAATTTCGTTTTTGGGATAACTTTATTAGTTGTAACAATTTATCTAGTAGCAACGCTTAGACTGTTGAAAAAACATAAAGTTTCTATTCGGAAAATATTCTCTTACGAAGAAAACATCAGCTTAAACTGGTTGAGAATATTAGCGTTCCTATTAGTCCTCTTATGGATTATTGTTTCTAGCCTTGTTGCCTATGTTTATTATCTTGACGCAACGACCTCCATTGCTATGCTTCCTGAAGATCATATGATGCTTGATATGCAAGGACAGTCTGCTTTTGTGGCATTTGTCTTTTTGTTAGGTTTTTTTGGCATACGACAGCAAGTTATTTATTCAATTCCTTTGCGAAAAGAAGAAGTTCTTACACTAAAGGCTAACACTAATTCAGCAAGCAATCGTTATGGGAAATCTGGTCTTAAAAGTGGAGATTCTGCAACCCATTTAAAAATGTTATTACAGTATATGGAGGAAGAAAAACCTTATCTAAATGGTAAACTTTCATTAAAAGAAGTTGCAGAGAAAATGAATATTTCAACGAATCATCTCTCTCAAGTAATTAATGAAAATTTGGAGAAAAATTTCTTTGACTTTATCAATGGTTATAGAGTGAATTTGGCTAAAGAAAAAATGAGCGACCCTTTAAATAAAAAATACACTATACTTTCGTTGGCGTATGATTGTGGCTTTAATTCTAAGAGTAGTTTTAATGCTATCTTTAAAAGATACGAAGGTTTAACCCCATCTGAATTTTTTGATAAAGTTTAGTGCTTATTCATTTTTAGGTATTAATCCAATTTAAGATAAAATTGCTGTCTTTTTTACACTTTTTTTAATCCTCCAATTTAGTATATAAGTCTAATCTTGAGACAGTTACGAATCCTTCCCTATAAGGTTGGACTGTGAAGTTTCTATGCCTATACGCTTGGACGTTTCATCTGTTTTGTATTTGTTTTTTTGCAGCATAATCAAAATTAAAAGCAACGAAATGATTAAAGTAAACAGTAAAAATAAATTGAAACAGCTCAAGAGAATTTTGAGTCTCGTGGGCTTTGTTTTGACATTCACGGCTAGTACTGCCCAGTCAAATGATACCTTATTGTACCGTAATTCTTTCCAATTCAATGTGGCCGGATTGGGTTTCCAGAGATGGGCTATTGCATATGAATTGCGTATGACTACACGACACGGCCTATTTGTCCAGGCGGGAGGTACATTTCCAGTCTCTGAGGAGAAAGAATACGGTGGGGGACTATATTATAAATATTTTTTTCGACCTGTAAGGAACGCCAGGTTCCTATGGTTATTTAAATCAGCCTACAAGAACAGTTTTGCGGATGTCAATATAAGGTATATGAATCTTGACGGAATCCACAATGGTGCCAAAGCCCTGTATGAGACTTTTTTTATAGGGGCAGGTGCGGGGCAAACTTGGGTGTGGAATTCAGGGTTCACTATCAGCTATTGGTTTGGTTACGGTCCTCCTATTAATGGCGAATACAAATGGAAGAATACTGTGCCAGCAGACGGAGATGCTTGGGCCAAGACGTACAAGTGGAGCTCTGGTTTAGATTTCGGTTTGTCTCTTGGTTACTCTTTTGGAGGCCGCAAAAATCGATAAACAACTGGACGATTATCTTCTGTTCGTATCGATTGGACGACCTAAAAAATTTGTTCCTTGTTTTCATAAAACTTATTTTTACCATAGCCCATTGCAGGACAAACTACACCTACAACAATGCGTGTATAATCCATAGGGGTTCAAAGGTTTTCGAGCGTTATCATACTTGTGCATCTTGATAGGTTTGAAGTCCGCAATCCTTTACGCATCATGTACTAACCGTTAGTGGCAACCCATGACGACTAAACCGATAAATTGAAACAGAAATAAAAATGGACTGGATAGCATTATTAAAAACAGTAGGGCTTTGTTCAATCTCAATAATCATTGAAGCCGTTTCAGCGACAAAAGATGAAAAAAAATGGTTTGAGAATTTGAGACAGCCTAAGTATTCCTTCTCATTTTCATTTTGGTATGTTATTGGAGGTCTTTATTACATTATTTGTGGCGTTATAGCATATCGACAGTTTCGCATCACGACAGACATTCTTACGTTACCAATTATTTTATTGATACTTATAATGGTAATAAATGGTCTGACTAATTTTATATTATTCAAATTTCGCTCATTAAAAATGTTCTATTATGTTCTTTATTTATTTGCGGCCTTATTCCTCGGGCTAATACTTATTCTTATTCAAACCGACAAAGTATCTACTGGACTTGCGATTACTTATCTAGCTTGGCTGATTTATGACCTGTATTATTTTTTAAATCTATGGCGCCTAAACAAAGACAACAAATTGAACTAATATTTTAAAGAATAAAACTATGGGACTAATTAGAGAGCCAGAAGGAGTTGATTTTATAGTTAACAGCAGACCTTAACAAAAAAGAAGCAAGAGGCAAGAGTAACTTTATAAAGATGGATAAAGCTAAAAGACTTAAAAAGATTTTGACAAAGAATGAACCTGATAAACGTAGAGTTTCAACTACTAAAAGCAAGACCCATTACCTCCCCTTTCTCACTTCTTCAATTAACCAACTATGAGCCTCATCATAGGTGTAAAATATTTTAAAACGGAAGCCACGTCTAATACAGATATCCTCCCAAAATTTTTCAGCTTCCATTTCAATGGAGTTTATGATTATGCTAATGCACACGCTATGGAGGCGAGGATGGCTGGTTTCGTAAAGACGGGTGAGATTAAAGATATCGGTACTTGAAGCGATAGTTATCACCTCGGAATAGTCAATCAGGATAAAATCGATCGGTATTTCTTTCAGTATTTCGGCAAACTCTTGGGCGCTTTCTACGATAGCCTTAAACCCGTTCCTTACTCCCTTTCCTTTTACAAAGAGGTATTCGAGTCGGTTTTCATAAGATAATTTGAAATCGTTCACTTATCGTAAGTATGAATTCAATTTAGTGTTCAGGCTAAAAAGAAGGAACAATGTTATCGATAAATTGTCATCAAATCTATCAGCTGGCTTTTTTTACAAATACTGTTGTAGATGCTTTTTAAAATAGTTAGCACTATCAGCTGCACTTTGCATAGGACTATGAGCAAAGTTACCTCCTTGCTCTAAATAATAGTATTTGAGCCCCGACTCAACTGGATTTGGAAGTAAGTTAACATAGTCGATAGAACCATTCCCTAACTCGGTATAATCTCTGGTTACTTTGTCCATATCTTTTAAGTGCCACATTACATAGCGCCCTGGTTGTTTACTTATCAACTCTTTAGGAGTATGCTTAGAGGCATTCATAACCCAGTACATATCCATCTGAAGTTTTACTAATGAACGGTCTGTCTCTCTTAATATAATGTCAAAGCCATTTTCTCCCCCTTGGTCTATAAATTCAAAACCATGATTGTGATAGGCAAAACCAATTCCCGATGCAGCTACTTGTTCTCCAATAACGTTAAGTTTTTTAGACATCAGCTTAAAATTATCTAAAGTCCGCTGTTCTGGGGCTATCCAAGGCCATACTATATATTTCATGTCCAATGTATGAGCTCCAGTTATGCACTGTTCTACAAAATGTTTTAAATCATCATCAGATTTATTTAGATATGAAGAAAATCCATAATGCCCACTATTAGTTGTGATTTGTAAATCCTCAAGTATTTTCTTGAATTCTATAGCTTTATAACCATAATAAGTTCCTTTCTCACTATCGAAACCAAATGTTTCAAAATCTTCATAACCCATAGCTTTTGCAGCCTTTAATGTAGCGATTGTATCCTTAGTCATCTCTTGATGAATGGTGTAGAGTTGAAGGCCCATTTTATACTTATGGTTTCCAAACATTGAATAGGTTGGCAATGGCAGCAATGTAGATAGGGCTAATGCCCCTGCATTTTCGATAAAATTTCTTCGATTCATAATTAAAAGGTAGTTGTAAATATTCTATTGAAATGTTAATAAAGATAGAATCCCTAGGTGATAAAATAAATGAAACGCCAATTACTTTCCTAACACACGTTCCGCTCGCTTGAGCAAGCCAGTGTTATCGGCTAACTTTCTTGTCCTTTGTTATTTCTCTAATTACTTTTCGCGAATAATTAACCAGTCCGTGCTTTGTCAACAAATAAGTCAAGTAACTAAACCCTCCAAACATTCCCCATGCCATCAAAATCATCAACAAAGCATTATAGTCACGACCAAACGCAACAACAATTAGTGTCCATAAAGTTAAAACCGCAATCAAAAGTCCAAGAAAAATTGGAAGATTTCCTTGATATGGAAGCACTTCGCATTTTAAAAGGGTCCCTTTGTTTGGCAACGAAACCATTTCAATAGTTATTTTTCCAGATGATCTAAAAACGTCAAGAAAAAGTGGGCCGCGCATTATTTTAATTCTCCCATTTACAATACTAATCTCTTTGAAGTCAACCGAGTCAGACATTAGGAAATGCGTCCAAGTGTCCTTTTGCTTGCCTAGAGAAATAGCTGTTAAAATATCCTGCTCAGAATTATCAGCCGTCACTTCATATTTCTCTGTAATTTTTTCGTTAAGACCCATAGAAGAATTTGTTGGGTGGCGTTAATGTCTCTCCTTTTTCAAATAGTAAGTCTTTGAGTCAACTCTACCTAAATGACTCAATACTTTCTTCTCCAATAATTGTCCGCTGTCACTGTACTTATATAAAGTCCTATTATTGCCAGCACTAAAACCTATGTTTGGAGTCAATGGGTACTCATTACTTTTCATTTCCTTTTCGATGAGTCTTGTGGCATTGTCGTATTTAAATGTTTGTGTTTCGAAAATATGATTGCGAACTTTTCTTATGCTCACTAAATTACCAACTGAGTCATAATGATAGGTCCCCGACCAAATAAAACCAGTGCTGTCCTGCATGTCAAGCTCCTTTACTCTTCTCTTATTTTGATATATATAAGAATTCCATTGTTCGTGATTATTACCTTGAGAGTCATTCCAAGAATGAACGAGTTCTTTTATTAAGCCATCATTGGAATCATAAAAATAAATCTGTTTAAATTTTATTGTATCCAAATTTACAAGAGAGTCGTTTGTTTTATATGTTCCAAGTAAATTATAACGACTATCATAAATCATAAGCTCTCTAACTCCATATTTGCAATTTCGACTCCAGATTTCTTCAATCAAATGTCCATTTGAATCGTAAAGAAATCTCCTGCAGCCGTGCTTGCCAGTCTGCCTAACTAATTTTCCATTCTTGTCAAAGTACTTTGTTTGTTCCAGATTTTTAAGGTCGGTTGTGTCGCCTAAATAAGTTAATATTTCATAATCATATTCAAAGTCCAGCTTGTTTGAAGTCCTTTCTGGTGGACTACACGAAACGGTAAAACAGAAAATTGTGTATAATGTAAAAAGTCTCATTTGTCTGATTAATGCCACACAACAGTTCTTCTTTGCTCCGTCAGCGAAGTATCGTGTTTCGGATAGAAGCCATACGATTTGTACTTTATTGAAGAGGTCTTGAGAGTTCAATAAACTCCTTTCCACCTACAGCTTGAAAATATTTGTTCAGAATCGTTTGAACATCTTGTCCAAAGGGAATTGTCCAGGTTAATGACGCAAAATAAAATATCAATGGTCTCTTCATATCAAACAAAATTGCTTTTGCTTTTCAGGATTTGCAATCCCGAACCAAGATAAAAAAGAATTTGAAATTCTGATCATCTATAGTTAGGCATTGCAAATATCGAACATCTTAAGTTTAGACAAGTCCTCAGCTATGAGGCATAAATATTCTCCTGAGATACTGTTATAAAAAAACTCTTTTTCTATTTTGAACTGGGTCACTAAACTAAAAAACCGATTCGAGTGAAATAATCTCACTCAAATCGGTTTTGCCTGTTGGTTAGCCTTTGTTATTCGTCAAGAAACTCTTCGAATTGTTGCCACACACTTTTTACCTCAGGTTTTTTAGGGTCTCCCTTAAACACTTTATCCGCCTCTTCAGTGTATTTCAATTTCACTACTCCTTCAGCAATAACTTCTCCATTTTCACCATCGCGGTGTGAATACATCTTCATTGTGAGGTCATACGATTGGCCGATCTTGAATTTATCCTTATTCAGGTACAACACATTGATGAAGGCATAATCTTGTACATATTGACTTGCATAGGTGTTGTATTCACGCAAGGCTCTGGGTTCGTGTTGACGATAATCAAAATCTTTTGTTTCTAAAATTTTTACCATGTTACTCCATGCCGCTGATTTCTTTCTAAGCTCGGCACGACTAGTCTTCTGCCCGCCCAATGTGTACTCGATATTAATTTCCTGTCCGGGATACTTAACCTTGGGTGGATATTTAAAAAAGGCCATGTAGTTCATGTTGCGACTCATGTCTAACTCTGCTTTAAAATTGTCAGCAGTAACCATCGGAGGTTTATTGGCATAGCCCTGTTTCATCAAATGATAATACTGATCGGCAAATATGATCTTACCTACATTTTTTGAGAACACTTCATTCTTCATCCAGGTGGCTGTTTCTTTTTCCATCGCCTCGGTGTTGAGGGAAGCAATGAGCATATCTACTTTTGCCTGTGCGGTTTCAATATCCCAGGTCGTAAAACTTGCTTTGTCTTTCGCGTACACATCTTTTACGGTACGTTTGGCATCAAGCGCAACAGGGCCATCATCGTTCATGCTTCTGTCTGTATTAATTACTGCATCAACGCCAGGTGCTACTTCAATTAATTCCACATAACTGCTGGCGCTTGTCGAAATCCAAACATAAAATAGCTTCACCTGATTCTTGGTGTAATAACTTTCCTTCATACTCAATTTTAATCGAGGCTCACTTCCCTTTTTCTCAAAATAATGAAGGCTGTTAACAATTTTTCCGCCTTCCTCTTTAACAAATCGTAACCCGTAGGTTTGTTTCTTATCTTCTATACTATAGTACTGCCCGGTCATACCCATTTCGTCTGTCTCTGCATTGAAATCAGCAAATGCTCCTCCACCGGAATTAGATGATTTGCCACCGACTTTATCCTTTAATTTTGAAAATTGTGCTTCGGCACCTATGCTACTCAGCAGAAGAACCATCGCGCCTAAAATGATGTTTGTTTTTTTCATGTGCATTTTTATTTAGATTATTTTTGTAAGGTTCCTTGTTGCCCAGAAGAACCATTCGCTCCTCTGGTATTTATGTTCGTTTTAGCCACTCCTCCATTACCACCTTTTCCACCTTTATTCTGAACATCAATTTTTAACGCGGCCACTCCGCTTCCTGAGAGAGAAACATTACCACCGTTTCCACCGCTACCTCCGTTTCCTCCATTGCCACTAGATGCATCTCTGCCACTTGCGCCATCGCCTCCGTTTCCACCGCTTACGTTAAGTGTTACAGTATTAAGAGAATTGATTTTGGATTCCGCGAGAAGCTGACCGGTAATGGCATCTGATATGCTGAGTTTCAGAAGTGCGTTACCTTCGATGGTATAGGAATCCACTCGAATGGAAACGCTTCGCCCATCCTTTCCATCTCCGCCATGTTGTGAAACACCCACAACAGCGGCACGGCCAAACGATCCGGAGTTTCCCTGATAATTGTAAAATATATCGCTTCTAAAGTTGAGCGGATGGATGAACTTTCCTACTACTTTCTTTGAATCAAATTTAGACCAAACGCTAATCTCAATTTTATCTGTGGGGATTTGTCTCGAGTCGTTCGCGACTTTAAAATCTCCACCTGCAAATTCGCCTCCCTTCACTGTGCTTTCAAAATCAGTATAAGGTGTCTTGCCGCCCAGGTTCTTCGTTTTCAGAATCTGCCCATTGGTTAATTCTGCTTCCATACCAATGGCTACCACCGTTAACATGCCCACATTCGCAGGTAGGTTGATCGCCTGAACTCGTATGGATTTAATTTCTTTACCCTCCAATGTGTTCTCCACTACTTCCCGCGCTTCGCGTGCAGCATTCTCTTCTATTCGCTCACTACGTGTACCAGTTTGCTTTTCTTTAACCGCGGCTCGGTAGGCATCTAATATTGCTTTCTCTTCTGCATATTTCTGTGGCTTACCTGGTGTAAGGATATAGTCAATCTTAGATCCTGTTTTTACAGACCAACTGTAGTAATAAATTTTCTTATCTATAACGGTGAGCACCACATCGCTTGTGCCAGATTTGTAATAAGCAGGAAAGCCTGGAAGGTCTGCTTCGTATTTCTCTTCAATAATTCCAGCCCGCTTTACTATAAGTCCGGTAACGGAAATTCCTTCCTTTACAAATTCAACAGGCCAAGGTTTGGTTGCGGCCTCCAGTTTGTAATCATGAGACCCCTTATCCACAACCTTGTATACGGGAAAATTTCCAGATTCCAGTTTTGCGATTTCAGTGTTCTGATTTTCTTGCGCATTTGCGCTAAGAGTTATTCCAAGAAATAGTAGTGCCGCAATTGTTTTCATCTTGCCTTTGCTTTGTCAATGATCAAATCTAATCAGATCAATCAGTGCCAAATATTTTTCTTCAGCAACAGCAGGATTAACTATAGGAATGGACAAAGAGGCAAAAAATAAGTAACCTTGATGAGGCTACTTGCATACCACAGAAAAAATAATTGAGTATTAAAGAGAATTAATTAACGGATGCTTCGAATTCCGTCTTCTTATACTTGGATAGCTTAGCAACAATCCCATTTGTCATTTGAATTTTAAGCTCAGACTTAGAATACGAATGCATACAAGCCCTATTGATAATCCAGGATTTATGAACCCGAATGATCTGCGACAGTCCTTCAAAAACAGTTTCAAAATGTTTAAGGTTTTTACTGGCAGTGTACTTCCTGTCTATCGTATGAATTGTGCAGTAAGATTCCTGGGCTTCAATGGCCACAATACTTTCGATGGGGATAATGTGCTGACTTCCCTTATCGCTTACCACTATATTCTTCAGTTGCTTACTCTCTAAGGTAGAGCTCAATAGGGAAAGGCGCCTTGCCTGTTGTTCAACGCTGCGATGCTCTCGAACGCGCACAATAGTCTTCTTTAGTCGCTCGATATCGATAGGCTTCAACAGATAATCCATAGCGGCCACCTCAAAAGCCCGAACGGCATATTTATCATAAGCCGTAACAAAAACGATTTCGAATGTAATCGATTCAAAAAAATTTAAAATCTCGTATCCTGCATAGTTTGGCATTTCAATATCCAGAAATACCAAATCTGGTTGTTCGCGTTCAATGACACTTACCGCCTCTATCAAGTTCTCACACTTGGCAACAACTTCCACATCCGAGCAAAATCGAACCAAGAGGCTTTGAAGTACATCTCTGGCACTTTCCTCATCATCAACTATAATGGCTTTCAGAATACTCACGAATTGCAAATATTAAAATTCACTTTTTGTAATTTAGAAATTGTTCACCAATCGCCTTATTTATTTCAGCAATGGATTAGTATAGATGTTTCACCGGAATGACTAAGACAATCCGTGTTCCACTTGGTTCATCGTTCTCATACAAGTCCTGACAGGTATATCCGAATTTGCCATTAAAAATAGTGCTCAATATTTCAAAACGCTTTTGGATAGCTTTGCCAGAGAACGAATCGTGCGATTTTCGTTGTCGTTCTTTAATGGCCTTGGCTCTCTCACGTCCTATCCCATTATCCTCAATGGAGCAAATCAAATCTTCCTTTAACTCAAAAGTTATTTTCAGTTTCTTTTCACCCTCCTTATGCAGTAAGCCATGAACCAATGAATTTTCAATAAAGGGTTGTATCAAAAAGGGTGGCAGCATAATATCCTCTACGTTATTCACAATGAGTTCAAAATTAAAATCCTTTTTGAATCGCAATTTTTCAAGCGACAGATACAACTCCAGTAACTTAATCTCTTGATCAAACTCTATAAATTCATTTTCTGAATACGTTAACGTTTGCCTGATTAAGTTGGAGAACATGGTGATGTAAGAATAGGAATTTTCAATATTTCCCTTCAGCACCAAATCCTGAATAGAGTTGAGCGCATTGAAAATAAAATGAGGATTCATCTGTGAGCGAATCGCCTTTAACTCAGAGGCCCTGTACTGCTGTTCAATCTCCAGCCGCTTGCGTGTTTCCTCTAACTCTATTTTAGTGATGGCCTGCTCTTGCTTTAGTTGTCGTTGGCGATAGAGAACAATTCCTCCTCCAACAGTAAGCAAGGCGATCAACGTAAGGCCAATTAGAAAATATCGTTGCTGAGCCAGTTGAAAAGCCTGGAGTTCCGCTTTTCCTGTTAGTGACTCAATTTCTTCCTGTTTCACCCCGGCTTCTAATCTTGCTTGCAAGGATGATAGTTTTGTTTCATGCCTAGTCTGACTAACCGAATCACTCTTAAACTTGTAAATCTCCAAGGCGAGTAGCGATTCATGATTTTCTTTTCTGGCTTTATGAATAAGGTATTGGAGACGGTAGTGATCAATTCCCATGGGACGCAGCTTCATACCTTCTTGCATTTTTTGCCAGGCCGAGTCATAAACTCCCAACCTTTCATAAGCAAATCCCTGATTTAAAATAAGGTAATACTTTGTTTGCAGAGAGAAGTTATAGGTATCGGCAAAACTGAGTGCTTCTTTCGACAAGTTCAACCCCTTCCGATACTGCCCGTTGCGAATAATGGGAGCCGCTACGATATTAATCATATCCGCATACCCACGTTCGTAGCCGGCCTCCTTCGCAATCAACATACCCTTTTCACCGTAGTAGATAGAAGAGTCAAGATTTACGATGATTCCACCATTGTAAATTCTGCACAAGCGATAACAAATATTTACCAATAGTTTAAAATCCTTATTCCTTTTAGCTTCAGAAAAGGCGTACAAATAATACTTCTTACTGTTCTCTAGATCGTTGTTCTGTGTTAGAAGATGAGCAATTTCGGCATAAGGAAAGGCAAGCATTCTATTCAGTTGTTGTTGCCGGATACCCGCGAGAGCTTCATAGAAATACTTAAGTGAAGCATCATAGTTTCGCTTGTTTCTATTGAGCAAACCATGCACAAGATTATATTCGATAGAAAGTAAAGGATCTTTCGGAGTGTTCATTCCTTCCAAAATATGTTCGGTGCTATCAGAATAATTAAAATAAGCTAACGCTTTGGCCCATTTCAATACCGCGAGCTGTTCAAGTATAGGATCTTGTTTTCTTACTCCAATCGCCAGTAAGAGGTCTGCATATTTTTTAACTGAGTCAATGTTATCTGTCTGGTAATAGTCCACGATCTCTTGAAGCGCTATTGGTTTTGACTGGTGATCTGATATCGCCATAAGGCTATCAATAGTGCTTTGACTAAACGATAAAAAAGAAAGCAGCCAGCATCCTAGAAAGGCAAGAAATTTAAGCATTGTTAATTGAGTTATCCTTGGCGTAAGGTAGCACTTTTCGCTGCTCGGGATTTGCAATTCAGAACCAATAAAAAAAAGGATTTAAAATCCAGATCATCTATAGATCGATATTACAAATGTTGAACAGGCTAACTTCCCTATTATTCATTTACAAATCTCTTAACTCCATGCTCATCTTGTTTGTGAAGGAACACCAACAAAGGCAGAGTGCTCAAGTTTCAAAATTGCTTGGCTGTGGCGAATGTAAAAAGTCGATCGTCCTTCCAATGGAGGAATCTTTCACGACAAGTGATTTATGCAAGAATACAAAATCAAGGTGTAACGGATGGGGATAGTAATGATGCAACCTTTGCGAAGTTATTCTCGAGCTAAGTTATAGGAGTATTTAAAGTTATTTAAACCCTAATAAAAACGAAAATGAAAAGAGTAATTAAAACCATAATTTTATGAATAGACTAATTTTATCATCCGTTTTGATAGCGTTTTTTGCGACTTGTACTTTTGCCCAAGGCGTAAGCTTTGGTGTAAAGGGAGGACTCAACATCAGCAATGTTAACGCCTCGGGAGGTGCCATTACATTGAACACCAAATCTCTTGCTGGATTTCACTTAGGAGGATACATGACGGCAATGCTAACCAGCAACTTAGGCATTCAACCAGAATTACTTTACTCAACCCAAGGTGATGTGTATGATGTTTTAGGCCTCTCCTTCACAACAAACTTTAATTACATAACGATTCCGCTACTCCTGCGTTACAATGCGAATGATATGATCAGCTTTCACGCTGGCCCTCAATTCGGTTTGCTGACCTCCGCAAACGTGAGCTCCGGCAGTACAACTACCGATGTGAAGGATCAATATAACGGCACCGATTTCGGTTTGGCGTTTGGAGGCACAGTTGATCTGCCAATGAAAATTAATTTAACTGTGAGGTATTGTCTAGGTCTTTCGGACGTAGACAAAAATTCAAACAGCACAACCACAACCACCAATTTTCAATTATCTGCGGGCTATAAAATATTTTGAGTGAAAAAGTAGTATGCTTCAAGCATTATCTAATGTTGTAATGTGGGTAACCCCATATCCCCTAGATATGTTTTAGCTCGCTAATCTTAAATCCCTAACCGTGATAAAAAGGATTTAAAATCCTGATCATCTATAGATCGAAATTGCAAATGTTGAACAGTCTAACTTTCATATTATTCATTTACAAATCTCTTAACTCCATACTCATCTTGTATGTTGGTGAAGAACACCAACATAGGCAAGGTCTAATTTATTTTCCAATTACCTACCAAACATTGAAATCAAACTCCAGGTTTTCCTTCCTGCTTGTAGGATGCTGTTTGCCATTGGTGAGCTGCCCAACTCTTTCTACCACATAATCCCTAAGCTCAGAAACCTTAACGCTATTACTTTTATCTTTATCCACCTTATTGGTTTTAAGTCCTTCAAGCACCGAATAGGTAAACACTCCATTTTTCCAGACATCAGATTCAAAGGCAAACTCCACACCACTTGCTGATGAAATAACTATTGCTCCAGATCCTTTACGAAGATCGGCAAACATTTCCTGCATAAGTTCGAAGGAGTTTTTTAATCCCATACTTTCTTTCCGGACAATTGTCTTAAAACCTCTGGAACCTACAGTTCCTCCCGAAACCTTAGTAGTACTAGCGAGGACAGTCTCATCTTTGTCCACCTCACCGGAATTACAGGCATCAATTAGCATCAATTTTTGCCTTGCTGGAATACCGTCTAATAACCCCTCCAGATCTTCATAAGGCAACCCAGCCTCGGCCGGATTATTAAAGTCAATATTGCTAGTGGCAAAGTAAAAATCCATTTTGTCATCCAACAGACCGTGACCAGCAGCAAAAAGAATTACTTCATCATCTACCCTGCTCTGTTTCAAAAAACCCTTCGCATTCCTGATGTTATCTCTTGTAGCACTAAGATCGAGTACCTTGAGTACTTTTACATCAGCAAATTTTGATTTATTATCGACCATTAACGCTGCCAGATCGCTGGCATCTTTGGATGCGTATTTAAGATCGAATTCATTATTGACATAATCGGAAACACCAATAGCCACAACATAAAGCACTGGTTTCAATTCCGGACCAGTATAAATGATATCAATTGATTCTTTAATGGACTCCGCACCTTTTTCATTCATTACGGCAAATTGAATCAGGTTTCTTCCGTTGGTTAACTCTATACTGATGTCTTTGGTCACGTCTGATGTTTTTAGCTCACGCAAGCTCATTCCTTTAGCACCGTAAAGCGGAACTTCATTGACATAGATATTGATCCGATCAAGCAGGTATTTGCTGTCGGTCACCTTTATCTTGGTGAGGAGGAATTTAGTTGCCGTATTGGGCGAAAGGTCTTTAGTCACTATTTCAACCTCAGGCAAATGCACGTCAAGGCTTACCTTATCTTCGGTAAATCCAAGTTTCTTTAATCTTTTCTGGTAGGCATTATACAAGCCAGTCACATATTCGGCAGAGGCATAGCCCATTCTTTTAGCAATAATATCTGGACGGTTGTAGATCAGGTCAAAGTTGTCAAATGTGAAAGTTTTTGTTCCATTGGAAAAATGCATGTATTTACCCGCATTCCTCGAAGCGGCATAATATCCGTCAGGTGTTACGATGGCATAGTCGGTATCGCCAAATGCATAGAAAGTAACCACTTCCTCGAGGGTTTCCGAATTCCAAAGTTTCACAATTCCATTTTGATCCTGGGTAATGAGAAAATGGCCATAAGCTGTAAGTCCCATTTGATCAATCGGGTTTTCCACTTCGGTTGACACTTTCTGAATACTACCATCGGCTAGGCTTATTTTGATAAGGTGATGATCAATGTAATAGCCTATCAGGTAAGTCTCATCTTTACTTACAGCAATTATATCATAAGAAATCCGATGATCTGCAATATCCGGACCACTTAAAATTTTGTTACCGTTTAGATCATAGGATTTTAACTGTAACATACCGAGAATATAAAGCTTTTGGGAATCCTTTGAAAAGAAAATCTTATGGCATTTTGTAAGTCTTGATCCAAAATAACTGTAGGGGACATCGTTAACTTCATTTCCATTATTTAAAGGAGTAATCGTTGAAATTTCAGCCATTAATTTTCCTGACGGGACTTCAAAAAGCTGGATACTTCTGCTAAGGATTTTAAGTAATACTTTTCCATCGGGACTAAAGAAAGCACCCATAAAATCTACTTCAAAACCTTTGGCCTTCAGCTCCGCTGAATCTTTGCTATAAAACGATTGGATCATTTTACTAGATAATGACTCATAAAGTTCTACCCCTTTGTAATTGCAGGTTAGGTAATATTTTTTATCCGAAGAAATTATTTTTGGATTCCCTTTTTGAATAATTGTGCGGAGAGAGTCAAGAAGTCTGGGGTCAGTATAAAGTATTCTTTTGCCACCCAATGACCATACTATTTGACCGGAACCAAAAAAATTTACTGTTGGCGATAATTTTAGATCAGTAAACAAATTACCAGTAACAGAAGGGATTTTTTTTATCAATGTGCCATTGCTTTCCCACAGTTTGATTTCCTTATAGTCGTTTGTCAGTATATATTTCCCATCTGGGCTAAATGCACAGCTATTTTCATAACTAGCATCAAATGATCTAATCAATTTTCCTTCCGCATCATATTGATACAGTAGTCCGTAGGTTGCAACCAAGAAGGACTTGTTGTCTGGAGCATATTCTGCATGTTTTAAAGGAGATTCTAGTTTAACTTCTGAAATTAGGGTTTTATCCAGCTTCCAGTTCTTTACTTTATTATTGCTTAGTAACGCTACTATTCTTTGCCCATCTTTGCTGAATGTGATATCCGTAACATCAGCTTCAACAGTTATAATATCTTTTACCTTTCCATCAGCAGTCATGATGACCACCTCACATGTGGGATCAAGCGGTTCTTCCTGACCTACTATGTAACCCTGCTGTTTAAGTGAGCCTGCTCCTAGGGCAAGCATTTTACCATCAGGACTCCATGCAATTGCAAAGGCTGTATGGTTGGTTCCATTAATCAACCTCACGAAATTCCCATTGCTGTCAATAATCCTGATCTTCCTTTTGTTTGATAGGTTAGCATTGTCAAGACCCAATGCGAACAATTTTCCATCGGGGCTAATTTTTGAACATGCAATACCATCATTGGCACCTAGAGAGTAATCAAAGATCTTTTTTCCATCCAACGTATAAAAAGCATCCTTTCCTACCAGATTTTTCCCGTCAGGGGAAAATATAATACTTGGCTCATACTCAGAAGAAATAGGAATAAGTTTTATCAGTTGCCCTTGTTTGCTCCAAAGCATGGCCGCATGGGCATCATGGTCATAACTAAGAAAGGTTTTTCCATCTGGACTAAATGAAAAGTTATCGGGCATGGATTTATGACCTTCCTGTACAATGGTAGTTAGTGCAGCTTTTTTTTCTTGTCCAAAAGATGTTTGAAGGCTAACAAATAAGTAAAAGCAAATAAGTATCCGTCTCAGTATGCAGATCTGTTTCATAAGGTTTTGATAAGAGAGTAATATACTGAATTAAGGCAAATAAAATAACTTCTAATCTTTCATAGACTACAAAAAAAGTCCTCCCTTTCAGAAAGACTTTCGCTGTTCGGGATTTGCAATCAAAATTTTACTTTTCAAGATACCAAGTAAGTTGCCCTTTGCACCTCCTCCTAAAGAGAACTTATCTATCCAGACCAGCAGTAGGTCTATTGTTATTAAGAATAAACCTTGTTAGGTAAGTAATATGTGTTCTTAGTAAAGAAACAAATGTTACTATAAGTGAAACACGTGTTGTTATAAGAAAAACATCTCTTCCTCTATCGCCATGATATTATCCTGTTATAGGAACACGTGTTATTGTGAGGAGAACACATCTTCTTTTAACGGAAACACATCATCTAATTATAGCATCACGTGTTTCCGCAAGGGAAACACATCTTCTTATTTGTAAATCACGCCTTCCTTTAAAGGAAACATCTCTTCCTTTAACGCCATGATATTATCCTGTTATAGAAACACGTGTTATTGTGAGGAGAACACATCTTCTTTTAACGGAAACACATCATCTAATTATAGCATCACGTGTTTCCGTAAGGGAAACACATCTTCTTATTTGTAAATCACTTCTTCCTTTAAAGGGAATATCTCTTTCAATAGCAGAAACAGATAATCTTGATAAAGAAACACGTCTTTGCATAAAGGAAACTCATCTTACTAAAAGGGAAACATATCAGACTAACTTAACCAGACATGGTATGCGCTAAAAATGAGATTGATTTAAAACGATAACGGAGAGTTTGGCACAAGAATTGTTTAGTGTATAGCCAGCAGTGCATCACTAACTAACTATAATTTGATATGCCAAACTCTACTCGCTGATTTGATACTTGTTTAAACCGCTTTGTTGCCATACAAGAATTTTGTTGAGCGAATGCAAAAGAATTGATCGGCCGCAGCAAGGCACAACTACAATAATTATGAGTGCTAATGTGAGTTTGGGCTTGGCAAAATTGTCCATACCCAAGAAGATTGAAAAGGCAAGGCAGGTAGTAAAAGCCATGAGTGCCAATCCTGTTTTTGTAAACCCTCTGCCTGGCTTGGCAACGGTAACTACTGCAACTGATGAGTTGGAGAGTGCCTATAACGATGCCCAGAACGGTGGGCCGGCACAAACTGCCGTAATGTATGCGAAGGAAGCAAAGTTGGATAGACTGCTTACCCAGTTGGGCAACTATGTGGAGATTATTGCGGATGGCGATGAAGCCATTATTCTAGCCGCTGGCATAAACGTGAAAGGCAAAGGCGTGCGACAAGCGAACAAATTCACGGTAACAGATGGTGACCAAGAAGGTGAAGCTATATTGGTAACACCTGTAAAGCCGCGCGCTAGTTATGTGTGGCAGCGCAGTGTTGACCCTTTGCCAACGGAGCCTCCCGAAGCTGCAAACGGCAGCAAGTGGGAGCAAATTGGCATCACCACTGTGGCTACGTTAACTGTAGACTCGCTTATGCCAGGTACCAAATATTGGTTCAGGGTAGCACCTGTTACCAATACTGGGCAAGGCTTGTGGAGTGACCCCATAAGTTTGAGGCCGCAGTAGCTTTTGGGTAGTATTATAAACAAACCCCGATACCGTTCGCTATCGGGGTTTTGTTTTTTTCGTCCTCGCGAGGTATCGAAGCGATCTTAATTCCTTTATTCTAATTCTTTCTTTTATGCATTGTCTCTCTCTTTACGGAACTTTGTTCCTTCGCACCTTTACTTACTGGTGGTTCGCTGTTAAGGATTTGCAATCTAGAACCCAGATAAAAAAGAATTTTAAATCCAGATCATCTTTAGTTCGACATTGCAAATGGCGAACATCTAAGTGCGCAATTCATTGCTTCCACCTAACATAGTAAGTGTCTTCTCTTGAGTCCCACGAAACAGTTAAGCTGTCTTTTGTTGCTTTCTTTATGAGTCCTTTGCTCACTGTGTCGTTGAAATAAACAGTTAGTGTGTCGTGATTTAGGATATAAGGCATATCTCCATCTCCGTCATAGTCTACAATAAAATACTTTTCCTTGTCTAGCACAAAATCTGCGTGCGGGCCAGTTGGATCGTAAGTCCAAATGCCAAACAATTTCTCAATAGGAAATTTTGAACTAATGATCTTGCTAGTCTTTGGTCTGTCAATGTTCGCGACCGAAGCGAGGTCCGTATTACTCTCAGATACTGTTTCAATTTTTCTTTCTTCATCAACCTTAGAGGAGTCAGACGAACTAGTCGTCTTGTCTGAGCTGCTTTGTCCACCGCAGCAAATTGTCAGAAGGAGGGATGAAATTGAAATAACAAAATAATTTAATCTATTCATGTGCTCTCATATATCTTTTAATACTTGATTTCGTTTTAAATTTATCATTGTCGGGTTGTCAACTTCTCTTTGCACAATTATCCAATTCGAGTCGAATCCTTTTGGGATTTCAATTTTCTTTCTCAGGTTCAGAAATAGTGTATCACCGGAAACTTTATATAAAAATGGTTCCAGTCCGTTAAAAATAATCTGTCTAGTAGTATCAATTTCAAATTCTCTTTCCTCATCGGTTGTAATAACTGTCAGTTGATGATCTCCTGTTACTCCCCAGGTATGTGATTTAATATATAGCCGTTGATTCTCAGTAGAGACTAGCTCAATTAGATTGTAAGTCCCCGAAAATGAGTCCGCCACTTGACTTAAAAACCAGTACATTATTGATCCAACAAGCAATACAATGATAACTAATAATTTGAAAATTACTCTCATTTGAAAATTCTACAACACGCCAATATAACCCCCCGAGATAAATATATTTCATAGACCACAAAAAAAGTCCTCCTTTTCAGAAAGACTTTTGCTATTCTGGATTTGCAATCAAAATTTCACTTTTCAAGACACCATATAAGTTGCCCTTTGCACCTCCTTCTAAAGAGAACTTATCTTTCCAGACCAGAAGTAGGTCTATTGTTATTAAGAAGAAATCTTGTTAGGTAGGTAATATGTGTTCTTAGTAAGAAACAAATGTTACTATAAGTGAAACACGTGTTGTTATAAGAAAAACATCTCTTCCTCTATCGCCATAATATTATCCTCATTTGAAATGAAGTATAGTTGCCACTTTTACTATCTTTAAGTTATGCTAATTAAAGAGGAACTGCTCAAGCACTGGATCGATAATTTTTATGGCTATGGCTCATGGCAGGCCAACCATTGGTTTATTGGCTATGAAGAAGGTGGTGGCGACTCACCCCAAGAAGTGCTAGACAAGCTTACCTATTTTTATACCACACATGCCCTTGGCTCGTCTTCCAACCTTTGCGATATCCGCGAACTGTACAAACAGGTTGCCTTTACAATAAGTGGTCCAAGAGCCGATTTGTTTACCAACCTTTTCGAACATCGGTTTGATAGCCAAGCCATACTACATGGTGAGTGGAAAAATATCATCGCTTTTGTGCATGGTTACAAAAATGAACCACTGCCCGATCTTCTTACTTACCAGAAAAATTTATTTGCGTTGGCATCCAATAGGAGTGAGGCACTGCTTCGATTGTTTCCTTTACCGGCTCATAATCATGCATGGTACTACAGCTGGCTCGACCTACCGCAGTTAGAGTTTCTGAGAAGTCGCACTGCCTACGAAACGCACGTGTATGAAAGGCGCATGCAACACATCCTTCTTAACATGAGTACCTACAAACCAGAAGTAGTGGTGATGTATGGCATGGACAATATCGACAAACTTAAAAAGTCGGTACAGGAGTTTTATGCAGGCGTGAAATTTAAAATGATCAAAGCTATAAAACACCAAATCCCTCAATATCACATCGCTTATCTTCCTGAAACTACATTATTAATCACCACACAGATTCCTGCGCTACGGCACAATCGAATTGAAACTGGGTTCGATTGGCAAGCATTTGGAAAATCACTAAAATGACATCTCTTGCTACATATCGAATTCTTCAGAGTAATGGTAAATTGTTAGTTATAAATTGTTAATGGTAAATGAATAATGATAAATGGCAAATAGATCTTTGGAGCTTCATTTGTCATTAAGAATTAACCATTACTAATGTCGGCCTTTATGGATTTTAGGATGCTGGTAATCAATTTGATGATTTCAATAGCATCTGCATGGATACTTTCAAATTGTTCTTGTGTTAGGTAATCTGTTTCTTTAAGTAATTCTAACCAATAGATTGATTCATTGATTTCCTTTTGAGCAATACCCATTTTATGTTTGAAATCATTTTTGGTTTCCGCATGTCCAGCCTCCCTTATCATTGCCCCAACACTTGTTCCACTTCGCAACAACTGTTTTGAAAGAATAAATTCTTTCCTCGTTTCACATAAAAACTTGTAGAGTTTCACTACTCTAACTGCAAACGCAAAAGTTTTAATCTTAACAACGTTCTCCTTCATTTATCATTAATAATTTACCATTAACAATTACTCATTATCTTCTACAAATATTTTTATAAGCACAAAACTTACAAGCACTTTCTTCTGTGGTTTGGATAAAGGGGATAGACGGATTAAAAAGTTCTTGCAATAAATTAGAAAGTCTTTCTTCAAACTCTTCCAAAAAAGGTTGAACATCATTCAGTTGTTGCTTTGGCTGTTGCATCTTGAATGCCCATTGAAATTGACTCTCGAACAAGGAAGTTCGGTTAATCAATCCGGGGGTGAGCTGAAGAATTTTTGTACCTGTCTCACTTTCTTTTTTATGATACATCCACGAATACAAAACTGTTTGAAAAGCAGCTTTGTTGCGCTTGCCTTCGCGATAAAAGAAAGATTCAATGCTTTTAAAGCTTAATGAATCCGCACCAGTTTTGTAATCAATTACGCGCACTGTATTGTCCTTCTTATCAACCCTATCAATACGACCAGCAAGTTTTACTGCTTTCTGCACTTCGCCTATCGGGATTTTAAATTCTATGGAATAATTTTCTTGCTCCAACATCTCAATTGAAAACGGAGCATATCCTTTGTCGAGTAAAATAATACGTTCGGCAAATTGCTTTACAATTTCTTTTACAAGTACTCGCTGCCCTTTGTATTCAACTTCTTTTGCAGGATCAAGTTGATAATGATTTATAAACTCTTTATTGATGAGTAAGTCAATCTTGGCTGAACTAACTCTTTTTTCTAAATCACTCTCTTCTATTTCTTTGCTTGCTTTGGCTTCAATCAATTCAACATAAAAGCGGTGCATTACATTGTGTAGAAAATTACCAAACACGCGCGCGTCTAGCTCTTCTTCCACCTCCTCTGCTTCTTTTAATCCAGCAAGGTGTTTCAAATAAAATTTCAATGAGCATTCGATATACTCGTTGAGTGCCGAAGGTGATAAACCTCTGCCGCTAGCATCAGCATATTTCTTCAGTAGTTGTTGAATAATCGCATCACTTTTCGGAATAACAATTGAGCCAGGAGCATTGATCTGAAGAGCGTTAGTCAGCACAAATTGATTTATTTTCCAACCTGATTCGTGCACCAACTGTTTTACGAAGCGGCTCATCTCACCCATGCCAAGCACATCGGGCTCAGTATTATATAGCAGCGTTATATTTTTTGCTCGCTGCAATACCCGATAAAATAGATACGCATAAATTGAATCTTGATGATCGTTGGTGGGCAAACTATACGCCTTGCGAATGGCATTGGGAATGTAAGAACCTTGTCGCGGTGCAGCAGGTAACAAGCCTTCATTCAACGAAAGTATAAACACATTTTCAAAATCGAGATTACGCGTTTCAAGCACACCCATTACTTGCAATCCTTTCAAGGGCTCGCCAGCGAACGGTATACGCTGCGATTGAATTACCTGCCTGAATAATTTCTGATATCCTTTTAGATCGGGTTGTGCCTCACTGCTTTGCAATACTTCGTGCAAACGATTAATATTTTTATAAAAGTGAAAAGTGTACTCTTGATCTAAACTTGACTTGGTGCTTAAAGTAGAGCCGATTGATTGAATTACCTCGAGTAAGTAAGGTGAAATTTTATCTCCCTCTACTGATTGAAATAGCGATGCCAAAAATGAAGACTGTTGAAGATCACTATTTTTTATCAGGATTCTATTCTTATGAATAATGTCTTGCCTTACCTCATGTGCATAAAGGGGTTCAATCATTAAAACATAGGCATGCGAAAGTATGGCTACCACTTGCCTGTGATTAAAGTAGTCTCCTTTTCGGTTGATTTGAAGATCAATTAAGAGTTCGAGCAGATTATAAAGAGGAACGTTTCGCAATGGATAACCCATGGTAACGTTAACACTTTCAAGGTAGGGCGGTAATGAATGAAGCACAGGGAGCAGCATTGATTCATCAGCTAGAACCACCACCGTCTTTTCAGGATCTAAACCAGTTGTTAATTTTTCTTGTAATTGCTGGCCCACTAGTTTTGCTTGTCCTACTTTCTGCGCAACCCCAATAAGGTCAATGGTTTTATTGCTTGGGGTAGAAAAATTAGAAGGAACATCTTCATTAAAAGTCTTTCCTAATACAGCGTGATTTTTATGAGCTCTAAAAAATTGTCCTGCTTCTTGTTGTTTGTTTGAAACGTAGTATGCATCTGCATCCCAATAAACACTAGCACCGTGACTCACATAGTAGCTTATCAAAATCTCTTCCGCTTTGGTCAGTGCATTGAAGCCCGCAAAAACAATGTGCTGCTGAAGTAAATTATTTTTCTCCTTAGTCTTCTTTAGTTTTTCGGCAACTTGGCGATGGATCATTCCTTCATAACCCAATCCGTCTTTAAGTAATGCTTTTGTAAATTCAGTATACACCTTTGGAAGACCTTTCCATACTTTTAAAAATTGCTCTTTACTGCCGGCAGGTTTCTCCTCAAAGTTTAACCAGAAGTTTTTCAAGAACTCCTTTTGTTCATCCGTTAGGTAATCAAAGCTTTCGTCTAGTTCGCGCAGCTTGCTAAGGTCTTTAAACAATAGCGTTGCATTGACTACATATTTATCCACTTCATCAAAATCGCGCAGCAACATATCGCCCCAAAAATAAAATTGATCGAATGTTTCATTGTTGTTTATCTCCTTTCTATAAACTGAGAATAATCGAAAGATCAAGTCGAGTCGATCAACTTCTTGAAGTGTTGTATGTTCTGCAAAGAGTTCTTCCAAGCTAATAAGGTTGGGCGACCAGATTGGTTTACGCAAAAGTTCTGCTAGGTATTTTCTGAAAAACAAAGCGGCACGTTTGTTCGGAAACACAACGGTGAGCTGCTCAAGGTTGGCGTGCCTTTCAATTAATTTCTCTGAGAGTTCTTTTAAAAATGGTTTCACTTTAAAATAAATTCAAATTCATTTTACTCACTACAGGCAATACTTCCATCGTCTCGATATACAATAGAAATGCTTCCACATCTACATAACCCATTTGGCTTAGTGTGAAGGAGTAATCTTCCACTTGCTTTCTGTGCGAATTATTTTTTACTCCTGTTTTAAAATCAATTACAATAGCTTGTTGTTTTAGTGTGCCTCTATGCGAACTGTTCTTTATGATAACTCGATCGGGCCTTGCTTGCTTTCCATCGAGTGTAATAATAGGTATTTCAGTTTTCACTTGCCACTCATGCGTGAACCAGCTGCCGATGATAGGATGCATCATCATCTGATTTATTTTGAGTTGAAGAATAGTCAACTCGTCTTGTTGAATGATTCCCTCACGATTAAGCTGAGTTAACACTTCATCTACGTTTTCTTTTGTCTGGATGAGCGACAACGCTCGATGCATCAGCAAACCATGATTCACCTTACTTTGCTGTTCAGTAGTGTCACTAAAGAAAGAAGATCCTTCTTTCTTTATCACGAGTTTCCTTCTCCAATCATTTGTGTTGTAATGATTCAATGACAATGACGAAATACTATTTTCGGAGATCACTTCTTCATTGGATTTTATTTCTCCTACTTGAAAAACTTCATTTGCTAAATCGAAATGATGTGATAATTCACTTTGTTTGATAGTGATATAAAGAAGATCGCCTACAGTTTTAATGGGTTGAGAGCTTTTGCCTGGCTTATGTTTTGGTGCAAATAAAATCATTCCTTCCTCTGCACGAGTTAACGCTACATAGAGAAGATTTAAGTTATCAAGAAAGGATTTGGAGAGTTCGCGTTCATATTCTTCTTTGAAAAATGATTTCTTTAGTTTACTGGAATACTTGACCGCTAAGTGACCCATTTGATCGAATGGCGGTTCATTTGTTTTGCACCAAAGCAACGGAGGGATTTCATGATCCAGCTTCCAACTGCAGAAAGGAATTATCACAAATCTAAACTGAAGGCCTTTTGATTTATGAATGGAATAAATGGTGGCTGCATTATTATTGCCAGCTACTTGAATGGATTTTTTGACTTTGTTTTCTTCCCACCATTCCAAAAAGGAAGCAAGATCATTCTTTTCGTTTTGAGAAAACTCAAGCACCAAATCTTGAAATGCTTGAAGATAGGCAAGCTCTTCACCGTTGCTGCCAATCTCAAAAATTTCGATAAGTGTTTCGGTAAGCTCAAACAATGAAAGTTTTATCAAACTTTCTCTTCGCTCTAAATATTCGCTAGGTAAAATTTTATCTAATTGATTGAATCCGGCTGATGAAAAAATAGTTGCATACGTATCTATGTTTCCTTTGTGCTGATTGTATTCATAAACCAATTCACCCCGAGCAACTTTATCATCCGGGTTATCAATATTTTTCAGGGCACTGATAAGTAGCAGAATGCTGGCAGCACTGTCAATGCGAAGTGTTTCATTCGAGACTACATCATATAGAAAGCCTTCTTTTGCTTTCGGAGAATTCTTATAAGCCAATAAGTAAGATGCAATGCGCTGACCTTCTTCATTCTTGCGAACTAAAATTGCAATATCGCTTAGCGGGATGTTTTTACTTTGAAGTTCTTCTAGTATTGCTGGTAGCTTTGTTAGCTCTTCATCAGTATCACTATCTTCATTGTCATCATCTTCCTCTGCATTGCTATTCTTATCTAAAAAGGAAATTTGAACATATCCATTATCACTTTTTACAACTTGCTGCATGCCATCTGCGAAAGCTTCTCGCGGCAACGGTCTTTCAGTAATGTCGCTAACTAATTGAGAAGCTGTTGCAAAGAATTTATTATTGAAGTCAACGAGTTGTGCTGCACTTCTAAAGTTTTTATTCAATACAATTTCTTCCGATCTATATTCACCAATGCTAATCTTCGCTTTGCTTTGAAGCAATTCCAGATCACCACCACGCCAACGATATACAGATTGTTTTACATCGCCCACAATCATGCTTCTATGATTTTGATCAAGTGCATCGCGCACTAGAGGATCAAAATTTTGCCATTGCAATGAAGAAGTATCTTGAAACTCATCGATCAAATAATGTTTGAAGAACGAACCCACTTTTTCATAAATAAAAGGTGTGTCGCTATTATTGATCACGCCATTTAAGAATTGAGGTGCATCGGCAAGCAGCATAATATTATTGGCAGCTTTATAAGTCTTCAACTTGCGAGTGATGTCTGCAATCAATCCGAAGCTATAAAAATTCTTTTCTACAACTTTAATGGATTCATATTTAAACACTTTCTTCTCATCCTTCATTTCAAGAAGAATAGGAATTAATTTATCTGCAGCCAATTGGATTAAGATATTCTTGTTAAAGCTTTTCTTATCCGCCCAAGCGGTGGCATCGTCCAGTGCTTTTTGAATAGTTATAGTTGTTGGAAAATCAGTCCAGCCTTCGGCTAACACTTTTTTAAAATAGGCGTAAGCATTGCCTCTTTCTTTGCCATTAAAATCTTGACTTGTAATGCCATGTTGCGCTAAAAGATCCATTGCGTGCTTTGCCTTCTCATGCAACTCCTTTTCTAATGCTTTTCTTTCTTTTCTTAGTAAACTCAGAAAATCTTTGCCTGAGATTCTATTGGTACTAGATAAAATTTCTTGCTCTACCACTTTAAACTCTTCACGGAATATTTCTTTGGCGAATTGTTTTAACGCTTCATTTATATTCCAGCTTTTTCCTTCTTGCAGTTTATCGGAAGAGAAGTCAATTACCCATTGTGTAAGTTCAGGGTTATCAGGGCCAAGTTCATCCATTAGCTCCGCGATTACTTCCGTCATCACTAAGTCTTGGTCAATCTCTAATCTAAAATTGCCAAGTAAACCTGATTCACGTGTAAACGAACGGATGACACGTTGGAAAAATGCATCAATAGTGCTAATGGCAAATTGGCTGTAGGAGTGAAGTATGTTTGAAAGCACCAGTTCGCTCTTCTGTATCAATTCTGGTCTGCTAAGTGAAAGTTCAATCATTATTTCACCACTCAATGAATCTTCTTTGCCAGCAGCAAAATCAACGAGATAGCGAATGATGCGATCCTTCATCTCCTGCGTTGACTTGTTGGTGAACGTAACGGCCATGATGTATTTGAAATACTCTGGCGAACGCAATGCCAGCAGAAGATATTGCTTGGCCAATGCGCGGGTTTTGCCTGAGCCCGCAGACGAACGATAGATTAAAAAAGGTTTCAAGATTTAAAATTCAACGTTTAAAATTCAAGATTCAAAAATTATTATAATACTTGAACCTTGTAAAGAAATAACTCGCAACAAATTCGTGCATTCATGGCAATCAAAAAAGCAAAATAATTCCAACGAATTGTTTACCTTGAAATCGATACTATGAAGTTTAAAAAGATAATTAACACCCTCATTTATTCATTCCCCATTCAGTTGTTGTTCAACAACTTGAGGCGCAACCAGATCATCATGGTGTGTTGGATAATTTTGTTCGCCATGATAACCGGCAACTTTGGCAAATATTTGGGTATTCCTTATTTGTTCCTTGATCCAGAATATCTCAATGAAGTCAATTTCAGAAGCTTCTCTATTATGGGTATGCTCACCGCTGGGTTCACCTTTGCTTTTCATATCACCTGTTATATTTCTGATGGACATCGGTTTTCTTTTGTGGGTGCTTTATCAAAGCCATTCCGAAAATTTTGTCTCAACAATAGTATAATCCCACTTTTATTTTTAGGGATTTATATACACCAAATTATTTTGTTTCAGATAAGCAATGAGTTTTCGAGTCCCACTCAACTAGCGCTTAATCTAGCAGGACTGATGACTGGCTACCTTTTTATGGGTTTTGTTTTCATTCTCTATTTTCAATTTACGCAGAAAGATATTTTTGTTTACATGGCTTGCCGCATGGATGAGAAGATAAAGCAAACCGTGAGAATAACACGAGGAAGTGCTATGGCTAAAATAGATATTGCTCGCAAAAAGCAATTGCGTGTTGATAATTACCTTGATGAAAGTTTAAAGTTTAAAAAAGTAGGTGATGAAAAAGATTTCTATGATAGAAGCACCATCACAAAAGTATTCGATCAAAATCATTTTAACTTAGTGATTATAGAGTTGTTAATATTTGCCTTCATTCTTGTGCTGGGCATTTTCAAAGACTCACCCGCTTTTCAATTGCCAGCAGGGGCAAGCTTTATGATTTTTCTTACCGTGTTTGTAATGATGGCCGGAGCCTTTGCTTATTGGTTTGGCGGCTGGTCGGTAACGGCAGGGCTTGCTATATTTTTATTTTTAAATTTTTTGGTAGGAGAAGATTTCTTTACAAAACCCTATCCTGCTTTTGGCCTTGACTATTCAAGTCCGCCCGCGAAATACACGCTAGAAAACATTCAGCAACTTCATGATAGCACGCATATTGCCAATGATAAGATCGTAACCCTTGAAGCGCTGAAAAACTGGAGAGCTAAATTTCCAAAGGAAGAAAAACCTAAGATGGTTTTTATTTGTGTAAGCGGTGGTGGCAAACGGGCAGCACTATGGACTCTTACTACTCTTCAAACTGCAGATAGCATTACGCAAGGCAAGCTAATGGACAACACGATGCTGATGACAGGTGCCTCTGGCGGCCTTATTGGTGCCAGTTACTTTCGTGAATTGAAATTGAGACAAGGGAGTGGTGAAGATATTAATCCCTACTCATTTAAGCACAGACAAAGCATTGCTACCGATAATCTAAACCCAATGATTTTTAGTTTGCTAGCGAACGATCTTTTTGTCGGCTTCACCAAATTTGAATATGCAGGCCTGCAATATGTGCGCGATAGAGGATACACCTTTGAAGAAGAACTCAATATAGATACCGATAGTTTGATGGATAAGCCCGTGATTGCTTATAAAGAAGATGAGCTAACGGGTAAAACCCCCATGATGATTTTAGCACCTACTATTGTGAACGATGGCCGTAAATTATACATAAGTGCGCTACCAGTTTCTTATTTGAATTCCGATATACTCAACTTCCCAAACTACAATAATATAAAGTTAGGAGGTATCGATTTCCATGGACTGTTCATGAATCAAGGTTCCAATAGTTTACGATTTTTATCTGCTCTGCGCATGAGTGCCACCTTCCCCTACATTTCGCCCAGCACCACGCTGCCAACAGAGCCAGCCATTGATATTATGGATGCAGGTATTTCTGATAACTTTGGTGTAAGCGATGCGGTGAAGTTTCTTTATTCCTTTAAAGACTGGATTGCCGAAAACACGTCAGGCGTTATTTTTATTTCAATACGCGATTCGCAAAAACTATCACCCATTAGTGCAACAAAAGGTTCATCCATTATTGATAATTTCACACAGCCTATTGCAACTGTTTATAATAATTTTGAAAACTTTCAAGATATCCATAACGATAACATGCTTGGCTTTGCGCGATCTTGGTTTCAAGGTTCAATAGATCGTATTGATCTGCAATACCTGCCCACCAGTTATGTCCCTATTCTTCAAAACATGGATAGTATACGCCAGCATAGTGCAAGGGCTTCCTTAAGCTGGAGGCTCACCACGCGCGAAAAACTAAGTATAACAGAAACAATCCATCATTGGCAAAATAGAGAGGCACTTCACAAGTTGCAGGATTTGTTGAAGTAAGAGAAGGCTGAGAGCTCTTTGGGGATATCTACATCAGACTTATAAATGCCCATTAGATTTTGACTATCAAATAAAATAAAGATGAATATTGCACATGCCTTGCTGAAAGAAAATAGCAAGGCGCAGCGTCAAAAAATAGTAGATTATATCGGTAAAAACTCAGCGTTGTTTGCTGAATTGGTTGATATATTCCTTTCGGAAGACTATGGCCTGGTGCAACGGGCAGCCGAGCCTCTTGCTATGTGCGCACGAACTAATTTGCAATTGATAAAGCCCCATCTAAAACGAATAATCCACAACTTAATGAAGCCCAATCTTCGTGATGCTGTTACGCGAAATACCTTGCGCTTGCTGCAAGAGGTGGAGGTTCCCACTTCCCTTCAAGGTGATATTACCCAACTCTGTTTTAATTATTTGACTGATGTAAAAGCAGCCATCGCGATTAAAGTGTTTGCCATGACTGTGCTAGCTAAAATAACAAGGCAATACCCTGAACTAAAAGTTGAGTTGAAATTGATTATAGAAGATCAATTGCCGTATGGAAGTGCAGGTTTTGTGTCTAGGGGAAGAAAGATTATTAAACAGCTTTCTAAGTAAATCAACTATTACTCAGACCTGTATATTTGCAAACCAAAATCTTGAATTTGAAACCTGAAATAGTAAACCTTGAACTCAATCAAACCTGCAAAAGCTGTAATAATCATTTTGTAGGGATATACTGTAATGTATGTGGCGAAAAAGTATTGCTGCCTCACGATCGCTCTTTCAAGAAATTTATTAGCAACATACTTATCGCTATCACCTTTGCGGATAGCAAAATGATGAAAACCCTGTGGCTCACTATTGTTGATCCAGGTTTTATCTCTCGTGAGTTTGCCGAAGGTAGAAGGGTTAAATACCTCAAGCCCTTGTCGCTGTTCTTTGTGCTCAACTTGATTTATTTCTTGTTCCCGCTCATTCAATTGTTCAGTGCTTCCTTAAATACCCAATTATTGTCGCCTTATCGTGAAGTGGTAAAGGAGATGGTGGCGTTCAAAATGATTGTCCTAAACATCCACGATATCCAATCGTTCAGCCTTATCTACAATTTAAAGACTACGGGCTTGGCCAAGTTGTTGGTCATGGTGTTTGTAATAATTGCTTCGCTGCCTCTTAATATTCTCTATCGAAAAAAGAACCGCTTCTTCACCGATCATGTCGGTTACTTGGTTGAACTTGCTTGCTTTAATTTATTTGTAAATGCTATTCTCCTAACCCTTATTGCAAAACTCTCTGGATTGGGTCATTACTTAGATGAAACAATACTCGCCTGTATTTTCATTGCTACCAATCTGTATTTTTTGCTGCGGTCTGGAATAACATTCTATGAAGAAGATAGCTGGCAGTTATTTTTCAAATCAATGCTTATGATTATTGTGCTTAAGATTGCCTTAGAAGCTTATCGAGCAATCCTGTTTTTCATTACCATGTGGTCGCTTCAATAATACAGAAATAGGATAAGGCCAAAAAATCCTTCAATAAACAATTGAACCCAAGAAATGGTAAATTTGTTGAATGCATTAAAGTAAAATCATGAGGGAGAAGATAAGATTGGATAGCATTGAAGGGGCGATTGAGGACATTAAAAACGGTAAGGTGATTGTGGTGGTAGATGATGAAGATCGTGAAAACGAAGGAGACTTTATCTGCGCTGCTGAAACCATCACTCCCGAGATAGTCAATTTTATGGCCACACATGGTCGCGGTTTGTTATGTGTGCCGTTGGTAGAAAGCCGGTGCGAGGAATTGGGCCTTGATTTAATGGTAGGTAAAAATACTGCGGCCTTCGAAACTCCGTTTACTGTATCAGTGGATTTGATTGGTCATGGATGCACTACGGGTATTTCAGTTTCAGATCGTTTCAAAACTATTCGCGCACTGGTAGACCCAGAAACCGACCCGAATGAACTTGGTAAACCTGGTCATATCTTTCCATTGAAAGCGAAGAAAGAAGGCGTGTTGAGAAGAGCGGGCCATACCGAGGCAGCTATTGATTTTGCTCGCCTTGCGGGATTTAGACCAGCGGGTGTGCTGATCGAGATTTTAAATGAAGATGGCACCATGGCACGCTTGCCCGAATTAAGAATAGTGGCTGACAGGTTCAATCTCAAATTGGTCACCATTAAAGATTTGATTGCGTACCGCATGAAAAAGGAATCGCAGATAAAGCGGCAAGTTGATGTAAACATGCCAACAGCGTATGGCGATTTTAAATTAGCAGCTTTTGAACAAGTGAATACGGGCGAAGTGCACATGGCGTTGATAAAAGGGGAGTGGCAAAAAGATGAACCTGTGCTGGTGCGTGTTCATTCATCTTGCGTTACGGGTGATATCTTTGGCTCTTGCCGATGCGATTGTGGCCCTCAACTTCACAGTGCCATGAAGCTTGTGGAAGCAGAGGGCAAAGGCGTGGTGTTATACATGAAGCAGGAGGGGAGAGGCATTGGCTTGTTGAATAAATTGAAAGCCTACCACTTGCAAGAGCAAGGCCTTGATACGGTAGAAGCCAATCTTCAGCTAGGATTTGATATGGACAATCGTGATTATGGCATAGGCGCACAAATACTTCATGAACTAGGTATTTCAAAACTGAGATTAATAACAAACAATCCTACAAAACGCGTTGGCTTAATGGGGTACGGATTGGAGATTGTAGAAAACGTGCCGATTGAAATCACACCCAATCCGCACAACGAAAAATATTTGATGACTAAGCGCGATAAAATGGGTCACACAATTTTAAAACGAAAATGAGGAAGGTTCTTATTCTTATTTTTTTAAGCGGGTCTTTGGCGGTGCAATCACAACGATATGGATATACGCCACAAGAAAAATTCGCTTTTGAATTTTGGCATGAGGGTAAAATTGTAATTGATGGTGGTGATACTCTGCGCGGACAGTTGCAATACAACATGCAAACTGAACTTATTCAATTGCAAGCCAACAATAGACTAGAAACCTATACACCGCGCAAAGTTGTTTTCTTTGAAATATTCGATAAAACTGTAAATCGTTATCGCCAGTTTTATTCATTGCCGTTTGCATTAACGGGGCAATACAAAGCACCCGTTTTTTTTGAGCTGCTCAATGAAGGGAAATTGACCTTGCTCTCCCGCGAGAAAGTAGAATACAAAACCTATTCTTCTTTTTATAGTTACGGCACTTATACGCGATTGCTGCTTGTTAATACTTATTATCTTTTGAAGGAGGATGGGAGTATTCTGGATTTTAATGGAAAGAAAAATGACTTCTATGAGTTGATGGGTACTAAAAAAGAGGAGGTTCAGAAATTCGCGAAAGCAAACAAACTCAACTTCAACAACAAGTACGATGTAGTGAGATTAATAGATTATTACAATTCACTTTTTAAATAATAAAAACGAGTCGCAGACCACTTCAAATGGTCAGGCGACTAAAAATCTTAATCCAGTTATGACCAAACCTTTAATTTTAGTTTCCAATGATGATGGCATTACCTCGAAAGGAATCAAAAACTTGATTGATGTAATGAAGAAAATCGGTGATGTAATTGTGGTAGCACCCAACAGCCCACAGTCGGGTAAAGGTCACGCTATCACGGTGGGCGAATCATTAAGACTGGAAGAGAATACCACACTGTTTGAAAATGTAAAAGCTTATGAATGTTCAGGTACACCTGCCGATTGCGTGAAGATGGCAAGGCATTTTGTATTGAGAGATCAAAAACAGCCTGATATAATTGTTTCGGGTATCAATCATGGAAGCAATACTTCTATAAGCGTGTTGTATTCTGGCACTATGTCGGCAGCCATTGAAGGTGCTATTGAAGGCACCCCTGCCATCGGATTTTCGTTGTGCGATTATGGTTCGGATCCAGACTTTTCTCACACGCTTCCTTATATCGAAAAGATTGTTCGGCAAGTATTACAGAAAGGATTGCCCAAAGGCACAGCGTTGAATGTAAACTTCCCAAAAAATAAATCAGAGGCTATAAAGGGCTTTCGTATTTGCCGCCAGGCCAACGCCAAGTGGGTAGAAGAATTTGACCAACGCATCGATCCGCACAACAGACCTTACTTTTGGATGACGGGCAAGTTTGTCAATTTTGATAAGGGAGAAGACAACGATGAATGGGCAATTGCCAACAATTATGTTTCGGTAGTGCCTTGCCAGTTTGATTTAACAGCGCATCAAGCAATTCCCGTGTTAAATGAAGAGTGGGATATTTTAGGATAGTTGTTTGTTGGCGAGTTGTTAAAAAGTTGGGCTATGTTAAAAATCACAGAAGCACTAACTCTATTTAACAGCAAGAAGGGATGCATTTTGAGTTAGCGGAACGAACAACGAAATAACAGTACCTCTTTCTTTGTTAGAAATTATTTCTAACAATCCTTCAATTTCATGCGCTCGTTTTTAAAAAGAGCGAGATAAGACCGTCATTTGTTTTGTCTAAAGTAGATAGTGAAGGCAGTGCCCTTGTTCAAGTCGCTAACCACTTCCACTTTGCCACCTAATGTTTCCGCCTGAATTTTAACAAGGTAAAGCCCCAATCCTTTGCCCTCTACATGATTGTGAAACCTACTATAAAGAGTGAATAATTTATCCTTGTACTTGGCCAAGTCAATACCCATCCCATTATCTTTTATAGTAAGGCACAGGTATTCATCAATAAGTTCAGTTTTAATTTCAATTATGGGTGAATGGTTTTCCTTGCGATATTTAATAGCGTTACTGATTAGGTTAATGAGTATGCTATCCAAGTAAGGCCTTATAGTTCGAATTGTGGATGCTCGATCAAAATCGAGTGTAATTGTAGTTTTCGTTTCTGTAATTTCTTTTTCAAGATTGATGAGCACCAGATTCAACTCTTCATGTAAGTCTATATCAATCAGTATAGAAGTATTATTTTTCCTTATCTCTAAAATGGTAGTCAAATCTTTTACCACTCTATCTAACTCCCGAGCTGATACAATTAGACTTTTTCGGATCGTAATTTCGTCATCCTTATTTTGAGTAATCTCAAGTACATTGAAAAGTCCTAAAATTCGGGCAATAGGTGCGCGAAGATTGTGTGACGACATAAACGCGAACTGCTCCAACTGTTGATTGTACTCTACAAGTTCTGCCGTTCGTTTTTTAATTTCTATTTCTAGATTTTCATTTTTTACAGTCAATGCCTCATTTTGCTTTTCTATAATGCCTCGTGCTTCTTCAAGCGATTGATTTTGTAAAGTAACAAGATCACGCTGACTGGATATTTCTTCTTGGCTTTGACTTAGTTCTTCGTTCTGGGTAGCAATTTCTTCCTTGCTTGATTTTAATGTTTCATTCTGCTCTTCAATGGTATCAATCAATGCGTTCTGTTGCTTATAAAATATATAGATTAGTGTTAAAAGTAGAAATAACAGACCAACGTGGAGTGATGCAATTAATAAGTTATTGGTAACAAAGATTAAATCGAATGGGATAAGTTCAGTTGGTTGTATGAAATAGAAAAAAACAACGGTAAAAAACCCGATCACTCCCCAAATCCAAGCTATGGTGTAGGTCAATAGAATTAAACTAATAATCGGGATAAGCAAAATCCAACCTAACACGTATGACTGTATGCCGCCTGAAAATAAAGTCAGTGTGAATATTATAGACCAACAAATGAAGATAAAAATATGTGAGGTTATGCGCAATGAAAGCCCTCCTTTGAATGCAAACAATTGACTAGTAAATAATAAACAATTAATGATCATCACATAACGAGCAATGATAAATCCTGTAAAGTAGGTATCCACCAAATAGCCTAATCCAAAAGCTATTGAGGTTAGCATGAATTTTATTTGAAGCCTTCCAAGCCGATAATTTTTATCGGTGACTTCTAGAGTGGGCGGAAGAAAATACAATTCTAATCGATCCATAGAGTTATGGTAAATATAAGTAAAATCAGATTTGCTTTATTTATGCAGGGTCTACATCAAACATAATTCTTGAGTTTCTAAATTCTTTTTGTTGGGTGAGTTCTTCGGCAATGCCTAGTAAGCCTGACTTTATTTCACTTAACTTGCCTTGGTCACGATTGATTTTTAAAAGCACAACCTGAATGAATTCATTTTTTATTTTAGATATCATCGGCTCAGCCGGCCCTTGTATGAAAACGGATCGTAACTTTTCTTTGGCAGCAACTACAAACGTTTCTGCGGCTTCTGCACATTTCTTTTTGTCCTTGTTTTTGATTGTGATGTGGATCAGCCGTGAGTAAGGTGGAAAAAAATGTTCTTTACGATCCATCAATTGCCAATTGATAAAACCCTCTACATCATTATTTACAACATAAGTAAAGAGTGGGTGTTGTGTGTTTGAAGTTTGTATTACCACTCGGCCTTGTGTGGCACGTCTGCCTGCGCGGCCACTTACTTGCGTGATCAATTGAAAGGCTCTTTCATACGAACGAAAATCTGGAAAGTGCATCATGCGATCAGCATCAAAAACACCCACCAAGCTTACGTTATTAAAATCTAAGCCTTTTGTTACCATTTGTGTTCCCACCAATATATTCGTGTTGCCATGTTCAAAGCTTTCTATGATATTTTCATAGCCGCCCTTGTTGCGGGTGGTATCTAGATCCATACGTTGCACTTTAATTTCAGGGAAGTACAGGTTTATTTCTTCTTCTAATTTTTCAGTTCCGTAACCCAGTGTTTTTAATCGCTTGGAAGAGCAGTTAGCGCATTGCTTTGGCATCTCCTCGCGATAGCCACAATAATGGCATATTAACGAATTGCGGTATTGATGATACGTTAAACTCACCTCGCAGTTAATGCACTTGGGTATCCATCCGCAGTCTTCACATTGCAGCATGGGTGAATACCCTCTGCGGTTTTGAAAAATAATAACTTGCTCTTTTTTCGCGAGCGTATCTCTTACTTCATTAAGCAATACGGAAGTAAAATCTCCCTTCATACGCTTTAACTTTTTCTCCAAAACAATATCAGCAAAAAGAATATCGGGCAATTGTGCCTCACCAAAGCGTTGGTTCAAAATTATGCGTTCGTACTTGTGTTGTTGTGTTTGATAAAATGATTCCAATGAGGGTGTGGCACTGCCTAGCAATACTTTGGCATGATGTTGTTGTGCCATTACCATTGCCACATCGCGAGCGTTGTACCGTGGTGATGGATCGTATTGTTTGTACGAACCATCGTGCTCTTCATCTACTATAATCAACCCGAGATTATCGAACGGAAGAAAGATAGAAGAACGAACACCGACCACAAATTTGAACTTGCCATTTAGCACTCCGTTCCAAACTTCTACTCGTTCATTGTCAGAGAACTTGGAATGATATACTCCCATTGAAGTTCCAACTATTTTGGATAAACGTTGAACGATTTGAGTAGTAAGCGCAATCTCCGGAAGGAGATACAACACTTGCGAACCTCCATCCAACGCCTTTATAATAAGGTCGATATAGATTTCTGTCTTACCACTTCCGGTAACGCCATGAAGGAGGGCTACTTTATTTTTATCAAAGCAAGAAAGTATTTCATTTCGAGCTTTTATCTGCGCTTCGCTTAATAATATCGGACTATAGTTGGTCTGTTGATCAAACCCAAAGCGGGGAATAATTTGATCGAATTCTTCAAATACATTTCTCTTCACCAATGTTTGCAAGGATGATTCCGAAATATCTTCACTCAGCAATTGATTTTTCTTTATCCCCTTAGCGTTAAGCAGAGGATTGCTAAATACAGGAACAGCCTGTAAGTATTTTAACAGTACTGCTTCTTGCTTAGGCTTGGCGCTGATTGTTTCAAACAACTTTTCGAGATCAGCTTTATTTATATAGTTATTTGCAAGCCGTACACGCCTTTCTGTTTTAGGTCTGAATTTTTCTTTTACTTGCTCAATAAGAATGATAGCACCTTTGGCATGAAGCGATTTTAATAATGTATAGATTGTTTTGGCTGCCAACAGTTTCGATACTTCCGTGTAGGTAAGCGATTCAGTTTGCGCTAGGCGTTGAAGTAACATCTCTTCTTTTTCAGAAAAACCAAACTCAGTATTTTCTCGATCAAACGAAGGATTGATTTGCACAATGGATTCACTGGAAAGTTTAAGGCCAGAAGGCAATGCCGCATTCACAACTTCACCCAACGAGCACATGTAGTAATCGGCTATCCATTGATAAAGACTTAGCTGCTGCGGATAGATGATTTCATTTTCATCTAGTAACTCTAGAATATACTTGGCTTCAAATTGTTGAGGTGGCTGTTGATGTATACTAGTGATGATCCCCGTAAGGATTTTTTTTGCACCAAATTGTACTATGGCTCGCTGCCCAACTTTTATTTGATTGTTGAATGCTAATGGAACTCGATAAGTAAAAAGTCTTGCAACAGGCACTGGCAACACAAGCTCGGCAAAGAGTGTGTTGGAATCTGAGAATGCTGAAAGTTGATCAGTCAAGATTGTAGGTAAAGAAAAGCAAAGTTAAGGGTTTGAGGTTATTGATGCTATCCTAAGAAAGTTGCCTAAGGAAACACTAAATACCGTATTTTTGCAAAAAAATAATAATAGATAAAGCAAGTTAATCCATAAAATGAAAGTTACCGATCACATTAAAAACGCAAAGGGCAAAACACTTTTCAGTTTAGAAATATTGCCACCATTAAAGGGTGAAAATATTCAATTGCTGTTCAATAATATAGACCCGTTGATGGAGTTTAAACCTCCTTTTATTGATGTTACCTATCACCGTGAGGAGTATGTTTATAAAAAGAAAGAGAATGGGTTGCTTGAGAAGCGGTCAACCCGCAAACGACCAGGTACAGTGGGCATTTGCGCAGCCATTCAAAACAGATATAAAGTAGATACAGTGCCGCATATAATTTGTGGAGGTTTTAGCAGAGAAGAAACTGAGAACGCACTTATTGATCTACAATTTTTGGGCATTGATAACGTGCTGGCATTGCAAGGAGACGCGATTAAAACAGAGCCTCGTTTTGTACCCGATCCGGAAGGGCATAAGTATGCCTCTGAATTGCTTACGCAGGTTGTGCAAATGAACAAGGGGAAATTTTTGGATGATGAACTAGAACACGCTGCGCCTACCAATTTTTGCATTGGTATTGCTGGCTATCCTGAAAAGCATTATTCTGCGCCCAACCTTAAAACCGATTTGAAGTACCTAAAGCACAAAGTGGATTTAGGTGCCGAGTACATTGTAACGCAAATGTTTTTCGACAATAAAAAATATTTTGATTTTGTGGATAAGTGCAGAGAAGCGGGTATCAACGTTCCCATTATTCCGGGCATCAAGCCAATTACTGCCAAAGCGCAAGCCACAGTACTTCCAACCATCTTTCATATTGATTTGCCTGAAGCATTAGCTGATGAAGTTGAGAAGTGTAAGGACAGTGCTTCAGTAAAGCAAGTAGGTGTTGAGTGGATCATCAATCAATCAAAAGAGTTGATCAAATATGGTGTTCCTTCCCTTCATTTTTATTCGATGGGCAAGGCTGATCCAGTCTATAAAATCGCAAAGGAGTTGTTTTAATTTAGATTAGCGCTTATTTGAAACTCTTCAGCTTTTCAGCGATTAAGTTGGAAGCGTTGCCGTTTCCATAAAGATTATTTTTAGTGTTTATGATTTTATTCTTGGTGGAATGGAAAGCTTCAAGAATGATTTTTGTTTCAGCTCCAACAAGTGAGTTTGCATTAGCTTCTACAAGTTCAACCCATTCGGTTTGATCACGTAAAGTCAAGCAATATTTTTGAAAGAAGTAAGCTTCTTTTTGTAGGCCGCCACTGTCGGTAAGCACCATTTTACAATTTTCTAACAAAGCCAGCATATCGAAATAACCAACGGGGTCGATGATGGTAGCTTCTAATTTTATCTTTTGTGTTTGAATAACCGATTTTGTTCTTGGATGAAGTGGAAGCAGCACTTGAATTTCTCTATTGATTTCGTTAAGAGCTTCGATAATACTTTTCAATCTTGATGGATCATTCGTATTCTCTGCGCGATGCAATGTTGCCAGCACAAAAGGTTTGCCTTCTAACTGTTGCTTTTGAATAACTGTTGAGTGTGACTTTATTTTGGATTTGTAGTAGAGCACTGCATCATACATCACATCACCAACATTCAATATTTCGCAATCAAAGTTGCTGTAGCCTTCTTTTTCTAGATTATGAATGGCAGTTTGAGTTGGACAAAAAAGTAGTTTACTGATTCTATCTGTTAAAATCCGATTGATTTCCTCGGGCATTTTCATATCAAAACTTCGTAACCCAGCTTCTATGTGAGCTACTGGAATGTGAAGTTTAGAAGCGGCTAAAGCCCCTGCCAGCGTTGAGTTTGTATCGCCATAGACCAATACATAATCAGGTTTTTCAGTCAATAGAACGTTTTCAATTTTCTCAAGCATTCTACCCGTCATCGCTCCATGATTCAATCCACTAATGGCAAGATTATAATTAGGTGTTGGAATGTCCATCTCATCGAAGAACACTTGGCTCATGTTCTCATCAAAGTGTTGACCCGTATGAATAATAATTTCTTGAATGCCTTCTTTCTTCAATGCGCGCGATACCGTTGCGGCCTTTACAAATTGAGGGCGAGCCCCAAGGATGGTGGTAATTTTCATAGCTCAGGTCTTCCCTAAAAGAAATTATTCAAAGGAAATATCTTTTTTAACCATATCATTTATATTGATTGTAGGTAGTATGAATTGATTAAATCGAGTGCCTTCAGTCTTAGTATGCAGAGCACCCCTCGTGGTACCAACAGTTAACATTGTAAGATGACCTAGAAATCCCTTTGGGATTATGATTTTAGTAGATTGACTAGAAATGAAACCTGTCCAAGATTCCATAGTAATTTGAAAGTGACATGACGATTCTATCAATAAGAAAGGATTTTTTTTTTGCTCAAATTTAAATAGAGCAAAAACTGCTACCATTCTGTTTTCTTTGTTAATAGCAAATCTTAAATTGGTGACTAAATTAGTATTTGCTTTTTCTGAATATCCATCTTCTACTATAGCAAATTGTTCGGTCGCTATTCTCTTCAAGGCAAAGCCAATGGGAACTTTTGTTTTCATTTAAGCAGCTATTTTCTGAGTGTCTTCTTCAATGCTTGATTCATAAGAATCAGCTTTAAACGAACCATATTCATGTGTTGAAACAGAGGCAAACACTTTTCTACGATACGCTTCACTAATTTCATAAACTTTTGCGTAATCGTAACTAACTTCAGTTATGCTTTGTGTTGAAGGAATTGAAATTAACTCTATACCTAAAGCACTTTCAAGTTTAGAAATTGTTTCTAGTGACAGGTTTTCTTGACCTTTAAGAATTTTGTTTATGTGCTGAGGTGAAACACCCATTTTCTTACCTAATTCTTTTTGTGTAGTTGATGTACTTCTCAATATGCTGAGAACTCGCAAAGCAATCTTGAATGAGCGATCAAGCCACTCTTCATTTTCTTTACGCCACTTTGCATCATCAAGCCAACCAGAATGTCCCTTGGATACAATTTTATTAAATCGATCTAGGTTTGTTTCAGTCTTCATTGTTTAAAAATTTATAAGTCAAGTTCTTTAAATCCATCAATATCAGTGATTCCTTGTTCGTGTAAATAATCTCTGCAACGTTCAATTTTTTGTAGTTCCTTATTGGTATGCTCACGATCTTGCATTTTCTTGGTTAACTTTATAGTACCACCTGTAACTACATAAACATTTGAATCTATTTTGAGTGCATATAATCTAAGCCAACTTTTTTGACGATCACCTTTTGCTTTACTTCTAGTAAGATCATTATCTAGGTATTTGTCCAATGGGATAAAAATATTGTCGAGAGACTCACTTTGACTCTCTGATAATCTTTTAAGCTCACTTTCAAGTCGGATAGCTTCTGCCTTTGTTGAGATAATTGCATTTTCAATAGAGATTGAATTGAAAAACGGCAGATCGCCTGAGTTTTTATAAAAAAAATCTTCAAGAAATTCAGGATCTTGCCAATGTTGAAATAGGCGTTTAACTTCATCAAAATCTTCCGTGTCATATTGGAAGGCGTTTAATCGAGTTGCAAAGATACGTACAATTCTCATAAAATCAACCTATAGGTTTATCCTTATGCCGACTTATAACTCAACCAAAAGCCGCTATCCCTGTAATCTCACTTCCCAAAATTAATAAATGTATATCATGTGTGCCTTCATAAGTCACTACCGATTCTAGGTTCATCATGTGACGCATTATGGGGTATTCGCCTGTAATGCCCATGCCCCCGTGAATTTGCCTTGCTTCTCTGGCAATTTCTAATGCGGTATGCACGCTGTTTCTTTTGGCCATTGATATTTGGGGTGTGGTGGCTTTGCCTTCATTCATCAATACACCTAATCGCCAGTTAAGCAGCTGTGCTTTTGTTATTTCGGTGAGCATCTCAGCCAATTTTTTTTGTTGCAGTTGAAAGGAGGCAATGGGTTTACCAAACTGAATGCGTTCGGCTGCATATCGTCTGGCAGAATCGTAGCAGTCCATAGCTGCACCAATTGCGCCCCACGCAATGCCAAAACGAGCAGAGTCCAAGCACATCATAGGTGCACCCAATCCACTTTTGCCTGGCAATAAATTTTCTTTAGGCACTTTCACATTATCAAACACTAATTCACCCGTGGTGCTTGCGCGAAGGCTCCACTTGCCATGAGTTTCAGGAGTAGAAAATCCTTCCATGCCGCGCTCTACAATTAACCCATGAATTCTTCCTGCTTCATTCTTTGCCCAAACTACAGCTACATCTGCTTTGGGAGAATTGGATATCCACATCTTAGCACCGTTCAATAAATAATGATCACCCATGTCTTTAAAGTTGGTAACCATACCGCTGGGGTTCGAGCCGTGATCGGGTTCTGTTAAGCCAAAGCAACCGAGCCATTCGCCACTAGCCAGCTTAGGCAAATATTTCATTCGCTGGTCTTCGCTTCCGAACTTATAGATGGGATACATTACAAGCGATCCTTGCACCGATGCTGTGGATCGCATGCCTGAATCTCCACGTTCAATTTCTTGCATCAAAATTCCGTAAGAGATATAGTCCAATCCGCCACAGCCATACTTCTGCGGAAGCGTAGGGCCGAAAGCTCCAACCTCACCAAACTTCTTCACAATCTCGTAAGGAAAGTAAGCACGTTGTGCCCAATCTTCTATGTAAGGTGAAATCTCGCGCTTCACAAAATCGCGTGCGGCACTGCGCACCAACTTATGCTCTTCTGTAAGCAAATCATCAATGCAATAAAAATCGGGTTGTTCGTAGTTATCTTGCTTTAGCGATTTCTTGCTGTTGGCATGTGTGGCAGTGGCTGACATAACAATTTTGGTTATTCTTTGGAAAGCCTCAAATTTACTCAAGATTTTAACATCCCAATGACTGAACCTGCAATCGAAAAAGACCTTCTTGATAAACTCAATAAACTTCGCCAGAAGTATGATGTAATGGGGCAAGATTTATCCTCTTACCTTGATGGGCTGCTTCACGCAGATTATTTAACCTATTGGGATTATATTCATCTGGATACACTTCTAAGTTTGCAGAATCCTAAAACACAATTTCCTGACGAAAAGATTTTTATCACCTATCATCAGATTACAGAATTATATTTCAAACTCATCTTGCATGAGATAGAGCAGCTTGCTAATCTTGAAACGCCAGAGCTTACTTTTTTCACTGCTCGATTAGATCGCATCATTCGCTACTTCGAGCAGTTGATATCTTCATTCTCGGTAATGGTGGACGGCATGGAGAAGCAACAGTTTCTAAAATTCCGTATGGCCTTGTTGCCTGCCAGTGGCTTCCAATCAGCGCAATATCGTTTCATCGAAATCTGTTCAACCGATGTTGTTAATCTTGTGGATCAAAACCATCGAAACGCGATGGACGAAATTTATAATTTGAAAGACGTGCTCGAAAAACTCTATTGGCGAAGTGGCGCCACTGAATTGGCAACGGGCAAGAAGACATTAACGTTGCGGCAATTTGAACAAAAGTATGCGCAAGACTTTTTAAATTTGGCAACTGCCTACAAAGAAAAGAATCTGCGAAAGCAATATATGAAGTCGTTCGCCCATCAGCCCGAAGTGATATCACGCCTGCGCAAATATGATTTGCTTGCCAACGTAATGTGGCCGCTGGCTCATTTAAGATCGGCAGGTCAATACCTACAAAAATCACCTTCCGATATTAAGGCAACAGGTGGAACCAATTGGCAAAAATACTTGCCACCAAAATTCAGAAAGGTAATGTTCTTCCCAGAGCTATGGACAGAACAGGAAAAACTTGAATGGGGCAAGCCAGCTATTGATGCAATGGTTACTTTTAAATGAGACTTTAGATTTACAATTGGTGAGCGAAGATTTAAGATTTAAGATTTCAAATTCAAGATTATATTCGATTCGGCATTGGACTATGGACTATGGACTATGGACTATTGTCTTTTATATACTCACTACTACTCTCGCCAACGCACAACCCTTCACTCGCTACTCTTACTACGATGCAGCTAAGCAAAACATCAAAGAAGTGTATCAAGTAAAAGATAGCGTTAGCAATGTCTTTAATGGTAGGTACATTTCGTATTTTTTAAATGGCAACATCGAATCAAAAGGCCAATATTCAAACAATGAAACGGCAGGCAATTGGGAATTCTATTATGAAACAGGCAACGTAAAGATGCGTGGCATCCTTCAAAAAAATTCCAATTATGGGGTGTGGGAATATTTTTTTGAAGGCGGTGGAAAAAGTATGGAAGGCGTTGTAAATGCCAAGGATAAAGAAGGTGAATGGAAAGTGTATTATGAAAGTGGAGCTTTAAAAGAGATTGGTTCTTACCAGATCAACAAGCGTGTGGGGCTATGGAAAACCTACTTTGAAGATGGCATGTTGAAAGGCGAAATTAAGTATGAAGATAATGTTGGAGAGTACACAGAATATTACACTACGGGAAAGGTATTGGCAAAAGGCCCGAAAGTAGGAGTGCGGAATTTCGGGATATGGAAGCTATATACCGAAGAAGGATTTCTGCAAGCAGAAGGTAGTTATGTGAATGGAAAGAAAAATGGCGAGTGGAAATATTATTATCCTTCGGGCAAAGTTTCATCACAAGGCGTGTACGAAAATGATGAACCCAAAGGCACGTGGAAATATTATTTTGAAGATGGTGAGATCAGCTCAAGTGGCGATTATTTGGGTGGCAAAAAGAACGGATACTGGAGTTCGTTCAATAACGATAAGTCGAAGAAAAGTGAAACGATTTATAAGAACAACTCAGGTGAGTACCGAGAGTTTTATCCCGATGGAAAAATACGAGTTGAAGGCCAGCTTGTGAATGGCAAAAGCCAAGGCAATTGGCAATACTATTTTCAAAATGGAAAGCTAGAAGGTGAGTGCAAATTTGAAGATGGCAAAGGCACCTATAAAGGATATTACCCAAGTGGTAGGCTTCAAACAAAAGGAGAAATCGAAAACGATGTGCGCATTGGTACGTGGGAAATGTTCGATCAGGAGGGGAAGTTATCAGGATATTATAAACCGTTTTATGATACCAATCCTGCCTTAACTCAAAGTATTACTGACTTGGCAAAAAAAGAAGCCGCGAAGCCAGTGCTAGTTGATACAAAAAACAATCAGAGAACATCAAGGTATTTCACACCCAAAAACACTGAATATTTGGGTGTAATTTTAGCTGGCAATCCTATACTTTCATTTGTTGGTTCTATGCCTTTTGGCGTTGAGTTTTATAATCAGGAAAGGCTTGGACATGAATTTGTTTTTGAAGGTTTGCGAGATCCTTTTTTTACTGCTGATGATAACGTGCCCCAAGGCAAAACCTTTAGTCGCGGCTATGCCATGGCCTTGCGGCAAAAGTATTATAATCCCTTGCGAATGGGTATGTGGTATTTTGGCCAAGAGTTTCGATTTACCAATTTGAGCTATTCCTCCAATGTGCTTCCGCCTACAGCTACGTCTGGTATAATCACTGCCAATGCCACCGAGCAAAAAGCTGAATATGGATTGATGGTGGGCATTCGGTTTATGAAAAACAATAGCGGAGATGGTATTACAATTGATATTTTTGGGGGCTACTCCGCAGGGTATCGTTGGTTTGATTCCGATCCCTTTTACAGTAATTATTTTACAGATGTGTCGCGCGATAAATTTGCCCACTCCATTCGATTAGGCCTCAATATTGGCTATTCACTTTCCTTTGATGGCAGTGGCAGAAGGCCGTAATTTGTAGCAGATTTTACAAAAAAGACGAAACTTTAGTAAAGTTATATTGAAGGATAAAAACCTTTCGCAATGAACAAAACTTTTGAAGTAGATATTAGTCCCGAAGAGGCTTTCGATGAAGCGTTATTCAAGCCTGCCATTTTAAAAAAGCTAAACCTTACCGATGATGGCAATTTATTTCTTAAACCACTGAGAAGATCAATTGATGCACGAGGAAGAAAAATAATCGTGAAGTTTTTAGTCGAGCTTGTTGATAAGCAACAAGCCGTTAAAGAAACTAGTCGAGCGAGCGAATACAAAGATGTATCTCAATCACGGCAAGTAATTATTGTGGGTGCCGGGCCAGCTGGTATGTTTGCTGCCTTGCGGCTGATTGAATTAGGCGTGAAGCCCGTTATCATTGAGCGCGGCAAAGATGTGCAGGCCAGAAGACGAGACATTGCTGCTATTAATAAAGCGCACATTGTAAACCCAGATTCTAATTATTGTTTTGGTGAAGGCGGTGCTGGCACCTACTCCGATGGAAAATTATATACGCGTTCCAAAAAACGTGGCGATATAAAAAGGATTTTGGAAATACTGGTAGAGCATGGTGCTGGCAATGAAATTCTTTACGATGCGCATCCGCATATTGGCACCAACAAACTTCCTTTATTAGTAGCCCAACTTAGAGAAACTATTTTAAAATATGGTGGTGAGATTCATTTCAATACGCGCGTTGTTGATTTCACTATTCAAGATGATCGAATCAAGGGAGTTGTAACCCATGAGAACAATGTTATTGAAGGTGAAAGCATAATCTTAGCAACCGGGCATTCTGCTCGTGATATTTATTCGTTGCTTCATAAGAAAAATATTTTAATCGAAACAAAGCCCTTCGCTATTGGTGTGAGAGTTGAACACCAACAGAGTTTGATTGATAAAATTCAATACCATTGTGAAGATCGTGGAGATTACCTGCCGGCATCATCTTACTCATTGGTGCACCAAGCAAAAGTAAATGGAAAGGAGAGAGGCGTGTTTTCATTTTGCATGTGCCCTGGTGGATTTATTGTTCCGGCTGCAACACAACCCGGAGAGATTGTAGTGAATGGAATGAGTCCCTCTCGAAGAGATTCCAAGTTTAGCAACTCAGGCATTGTTGTAGCTGTTGATGAATCCGACTTTCTAGAGTATTCTATTCATGGCCCTTTGGCAGGAATGTATTTTCAAGCTGCAATTGAAAAGCAAGCCTGCGAGTTGGCAGGTGGAAGTCAAGCGGCACCAGCACAACGGCTAGTTGACTTTACCGAAAACAAAATTTCCTCTTCTCTTTTAGATACATCGTATCAACCAGGCTTGGTTTCTTTAGATATGAAATCTGCGCTGCCACCTTTCATTGCTGAAAGTTTAAAACAAGGCTTCAAGAACTTTACTACTAAGATGAAAGGTTATCTCACCAACGAGGCGCAGATTGTTGGCATTGAAAGCCGAACATCATCCCCAGTAAGAATTCCTCGCTTGAAAGAAACGCTTGAGCATCCACAAATAAAAAATCTTTTTCCTTGCGGGGAAGGAGCAGGCTATGCGGGTGGAATTGTATCGGCAGCAATGGATGGAGAACGGTGCGCTGAAAGTGCTGCTAGATTTGAGAGGTGAGAAGCTAAATAATTTTCTATGGACTATCAACTAAAAAAAACTGTAATCATTGGAGCAACAACCAACCAAAGTAGATATGCTTATCTCGTTGCTAGCATGCTGCATGAATATAAAATTGACTTTGTTCCTGTTGGGATTAAAGTTGGTGAAGTATTCGGCAAAGAAATACTCAATATCGCTACTAAGCCAATGATTACTGATGTTCACACAGTTACACTTTACATTGGTCCACAGCACCAACCTGAATGGTATGATTACATTATAAGCTTAAATCCCAAGAGAGTTATCTTCAATCCCGGAACGGAAAATGAGGAATTTGAAAAGATCTTACAAGAAAAATCTATTGATACGTTAGAAGCTTGTACGCTTGTATTACTAAGAAGCAATCAGTTTTAGAAACCTATTATTGTTCTTTAATCTCACTCAATAGTTTCGAGCCATCCGTTGAGAAAAGATAAGTCTTCTTAATTTCTTGCTTTGTGCCATCTTTTGATTGAATGGAGAGCATGCCAGAATATTTCACTGCTAGGGTAGAATCTTTCAGGTTGGTAAGGCGTTCCATTGTGCTCAATCGAATTGAATCTCTTCTCAAATCGTTTGTATATTGTTTAATAAAATCTGTGTATAACTCTGGCTTGCCTTTTTCTTTTGCAACAGAAGCTGTGTATTTGAATGCGTCAATGGAAGTGCGAAATGAATAGGTTATTTTTTTGTAGTGAGCAATCATGCTGTCAGGTGTCCAATTTTCAATAGTGGAAGGATTAATCCCAACTTCTGAAAGGTTGGACTTTAATAAATAATTAAGACTGTCAGCTCCAGTTAAGATTCCCGTTTTTTCGAGCTTGCCAATAGTTAAAACTAAATCAGGATTCAACTTACTTTCATACTCCTTAATCAGTGATTCTTTTTTTGAATCGACACAACCAACAAGCAAGAATAATAGTACAGGGGCAAAACGAACGATTTTCATAAATACTTAAATTTATACTATCTGCAAAAGTAAGCAGCTGAGATCAGGTTTGGCGATAATTTTATTTTTGTTTTTTTTTATTTATTTTTTACTCCCTTACTATCTAGCATGAGCTGAGCTTTTTCAAGATTAGCATTAACTCGATACTTCACTATTTCCGTAATCAATTTTACAGGAAGAGGTTTGTCGTACGGAAAACGGATGGTGCCTTTAGTGAGCTCATAGTTTTTTAATTGATCTTTAAATACTTCAATCACTTTTGGCATTGGGTAAAAACCAACGTGATTTTTAGCGGCAGCAAAGTACACCAGCATGCCATGAAATTTAAATGCAGGCATTTGATAGCTGATAACTTCTTCGGCTTGAGGTGCAGCTTTAGCTATGGTAAACCTAAGTTTTTCCAATACCTCTCGTTTTTCCATAGGCTGCAAAGCAAAGTACTCATCAATGGTAGTAATGGGAATTTCGTTGTTAATCATTGTCTGGGTAATTTAGGACAAGTAGTCAAAAATAATAAATATTCATTTGGTTGCTTAGCCATCAAAAATCTATTTGTGAAGTTAAAGACTAATTTTAAAAGAATGCCTTTAAGTACTTTCGGTATTATTTTCGTGCTTCTAAATCATTAATTTTGAAAGCACATTGAAAGTAATCCAAATGAAAATACTCAAAACAATATTGACCGTCTTGTTTGCCATCTTCCTTATTTTTGGAGGTGTCAATCATTTTTTAAAACCTGAAATGTATTTGCCTTTTGTACCGCTTTCGCTTCCTGGAAAGTTTATTATTTATGCATCGGGTGTAGTTGAAATAGCACTTGGCATTGGCGCACTTCTGCCTGCAACCAAATCGGTGGCAACCCTTGGCATACTTTTACTGATGATTGCATTTCTACCGTTGCATGTAATGGATGTTTTTAAGGATTCACCGGCCATTGGTACTCACGAAGCGGCCCTTATTAGATTACCTATTCAATTCGTGTTGATTGCGTGGGCTTGGTTTATTCACAAGAAGTAGCCAAGTTTCAATACAATCATTTGCAAGCAATGGCTTAAAATTGTTTTTGCCCTCCATGGTACTAGGCTGATTTGAATTAAAACCTGCCAAGATGTCATATCAAACAAAGATTGTATTATCTTTGTGCCTTGGCAATGTAAGAAATGGAAAATCTGATCACGGAACTCGATATTTTAGACCAAACCAAAGAAGAGATTGAGGAGTTAAGAACCACATCAACTATATCCACGGGGCAAAAACGTAAACTTTACATCGAAAGCTACGGCTGTCAAATGAATTTTTCGGATAGCGAAATAGTGGCTTCTATACTTGCTAAGGAAGGCTTCGATACCACATCAGAAATCGCGCAAGCAGATCTTATCTTTCTCAATACTTGCTCCATTCGCGAGAAAGCAGAACAAACTGTGAGGCATAGGCTTATGCACATTAATGGTTTCAAAAAGCTAAAGCCAGAATTAATGGTGGGCATTTTAGGTTGCATGGCCGAGCGGTTAAAAACCAATTTACTAGAAGAGGAAAAGATGGTTGACCTTGTGGCTGGCCCCGATGCATATCGCGACTTGCCAAAGTTAATTGCGCAAGTAGATGGCGGCCAAAAGGCAGTAAACACGTTCCTTTCCAGGGAAGAAACGTATGGTGATGTAACCCCAGTGCGATTGAACTCTAATGGTGTTACAGCCTTTATCTCCATCATGCGAGGTTGTGATAACATGTGTTCGTTTTGTGTAGTGCCTTTTACGCGTGGGCGCGAACGAAGCCGCGATCCATATTCTATTATTCAGGAAGCAAAGGAATTGGTTGCCAACGGCTTTAAGGAAGTTACTTTGCTTGGACAAAATGTGGATTCGTACAAATGGAGCGAGGAAGAAAATAATAAGGCGAGGATCGAAAAGAAATCGGTAGAAAAAATAATTACGTTCGATCATCTGCTAGAGATGGTTGCGGAAGTAAGCCCTCAATTAAGGGTTCGGTTCTCCACTTCACATCCAAAAGATATTACTGATGCAGTATTGCATGTAATGGCAAAGTATGAAAACATCTGTAATTACATTCACTTGCCCGTTCAAAGCGGCAGCAGCCGGATTTTAGAGATGATGAACCGAGGCTATTCGCGCGAATGGTACATCGGTAAAATCAATTCAATCAAGCAGATTTTGGGCAATGATTGCGGAATATCGTCTGATATGATCACAGGCTTTCCAACTGAAACGGATGAAGATCATCAAGAGACGCTTTCGCTAATTGATGTTGTTCAGTATGATTTTTCATATATGTTTTATTATTCGGAAAGGCCAGGCACGTTGGCGGCTAAAAAGTATGCAGATGATATTTCCCTCGAAGTAAAAAAGCAGCGTTTGGATGAGATTATAAAAAAGCAAAGACATTACTCATACATAAGCAACCAGCGCGATGTTGGCAAGGTATTACAAGTGTTGATAGAAGGCACATCCAAACGGTCTGAAGATCAGTTGCAAGGCCGCACTACTTCAAATAAAGTGGTGATCTTTTCAAAAGGAAATCACGCGAAAGGCGACTATGTAAATGTGTTGATTGAAAGTTGCACAGGTGGCACGTTGTTAGGTAAAGTAATTTAGTTGATAAATAAAATGGCAATAGCAGAAGCTGATATTCAAAGTATAAAACAACGATTTGGGATTATTGGAAATGCGCCCCAACTCAACAATGCGGTGCGTGTGGCTATGCAGGTAGCTCCCACCGATATGTCGGTATTGATAACTGGCGAAAGTGGTAGCGGTAAAGAATCGTTCTCTAAAATTATCCATAACCTTAGCCCACGAAAACATGGCCAATTCATTGCTATCAATTGCGGGTCGATCCCGGAAGGTACAATAGATTCAGAGCTTTTTGGGCATGAAAAGGGATCGTTCACGGGGGCACATGAGGCGCGCAAGGGTTACTTTGAAGTTACTAATGGGGGCACTATCTTTTTAGATGAGATTGGCGAAATGCCGTTGGGAACACAAGCGAGATTGCTAAGGGTATTAGAAAATGGTGAATTCATAAAAGTAGGTTCATCTAAAGTTGTGAAAACCGATGTGCGAGTAGTAGCTGCCACCAACGTTAATCTCTTGCTAAAAGTAGAGCAGGGAAGATTTCGTGAAGACTTATATTATCGATTAAATACCGTACCCATATTTGTTCCTGCACTTCGCGAACGCGGTCGTGATATAGAATTGTTGTTTCGGAAATTTGCTACCGATTTTGCTGAACGGTATAAAGTAAAACCCATTGTGCTTTCTGAGGATGCCAAACTGCTCTTGCTGAAATACAGATTTCCAGGCAACATTCGTCAACTCAAAAATTTGGTGGATCAGATTTCGGTATTGGCTCCTGAATCTAAAGAGATCAATACGGAAGAACTCAACAATTATCTACCTAAAGAAAATAGTTTGCCTGCCCTTTATCGCGATGGCGCTTCCAAAGACACTATCTCTGAAAGGGAAATATTATACAAAGTTCTTTTCGATATGAAAAAGGACATGAACGATTTAAAAAAACTGGTGCTGGAAAACATTGCTAATCCATCCTCAGCATCTCAAATCATTCAAGAGAACAAAGGGTTATTTGAAGGCATTCAAACTTCTGTTGAAACGAAATCAAACGAACCTGTAGTATATAACATTAGCCCAGAGATTCGCGAAGTACGGCCTATGGGCGAATCAGTTGAAGTGGAAGACATTACCCACGAAGCGGAGGATGATTCGCTATCCATCGCGAAAAAGGAAAAGGAATTAATTTTAAAAGCCTTGCGTAAAAACAACAACAAACGTAAATATGCGGCACGTGATTTGGGAATCAGCGAGAGAACTTTATACAGAAAAATTAAGGAGTATGAATTGGAAGGGTAGTCTATGTTGTCTCAGTCTTTGTTTTTTATTGATTGTGGTTTGCACTATTTCAGGCTGCGGAGTTTATTCAATGAGTGGGGCAGCCACTACAGCTAAGACAATGCAGATACAGCCTCTGTTCAACAATACTGACTTGGCACCAGCTAACTTAGCCGCTTCTTTTACCAACAGGATCAAAGATTACTATCAACAAAATTCTAGTTTGAGGGTGGTAAAAGAAGAAGGTGAGTTGCAGATAGAAGGAGTCATATCTGAATACAGTTTAAGAACCACATCGCCAACAGGAGGGGCAAGCCCAACTGAGATATCATATGCAGCCCAGACCAGGCTTACCATCGGAGTGAAGATAAATTATGTAGATACTGTTGAGCCCAAAAATAGCTTTAAAGACAGAACCTTTACTTTCTATAAAGATTTTGATAACAGTCAGAATTTTACAACTATTGAAGAGCAATATGAAAAAGCGATCTTCGATCAAATTCTAATTGATATTTTTAATGCCACAGTAGCCAATTGGTAGATTTGCTATTTTGTTGTTGATTTTTTGTTGTGTGCGATTTGTTGTTTGGTTGACGCTAAATTTAATCCTACTTTTACCATACAACTTATTCTTTCGTGGAGAAATATCACTTTTTAACATTAGTAAAAAATTATACTTCGATCGCAAGTGAAGAATTTAAGGATTTACAATTCATTCAAAAAGATTTCCCGTATAGTCAAGTAATCCACAATTTAGCTTCACGTGCTGCAGCCGATAATGATTCGCCTATAAAGGCAGATTTATTAGCCATTAGTGCAATCTATACTACAGAGAGATCTTCACTAAAATCAATAATGACTGAGGCTAAAAAGCAACGTATAGACTTTGTTGCTAAACAGGATCATTCAATAACTCGGGAAGTTGTGTGGGATTTAAACACTTCAACTCCAGCTCATACTGATATTGATTCGGATGCTCTTATTGAAAGCCTATTTAGTGATTTGGAAAAATTAAGAAAATCAAAGGCTGCCTATGATGACTATGAAGCCAGTTTGGAGGTGACTTCCAAAAATCATAACGAGCAACTCAACGATATCTCACATCTTGAACCAATAATTGAAGAATTAAGCCCCGAGGAGAAATTAAATCCAGTACATCCAAAACAGAAAGAGCAGATCGAGATCATTGAGAATTTTATAAAAACGCAACCTGCACTACAAAAACCTAAAACAGAAATACAAGCCGAACCTACCGACTTATCAGGCAACAGCCAGCATTTTGCTGATAATGTTATCTCAGAAACATTGGTTGAAATTCTATTGAAACAAGGAAAAAAAGCAAAAGCCATTGAAGTTTTGAAAAAACTGATTTGGAAGTTCCCACAAAAAAAGGCTTACTTTGCAGCCCAAATAGAAGACCTTAAAAAATAATATGTATATCTTGTTTGTTGGCCTAGCACTTTTTTGTGCCGTTTTATTAGTCTTAGTTGTATTAGCTCAAAATTCTAAAGGTGGTGGTCTATCCAATCAATTTGGAGGATCTGGTGCTAGTAACTTGATTGGAGTAAAAAAGACAGGTGATATTTTAGAGAAATTAACTTGGGGACTGGCAATCGCAATCATGGTATTCACATTGGCTACTAATTTTACCAACCAAGGAGCTCCCACATCATCAGATGAATTGATTGATAGAGCTAAAGAACAACAAGCAGCTCCAAGCTTGAATTTAAAAAAGCCTGATACAACGACTCCAGCTAAAGATACAGCAAAAAATAAATAATAGTATTTTCGTTTTATAAGAAAGGCTTCGAGTTATCGAAGCCTTTCTTATTTTTTATATTTCTCAATTATCTAGGCCGCTTGCGATAGTTGCTTTACAAGCATTCGCTTTGCCACAGGCATTAATGTTTGATCTAAAGCAAACTTTACTTTTGAGATAACCGCATAAGTAGCTGGGTTGGGTAAATCGGAGAATTGCTTTATTAATTGCAATTTCATTCGCTCAAACGTATTAGAAAAGCTCTTTTTGATACTGGTAATATGTCGAGTATGTATGCCTCTAAACACTTCGTTACTGTTATCAAAAATAGTAATTTGATAGCGATAAATCTCAGCCAAAGGATCTTGCGCCTGAGATATGAATAAGTAACCTTCATTGGTATAAAGAGACGTAAGACCAACAGGCGATAGTTCACAATTTGACTCCACATATTCATACACAACAGAACCTTCATCTAATGAATTTTTCATGCGAGGAAGTGAAAATTCGATTATCGACTGAATCTCCTGCATAACGGCATCGTCTTCAATTATCTTTCGATAGTTCAACTCCAAATTTTTAAGATTATCCATCGACAATCGTTTGGGAAATTGGTCGAAAATCATCGACTTGTTTTCTTTCAATGCCAATAAGTTTCGGTAGTGATAAACCAAGTCTGACATGAACGGATAGAGCTCAACTCTAGAGAATGATTCTTTGGCACTTTTCAAATAGGCAAGCAATACATACTTCTTGTATTCAAAATCAATAAGCCCTTCGGTAAGCCAGTTTTCTTTTAAATTTTCCATACGTTTATAATTTTTGATTTAATAGTACAAAAAATCAGGAATCCACGCAATCTGCCAAAATGTAAAATTTATTAACAAACCTTACAGAAACCCTGACAGATTTGGTGCTTTTTAAATACATAAAGCTAAAAATGCAGAAAAAATGTCCTGAAATTCTGTGTGGCACAAAAATCGTTAGAGCGCATTGCAAGTTTTAAAACTTTATATCACTTAAAATCATAACTCAATATGGCAAAAATCAATTTCAAACCAAATGAAGACAGGGTTTTAGTAGAGCCTGCAGCAGCTGAATTAAAGACAGCTTCTGGAATTATCATCCCGGACACAGCAAAGGAAAAGCCCCAAAAAGGAAAAGTAATTGCAATAGGCGAAGGCATTAAAGACAAGCCCGTTACAGTTAAAGTTGGAGATAATATTCTTTATGGAAAATACTCTGGAACAGAGATTACAATTGATGGTAAGGAATATCTTATCATGCGCAATTCGGATATCTTCGGAATAATTTAATTTACTTTTAAAACTTAAAAAGAATACAATCATGGCTAAAGAAATAACATTTGACACCAACGCCCGCGATAGGATTAAGAAAGGCGTTGATAAATTGGCAAACGCAGTAAAAGTTACCTTAGGCCCTAAAGGCAGAAACGTAATTTTGGATAAGAAATTTGGTGCTCCTACAGTAACGAAAGACGGTGTTTCTGTTGCTAAGGATATTGATTTGAAAGACCCTATCGAAAACATGGGTGCTCAACTAGTAAAAGAAGTTGCTTCGAAGACTGCTGATGCAGCTGGAGATGGCACCACTACTGCTACTGTGTTGGCTCAATCAATCTATGCACACGGTATTAAAAACGTAGCTGCTGGCGCGAATCCAATGGATTTGAAACGCGGTATCGACAAAGCTGTTGAAGCCGTTGTTGATCATCTTAAAAAGCAATCAAAAATAATTAAGGGTTCACAAGAAATCACTCAAGTAGCTTCTATTTCTTCTAACAACGATGCTGAAATTGGTAAGATGATTGCCACAGCAATGGATAAAGTTGGTAAGGATGGCGTTATTACTGTTGAAGAAGCAAAAGGCACACAGACCGAAGTTAAAACTGTAGAAGGTATGCAGTTCGACCGCGGTTATTTGTCTCCTTATTTCGTGACCAATACCGAGAAAATGGAAGCTGAATTAGACAGCCCATACATTCTTATCTACGATAAAAAAATCAGCAGCATGAAAGAACTTTTACCAGTTCTTGAAGCTACTGCACAAACGGGCAAACCTTTGTTGATTATTGCTGAAGAAGTAGAAGGCGAAGCTTTGGCTACTCTGGTAGTTAATAAAATCCGTGGCGCTCTAAGAGTGGCTGCTGTTAAAGCTCCAGGCTTTGGCGATAGAAGAAAGGCTATGTTGGAAGATATTGCTGTATTGACTGGCGGTAAAGTGATCTCTGAAGAAACAGGCATGAAGTTGGAAGATGCTAAATTAGATTTTCTAGGTCGTGCTGAAAAAATCACTATCGATAAAGACAATACTACCATCGTAAACGGTGCTGGTAAGAAAAATGAGATTGTTGGAAGAGTAAACCAAATCAAAGCTCAAATTGAATCAACTACTTCTGATTACGATAAAGAAAAATTGCAAGAACGTTTAGCTAAACTTTCTGGTGGCGTTGCTATTCTTTACATCGGTGCAGCTACTGAAGTTGAAATGAAAGAAAAGAAAGACCGTGTTGATGATGCGTTGCACGCAACTCGTGCTGCCGTTCAAGAGGGTATCATCCCAGGTGGTGGCGTAGCGTACATACGTGCTATTGAAGCATTGAAAAACCTAGTAGTTGATAACGAAGACCAATCAACAGGTGTGAACATTATCCGCCTTGCTCTTGAATCTCCATTGAGAACCATTGCTGAAAATGCTGGTCAAGAAGGTTCTGTAATTGTGAACAAAGTTCGCGATGGCAAAAAGGACTATGGATACAATGCCCGCGATAACAAGTTCGAGAACTTCTTCGAAGCAGGTATCATCGATCCTACGAAAGTAGCTCGTTTAGCACTTGAAAATGCGGCTTCAATTGCTGGCTTATTGCTTACAACAGAAGCAGTAGTTTCTGAAATTCCTGAAGAGAAAGAAGGCCCTTCAATGCCGCAAGGTGGTGGAATGGGAGGAATGATGTAATCTCTAAATATGATTTAAAAGCCCCTTTGCTAAAAACGAAGGGGCTTTTTTATTTTACCATTACCCCACTATACTCTTATTCATCTTTTTATTTAGATTTGTAATTAATAAAAGATCTTTATTATGATACTGCATACCAGCTTCGCTGATTTCGTTTTGTTTTTATATGTGCACATGGCGCATTCTGATGGAGACTATCATGATGCTGAGAAAAAAGTTATTTTAGAGAAGATGAGCAAAATCTTCCCTAAAGAGATGGATCACACTCACAAGCTGGAGGTAAGCGTTAAAGAATATAGAGCCTTAGAGTCATCAAAAATAGCTTCTGTAATTACAGATTCATTCAAACATTTTGATAAAGTAAAATTTACCCAGAAGTACAAGGTCTATACTGATATGTATGACATAATCAATGCCGATGGCGTTATCGATGAATCAGAAACTAAAGCCCTTGAGGAGCTAAAGAAGATTATCGATATCAATTCTAGTGCGGCTGTCGCTTAATCTTTCTTATCCTGCCTTAGACTAGCTTGCCTTTTGTTCTTTAAGAATACTTGATTAGCACAAATAGATAGCCTTAGTATTTAAGAGATGAACGAAATTTGGCGAATAGCCATGAGTTTGGTTACTCCAATTATGAGTTTGTTTCCCAGCAAATTCATGTTGTTGCCCACTTTTTTTATGGTGTTGCCCAACAGTATGATTTTGTCGTCCAGAATTTACGCAATGTTGCCCATCAAAATGAGTTTGCTGCCCACTAGTATTAATGTGAAGCCGAGCAAAATTGCTTTGTTGCCCATCAAAACTAGTAAGTAAGCTCTCACGCGGGTCATCGATCGGTGTGAAGTTTTTATACCCTTAAGCTCCTTATCAATTCTGTTCTTCAACCACTATATAATCTTGAATAAAAACTCCTGAAATCTTAGATTTGGAATCTTAGCTCTGACTTTGGCACAGATATTGTTTTGTTACAAGTGTACTGTTCTAAATATATTTTCAACTTAAACTTTACAACTATGAGTCTCAAATCAAAACTTGAGTTGTCCAGAAAAACGGATGAGGAGCTGGACAATTACACACAAGACAAAGTAACACGTATTACCGGCAATGCTGCCTTTCCGTTGGCTCAAGCCACCGTTTTATTGGTAGCAGCCAAGGGTAAGGAGTTCCACGATTCGTTGGGCATTGAAAACGGCACTAAAGTTGACACTGCTAAGAAAGACAGATTGCGAGGAGAACTAGAAAAGCTATTGACGAAGACAGCCGCACAATGTGTGCTGGATGCGGATGACGATCTAGAGGTATTTTATACTTCTGGCTTTGATGTGGCCGACCCTAACGTACCCGTAGGCGAGCAGCCAAAGCCAACTAAGTTTCAATTTGTATTGGGCGATAACCTAGGTGAGGCCACAGCCAGCATGGAGCCATTTCCAAAGGCCAGAGGCTTTTCTTTTGCTTGGACGCCCGACCCACTCACGGCCACTAGCGTGTGGCATGTAGCAGCAAGCCCTAGACGCATTTATAATTTTGAAGGGTTGCCTAGCGTAACGAAAGTGTGGGCGAAGGGAGGGGCGGTGAGCCCAGATGGAACAATTAATTATAGCGATCCTATCAGTAGAACCATTCAATAAATAACAGTTGCTTTCATATAAGGTTGGAAAGGGTTGCCTCACAAGGGCAGCCTTTTTTTTGCTCTATCGTAACTACAGTTACACTAAGATGCACGAAGAGAAAAACTTATTACTGCAAATTGCGCAGTTCTCCGAGTATGCTTTACACTTTTGATTGAAGATTCTTTTGCACTCTTACCATTTAATGTAGCGGGTTGCTTTCCACTCGTGTTTATCGACTGTGGCGGTTGAGTATCGAGAGTCTATCGATGTATTGTAAAAACCCTATATTCCGCTATATTTGTAGATTAAGAACAATGCAATTTTGGTTTTAAGTAAGCATTATTATACTTTTACTAAGTCGTTGAGTGTGGCTTTGGTGATTTCTGAGATTTATTTTTTGCGAGTTATGCTCTCGGATGCGACAAACTGGGTAATTGATAAGGTTACTTATATTTTTTTGAGGTTATTTAGAAGCCATGGTTAAACTTGGATACATATTGTTTGCTAGGGTCTTTTGGTATGAACAACCGTTAACTATAACTCTATAGGATGATTTTCAGCAAAATGAAAATATTGAGGATCATTTACATTGGTTTATTCCTATCTTCTTTTTTATTAATTGGACATCAGACTTTAGGTCAAGTTTATACTGTTTCAAGTGGTGGTTTATCTGTTAAAATAACTGTACTCAATCCATGTTCTGGAAATAATGGTTCAATAAAATTTGAAACTTTATCATCTTCTGGACCTACCTTTTTACTTAATTTTAACGGGAATACATTTCAATCTTTGCCTCGTACTAGGCTCAACTTAGCTGCAAATAGCTACGAGTATAGAATATCAGATGGTACGGATGATGTTGCAACCCCACTGTATGCTGGATTGGAGACTGCCATTGTATTAGTAACCCTTACCACTCCTTCACTTAGCCAAGACATACTTTCAAATAACATTTCATGTTCTTCGCCAACAGGTCAAATTCAGTCAACAATTTCTGGGGGATCAATAGTGTTAAGCCCAGGATCTTTTTCGTATACTTGGACTTCGACTACCTCTGACCCTGTCTTCGCTCCATTATTTCCCTTAACAGGAACAACGGATGGCAGCACTCCTCTTAACTTAGCAACGCAACTGGGTAAAACTGGTCTTCCGGGAGGAACATACACACTTACAGTCGTTGATAATTATTCTAGTTGTGCCCCCCCGCCTAAGAATTTTGTGATTACCGACCCAACAACACCCTCAATAACATTAGGTTCTAATCCTGCTGTTTGCAGCGGAACAACAACTGCTAATTTGACTTATTCGGCTACAACGGCTACACCAGATCAATATAGTATTACTTATTCGGCCGCAGCTATTGGCCAAGGATTTGTAGATTTAGTCAATCAAGCTCTTCCAGCAAGCCCAATTCCATTAATTGTTCCATCAGGTGCAACTCCAGCCATTTATAACGCCAATTTAGTGGTGAGTAACTCAAGCACAGGTTGTGTAAGTTCTTCTATTCCCTTTACGGTTACAGTTAATGCATTGCCAACAGCTTCAATCGCTGGTACTGCAGTCATTTGTGCGGGTAATTCTACACCATTAACTTTTACTCTTCCTGTTGCTGGTACGTATAATGTGATTTATACAGATGGAACAAGTTCTTTTCCAGCTAATGGGATTGCCAACGGTGCCACTGCAAACGTTTCACCTTTAAGCACAAGAACTTATACGATCACAAGTGTTACCAACGCAGCGACAGGATGTCCAGCTATTCCTGCTGGGATTTCTGGTAGTGCGACAATAACGGTGAATGCGATCCCTGTTACCTCAGCGATCATGGGAACAAGCCCAGTTTGTGAGAATACGACAGGCGTGGCTTATAGTGTAACGAATACAGTAGGCAGTACTTATGTATGGACGATCGGGGGCGGGGTTCAGGCGGGTGGGACTAATACGAACAGCATTACAGTAGACTGGGGAGTAGCGGGAGCAGGGAGTGTGAGTGTGGTAGAGACGAATACCTTGAATTGTCCAGGAGTAGCAGTAAACAAAGCGGTTGTTATCAATGCGATCCCTGTCACCTCAGCGATCATTGGAACAAGCCCAGTTTGTGAAAACACGACAGGCGTGGCTTATAGTGTAACGAATACAGTAGGCAGTACCTATGTATGGACGATCGGGGGCGGGGTTCAGGCGAGTGGGACTAATACGAACAGCATTACAGTAGACTGGGGAGTAGCGGGAGCAGGGAATGTGAGTGTGGTGGAGACGAATACCTTGAATTGTCCAGGAGTAGCAGTAAACAAAGCGGTTGTTATCAATGCGATCCCTGTTACTTCAGCGATCATGGGAACAAGCCCAGTTTGTGAGAACACGACAGGCGTGGCTTATAGTGTAACGAATACAGTAGGCAGTACTTATGTATGGACGATCGGGGGCGGGGTTCAGGCGAGTGGGACTAATACGAACAGCATTACAGTAGACTGGGGA
>JBBRBQ010000022.1:0-62846 GCA_038205685.1 Cytophagales bacterium | reverse complement strand
TATAAATCCACGTCCTCTAGGGTCAAATTCTACGTCCTCAACGTGTTAAGCCACCCTTAAACCCGCAATTTTGAGGTTATTTGGCTCGCTGGCCAGCCAAAGGCATTTAATAGCGAACCTTAACGTATAATAGGCTTACCTTAAATTTTAAAAAAAAAATAAAATACTCTTGAAAATAAATCGTTTTTTGTTTTAGTTGTTTGTTGATTTCCCCCCGCTTAGCATAGTCTCCACCTACGTCAAAGCGAAAACAAATCTCCGATTTGTATATCTCATAAAGTAATTATAAAATCAATTGCTTTACACCTGAAACACAATCTTCCCTACCTTATTCGGTTTGGTTATATCGGGGAAGGATTCTATAATTTTAGCGAACGGCCTGATAGAATCTATGATCGGGCGTATTTCATGTTTGCTTACAAAAGCCAACATATCGGCAAACTCAGTATCGTTGCCCATGGTGCTGCCTTCCAACGTAAGTTGATTCCAAAACATTTTATATAAATCAATTTTGGCTGGCAAGCCATTGGTGGCTCCGTAGAATACAATCTTGCCGTTAGGTCTTAGCACTTTAATAAAGTTGTTGAGCTGATCGCCACCCGCGCTATCAATAACTAAGTCAAAGCCGCCTTTGGTTTTCCATAAGTCTGTATAGGTAGCTTCCTTCTTGTAATTGTAAGCACCCTTCGCTCCCATCTTAAGCGCGCGAGCAATTTTCTCATCGCTGCCCGAGGTTATGTACACATTGGCGCCAGCCGCTTTCGCGAATAGAAAAGCAAACTGCGCTACACCTCCACCAAAGCCTGAGATGAGTACGTTCTGCCCCGACTTTAATTTCCCTTTGCGGAACAATGCACGGTACGCAGTTAATCCCCCCAAGGGTAATGAAGCTGCTTGAAGAAAATCTAAGTGAGCTGGTTTTGGCTGCAGCCGATCAACAGCTACGAGTGCATATTCTGCAAACGTGCCGTTGTGTGGCATGCCTAAAATGGTGTAGTTTTTTGATTGAACATCGGCATCATTTCCCCAATCAATGTTAGGATTAATGATAACTTCTTTGCCAACCCACTCTCTATCCGATTCTTCAAATACTTCTTCTACAACTCCTGCGCCATCACTGCCCATGGTTACGCCAAAGCGTATGTTGGGATACTTACCTTCGCGAATCCAATCATCGCGCCTGTTGAGTCCAGCAGATTTAATTTTAACCAGTGCTTTACCGGCCGTTAACGTTGGTTTGGGCACATCAACAATTTCGATTTTACCTGCGCTTGCTAGTACGAGAGCTTTCATAAGAATCAATTACGAATTGAATTAATAATTACGAATTACGGAGAATCAATTACGAATTCAAAATTTTAGATTACAGAAAATCAATTACGAATTAATAATTACGAATTACGAACTAGTTCGCTCCTATCGTAATTTAAAATTCGTAATACTTAATTGATTAGAACGGTGGTGCATCATCTGGCCCTGATGGCGGCAAAGGCGAATCACGGGATGTGTTCAACCTGCTTTCTTTAGTGATCATCCCCGAGAAGGGATTTTCGTTTGCTTGCCTATCGTCCATATCGGCAAACTTAGTGTACTTGCCTATGAACTTGAGTTTGGCAGTATCCAACGAACCGTTTCTATGCTTGGCTATTATTACTTCGGCCATGCCTTGGGTTGACTGCCCATCTTCATCTTGATCTATCTTATAATATTCGGGGCGATACAAGAACATAACAATATCTGCATCTTGCTCAATAGAACCCGACTCACGTAAGTCAGATAACTGCGGACGTTTATCACCTCCTCTTGTTTCCACACCACGACTTAACTGAGATAGCGCGATCACGGGCACATTCAATTCCTTTGCTACGCCTTTCAATGCACGCGATATGGAAGCAATTTCCTGCTCACGGTTTCCACCCGCTTCGCCTTTCATCAGCTGCAAGTAGTCGATTACAATCAACTGAATATTATGCTCGGCCTTTAGTCTTCTGCACTTGGCGCGAAGTTCCAAAATAGAAAGCCCCGGAGTATCATCAATAAAAATAGGCGCAGCCGATAAGCGATTGGTTTTGGTTACCAATTGAGTCCATTCAAAATCGGCCAAGTTTCCTTTTTTGATTTTTTCAGATTCCAATTCCGCTTCCGCGGATATGAGACGATTAACCAATTGCAGCGAAGCCATCTCCAACGAGAATATTGCTACCGCGTGGTTAAAGTCAACAGCAGCATTGCGCATGGCAGAAACGATGAAGGCGGTTTTACCCATACCCGGTCTAGCGGCTATAATCACCAAATCAGACTTTTGCCAGCCTGATGTAATTCTATCCAAGCGACTGAACCCGCTAGGTATTCCCGTAAGGCCGTCTTTATGATTTTTCTTCTCTTGCAGTTCTTTAATAGCCATGAACATCAACGACTTCATGCTGTCGTAGTTCTTGCGCAAATTGGCATCCGATATTTTAAAGATAGATTGCTCTGTTTTGTCGAGCAACTCAAACACATCGGTGGTATCCTCATACGCATCTTGATGCACTTGCGAAGCAATCTGAATCAAGTTGCGCTTAATGGCCATCTCGATGATGATACGCGCATGGTATTCGATGTTGGCTGCTGAACTAACTTTGGAAGTAAGCTCCGCCACATAGTAAGCTCCACCTACAATCTCTAGCTTTCCGTTCTTGCGCAACTGCGCCACCACTGTGCGCATATCCACAGGGTCGGAGGCCGAGAACAAATCGATAATGGCGGTATAAATTTCTTTGTTCTGTTCGGAATAAAAATGATCGGGCCGAAGGAATTCAATAACAGCAGTGAGTGCATTTTTTTCTAGCATCAATGCACCTAGCACAGCCTCTTCCAGATCAAGCGCCTGAGGAGGCAATTTGCCCAAGCTCTCGGAAATATCCCGGGCGAGCCTGTTCGCTTTGCCTGCTCCGCTTAACGCGGAACCTAGCCTCAGTGTGTTTGATCGTTGCTCCATTCAAGGTGGTTGTTGGTTTGCGTTTTTCTTTTAATCGGGTTGCAAACCTACCATATCAATTAAGCTTTTAGCCATCCCGATTCAACAAGTTCTTAACAATCTACTCACAAATAATTTGAGAAGTTGTGTATAAATTAATTAGAATTTATCAGTATAAAATAATGCAGATGATAAGCACTTGATTGTGTGGTTGATCTACCGTAAATCCTAATCTATTTTTAAAGCCCAAACATTTTAGTTTACTTTAACGAGTTATTTTGATATGAATCCAAACACAAGCAATCCATTCGAGTTTATCTACACACAAAATCAGGACAAGCAACGCATAGCAATTGTTGGCGAACAAGCACTTACCATTTTCAACATGGTGAAGTATGTGTTAAAAGTATATGCTAAAAAAGCGGACTATGTTACTGACGATCAGCTATCAACCATTGAACATCAAAAGTTTACTGATGCTCCAGTTTTGATAGTAATGAGTAATCAACCAACTGAAGGTTTGCTATCACTACAGTTCCATGTTTTGATCGTTACAAAATTTGATATGGTCATTCTCAACAACTTAGCCGATAGCTTACCCAAAAGCGGTATTTTGATTTGTGATGATCGTGAGCCTGCTGCTAGCGTTGCAAAAAAAGAACGTGCCGATGTGCTAACCATAAGTTTCAAAGCGTACACTCATTCTACTGAACGAGAAGGTGTTACCCTCATTACAAGCACAAATGAAAAGTTTCCTGTAAAAGTGAAAGGCGAGGAGAATTTACGTTGCATAACTGCGGCCAAAGAAATAGTGAAAAGAATAGGGGTTTCATCAGGGCAGTTTTATAGAGCCATAACAGAATTTGATAATTCGTTGATTTGAGGATTCGATTATACCGTTCACCTTTAAATTAACGAATTAGCAAATCACCGAATTGTCAATTATCAAATCAACGAATTATCAAATCAACGAATTAATTAAATGAAATTGCACCTTAACGTACCGCTCTGTTTTTTTGATCTTGAAACTACTGGCACCAACACAACAACAGATAGGATTGTAGAGATTGCCGTAATTAAGTTGATGCCTAGCGGAGAGGAGATCAGGAAACAACATGTGTTAAATCCTAGCATTCCAATTCCAGTCGAATCATCTCTCATTCACGGTATTTACGATGCGGATGTAAAAGACAAGCCCACCTTCAAAGATGTAGCTAAAGACTACTTAAAGTTTTTTGAAGGAGCCGACCTTTCGGGATTCAATATCCTAAAATTTGATGTGCCTGTTTTGGTGGAAGAGTTTCTTAGAGCTGGGTTCGATTTTGATTACAGTCGCAAGAGGATTGTGGATGTGCAAAAGATATATCACATGATGGAGAAGCGTAATCTATCCGCGGCCTATCAATTCTACTGCAATAAAGATTTAAAAGATTCGCACACTGCCGAAGCCGATACACAGGCAACCATGGAAGTGCTGCTTGCGCAAGTTGAAAAATACAATTCGCAAGATGTAACTGACGGACTAGGGCGCAAGGTGGGCACGATCAGTAATAACATGGAATCGTTGCACGAGCTAACAGCATCTACTAGCGTTGACCTTGCTGGAAGAATGGTGCGCAACGATAAGGGTGAAGCCGTTTTCAACTTTGGTAAACACAGACTTAAATCTGTATTGGCTGTGCTAAAACAAGAACCTTCTTATTACGATTGGATGATGAATGGAGATTTTCCGTTGGATACCAAACGTAAGCTCACTGAGATTAAGTTAAGCGCCTTTAACTCAAAATAACTCTTTAGCTGTACTTTAAAACAATGTATCGCTAATTCGGTACCCACGAAGTTGTGTTGACGGTCGCTTTCAACTCGTTGAGTAAATTATACAACCCAAAATAAGTGCGGTTGATGTAGATAGCGTGTTTGGCGCCCCTTGCTTTCTTTGATTCGCGCAGCTCTTTCATGTTGGTAAGCTGTTCACCAAATTTAAAAATAGCTTCAAAGTATGCATTATCCGCAAAATCAAACTCAGGTGTTCTAAAAGGGCGGCCTAACAATTCGATTAGTTCTGTAAATATTTCAATAAAAAACTTCTTGTCTTTTTCTGAATCATCATCGTAGATAAATCGCAAATCGTAAAATGCTTTGAGAAGTTTTGGTTTGTTATCAAGAATATCTTTTTCAAGCAATTGAAAATACAAAGGGTAGAAATCTTTAGGAATAACTTTCACGCATCCAAAATCAATAATGCCTAACTTCTTATCTGTGGTGATAATGAAGTTGCCCGGATGCGGATCGGCATGAAGCTCTTTTAATTGATGGATTTGAAAGTGATAGAAATCCCACATAGCCTGCCCTATTCTATTTCCTTCTTCTTTGGTGAGTTTTTCTGTTTTTAAAAATTCGCCCAACGGCTTGCCCTCAAGCCAATCCATTGTCAATATCTTAACACTACTAAACTCAGGATAATATTGAGGGAAAACCAAGTTAGCAATGTCTTTACACTTTACCGATAAGTCCATTGAGCGTTGAAGCTCAAGTGTATAATCAGCTTCTTCCAACATGCGAGTTTGCACTTCCTCGATATACTCATCGTATTCGGCAGGGTTGAGCTTAAACATGCGCAAAGCAATCGGCTTTACCATAGCCAGGTCACTTTTAATACTGTCGCCCACACCAGGATATTGAATTTTAACGGCCAGTTTCCTTCCCTTTAATGTTGCTTGATGCACTTGACCCATCGAGGCGGCATTTCTTGCCGAATTACTAAAGCTATCAAATAGTTCGCTAGGCTTTTTCTTAAAAGACTTTTCAAATGTGCGGATAACCAATGGAAATGATAACGGAGGCGCACTGTATTGTGCCATGGCAAACTGCTGTTGATAGGCTGTTGGCAATAGATTCTTATCCATGCTTAGCATTTGTGCAATCTTTAATGCACTGCCTTTTAACTCGCTTAACGATTGATAAATATCAGTGGCGTTGTCTTCGTGCAGTTGATCAGTTGTTGTAGCCGGATTGACAAGTTTCTTGCTATAATGCTTTAAATAATTCCCACCAATCTTAGCCCCAGTGGTAATAAATTTTGTTGCACGCTGAACTTTGCTTACTGGAATACTTTCTTGCTCTTTCAAAATAAGTTGTTAGTTGTTAACTTTTAATTCTTTGCGTTTTGATATAGGAATTTACCAAAGTCAAAGGCATTATCTAGTACACCTTTGCCTATTAAATCGAATGCTAGATTTACTGACTTCTCAATGGCCATATCGGTTTTCTCAAAATTGGCACTTTCATCTTTGCTCCAAAATTGAAGAATAAAAACCAAGTGAAGCCAAAAAACAGAGTCGTATTGCTTATCTAGGAAAGGGCGCATGGCTATTTCGCCTGTTTGCTTGCCTTCTAGGATAATGGCATTTATCCACTCATCAAAAGAAGATTTAAAGCCTTTCAAAAAACTTGGAATCATGGAAGGGTTTTTCCAATCTTTCAATTGATGAATAACAAAACTTCGTTCGTTTTTTAAAATCTCAGCTAGTGCAAAGTGAAATGCTAGAAGCTTTTCTCGAACTGAAAATGTTAAGTAAGTTGTATCGTTAGTAAGATTTTGTTTTGTTGAAAGTATGTAACTCTTCCAAATAGATCGCTCAAGTGCTTCAAAAGAGCCAAAGTAAGAATAGAAATCTTCTTCTTTCATACCATTATCTTTCGCGAAACTAAAAATGGTAGTAGGTTTCTTGCCATTGGTCAACACATAATCGCGGTAAGCAACTATTATCGATTGTTCCGTTGGATGCGATTCAGTTTTTTTCTTGGATTTTTTTGTAGTTTCCATGCTTCTTTAACAATAGAATTGTAGTTAAGTTTCCGAAAGTTAGATCAAGTTGAAAGTAAAATGAAGATTATTTACTCGTTAATAATAATGCTCCTACTTTATAACGTAGGAAGCGAAGCTCAGGTAAAGAAAAATGCAACTTATTTTTTCGAGCAAGGTGAACTGGCTTTACAAGATAATAAATACGTAATGGCATTAGCGCATTTCAACGAATGCCTAAGGTTAGATCCTTATTATTATGATGCTTATCCTGGTCGGGCCGCCACCAAAGAAGCTATGGGCGATTTGAAGGGTGCCTTGCGTGATTATAGCATTTATGCCGATGCAAAGCCTAATAATCCTGAAGTGCTGTTTAGTAGAGCTGTATTGCGTTATCAACAAAAGCTATATGTGCCCTCTAGAGAAGATTTTAGCAAACTACTTACACTGCCAGCTGGGGTTACCAATAAAATATTCTTTAGAGTCGATCAGTTTGGAAATGGTGCCGATAAAGCGTTTACCGCTCAAAGTAATAACCATGCTACGTTTTATAATTACTTGGGGTTAATCGAAATGAAGTTAAAGAACTATTCATTAGCCTCGGTTTATCTGGACTCTGCCATTCGGCTTGAAGCTAGCGATCCCCACTTTTGGGTAACTCGCGGATTATTGAAGGAACACCTGAAGGACACTGCGGCTGCAATGGATAACTATCGCGAAGCTTTAGTGCTTGATCCTTCCTTTGGTGTAGCCATTCATAACTTGGCGGTGATAAAACGAGCAAGAGGCGAGCAAGAAGAATCTGAAAAATTATTAAACGAGGCCATCCTACAAAACCCTAATCTGCCTTATGCTTATTCCGCTCGAGGATACTATCGCATGAAACACAAAAACCCAAAAGGCGCATTGGAAGATTATAGCAAAGCTTTAGAGCTTAGCAAAGAAGATGAAGAAGCTTGGCTCTATCGAGGGTTGGTAAAAGAAACACTTAAAGATAACGATGGGGCGTTTATTGATTATACTCAGGCAATTACAATAAAAGTTGATTACCCCAAAGCATGGCTTGCACGCGCCAACTTATTGACCAAATTGAACAGGTATAAAGATGCCATTGAAGATTATAGTGCCGCCATTACCTGGGATGGTGAATATGGACGAGCCTATTACAATCGAGCCCTTGCCTTTGAGAAACTGGGCAAATTAAAAGAAGCCTGTGAGGACATTGCAATGGCTGAACGATTGAAAACAACAATTGAAAAAGGTATAAAAGAAAAAGTGTGCAAGTAAGATGGCGCCAGTTATTAACTTAATTATTCATTCTTTTTCGATTACATTAGATTTACAAAATGATTAAGATAAATCAACTAGGCATTGTATTTTTAATAGGCTTGACAGCATGCAACCAACAGGTTAAAAATAAGACTTCACTAGAGCTAGATCAATTCTTTGCAAGTCAATTCAACTCAAATGAGCCAGGTGCTGCCGTTTTGATTATGCAAGGGAAAACAGTTGTATTTTCAAAAAGCTATGGTTTAGCTGATCTTACAACTCACGAGCCAATCACATCTAAAACACTTTTTAATACAGGTTCTATTTCCAAAACGTTTGTTTCCAATGTGATTCTTTTATTAGCCGAGGAAAAAAAACTTTCCTTGGATGATCCATTAGAAAAATACTTTCCGGATTTTAAAAATAAAGAAATAGCCAGAACAATTAAGCTACACCATTTACTCACCCATACTTCAGGGCTGCCCGACAATAGAAGAGCTATACTCGACAGTGTTTTCTTGCTCAGCGCAAAAGATGAAGAGAACTTTGCCCCCCTTAAACAAAATGATTCATTATTGTTTGAGCCCGGCTCTCGTTATGAATATTCAAATCCAGCCTTTAACGCTTTGGCGTTAATCATTGAAAAAATAGAAAGCAAAAAAAATGGCAAGCTATAGTACAGGAAAAAATATTTGATAAAGCTGATATGAAAACAAGTTTGATCACCGATGGGGCTTTTCCAGAAAAAGGTGTATCGCATGCATATATAAAAATCCACGGTCAATTTTTAGAGAAAGACTATGGCGAAGAGCCCACCTTTGCTGCGGCAGGCAATGGTGGTGTTTGGAGTTCGGTAGAAGAGCTGGCCAACTATGAAGAAGCTATTCGCTCGTCTAAATTTCTAGAAACAGCAACAGTTACGCGCTCACGAACAATTACTAACTATCCTAATTGGAAAGATTCTCATCCTCCCTTTATTGGCTTTAGTTGGTTCATTTCATTTACTGAAGATTCTCTAAAAGTTGTTTCTCATACTGGTTCACAAGGAGGCTTTAGCAGCGATTTCGTTTCAATTCCCGAAAAGGAAATTACCTACATTATTTTAAGTAATAAGCCATTGCCCATACTTGAAATCCGAAAAAAAGTAATGACGATATTAAAGAGAAATCATAGGATAACTAATAACAAAACACTTAACTTAAAATGAAAAAAGTAGTAATCATTTTTGCTTCATTAATTTCAATTGTAACGGCTGAAGCTCAAACCTTAACAACACAACTGAAAGAATTTGATGCTTATGTTGAAAAGGCAAGAAATGAATGGCTTGTTCCTGGTTTGGCTGTTGCAGTAGTTAAGGATGGCAAAGTTATTTTTAAAAAAGGATACGGTGTAAGAAAACTTGGCTCAAGTGAGCCTGTTGATACCCAAACAATTTTTGCTTGTGCCTCCACTACCAAAGCAATGATTGCCACGTGCATGGGCATGTTAGTGGATGAAGGCAAAGTAAATTGGAATGATCCCGTGACAAAATACTTACCCGACTTCAAACTATACGATCCGAACGTAACAAGGGAATTAAAAATTAAAGATCTATTTACACATAACAGTGGTGTGGGCAATGCAGATTTCTTATGGGGTATAATGGATATTTCATCTGAAGAGGTATTGAAGAAAATGGAGTTTGTAAAACCAACTTATTCTTTGAGGTCAGGTTTTATTTACCAAAATATATTCTATTTAGCAGCAGGAAAAGTAATCGAAAAAGTAGCTAATCAACCGTGGGAAGAATTCATAGTCAATAGAATTTTCAAGCCATTGAAAATGACAAGAACTTCACCCACCAGAGCTACTGTAAAAGATGCTAATCGATCAACCCCACATTTTTACTTTCAGAATTCAATCCACCCAATTGAAGCCAGCAATGCTGATAAGATCGGACCTGCAGGAAGTGTGAATTCGTGCATTGACGATATGAGTCTTTGGATGCAATGCATGCTCGACAGCAGTAAGTACGAGGGTGGCCGCCTACTCAAAGTCAACACATGGAAGGAAATGTTCAAACCCCAAGTAATAGTTCCTGCAAGTGAATTCTATCCCACTATGCAACTAACAAAACCAAATTGGACAACGTACGGCTTGGGATGGTTTCAACATGATTACCAAGGCAAGAAAATAAATTATCATACTGGAAGCTTAGATGGCGAAATAGCTATACACGCACAACTACCCGATGCAAAACTAGGTGTCTATGTGTTTGGCAACTTTGATCATGCCGAAGTGCGTCATGCTCTTGTGTACAAAACCTTCGACTTATTTGCACTTGGTGGCAAACGCGACTGGAGTACAGAGTTTAAGAAATTGTATGATGGCATTAAGACTACTAGCGATAAGAAAGAAAAAGAGGAAGAACTAAAAAGAGTAAACAATACAAAGCCTTCTTTGCCCATAGAATCGTATGAAGGCTTGTACACCGATTCATTATACGGAACAGCGGAAGTAAAAAGCATGAATGGAAAGCTTAACATTACCTTAAATAATTTCCTGAAGGCTACTGTAAATCATTGGAACTATGATACGTTCCATGGGGATTATGAAAAGGCGTGGTATGGAAAAGCAACAGCACAATTTTCATTGAGTACTTCTGGTGAAGTCAACAAATTGGAATTTGATGGCATACCTTTTACAAAAGTAAAAGTGGCTTCAAAAAACTAATGTAATGAGTGATCTTATCGTTCGATTGAAGGAACTCCGTTCTCTTGACAAATTAAAGGTTATGCTTGGTTTCGATGGGTTTGTAGATTCAATTATAAAATTGATCAAGCAAAAAGGAAATCATTCGACTGGATATTTTGATACCCTTCAAGAGTGGGGTTCATTTATCACTGAAAGAAGTGGTAAAAATTTTTCAATAGAAGTAAAAGAAATATCCTCTAAACTAGGAGGCAATATGCCGATAATGGCAAATGCAATGGCTCGACTTGGCGTTGAGGTAACTTGCGTGGGCGCGATGGGATATCCAACTATTCACTCAGTATTTAATTCACTTGCGGTCAATTGCAAGGTTCACAGTTTTGCTCAGCCTGGCACAAGTCAAGCAATGGAATTTGATGACGGTAAAATTATTTTAGGTCAACTTGAGGAATTAAACAAAATTGATTGGTCTGTTATAAAGTCGCGAATCAAATTAGAAATACTCACTGAAGAAATCCAAACATCCTCTCTGATTGGAATTTTGAATTGGGGAGAGCTCGAAAAAAGCACGAGCTATTGGAAAGGTTTGATTACCGATGTGTTTCCACTCTGTAATAATCTTAAAAGTAAAATTGTGTTCATCGACTTATCCGATATTTCAAAACGATCGGATAATGATATTTTAGAAATGCTAGAATTGCTGAAATTAATATCCACTAAAACGAAAGTGGTGCTAAGCTTAAATCACAATGAAGCCAATAAACTCCAATCAATTTTAATTCCAAAAGTCGATAATCAAAATGAAATTGAATTAATTGGCGAGATCTTATTTTCTACTCTCACAATTGATTTGTTAATTATTCATAACCGAGCAATGGCCGTTGCCATCTCTAAGAATGAAGTTGTAAAAAGGGAAACTGATTTTATTGAAAGCCCTACCCTATTAACCGGTGCTGGGGATAATTTTAATGCTGGTTTTTGCTTTGGATTACTTATGCAATTGAATCTCACGAACACTCTTGAACTAGCCCATGCTACGGCCAACTATTATATAACACATGGCGAAAGTATCTCCTTTGAAGAATTAATAAAGACAAACAATTAAATATGAAACTAAATATCTTTCCAAGTCACCAAGATCAGTCAACATTTGTCGCAGAGCAAATTATCAATGCAGTGAGAGAAAAACCAACAGCGGTTTTTTGTTTGGCTTCTGGTGAAACCCCTCGGTTGACTTATTCAATCGTAGTATCGCTTGCTAAAAAGCAGCATGTTGATTTTTCTCATGTTCGTTTCGTAGGCCTTGATGAATGGGTTGGCATCTCCCCTACCAATTCCGGCAGCTGTTATTGTTTTTTGAATGAAACTATTTTTAAACCACTTGGGATTAATGAAAATCAAATTCATTTTTTCGATGGACTATCTCAAGAGTTATCCCACGAATGCAAAAAGATGAATGAAATAATAGCGGAATCAGGAGGTATCGATTTAATGCTTGTAGGGATTGGACTCAATGGGCACATTGGTTTTAATGAACCAGGAGTGCCTTCAAATTTATATGCACACGTGATCGAACTTGATTCAATTACTCAACAAGTGGGTCAAAAATATTTTACTACTGCCACCCCTCTTACAAAAGGAATAACGTTGGGGTTATCTCATTTTTTGGAAGCTAAATTAGCGATTGTAATGGCCAACGGAAATAAAAAAGCAAGTATAATAAAAAGCTCCCTCGAGTTAGAAGTGTCAAACCAAATCCCTGCAAGTTTGATTCGGAATCATAAAAACGGAATGGTTGCACTTGATGAAGAAGCTGCTAGTCAATTAGCCCGTTAACTGAAATAAATTGCTTAACCGTTACTAAGATTAGGCAATTCAACAGTAAAAATGCTTCCTTGTTTGTAAGTGCTTACGAACCGTATTTTTCCGTTCAATTTTTCCACAGCTTTTTTGGCAATGTAGAGACCTAAGCCGTTCCCTTTGGACCTTTCGTTGGCACGAAAGTACATTTCAAATATTCGGGATTTGTATTCATCCATAATCCCTTGACCATTGTCTTCCATCTCAATAATGGCCACCTCTTGGTACACAGAAGTTTTAATTTTAACGTTTGGATGTTGTGTTCCGCAAAAGTGAATGGCGTTCTCCAATAGATTTTCAATAATAATTTGAACCATAGCAGGATAGGAAACAAAAGGAACGGTTTCAATTACATCGTAAATAACGGTTACCTCTTTTTGTTTAATTAAATCAGCCAAACTATCAATAATCCCATTAACCTGCTCTTTTAAGAACACTTCTTTAAATACCATTTGGTTTGCCCCCAGATCGCTTATTGATTGGAGTTTGTGCAACATTTTGTCTAAGCTGGTGGCGGTTTCTGCTACTTTTTCAAACAACTCAAGTGCTGAAGTATCTTTCACGGTGATCTTAGCCACATTTGCTAACCCTAAGAACGTTGTAATGGGTCGCCTGAAGTCATGTGAAGATCTATAAAAAAATGTATCCAACTCCTTGTATGCCTGCCGCAGCTCACTGGTGCGTGTATCTACCTTTTCTTCTAAACTTCTATTGATATTTGCTATAATTTGGTTTGCCTCTTGCAGCTCCTCCGACTGTGCTTGGATCTCTTCTTTTTGTTCTTTTAATTCTCGATTTGCTTTACTCTTATCGTTATACATTTGATATCCAAATACTCCAGTGATCGCAACTAAAATAAAACCTATAATAGCAAATGTGATGATCGAATTTTTACTTGAAATCTCAGCTTTTTGTAATCGCAGTTGTGCAGTTTGAACTTCTTCTTTTTCACGCAGCAATTCAATGTCCTTTTCTTTTCGCTCTATATTATACAACGCCTCACTTTCGGTCAGTCTAATAGCACTTGATTCATTGTATACACTGTCGTTCAAAACTTGATATAGCTTTTGATATTCAAGCGATATTTTTAGATCTCCTTTTTGTTCGTAGTATAAAGCGAAGTTCTTTGCAACATTTCTGTTTAGTAATTTTGACTTGGTTTCATTAGCTAGTGCCTTTGCTTTGTTCAATACAACAAAGGCTTCATCCAATTTACCTGCTTTGAGCAACAGCCTCGCTTTGCTATTGTATGAAATTGACAAGCTGAGCTTGTTACTTAGTTTCTCCTCGATGTCTATTGATCGCTGCTGATATTCCAACGCTTTATCAATTTGATTTATTTCTTCATACACCAACGATAGATTAAAAATAGAAGCTGAAATACCTACTGTATAATCCAACTTTTCTCGTATAATTAATCCGCGTTCTTGTTCGGCAATAGACCTAACATAGTCCTTCTTTAAAAGATAAATCAATCCAATAAGGTTATAGCAATTGGCAATCCCTTTTTTATCCCCAATATCAGTGCGTATCTGCAAAGACTTGTTAGCATTTTCAAGGGCCGATTCGTAAAAGCCTCTATCTTTTTTTATCCATCCTATTTCGCTATAAATTTCTGCTGTCAATGACCGAAGGCCGTATCGTTCTGAAATAGAAAGTGCTTTATAAAAATACTCACTTGCAACATCAAATTGGGATAATTCAGAATACACCTCTCCTATTTGATTTAATACTTTTACATATTGAGATGGGAAGATATATTTTTTGGTGATCTCTAGTGCCTCGAAACCAAATTTAAGAGCTATCACATAGTCGCTTTGTTGATGTGCCAACTCCGCCTGATTTAGCTTGCAAGATATCTGGTGATAGTAATCGTCCAAAAACTTTGATCTAGCGCACATTTTTTCGTAATAATCCCTTGATAAATTATATTGATTTAAATTTTGGTAAGCCTGCCCAAGTAGATTCCATATATCCAATTGAATGAAATGATTCTGATCGCCCTTAAACATCATTAATGCGTTGGCTGAATCTAGCAATTGTATGGCTTCTTCATTCCTCCATTGCAAAATATCTATCTGAGCCATATTTTTAAAAACAGTGGCCAGCTCCAATCCTTCATTTTTAGTTAGAATACTTTTCGCTTTGTTATAAAAAATAATAGCTGAGTCATATCTCGCTACTTCTCGATAGCAATTACCCCAAAGAACAAGGTTGAAAGAAGCCTCTTTTAAAGAATTGGGAGCTGTAATGTTATCGGACTTATAAAAGTTGGTGATAGCTTTTTTAAATTCACCCATACTCGAATATCCAAGACCCACCAAGGTATATCCGTATTTAATCCCTTTCAAATAGTTGATCTTTTTGGCTAACGCTAATGCTTCCTGAGAATACCTAATAGCAAGGCTATCATTGAAATCATAGTATTGGTAGGCTAATTGGCTGAAGAGTTCAACGCGGGTTATATTATCAGTGTTAGCTTTTAAGAGATTTTCTAAACTATCTTTTATAGCACGCTGCGCCAATCCAGCAATTGAAATTGCTAAAAAAAAGGATATTGACAGAACTGCTTTTCTGATTTCCACAAAATCTATTTCTTCTAATTTGAAATGTTAGGAAAGTAAATATATAATAAAAAAACCGTCTAGAGGACGGCCTTTATTGAGACTTATAATTCTTGGTTATAAGTAGATTCTGGATATCATTTGATTGTTGTCTTTTTTCATGAATCAGTAGTCTATAGATTGAAACACAGCAAAATATCTAGAATAATTTGAATTCAAAAGTTTGCTCTTTAAAATCAAACGTTTTGAGATCATACACTCGCTCAACAAATTCGACATTGTTTTGATGATCAACCAACACAACCGTGGTGCAACGCGTTCCGTAACCATCTGTTTTAATAAACATGGATGAAAGTGCTCGCTCTCTTTCTAAACTTAAACCCGTGTTAGGGAGTTTGCCATCAGCAGCTATTGTTTCATTATGCATTAAATCTAATAGTAGTTTAGGCTCAATTTTATCTTGATTGAGAATTGGATTAAGTAGTCTTTTCCCTTCCTCTACTTTTGGCCAAGGCGTTTCCAGCAAATGATTGCTTAATCCATAAAAGCCAGATTTGATTGAATCTATTCCGTTTTTATAATTGGAGAAATACCAAAGATCATCAACTGTTCCTATCACCAAATTAAAGCCGTTGTATTGCTTTGCTGTTGGTTCAATCTCTTTCAAATAATCTTCTGGTTTTTTTGATCCAATCAAATAATCAGATATCAATTGCCCACGTGAAGGGGCGTTTGGATTGATGTGCTGAGGATCGCGATAGTTAGTAACCATCGCTATTTTACCTTCTCTTGTTATAGCCATCCAAGTACCTTGTGCTTCTAAATCGCGGCCACCTAAAATTGAAGGGTGATCTTTCCAAAACGATGCTGGGGCAGTTTGTCGATTATAAAATTCGTCACGGTTAGCAACAACAATTAGTTTATAATCGGGATGTTGGTTTATTGAAAAGAAGATAAGGCACATGGTTGGTTTAGGCTGGCTTGATAAATAATTTAGGTAAGGGCAAATTCTCACAGTATGAAGCTTATAATATGAATAGCTGATTTAGAAAAGGGTTAACTGTTCTGGGAGTAAAGTAAAAGATTTTCGATGATACGGGGTAATACCCAACGTTCTGATCCCTTGCCTATGCTCTAAAGTAGGATAGCCAACATTGGTACTCCAACCATAACCTGGGTATTGAATATCTAATGAAGTCATCAATTTATCGCGATACGTTTTTGCCAATATGGAAGCTGCGGCAATGGACAGATATTTTGAGTCGCCCTTTACAACACATTTATACTCTAATTCTTTATAAGGATTAAAACGGTTGCCATCGATTAATAAAAGCACGGGTTGTATTTTTAGTTTATCGATTGCCAAGTGCATAGCTTTGAAAGAGGCATTTAGGATATTGATCTTATCAATTTCTTCGTGGCTAACTTCGGCAACAGCCCACGCAAGTGCATCCCGCTTTATCTCTATGGCAAGCTGCTCTCGTTGCACTTTAGATAATTGCTTTGAATCTGTAAGCAGTTTGTGTCGATATTTTTTTGGAAGGATAACGGCAGCAGCTACTACAGGGCCAGCCAAGCAACCACGGCCCACTTCATCGCAGCCAGCTTCGGTTTTATCTTTTGAATAGGAAGAGCGTAACACGTTTTGATATTAAGATTCAAAATTCAAAATTAAAATTCAATTTGCAGCTTTATCAATACTATTTGAATCTTGAAAGCAGATTAAATCATATATGGCAAATAATTGGACAACCCTTTCAACAGAGGATATCTATGAGAATTCGTGGATAAAACTAGAAGAGCATCAGGTGATTAACCCTGGAGGGGGCAAAGGCATCTATGGCAAAGTGCACTTTAAAAATACCGCTATCGGAATTATAGCTTTAGACATTGAAGGTAACACTTGGCTTGTTGGACAACATCGCTATCCGTTAAACGAGTGGAGTTGGGAAATACCCGAAGGTGGTGGACCAATAGGAATTGAAGTGCTTATATCCGCTAAACGTGAACTAAAAGAAGAGACAGGATTAACAGCAGACAAATGGACGGTAATTCAACGGGCGCATTTATCTAATTCTGTTTCTGATGAAGAAGGATTTATTTTTCTTGCAGAAGGTTTAAAAGAGGGGAAACTTGAATTGGAAGATACAGAAGCGGATATGAAAGTGTTGAAGCTTCCATTCAAAGATGCTCTTGCCATGGTATTGGATGGGAGAATAACTGACGGCTTGAGTGTAATGGGAATTTTGAGGGTAGCACGTTTACTAAAATTATAACATTGGTCTAGGCACCTTACTATAGGCTTCTAGAGGCTTGTAGGTTGTGGCCTGAAGAGCATATTAAGATGAGTTTCAAAAAATATATTCCACACATAAAACCCAGTTTCAATCTGGCCTATCCTGTTATGCTCAGTCAACTGGGGCACGTAATGATGGGCGTTACCGATAGTATAATGGTAGGCCACGTTGGCGCTGTGCCACTAGCAGCAGCAGCGTTAGCTAATGTTATATTTAACGTGCTCCTTTTGTTTGGAATTGGTGTATCGTATGCCATGACTCCTATCATCGCTTCTGCCAATGGCGAGCACAACGACAAAAATATTACTGATACGCTTAAGCATGGTTTGATGATCAATTTTACCAATAGCGTTATTTTAGTAGGCATTGTAATTCTTGCAAAGAATTTATTGTATCACATCGATCAACCCGAAGAAGTAGTCGCTCTCTCTATACCCTACTTAAGCATTACTACATTTTCATTAATACCCGCGCTGATATTTCAAACGTTTCGTCAGTTTAGTGAAGCACTGTCGCACACACGCATCCCTATGATTGTTATGATTGCAAGCAATTTGTTGAATGTTCTATTATGCTATGTTTTAATCTATGGACACTTTGGGTTTCCACCTATGGGCTTGATGGGCGCGGGCTGGGCAACTCTTATCTCACGCCTATTTATGGCCTTGGCAATGGCTGGATTTGTTTATTACGCTCGTGTTTTCAAGGCCTACCAAAATGGCTTTTCAATTGGAAATTATTCTAGCAAACTGATTTCTAACATGCTTCACATTGGCTTGCCTGCTGGTGTTCAATTCATTTTTGAAGCGGCCGCATTCGACTTCTCTGCCATTATGATGGGCTGGCTTGGGGCAAAGACTTTAGCAGCACATCAAATCGCGTTGAACTTAGCTACAATTAGCTACATGACTACCTCTGGGCTTGCGGCCGCAGCCACCATTCGCGTAAGCAACGAACGAGGCAAAAAAGACATCATTACACTACGCACTGTTGCTTATACTTTGCTGATGATGGCTATGGCGTTTATGACACTTTGTGCGATCGGTTTTATTCTGGGTCGAAATGTGTTACCACTTTTGTATGTGGACGATGTGGAAGTAATTGCTATGGCTTCGCCACTGATTATTATCGCTGGCTTGTTTCAACTTTCGGATGGTGCACAAGTAGTGTGTGCAGGTGCTTTGCGCGGATTGGAAGACGTGAAGATTCCTTCGCTATTTATCTTCATTGCTTACTGGATTATCGGCTTGCCACTAGGCTATTGGCTCGGGTTTAAAATGGGATTTGGTGCCAACGGTATTTGGATGGGTTTATTGATTGGATTGACACTTACAGCCTCGGCCATGTTCATCCGTTTCCGGTATTTAACGAGGAAAATGTTGAAATTAAATTGATTTTAGTAACCAACTATTTAAACCAATAAGTACATAGATTGCCTTAGTCTAATCTTTCAAAATTTGTATTCTATATTGCCAACTGTGGTTACAAACTAATTTATTTTACAATGCCAGATCAATCTAAACCCGTTCGCGATTCTCAAACTACCATTACTGAGTTAATGATTCCATCTTATGCCAACTTTGGAGGGAAGATACATGGTGGAATTTTACTTTCACTTATGGACAAAGTGGCCTACGTGTGTGCAATCAAACATGCGGGTACTTATTGCGTAACGGTGAATGTAGAGAATGTAGAATTTCTCCAACCTGTTGAAGTGGGCGATCTTGTTTCACTTCATGCTTCTGTTAATTATGTAGGCAAATCATCGATCATTGTTGGAATACGGGTAGTGGCAGAAAATGTAAAACAACGCTTGGTAAAACATACCAACTCCTCCTACTTCACTATGGTGGCCAAAGGTGATGACGATAAACCTGCTCAAGTGCCCAAATTAATTTTAGAAACCAAAGAAGAAGTAAAACGCTTTATTGAGGCCATGCACTTGAAGAAAATAAGAAATGAAATAAAATCTTCGATGAGTGATATGCAATCGCTAAGTGAAGTTGATAAAGCAGATGAGTTATTGAAAAACGAGCGATGTGAAATTAAATTAATTGTTTGATGGAGGAGACGATGCCAAGAATATAGTATAATTCCCTATTTACCCCTTGATAAATTATCGAAAGAAAAAAAACGAACTCCCAAGTAAAATAAAGGGATTTAAATTCTATAGTAAATTATCTCCACAACGATAGTATAATGGCCGCGATGATAAGTCCAACAACATGATAGCTCGCGTCAATAACACTCAGCGAAAATGATTTTTTGGTGTACATGTGCGTCATGGCAATGCTCACCGCGCTAAATGTGCCAGCCACCAACCCAACCTTCATTCCCAAAATCCATGTGGTAGAGTTGATAATCGTAATCAAACAAGCCAAGGCAACAGTAGCAATAAAACAATAAACAAACGTAACACCCATCAGTTTGCCCATTCCTTTTTTGTCTTCTTCTGTAGGTGGTGCTAGGTTGTGGCCTTTCATCCATGCTGCACCAAAAACTTTGGGGTTGAACCAGACTGCACCTACCGCAAAATAGGCAATTGAAGCTACTATTATCGCTAAATAATTTAGTTGAGAGAGTATCATAGTATAGGGTTTTAGGTTTTATGAATTCAATTTACAAAATATACTGGATCTTAAAATATATTCTTGCCCTCCTAACCTTGAGACATATAAAAGAAAGAATGAATCTTTTAAAGATTTAATTCAGAATAATATTAAACACGAGCTCTTTAAATATCTGGCCTTCTCCTTCAGAACCTACATTTACGCCTTTCAATTTTAAGTCGGTGTGTTTTATCAGAGATATAATTTCTCCAATCTTACTTGATGAGTAGCTTTGCAAAGCTCGTGTATAATCTTTGGCTGCATACGGACTGATCTTGAGTGTTGTAACCAATCCCCTTTCCGATCTATCGCCTGAGCTGGAGGCTACCATTAACTTGCTGAAGAACGAAAACAAAAATGAAACCATTGGCATGGCGGGATTCTTCTTTGTATTAGCTTCAAAATAATTAGTAATTCTAGCAGCCAGCAGAGCGTCTTTAGTAATCAAAGCTTTCTGCAACTCAAACACATTGTATTCTCGGCTAATGCCTACCATTGCCATAATTCGATCGGCACCAATAGCTTTGTCATTATTAGGTTGGCCTATCAAAAGTTTATCAATTTCGTTGGCGAGTCTGTTCAAATCATTACCAATGTATTCGCATAGCACTCTTACGCCACTATCATCAATAACAATGCCTTTGCCTGTAGCATATTGCTGAATAAACTCGGGCAACTGATTTTCATAGGGCTTCTTAAAAGTTGCAGCAACTGAATATTGCTCTATCTTTTTTCCCAGTTCTTTTCGCTTATCAAGAGTTTTATGTTTGTGACAAAGTACTAATATGGTGGTGGGTGCAGGTTTCATTACATAATCAAGTAACAACTTCGCTCCACCTTCTTTTTGCAAATCAATAATATCTTGTGCTTCTCTTACTATTACCACTTGCCGCTCAGCCATCATAGGAAACCTTTTGGCATGTGTTAGTATCACATTTACTTGAGCATCTTTTCCGTACACTACTACTTGATTGAAACTTTTTTCCGATTCACTCAATACATTAGCTTCTATGTAGTCGCTGATCATATCGATATAAAAGGTTTCTTCGCCTTGCAAAAAATAAACAGGTGCAAAAACTTTCTTTCTTAGATCGGATAAAATTTTACTTGCCGAGGCGTCCATTATCGAATTCGTTTTGTATCACTTAACCTAAAAGCCGTTACCGTTCCTACCAACGCACCCGCAAGATGCGATTCCCATGATACCGAAGGATCGGTAGGTAATACGCCATAAAATATACTTCCGTAAACCAAAAAGATACCAATCGATATTAGCAATGAAAGCAAATCCCCTCTAAGTACTCCGTAGAAAACAAGAAAAGCAGCCAACCCATATATCAAACCGCTGGCACCTATATGGTACGAAACTCGAGGACTGAACACCCACACCAAAATATTGGTAATAAAATAGCATCTAAAAAAAACGATTGTGGCAATGCGTTCATAAAAGAAGAACAAGACTGAACCCAAAAATAGAAGAGGTATAGTGTTGGATAATAGATGTTGTAGACTTCCGTGAATCATAGGCGCAGTTACAATACCAATCAGTCCAGAGATAGTTCTCGGTTTTATCCCTAAAAAAGCAAGATCAACACCAAAAAATACCTCTAAGGCAAAGGTAAGCCACATGATAAAAACCAATCGAAATGCAATTACCGCACTTCCATACATTCTGGTTTGTTGATCGGCCATTATTCTTTACTCCCTGGATTATCGATCATGGGCAGGTTAACATATTTTATCTCCTCCTCACCTACTGAGCTTATACCCAATAAACCCCCTGAAGACTTCGCTATTTGCATGGCTATTGCTTTAAAACTTGTATACAATTCTAGTGCAAATTGACTATTTAATTTTGGTAAGATCAAATTTAGTTGGCTTAACTCATCCACAATTGTTTTACTTCTGGTGGCAACATCGGAAGGGTAGTTTTGCAAAATAATCTTCAGCTTATCCTCAAAATCTTCAGTTGCAAACTGATAAAATTCCAGTAGGCTTCCTTTCGATTTTTTCTGCTCCTTCTTTGTCATTTCAATGGCTCCGGCAACTTCCTTTCTATCAATTGTCCCGTCAGCCCCGGCTACTAAAATACAAACCAAAATTGGTGCACTTAGCAGCAAGTCGGCTTCCTGTTGCTTCAATTCTTCAAATGCTTTTATCATTTTTGTGTCCTAGATTAGATATTACGATACTAATTAACCAAATTTTAGAAATTTATAGTTTTGAAACTATTACTGATTTGAACAACTAATTACAATGTACGAAAAGGATGCGATTAAGATTTTTGTAGTAGAAGATGACCCCATCTATACCAAGTTCATAAAATATGTGCTTGATCTAAATCCAGACTACGAAACTGAATTTTTTAAGACAGGCAAAGAGTGCTTGAATCAACTCCATAAAAGGCCGTCAGTTATCACGTTGGATTATTCATTGCCCGATCTTTCAGGTGCCAAAGTGTTAGAGGCTATTAAAGAATTTGATCCTCAAATAAGTGTAATCATTATTTCAGCACAAGAGAAGATAAAAACAGCTGTTGAATTATTAAAAGCAGGTGCTTACGATTATATATCGAAAGACGAAGAAGCAAAGGATCGCATACTCAACTCCATCAACAATGCCCGCAACAAAACTTCACTGATTCGTGAGATTGATTTTCTTAAACAAGAAATCACCACCAAGTATGAATTTGAGAAGAGCATTATAGGAAACAGTGTTTCCATAAAAAAGGTTTTTAGTTTGATGGAGAAAGCCACCAAGACCAATATTGTTACTTCTATTTCGGGAGAGACAGGAACTGGTAAAGAAGTGGTGGCAAAAGCCATCCATTACAATTCAAAATTAAAATCGAAGCCTTTTGTAGCGGTGAATGTTACGGCCATTCCTAAAGATCTTATCGAAAGTGAATTGTTCGGCCACGAGAAAGGTTCGTTTACGGGGGCAACAGGAAGGCGCATTGGTAAGTTTGAAGAAGCCGAAGGTGGTACTTTATTTTTAGATGAAATAGGTGAGATGGATATTGCCTTACAATCTAAATTGCTTCGCGTTTTACAAGAAAAAGAAGTGACACGCGTAGGCGGAAATCAAGTGATTAAATTAGATGTGCGTATTATCGTGGCTACACATCGCAATCTTCAAGAAGAAGTTAAGCAAGGTAAGTTTAGAGAAGATTTGTACTATCGAATACTTGGTTTGCCTATTCACTTGCCCCCTTTACGAGAACGCAGTCAAGACGTAATCATTTTGGCAAAACATTTTTTGGATGAGTTTTCTAAAGAAAATCAACTAAAGAAATTTCGCATCACGCCAGAAGCGCAAGACAAATTACTTTCATACCCCTACCCTGGCAACGTGCGTGAATTAAAATCTGTAATTGAGTTGGCGGCTGTTATGTCGGAAGAAAATGAAATAAAACCGATCGATATTAACTTTAACAGCACTCGTGGCGAAGAGGCTTTGCTGCTTAAAGAAATGACTCTGGAGCAATATACATTCAATATTATACGCATGTATTTAAATAGGTACGATAACAACGTATTGGATGTAGCCAAACGATTAGACATTGGTAAATCATCCATTTATAGGTACTTAAAGGAAATGGAACAGAACAATATATGAAGGCACTTGAAAATTATGTAAAAGGCGAAAAATTTTTTAAGTCAGTAGTTGAGGATGGTTCTGATATTATTTTCATTGTTGATTTTCAAGGGATAATCCATTACCATAATCCTTCTGTGAAAGATGTATTAGGATATAAAAGAAACTCCTTGGTCGGGAAAAATTTCTTTGATTATGTTATTCCCGAAACACTGATTGACCTTCGAAAGCGATATAAAATAAGTTCGCAAAAGAAATTCTCGTCTTCGGTGGAATTTCAATTTCTATGCAAAGATAAAAGCTATAAATATTTAGAATTTAACTCGATCAACTTAAAATTTAAAGAAGGAATAAGCGGATTGATATTGGATTGCCGTGATATAACTCAACGAAAGAAAGATGCAAAAGAACTACTTCGTGCACAAAAAGCAAAGGAATTGTTTCTTGCCAACATCAGCCACGAGATAAGAACTCCTATTAATGGCATTGCAGGTATGGCAAGTCTACTTAGCAACAATCCAAGGCCTGATGAACAAGTGACCTATATTAACGCTATTAAAAGTGCTTCTGATAACCTTAAAGTAATCATAAACGACATACTCGATCTTGCCTCTATAGAATCAGGGAAACTTAAATTTGAAAACATAGGCTTTAGCTTATCTGATTTGCTAACCTCGCTAGAAGATTTATTTAAGATTCAGGCTAAAGAAAAAGGAATTGCTCTTAATGTGAATCTTGCAAAATCTGCCAATAAGATTTTGTTGGGCGATCCCGTGCGCTTAAATCAAATATTAACCAATCTTATTAGTAATGCTATTAAGTTTACCCATTCAGGCTTCATAAGAATATCGGCTTCTGCCAATAGGTTGTCTGCTAAGAAGATGAACTTAAAAATCACAATTGAAGATACGGGGATTGGGATTCCCGCTGAAAAACAAGCGATAATTTTTGAAAGCTTTAACCAGGCAGATGCAAGCGTAACGCGAAAATACGGAGGTACTGGCTTAGGATTAACTATTGTAAAACAATTAGTTGAATTACAAAAAGGAACCATTTCCCTTGATAGTAGAGAAAATATGGGCTCTGAGTTTTCAGTAAATATCCCTTACTCTATTGGCACGTTAAAAAATATAGCGGACAAGCCTCTTCATATAGGATTAAAAGAAGCCGCCAACAATCTCAAGGGTTTTACTGTATTGCTTGTTGAGGACAATGAAATCAATCGATTATACGCGAGTAGTATTTTAAAAACATGGGGATGCAATTTTGACACTGCTGAAAATGGATCTGTTGCAATACAAAAATTAAAATCAACTGCATACAGCATAGTTCTTATGGATATTCAAATGCCAATAATGGATGGCTTCGAAACCACCAAAGTTATACGATCTCTTAAATCACCCATTAATAGAGTACCAATAGTAGCTGTAACAGCAAACGCCACAAAAAAAGATATTGAAAAGTGCCTTGCAGCAGGTATGAACGGCTGCATCGTTAAGCCATTCACACCGGAAGAGCTGTTTAGCATTCTTTTAAAATATATAAAAACTTCTAAATCTAGAGCAGGCAAAAATAGTATTGACACTGGTAGTCCACAACTTATGCCTGACTTAGCCTATTTAAAGAAAGTAAGCAACGGCAACAAAGATTTTATCCAGGATATGATTCATACGATGTTGAAGGCGATGCCTGCATTAATTGACGAGATTGATCGACTTAGCACATCGCAAACTATAACAAGTTTATGCAGCGCCATCCATAAAATAAAGCCTTCACTTACCATGCTGGGTTTACATCAATTAAAAGATGATGCAATGAGTTTGGAAGAAATTTTTCAAAGCAAAAAGAATACAAAAGGAGATTTTACTAAAGTAGAATTATTATGCGCTAACGTTAGAAAATCGCTCAATCATTTGAAGTCCCTTAAGTATGATTAAAGAATTTAATTTTGGACACATACAACTTACTTCACCCGGTATCTAAATCCTGCATACAACATACCTCCGAATACTGGCCCCCAAATTAAAGTCGTATCAAAGTAAGAATTGAATGGATTCTCTGCTGATATAATGGGATTGTTCACGACAAAGCCAGTTATATTTTCCATACCAATGTATCCACTCCATTTCGTGCCCCAATCTTTTGAAACTTGTGCGTTCATTAAAATATAAGGGTCGGTTGTTGCTGCTTTCTGAAACTCCCCAGGGTTAGTTGATGTAGAGGGCAACCTTTGTTGGCCAATACGCTGAATGGTGTAGTCAAACTTCCAATTGTTTTTGGTAGAGTAAGCTAAGTTAATAAAAGCACGATCGCGTGGCACCAAGGGTTTCAGCAATCTACCTGCACTATAATCAGTTTCAACATCAACAAAACGATAAGCAATGCGCAAATCAAATCTGCGCATCAATTGATAGTCAATTTGTGCTTGAATGCTGTGTGAAAATGATTTACCTGTCAATCCACTAAACACCATCTGTTGTGGACTCTTATCAAAATCAACTACAACTTGATTTTTGAAATCAGTATAAAAATAGTCAACACTAATTACACCACTTCGGTAATCCAATGTAAACTCTTGCGCTATATTAAAACCATAGTTCCAAGCCTTTTCGGGATTAAATCCATAACCCTTGTCAGTTTGCTTATTGGCCAGTACAAGGCTTCGCGATGACGCAAGAAAACCAGAATTCTCAGCAATAATATTGGCTACTCTCGTGCCACTTCCAGCTGAAGCTCGAAGTGTAGTTGTTTCCGTGGGATTGTATTTCAAATGAATACGTGGTGTAAAGAAAACGCCAAACAAATTATGATTATCAACTCGCGCACCCGCAATCAACGAAAATTTCTTTAAGTCATCATACGAATATTCAAAGAAAGCACCAGGTACAATTTCACTTCGATTGAAATTTTGAATTTTATCAAGCAAGAAGATTCTTGGGTCATACTTGTTAACTAATTGTTCGTTGTACTGATCATACAAAAAACTAATACCTGTTTTGAATTTATTAGATGTCGATCCTATAATAGATTGGTAAATCAAATTGCCATAGACTGAGTTTTCGTGAGCATCATATCCGTTGAAACCAAAGTAGCTAGTGTGTTGATGGCTCAATGCGCTATACTGTAATCCGAAACTCTTATAAGGCTTCCCAGTAAATTGATAGCCTAATTTACCAACACCTTCAAAGCGTTCGGTGTTAATCTCAAAGCCATAACGATTGGTTGTAAACTTATCTTTTTCAGGATTGAAATTGGTTTGTCCGCCCTGTTTGGTGTCGTTTAGGTATTTCAATGAAAATTGCGCAAGCCAGCCATTTCCGGAATTATAAACCCATCGATTGACAAAGTTTATCTGGCTTCCTTTTGGGAAATCAAGAAATCCATCTTTATTCAGATCCATTTCTAACGGCCTTGCACTTGCGTGGATTAAAAAAGTAGTTCCCCATTTCTTGCTCGTCTGTTCAGTTAAGATCAGGTTAGTTTCCGTTCGTCCTGACGCATTCACATACCCATTCACATATAGCTTATCGCTTTCTTGTGGCTTCTTCAATTCCACATTCAATTGCCCCGCAATGCTTTCGTAGCCATTGATAACAGAGCCTACACCTTTAGTTAATTGAATGGACTGAATCCACGTGCCCGGAATAAACTGGATGCCCTGATTAGATGCCAGTCCGCGAACGCCTGGCATATTCTCCAGAGAAATCATGGTGTTCGATCCCGCAAGGCCAAGCATTTGAATTTGTCGCGTGCCTGTGATGGCATCCGTAAAGGCAACATCTACAGCAGGGTTGGTTTCAAAGCTCTCTGATAAATTGCAGCACGCAGCTTTAAAGAGTTCCTTCTCTCCCATCACAATTAAATTAATGCCCGAGGCTTGATCAAAACGCGAAGTTGATCGCCAGCCTTCAACTGTTACTTCGTTGAGTGTTGCATCTGGCTTTAATTCAAACTTCATGTTGTTATCAGAATCAGCAATAAAAACCGTGTCCGATTTATAGCCAACAAAACTAATTAGCAGCTTTTTAGATTGCTCTGTTCGATCAATTAGAAACACACCATTGTCCTTTGTAGTTGTGCCTATCGAAGTTCCAAGCCAATTGACATTAGCACCAGGCAGCGGTTCGTCAACACCTTTTGCGTTTTTTTGAAAGACTGCTCCAAACAGTTTTTGCGAGCGGGCTTCGGTTACACAAAGGCATACCGCAACCAACAGAAATAGTTTAAAATTTCTCATCGCTAAACTATTTATGAGTGCCCTCTTTCATCTCATGGTCTCTATACAAGCAGCAGAATGGAAGTGTGGAATACGTTTCTTCTTTAGCTTTCACGGTTTCTGTATCGTGGCCAATAGCAGCTACTATTTCATTTATCTTTTGAAGAGATATTTTAGAGCTATTATAAACAACTTGGAGATTTTTAGTCTTCACGTCCCACACAGCTTTCTTAATACCAGGTTGATCTAGCGCAGTTTCAATGCGATTTTTACACATCACACAATTGCCATATACTTTCAAATTGGAAGTAACAATTTTGCTTTGTGCGAATGAGCTTGCAGTAATTGATAAGAATAGAAAAACGAATATAGTTTTCATTTTGAATTAGAGATTAGTTGGTCCTTATTAGTTATTTAGTGATATGAAATACATGAGCACTAGCTTATGTTTGATGTAATCGTGCCTTGCGGCAAATTAACGTTACTAAAAACTTTATCAGGAATAAAAAATCAAACTGCAATTGAGTTTGAAGATGGGAATATCAGGTGAGGGCGGGCTTTCAAAAAATCCTATAGAAGTATTTTCTGAAATGTTGTGTTGATAATTATCGTAAAGTAAAAATGAGAGTGATTGAATCTCAAAATAATCCGGAACAGTTACTGAAACATTGTTTTGAATCTGTTGGTCATCATCAAGAGTTATCAATTCGGTCTCATCATCGCAACAAGAAGATGCCTGGCTCATAATTTTAGAGCAAATACACTTTTTGGATTCAAAACTAAAGAGGGTGGAGTTATTAAACCTGCCCAAACAGTAGTGGGTAGTTTTGGCCACCCCTACTGTTAGGATCAGGTACACAACTATGAACGCTATGGCAAAATAGTTTCTCATTGTGTTTTAAGAACCCTAAAGTAGAAGGTTAGGTTGCATTTTCCCAAGAATATTCTTGAAAATTTGTTAAAGCGGAAAAATTGGCCTTTTTTGTGACATTATAGCATGATTGAAGATAGTTACAAGCAACGCGGTCTCCGCAATATTTTAGTCAAAAAGCTTGCAAAAAAGGGCATTTTAGACCCCAATGTGCTGGCTGCCATCGCAAAAGTGCCTCGGCATGTTTTTTTTGATAATGCTTTACTCAACCACGCTTACGAGGACAAAGCTTTCCCTATTGGTGAGGGGCAAACCATCTCTCAACCTTACACCGTTGCCTTCCAAACAGAAAAACTAGAGATCAAATCAGGAGACAAAGTTTTAGAGATTGGAACGGGCTCAGGTTATCAAGCTTGTGTGCTGCTTGAGCTTGGAGCAAAATTATTTACGATTGAATATCAGCGCAAGCTATACGAAAAAGCATCTGTTTTTTTGCCTTCGATGGGATACAAACCAACTTTTATCTGCGGTGATGGATCAAAGGGATTAATAGCCAAAGCTCCATTCAATAAAATAATAGTAACGGCTGGTGCTCCCGTTGTTCCAATCACATTGATTGAACAACTTGCTGATGATGGAATATTGATAATTCCTGTTGGCGATCGCGAAAAGCAAAAAATGGTTAAGATTACTAAGCGCAATGGAAAAATATTGAAAGAGGAGTTTGATGATTTTGCGTTCGTCCCACTTTTAGGTGAACAAGGCTGGATAAAATAGAATTCAAATACTCTCTAATCTTAAATGCAATTGTTTTGTTAACTTTCATTGATTATCAACCATGATATGAACGAAGATCCACGCCCTAAGAATAAGCAAGCACTTATTGACTCGTTTCGAGTTGTTAAACCCGAGCCTGCAATTAGCAACTCAAATGATACTAGCCATCCTTATTCAGGTAGAACAGAATCAGTAACAACAGGCATTGAACCTTATTTGGGAGTATGGGATGATAAACAAGTGGCTCATCTATTGAGAAGAACGCTTTTCGGAGTGAAGAAAACCGAGTTGGTTAATTTCAAGTCGCTAGGACTTTCTGCATCCATTGATGCCATTATTAAAACCTCACCTAAACCTATTGCTCCCGTCAATGACTACAATGGAGTAGATGCTGGTGTTACAGATCCAAACGCAAGTTTTGGTGAAACGTGGACTCTTGCTCCATATTCTGAAAAGCATGAAGGCTATCGAATTCAATCATTGAAGTCCTGGATTATTAAAAATTTTATTAATCAAGAGTCGACCATTCATGAAAAGATGATTTTGTTTTGGCACAATCTATTGGTAACGCAATCATGGGATGTTTTTCATGGAAAGGCCAGCTATCAATACTTCGAGATGCTTCGCAGAAATGCATTGGGCAACTATAAAACCATGATAAGAGATTTAACTCTCGATCCTTCTATGCTGGTTTATCTTAATGGCACACAAAATAAAAAAGATGCACCCAATGAAAATTATGGAAGGGAATTGCAAGAGCTTTTTTGTTTCGGCAAGGGCATTGGATCGCAATACACAGAGGGCGATGTAAAGGCTGCGGCTCGTGTGCTTACAGGATGGCAGGTAAACTATGGTTCTTTTACAACAACAGGTGAAGCCACTTATTATTTTTTACCTAGTATACATGATTCATCAAGCAAACAATTCTCTGCTTTTTTCAACAACACCAATATTAGTGGAATACCTGGCAATGATGGCGCAAAGGAATTAGATCAGATGATAGACATGTTCTTCGCTACAGATGAGTTGAGCAAATACATTTGCAGAAGACTTTACTCATTCTTTGTTTATAACGAGATTGATAGCGTGGTCGAGAAAAATGTTATAGAGCCATTGGCTAAACTTTTCAAATCTTCTAATTATGAAATCTTACCTGTACTAAAAGCTTTACTAAACAGTGCTCACTTTTTTGATGAACTGAACATTGGAGTGCTGATAAAAAGCCCTGTTGATTTTGTAATTGGTACGTGGCGAACGTTCAACATAAGTACCGGAACAACTGACTTGTTAACTAATTATAGAATTCATAGAAGCTTGTTGTGGAACATGGCATCATATGGATTGGAAATTGGAGATCCACCCAATGTGGCGGGCTGGCCAGCGTATTATCAATCGCCACAATATGACAGAGCGTGGATTACCACAAATACAATAACATCAAGAGGCCAAACAACGGATGGGCTTATCAATTATGGCTTTTGGGTAACCTCGGATATTAAAATAAAAGCTGACTACATTGCTTTTGTTAAAACCCTAAATGATCCAGGCAATCCAATCAATCTTATCAATGAAGCAGCCAGATTACTTTTGGGATATGATATTAATTCAAAAACGGTGGAAGATTTAAAAACACTTTTACTATCAGGACAACAAAGCGACTATTATTGGACAAACGCTTGGACGGCCTTTATCGCATCGCCTAGCACAGAGAATAAAAATATTATTCAAACAAGACTTCAATATATGTTTCAGCGAATGCTTCAACTTGGAGAATTTCAACTCATGTAGTAAAATGAAAAGAAGAACATTTATTCATCACGCAACTCACTCACTTGCATTGCCAGGCCTCCTCGGTTCATTTGGCTTTAGTGTAGATGGGGAAGAAAAACTAAAGACGTTGTTAACGCAGGCGGCTCAGGCCAACAAAGTTTTAGTATTAATTTATTTGCAAGGTGGCAATGATGGATTGAACACTGTGATACCATTAGATCAACTTTCCAATCTTAACAAAGTAAGGCCTCAAGTGGTAATGCCCGATACCAAACTCATCAAACTTAACTCCAGCGTTGGGCTTCACCCATCGTTGAATGGCTTTAGCAATCTCTACAAAGAAGGCAAACTAAATATTGTGCAATCAGTAGGTTATCAAGATCAAAGTTTCTCGCATTTTAGATCCACTGACATTTGGATGAGCGGCTCAGGTGCTTCCAATTTGGTAACATCGGGTTGGGCAGGTAGATACTTGTACAACGTTTATCCATCTTATCCTACTGGATTTCCAAGTGCTGAAAATCCTGATCCACTGGCTGTTGAAATTGGTTATGGTGCTTCAATGATATTTCAAGGCCCTTCAGCATTAATGACAACTGTTATTAGCGACCCCACTAATTTTTATCAATTAATTAACGACACAAATGATACAGTTCCAGCCACCAATGCTGGAAACAAGTTAGGCTTTGTGCGACTAATCGCCAAGCAATCTCAACAGTATGGAGTGGTACTAAAAAATGCGGCTGCAAAAGTGACCACCCAAAAACCTTATCCAAGCAATAACTCACTAGCAAACGAGTTAAAAGTTGTTTCTAGGCTTGTGGCAGGTGGGCTATCCACTTCGTTATATCTTGTTCGCATGGGCGGATTTGACACACACGATGCTCAAGTAGATGCTACCGATCACACCATTGGTAAACATGCCAATCTGTTAAAAAATTTAGATGAAGCTGTAACAGCCTTCATGGCCGATTTAAAATTTTTAGGCGTTGATGATAAAGTAGTGGGCATGACCTTCTCTGAATTTGGAAGACGAATTATATCCAATGCTGGCAATGGTACCGACCACGGGGCAGCCGCGCCCATGTTTGTTTTTGGCAATAAAGTGCTCGGTGGAATTTCAGGAAAAAATCCAGTAATTCCAGCAACTGCAAATTATAATGACAACCTAGATAAACAATTTGATTATAGACAAATCTATTCATCAGTTTTGCAGCAATGGTTTGGCACAACGGCAGGCACAGCCAGTAATTTATTGAACTCAACCTTTAGCACTGTTCCTATTATTAATGACGGCACTGTTACAGCTTTACTAGACATTGCACCGATTGAGCCCATTGTGATCTATCCAAATCCTGTAAATCAATCTGCAAAAATCGAATTTATTTCATCGGGAAGTTTATCTACCATTGAGCTTGTCAACCTAGATGGAAAGCACATTACTACGCTTCATTCAGGAATTGTGCCTACTGGCAAACAAACTATTGATTGGAATGCTTCAACCCTTCCCTCGGGAAATTACATTGCCTTATATAGAACGGGCAATCAGCAATTCACACAACGAGTTATAAAAGAATAACTATGTAAGTAAGTATTGCTTGAGTTGATCGAAAGAATTTTCCATTCTTATACTCTTCTTTTCTTTCGATAAAAAAGCTTGTAATCTTTCTGGTAAGATAATAGGTTCATGAATACACTTTTCAACTACCTCTCGGAATTTTCCGGGGTGAGCTGTCTCTAAGAATATACCAACTTGCTTATCTGTATTGATTGATTTCTTTAGTCCAAGATAACCAACTGCTCCATGCGGATCTAGCATATATTTCTGTTCCGAATGAACATGCTGAACAGCTTTTGTGGTTTCCTCGTCAGTTATTTTACAACCAATAACCACTTCACGTAAAGTTTGAATCTCATTTTGATGCAAATCTATTATCCTAGCGAAGTTACTTGGGTTACCAACATCCATGGCATTGCTAATAGTTGTAACTGAAGGGCGAGGTTCAAACAAGCCAGATTTTAAGTAAGCCGGAACAACGTCATTAATATTTGTGCTGGCAATAAATTTGTTAATTGGCAAACCCATTCGCTTAGCAAATAATCCAGCAGTGAGATTCCCGAAATTACCACTAGGCACTGATATCACTAGCTCTTTTGACTTATCAGCAAGTTGAGCATACGCCCAGAAATAATAAAATGATTGAGGAATAAGCCGCGCTATATTGATAGAATTGGCGGATGTTAACATTCTTCTCTGTTGCAATTCCTTATCAAGAAATGCTTGTTTTACTAAGCGCTGACAATCATCAAATGTTCCATTTATTTCTAGAGACATTATATTTCCACCCAATGTAGTAAACTGTTTTTCTTGCAGATCGCTTACTTTTCCCGATGGATATAACACAACAACTTTTGTGCCTTCCACATTATAAAAGCCATTGGCTACTGCACTTCCTGTATCGCCTGAAGTGGCTACCAACACCGTCATTTCTTTTGATTGTTGCTTTGCGTAGTAACCCAATAATCCCGCAAGGAACTTAGCACCAAAATCTTTGAATGCTAAGGTAGGGCCGTGAAAAAGTTCGAGTGCATAAATACCATCCTCAATTTTTACTAGTGGAGCGTCAAAAGAAATGGTATGATCAATAATTTGTTGGAGTTGCTCTACTGGCAAATCATTGCCTATAAGTGCATGAGCTACTTCAAAAGAAATCTCTTTGAACGACTTCCGTGAAAGCGATTGAAAAAACTCAGGTGGAAAAACAGGAATCGACTCAGGCATATACAACCCATTGTCAGGAGCTAAGCCTTCTACCACTGCTTGTTGAAGCGATACTTTGTGATTAGGATTATTAGTACTGTAGTAGTTCATTTTAAAATTAAATTTCAAATTTTTGGTTACAAATCACGGGTAGCATGGTATGGACTATCGATCATTTAATATCAACTATTCTCGCGCCTTCATCGTTGATCTTTGAAACATACACATCGCTTTTTAAATGATTTTTCAAAAATTGTAATTGAATTACTTCACCTACATTTTGTGCAATAGTTTTATCAGTACTCAAACAAAAAATAGTTGGGCCAGACCCAGAAATTCCACAGCCTAATGCCCCAGCCTGTACTACTGACTTCCTTATTTGATCAAAGCCTGGAATAAATACTGAGCGTATGGGCTCAGCTATTACATCTTTCAACGAGCGGCTCACCAATTCGTAGTCAGGTTTCATAAGGCCAATCATTAACCCTGCTATGTTTCCGCTTTGGACGATGGCATCTTGCAATGAAACAGTTGGCTTTAATACTCTTCTTGAATCCGAAGTCTTTAGTTCAAGATGAGGATGAACCAACGTACAGTAAAGTCCTTTGGCAACAGGTATTTTTACAACGTCAAGCGGATTATAATCTCGCACCAAAACAAAACCACCTAACAACGATGGCGCCACGTTATCGGCATGTGCTGAGCCACAGGCAATACGCTCAGCTTCCATAGCAAAAGGAATCATTTGTTCTCGTGTGAAAGGGTTGCCCATCAACTGATTGATCGCCACCAATGCAGCCACTCCACTTGCTGCACTTGAGCCCATGCCACTGCCCAAAGGTAAATTTTTAATAAGTTTAATTTCAACCCCTTGATTGCTGCCCAAACTTTTTAAAAATGAATCAACGGCCACACCGGCAGTATTCCTTAGTGCCTCTCGTGGCAATCTTCCGTCATCGCCTTCAATACTTGTAATGACAATGCCTGGTTCATCTTTTAACGTTAGAATAACTTCATCGCCTGGAAAATCAACAGAGAAGCCAAGTATATCAAAACCACAGCACACATTGGCAACGGTGGCTGGCGCGAAAGCTTTTATTGTTTTCATTTTAGTTGTTGGTTGGTAGTTGTTGGTTACTAGTATTAAACAACTAATAACAAAAGACTATCAATAATTTTAGTAATTTCCAATTCTGATTACATCTGCGAAAACGCCTGCTGCTGTTACTTCTGCGCCTGCGCCAGGGCCACGTATTACCATGGGGCGATCGCTGTATCGTTCGGTTGTTAGCAAGATAATATTATCGCTTCCAGCAAGCGAATAAAACGGGTGCGCCTCCCCCACTCCCATCAACTTAGTTTGGGCTTTACCGTTTTCTAGCACAGCCATGTACCTCAGTTTTTCCTTTTTTGCAGAAGCAACTTTTACCTGTTGCTCAAACTCGGCATCGTGTTTAGCTAATCCTGTAAAGAAATCATCCACAGATTCTATCGATCGACAATCTTGAGGCACTAAATTCTCAACAGTCACATCATTCATCTCCAACTTCAAACCAGTCTCACGAGCGAGGATCAAAATTTTGCGTGCCACATCCTTTCCATTCAAATCATCACGCGGGTCGGGTTCGGTATAGCCTTTAACTTGTGCTTCTTTCACTACTTCGCTAAACTTTTTTCCTTCACTATAACTGCTGAAGATGAAATTGAGTGTACCACTCAACACTGCTTCAATACGCATCACTTTATCACCACTCAGCAAAAGATCGTTCAATGTATTGATCACAGGCAAACCCGCGCCAACGTTGGTTTCATACAAGAATTTAACGCCTCTTTTAAACGCTGTTGCCTTGAGTGACAAATACTTTTCATGAGTGCCTGAGTTGGCCTTCTTGTTCGGTGTAACAATGGAAATATTAGAATTCAATATGGCTTGATAAAACTCTGTAACTTCTTCACTCGAAGTGCAATCAATAAAAATACTATTTGAAAGATTGAGCGATTTCATGTGTTCAGTAAAGGCTAGCATATTCATTACTTCACCTGTTGCTTGCAGATCATCAAAGCATGACTCTAATGATAAACCCAATTCGTTGAACAACATCTTTCTGCTATTCGCCACAGCTACAATATTTATTTCCAACAAATTTGACTTCGCAAGATTGGCATGCTGATCGTTAATCATTTTAATTAGCGACTTGCCAATCAATCCGGTACCAACTAAAAACAAATTCAAAATTTTTCTATCAGATAAAAAGAAAGCTTCATGCAACACATTCAATGCTTTTGAAATATCTGATTGTTTGATCACTGCAGATATATTCAACTCAGATGAACCTTGAGCAATCGCACTTATGTTAATGCCGTTCTTACCCAGAGCATGGAACATTCTACCACTTGTGCCTGGGTTGTGTTTCATATTCTCGCCAACTGCTGCCACCACAGCCAAATCAGTCTCCACAGCAATCTCATCCATCTCTCCATTCAAAATTTCATACTGAAATTCTTTCTCTATGGCTTGCTTAGCTTGCTTGGCAAACGAAGTTTCTACCACAAAACAAATTGAATGTTCAGATGAAGCTTGGCTTATCAAGATCACGCTTATTTTCTCATTGGCTAATGTTGCAAACAATCTACTCGATACGCCCACCACGCCCACCAGGCCGCTACCTTGCACGCTGAGTAAACTAATTTTATCCATTGATGAAATACCTTTGATCAACAAGTTCTTTCCATTGGCTTGCGCACTTATCTTCGTTCCTGCAAAAGAAGGATTGAATGTGTTCTTGATCCAAATAGGAATTTGATTGGCCAACGCGGGTTGCATAGTAGACGGGAAGATAACCTTAGCACCAAAGTGCGAAAGTTCCATAGCTTCTTCATACGTCATCTCATTCACGGTGAAGGCCTTCTTCACTTTGCGTGGATCGGCCGTCATCATGCCATCTACATCCGTCCATATCTCGAGCGATGTCGCTTTTAATGCGCCTGCAAAAATAGCAGCCGTATAATCAGAACCACTTCTGCCAAGCGTTGTTGTTTCCCCACTTTCGGAAGTGGCAACAAAACCAGTAATGATCTGCAAATGTGTATGGACTTTGAAATATTCCTGAATGAGTTGATTGGTTTTTTTGAAATCAACTTTAGCGTAGCCAAAATGATTATCGGTGCGGATAACTTGGCGCGCGTCCAAGAATTCTGCTTCTACTTTCTGATCAATAAACGCTTCCGAAATTATATAGGCCGAAAGGCGTTCGCCAAAACTCATCACGAAATCAAGCGTGCGAGTGGTTCTCTCCTTCACTAAAAATATCCCGTGAAGGATGTCTTCCAATTCGTTCATCAAAAATTTCACTTGCGCCAGTATGCTGCTTTGTCGCTGCACACCAATCAATTCGCGCACAGCGTCCAAATGCCTTTTTTCAATTTGTTCGAGTTCGGCTTTGTACGATAAATCGCCAGCTAAGGCCAACGTGCTAAGATTGATCAAGCGATCTGTTATGCCACTAAAGGCAGAGAATACAATGGCAATGGGTTCTTGCTGTTGATAGGGTTCAACTATTTTGATGATTGATTTTATTCGCTCAGGTGTGCCTACTGAAGAGCCACCAAATTTTAAAACTTTCATTGATATAGTAAGTAGATATTAGTATTGAGATTCTAGTATTGAATAATGAGAGACTAGTAGCTGGGGTATAAACACTATATAGGGAGCTACCCCGTAATAATAGATGTAATAATACCTGTTTCGATAGTGATCGAAGATAGTATTGTGGTAGACAGAATGGCTTGAATAAACATCGGCAGCAATATTAGAGGGTAAATAATTGTAATCAATGCGTATTGCAAATATTTTTTCTGATTTTTGCAAAGTTTAAAAAATAACTAACGATCACTAGTATCCTTTAAGGATTGAAATCCAATGAACCGCAAAAAGAAATTTCCCAGAGAATCATTTGTAAGCATGACCGAACTCGTGTTGCCCAACGACACCAATACACTCAATAATCTAATGGGCGGAAAGTTGATGCATTGGATGGATGTTGTGTCGGCCATAGCAGGGCAAAAGCATTCTAATTCGATTGTGGTAACAGCTTCTGTTGATAACATTTCGTTTAGAGAGCCAATTCGATTGGGCAATGTTGTTACACTTAAAGCAAGGGTAACCCGTGCCTTCAATTCGTCAATGGAAGTGCGTATTGATGTGGAAGCCGAAGATATTCCAGCACAATCAAAAGTATCAAGCAACAGCGCTTACTTTACATTTGTAGCAGTCGATAAAGAAGGGTTGCCAGTGGCTATACCTGAAATTGAAACTGAAACTGAAGAGGAAAAAGAACTTTATGATGGTGCGCTGAGAAGAAGACAGTTACGCCTTATTCTCTCTGGAAGAATGAAACCTTCTGAAGCCAATGAGTTGCGATCCATTTTTGATATGAATGGATAAGAGGTTGTATTTAGAAGTTGTGCTTAACGAATTTAGACTTAGCTAATGAACAAAGAACTAATAGACTCAACTTACGGTGAAACACTTTATACCATTCAAGAGCCGCTACTAGTGGTACTTGATAGGCCGTGGGCTGAATTGAAATCTGAAGAAATAGACTTGCTTTCTAAAATACTTACTTCCATTAAGCAAAGTCTAAGCAGTGTTAAAATTATTCAGCAAAAGGAATTTGATTCTACTTTGCTCACTTCGTCTGCAAAAGTCATTCTATTCGGAGCCAAAGTTAATCCAGAAGTTGCTCCTTACATTTTATCTAACATAAACTCAGTAAACCTAATACAAGCTGACGCTCTTGATAAACTAGATGATATCAAGAAGAAAAATCTGTGGACAGCATTGCGGCAGATGAATGGCTAAATATAAAGTAGTGTGAAGCAATAGACCTTGAATTTTAAAATTCTAATCGATAAGATCTTGTTCATAGTCATACTTTTGTAGACTTGTTAGGCGCTTTGCTTCCCTTTTCATTTGTACATAACGCTCTTCCCAATCATCGTTTTCAATTTTTGGAAACAGTCGTTTCACTAGAAAATAAAGTATCGCCAATAAAAACAGAAAAGTCAGAGATACCACAATGCTAAATATATATTCCATTTTAGTTTACATTAAAAGTTAATTATTTGTCTAATACGGCTGCAATTTGGCACCAAAAGAGCTTCTGAACTTTACAAAAATTAAATAGAATGTTATATTCTTTACCTGTTTTATAAAGAAAAATTACAAAAAAGAATCGTATTGTCTATTAATTTAGTAGGCAATAATTATCTTTACAGAAATCATTAAAAACAAATAAAATTATGTCAGTACGTTTAGGAGATATTGCACCTGATTTTCAGGCAGAAACAACAGAAGGAACAATTCAATTTCATGAATGGCTCGGCAACAGCTGGGGTATTTTATTTTCGCATCCGGCAGACTTTACGCCTGTTTGTACAACCGAACTTGGTGCTGTTGCAAAATTGCGAACTGAATTTGATAAGCGTAATGTAAAAGTAGTTGCGTTGAGCGCAGATCCGCTAGGTAAACATCAAGAATGGATTGGTGATATTAATGAAACCCAGCACACGGTGGTAAACTATCCTTTAATTGCCGATCCGGAATTTAAGATCGCCAACCAATACGATATGATCCATCCACAAGTGAGCGATAAATTTACTGTTCGTTCAGTATTTGTTATCGGCCCCGATAAAAAAGTAAAATTGACTATCACCTACCCTGCTTCTACTGGCAGAAATTTTGATGAGATTATTCGTGTTATCGACAGCTTGCAACTTACCGCCAAATACAGTGTGGCAACGCCTGCCAATTGGAAAAATGGAGAAGATGTAATCATTACTGCTGCAGTTAAGGATGAAGACATTGCTGCTAAATTCCCGAAAGGATACACCCGCATAAAACCATATTTGAGAACTACTCCACAACCTAATCTTTGAGCTTAATAACAAGATTAAAGGATTAACTAGATTGTTCAGGATTAATCATGAGAATATAAAAAGCTTCCTTAGGGGAGCTTTTTATATTTTAGGATATAGATAAATTGTTTACTACAAGCATATCGTAATTTGAAATTCGTAATTCGTAATTGTTGTAATTGGTATTTGAATAAAGATTAATTTTAAGTCAAAAATAGAGTGAATGAAAGTAGTTGAAGCGATGCACAAAGAGAAGCCTATGAATGAGCTTCCTGTAATGAATGATGGTGAAGGTATTGTGCTCTTTCACCCCTATATCCCTAAAGGAGCAATTCAAGGTGTAACTGAAGTGCTGCAATCGCGATGGATTGGACAAGGCCCACGGGTGGCACAGTTTGAAACAGAATTTTCGCAACGTTTTGCTGGCAATGGCACTTCTCTAGCCGTAGGTTCTGGTACCGATGCGCTGCATTTAGCATATCTATTGGCAGGTTTGGAAGAAGGTGATGAAGTAATTACGCCTGTATTTACTTGCACGGCCACCAGCATCCCGTTTTTATACATGGGCGTGAAAATTGTGTTTGCCGATGTTGATCCGGAAACGCTTAACATTAGCGTTCCACACGTAAAACAACTGATTACTGAAAAGACAAAGGCAATAGTATGTGTGCATTATGGTGGGCTTCCCTGCGATATGGATGAGCTGCATGCCATTGCTAACGAATATAATATACCCGTAATAGAGGATGCCGCTCATGCACTGGGCGCTACTTATCGTGGGAAAAAGATTGGGGAGATTTCACCTTTTACCATGTTTAGTTTTCAAGCAGTAAAACATATTACTACAGGCGATGGTGGCATGTTGATAGTGCAAAACAAAGAATTAGTGGCACAAGGCGAACGCATCCGTTGGTTTGGCATTGATAGAAGTAATAAACAAAAAGGCACGTGGGAAAATGACATCTGGGAAGTAGGCTATAAATATCAAATGACAGACATAAGTGCAGCCATGGGTTTGGCGGCCTTGCAAGAATTTGATTCTACGCTTGCACACCGTCAGCGGTTATTTGAAGCTTATAAAATTGGTTTAAAGGATGCAAAGGGTATAAAATTAATAGGTGCTGAACATACTGATAGAACCCACGCAGCCTGGCTTTGCACTGCGCTTGTTGATAAGCGGATGGACTTTATGAATTACTTACGTGATCATAAAATTGAATCGGGGCAAGTACACTATCGCAACGACCGTTATTCTATTTTGGGTGGAAGAAGAAACGACTTGCCGAATATGGATGCCATTGAAGAAAACTATATAGTGCTGCCCCTGCACATGCACATGAATGTTGCCGATGTGCAATTTATTTGTGAGGTATTGAAGAAGGGCTGGTGATAGATATTACGAATTAAGTAATAATGTTGTTAAGTTATCTCTTTGATAATTTATGAAAAACCAACACTTGAAGATTGGCAGACCTCAACTAATTCTTTAATATTAGATTTGGGAAGTGGACATGGATTTATCTAAAACCACTTCACATTTTGAATTAAATCTCCTCCAATCTAAACACTCTTTCAAGCCTCACCCCTTTCTCGGTGTGCTTTACTGTGCAGCATTCATTAACGGGGTCGTGTTGAAAAAACAAGACATAGTTTTTGTCTGCTGCTTCGTTTAAGAAACGTTCTTTTTCTGCCATTGTAAGCAGCGGCCTTGTATCATATCCCATAACATAAGGCAATGGAATATGACCAACTGAAGGCAATAGATCAGCCATGAAGCAAACGGTTTTTCCTTTGTAGCTGATTTGAGGAATCATCATTTTATCGGTGTGACCGCTAGCATAAAAGATGTTAAACTGCGGGAAGGGTGATTGTTTACTATCCACGAAAGTGAGATGACCACTTTGCTCTATGGGGAATATATTTTCTTTTAGGAAGCTGGCTTTCTCACGGCTATTTGGTTCGGTTGCCCATTGCCAATGTTCTGCATTGCTCCAATACTTTGCGTTGGGAAAGGTGAGTGTTGATTGATCTTCCTTTACTTTCACACCGCCACCGCAATGATCGAAATGAAGGTGCGTTAAAAACATATCCGTTACATCGCTTTCGCTGAAGCCAGCTTTATGCAGCGATTGGCTCAGGCTATCATTGCCATGCAAATAATAATGACTGAAAAATTTCTGATCTTGTTTATCGCCCATACCATTGTCTATGAGGATAAGCTGATTGCCATCTTCGATCAGCAAACTGCGCATGGCCCAACTGCACATATTATTTTCATCGGCAGGGTTCGTCCTTTGCCAAATTGATTTAGGCACTACGCCAAACATAGCTCCTCCATCGAGTTTGAAAAAGCCTGTGTTGATAACGCGTAGATTCAAGATCTAAAATTTAAAATTTCATATTCTAGAAACTCATTTAATATAAAATTTGTAACTCGAAATTTTGAATTATTCCTTAACAACTCCCATCGCGCTAAACTTTTCGATGCGCTGATTGATGCGTTCCCTTGGCGAAAGTTTGTTCAACTCTTTGAAAGTATCCAATATGGTTTTCTTTACATCAATAGCCATTTTTTTCACATCGGTGTGAGCACCGCCCAAAGGTTCTTTCACAATGCCATCAATCAATTTATTCTCGAGCATATCTTTTGCCGTGAGTTTCAATACCTCAGCCGCTTGTTCCTTATAATCCCAACTGCGCCAAAGAATGGAAGAGCAGGATTCAGGGGAAATAACTGAATACCAAGTATTTTCAAGCATCAACACGCGATCGCCAATGGCTATGCCCAGCGCACCGCCCGAGGCACCTTCACCGATAATGATGCAGATAACGGGTACTTTAAGCATGAACATTTCTTTCAAGTTGCGTGCAATAGCTTCGCCTTGCCCACGCTCTTCCGCTTCCAATCCTGGAAAAGCGCCAGGTGTATCAATAAACGTAATAATGGGCTTGTTGAACTTCTCGGCCATCTTCATTAAGCGCAGTGCTTTGCGATAGCCTTCAGGATTGGGCATTCCAAAATTGCGCATTTGGCGTTGTTTAGTGTTACGACCTTTTTGTTGGCCGATCATCATAAAGGTCTGGCCTTCAATGGTACCAAAGCCACCTACCATCGCTTTGTCATCACCTACGTTTCTATCCCCATGAAGTTCAATGAAATCAGAGGTGATCTCATAAATATAATCCAAGGTGTAAGGCCTTTCGGGATGACGAGATAGCTGCACGCGCTGCCATCCCGTAAGGTTTTCAAATGTCTCCACTTTTAGTTCAGTAATTTTTTTCTCTAATGCTTGTATTGCCTTCTTGACTGACGGGTCGCTATCATCGGTGAGTTGCTTCATGTCAGATAGTTTCGATTCCAGCTCTGCGATAGGTTTTTCAAAATCCAACAAATGCATGTTTCAATTTTTAATGTCTGCAAAAGTAAAAGATTTTTGATATACCCGTTGTAAATTGGCGGTTTATACCAATTGAGAATATCATAAAAACATACATCAGCCAACACCATGATTTTAGACCAATTAAAAAATGCATCGCTGTATTTATCCATTAGCCCTAACTTAGCTACTGCCTTTAACTATCTCACCAGCAATGACTTTAGCAAACTTGCGTTAGGCAAATATGAGGTTGATGGAGAGGCTGTCTTCGCGATTGTGAATGAATATGAAACCAAGGACAGCAAGGATTGCGTGTTGGAAGCCCACAAGAAGTACATCGACATTCATTACATCCTCAGTGGAAGCGAATGTATTGGCACTACTTTTTTGACCGATCAACAACCGACCAAAGCTTATGATGAAGAAAACGATTATATGCTTTTTAGCGGAGAAACCACTCATCAAGTATTGAAGCCCGGCACGTTTGCCGTGCTTTTTCCTCACGATGTGCATAGCCCTGGTATTCACCCAACTGAAAAATCGTTTGTAAGAAAAGTGGTGATGAAGGTGAAGGTAGTTTAGTTGACAATATGTCAACTTTTTATAGCTTTGTATTAGTTTATGAGGATAATTGCAAAGAAAACCCTTCGAGATTATTGGGAGAATCATGCGAATTGCAAAAAAGAATTGGAGGAATGGTATGGAATAACAATAAAAGCTCAATGGAATTCACCTCATGATGTTAAGAAGGTATATCCTAAATCAAGTATAATTTCAGATAATCGCGTTGTATTCAATATTGTAGGTGGAAATTACAGATTGGTTATGAAGTTTGCTTACAAAACCAAGATAGGATATGTACGGTTTATCGGTACTCATAAGGAATACGATAACATCAATGCTGAAACAATTTGACATGAAAGAGAAATTGGAAGTAAAAGTAATTCGGAGCAAAGCTCAATACACTAACTATTTAAAGTTGATTGATCAATTAATGGATTCTGACCCCACACCAAATTCTGAAGACGGACAAATGCTTGAAACCCTTACAGTTTTAGTTGAAGACTACGAACGCAACAAAGGATGGGAAATACCTCAACCTGACAACCCATTGGCAGTAATAAAAACTAGGATGGAGGCATTAGATCTTAAGCAAAGCGATTTAGCAAAAATAATGGGTGATAAAACGGTAGTGTCAAGAATCTTAAATGGCTCAAGGAAACTAACCTATTCAATGATAACCCCTCTTAGCAATTTACTTCGCGTTCCACCAGAGTTTTTGTTAGAAAGATAAAAAATCATTTGTGAGGAAAGTAGTGATGAAGGTGAGAGTCTGATTTTTTTATTTACCTTCCCTCAATCGATTGTAGTATACTTTTACATAACAACTTTTAACAAACAACTAGCAACCACATGAGCCCTTATCTCGCAGAATTTTTTGGAACAGCCTTAGTAATTACTCTGGGCGAAAGCGTTGTTGCTGGTGTTATCCTTAAAGGAACAAAAGCAGAAAATGCAGGATGGCTTACTGTCTGTATTGCTTGGGGCTTGGCTATTGCGTTTGCAGCCTATGCGGTAGGGAATATTAGCGGGGCTCATTTCAATCCGGCATTAACTTTGGCACTAGCAGTTAAAGGAGAATTTCCATGGAGCGATGTTCCCGGCTATATCTTCTCTCAAGTTGCAGGGGCTTTTGTAGGAGCTGTTATTGTTTGGATCAACTACTTTCCGTTTTGGAAAAAGACACCTGATGCGGCAACCAAGCTTTCAGTATTCGCAACAGGGCCAGCAATAAGAAATAATTGGTCAAACTTGTTTAACGAAATACTAGCTACCATGATTCTTGTACTTGCGCTTCAGTTTATCGGAACGAATCGTTTAGCCGATGGCCTTAATCCATTGATAGTGGGGTTGTTGATTACTACCATTGGACTTTGCCTAGGAAGTACCACAGGCTTTGCCCTTAACCCCGCGCGTGATCTTGGGCCTCGAATTGCTCATTTCATATTGCCCATTCATGGTAAAGGTGATTCAGATTGGAAGTATGCGTGGATACCAGTAGTTGGGCCAACTATCGGAGCTTTGTTAGGTGTTTGGTTATATCAATTACTCTACTTGTGATGGAAGAATATATTGTCGCCTTAGATCAAGGCACAACAAGTTCACGTGCTGTGCTTTTCAATAAAAAAGGAGAAATAAAAGGGATCGTCCAGCAAGAATTCACACAGATATTTCCACAGTCAGGATGGGTGGAGCACGACCCAGAAGAGATTTGGTCTACCCAACGCGATGTGTTAACCAAACTGTTGAGAGATCATTCAATTCTCCCTGAATCATTGGCAGCAATCGGCATCACCAATCAGCGTGAAACTACCGTAGTGTGGGATCGCAAAACAGGAGCACCAATTTACAATGCCATTGTGTGGCAAGACAAACGCACAGCTTCCATCTGCGAAGACTTAAAAGCAAAAGGGCTTATCGATTATGTTCGAAATAATACAGGCCTAGTAATCGATTCCTATTTCTCGGCAACTAAAATCAAATGGATTCTTGATAATGTTGAAGGCGCAAAGCAACGAGCGCAGAACGGTGAACTTGCCTTCGGCACAATTGACACATGGCTTATCTGGAAATTAACGAACGGCAAAGTTCACGCTACCGATTATTCAAATGCATCTCGTACCATGCTCTACAATATTCGGGAGTTGAAATGGGACGAGAGGATGTTGAATGAACTGGATATTCCGGTTTCTATGTTGCCCGAAGTAAAACCTTCTGCTTATCATTTTGGTGATTGGGAATGGCAAGGCAAATTGATTCCCTTGGCGGGGATTGCAGGAGATCAACAAGCTGCATTATTCGGTCAAGCTTGCTTTCAACCGGGCATGGCGAAGAACACATACGGCACGGGTTGCTTTATGTTGATGAACACCGGAGAGAAAATGCAGTTCTCAAAAAATGGTTTGATCACAACCATTGCATGGGGATTGGAGGGCAAAGTAGAATACGCACTAGAAGGCAGTGTATTTATTGCGGGTGCTGCAGTGCAGTGGCTTCGCGATAGTCTTCACCTGATCGATCAATCAAAAGACTCAGAATATTTTGCCATGAAGGCGTTGGGTTCCAACGAAGTGTATGTTGTTCCCGCTTTCGCGGGATTGGGTGCACCCTATTGGGATATGTATGCACGTGGTGCCATCTTCGGGTTGACTAGAGACACTGGGAAAGATCATCTCATCAAGGCAACGCTGGAATCGTTGGCCTATCAAACCAAAGATATTTTAAATGCCATGCAGGAAGATGCCGGTTTGAAACTGGCAAGTCTTAAAGTAGACGGTGGAGCATGCGCCAACAACATACTCATGCAGTTTCAAGCTGATATTTTGGGAACAGAAGTGGAGCGACCCGAAGTGATTGAATCTACTGCGATGGGTGCTGCTTTCCTTGCGGGAATCCAGATCGGTTGGTGGAAGAAAGAAGACATCTTAACCAATAGAAAAATCCAACGAAAGTTTATACCCAATATGGATGAAACCACAAGGTCTAAATTGTATAAAGGATGGCAACGGGCTGTAGAGAGAACTATGGGATGGATTGAGAAATAAGTTTTGATTTACCAGCTTTGAGTTGCTAGCTGATTTGAATATTCATTCAGATTAGAAGGATCAACCAATCTCAAAACTCAAAGCTAGAGACTTGCGTTAACCTACAACTAATAACAAACAACGATCAACTATTCTCCATGTCACAGCTCAACTCCCACAACCGTCCTACAATCCTCACCAAACTCCAATCAACTCAGTACGATTTGTTAGTAATTGGTGGAGGCATAACAGGTGCTGGCATTGCGCTCGATGCTGCTGCTCGCGGATTGAAAGTAGCATTGGTTGAGAAACATGATTTTGCTTTTGGCACTAGTTCTCGTTCAACAAAACTTATTCATGGTGGGCTAAGATATTTAAAACAATTGGAGTTTGGTTTGGTGAAAGAAGTGGGCAGTGAGCGAGCAGTCGTTCATAAGCTTGCACCCCATTTGGTTGTTCCTGAAAAGATGTTGTTGCCACTTTATGAAAAGCGTGGCTTTGGTAGTTTGCTCACTTCGTTTGGTTTGAAGTTGTATGACTTGTTGGCTGGTGTAAAGGCAGAAGATCAGAGGAAGATGCTCACTAAGAAACAAACATTAAAGCAAGAACCATTGCTTCGAGAAGATGATGTAAAAGGTGGAGCCATTTATGCTGAATACAGAACCGATGATGCACGCTTAACTATTGAGATAATTAAAACTGCTGCCAGGCATGGTGCCGAAGTAGTTAACTATTGCGAAGTGCTGGACTTTGTCTATGAAGCCAGAAAGATTGTTGGTGCAAAAGTAAAAGATGTTTTGCCGCAAAAGGAATTTGACATTAAGGCGAAAGTAGTAGTAAGTGCTGCTGGCCCTTGGGTTGATGAGCTTCGCGAGATCAATCATTCAAAAAAAGGAAAACAACTTCATCTAACAAAAGGGGTTCATTTGGTTGTCGATAAAAAGAGATTGCCCATCACACAAGCCATCTATTTTGATGTGGAAGATGGGCGAATGATTTTTGCTATTCCACGCGGAAGAACCACCTACATTGGCACCACAGATACCAACTATAAAGGCAGCAAAGAAAATGTAGTTGCTACTCTTGAAGATGCACAGTATTTGATAGCTGGTGTTAATCGGACTTTTCCAAGTGTTAATCTTACACTAAATGATATCGAATCAAGCTGGGCTGGCCTTCGACCACTTATTCATGAAGAAGGTAAATCGGCTTCAGAGCTTTCCCGCAAGGATGAAATATTTGAATCTTCAACAGGATTGATTTCTATTGCTGGAGGTAAACTCACGGGCTATCGCAAGATGGCTGAACGCGTTGTTGATCTTGTTATTGACAGCCATTTTGATAAAGATGATTTTGAAGAATGCACAACAGAATCAATCCAGTTAACAGAAACTCCTTTTAAGAATAATGATGAGGTAAAGACTTACATTAAAACTATTGAGGCCCAACTTTTAGCGATTGAGCTTGAATCTTTTTATGCGCAATACTTAGTCAGCAATTATGGTAAACAAACAGAAACTATATTAAAGGATATTCACCCAGGCCCAATAGAAATTGAACTTGCCAAAGCAGAACTCCGCTTTGGTATAGCTAATGAATTGGTGACAAAGCCACAAGATTTTTTTATCCGTAGAACAGGCAGACTATATTTTTTCAAAAACTCGTTACCTCTAATTGAAGAAAGTATTTTGTCAGAATTTCAAAAGATAGCTGGATGGAATATCGCACAGATAAATAATGAAAGAGACGAGTTAAAAGCAGAATTTAAACAAACAACTAATTTTCAATCTGAATCTTAGATAGAAATAGAAAGCCCCTTCAATCATCAGTCCCTATTGAGTTTCGATGCCATCAATACAATTCCAGCTCGAATCAAAAGATATATTATAGCGTAAATGGAAAGTAAAATACCACCAATTAATGTAGGCAGCACACCACCAAAAGTGTAAGTCATTCCTATTACAAATCCAAACAGATATTCTGAACGGTAAGTGGGGATAAATAAGGCAAGCACAAACGAACTCATCAGCATATAACTAGGAATTTCATTATAGCTTAGTGTAAAAAATACAGAAAGCGTAATCCCAAATATTAATGCACCGATAAAACCATAAACAACACTTAGAAAGATTTCTCTATCCACAACTTCACCTTCTTTGCCGAATAACCTTTTTTTTATTCTCCAGGTTAAAAAAAACCCAAGTAAAGGCAGAAGAACTCCTCCCCACCAATTTGAAATGGAAGGCAAATTTTCATCGGCAAGTAAGTGATGGCTTGGCACTCCACCATGATAATGATCCCACAGTAGTAATGAGCCAATCCCTATTGACATCAATGCTATTATGTAAATTCTTAGGATTGAAAAACTCTTTTCTTGCATAGTGTGACCGATTAAAAATATCGAATACTACGCTTACGTTGCATTTTTTCAATTGGTTGTATAATCGAGAATTTAAATGCTGGTTAAAATAAAAACTTGTCATTTCTAATAAAGAATTGACCTCACTTTCTCCTTGCCCATTATTCATTATCCATTATCTTGCAAAACATTAATTCTTGCAAAACATTAATTACCACGCAATTCAATAACTAACATGAACGATCAGCAAACCAACTTATGGGGTCTTGATTTAGGTGGAACAAAAGTAGAGGGCGCAATTTTAAATTCAGCGCAAGACCCAAAGGTATTGTTTAGAGATAGATTGCCTACAGAAGCGCATTTGGGTTACGATCATATACTCAACCAGATTAAGCGCGTGGTGGATATGATGATCGATAAAATGGGTTACAAACCTTTAGTAATTGGGATTGCCACACCAGGCACACTTGATCCTTCCTCTGGATTAATGAAAAACAGTAACTCCACCAGTTTAAATGGCAAGCCTTTAAAAAAAGATCTTGAAAAAATTACAGGCATAGAATTTAAAATGGCGAACGATGCCAATTGTTTTGCCTTGGCAGAAGCCAACATGGGCATCGCAAAAGAGAAGTTTCCTAACGCACATGTTGTCTTTGGTGTGATAATGGGCACGGGTGTAGGTGGTGGTGTGGTAGTAGATGGTAAAGTAATCAACGGCCTACACGGCATAGGTGGCGAGTGGGGTCATAATTTTTTAGATGAATCAGGCGGCCCATGTTATTGCGGCAAAAGCGGCTGCGTTGAAAAAGTGTTGGCTGGTCCTGCGCTAGAGAAATATTATTTTGAGATAAGTGGGCAGAAGAAAAGCCTGAAAGAGATCTATGATCTGCATAAAGCAGATATTGATGTAAGCGCAACAAAAACGATGGAGCGCATGATTCACTTTTTTGGACTTGCCCTTAGTGTTATTATTAATATTCTTGATCCTGATGCAATAGTAATTGGTGGTGGTGTGGGCAACATCGACTTGATTTATACTGATGGAGCAAAGGCTCTTGAAAACTATATTTTCAATAATCGAAAAGTTGAAACTCCCGTGCTACGTCCAAAATTAGGAGACAGTGCTGGAGTATTTGGTGCAGCGTTTTTAGCAGTTTGATAAATTATAACTAAATCATTTTAGTATGGATAAAATTGCCATCCTCGGCCCCATCCCAAGAGATCATATTGTTACTCATCAAGGCGACCTAATTCAAAAATGGGGATGTGTTACGCACCCCGTTATTGCACTGTCAGTAATGGCTGGCGATCAGATTGAGATCATCCCTGTCAGTCATGTGCGTAACGTGGATAAGGACAATGTTGAAGAAGTATTCAAAGGCTACAAAGGGATTAACCTCGATCATGTTACCTCCAAAAACGACCAAGGTGATATTATAAGCTTGCGCTTTGTAGATGTTAACAATCGCCTTGAGCGACAAACAGGTTTTATGGATCCAATCGTGCCAAACGATGTGAAAGATCTGCTAGACTGTGCGGCTTTTGTTTTTATTCCCATTAGTGATTATGAAATCTCACTGGAGACGTTGAGTTTCCTGAAAAAGAAAAGTAAAGGCGTTATTATTTTTGATGCGCATGGGCCAACCACTGCCTGTTTGATCAATGGCGAGCGCCAACGTAAATTCTGGATAGACCGCGATGTATGGTTACCATATATTGATGTGTTAAAAATGAACTTGGAAGAAGCGCACGCTTCTTGGTTCAAGAAAGAATATGAAAGCAGCGACTTTAGCGAGAACCCTGAATTTGATAAAGTAATGCTTCGCCAGTTTGCTGTTCATTGTTTGGATAAAGGTGTGAAGTGTGTGTACATCACGGTTGATTCACGTGGCTGCATGGTGTATTATAAAACGAAAGGAAAACTGATTGAAGAAATGATACCAGCAGTAAAAGTAGAAACAGTAATCGATACAACTGGCTGTGGCGATTCATTTGCAGGTGGAGTTGGATTTGGTTTACTTCAAGACAAGAAAGATTACCTCGGAGCAGCTCGCTACGGCAATGCCCTCGGGGCTTTGCGTACACAAGGCAAAACATTTGATGTATTCAAACCTTTAAAAGAAACTCAACAGATAATTAAACAAGGACATGTTTAGAAGATGGTTCTAGTGTTAATAAAACTAGCAACCACCAACTAACAACTAATAACTAACTCATGATTAAAGCTTGTATTTTCGATTTAGACGGAGTGATTGTCGATACCGCACATTATCATTTTATAGCGTGGCAGCGACTGTCGAAGGAGTTAGGCATCAGCTTTACTGCAAAAGATAACGAGCGACTGAAAGGCGTTAGCCGGATGCGCTCACTAGAGATTATTCTTGAGATAGGCGGTGTGCATCTAAGCGAAGATGAAATGGAAAAATTAGCTGCCAAGAAAAATGTTTGGTTTGTCGAGTACATCAATGCCATGAAGGCCGATGAAATATACCCTGGAGTAAAACAGTTATTGATAGAAATACGAAGTAAAGGAATAAAAGTAGCACTAGCCAGTAGTAGCAAAAATGCTAATACCATTATTGCAAAACTTGATATTGCCAATTTGTTTGATGCCATTGTAGATGGAACGATGGTAATAAACACAAAGCCAAATCCAGAAATATTCTTATTGGCAGCCAGCAAACTTGGAATAGCTCCAATAGATTGCGTTGTGTTTGAGGATGCTGAAGCAGGTGTGGAAGCAGCGATTGCCGCAGGCATGAAGTGTGTAGGCATTGGATCCACAGAGCAATTAGGCAAGGCAAATGAAGTGGTGAAGAATACCGCAGATTTTAAGATTTCCAAGTTGCTGACTGCGAGTTTTTAGCTTAGTGATTAATTTAGAAAGTAATAGCTTCAACTAATAAAGTAACAAAACATACAACAGCTTGCAACACACAACTCAAGCACACAACTAATAACAATCAACGAACAACTATCAACGTATGAAGACCTATCTCAAACATCACGAATGGCATATCATTGAAGAAGGATTGAATCCGCATTACAATCGTATCTCCGAAAGCGTTTTCAGCATCGGTAACGGACGCATGGGGCAGCGCGCTACTTTTGAAGAAGAATATTCTGGTGAAACTCATCAGGGAAGTTATGTGGCAGGTATTTACTATCCTGACAAGACAAGAGTAGGCTGGTGGAAGAATGGCTATCCTGAATACTTTGCCAAAGTGCTTAACGCACCAAGCTGGATTGACATTAAAGTAGTTATTGATGGCGTATCGTTGGACTTGGCGAAATGTACAGTTGAAAACTTTATGCGCGTACTTGATATGAAGACCGGACTCTTGCAGCGTTCGTTTGTTGCCACAATGCAAGATGGCAAAAAGGTGAAAGTTGAGACTAAACGCTTTTGTAGCATGGCCGATGGAGAAGCAGGTGCAATTCGCTATGCCATTACTCCACTTAATTTTTCCGCGAAAGCGACATTTACTTTATCTGCCGATGCTGATGTGGTAAACAAAGACTCCAACTACGATGAAAAGTTTTGGGAAGAGGTAAGCAAAGAAGCCAACTTGGGTTGGATGGTGTTGGTAGCACAAACCAAGAAAACCCTCTTTCAAGTTGCAACGGGTATTGAGTATACCATGGAAGCCGAAGGAAAGAGAACCAAAGGCAAAGTGTTTACTAACTCGCGCGAAAAATATGTTGACAATGTTGTTGAATATGATTTACAAGAAGGGATTGAGTTGATAATTTATAAATATGCCGCTATACTTTCTTCTGAAAATCATGCAAAAGATCAACTTATCAAAGCCTGTATAAAAAAGCTAGATCATATCAAGGCTGTTGGATTTGATAAATTATATGAGGCTCATGCAAAAGTGTGGGCTGATAAGTGGCAAGCGTGTGACATTACCATTGATGGTGATGTTGCTGCACAACAAGGTATTCGCTTCAACATTTTTCAGCTAATGCAAACCTATACTGGTGCTGATGAGCGACTCAACATTGGGCCGAAAGGTTTCACAGGTGAGAAGTACGGTGGAAGCACCTATTGGGATACCGAGGCGTATTGCTTACCATTTTATCTTGGAACGTCCGATCCTAAGATTGCAAAAAACTTATTGATCTATCGCTACAAACATTTGCAAAAAGCAATAGAGAACGCGCAGAAGCTTGGCTTTACGGATGGTGCCGCATTCTATCCTTTTGTAACTATGAATGGTGAAGAATGCCATAATGAATGGGAAATCACGTTTGAAGAAATCCATCGCACGAGCGCCATGGCCTATGCCATGCGCGACTACATTGACTATACCGGGGATAAAGATTACTTGATAGAGTTTGGATTAGAAGTGTTGATTGGCATTTCACGCTTCTGGGCGCAACGAGTAAATTGGTCAAAGGATAAGAACAAGTATGTAATCTTAGGTGTTACTGGCCCGAACGAATATGAGAACAACGTTAACAATAACTGGTACACAAATTACCTCGGTGCATGGACACTTCGCTTCACACAAGATGCTATCAATTATGTGAAAGCAACCAACTCGGAAAAGTATAATGCTCTTATTGTGAAAACTAAATTTAACGAAGCCATAGAAACGGCCAAGTGGAAAGATATTAGTGATAAGATGTATTACGGTAAGGATGAGAAGTTAGGCGTATTTTTGCAACAGGATGGATTTTTGGACAAAGAGTTAATTCCCGTTTCTGATTTAAGAAAGGAAGACAGACCGATTAATCAGAAATGGAGTTGGGATAGAATTCTCCGTTCGTGTTTTATCAAACAAGCAGACGTGCTTCAATGTATGTATTTGTTTGAAGACGATTTCACTGTAGATCAAATCAAAAAGAATTTCGATTTCTATGAACCGATGACAGTGCATGAATCATCTTTGTCACCTTGTGTTCACGTTATCCTTGCTTCTAAGATTGGTTACAAAGAGAAAGCATACGAATTCTATCTGCGTACCGCTCGCCTTGATCTTGATGATTACAACAATGATACAGAAGATGGATGCCACATTACTTCAATGGCAGGTACGTGGATGAGCATCGTAAAAGGTTTTGGAGGCATGCAAGTGAAAGATGGTAAACTTCATTTTGCACCTTACATACCAGAGCAATGGGGAAGCTACAGTTTCAAGCTTGAATTTAGAGGGCGTGTAATTAAAATAACAGTTTCAAAACAAGGCACAGAAACTACTTTGGTAAGTGGAGAACCATTGGAGATTGTGTTGAATGGGGTGAATTTGATGATTTGAAAATTTGGTAATTTGATAATAGAAAACCGAATCAAATTCCGCTACTCCATTATTTTCAAATTTTCAAATCAACTTATTTTCAAATTAACTAATTTTCAAATTCAGCGTGTTCACAGGAATAATAGAATCTCTAGGGAAAATAATTGCCATCGAGCAAGATCGAAGCAACTTCCATTTTGCAATTCAAAGCAGCATAAGCCATGAATTGACAGTTGATCAAAGTGTTTCGCATAGCGGTGTTTGCCTTACTGTAACAAAAGTGGAGGGTGATGTGCACTTTGTAACTGCTATTGACGAAACCATGAAGAAGACCAATCTTGTTGATGTTGCTGTGGGTGATTTTGTCAATCTTGAACGCTGCATGATTGCCAACGGTAGGTTTGATGGCCATGTAGTACAAGGGCATGTTGATCAAATTGGAATTTGTACTTCGGTGCAAGACCAAAACGGAAGTTGGTTGTATATGTTTGAATATGATCCCAACTATGGAAATGTAACAGTCGAGAAAGGATCGATAGCTATAAACGGTGTGAGTCTGACTTGTTTCAATTCAAGCGACACAGGCTTTACTGTAGCAATCATTCCATATACTTATGAGCATACAAGCTTTCTTCAATTAAAGACTGGAGATTCAGTTAACCTTGAGTTTGATATTATTGGCAAGTATGTAAAAAGGTTATTGAAGTTGTAAGATTTATAGTGTACTTTTCACACAATGAAGCCACAACTATCCCTCTCACAAATCATTAACATGAATGTGGGTTTCTTTGGAATCCAATATAGTTTTGGGTTGCAACAAAGTGCCATCAACCCTATCTATGATATGTTGGGTGCAAGCCCCGATCAAATTCCTTTTCTTAATTTGGCTGGTCCTGTAACGGGATTACTAATTCAGCCCATCATTGGCGCTCTGAGTGATAAAACATGGCATCCTAGATTTGGCAGAAGAAAGCCCTACTTTTTAATTGGCGCACTCTTGTGCAGCGTTTGCTTGTTCTTTTATCCATTTAGCAGCAGCTTGTGGATGGCCGCTGGCTTACTTTGGATATTGGATGTAGGCAACAATACCGCGATGGAACCATACCGCGCTTTTATAGCCGATAAGTTGGATGACAAGCAACAGCCATTAGGCTTTCAATCGCAGAGCTTCTTTACGGGCCTAGGCCAGACATTAGCTAACGTATCTCTTTTTATTTTTCCATTGATTTTCATTGGGCACACAGGTTCACTACCTACATGGGTGTACGCTTCATTTTTCTTAGGTGCCGTATGTTCCATCGGTTCTATCTGGTGGAGTGTGAGGACAACACCAGAAATACCTCCCACTCCAGAAGAGTTGCAAGCCATGAAAGCTTCACCTTTGCATATCTGGTATCCGTTTACTGAAATCTTTGAAGCTATTAAAGATATGCCTCGTGTAATGTGGCAACTGGCGTTAGTCTATTTATTTCAATGGTATGCGTTGTTTTGCTATTGGCAAAATGCGTCTAAAAGCATCGCACTTTCAGTTTGGAAAACAACACCTTCTGCCAATGCAGAGCTGTATGAAAAAGCAGTAAGCTGGACAGGTCTGGTTAACGGTTGGTATAACATCGTTACTTTTCTATCAGCCTTTGCGCTGGTCTATTTTGTGAGAAAATTTTCTGCCAAAGGCGTGCACTTCGCGTGTCTGTTACTAGCAGGTGTGGGCTTACTAGTATTTCCTTTTATTGAGAATCAGTATTTGTTGTTTCCTGCCATTACAGGATTTGGAATTGGCTGGGCTAGCATGATGGGCATACCGTATTTGATTGTGGTGCATCAGATACCTAAAGAACGCTATGGCGTTTACATGGGCATTATCAACATGATGATTGTTATTCCCATGATTATTCAAAATGTTACGTTCGGATTTGTACTGCGTAATTTTCTAGACAACAACGCTGGTTATGCTGTTGCACTAGCTGGTGTGCTATTATTGTTTGCAGCGTTGGCTACACTCAGGATAAAGTCTGAATCTAGCACGAATTAGAATTTACAAATTTCGAATTACGAGTGTGATTTCAGATTACAAATTATAGATTTCTGATTACCTACCTCTTCGGGTATAATCTCAGATAAGACAGCCTGTACGTTATTTCTTTAGAGCCTTGGTTTTCTGTACGAATGCCATCTAATACATTCGTGCTAGTATCAAAGGTGAAGGTATAGGTGCTGATTTTATTGTTTGGTTCAAAATGCTTGTAGATAAAGATATTGCCTTCAGGTGTTTGAGTAAACTCGCCTCGCACAGAATAACTTGGTAGTTGATTTTTATCAACTGGTATCTCAATGTATTCGCGACCATTGCTTTTGTTCCTATCGCTGATAATAGCAACCGTTGCATAGTTCTGCCTTTGATCTTTAATCTTTTCGGTGGCTGCCGATGAAAATAGAGACTTCGATCTTTTGCTAACCACACTCGTAACGGAATAGATACCTTCAATGGAATAATCAGTATGTACTTTTACAAGATAGCGTTCCATCAAGTTCTTAAAATCAATTTGCTCATAGTGATAGGCTCTTCGCTGATGTTTCATCAGATACAACTTCTCCATACTGCACGATTGAAGTAGCACCAAGCCGATCACTATAAATAGGCTACTTTTAAACATCTAGAATTTAATATCCGTGTACACCCCGTCTTTATAACTTCTGCAACTTATCCTTCCTTTTAGTGCCAATGGTTTGAACAGTGATTTGCCCAACAACATACGCACACACTCTTGTATACCTTCGGTAATGGAAGGGTGTGGATGCACACATTCAGCAAGTTCTTCAATACCTTTATCCATCGAGATTAACAACGCCACCGCTTGTATGGCAGATGATGAATGAAGGCCTACAACTTTCATACCCAATATTTTCATATCGTCTTCATGGGTAACTAGCAACTTGATAAACCCTTGCGTGTTGCGCATAGCGATGGCGCGCGAAATAGTATTGTATTCAAGCGTTACCACTTTATAGGCAAGACCCTTTTCTTTTGCTTGGTTTTCATTCAACCCTACGCTAGCCACTTCAGGGTTCAAGAACATAATAGTACTTATGTTCTCATAGACAAGCTTGCGAGTAGGGTTTCCAAAAATCTTTTCCACAGCATAGCGGCCTTCCAACTCGCCTACATTTACCAACGATATATCAGCCGTTAAATCGCCTACAGCATAAATATTGGATATACTTGTTTGCGTGTCGTTATCTTCAATGCCACGCTTCGATATGTTAATGTTCACGGTATCGTTCCACAAGTCTTCTAAGTTGGGCACGCGACCCACTGAAATCAACGCCTTCTCCACATTAAAAATATCTCGTCCACCTTCAACATATTCCAGTTCATATTCTACACGGCCATTGATAATCTCCATGCGTATAAGTTTGGAATTGCGATGTATCAACACATCGCTTTTTTCCATGTTGCGCTCAATTACACTCACTATGTCTTCATCCTCAAAAGGAAGTATGCGTGCACCCTTGTCAATCAAATGCACTTTGGTTTTTCCGAACCCCGAAAAGATAGTGGCATACTCACACCCAATAACTCCCGCGCCTACTATCACCATGCTCTCAGGGAAGTCATCGATGTCCTCAATGCCATCGCTAGTCATCACAATCTTTTCATCAATGGGCAGCTCGGGTAAAAAGCGCGGCCTGCTGCCTGTGGCCAGTATAACATTATCGGCCCACACAATTTCTTTTTTCATGCCATTGGCAATCTCCACCTCATTGTTGCTCAGCAATTGCGCAGTGCCTTGTTTAAACGTAAGCAAGTCGGAGTAATTCGACTCACGCATTCTTTCCATGTGCTCTTCCAACAGATTAACGCGTTCCGCCACGGCCCTTCTCACCTCCGCCTGCACCTCTTTAAACGATGTGCCTTCAGCCTTCACATTAAAGCGATTCAAATTTCTGCGGAAACTTGCAGCATCGCGCGATAGCTCCCACCACGTTTTAGACGACAATGCTCCGTTGGTCACGCCTGCCCCGCCCACTTTGTTGCGCTCAATCAGCAAGGTTTTCTTTTTGAAGTCTAACGAGCGCATAGCTGCCGCATAGCCCGATGGCCCCGCTCCTATTATCACCAAGTCATATTTTTCCATTGCCGTGAGTTTTATAATTATATTTAACGTTCAAAGTAATGATTTTTGGCAAAAGAATGAACATGATAAAAATTAAAAAATGAATATTCTGGCGGCCCCTTCGTACCTCAGGCCGGGCTATCCGTTTCAAGTCCGCCCGCCACACATGCCCACCGCGCTTCGGGCTTTCCACTCCTATCCCTGGCCGAGCGCAACCTCCACGTGTTTTTGTTACACTATTATTTAGCCATTACCTGCAATGCACACCCTTCTAACACTTGACGAGCAACTTTTTATATTCCTCAATAGCCTACATACTGAATGGCTCGATCCTATTATGGTTATCATTACCAAAACCCAAACGTGGATCCCGCTTTACTTCGTGTTGATTTATTTTATCATTAAAGTTTATAAGAAGCAAAGTTGGATACCCCTGCTCGGGCTCATTATCACCATTGTGGCTACAGATCAAATTACCTCTAGTATAATGAAACCTTTCTTTGCGCGACTGCGACCTTCGCACGAGCCATCTCTTGCTTCCATCATTCATTTGGTAAACAATGAGCAAGGCGGACTTTACGGATTTGCATCATCGCACGCTGCCAATACCTTTGGCGTGGCCATGTTTGTGTGGCTCACGCTGCGGCCACGGTACTCATGGAGCTGGTTGCTCTTTGTTTGGGCTGCGCTTATGAGCTACTCACGCATTTACCTAGGGTTGCATTATCCATTGGATATTCTAGCGGGCGCACTAGTGGGAGTTTGTTGTGCGTGGGCTTGCTATAGAGTTTTGAAGGGGCGACTCGACAGACTGCTTTAAACTCAATTTAACGGAGATGATATGGTAGCGGACGATATCAAACATAAGCCCAAGCGGACGCTCAAACTAGCCGAATACAAGCTTGAACCAGTGGGGCGTTGGCGTTCGTTGCTACCTATTCTTTCTTTTACAATAATCAATAAAGCCTTCCGTAAAATTCCTACACTCATTACAGTAAAGTATTGACTTTTTATCCGCAACGCATATAAGATTATTGTCAACCGAGAATTTTTCTAATTCTCTTAATAAGATGTCTTTCAGCTTAGCGTTTAGTGTCTCTTGCATCCTTTTCAATTCACCTTCGGCAGATCGCTGAAAATTCTCTATTTTAAATTGAAGCTCGTATAGTTTATTCTCTATTTTTTTTCTTTCAGTTGAGTCTCTTGGGTAGTCGTCAAATCTAAAGAGTGAGAGATTGTTAGAAAATATCTTTAGCGAGTCATTTAGCTGTTTCGTCTTCTTCTCAACTTCTTTCTGTCCAACATTATATTCCGGAAACGTCACCATGACTTTTTCAAAGTCAACGTAACCTTGCCTCTTTTGCCCATAAGCTACAGATGAAATTAATACAAGTAAGAATTCAAGACTGATTATAAAGCGCATAGTTCAATAACAACTCTTTTACCCACACATTATTACCTCCAGCTTTTCATTTCAACAACTTCTAATTATACATTTTGCCTTGTTGTCGTGTAAACAAATTACTTCGCAGGCTCTACTGGTGGCACATCACCTGAGCCGCCTTTGCGCTTGGCGAATAAATCGGCATAGTATTTCCGCACGGTGTTGATAACGCTAAGCGTTTGGTTAAACTCATCCGTGTTCTTCACTTTTGCCATGGCTAACACATACCCAATAAAGTCAGTGTTAATAGTTGTAATCTCGGCTCGCATGGCCTTTACATCAAACACTTGCTTGCTCGATTTCTCTAGGGTGCGATTGTTAAATAAGGTTTTAAATGCTTCATTGCCCAGGCGCATTCTTTCCACGTAAGCACTCATGCTAAGCGTAACTACGTGTGGGGCATATTTTGCACCCTGCAAGTCAACTACCAAATTATCTAACCCATTGCTTTCCTCTTCCAAGTTCCAGTCTTGTATGCCCTTGTAGGCACTAAACAGAGTATCTAAACTAGCAAAAGCCAGTTTTTCGGCTGCTACTTCCGAAAGTTCGAACACATTTAAATAACGAGTGGCAGCCGTTACGGCCATGTCGCGCACCTTGTCGGCAGCTAAAATTTTATCTGTTTCATCGCTTTTGGCCACTTGCACCATGGCTAGATCGTAGGTAGCCGATTGGGCGGTTAACTGACTCAAATAAGCAAGCAGGGGCGCATCGGTAATAAACCCCGCACCACCGCCCAATTGGTTAATGTTGGTGATAGTACTTTTAATGTGTTGGCCAAATTCTAATACGGTAAGTCGTGATAAATTAGCGGGTTCTAATGTTTTCATAGGGTTGTTTGTTTAACTACATGACCAAGTACTAAATTAATTAACAAAAAATCAACTCTTCACCTACTTTTTTTATTATCCGATTCCTATTCTTGGTAAACTTGAGCGAGTTGACGTTAAAAAACTCAGTATAAATAATAAAAACTTAATTAGTTTAACCCAGATACTGAGTAGATTGATCAATCGTAATATTTTAGCGTTAAAAACTCAGTATTTTGAATAAACTCAGTTCGGTTATGGCTAAAAACTGAGTATTTTGGGTAAACCTGATTTGGTTGAGCCTAGATACTCAGTATTTTAGATAAACCTTATTCGGTTTAGGCTAGATACTCAGTAGATTGGAAGAACCAGACTTGGTTGAGCCCAAAAACTCGGTATTTTAGTTAAACTTGATTCGGTTGGCATTAAAAACCGAGTATTTTGGATAAACCTAGTTCTGTTGAGGATAGATACTCGGTAGATTGGATGATATCGATTCGGTTTAGCCTAGATACTCAGTAGATTGCCTAAACCCCATTTAGTTAGCACTAGATACTCAGTATTTTGAAATGACTGATGTTCTTCTCTTGCTAGAATACTGAATTTCTCAATTTATTTATCATGTTTGTTCGTCCGCTACACCCATGTAAGAGAAAAAAGCCTGAAAAACGTGAAAAGCCCCATCGATAATATGTAGCCAGCTTATGCGTATTTGGTATTTTTTTGATTTAGCCATTTGGCTTTACGTAATAGCTTTAGGTATTTCGCATTTTGTATTTAAGAACGGCAAAAGCTTGATTTAACCAACTGATAGAAAGAAAATTAAAGCCCTATTGGATGTTGAGAATGGGTTTTCTTTTTACATTTAGAGGGCGAAAAACATGCGTATATTAGAGAGTTAGCAACCATTTTGCCGGACAATGACTGCAATGAACAGATTGATAATAATTTTCGTACTAGGACTCTTTGCATGTAATTCTAAAAATATGAGTGAGAAGGTTGAACTTAATCAATCGGACATTGATAGTACAATAATGACGACCGACACAACAACAATACTTGGAGAAGAATATAGAGGCTTTGGGACAAACGAATACAAACTTATAGTATTGAACTCTAAAGGTGATACGGTCTTGAATCAACCTGACCTTTACTTTGAATTTGAGTTTGCCGATTTTAACGGTGACAATTTAAAAGACATCGTTGTACACCGACTGAGTAACGTACCTGCAATTCAAGATCTGCTTTTGTTTGACAAGGTAAGTATGGGCTTTATAATTGTGAGTGGATTTGACAAGTTTCCTGACCCTAAGTCTATTCAAGGAACGGACTATTATTACTCATATCATCGGAGCGGTTGCGCTGACAGTTTTTGGGACAGTGACCTATTCTACATCGACAAGTTTGAGACACATTTATTAGCTAATATTTCTGGGAATGAATGTGAAGGAGAAAAGGGAATAATCGTATCAAAGGTAATTGACGGAGAAAAGAAAACTGTTGACAAATTCACGCTAGACATCTTAGAAAAATACAAAGATCGAAAATGGGGATTCATTGCTGACTATTGGAGGAAAAATCATTCTAAATTTATTAAGTGACGACAAGCAAAACGGTTGCTAATCGAGTAGACGGCCTCACCGCTGTTAAGCGATGAGGTGCGCCTCTCACACCACTGTACGTACGGGTCTCGTATACAGCGGTTCATTAAGTTGTTGGGCAACTTTGTAGTAGTAGTTGAGTAAAGATTAGTACCCTCTTTTAGCCAGTCTTTCCAAGGTGATGGTAGTAACCAAAATAGGGCTTTGCGCCTGCTTCACAGCAAACCACTCCCGCAAAAAAGCGGGACAGGCTTTACCACTTACTAACAGGCTTCACCAACATACCTATAAAAGCTTTACGCAATAGTTGCTGACTCTTCACATTTTGTATTTAAGAACGGCAAAAGCTTGA
>JBBRBQ010000021.1:0-63451 GCA_038205685.1 Cytophagales bacterium | reverse complement strand
TCCAATCGGAGTTAAGAATGCTCCGCAAAGGAGCAAAACTTCAGAGACATCAGTGAAGTAGAGTCAATCAACAAAAAATTATCTTGAAAAATTACTGAAAAAAATAATTGTCATTATAAAACGGGTTATTAGAGATGCCCTAGAGTTATTTAAGCACTACTTTCTCAAATAATTATCAGAGCCATCAATCCAATCTTGTCGGGGCGGTGCAAACGTATCAGTCTCAATTACTTTACCAATCATCAAGGCTTTGTGCGGTCTGTTTCCTTTAATGATGAATACATCACCCGCAGTTAGGTCTATAAATTTGTTTTCATCATTATCAAACCAAAAGCGCAGAGTGCCTTCAATCACTTCTGTTATCTGCTCGTTGTCGTGCGAGTGCCACGGCACAGTAAAGCCATCTTCAAATTCCATACGGGCAATCATTACTTTTTCGCCATGTATAAATTGCCTTTTCATCTTAGCATTCACCTGTTCAACAGGCACCTTGCTCCAATTAATTTTTGCCATGATACTATTTCTTTTAGGTTTAAATTTCTATTGACACCAACCAATGTCGTTTGTCTTCAATCCGGCCTGCGCGCAAGCCATTGATTTCATTGTATAACATATTGCTCACGGTTCGCTTTTCAAGAGCAGGTAACGCCATTAGTATGTTGCTATGCGTAATCTCAGCAATGTGAGAAACTACAGCGGCCGTGCCTGAGCCAAAGGCTTCCTTTAAATCACCTTTTTTGTAAGCAATCACAATTTCATCGATGTAAATATCGCGCACCTCAACTTTAATATTCTTCTCTTTAAGTATGTCGATAAAATAGGTTCGCGTAGTACCTTTTAAAACTGCACCTGTAAGTTGAGGCGTGATGACTGTATCACCAATCACAAAAAATAAATTCATCATGCCCGCTTCTTGAATTTTAATAAACTCAGGGCTTTCAAGCCAAATGATCTGATCAAACCCTTTTTGTTTTGCCAACTGACTTGCCATTAATGAGCCAGCATAGTTACCTCCTGTTTTAGCTTCGCCTGTGCCACCAGGAACAGCGCGTATAAGTTTCTGTTCAGTTACTAATTTAATGGGAGTTGTGAAGTAGGGTTGAACGGGACCTGTGTAGATGTAAAATGTATAAGTATCGGAAGGAGTAACGGCCAAAGAACTCTCGGTTGCAAACATAGTAGGACGCACATACAAAGCACTGCCTTCAGCCAGTGGTATCCACTGATGATCAATGGCGACAATAGCTTTCAGTGCTTGTAAGAAAATAGTAGGAGGCACTACAGGCATGCACATGCGCTCCGCTGAAAGATTAAATCGCTCGATGTTCAAATCAGGTCGCAATAATTTTGGAATGCCGTCAATGCCCTTTGTCACTTTCATGCCTTCAAAAATACATTGGCAGTATTGCAATGCCTTGGATTGTGGATCGAGCACAAAACCTTGGTAGGGGATAATACGAAAGTTACCCCACTTGCCATCTGCATAGTCCATCACAAACATGTGATCGGAAGTGTATTTCCCGAAAGGGATATTGTTAAAATCAATAACAGGCAGTTTTGAGTGTGTTGCCTTGGTGATGGTAATGTCCATTATAAAATATAAAATAAATGAGAAAGCTAAGATAGCAATTTAAGAAAGTAAGCCGCTGCCGTTTATCAAATCAAACCCATAATAAAATTATAGTTATTTTAGCTGCAAAGAATTTGACACCATGAAGTATAATAAACTAGTCGCGGCACTTTCATTGATTGCATTGTTAGTTGCCTGCAGTTCTCCGGAGAAAAAAGTAATTCTTATTCCAGATCAAAACAATGGAGGCATTACGCTACCTGAAAAGTTTGCTGCTGTGGTAGTTGTTGATACGCTGGGTAGAGGAAGGCACATGACCATAAATGCGAATGGCGATATCTACCTTCAATTGGCAAGACCTAATAAAGAGGGTAATGGCATCATTGCTTTGCGCGATACTTCCAACGATGGTCGTGCTGATATTATAAAAGGATACGCTAACATAACAGGTTCGGGCATTGAACTTCATAATGGCTATTTATATTATTCTGACACTCGCAGAGTTTATCGTTCCAAACTAAATGAAAATGATTTGCTTCCTGCGGATGCTCGCGATACCATAGTTACATTGGTAGAAGGTGGCGGCCACGTTTTTAAGCCTTTTACTTTCGACACCAAAGGAGGGCTGTATGTAAACGTTGGCTCTCTAAGCAATACATGCGAGATTGAATTGCGAACTGGTAATTCAAAAGGTGACGACCCTTGCAAAGAATTGGAGACCCGGGCTGGCATTTGGAAGTTTGAAGACAACACACTCAATCAGCAACAAGACCTTGACCATCGCTATGCCACTGGCATACGCAACGCTGTGGCACTTACGTGGAACACAGATGTAGACAGGCTCTTTGCGCTTCAGCATGGGCGCGATGATTTGCATCGTTACTGGCCGGAGTTTTACACTGAAGAGCAAAACCTTGAGCTACCTTCTGAAATACTTTTTGATTTGGAGAAAGGCGATGATATGGGATGGCCTTATTGTTACTACGATCATATTCAAGGAAGGAAGTTAATGAATCCAGAATATGGTGGAGATGGACAAAAAGCAGAGCGTTGTGAAAAGGTTAAGAGCCCGTTGATGGGATTCCCAGGCCATTGGGCACCGAACGATGTATTGATTTATAAAGGCGATATGTTTCCGGAAAAGTATAAGCATGGAGCATTCATCGCTTTCCACGGAAGTTGGAATAGACTAGGCGGAAAGCAACAAGGTTATAAAGTTGTGTTTGTGCCTATGAAAGATGGCAAGCCTTCTGGCGACTATGAAGTTTTTGCTGATGGATTTATCGGGCAGGCGGCTATCACCAATCCTTCCAATGCTTTCTTCCGTCCTTGCGGATTGGCGGAAGGTCCTGATGGATCACTTTACATTTCTGATTCGCAACATGGCAGAATTTGGCGCATTATTTACTACAAAGATGAAATACCAACTCCCCTTGCTACTACCTTGTTTCAACCGCAAATAATAGAAAATCCTGAGCCGGTACCTACAGAATTATTTGCTGGCAAACAGGTGTATGATAAGTTCTGTGTGCAATGCCACATGAACAATGGCAAGGGCGCTCCGGGTATGAATCCGCCCATTTCCAAAGTGGCTCTTGTAACGGGAGATAAAACTGCTCTCATCAAAATAATTCTTAACGGACTTAGCGAGCCCATGACCATTAACAACGAGAAGTATAACAATGCCATGCCAGCGCATAGTTTTCTTACCGACCAGCAAATTGCAGATGTACTTAGCTATGTTCGCAATACATTCGGCAACAAAGCGGAGGTAGTAAAAGTAGATGAGGTAGCAAAGCTGCGACCGAAGAAGTAAAAGATTGAACCACCAATACTAAAACTCGATTGACGGCTAAATGTGAAATAGGCGCAACGTATTGCGTCTATCTGCTATTTTTGGATGTATTGACGCAATGGAGTTGCGGCAAAATGAAAGTTATACGGCATTTTAAGAACGACAACAATGAACATTAAGAAAGCATTTATCTCATTAGTAATCTTGACAACTTTTCTATCTTGTAACTCAAATAAGACAAAAGACAATCAAAGCAACACAGTTAATGACTCTTTGAAAACTGTAACGGACAAAGTTGCCTACGACAGGACAGAAAATTTAAATCTTTCAGTCGCTGACACAATAAAAAAATCTGCTTCATATTTCTTTTCAAATCCGCAGTCAAAAGACTTATTTCTCTTGACAATTGAACCTGGAATGGTTAAGAACTCAAAATCTTCCTTGCAAATAATTACGGCAGACAACCAGGTAGTTTACAGCCAAATTTTTGACACCTATTATTTTATAAAATGGATTTACGACCCTGACACCATTCCAACAACTGGCGGACAAGAGGCATACGAAAAATATATGGAAAATTACTGGAAATCAATAACACCAAAACAATATGAAACTCATTTCAAAAAAAGTGTTGACAGTTTTTTTGACGCTATTTATCCGATGGTAAAAAATAGATATGCGGATTTGAAAAATTGGGAAGAAGACATAAACGACAAAGATTTTTTCCAAGAGGTTTTAGCAGACACGACTATTCATTTATTTGACATTTCTTGCTTTGACTGTGACGAAGGCAGTGCAATAATTGGATATTCCAGAAAACAAAACAAAGTGTTAACACTGTTAGAACATGACTAAAAAAACGCCCTATAACAGCAGCTACCCAAAAGGCGGTGTTTCGTGTTCCAAAGACAGTTTTGTGGTTAATGGAAGTTTAGTTTTTTAAATCAAATTTTTGTGGTAAAAGTCCCGCCCTTCTTGTAGCTGCAAACCGTTGTAGGCAAGGCGAAAGAAAATTTGAGTAACTAAAATGAGACAAAGAATTTATATTGACACTTCAGTTGTAGGAGGATTCTTCGATGAAGAATTTAATTCTCAAGACTAACAATACTCATGAGAAAAATTGAAACATTCGCCCTAGCGACATTGATTATTTTATTGACAATTCCTTCATTTGGACAGAGTCAACCTAAGATTGAAAATCTTAAAATAGTTTGGCCTGAGGAGTACAAATGGAAAGTTGGCTCAAACCAAGAGACCGAAGCAGAACATTTTTTAGAAATAATTCCTGGCAATGAGAGCATTGAAAAATGGACTATGCTCGGGACAATGATGTCTATTAAAAATATAAAAATCTCTATGACTGACCAAGTGATTGAGATGTATCGACAGACATCATTGAAGGAGTCCCCTAAGGCTAAATTAACTGTTATTGAAAAAAGTGATACGGAAAAAAATATTTGGACTATATTCAAAGTCGAGACACCTAGTTTTCCTAACGACCCAAAACCGGAATCACAATTATATTATGCAGTTCAAGGCGAGGCAACGCTTTATGTAAATTTCATTGCCGTTAGAGAAAAACAACTTTCAGAGAAGTTTATTGCCAAATGGATAAAAGTATTTAAGGCTAGTGAATTAGTTTATGAGTGAGGGCAAATAACGCCAGCCAACACAGGCTTGGCGTCAGGCGGGGGTGAATCTGTTAGCGAAGTTTTGTACTTTTATTTTAGTTTAGTGCGTGGGAAAAGGCGTAGGTTTTAATTGCCCACCTTCAGCAAGCCTAACCATTGGCCGCTATAATATTTTGGACAGATGAGTTTTCAGTATAAATTAAAATTCTATAAGGACGAAGAGGGCGAGTACACTGCTAACTCGACTTGTGACAGAAATTCAATCGAGAAAATAATTGAGGACTACTGGACTGGAGATCAATTGCCAAACGGACTTGAGTTAGTGGTGATCTCAAATGACGATGGACAGTCAATCATTCTAGAGCTTTCCGGAAAAGAAGTTTTTGAAGTTTACTATATACCTCTCGCTGAGAACTTCTTATTTCATAAAAAGAGTAGAATTGATTTAATCTATGATACACTTTTTGCTTTTATGACGAATGACCAAGTTTGGTTACAAAGTAATCTTAGAAAGACTAGGAATGAAAATCGACTGATTCGAAAAAACATAGTGTCAAAGAATTTTATTTATGAGTTGACACCAAAACGACTTTGGAGTCAATTAAGCATGACTCTGCTTTTCGGAATACCACTTGGACTAGTTTTTACAACGGCTGCCATTGCTGTACTTTTTAAGTTACCTCGCGGGACAATCTTCGATCTTGCTATGCTATTACTTTTACTCCTTGAACTCTACCTTTGGATTCCTGGAATAATTATTCATTCACGTTATAAAGCGGACAGCAAAAACATGAAGCTGAAATTGTCAACGGGTGATGATATCATTAAGGTTGATTTAAAAGGGGTAAGAAAAGATTTACTTAAGAGTGAAATCTTAAAATTGACAAGTGTGACAAACCCATGGTACAAATTACCTTGGTCGGACTATGGATACACAGAAATCGAATTTAAAAATGGTGATATATTAAATCTCACTAACTTAATCATTGACCAATTCGAAATTGTTCACAAATTTCCAAAGGCTAAATTGTTAAGTAGGCCAAGTATCTATCCTAGATTAGAGAGACAGACGGCAGTAAAATAGCACAGCCGCTAACATATAGCTATATGTTGTATTGTAGTTTCTTAAAGTGGGTACCATTATTCAAACAACGGCCACAATTATAAACCTAAACGCTAAGGCTACTTTTAACAAAATTAAAGCACAATTCTTTTGCCTTCTTTTGCCGATTGACTTGCTGCCTGCAATATCTTAACTACAATCAAATTATTCTTTAATGAAGAAAGATCATCCTCTGACTTTATTTTTCCACTTAGCACATCGGCCAGGTAAATCAGATTACTTGTATAAGCTGGAGTATTAACAGATACGTTATCGTACGTATCTTTTTTTCTTTCTTGTAGCGTGTTTCCATTCAAGGCATGTAAATAACCAGACTTGCCGAATACTTCTAGGTCTTTAATGCCAAAGGGCCAGTTCCACGATGCTTCAATAATACCTGTGGCATCGGCATACTCCAAGAGAATAGTGGCATCGTCATCCACCTTCGGATAAACAATAGGTTTAATGTGTCTAACAATAGCAGTTACAGCAATGGGAGTTTTCCCTTTCATCAGCCAAGTCATAAGGTTAGCACCGTAGCAACCAAAATCAGTCAAAGCTCCACCTCCATTTTTAATCGGATCCGTTAGCCACTCTAAAAATTCATCGCTACAACCTATCTCCTTTGGCCCTTGGTGTCCATCATGCACCACCATTTTGTGAATGCCTCCTATATAGTCTGTATCTACCATTTCTTTTACTTGCTGATAGCTCGCATACCACGTAGTTTCAAAATTAGTAAGCACCTGAATATGGTATTGATCGGCAAGAGCTTTAATGCGTTCTGCTTGCTTTACAGTAGTAGCCAATGGTTTTTCTACCATTACCGAAATGCCTTTTGGTGCGCATGCCTCTACAACAGCCAAGTGTTCCGAGATTGCATTATACGCTAACACTGCATCAGGTTTAGTATGTTCCAACATGGAAGCTATACTGCTAAAGAATAATGAATCAGGAAGCTGATGGCTTTTTTTGAATTGCTCCACCAGTTTGGCATTAGGTTCAACAATACCAGCAAGCTTTACCTCTCCTTTTTTGTATTGATTCATAAAACCTCTTACATGGTCATGAGTTAACCCCGCAATACCAACAGTAAGTTTTTGAGCCAACACATTAACGGCAAAGAAAAGAATCAGCAAGAGCGTATAAATTTTTGTCATTAGATTTTTTGAATTTTTTATCAACGTCTAATATAAACCTTTAAATCAAACTCTATATTTCTACCTCTATTTTACTATCTTGGTTGTCTCATTAAATTTTAACTTGTGAAACAATTACTCACGCTAATATTTTCTTTGTTTATTCTGATCGGTTATTCACAACAGGCAGTGCCTATAATTCTAGATACAGATATAGCTCCCGACTATGATGATGTTGGTGCTATGGCCTTATTGCATTCGTTGTGCGACAAGGGAGAAGCAAAGATTCTGGCAACTATTTCATGCAATGCTTTTGAAACGACTGCACCAACACTCAGTGTTTTAAATACGTATTTTAAACGTCCAGAAATTCCTATTGGTATTGTAAAGAAAGATAAGCCTTATGAGAGTTGTAAACAGAAATGGGCAGAAGCTATAGTATCCAATTACCCACATGCATTAATAAGCAATGATGAAGCAATGGAGGCCACTTCTCTATATCGTAAAATTCTGGCAAGCCAACCCGACAAAAGTGTAACTATTATCACCATTGGATTTTTTACCAACCTTGCTTCTCTGCTTGATTCCAAAGCTGATGCGTTCTCCCCACTAAATGGAAAAGAACTTGTTGCCAAAAAAGTAAAGCAGTTGGTTTCAATGGCAGCGGGCATGGCGAAAGATGGAAAGGGATTCAGTGAATTTAATGTTAAGATAGATGTGAGTGCATCGCAAAAGGTTTTTAAAGAATGGCCAACGCCTTTTCTGCTAAGTGGATTTGAAATAGGATGGAAGATTCTCACAGGCACACGATTGATAGCAAATGATGCGATAAAGGGCAGTCCGGTTAAAGATTCATTTCAGCTTGCTCTAGCGGCCGATAAAAATACGGAAGGGAGATGCAGTTGGGATCAAACTGCAGTATTGGTAGGTATTCGAGGAGCGAATCCTTATTTTGGTATTCGCAAAGTTAACATTGACATTAAAGAAGATGGTACAAGCATCATAACACCGGGTGATAGATTTTCTTATCTCATTGAAAAGATGCCATTTGGGGAAGTCGCAAAAGTAATTGAAGATTTAATGATGAGGTAATTACTATAAAACCTATTATTTCTTACCGAGTAGTCCGCCTAACATCTTAATGATGCTTAATCTATTTTTTTACGATGAACACAACCATCAATTGTGCTACAACAATATAGTTTTTGTTATTCGATCTCGTTCTTTAGGAGTTCTTAAGTGCTTTTGTTTCAAGATCATTCCCTTATCAATCAATTAATGTTTATTTTTGAATGTTGAAGAATTGATTTTTTAGGCTTCGATCACAATTTTTTAATGCAAATTCAGTTTACTTAAAAACCTTTGATGGGAAAACTATTCTTCTCAGTTCTTTTTTCTATAGTTTGGGCAGGTTTATCAGCTCAGGAATTATACACCCAACAAAATAACGAACGCCTCTATAAAACGGGCTTGCAGCTTATAGAGCGGAAAGAATTTGGTGCAGCACGCATTACGTTTGAAGAGTTTTTAACCACTTCGCCAAAGACCGACATACGCACCATCGAAGCTGAATATTACAAAGCCTATTGCGCCCTCAACCTCTACAATCAAGATGGTGAGAAATTAGTTGAAGATTTTATTCAAGCGCATCCCAACCATCCTCGGTCGGCTTCTGTTTATTATGACTTAGCTAACTTTTTTTATGCGGAAAAGAATTATGGTCGCGCCTCGGAGTATTTTCTCAAGGTCGATTTTTCTTCTCTGAGTGCAAGTCAAATCAATGCAGGTCGATTCAAATGGGGATATAGCTTCTTCAATCAAAAGAAATTGGTGGAGGCACTCGATCAATTCAATTTTATTAAAGCGCAAGGCGGTCAGTTTGGGCCAGCTTCAACTTATTATGCAGGTTTCATAGAATATAATAAAGGTGATTACCAAAATGCACTGGCAGACCTAAAACGAGCAGAAGAGAATGAGTCGTACTCTTCTATAGTTCCTTACTTGATCGCAAGCAGCTATCTAAAACAAGCGAAATACGATGAGCTATTTAAGTATGCCGCTTCAATACAATCAAGAGAAAATATATCGAATAAAGAAGACTTCGCACTTGTTTTAGCAGAAGCATATTTTAAAAAGCCAGATTACAACCAAGCGTATGAAGGTTATAAAAAATATTTGGATGGCAAAGGCACATTAGATAGAGGTGTGCTATCGCGTGCAGGTTTCTCCGCCTTTTCAATGGGCAAGGATGATGATGCTTTTGCCTATTTTAAGCAGACAGCATCCAATAAAGATTCTGTTGGGTATTACTCTTCTTATTATTTGGGTGTACTATACTTAAAGAGAAAGCAAAAGCAGTTGGCACTCAATGCTTTCGATGTGTCAAGAAAATTTAATCAGGATAAACGCATTGCCGAAGAGAGTTTGTATCAATTCTCTAAGATAGCCTTTGATCTTGATCGCGGAGACATTGCACTCGATGGCTTTGAAAACTATCTTAAATTATATCCTTTGGCTGATCATGTTACTGAAGTGAAAGAATTGCTGTCACAGGCCTACGTTACCACTAACAACTATGACAAGGCAATTGACTATATCGAATCGTTGGATAGCAGGAGAGGAGATGCACTTAATAAAGCGTATCAAAAAGCTACTTTCTATAAAGGAACAGAGCTGTTCAACAAGGAAGAGTACGCTAAAGCGCAAATCTATTTTAAGAAATCGCTAAAAGATGCAGGTGATGCTAACGTGAAAGCTGAAACACTTTATTGGCTGGGTGAAACCTATTCGATCGATAAGAATTATGAGCAATCTGTTGAACAATATAAAGATGTGATTGATCTGCAAGCAAGTGTCAATAAAGAGGTGGTGTTAAAGACTCGCTACAGCTTAGGCTATGCTTATTTCAATCTTCAGCAATATGATAAAGCACTTTTTAACTTTAAAGATTTTGTAAACAAAGCCACGAACCAAAGCTCCAATTTTAGCGATGCTTCTCTTAGGTTGGCGGATTGTTATTATGTAACCAAATCATATAACGAAGCACTTGATTATTATCGCAATGCAATAAAATTAAAATCGCCTGATGCCGACTACGCTTACCTTCAAGCTGGCAACATTTATTCTATTCAAGGAAAATACAATGATGCTGCCAGTCAGTTTGATATGGTAATTAAAACTTTCCCTACTTCACGATATATTGATGAAGTAATGTTTCAACGCGCTCAGCTTGATTTTGAGCAAGGTAACTATGCAGTAGCTGTTAATGGATTTACAAAATTGATTGATAGCGGTAAGCCGAGCAAATTTTTACCGTATGCTTTTGTAAGACGAGCTTCTTCTTATTATAACCTGAAAGAATTCAACAAGACTGCTGCTGACTACATAACCATACTTGAGCAATACTCCACTCACCCTGTGGCAGATGATGTGTTGTTGCCTTTGCAAGAAGCACTGACTAACGCTGGCCGATCAGCAGAGTTTGATAAATACTTGGCCATTGTAAAAGCTAATAAGCCAGGCACCAAAGGCTTGGAGTCTGTTGAATTTGAATCTGCCAAGGGTTCTTATTTCAATCAAGACTATGCCAAGGCAATAAGCACATTGGGCAATTTTATTGCAGCCTATCCGCAAAGCCCTAAGCTAAATGAAGCCAATTATTATCGTGCCGAATCATTGTACCGTTTAAAAGATTTCGCGAAAGCAACAGAAGCGTATTATCAAATGGCTTCTTTATCTGACTTCTCGTTTTCTAATAAAATTGCCGCTCGCATTGCCGAATTGGAATTTAAAAATGGCAACTATGAAAAAGCAATTCCCGCATTTTGGAAGATGAATAAACTTGCTACCACCAAGAAGGAACAGTTCAATGCATGGTCGGGATTGATGGAGTCACATTTTATACTTAAGCGATACGATTCGGTAGAGTATTACGCTCATGCCATTTTAGAAAGAGCTAAAGTAAGTGCTGGTGCTGAGAATAAAGCTTCGCTCTACCTTGGTAAAGCTGCAATGGGTAAAGGAGAAAATGAAAATGCGAAAGATGAATTTTTAAATACGTTGAACAACGCGCAAGATGAGTTTGGCGCAGAAGCAAAATATTTGTTAGCCGAACTTCAATTTAAAAACAAAGAGTACAAACAATGTTATGAAACCATTTTGGGTGTAAGACGAGACTTTACTTCTTATCAAATTTGGATTGATAGGTCTTACTTGTTATTGGCAGATTACTACTTGGCCGTTGGTGATAAATTTAATTGCCGTGTTACCCTCCAAGGATTGATTGACCAAAGTGGATTGCCAATGATAAAAGATAAAGCAAAAGAAAAGTTGAAAGCGTTGGATGAAGATGAGAGTAAGAAGCAGGTTCAGGATACAATTGTTAACCAAAAGAATTGATGATCTTATCCACTAAATTTGAATTGCACGTAATTGCGAGTGAAGCGAAGCAATCCCTTTGTAGAATTGAAAATGGTGAGATTGCCTCACCTGTTCTGTACGGATGGGCTTTGGCCCCTTCTTCATTGCTAAAACGTTCATTATCTATTTGGATTAACTCTAAATTCTTGGTAGGATTTTTTGTGATGTCTTGTATTTCTTTTAACACATTATCGCAAAATAAAGAAGGCGACATTGCCAATGCGGAAGTTGTGATAACAAAGAATAGACAAATTATTTTGCCAAAAGCGGATCGTAATTTTGATAAGGTACCACCTCGACAAGCCGAACAATCAAAAGCAGAATTAACCTACGAGTTAAAAAGACTACCTTTTAATTCTCCCGATTATAATCCTGTAATAAGGCCTTTAAAATTAAAGGATCAAGAGATACCTAAGATTTACAATAATTATGTCTCTGCGGGGTTCGGCAATTATTCATCTCCTTATTTGGAAGGATTTATTAATTCCAAGCGAGATCGCAATAGACTTTTCGGGGCGCATTTTTATCATCATAGCTTTGGTTCAGGGGCTGTTGATAATGGCAATTCATCCAGTGGCAAAACAAATATCAGTGCTTATGGTAAGCTGCTAGGTCAAATGGCCAATGTGGAGGGTAAATTTAATTACACAAATACTTCTGGTAATTTCTATGGATATAAGCCACAACCAGCCATAAAGAAAGATACGCTTGAACAAAGCTATTCTCAAGCAGGGTTTTCGTTGGGTGTAGAAAATGCCAAGAAATCAGATTTTAATTACTCAGCCAAAGTTGGTTACAGTTCTTTGCACGATAATTACAAAGCGTCCGAAACTGAAGCGTCTCTGTCTTCTGTTTTTAGTTACCAGATTCGTACTAAGAATGTTGCTGCTCTTGGTGTTGATTATTTTTTGATAACAAGAGAAGATGCTAAGATAACATCCTATCAACGAAATTTATTGAAGGTTAGACCATCGTACACACTCAAATCAATAGATAAATTACTGCTTGAACTTGGAGTTAATGTGGCCTACCAAACTGATCAATTTTCTGGTTCTAATTCTGTTAACGTTTATCCCAATATCAAAGCCGATTATCAATTAGGTGATGCGGTTTCTGCCTTTGGACAGTTTACTGGTGATATTGATAAGGTTTCGCTTCACACTATTTATCAAGAAAATTTTTGGGTCAATTCAAATCAATCATTAATCAATACAAATAGAACTTATGATTTTACTGGCGGCTTGAAAGGTAAATTGGGAAAGCGAGTAGCCTTTAGTTTGGGTGTTTCATCGGCCAACCTAAAGAACTATTATTTTTATTCGAGCGATCTTCTCAATAGAGCTAAGTTTGACTTGAATTATGAAGCTGGTAGTACAAAAAGAACGAATCTTTTTGCTCAGCTTAGTTTCAACCATGATGAATCTGTCAAGTTAACCCTTCGCTCAGATTATTTTACCTATTCTAGAGAATCTGGTTTGGATGCGTATCATCGTCCGGCTTATAGAGTGGGTTTCAACTCGATTTTCAATGTTTATAACAAACTGATTTTTAATTTGGACTTTGTTGCTCTTGGTGGTATGAAAGCTTTTGACAACGAGAAGAAAAATTCAGTTGAACTTAATCCAGCTCTTGATCTGGGCTTCAAGGCAGATTATATTTTATCTAAGAACGTCTCAGTATTTCTTAAGTTTAATAATGTGCTATCAAACAATTACCAATTGTACCTAAACTACCCAGTTAGAGGCTTTCAAGGTATGGCAGGAATTAGTTGCACTTTTTAGACAATTGTCTTAATTTTAAAAAATTAGGTTATTATTGTGTAATACTTTTTTAACAATAACGTCATGTCAAAACAAGAAAATGATAATGTAGACGATCAAGAAGACAATTTTGGCCTTCCTGATATTGACTACAAACCATTGGATAGAACCACCGAGACCACTCTTCAAAGCGAAACCACTAGCCATCAATTTTCGGATGAAACAGTGAGTACATCTGTAGTTGAAGAAGTAGTAGTAGTAGAGGAGGCTAATCAAGAGCCGGAAAAGTCTACCTACTTACCTGAAGAATTTGACGAAGAAAAATCTAATTCGCCAGTAATGGTAAGTCTAATTATTGGTGGCTTAATTTTAACCGCTATTTTACTTACTTACCTGTTTATCTATAAGCCCAAGGCAGATAAGGCAAAGCAAGAGCTAATAGAGAAAGAAAAAGTTTTAGCCACGAAGAGGAAGATCACCGAAGATAGTTTGGCTCGCGTACAAGAGGAAGCGCAAAAATTATTGGATGCCAAAAGACTTCAAGAAATTAAGCCAGCAATAGGCGTAATTGAAACACTAGCCGAAAGGACACAACGGTATTATGTTGTTATAACTAGTAATATTGATGATGATTTAATAATGGATTATGCCAAAAAGCTTAGCGCGAAGGGCGTTAGTTCTAAAATCATTCCACCATTTGGAAAGACAAAATACTATCGATTAGTCATTTCGGATGAGGACACTTTCGTAAAAGCACAGTCCGATGCTGATGCTGCAAAAGCTGAATATGGAGATGCGCTTTGGGTTATTAAATATTAAGATTAAAAGGTGGACAACACTAACAAAAGCAAGAAAGATATTATTGCGATTGCTACATCGTTAGGCTTTCATCTTGTTTTGTTGCTTCTCTTTTTGTTTCTGGTTTCATGGAAAGCACCCAACCCCCCGCTTTCTGCATTAGGTGGTATTGAGCTTAACTTTGGATTAGATGATGTTGGAAGCGGAGACATACAGCCAGTTGATCCTGTAGGATCGAACCAACAAGATATTCAGCCTACTCAAGAAAAAATTGAGGATGTGCCAACTCCTGATAAGACTGCCACTGATGCCAAGCCTGTTGAGACGCTTACTTCAACAGATGATAGCCCAGTAGAATTGCCTGAAAAAAAAGAACCTAAAAAGGAGCAGCCTAAGAAGATTGAAGAAAAAGCCACAGAGGTAGCTAAGCCTGTTAATGAAAAGCCTGTGGTTGACAATACTAAGCCCGTGGAGTCTGTTTCAAAGAAAGGAACAGCTGGCAATCAAGGAGATGATAAAGGCAAAGTTGGTGATAAAGGAAGCCAAACAGGCTCGTTAGATGCCAATGCTTTGTATGGCAAACAAGGAACTGGTGGGCAAGGTGGGAGCGGGATTGGTGGCGGTTTTGCTTTACAAATGGTTGGCTGGACTTGGGACGAGCAACCCAAAGCTCCTCAGTTGCCAGACAATGAAAATGGTCGTGTTGTCTTTGAGATAGAAGTGGATGGAGAAGGGGAGATTACTTCCATTAAAACAATTGAAAGAAGTCTTAGCCCTGAAGCTGAAAAAATCTGTAAGCAAGAAGTATTGAGGAGATCCTTGATAAAAACATCGCAGGGCACTGCCCCCGAACGATCAAAAGGAAGAGTTGCCTTTGTGTTAAAAACGCAATAGCCTATTTTTTATAAAGACTCAGCGCGATTCGCTCAATAAGCGATTTAGGAAGAAAGTTGGTAAGCTTTGCGCTTAGCCAATTTACAAAGCCAGTAATTACTTCTGCTTTACCTTCAAACATGGCATCAATACCTATTTTAGCAACTGCCTTGGGCGTCATGCTTAACTTTTCAGCCTTTTCCTTTAAGGATGAATCCATGCCAGCACGATCAACAAAGCCTGTGGATGTTGCTCCAGGACTTAAACAGGTAACTGAAATTGAAGTGTCTTTTAATTCCCAGCTCAATCCCCTTGAGAACAAAACTACGAATGATTTAGTAGCAGCATAAGTAGTTAGATATGGAACAGCTTGGTAGCTGGCAGTGCTCGCCACATTTAAAATATAAGATTTGGATTGCTTTTTTAATTCAGGAATGAAAACTTGGCATAGACTTACTAACGAAGTCATGTTAAGCTGCATCATATTTTGCAGATCAGCTAACGGTGTATTTTCGACACCGCCCCAAATTCCATAACCTGCATTGTTGATAAGAATAGTAATCTCTCGGCTTTGCGATGTAGCCCAATTAAAAACTTCTTGTGGTGAATTAGTAAGTGATAGATCAATAGAAAGATAAAAAACCTTGATCTTATACTTTTCAGAAAAATTGTTGGCTATGTCTTTCAACTTACCTTCTGAGCGGGCAACAATCAAAAGATCAAAGTTCTTTTTTGCTAATTCTTCAGCTAAGCAAAGGCCAATGCCACCGCTTGCTCCAGTTATTAATGCAAATGGCATTATTTGTTGGTAAGTGCCATAAAGCGCTGGTAAAACAAGGGCTTACTCTCTTCTGTTTTTGGCTGAAACTTCCCAGTAATGATGGGCACATACATTACTCTTCTTCTGCTCTTTTCGCCAACGAAAGGTGATTGAGCTACTCTATGCCACAATCTACCATCGTGAATTGTTAGATCACCTGGTTCCACACTCAACCCAATTTCGCGCTTATCAGCTTTATTATTAACGAAGTATAATTTTTTGAACAGAAGTGTACGAATACCTTTATTATGAGTTCCAGGGAGCAATCTTAATCCACCGTTTTCGGTAGAAGAATAATCTAGGTGAATGCCCACATTCAACATTGGCATTACCTTATTTCCATAAAATATATCGCGAAGCGCGTCCGTATGCCATCCCATTTGGCTAAAATTGCTTTCTGATGTATTCACATAATGGTTGAATACCAGACCATCTTTTTCGTGTTCTCCAATTCTAACATCATCAGTGCCAATTAATCCGAACAAAGATTTAAACCTATCGTCCTTTAAAAGATCATCAAGTAAGGGGCTGAAGTGGTTGGTGAAAGCAAAACGTTGAACTATTTTTTTTCCATCAACGTCAGTACCATATTTTATAGGTACTCCATTCACTGTTTTTCTATCAGCTTCAATCCATTCTTTTTGAATTTTTTCAGATTCCTTTAATATAAGGTTTACTGTTTCCTTGCTAATGAAGTTTTTAAAATGCAAGAAACCATATTTCTCGAAAAAGTCTTTTTGCTCCTGTGTAAGAGCTTTGTCTAGGTAAAATAATGGATAATTCGAACTGCTTATCCTTTGATGTCCATTATTAGTTGTCATTCGCTATCCTATTATATCAAAAACGATTCAAATTTTCCTCAAATTTAACCAAATACTCATAAATAAACACTACCGAATTAGTCAATTTTTATTGATTGACTCAAAGCCCAGTTTAAGCAATATACTGTATTTTAACCCTAACCTATTACTCATAAGAAGTTTATCAAACTTCATATACGAGGATATTCAAATTTTGGTGCAACACTTTTTAAAGTTACATAAAGCAAATATGTAAAAAATGGAGCAAAAATGACATCTATAGTGTAATGCACATGTTGAATTAGAAGCAGTACGGCAATAAAAAAAGCGATTATATAATATAGGATTTTAATTCGTTTTCGGGGTTCAGTCACAGCAAGTGTAATCATGGTAGAAACGTGACCAGAAAAGAAAAAATCTTTTACAAATTCTGGCTTATTGTAAATGAACAAGGCCAAAAACGGATCTTTTAAAGGGATTATACCTTCTGGAGCTTCTATTGTAAAAATGTACATGGTTACCATTCTTAGCCAGGTAACACCGCTGTATAGTGCGCAAACAAGCAAAACTATTTTCGGATTTTTAATATTGATTATTGAGAAAGTTAGTATGCAAGAATAAATCGTGCCAAAAATATACCAGGAAACATCGTGAGGAGTAATCATGTTTAGCAAGGCATCCTCCAAATAAATGCCTGGTTTACAATGAATTACTTTCTCGAAATAAGTAGGCATAATAATGCCCAATAGAATCAACGAAAGTAACGTGATTAATAACTGAATCTTAAATCGCGAGCTTGCAAAAGCCTCTTTCCAGGTAATCAATTTATTATCAGTCGATTGAGATTAAAAAATAATTCTTCTTTCCTTTTTGAACAAGCAGGAATCTGTTGTGAAGCAAGCTGAAGTTGAGAGATTGGTTTACATCCATAACTTTTATTTTGTTGATGCTTACCCCGCCAGCCACTATCATTTTTCTTGTTTCCCCTTTAGAAGTAAAGATTAAACTTCCTGTGGCTTCGGATAGTAGGTCAGTTATGTTGGTACATTTTGAGTAGTTGTCTTTAGTTATACTTGCTGTTGGCACACCTTCTAAAACGGACTCAAGAGTTTCTAAAGGTAGACTTTGCAATTCTGATTCTACTGAATTTCCGTAAAGAATGGAAGAAGCTTTTAAAGCCATTTCATATTCATCTTTTGAGTGAACTCGGGTGGTAATATCCTTTGCCAATTCTGATTGAAGTTGCCTTAAATGCGGTGCTTTAGCATGCTCATTTATTAAAAGCTCTATTTCTTCTTTCTCCCTCACAGTGAATATCTTAATGAAGTTTATGGCATCTTCATCGGAAGTATTAAGCCAGTATTGATAGAACTTGTAAGGTGAAGTTCTGTTGGCATCAAGCCACACGTTGCCTTGTTCGGTTTTGCCAAATTTAGTGCCATCTGCTTTTTTGATTAATGGCGTAGTGAGTGCGAAGGCTTCTCCCGCATCTTTTCTTCGGATGAGTTCGGTGCCCGTTACAATATTTCCCCATTGATCGGAACCGCCCATTTGAAGCTTGCAGTTTTTATTTTTATAGAGCCAATAAAAATCATAGCCCTGCACAAGTTGGTAACTGAATTCAGTAAAAGAAAGGCCTGTTTCCAACCGCTTTTGTACTGAATCTTTGCTCATCATGTAGTTTACAGAAATGTGCTTGCCTACATCGCGAATGAAATTAAGAAAACTAAAATCTTTAAACCAATCATAATTATTTACTAACTCAGCTTTGTTTTGTGCCAAGGTAAAATCAAGGAATTTGGAGAGTTGAGCTTTTATACATTGTTGATTGTGAGTGAGGATATCTTCTGAAAGAAGGTTGCGCTCAGCCGATTTGCCGGAAGGGTCGCCCACCATGCCAGTAGCGCCACCCACCAAAACAACAGGTTGGTGGCCACACCGTTGAAAATGTACCAAAGTCATTATTTGTACCAGATTGCCGATATGCAATGAATCGGCAGTAGGGTCGAACCCAATGTAACCAGCGGTAATCTCCTTTTGCAATTGTGCTTCAGTGCCTGGCATGATGTCGTGAATCATACCGCGCCACCTCAATTCGTCAACAAAATTCTTTTTCATTCTTGGATTAATCTGCAAATATAATTCTGAAAATGGATTCTTAACCTTCTTTGGAAGAACTTGCTTAGAGTCGATGATTGATTGTAATTCAATCTTTAGAGAGTTTTGATTTTTTTACTTGCTTTAGGAAAAAATCTAATCATGCAACAGCCCGATTCTCTTCAACTCGTTTCCGAATTCCACACAACATTCAAACATCCTATTTTAAGTAAGCCACAAATTCCCTCTGAAAAGCGCAGCTGCTTGCGTGTGTCACTTTTGGCTGAGGAATTGAAAGAATTGGAAGTGGCTATTCAACAAAAAAATATAATTGAAGTGGCAGATGCGTTTTGCGATCTACAATACGTTTTATCAGGAGCAATTTTAGAATTTGGCTTGGGAGATAAATTTAAAGAGTTGTTTGAAGAAGTGCAGCGGTCCAACATGAGTAAGGCTTGCAAAACGGAAGATGAGGCTATTAAAACTGTGGAATATTATAAAATGAAAGACGGAACAGAATGCCATTATGTAAAAGAAGGAGCAGTTTGGCTGGTGTATCGCACAGCCGATAACAAGACGATAAAATCAATCAACTATTCACCTGCTGATTTGAGTAAGATCATCAATAATTAAATTGAATTCCTTACTTTTAGCAGTTAGACAACCTTTAATTTTTTAGTATGAACTTTTTGGAAACGTGGAATCTAGTTATGATGATTGGTGGCAGTGTCGCCATTGTACTGGGCATCCTTTATTACTTCCTCTATTTTTTCAGAGCATCCATCATTCCTGACTTTAAAGCTAAATATGATTTCATAAATACGCAGGAAATCAAATGGTTTAAGAGGGTGTTTTTGTTAATCGGTATTGGCGTGGCTTGCTTCATCAACACGTATGCAACCAAGACAATTACTGACATGGGCACTTGGTTTTTCGTTCGTGTCTTTTTCTCAATTGCAGGAGCAACGTTGATCGCCTATGTTGCCGCACTTATTCTTGATTTTTGGTATCCTACAAAAATCAATATAAAATTAAGAAAGTGGAGATATATGCCACGTGTTAATCCGAAAACGGGTAACAAAATGAAGTTGTTGAGTGAAGACGAGGAAGACGTGCATTTGGATGCTGGCATGATTGCTGAAGAAAATGTTTTCTCTATTGATTACGATGTTTGGATCGATGAAAAGACAAAAGATGTTCAAATTGAAAAATATCCTGGTCACTTAACCGCCCTTAAGTGCAACAACTGTGGTTTTTACACTATGAAAGTGGTGAAAGAAGAAATAGTTGAGAAGAATGAAGACGGAATGCCTAGGGAATTATTGAAGCATTATCAATGTGGGTACTGCAAAAATGTGCGGGCAACACAATTTAAAGTCTCGTTCAAAGAAACTGAGGATTATAAAAATACCAAGCCTCGCTCTTCGAAAACCCCCAAGAATGTTGAGTTGGTGAAGATAGAAATTCATGCAGGCCACAAGGGAAATAAGTTTTACGAGTTTCAGTCAATAGAGGATGCTCAGCGATTTTTAGAAGAATTTGATTTTGATAAGTTGGCTTAATTCTAAAGCCTAAAATCTTAAATCGTTTGGTTTACGTTAAACATTAAAAAAAACTAAAATGAAATCGATATTTGTGTTGTTGTTAATGTTCTTTTGTGTTGGTGCGTATGCTATTCCAAGCGATTCAATTAAGTTAAAACCAAAACCAATTTATGGCAAGGAAGCGATGGTGGTGTCTGGTATTCTTGACACCTATCACTACAGAAAAATAAAATTTACAGATTCTCTTTCGTCCGCCATTTTAGATGCCTATTGCAAAGAACTTGACAATAATAAATCTTACTTATTGGATGCCGATATCAAATCATTTGAGAAGTTTAGATTTACCTTAGATGATGCTACCCAACGCGAAAGTGTAGATCCTGCATATGAAATCTACAATGTGTTTCTTACAAGATATAAAGAGCGTATGAGTTTTGTGATGAAGACATTGATACAAAAGGAATTTGATTACAGTGTAGATGAATATTACGAAGCAGATAGAAGCAAAGAACCTTGGGCAGAGTCAGTTGAAGATCTAAATGAGATATGGAGAAAGTCAATTAAAAGTCAAGCATTGAGCTTAAGGTTGGCTGGGAAGAAGCAGCCTGAGATAATTGAAACCTTGAAGAAACGATATGAGCGTTTTAATAAATCCATTCTTCAATTTAATAGTGAAGATGTTTTTAATGTATACATGAATGCGATTACAGAAGCTTACGATCCACATACCAATTATCTATCGCCCAAAGCTACCGAGTTATTTAATCAACAAATGAAACTTTCTTTTGAAGGCATTGGCGCGTTGCTTCAACTTGATAATGATTATGTGAAAGTATCACGAATTATCCCTGGTGGGCCAGCCGAGAAGTCAAATAAAATCCATGACAATGATTTTATTATCGGTGTAGCACAGGGCTTGGAAGGTGACATGGTGGATGTTGTTGGTTGGAGAATAGATGACGTGGTAAAACTTATAAAAGGCCCAAAGAACACGGCTGTTCGCTTGAACCTGCTGCCTAGCGAGACAGGTATGAATGGCCCTTCTAAAGTAATAACTTTAATCAGAGAAAAAATTAAATTGGAAGATCAAGCCGCCAAAAAGAATATCATAAAATATAACATTGATGGCAAAGATTTAAAGTTGGGTGTTATTAATCTCCAAAGTTTTTATATGGACTTTGATGCTTATCAAAAAGGTGATACAGCATATCGTAGCACCACACGCGATGTGAAAAAATTAATTACTCAATTGAAAAAAGAAAATGTTGAAGGCATTGTAATAGACTTAAGAAACAATGGTGGTGGCTCATTGGCCGAAGCTATTGATCTTACTGGATTGTTTATAAAGCAAGGGCCAGTAGTGCAAGTGAGAAATTCAAATAACAAGGTGCAATTAGGTGAAGATGATGATAAACAAGTGTTCTACAATGGTCCGTTGGTTGTACTCACAAATAGATTTAGTGCTTCTGCTTCTGAGATTTTCGCAGGGGCTATCCAAGACTATAAACGTGGGGTGATTGTTGGTGAATCCACTTATGGCAAAGGAACTGTTCAAACTGTGTTGGATCTTAAAAAATTTATTCAAGAAAAAGAAGATGTGGGAGAATTGAAGTTGACGTTTCAAAAATTTTATAGAGTAACAGGAAGCAGTACACAAAACAAGGGCGTAACACCCGATGTTAATCTTCCTTCGGCTTTTGATGCCAAGCAATATGGTGAAAGTTCTAACCCTAGTGCCTTGCCTTGGGATGTAATAGCCAGTGCCACTTTTCAAAAGACAAGTGATGTTAACGATAAAATTCTTGCAGGCATTTCAAAACATTATCAAGATCGAATTAAGAATGACGCTTCGTTAAAAAATTATATTAACGAAACTGAAGAGCTGAGAAAGAATTTAACACTTTCTCGGATTTCTCTCAATGAAGCCAAGCGCAAACAAGAAATGGCGGAAGTAAAAGCCAAAAAACCGGCAAACGATAAACTCAACACAAAAATCCCAATAAAAGATGGTATGCCCATCGAGGATTTATCGAAAATGGATGACGAATTTTTGCGCGAGGGTATTTTGGTGTTAGCCGATCTTCTCTCTAAAAAGATTGGATAATAATTGCATCGTCTGCATTTTTCATAATCAGCCGTCTCTCCGCTTCTTTATCTTTAGCCAATAACTTGCTTTAATTCAGATTAAGTAAGTTATTGGTATTTCATTTCGGTTGGTATTTTGGTAATTGAATGATATGAGTGAAGAACTGCTTAAAGCGATTATCCATCTTTTTGCGATTGTATCGAAAGAAAGAATTACAGACGATGAGCGAACGAACATAAAAGAATTTCTAGCGCTTCAGTTCAATCAAGAGGCCATCAAATACTACCTCAGCTTATTTGATGAGTTTTGTAAAACCAATAAAAGATTAGCGGTTTCCAATATTTCAGGTGTGGATGACCATACACTTGAGTTTGTTGACGATTGGGCGCAGATCATGCAGATTTGCAAACAGGTGAACCAAGCACTCACCATGCAGCAAAAAGTCTTTTTGATAGCTAAAATAATTGAACTTGTATTTAATGACGGACAAATTTCTGAACGGCAAGGCAACTTAATTTTTTATATAGGCGAAGCGTTAAAAATCCCGATAAAGGATATTCAAAATATCAGAGCTTTTGTGATAGGTCAAGATGTAGATGAGTTATCGTCTAAAAGTATCATGATTATTGATGAAGGTGGTGATTCCCATCCGCACCCTGGACCACGCATGGTAAGCAAAAATTTAACAGGGTTGATAGCCATTTTGCGGTTGCATGACATCGAGACTTATTTTATAAAATACCTTGGCATTTCTTCGCTTTATCTAAACAGCGTTCAGCTCAAGAGCCGCAAGATTAATGTGTTCCCAACGGGTAGCACTATTAAAGGAAGTAAGATAGAACCGATTTACTATAGTGATGTTGTTGGTAAATTTTTGGTGGGAGAGAGCGATACGGAAATTAGCTTTGTAGCTGATCATATTTTCTATCACTTTAAAAGTGGAAGAGCTGGCTTACAAAATGTTAGCATCTCTGAGAAGGGCGGAAAGCTGATTGGTTTTATGGGGGCAAGTGGCTCTGGTAAATCAACGTTGCTCAATGTTTTGAATGGTTCAGAGCGTCCATCTAGTGGACGGGTGGTTATTAATGGCATTGATATTCATGAGCATCCTGAAAAAGTAGAAGGGATAATCGGGTTTATTCCTCAAGATGATTTACTTATTGAAGACCTTACTGTTTTCGAAAATCTTTATTACGCATCGCGCTTGTGTTTTGGCCATTATACAAGAGAGCAGAATGCCAAGTTGGTTGAAAAAGTGTTGGTTAACTTAGGCCTATCTGAAATCCGAAATTTAAAAGTGGGTTCGCCTTTGCAGAAAACCATCAGCGGAGGGCAACGAAAGCGCGTAAATATTGGTTTGGAGTTGTTGCGTGAACCTGCAGTTCTTTTTGTGGATGAACCAACGTCTGGACTTTCGTCTAGCGACTCGGAAAACATTATGGATTTGCTGAAGGAGTTATCGCTGCGAGGCAAGATGATTTTTGTAGTGATACATCAGCCATCATCCGATATTTTTAAAATGTTTGACACGCTCATTATTTTAGATGTGGGAGGATTTCAAATTTATTATGGAAATCCCGTTGAATCAGTTTCCTATTTTCAAGAAATAATTAATAAGGCCAATAAAATTCCTGGGGCTTGCCCCGAATGTGGAAACATCAACTCAGAGCAGATTTTCAACATAATTGAAACACGTGTTGTTAATGAGTTTGGTCGATTTACGCACACTCGAAAAATATCGCCAGGCCAATGGTATCAGTACTTTAAGCAACGAATAAAAGTACCTAAAGTGGATGAGGTTACTACCCAATTGCCTGTTACACAAAAAATACCCAATTGGTTTAAACAACTGTCAATTTTTTCAATACGCGATGTGTTGGCAAAGCTGGCGAATCAACAATACATGTTGATCAACTTTCTGTTGTCTCCTGTGCTAGCGTTATTCATGGCGTATTTTATTAAGTACTATGATACCATTGGCATTGAAAAGCCAGTCTATACATTTTACAATAATTACAATGTGCCCGTCTATTTTTTCATGAGCGTAGTGGTTGCGTTGTTTGTTGGTTTGATTGTAAGTGCAGAAGAAATATTTCGGGATCGAAAAATTTTAAAGCGAGAACGATACTTGCATCTTAGTAAGAGTAGCTATTTGGTTTCTAAAGTTTTGGTCCTGTTTGCATTGTCGGCAGTGCAGACATTTACCTTTATTATAGTTGGCAATCTCATTATTGAAATACCGCTAACTGAAATGCGCTATTGGCTTATTCTCTTTTCTTGCTCTTGCTTTGCCAATATGCTAGGCTTGAATATTTCAAGTGCGTTTGATTCTGCGGTTACAATTTACATTCTTATACCCATCCTTATTATCCCCCAATTAATACTCAGTGGTGTAGTTATTAGTTTTGACAAGTTCAATCCGAAAGTAGGCACACCAAAGGGCATTCCTATGCTTGGCGAGATGATGGCTTCACGATGGGCATTCGAGGCGTTGATGGTTACTCAGTTTAAGGATAATCCGTATGAGAAGCAATTTTATGAATTGGATAAGAAGCAAGCTATTGCGGAGTATAAAAAAGTTTATTACATACCTACGTTAGAATCAAAAGTTACTTACTGTTTGAGTAACAGAAGTCATTGGCGCGATCTGAATGATACCAAGATTGCCAATGCACTCTCTATCCTACAACATGAAATTAGTCATGAGATGAAAATAACGGGTAGCAATGATTATAAAGAACTAGATAAACTGCAAGTGGGGAAAGTTGATTCTCTTTCGATAATGCAAGCTGGAAAGTTTTTAAAAGTATTGAAAGAACTATACAGCATACGGATGTCAAAGGCAATTCTAGAAAAAGAAGAACTTATAAGTAAACTTACCGATACCCCTGATAAACTTAGTGAGTTTCAGCGCAGGCGCACCGCTTATCAAAATGAATCGGTAATACAGATGGTAGAACATTCAAATGATCCGGTGCGGATAGTGGAGTGGGATGGTGAACTGGTGCAAAAAATTTATCCTATCTATTTTGATGAGCATCGCCCAACCAATCGTTTTGATTTCAGAGCAAATTTTTTTATACCATCAAAACATTTTTTAGGAAGCTCTATTGATACTTTCTATTTTAACTTAGGCGTAATGTGGAGTATGATTTTGTTTTTGTATTGCTTGCTTTATTTTGAAGGCTTACAAAAACTTGTTCATGGCTTTAACATGCATAGAAAGTATCGTAGAAAGAATTGAACAATCATAAAATTATCACTATGAAAAGAATTGCTTTTTTTATCATTGTAACCATTGTATTATTCGCTTGTTCTAAACCTGAAAACAAATCTGTGTCTAAATATCCCATCACTAAAAAAGGAGAAGTTGTCGATACACTTTTTGGCACAGCCGTAGCTGATCCTTATCGTTGGTTGGAAGACGATACAACCAAAGAAACTGCAAGTTGGGTCGCGGCTCAAAATGAAGTTACTTTTGGCTACTTAAAAAATATTCCTTATCGGGATGATATTCGCAAGAGATTAGACGAAGTTCAAAACTACGAGCGCTTGTCAGCTCCTCATCGGGAAGGAGAATATAGTTATTACTCCAAGAACAGTGGTTTGCAAAATCATAATGTGCAGTATCGTAAGAAAGGGGAGAGCGGAGCAGAAGAAGTATTCCTAGATCCAAATACTTTTTCTGCCGATGGCACAACTGCCTTGGGAGGTATGTTTTTCAGTAAGGATGGCTCCCTCATTGCCATCTTAATTCAAGAAGGAGGATCAGACTGGCGGAAAGCTGTTGTGATGAATGCGAGCGATAAATCCATTGTAGAAGATTCACTCATCAACTTGAAATTTACAGGTCTAGCCTGGAAGGGTAATGAAGGTTTTTATTATAGCAGTTATGATAAACCAAAAGGATCTGAGCTTTCATCTAAAACCCAAATTCATAAACTGTATTATCATAAACTAAAAACACCTCAATCGACCGACAAACTTATTTTTGGTGGTGAACAAACACCAAGAAGATACGTGGGTGCTGGCCTTACTGAAGATGAACGTTTTCTAGTAGTTACCGCAGCTGAAAGCACTACTGGCAATGAACTTTATATTCAAGACTTGAAAGATCCCAAAGGAAAACTTGTGCAGATCGTTAATAACTTCAACAATAATCATAATGTAATTGATAATGACGGAAGCACTATCCTTCTTCAAACCAATTTGAATGCACCGAATGACCGCATAGTGACATTTGATTTTGCTAAGCCTGCAATTAACGATTGGAAGGATATAGTGCCAACTACCGATAATGCGATGCAAGGTGTTTCAACAGCCAATAAAAAGCTATTTGTTAACTACTTGAAAGATGCGAGTACGTTTATAAAACAATTTGATTACAAGGGAAAGTTTGAACGTGATGTTGAACTTCCCGGCATTGGCTCGGCTGGAGGGTTTGGAGGTAGAATTGATGAAAAAGAAGTTTACTATTCCTTCACTGCTTTCACTACACCCACTTCCATTTATAAGTTCGATATCGCGTCAGGCAAATCAACTTTATATGCACAACCTAAAGTAGATTTTGACCCAACGGCTTATGAAACCAAACAGGTATTTTACACCAGCAAGGACGGCACAAAAGTGCCTATGTTTATTGTCTTCAAAAAGGGAATTGAATTGAATGGAAAAAACCCGACATGGCTTTATGCGTACGGTGGTTTTAGCATAAGCTTGACTCCATCTTTTAGCACAGCCAGAATTGTTTGGTTAGAAAATGGAGGAGTGTTTGCTCAACCCAATTTGCGTGGCGGTGGTGAGTATGGAGAAAAGTGGCATGATGCCGGTCGGTTAATGAACAAGCAAAACGTGTTTGATGATTTTATCGCAGCTGGCGAATACTTGATAACTGAGAAATATACTTCTAGTAATTACTTAGCACTTGTGGGTGGCTCCAACGGTGGTTTACTTGTGGGTGCTACCATGGCTCAGCGACCTGATCTGGCAAAAGTAGCCCTTCCAGCAGTGGGAGTTATGGATATGCTTCGCTATCATAAATTCACCGCTGGTGCGGGATGGGCTTATGATTATGGAACAGCAGATGACTCCAAAGAAATGTTTGAATATCTACGAGAGTATTCACCTATTCACGCCTTGAAGCCATCAACGGCTTATCCGGCAACGTTGATAACTACTGCCGATCATGACGACCGTGTTGTGCCTGCGCACTCATTCAAGTTTGCAGCTACGTTGCAAGAAGACAATACAAGTGAAAATCCAACGCTTATCCGCATCGATACCAAGTCAGGTCACGGTTCATCCAATCTTTCAAAAGGATTGGATATGATGGCCGATCAATTTGCCTTTACTTGGTACAACATGAATGTAATTCCTCCAGAGGTAAAGAAGAAAATGTAGTGATTTAATCTTTGGATATTAACGTTAATTTATGAAACGCCTGCTTCCCGTTATACCTATAATTCTGTTGTTTGGATGGCAATGCACGTCAAGTACATCACCTTCCAAGGGAGTGCAATTTGCCATTTCGTTTACGAAGGAAATGAGCGATGCAGCTCAAGATGGTCATATCATTCTTATGCTGGCTACCAACGATACATCGGAACCTAGAAACCAAATCAACTTTGGATTGAAGACGCAACTTGCCTTTGGTATTGATGTTGATGGAATGAAGCCTGGTCAGGAAATCATTGTTGATGAGTCGATTTTTGGGTTTCCTATTCATACTGTAAAGGATATTTCCGCAGGTGATTACTATGTTCAAGCGTTAATAAATAGATACGAAACATTCAATTTAAAAACGGGAAAAACAGTAAAGCTGCCGCCTGATCAGGGTGAAGGACAACATTGGAACTCCAAGCCTGGCAATTATTACAGCAAGCCTGTTAAAATAAAAATTGATCCAGCGAAAGCTGAGACAATCCATGTGGTAATGGATCAAAAGATAGCTCCGATCAAAGAGCCTGAGGATACCAAATATGTGAAGCATATAAAGATACAAAGCAAGCTGCTTACAGAGTTTTGGGGCAAGCCCACATACATTGGTGCGCACGTTTTGTTGCCGGAAGGTTTTGATGAACATCCCAATGCGCATTATCCGTTGATGATTTATCACGGCCATTTCCCTTCCGACTTTGGTGGATTTAGTACAGAATCTCCCGATCCGAAAATGGATACTACGGACTACTCTGCTCGTTTCAACATTTACGGTTATAAGAAATTTGAAAAGCAAGAAGCCTATAATTTTTATAAGCAATGGTCAGGCAAGAACTTCCCGCGATTTATAGTGATAGAAGTTCAACATGCCAATCCTTATTATGATGATTCGTATGCCGTGAACTCCGCCAACCTTGGCCCTTACGGGGATGCAATAATGAAGGAACTGTTACCTGAGATTGAAACTAAATACAGAGGCATTGGGCAAGGGTGGGCACGCTTTACATACGGAGGTTCCACAGGTGGCTGGGAGGCATTAGCAGTGCAGATGTTTTATCCTGATGAGTTCAACGGATGCTTTGCGGCATGCCCTGACCCTGTTGACTTCCGGTCGTTTTGCCTCGTGGATATTTATAAAGACAAAAATGCTTTTTGGTATGAAAGTGATTTCAAGAAATTGCCCAAGCCAGCCTTTCGGAATAATCTTGGCCAGCTTACGGCCACTATGGAAGAGACGAACCATTACGAATATGTGCTAGGTACGCACAGTCGTTCAGGAGATCAGTTTGATATTTGGGAAGCTGTATATTCCCCACAAGGAGAAGATGGCTATCCAAAAAGAATATTTGATAAACTTACGGGTGAGATAGACAAAAGTGTGGCCGAGTATTGGAAGCAGAATTATGATCTGCGCTATATACTTGAGCGTGATTGGAAAACGCTTGGGCCTAAGTTGGAAGGCAAGATACACGTGTTTTGTGGCGACATGGACAATTACTATTTGAACAATGCCGTGTATTTATTGGAAGATTTTTTAAAGAAAACCAACAACCCTTTTTACAAAGGCGAAGTAGATTATGGCGACCGTGCCGAACACTGTTGGAATGGCGACCATAATAATCCAAATTACGTTTCTCGGTTGCGATACAACACCCTGTATTTGCCACGCATACTAAAACGCATCAGCGAAAGCGCACCGAAGGGAGCTGATGTGAGTAGTTGGAAATACTGATAATTGCTGTTTATAAAGTCACTAAACTCACTTCACATCGCTTGGCACGGGCGCTGGTCCTTCGGGTATATAAGCTTTGTAGATTTCTTTTCCCTTGCGTTGATCAAATTCCGCTCGAATGTCTTTACGCAGTTGTTCGTTTTCAAAAAGATCAACCATAGTCATGCCCAATGATTTTGAAGCCAGTACTAATCCTTTGTGACCAATGCTCATACCACCACAAGCCACTACACTCCAACCATGCCATGCTGTATTTTTAGGAGCTGTTGTAACTACCAATGAAATTTCTGGCACAAGCCAACTGATATCACCCACATCAGTAGAGCCACCATCCGGATGCTCTTGAGTTCTTTCAGGGTGGATATTTTTCCATTTAAACCAGTTTGCTCACCTCCTTGCACTTCTTGTATTTTCTTCGCGAATGCAATCTCTTCAGGTGTGTAAGAGATGGGCCCAAGTATTTCTAAATTTTTCTGCAAGGCTTCTGCTCCTTTTCGATTCACCAATACTTCATAATCACCACTAAGTACCGTTACTGTTGACTCAACACCAGCAATTTGTGCGGCACCTTTGGCTATTTCTTTTACCCGGCCAAACACTTCATCTACCACAGTTCGCTTGCTATCACGCACCCACATCCACACTTTGGCGTAGTCTGGTACTACGTTGGGCACATCGCCTCCGGCTTTAATTGCATAATGCATTCGCACACTAGGGCGAACGTGCTCCCTCAAAAGATTTACGCCATGGGTAAATGCTTCTAGTCCATCAACTGCACTTCGGCCGTTCCATGGGTCAGCCGCAGCATGAGCCGACTTGCCTTTAAACTCTACAATAAAATCGACCATTGCTTGTGTGCTTTGCGTGCTGGCAGCAATCTCTGTATCAGGATGCCAATCTAAGCAAACATCTAAATCGTTAAACAATCCATCGCGAGCCATATAGATTTTTCCGCCCACCGATTCTTCTGCTGGTGTTCCATAAAAACGTATTGTGCCTTTTAATTTTCCTTGTTGAATTAATTCTTTTACTGCTACAGCCGCACCTAAACTTCCTGCTCCAAATAGATTATGACCGCAACCATGCCCGGCAGCACCAGTGTTTAACGCTTCCTTGGTAGGTTGTGCTTTTTGTGAGATGCCAGGCAGTGCGTCAAACTCTCCCATGATTCCAATAATAGGTTTGCCCGATCCATACTCAGCTATAAATGCAGTGGGCATTCCAGAAACATTGCGCTTCACGGTAAAACCTTGTGCTTCTGCATAGTCGGCTAACTCCTTTGATGATTTGGTTTCGCGCAAAGCAGTTTCGGCATACGCCCATATTTTGTCGCTTATCGCGATAAGTTCTTGTTGATGTTTATCAACTGATTTGATAACGGCTTCTTTATTTGGGTTAGATTTTTTGGATTGCCCGAAGCTGATAAGAGCAGCAAGTAGAAGCAGAGCTGATAAATAATTTTTCATAAATGAATATTTAAGATTGGAAGGTATAAAAAACCTCAATGTGGACAACCGCAAATGTGATGGGATTAAAATTTTGATTGTGACTTTCTCAATCATTTTGAATTACTACCAATAATGAGTTGATTTACTCGTGTCCATGACAGACGAAGAAATAAATGCAGAATATGAAATACTGGATCGCGCCAAGCGAGACCCCGCGGCCTTTGAAATTTTGTATGAACGCTATTTTGACCGCATCTTCAACTTCATCTATCGCCAAACGGATGATGAAGACTTAACTGCCGACTTGTGTTCTCAAACATTTTTCCTGATTCTGAAAAACATTGATCGTTATCAGTATCGAGGAGTTCCTGTTTCAGCATGGTTTTATAAAATAGCGGGCAACGAAGTGAACAAACATTTTCGAAAAATTAAACAGACCAAAATGTTTAGCTTGGAAGGCTCAATTCTGCGCAACCTGATTGAACAAGAAAACGATGACTTTGACGATGCTGCCATTCATCGTTTGCTTTTGTTTATGCAAGATTTGCCCAGCGATATGTTGGAAGTATTGCAACTTCGGTTTTATGAAGATAAAGATTTTAAAGAGATAGCCTTTATACTCGACCAAAGCGAAAGTGCCGTGAAGATGCGCACCTATCGTGCATTGGATAGATTGAGGACGAGCTTTCAACTAAAGATAAAGTACGATGGGAAGGAATGAGATAAAACTTCGCGACAAACGATTAACACCCGATTTAGTAAAGCGCTATCGCAATTACTCGGCTTTGCTCAAAAAGGTAGAGAGAGACAAACGCTACCGACAAACATTGCGTATTTTTATTATCTCCATTATTGTTACCATCATTGTTTTGTTGCTGATTGTAGTATCGTACACACTCGTGGAGTGGGAGCGTGAGAAGGAAATAAATAAAGGGAAGAAAGAGACGAGTTATGCCGCTTTCAACTTAACCTCTTGTATCAAAACTTCGGCTGGTAATTGCAATAGGTGAGTCAAGTTGCGAATCATGCGCAGTGATAAGGCCAGCTTGCCGGATAATACTTTCGATACTGTGCCCTTATCACCAATGGCGTTCACCAAATCCGTTGGCGTGAGCGACAAATCTTCCATTCTCACTTTAATGGCCTCAATCGGATCGGGTAATGAGATCGGATAATTTTCTTCTTCATAACGATCAATTAAGAGTAGCAAAAGTTTTAATTCCTTGCCTTCTTTCGTTTCTACTTCAGGGTTGATGTCCATTAACTCATCAACCCTAGCCATAGCTTGCTCATAATCAATCTTATTCTCTAATATCAACCAGCTTTTCATACTTCAAATTTTTAAAACATCTATCGAATCATATTCAGCGTGAGTGCCAATCCATTTTATTTGAATTGATTTGTATCTAAAATTAATGCGCACCACCAATCTATACTTATTGCCCTTGATATTAAAAACGGCTCTATCGTCTCCTACCCAATCAGCTGATGGGTAAGCTAATCTCACTTCATTAAAATTTTTCCAATCGGCTTTTTTGCAGACTCGATACCAAGTTTCAAGAGGCTCACGGGCATCGTTATGAATGTTATAAAAATCGATCAACGCTTTCCTACTAATTACATTCACGAAAGTAAAAGTACTAATAAAGTTGGTTTTTCACCAACCTTTGGTTCATTAACCTTTTTAAAATCCACACAATCCTAAAATCCTTTAATCCCGATCCATTACATTTGCCTCATAAATTCCTGTTAATCTCAAAATCCTTTAATCCTGATAAATGTTCGATAGTTTAAGTGTAAAAATTGAGAAAGCCTTCCAAACCTTAAAAGGCCAAGGGAGAATTACAGAAATAAACGTTGCCAGCACCATCAAAGACATACGCAAGGCGTTGATCGATGCAGACGTTAACTACAAGGTTGCCAAAGAAGTTACTGATGAGATCAGAGAAAAGGCGATGGGGCAAAACGTGCTCACTGCAATTTCTCCTGGTCAGTTAATGACCAAGATAACCAACGATGAACTTACCGCTTTGATGGGTGGCGAAAGTGAAGACATTAAGATTGAAGGCAACCCTGCAATCATCTTAATTGCTGGTTTACAAGGTTCTGGTAAAACTACTTTTTCAGGAAAGTTGGCAGCGTATTTAAAACGTCAAGGTAGACAAGTGCTGTTAACGGCTTGTGATATCTATCGCCCCGCGGCTATCAATCAATTAAAAGTATTGGGTGCGCAAGTAGGTGTAGAAGTTTATGCTGAGCCAGATAATAAGGATGCCATCAGCATCGCGAAAGCAGCCATTGAATATGCTAAGAAAAATAATTTCCGTGTGGTGATTGTGGATACCGCTGGTCGTTTGGCTGTTGATGAAGCGATGATGAACGAAATCGCAAAATTGAAAGAAGCTCTTAACCCATCAGAGACTCTTTTTGTAGTCGATGCCATGACGGGACAAGATGCAGTGAACACTGCTAAAGCCTTTAACGATAGGCTTTCATTTGATGGTGTGGTGCTTACTAAATTAGATGGTGATACACGAGGTGGAGCGGCTCTTTCTATTAGACGAGTAGTGCAAAAGCCGATCAAGTTTGTGAGCTCTGGCGAGAAGATGGAAGCCTTGGATCGTTTCTTCCCTGATCGTATGGCCAGCAGAATTTTAGGGATGGGTGATGTAGTGAGTTTAGTAGAAAAAGCTCAGCAAACTTTTGATGCCGATGAAGCTGCACGGCTTTCCAAGAAAATAAGAAAGAATCAATTTGATTTCAACGATTTCCTTTCTCAATTGGAGCAGATCAAGAAGATGGGCAACATGAAAGACCTTATCGGGATGATCCCAGGCATGGGTAAGGCCGTAAAAGATATTGATCTGGATGATAATTCCTTCAAACCAATTGAAGCCATCATTAAGGCCATGACATTGAAAGAACGTGAAAACCCAGAGATACTTAACGCAAGTCGCAAAACAAGAATATCGAAAGGAAGCGGCACATCCATACAACAAGTAAATCAACTGCTCAAACAATTTGAGGATATGCGAAAGATGATGAAGACGATGAATAAAATGGGCGGGGGAAAACGTGCTTTAGCGAACTTAAACCCCTTTGGAAGATAAAACTTAGAAAATGCTGGTGTAATCCAAACTTAAATTACCATCCGCGCGTTCTTATTCTAGTTTACAGGTTAGTGATTTTTATTAATAAAGATGCTCCGCGAAATCGGAGCATCTTTTTTTGTACTTACATTTGTTAAACAATAAATTAAATTAAATTAAATTAAATATGAAAAGATCATTGTTATACGCATTTATGGTAGTGGCGTGCACATCATCTATTGCCTTTGCGCAAGCTGATAAGAGCAAGCGCCCTAGTCCGCCAAAGGTTGCTGAAGGCACTATTGATGGCATTAAAATTAAAGTGGATTATTCTGCGCCCTCAGCTAAAGGCAGAAAAATAATTGGTGGAATCGATCCTTACGGAAAAGTATGGCGCACAGGAGCAAATGAACCAACCATTTTTGTGATTGATCAGAATGCTAAGATTGAAGGTAAAGCTTTGGCAGCAGGAGCATACGATCTGTTTTCGATTCCAGGAGAAACAGAATGGGTAATAATTTTTCAAAAGAAAGGAAGCAATAAATGGGGTGCTTTTGATTATGACGAGAAAAAAGATGTGTTGCGCGTAAAAGTAATAGGTGGCAAGACTGCAGCTTTTGTAGAGACATTTACATTTGCTATTGAAAATGGTCAAGTGGTTTTCACGTTGGAAAACACACAAGTTGGTTTTAAGGTAACTAAAGGTTAATCTGAAAATTAAAGATAGAGAGCCCCGCAAGGGGCTTTTTTTATGAGCAGAAATGACTTAGTTTTAGAAGTGTTACCCTTTCACAACTAACTAACAACAATCAACTAACAACTTTATAAAGTGAAAATACTGGGCCGCTCCGATCGTGTTGATTTACCTGGTCTAGGTTTGACTAATATTCATGCAAAGATTGATACTGGTGCTTATACATCAAGCCTGCATTGCTCGAAAGTAAATATCGTTGATGGTGTTCTACAGTTTGTATTACTGGATGAAGAACATTCAGAGTTTACGGGAATGAAATTCACCTTTAAAAAATTTACACAGCGTGAAATAAAAAATTCATTTGGTGAAGCCGAAATGCGCTTCGTAATAAAAACGACAGTAGGTATACATAACCAGTTAATTAAAGCTGAGTTCTCGTTGAGTGATCGTGACAAATTGCGCTTTCCCATTTTGTTGGGAAGGAAGATTCTTAGGAAGCGATTCCTGATAGATGTAACAGAGAAAGATTTATCCTACAAAAGTAAATTTCAAGGAGCATGAATATTGCCATCCTTTCACGTGATTCAAAATTATATTCAACACGCAGGCTAAAAGAAGCTGGAGAAAAACGTGGACATAAGGTAGAAATTATCGATCACATGAAATGTGTGCTATTAATCGAAAAGAAAAACCCGATGGTGTGGTACAACGGGCGCAAACTCGATTACTTCGATGCTATTATTCCTCGCATTGGCGCATCAGTAACTTTTTATGGAGCGGCTGTTGTTAGACAATTTGAAATGATGAAAGTCTTTTCAGCTGTTGAATCGCAAGCTTTGATACGGTCAAGAGATAAACTAAGAAGTCTGCAAATATTGTCTCGGGCGGGTCTTGGTATGCCTAAAACCATTTTCATGGATTATTCACGCGATACCGAAGGAGTTATTGAAGCGGTTGGTGGTGCGCCAGTAGTAATCAAGTTACTAGAAGGGACACAAGGTCTAGGCGTTGTGCTAGCAGAAAATAAAAAAGCAGCTCAATCAGTAATCGAGGCATTCCATGGAGTGAAGGCGAGAATCATTGTTCAGGAATTTATTAAAGAAGCCAATGGCGCAGACATACGTGTTCTTATTGTTAACAATGAAGTGGTAGGCGCCATGCGGAGGCAAGCGCGTGATGGCGAATTTAGATCCAATCTTCATCGCGGTGGTATAGCTACAGTAATTAAACTTAATCGCAATGAAAAACATGCTGCTATTGAAGCCGCAAAAAAAATGGGGTTGGCTGTGGCAGGTGTTGATATGCTTCCGTCTGCACGCGGACCACTTATTATTGAAGTAAACTCTTCACCAGGTTTAGAAGGAATTGAGGGCGCGACTAAAGTTGACATTGCAGGAAAAATCTATGATTACATTGAACAACACGCTGGAAAGAAGAAAATACAGAAGGATAGAATTAACGCTTAGAAAAATTGCTGCTGGCTACAAACCTCTAGCTTTAACCTGAGCTAGTTAATCAACAACTATTATGCTATGGTCTATCGACTGAATACTTTTGAATAATCTATGAAAGAACTAATAATAGCCGAAAACGCAATTCAACCGGGAGAGTTCAAGGAAATCAACATCAACATTGCGCGCTTGCCTTCGCGAACGCAAATTGAAACGCCCATCTATGTATACCGATCTCTTGAAGATGGCCCAGTACTTTCACTCACAGCCGGGATGCACGGTGATGAAATTAATGGGATGGAAATAGTGCGAAGGATTATTGATAATGGATTTCATCGCGTAAAGCGCGGTAGTGTTTTATGTATGCCTGTAATTAACGTGTATGGATTTCTCAACTACTCGCGTGAAGTGCCAGATGGAAAAGATATCAACCGATCTTTCCCCGGAAGTAAAGTTGGATCATTAGCATCGCGTGTTGCCTATCACATGACGCACGATGTTATTCCAGCCATTGATTATGGCATTGATTTTCATACAGGTGGTGCACAGCGCACCAACTATCCTCAAGTGCGTTGCGTTATGCAAGACCCTATCAACGTTGAGCTTGCTAACGCTTTTCATGCCCCATTCACAATTGATGCACCCTTTCGCCCTCATTCATTAAGGCAAACAGCATCTAAAAAAGGGAAGCACATAATCGTGTATGAAGGTGGAGAATCAATACGGTTTGATCAGCATGCCATTGAAGAGGGTATTGAAGGAACATTGCGATTGATGAAGCACCTTAATATGATTGATAGTGCACCTGCCCCAAAAGTTGAGAACAAGATTATCTGGAACTCTGCTTGGTGTAGAGCTAGAACAGCAGGACTTTTTCAAGTAACTATTAAGTGTGGAGATTTGGTAGAAAAAAATCAAACGGTAGGTACATTAACTGATCCTTTCGGAGAATATAAAGAAGTCGTAAAGTCTCCTTCCAAAGGTTATGTAGTTGGCCTAAACAATAACCCAGTTGTTAATGCGGGCGATGCCTTGCTGCATATTGGTATGGATAATTTATGTAAGATAGATGGGGGAGGAGAGGAAGGATGATTTAAAGATTTTAATTTTACTGGATTCGGTAATTCGATCATTATTTCAACCCAAACTTGAACTCTGAACTAATGATTTTAAACAATCCTATAATTTCGGTACTCTCCAACCCTCCATCCCGTTAATTTCTCTACAAAACGTTTGAAAAGAAATTTAAAGTTTTTTGGATTTCGTGAAATATCATGGCTATAACTCCAGCTTCGACTTGCTATTCTTTCTTTCATAACGGCAGGATGCATTCCTTTAAATAGGCTTAACACCTCTGCATTTCCGTAGTCGAACTCTTCAGCTTTTACTACCATTTGATCTATCCATTGGTCATCGTGCCAAAGCTTGTGAAAGGTTTCCACTTTGCTTTGCAACGCACGCGGATCGCGCACCCAACTGTAGTGGTAGACAAACGCGTCAATCAACTTTACTTTTAATTTATCATTCGGTTTCTTACGAAAGCCTTGTGCATCGCGGTAAGAGAAAATATCTTTCCTATTTCTGATAACGCGTATCTCCCTTCGGCACCAACTGTATGCTTCGCCCACATAATCATATGATCCATAAAAATGAAAGTATTTTAACAGCAGCCCTTCCACATTTTTATTGGTAAGATGTTCACGCATTGCCTGTTGAATAATTGGCAACGAAGATTCATGTACCACCTCATCTGCTTGAAGATAAAAGCACCAATCATATTCATCTTCTATTGCTTGAAAAGCTTTGTCAGTTTCCACAGCTAGCACTCTGCCTCCCTCGCGCAAACTATCATCCCAAACGGTTTGAATAATTTTAATTTTTGGTGAATCAATACTTTGGATTAATTCAAGTGTGCCATCATCACAATTGCCAACAGCTACTAAAAATGAATCGCAGATAGGAAGAATAGAGTGTATGGCTTCCAAGATGGGATAATCAAACTTTACTCCGTTTCGCACGAAGGTGAAACCACAAACTTTCATGGTCTAAAATTAATCAATAGTGTTCAGGTATCTAATTTTACCTTGTGAACTTCAAAGCCAAGACCCTATACATTCATAATAATTTAAAGGATTAGTTAGGATATTGATAAAAGTTCTATTTTTGCATGTTAATCGAAAAACTTACTATGAGTATATTCCGTCAAGTTAATAGTGCTATTGAAACTTTTGTTGAATACTTAGTATTTGCATCGCGTTGGCTACAAGCGCCTGTTTATTTAGGTCTGATTGTAGGTTCGCTGCTCTATGTCTATAAATTCATTGAGGAGTTGGTCAACCTTACCATGAACATAACTGTGATTACTGAAGTGCAGGCTATGCTGGGCATTTTAGGATTAATAGATATTTCAATGGTAATGAACTTGCTCATCATTGTAATTATAGGTGGCTATTCAATCTTTACTAGTAAAATTGATTTTGATGAGCAAGAAGATAGGCCTCAGTGGATCGACCACTTAGATGCGGATCGTTTGAAAGTAAAGCTAGCTTCTTCACTTGCTTCTATTTCTGGTGTGCATCTTTTAAAGACTTTTATTGACATTCACTCTGAAACAGAAACAGGCAGTTATGATGCTTTGAATTTAGAGATAGTAATACATTTAGTATTTATAGTATCTGCATTGATCTTAGCTTGGATCGCTAAAATATTAGGAGTTGAAAGATCGCTCGTTAAAGAGAAACATCCTGCTGCTGTTGTTAAAGACGCTACAAAGGTCAGCTAGTCTTGAAGCACGTTGCTGATAAATGTTGATTTAAGTAGCAGCCAAATCAGCAATAAGACAATTGCCCATCGCAAGTAGATGTAGTAAAAGTCGCTTGTGTCTTTAAAGCGAGTCTCTTTTATCTCTGCTTTTTCATATTGATCTATCTTTTGAAACACGCTCTTTAGTGCTTGGTTATCAGTTACTCTGAAAAACTCTCCACCACCAATAGAGGCAATCTTGCGCATGGTAGTTTCATCTACTGTGTTTTCAACCATTTGAGGGCGGCCAAAGAAATCTTTCCCGAAAGGGACAAGCCCTTCTTTACCCACTACAATAGTGTACATCTTAATTCCGTAAGCTGCTGCCAGTTCGCTAGAAGTAATAGGATCAATGTTTCCCGCAGTATTGTCGCCATCACTCAATAAAATGCACACTTTAGATTTTGATTCAGATTCACGCATGCGGTTTGTAACAACGGCAATGGCACTGCCTATGGCCGTGCCTCTGTTTTCAATCATTTCAAAGTTCACATCGTTGAGATAAGAATTTAGTAATTCATAATCGGTAGTGAGTGGTGCAAGAGAAAAGGCATCGCCTGAAAACACTACCAATCCAATTCTATCTTGCACCCTACCTTTAATAAAATCGCGAGCTACATTTTTGGCAGCTTCTAATCTGTTAGGTGTAAAGTCTTCTATTTGCATGGATTGTGATATATCCATAGCCAACATAATATCAATGCCTTCCGTCCATTGTTCTACTTTTTCGTTGGTGCGTTGCGGTCTAGCTAAAGCGACAATTATGAAGGCTAACGTGAGCATCATAATGAGGTCGGGTATGAACCGTATCAATGTAACAGGCGAACTTTTAAGTTCACTTTTGATCAATGCAATGGGGAGCTTTTGATTTAAGTAATACCGAAGAAACCATCGAGCTATAAAAATTAGTGGCAGCAACAACAATAGATAAAGCAACAAGGGTTGCGCCCACGTAAATGAATTGAACATGGTGGGAGAAAACCAACTGAACGAATACCAAGCGTCTGAAAACTTATCCACGATGTATATCCTTTAGTTGTGTGTTAAACTGAGCGTTGGCAAATGTGCGTAGCTCTTCAAATGATTCGCTGGCTGGAGAGCTTCCTCCATAAATTATACGATCTACTGTTTTAAGTGCGGTGTCCAATCGTTTATCTTTTTCTTGTTGTATAATTTCCTTTGATGTGTATTTGGTGTAGGGCACGCCACTTAATTTCTCCATGTAACTTTTCCATAGCAGCATGGTGGCTTCAGCTTTGGTGGTAGAGAAGTTGGCATTCAATTGGCTCACGGAAGAAGTAAACTTGTTAAGAAATGCTTCATGGTTTTTGGATAGATTACGCGCTTTAAAATACTTCTTTATCCGCTTACCAAAGACAATCCAAACAACAACAAGCACTAAAATCAATATCCCCGCAAGGGCTAATAAAAAAGGATAGTCTAGCAGCCATTTTACATTTTGATAAGTTGTATTTATTTTCAAGGGTAGGGCAGGAGCTTCAATAGAATCAAGCTTTTGATGCACTAACTGTTTTAAGAATACCGCATCAGTTTGTGAAAATACTGCGGTACAATCTTTCTTATTGATCTCATACACGGGCAGCTTTAGCGATTGAATGCTGTCAATCTCAAACGTGGTGAGGTAGTACACCACGCTATCGTAGCTAATGTTGTTTGTAGTCTTCGTTTGGAAATACTTTTTCTTCGCGAATTCAAAAGGTGCAAATGAAAATGTACTGTCAGGGAAAACCAAGTTGGATGAAGCAGGATAGTACACCGAAAGGCTGTAGGGCACGGCCTCGCCAATCTTTATGCTGTCTACCAAAAATCTTCCGTTTACACGAATGTTCTTTTCGTCTTGCGCATTGGCAGATAAGATGCAGACCACTGAAATAACAAGGATGGATAAGGCTCTGCTAAACACGTTTCACTGATTTATTCCTGATCTTAAATAGCTTGAGCAACTTGGGCACATAATCTTCACCTGTATCGACACTCACAAAATTGATTTGATGTTTACGACTGAAATCTGTCAAGGCCTTTTCTCTAGTGATATAGTTGGCCGTTAAATGACTTCTGAAATCCCCAAAAGAAGTGTTGATCCAAATCGTTTTCTGGGTCTCTTTATCTTGCACAGGTATGATGCCCAGTTTGGGCAAATTGGTTTCGCGCTTGTCGCAAATACGGATTACTACCAGATCATGTTTCCGCGCAAGCGATTTTAAATTGTGTTCATATCCTTCGTCAATAAAATCGGAGATCATAATGATCACACTTCTCTTTTTGATGGAGTTGAGGGCAAATGAAATGGCTTTCGCCAGATTTGTTTTTAATGATTTGGGCTGCAGCTTGGCCAACGAATAAATCAATTGATAGGCTTGTGGCAAACCTTTTCTAGGCTTTAGGTAAGTCTCGCGTTCATCGGAATAACAGATCAACCCTAGCTGACTTGATTCTTTGGCGCCTGATAAAGCCAGCACGCCACAAATCTCTTTGCCAATGTCAAACTTTGTTTTGCCAGGTGTGCCAATATCTTGCGAAGCACTCACATCCAAAATAAAAAAAATAGTCTGCTCTTTTTCTTCTTTAAAAGTCTTTACAAACGTACCGTGGCCTTTGGCCGATACATTCCAGTCAATGGCGCGAATATCATCTCCATATTGGTAAGGTCGCACATCGTCAAACTCCAGCCCCGAACCTTTAAAGATAGAGTGGAAATCGCCCTGCATTTGGCTATTGATAGCCTTGCGGATTTGGATTTCATACTTTCTAAGCCTTTTTAACAGTTCTTTCAACGCCCACTCATTTACAGAAGCCACAAAAATAACTAATTCGTTGATTCTATAATTCGTTGATTCGGTAATTTGAAGATTTTGATGATGCCCCTTTCGTAATTCGTAATTTCTAATTCGCAATTGATTAATTGTTTAATTTTGAGCTTTCAATCAATAAGATGTATTTCAAAATAATAGTAGCTAGCCTTCTTTGTTTGTTTACCGCCACTTTCGTGGGATGCAAAAAGGACCAGCGGCCAAGTGATGTGTTGAGCAAACAGGAAATGTCGGCTATAATGGTAGATATATATCTGAGCGAAGCTCGGCTGAACTCACTTCCATTGGTTCGTGATTCTTCCTTAAAACTATTCTTGCCAAAGGAGGCAGCCATTCTTGCCAAATGGAAAGTATCGGACACGGTGCTTAAAAAAAGTTATGCGTATTATTTGGAGCGGCCTGATGATTTCAACGAAGTTTATGACATTATCATCGATTCCCTTACGGTGATGGAAAAGCGCAAGGCTGACCAGAATTTGATAAAATGATTTATCCAGCCGATTTGGAGCAGAAGCTTGGGTTCAATCAGCTACGCGACAAACTTAAAAATTATTGTCTTTGTGAGTTAGGTATTCAGAAGGTAGAAGCCATTCAGTTCTCCTCTCATGCAGATGCCATTCGTGTTCTTCTCCATCAAAATTCTGAATTCAAATCCATCCTAGAGAAAGGTGAAGCGTTTCCAGCATCTCATTACTTCGATCCATCAACTTTGTTTGCCACTATTGCTATCGAAGGCACTTTTATTGAGTCAGAAGAATCTTTAGCAATCGCTTTATCGCTTCAAACTATTGTGGATGCTGCTGCTTTTTTACTTAAAGCACAAGAAACTTATCCCTATTTATTTAAGCTAGCGAATGAAGTATCTATTCCCAAGCAAATCGCTTCTAGCATCACCGCCAAGGTAGACGAAACCGGAAAGATAAAAGACAATGCCAGTGTTGAACTTGGTCGCTTGCGCAAGCGCATTCGCGAAGAAGAAGGTAAAGTGAGGCGAGTGATGGACAGCGTTTTCAGGCAAGCTGCTGCCAATGGATGGACACCCGAGGGAGTATCGCCTACCATTCGCGAAGGGAGAGTGGTAATACCCATATTAGCCGAACACAAAAGAAAATTGCGTGGCTTTATTATGGATGAATCGGCCACGGGACAAACAATATATTTAGAGCCAGCGGAAGTGTTGGAAGCAAATAATGAGATTAGAGATTTGATCCATGCAGAGCGAAGGGAAGTAATAAAAATACTGAAAGACTTGGCTACTCTTCTTAGGCAGTTGTTGCCTGAGTTACGGTCAGCCTATACATTTTTAGGTCACCTTGATTTCACGCGAGCTAAAGCCAAGCTTTCGCTTGATCTTGATGCTACTCTGCCACAACTATCGAACAACGCAGATTTGAATTGGCTCAGTGCTAGGCATCCGCTACTATATCTTAGTCATAAAGGCAAGCGACCTGTCGTTCCTTTAACTATCGATCTTACTCAACAAAATAAATGGCTGTTGGTAAGCGGCCCTAACGCGGGTGGCAAATCTGTTTGTTTAAAGACAGTAGGGTTAATTCAATACATGGCGCAATGTGGCTTGCTTGTGCCGCTTCACGATAAATCGACCATCGGAATTTTCAGCTCCATCTTCTTAGATATTGGCGATCAGCAAAGCATAGAAAATGATTTGAGTACCTACAGTTCGCACTTAAAGAACATGGGCTATTTTATTAATCATGCCAATATCAACACCTTAATTCTATTGGACGAATTAGGTGGAGGTACAGATCCTAATTTTGGAGGAGGCATTGCTCAATCAGTGCTTGAAACACTATTGAATAAAAGCTCGTGGGGCATTGCTACCACTCACTACTACAACTTGAAATTATTTGTAGAAAACAATAAAGGCATACGCAATGCGGCTATGGTGTTTGATACCAAAAAGCTAGAACCACTTTTTCAATTGGAGATTGGCAAACCAGGCAGTTCGTTTGCGTTGGAGATTGCCCGCAAGACTGGTTTACCACAAGCCACGATAGCCCATGCCGAAACGATTATTGGCAAAGACATAACGGGCTTGGAAACGTTAATGAAAACCGTAGCCGATGAAAAACAACAACAAGCCAGAAAGGAAATTGAATTGAAGCAAAAAGAAGTTGCACTCAATGCGCTGCAACAGAAGTATGAGAAGTTATCGGGCGAACTTGAATCCAAAAAGAAAGAGATCATTAACAAAGCAAAAGAAGAAGCTTCGTATCTATTGAAGGAAACCAATCGGGAGATAGAGAAAACAATACGCCACATTCAAGAAAATAAAGCAGAGAAAAAAGAGACACGTAAAATACGCCAAGGCTTGCAAACGCTTACCGATAAAGTGCAGCCCGATGTTCAACTACCCAAAGTAGTAAATAACGAATTGATTCAAGTGGGCGATAAAGTGCGAATCATAGGCCAAGAGGTAAGTGGCGATGTGCTTTCCATTAAAGACAAGACTGCTGTTGTTCAGTTTGGCGGTTTGCGCTCCAATTTAAAACTCAGTCAACTGGTTCGCAGTGATCTTGTTCCTGTTGCTCCCGCTTTCGCGAAAGCAAGAAGTATGGGAATAGATATGCACCGCAAGCAATCTCAATTTATTAGTAGCTTAGACATTCGCGGCAAGCGTGTTGAAGAAGCTCTTCCATTATTAGATCAATTTCTTGACGATGCCACTTTGCTTGGGCATGGCGAACTTACTATACTTCATGGCAAGGGCGAAGGCATATTACGACAAGTTATTCGAGAAAAATTAAAAGGCACGAAAGCCGTTGCTTCCTTTGCCGATGCGCATGCCGATAGGGGCGGAGCGGGGATAACAGTGGTGGTTTTGAAGTAGAATAACAGCCAACATTTGTAAATTTTATCCTGGCACATTTTTAAAGTGCTTTCTCGTTAATATCATGCTGCACCTAATTTGGCTTCTATTCGATTTAAAATTTCTAGTTGCTTTGCTTGACTGTCAAATAGAACTTTAATTTGCTCTTCAAGAAGCAAGTCAATTTTCTGATGTAGACTTCTTACTTCTAATTCTGCTTTAAGATTTATCAAGTAATCGTTTTCACTTCTCTTTCTATCTTTTTCTTCTTTGCGATTTTGGCTCATCATTATTATTGGCGCTTGTAAAGCGGCAATTGCTGACAAAACCAAATTCATAAGGATAAAAGGATAGGGGTCAAATTTATCTTTGGTAGGTAAAAGCGTGTTGACCAAAATCCAAATAGATAGAATTACAGAGAATGAAATAATGAATTTCCAGCTACCACCGAAAGAGGCAACTTTGTCTGAAATACTTGCCCCTCTACTAATAACTTCCTTAGGTTGATGCAGAAGATTATCAACGATCAGTTCTTCTTCCTTAATAGCATGCTGAACGATTTCTTGAAGTTTAGTTAGTTGTTCGTCTTCTGTTTTTAAAAGTGACGCGGTGTCTATATTCATTGTTGGAAGTTATTGTAAAATTTTAAATGAGTTGGATATTCGTTTGAAGTATGTATAAAGATAAACGAAAAAACACAAGAAAAACTTAGCAATACAACGGCAACTGAAATAGTATTCAAACTCAATTAAGTATTTCGGCTAACGGTAAATGGTCGATTACACTATTGCCGTAATGTGCTATTTCAATAATTTCAGATTTGTTTATTACAAAGTCAGCAGGTATTTGGTTGAATGCTCCTTCCACTTTTCCACCTGGTTTAAAGCCCAATTTGTTTGCTTCAATTACTTTTTTAATCGCTTTAAAACTCATTGTTCTGAAAAGGTTTGTCCAAGATGGTTTTACTTCAAATAAATTGTACAATTCTCTGTCGGGATCAGCAATGATGGTAAACTTAAAGTTGTGTCTGTCTGCAACACTTTTTTGTAAACTGTCAACTGGCGATTCAAACACCGCTATAAAATGTATGCCTTGTTGCTGCATTTGGGTTTGATAACGCATTACTTCTGAGATGCGTAAATTACACAAAGCACATTCGGCATAGCGAAAGAATGTAAGCAACACTTTTTGGCTACTTAATTTACTTAAATTAATTTCATTGCCCCAAATATCTTTCTTAATAAAATTGGATGCCTTTTGTCCTATTTTTAATTTCATCTTCTTTGTTTTTTATGCAAAGCAAGGATGAAAAAAAATAGAAAATCTTGATTGAAATCAAGAGAATTTAGACCTTACTCTACTAAGAGTTTCGGGTGTCATCATTAAATACGATGCAATATGTTTCAACGGAACGACATTGATTAAATGTTCGCTTCGTTTAATGAATGCTTCATATATTTCTTGTGGGCTAAGCGTAAGCAATTCTACTTGTCGCTGGATATGACCCGAAAGGGTAATTTCCAACATGGATTGATACCATTTAGAAATTTCGTTGTTATTGGTGATTTGAACTTTCAAATCTCGTTTATGTATAGCTAAAATTTCACTTTCTAAAACAGCTTCGATACTTAATAAAGACGGTTTCTCTTGAATAAAAGATTGAAAGCTTGTAATGAATGTGTTCTCAACAGCGAACCCAATATTTACTTCGTTGTCTTGATTGTCTACTACAAATAATCTCAGGCAACCACTCGAAACAAAATACAGATAGCAATCTTGCTGATGAAAATTCAAAAGAATTTCTCTTGCTTTTAACTTTTTAGATTTATGCCAAAGTTGCAACAGTGATATGATAGAGGCTTCACTTAATATGCCTGATTTCGAAAGTGTTTTTTTAAGTGAGTCGATCATCTATTTATTCATCAAATGTGGCTGATAAACTGCCAATTTCTTGGAAGTTCTGTTAGCTGTTAGGCCTTGCTTGCAGTGTTGCTTTTTTGAATTTTATGGTAGTTAAAAAAATGTTTGATAATGCAATTAACAAGAAGAATATTGGAATGTAGGGAGGTTTAATTTTTAGTGGCAAAACGTCTGCCGGAACATTGGGGTGTAGGTGAACATAAACCCCTGTCAACATCATTATTATAATTGTAAAAAACGCTGTGTTTGTAAGCCAATTATATGTTTTAGTTGAAATTTTTGATTGGTAAAGTAAACAAAAAAGGAGTGTCGATCCAACAGTAATCTCTCCCAAGATGCCCATTGAGTAGGATAGTTCTCCTAAACCACTATTAGTAACCTGAACGCTGTACCATTCCTTAAAAGGATTTACAAATTTAAGAACGCCAAACATAAACATTGATACGCCTAAAAACCAAGTAGTTATTTTTTGATATTTCATAAGATTCAGTATTTAAAATTTTTGAAAATAGGTTATTTTTTGTCATTTAATTCGGGGCAAAATTGAGCTTAAAAAGTAAAATTAATTGGGATGCAAAGTCCAAAAGATAGGAGATGAAGCTCAATCGTTTATTTCAATGCTTTACTTCCCTGATACTCGAAAAAGTAATAGCACACCGACATACTGTTTGGTTGGAAGCTCGTTCGTTAATACTCCTCTGCTTCAAAATATTCCTTTATATTTGAATAGCGTCCGTTTAAAATCTGTTTTTTAAAACGTTTTACAATGAGTATTTGGCAATCATTTTCGGCAACTACAAAATTCTCAACAATAGCATTTGGTGTTACCGCTGCACTCGGCCTTCTAAGCATGGGTGTTTTGGGAGCTCTTCTCTATTATCCCGTGCAATTTGTATTTAATAGTGAATACGGATCACTGAATGATTGGAGTGGCGATTGGGTTTGGCCAACCACTATTGCGGTGGGGATGTTCTGGTCGGTAGGTTTTATTTTAGGGAACTTAGCATACGTATTTCTTAATCGCTACTTACCATCTGTGTTGTGCTATGCTGCTTACGGCCTACTTCTTTGGCTTTGGGATTTGCTATTATGGTACTACTTTTTATCGAACAAGATGTAGAAGCCGAACTGGCTCTTAATTCTTTTGTTTATATTCTTTCTCTAACTCACTGCAATCATTTACAATTTTAGGGTAGTTGTCAATCTCACCACCATCTACATCCTTTTCAAATGATGTTTATGAGGAGAAACTTGGCACAAAAAAAACCTTAGTCTTCCGCTGACTAAGGTTTTGAAATCTTTTTATAACAATATTTATCCCTTTCGCATTTGCACTGCTCTTGCAACGAAAGCATCAACCCATTGTTCAGTAGCATGACTTGCTGCAGCTATATATTTTTCACGTGTGGTTTGGATTAGCACGGGTGTTAACTCTTTGGCAAACGCGAATTGTTTCGCAATACCACTTCTGGCTTTCGAAACGTCTTCAGTTACAGAGGTTGCATAATCACCTTCTACCGGAATATCGCTCAACTGCATCGAAAATTCAGGCCAGCCTTTAGCTCCCCAAATGTATGTCCATTGTTTATTGTCTTGATCCCCCACCATCATTTGTGCGTGTACACCCCATGTATATTTCTTTGTGGTTGTTGCCGGATAATACCATCCACCACCGATGGCTCGGCTATCTGTGGATTTGATATCAAGATTAACCATTACATCCGCAAAGTCAACATTTATTTTAAATGAAGCAGCGGTACCAAATTGTTGTGCAAATTCCATGGAACGTTTTCCTTTTCCTCCAGCGAAACCTACCATACCTTTGTGAATAATTTTGCCCCTATGTGCAGTGCTAGTTACCCATTTATTACCAGCGCCTTCTTTTGGTTCATCTGCTTTTTCATCGTCTGCGCTTTTCTGGTAGAATTCTGAAGCGGTGATTTCGTTCCATCCAACAGTGTCTATACCGTTCTCTTTAAGCTTTTTCTGGAAGTAGCTATAGAAATGGTCAGTAATTCCTTGGTAGTCAGCTTGTGTTGGTTCGCTGTCGGTAAACTCTAGATAACCAGTCACGCGCGCCCCTGCTATTTTTCCTCCTGATCTATCTTCCTGGGTAATGGTTTTTGCTGTAGTAGTAAGCTTGTAATTAACAGTAAGCTCAGCGATGGCCATTTTTTTCATTTTGGGTATAACCTTTGAGTCCTCCCACTTGAACCTGGCGGCATCTGTTGGTTCACCTGCTGCTTCTTTCTTCTTTTGTGCGGTCGCTGTGCTGCATACGGATGCTATGGCAAACATCAGCATCACTAATTTTGTAACTGTTTTCATTTTTTTTGAGCGATTTAGTATTAAAAAATATTCATTGTTGTCCGATAAAAAAGAAACCACAAAAATGGCTTCTTACAATAATCGTAAGTTTAGCGTTGTAAAATAATCAAAAAACTTGTCCCTGCCTAGTTTATTTAATGTCGGCAAATTTAGCAATTTGTTTAGGTGACACTTCCTGAAATTTAACATACTTCTGTTTCACACGGCTCATCTTCATGTTCTGTTTCAAGAGTGATGTGCTGAATGTTCTTATGAACAAGTTGATGTTTCAAGTCGTGCTTTATTTTTTGTTCTTGTTCGCTGGTTATGTCGTTCTGCAAAACCAAATGGGCAGTCAATGCATTTTCGGTAGTGCTAATGGCCCAGATATGTATATTGTGCAAACCTTTCACTCCCACTATTTTCATGGCCGTTGCTTTGATGTCGTCAATGTGGATGTCGGACGGAACTCCATCTAGCGATAATCTCAAGCTGTCTTTAAGAAGTTGCCAAGTAGAAAGAAGGATCGCAATAGCGATGATAATACTCAGCACACTATCGAGCCAGAACCACTGAGTGTAGTACATAACTATGCCGCCCATAACAAGACCCAGCGAAACTATGGCATCGCTCATTAAATGCAGGTATGCACTTTTAATGTTGATGTCTTTGTCCTTATCGCGGAGAAACAACAAGGCCGTTACCGAATTGATAACAATGCCAATGCCTGCAACAATGGCGATGGTTGTACCCGGCATGGGTTCGGGATTTAATAAACGATAGGCAGCCTGATACACAATGACACCAATAGAAAGCAACAACACCATAGCGTTAAAGAGCGCAACAAGAATGGATGTTTTGCGATAGCCATACGTGTAGTGTTCATTTGGTTTTACTTTTAATAGCCTGTATGCTAAAAGAGAAAGCGCCAGCGCACTCACATCGGCAAGGTTATGCCCTGCATCCGAAAGCAACGAAAGCGAATGAATGTAAAGCCCTACAATTACTTCAATCACTACAAATAAAAAGTTGAGCGAAATGCCAACAACGAAAGCGGTGCTCGCTCTGCTTTTCAACGGGGTGGCGTGCTGATGATGGGTATGATGGTGCTCCATGGGTAAATGCCAGACCAATGTAGGCTAAAAAGTGGGTACTTCTTCCAAGTTAGGGCTCGACATTGCAAATGCTGAACAGCTGATTTGCTTAAACAGAAAGTCTACTTGTTTAACCAATACAGCACTGTTTCTTTTGAGTTTACACTTACTGACGGATGCGCCAATTACGCGTTGTAATAGCAATGAACACTATTTTTTAATGTGGCCTTTATATAAAAACAATACTCCAAGTAGTTAAAAAGTATGGAAGCAAGCATTTTTTATGTCGAACAAACAATTAACTACCTGTAATCTGTAGGGTTCTGTGTTTTGATTAAAATATTTTAAATCGAGTTAGATATGTTATTATCTGCCTTTAGCGTTTTCTCTATTGCGCTTGTAGTAGAGGCCTTCTAATTCAAAGCAAAAGCTATTGCTTTTAAAATAAACTGATACCGATCTTTCATTTTCTTGATACGGTTTTCGATTTTCTTGTACAAGATTTTGATTTCCTTGATACAGTTTTTGATTTTCTTGTACAAGATTTTGATTTTCTTGATACGGTTTTCGGTTTTCTTATACAAGATTTTGATTTCCTTGATACGGTTTTTGATTTTCTTGTACAAGATTTTCATTTCCTTGATACGGTTTTTCATTTTCTTGTATAAGAAAACGGCAACCTTGATTAAGGAAACGTTGAAATTGAGCTGATTTGCCGCTTTGTTGACATCGATAGGGGTAAAGTAGATCTGGAACGGGTTTGGTTGGCCACTTCAAAACATAGTTAAAGACAACTTAATCTATTTTACTGTATAACTGTGGCGCATATTAGTTTAAAAGACTATTTTTAATGAAAACAATAGAGGGATATAGGCAATAGTATGCATGTATCGAGATGTTGCATGCAATTTTATAAAAAAGATTAGACCGATGACCAAGATAATAACACTGACTCTTTTTGTGACCTTAAGCTTGACAGCATGTAACACAGATTCAAAAAAAGAACAGGCGGACAGCGAACAAAATGGATTAAAGTACGACACATCAAAAACTGCTATAATTATCTGGGACAAAAACTCAGACTCTCCATTTGACAGTTTACGTTATTCGACTGCAACATTGACTCATGATGAAATCGAACAAGTGGATAGTTTGCTCGTTTTATGTGTGACCGATTACAATAGTTCACTTTCAAACGGACATGATGAATTCAAAATTGATTTGAAAGGACATGATTATAAGAAACAATTAATTGTCGTGACAAATTTAAAAGGAGAGAAAGAAGTATGGCTAAACTGTTTTTGCGACAACTTTGGAGCCAAATCGTGGCGGACAGAAATACTCATCGTGAAAGATGGTGGACCATGCTACTTTAATTTTAAAATAAACTTGACGACAAAGAAGTTTTACGACTTAGGAGTAAATGGGGTTGCGTAAATAAAACTGCATGTAACAAAATGTTTATGCCAGCTTGGGGTTCAATTCGAAGGTTTAATCCCAGCCCGTCACAAGCACTTTCACGTTAGCGGCAGCCATACAGACGGCATTGTAATATGACAATTGTACCTTTGATTAATTATGTTTCAAATCTCTTTGACATTTCTGACAACGACATCAGACTGTTGACACATTTTTTTAAGAATGCAACTTTTACAAAAGGCTCAATTCTTGAAAAAGAAAATACTATTGCCCAAAAACTTTATTTTATTAAAAATGGTTTTATTAGGTCATCTTCTAATGAAGATGGTATAGAAATCACAACTCAAATTGTAGGAGAAAATAACTTTATAACAGGCTTTAATAGCTTTGTTTCAGAAGTTATTTCAAAAGAAAATATTCAATGTATATCAGACTGTGAGGTTCTTTACATTAACAAATCAGAATATGTAACCTTAACCAAGGAAAGTGCAATTTGGAGTGCATTTTGTAAACAAGTTTATGAAAAAGCTATCACATTTAATCAACAACGAACAACTGATTTACTGACACTATCGGCTGAAAAACGATATTTAAAATTATTGACCGAGCAACCAGAAATAATTCTAAATGTGCCAATACAATATATTGCTTCTTATATTGGAATTAAGCCGGAATCTTTAAGTAGAATTAGAAAAAAAATTTCCTAACATTTATCAAGTAGTCTCATTTCTTTAAAACTGAATTTTGCATCAGTATTTAAAAAATGAAAAATGCAAAAAAAAATCATTCAGTTATCAATTTTTCCAATGGGTATGATAAATTGTTTTCTTATAAAAGGAGAAACAAATCATATATTGGTTGACACGGGCGTTCCCAAAAGCGAGAAGAAAATTATCAAACAACTAAATAAGCACAACATCAAATTAGAAGATATTGGTTTAATAATCATAACACATGGACATATTGACCATTTTGGAAGCGCAAAAGAATTAAAGGACATTTTAAAAGTTCCAATTCTTATGCACGACTTGGATAAAAAAGCATTACAAACAGGGAAAAGTATTTTTGAAACGCTAAAGCCTAACCATAAAATTTGGGATATTATTCTTAAACCTAAATTAGCAAAAGATACAGCTTCGCCTTGTTTACCTGACATTATTTTAAAAGGAAACGAAGAATATGATTTATCAATTTATGGAATAAATGGAAAAGTAATTCATACACCAGGACACACACCTGGTTCTTTATCTATTATTATTGAAGATGGAAGTGCAATAATTATGGATTTAGCATCGTCAGGAATATTGCTTGGCGGAATTGTATTTAATTCAAGAATGAAACATCCACCTTTTCACGACAATTTGGAACAAGTAAAAAGCAGTATTAATTATATTCTTTCATTGAATAGCAAAATATTTTACCTTGGACACGGAAATCCAGTTTCAAGAAAATCTTTAATAAATTATAGAGACAAATTTTTGAATGACGATAAAATGGCAGCCGCTAACACATTGCATAGGCCATAGCGGGGTTCAGTGTTGCTTTGTAGCTTTTGTTTCTTAATTTCGTTCAGCAACGGGGTCAGATTTTAAACGCACACGTTTCATAGCTAAACGTGTGTGTCTTGAACTTCATTCAGTTGTAAGAATGGAGATGCTGTACAAAAGATGGAAGACTCTGATCAAGGGTATAAACGTGTGGAAGTCGAGCGAACTGAACTGGCCAACGTTGTAGTTTATGAAAAGAGAATAGGCCTTCCGCAGACGATGGTCAGAGATAGTTTGTAAATCACCTTATGCTGCTGAGATCGGAAACTGTCTTGGTGGTGAACGATAAGGAAAAACGGGGACAACGATCCCTGTAGATATGTGTTGAGGAGTCGAATAGAGTGAACCAGCGACAGAAGCCTCGTAATGTTAAAGAGACGATGTTGAAAGCAGGTAGTTACGTTTGTGCCTGTTAAGAGTGCCAAGGATGCTCTGATTACTGTTGGCATAACATCCGGGGTAAAGCTGGCGAGACTTCAACAAGATGCTCCGTTAGTTGCTTTTTCTCCAAGAGTGAATGCTATAACGTTATACCTTTCTAACATTAATGAAAAGAAGACTGGCTTAAGAAATTTGGAAAGCATAAATTAAAAGGTGGTTGTATTCATATCCAAAAGCTTGAAGACATTGATACCGGTATATTGACCAAAATGATAGATCATTCTATCAAGCATCTCAAAAGTTTGTATCCAGGCTAGGGTCAGGTGTCTTAGTAATTGGGAATCATTCTTGTTTGTGTTTTCAAGCAAACATGCAAGGCAACAGATTTAAATCTTGTGTGAATCTATATCCATACATAAATCAACTTGAAGGTATGTACCTTCACTAGCAGAGAGTACGTTCGTTAGGTAAAGGTATTTTGAATTGTCACTTAACGTTTTTCATGTTTGGTGGTGAGTTCTCTTGGCGTATGCCTGGGGTTTGTTTACCTGATCAATGTTTCCCATCTTTAACAATTGATTATTTTTAACGTTTCATTTAGACCATCTGAGCCGCATGTTCTTTACAAAGATTAAGAAGAGAGAGTCAGGAATTTTATTGTATGGAATAACACCACCTAAAGTCCAAACGGCAGCTGAACGCGTAAGTGAGATTGCATTGAAAACTATAGACACGATATGTTGCTTAGATATCGATGCGTTGATTGTCTATGATGTTCAAGACGAATCAGAAAGAACAACAGAAGAAAGACCATTCCCTTTTTCGAACGCGCTCGATCCGTTTACTTATGCAAGTGAATACCTGCAACGGCTTTCTATTCCTAAAATAATTTATCGGCCGGCCGGAAAATTCACAAAGGAAGAATTATCACAATGGCTTCATGAGATGAGGCAGCAGCAATTTTATCCTGTCTTTGTGGGCTTACCATCTCCAGACTACATTCCCAAAACAAGTCTGAAAGAGGCGTATGTAATTTGGAGTGCTCATCAGGACCAATCAGTAATAGGTGCTGTTATGATTCCGGAAAGACATGCTGTGCTGAATGATGAAGATGTTCGGATTCTGGATAAAATAAATTCTGGAGTGTCCTACTTTATATCACAATGTATTTTTAACGTTCAGTACACAAAGCGAGTGCTGGACGATCTTCTCGTGCGTTGTAAGGGGAACAATCAGGAATTGCCTACGATGATCTTTACCTTAACGGTATGCGGTTCCCTTAAAACTCTAAATTTTATGGAGTGGTTAGGAATACACGTTCCGGAGGATATAAAAGAAGAACTTAGCGCAACATCAAACCCGGTGGGTCGCTCGGTTGAAATTGCTATTGGCATCGCCTTCGAACTGATCCGGTACTGCACTGAAAAATCGATTCCGTTTGGATTTAATATTGAAAGCGTTGCCATCCGAAAAGAAGAAATCGATGCCTCTCTGTATTTGATCAACACAATTGGTGAAATGCTAAAAGAGAAAGGATTGAGGGATGGTGTAAAGAAAATTGCACCTCATTTGATTTTGAATAACAATGTTTAGAGATGAATTGCCTTTTTAAGTAATTAGTTAGTAGGGAAGGTGTAGTTGCAGATATACAATGCAGCGACAAGAAATCAGAAGCAAAAGTTAACGCTAAAAACGAAAAGGAATTTTCTGCAAAAAGTTACCTTGATATAAAACTTGACAGTAACGGACACCTTCCATCAGATCCATACACTTTCCTAACACAGCTGCATGACTCTTAAATGGGGAACGTGAAAAAAAATCAAACTACCAAACTTTAAATATTTTTTTTACAAAACTAAAAGCTGCAATTATTGGTTAAAGACCGTAAATCAATTTGCATTTTTACTTTTACCAGTATTATTTTGAAACGCAACGAAATAGTTTTAGTGGCCTTAATGGCTCTTCTTAATTTTACCCACATTCTAGACTTTATGATACTGATGCCGCTGGGCAATATTTTAATGCCCAAATGGCATTTAAATAGTTCTCAGTTTTCAATTATTGTATCTAGTTATTCGCTAGCTGCTTTTGTAAGTAGCTTTGCCGCCATTTTCTTTGCAGATAAGTTCGACCGAAAAAAATTATTGCTAGTTGCTTATTTTGGATTTTTGGCCGGCACCTTCGGCTGTGTATTTGCAACTGACGGCAGCTCGATGATAATTGCAAGAGCCGTAACAGGAATTTTCGGAGGGTTAATCAGCGCCCAAATCATGAGCATCATTGCCGATATTATTCCCTACGAACGCAGAGGCCAGGCGATGGGTTTGTTGATGGGTGGCTTTGCGTTGGCTTCCGTTATTGGCGTTCCGTTTGGATTGTACTTAGCAAACAAACTCAATTGGTACTTTCCATTTTTAGTAGTGGCTGGGGTGGGTACTTTATTATTTCCGTTTTTGATACGATACGTTCCCAGTGTAAGGGGACACTTAGTCAACCCAATTGCATTGAAGGGAAGAATCGAAAATTTCATTCTTATTTTTTCTGATAAGACTCAAGTGACAGCGCTAGTGTTTAGTTTTGTTTTGATAATAGGACATTTTCTAATTATTCCACTTTTTAATCCATACTTAGTTTATAATGTTGGAGTCCCTCAAGGCGACACCCCTTTGGTTTATCTCTTTGGTGGCATTAGCTCGTTAATAACGGCTCAAATTGTTGGAAAATTTGCAGATAAGTATGGCAAACGCCAAGTCTTTGTAATGGCTGCAATTATTTCAGTCGTTTTTATTTTGATGCTCACTAATATGCCAAAAGCTCCCGTGTATTTAGTCTTGATTATTTTTTCGCTTTGGTTTAGTGCGGCTACTGGCAGAACAGTGCCTGGACAAGCGATGACTACTCAAGCGGTACCCGCTAAAACACGAGGCGGCTTTATGAGTTTAAATTCGTGTATGCAATCGTTAGGGACAGGTCTTGCGGGATTAATAAGCGGTTGGCTAACTTTTAGTGACGCAAACTTTGCCATTCACCACTACAATTATCTGGGCTACTTAAGCGCAGTTTCAATTTTGATTTGCATAGCACTCGCCATTCGATTGGATCGTCTCTTCGTGCTGAATACAGCAGAGTGATATAAATTTCTAGAAAGAAATTATTTCTATTTTAAAATTATTTGCTGGGAGAGCGAAACTTCTATGAAGTTTGATCATCAATCTCTTTCGTGTGACCATTCGCTTTAACTGATTCAATTCCGTTATCGCGCGCCTCTTTAGAATTATACATCTCGCTGGTGCCAATGACCATACTATTTTGTCTTCGCTGTTGGGATTTGCAATCCCAACGTAAAGTAAAAAAGGATTTTAAATCCTGATCATCTATAGTTCGACATTGCAAATGTTGAACAGCCTAAGGTTTGGTTGACCACTTTAAAAACGCAGTTAAAAACAACTTAATCTATTTTGCTTCATAACTGTGGTGCATATTGGTTTAAAAGGCTATTTTTAGTGAAAACATTAGAGGGATATAGGCAATAGAGTCCATATCAGGATGTTGGCGGCAAGCTTTCAAAAGAATATGGCAATTTCAGATAAAACAAGAAAAGGACTATGGGGACGATCTGGCAATCGTTGCGCTATTTGCCGACAACAATTAGTCCTTGAAAAAGATCAGTTCGATAATCAACTTAACATTGGAGAAGAGTGTCATATAATCAGTCGACAGCCAAATGGGCCTCGCCATCAGGACATCAAAGATTTTGATTATGATTCGAGTGACAATTTACTGTTACTTTGTTGTAATCATCACAAGCAAATTGACGAACAGGTTGAGAGTTTTCCGGTTGAGAGTGTAAGAAAAATTAAGGCTACTCACGAATTATGGGTTAGCGAAAATCTTAAGGGCGATTTTGAAAAAGGAGAAGAACCAATACTTGTATCAAAATCAAATATTGAAATTTTGATTGACTTGGTGTCTGAGAAACATGACATCGAAATGAATATTACAGAAAGTAAACACGTGTTGCACTCGTCCAAGGGACTAGAAATTGCTTTTGGTGAAGCTCAGACAATTAAAGTTCATATAAAGAATGCTATTGATAAAATGCAAGCAAAGGCTACCAGTTATAAAATAGATATAAAGGACAATCCACATCACATTGTAAATATTCGATTCAAAGGTTATACATTCCTTTCTCAATTTTATCAAGCCTATAGCAATTCAGCAAGCGACTCATACTTACTATTTGCAATTTTAAAAGGTTATTTCAATGATGACGGCTACGCTGACCCATTTGACAAACCCGTTATGCAAGAAATTATAAGATTGGACTTTGACTATAATGACAAAGGGGAATTTGGTTGGAGAGACAGAGTAAGTAAAAATGACTTCTATAAATCGATTGACATTGCTGAATTGTGGCTAGAGAAGTATTTCAAAAAAGCTTTGGCGTAAGAAAGCCGGCTGCCAATAAAATGTATGTGAACATTGCGGGGTGTAGTTTTTTAAAGCCCGCAACGTCACGTATACAATCGTTAGCTGTCATGCAAAAACTCGAGGCCATAATTATTTAAATTATACAAAATGAAATTGCTTACATATTCCTTTCGATGGCTTACGATTCTGTTTTTATTTGTTGCTTTACAGGCACAGTCCCAGAATACGGAGACTTATAAATATCCACCAAGTGAGGTTGTGACGATTCATTCCAAGGTTTTAAACGAAGATCGCAAGGTTTATATTCATTGCCCTAAATTAGACTCAGCGGATTTAAACAAACGATTTTCCGTATTATACTTAATGGATGGTGACAATCATTTTGAACTTCTTGCTGAGTATGTCGATTATCTTAGTCGCCCAGATGTTTTGGTAATGCCTAAGATAATAGTCATAGGCATCTCAAACACAAAACGAACAAGAGACCTTACTCCAACAAATAGCATAACTAACTACGAGGGCAAACCAGATAGTAGTTCGTTTAAACTCAGTGGTGGGAACGAAAAATTTTTACACTTCATTGAGACAGAATTGATGCCAATGATTGACAAAAATTACAAAACAGAGCCATATAGAATTTTTGCAGGGCATTCCTTTGGGGGAATTTCATCTATTAATTGTATGTTGACCCATCCCGATATGTTTGATGCTTATATTGCTGTAAGCCCATCACTTTGGTGGGACAGTGAGTATCTTTTAAAAATGACTGATAAAAAGCTAAAAAACGGTTCAGTCTTAAACAAAATGCTTTTTTACAGTGACGGAAATGAGGGCGGAAGTAATTCGTCTTTTCATAAAGGTCTATTAAAATTGGATTCAACGATAGCTAAAAAGAAACTAAGAGGACTTGATTATATTTATAAACATTATCCAACCGAAACACACATGACAGAACCAGTTGTTGCTTACTTTGATGCTTTAAGGTTTATTTTTAAAGATTGGGAAAAACATAAGGAGAAATAAAATCTCGTGTGAATAAATGCACAAACCAGTTCTTAAAGTGTGTGCTTAAATTTCGTCATAGTCTCTAACTACCTGGAAGGCTGGCCAGCACTTAACACCTCATTCTATGATTACTGAATAGCCAACTTTTACATTCAAAAAATCTTGAGTAAGATAATGAGAAGTGATCATCACCTGATGTTTTATTCTCTGTGCAACAAGATAATGAAACATGGGTTTGTAATTAGGTGCAAGATCATTCAATTCTGTGTTCGATGAGTTGAGAGGTTGATGGATGCCTCCTCCGCCTCCTATAATTACAAAATTCTTCCCTTCCTTTTTAAAATGCTCAAACGCGTGTGAGTGACCAGTGATAAACAAACGACATTTAGTTGATTGAAAAAAATAGGGAACAAAGTAAGACTGCACACTCTTGGAAGAACCTACCACTTTACTATTTGAAAACGGAGCATGATGGCATGTCATGATGATTAACAGTACAGACGGATCATGATCTAACTTTTGTAAAGTTGACTGTAGCCAGATTTGTTGAGTCTGAATATCTTCTGCTGATAAATTTTTGAAATTGGAATTGAGTAAAACAACAGCAACCGAATCTATTACTTTAAAAAAACCCGTTCGCATGTGATCTGGAAAACGTTGCTGGAATTTTTGCTCACCTTTTTCAGCGCGCATCATCACGTCATGATTGCCGAGCAATGCAGAAACGACCACGCCTGAATCGCGGCATTGTTGAAGATACAAATCCATCGCCTTCCATTTTTTGTTTTTATAACCTAAGGCAACTACATCACCTAACATGAATAATTGCGTTGGCTTTTGCCGGGCGATGTCTGCCATGATAAGCGATGTTGCTTTTTCATTCCGGTCGGATTTCAGAAACACATCCTCTATCCACATCGGTTCTTGGGTATCGCTGACAAAAGCAATTTTAGGTTGAGCTTGAGCTTGCTTTATTGAAAAGGAAAAGAGCAAGGTTGAAATGAGAAAAATAGTAGCTCTAATCTTCACCGTGGTTTTTTTTTATGTGCAAGGTAAGAAACATCAACAGCACTTAAATGTATGCCTGTGGTCGGTGTTTTTACCACACCACTAAATAGTTTCGCTGCTCTGGATTTGCAATCCCGAACGTAAATAAAAAAGGATTTAAAATCCTGATCATCTATGGTTCGACATTGCAAATGTCGAACAGCCTAGAGTTAGGTTTGGTGGTGTGGTGAAAACACTGACCACAGGTAAAAAAGCCGTATGGTATATTTAACAAATTATCAAACATAGAATTTCAGAATGGCAGTACTACCGCCAACAAAAGGTTTACGCAATTGCTGGGAGATTTGTTATGAGTGGTTCTTGTTTAATATTTCCAGTTTTTAACGATTGACAATAGGTTTACAATTGAATATCAACAACCTGTAAAACGTTAATCAGAATTGTAGAGCGGCACTACTCAAATAAAAATCACCTCAAAATAAATTAATTGTAACCTTTCTATTCTTCACTTACTCTAATGTTGTATAAGTAATTAATTCTAACAATTTAAAATAAAATAAATGGAAAGCACATCATTACAACAATCGATTAAGCCAACATTCAATCTTTTGAAACTCACTTTTGGAATAGTTCCAATTGTAGCAGGGCTTGACAAATTCACAAACATACTAACGCATTGGGAACAATATATTAACCCAACACTCGGAAATATGCTACCATTTTCAGGTCATATATTTATGATGATAGTTGGAGTAATAGAAATCGTTGCGGGTATTATTGTGCTAAAAAAGACAGAATTAGGCGGATATATTGTTGCTGCTTGGCTAACCGTTATTGCTCTAACACTTTTAGTAGGTTTTAACTTTGTTGATGTAGCCGTTCGTGATTTGGTTATGGCCATTTCTGCATTTTCAATGGCAAGAATGGCTAAATTTATATCGTAATGCATTTGAAAAATATGGCATCATTTGAACAATACACTGATACACAAATTATTGAAAATATTTTAAGCGGTGAAATTGCACAATTTGAAATATTAATCCGAAGAAACAATCCTTTTTTGTATAAAGCAGGCAGGTCTTACAATTATAACCACGAAGACACGCAGGACTTGATGCAGGAAACTTTCGTTGATGCTTATAAAAATTTATCCAAGTTTGAAAACCGTGCAAGTTTTAAAACTTGGATAATAAAAATAATGCTAAATCATTGTTTCAGGAAAAAGCAAAGGTTCAGTTTTAAAAATGAAACCGTGAAAGAAATAAATGATAATTCAAAACCAATGTTTACTAATTCACATAGTGACACCAATAAAATTGTAGTTAATAAAGAATTAAGCTATGTAATAGAAAATGCTTTGGAAGCAGTACCATTTGATTACAGAATGGTTTTTTCATTACGAGAAATTAATGGACTAAATGTGGCTGAAACAGCCGAAGCATTAGAAATAAGTGAAGCAAACGTAAAAGTTAGGCTCAATAGAGCAAAGACAATGCTGCGTAAAGAAATAGAAAAATCATATTCGGCAGATGAAATTTTTGAATTCAATTTAATTTATTGCAACGCAATGGTTGATGTAGTAATGAAAAAAATACAACAAATTTAAAATGGACAGAGCTTATACAACAATTGATATAATAGATGATGAACATATTGGCACATCACTAGAAACACCACTTCGAGAGGATGCCTTTAAAATAAGCGACAGCGAAAAAATTAATCTTATTGAAAATCGTTTTGCTGAAATAATGCATATTTTAGGTTTAGACCTTACAGATGACAGTTTAAAAGGAACACCGCATCGAGTAGCAAAAATGTATGTTGAAGAAATTTTTAGCGGTTTAAATCCTAAAAATAAACCTGATATAAAGCTTTTTGAAAATAAGTATAATTATAACGAAATGCTTATCGAAAAAGACATCACATTATTTTCAAATTGCGAACATCATTTTGTGCCTATTATTGGAAAAGTACACGTTGCTTACATTTCAAGCGGACAAGTTATCGGGCTTTCCAAAATAAATCGTTTGGTTCAATACTATGCTAAACGACCACAAGTACAAGAACGATTGACAAATCAAATAGCAGAAGGACTGAAAGAAGCCTTACAATCGGAAGATGTTGCTGTAATTATTGATGCTACACATCTTTGCGTTTCATCTCGTGGTATAACAGACACAAACAGTAGTACTATTACTGCAAGTTATTCAGGAAAATTTAAAAATGAAAAAACAAAAGTAGAGTTTATTAGTTTGACTAAATGATTGTATTAAATGACAAAAACAACCAACCGCTAACAGCACCTGCATGAATTGACGGTTCAGTAGTTAAATAAAACTTTGGGCTTCGTATCAAGTTTTGTGCTTCGGAATCGGTAACTTCTTGTAGCCGCAAACCGTTGGTAGTAATTTTCGCAGACACCCAAAATGTACGACAAGCTAAAAATATATTGCAAACAGACTGTTTTTCTTTTGGTCGGTGGTTCACCACACCACTAAACATAGTCTCTAACGATTCGCTGTTCGAAATTTGCAATCCCGAACATAAATAAAAAAGGATTTAAAATTCTGATCATCTATGGTTCGACATTGCAAATGTCGAACAGTCTAATTGGGTGAAATATATGTCACTGTGGTGTATATTCGCTTGTTAGAGGTCATTGTAAGAACCAGACCACAAGAAAGAGAGAAATGAAAAAATCTAAATCAATTGCTAGAATTGTTGGCCCGTCACTAATAGTTATAGTTTTTTCGGAAATGAAATTATGGAATCCAACCCTTTATGACGCACAAATTGTGCCTCTCATTTATTTGAACGGGGTGCTACTTTTCGTAGCCGGATTGACTATAGTAAAGAGCCATAATATTTGGATTTACGGTTGGCAAACCTTAGTAACAATAATCGGATATATTGTTATTATAGTTGGCTTATTCCGAATGTTTTTTCCCCGGATACTAAAAGCGAACTTTGATAATAATAATTCCATTTTGATCGTTGAAATAATTTTAATTCTCGTAGGAATATTTTTGACATTTAGGGCATACTTTCCAACAAGGAAATGATCTTTAACATTTCAATGTGTATGTGAGAACAGAATTTAGACAGACAATTGCAAAGGGAATTAATTCGAATGAGTTCAGAATAAAACAGACCGGATAGAAAAGCAAAGAACCTCTAACAAAAGCTATGAAACACATGCTGTATTGTAGGTTCTTAAAGTGTGTGCTGTTAAATTTTGTTTGCAACGTGGGATAATGAAGTAGGTATATAAACGAATACGTTTTATAGCTAACCGTTGAAGGGTATAGAAAGAACGAAGAAGCAATAATAAAACTGAGCGATGGAAAAGAAGTTTAAAATGGGCTATTCAGAAATTAGTGGAATTTCACCAAAAGTATGAAGTGTTAATTTTGTTCTTATGGAAGTTTTAATTTTAATAGGTGCTTTTCAATCGAGGCTGTAAACTGAACTGTGTCAAAGAAGGAAAAACACCAACTTTGACACTATATGAAAAAAGAAGAACAATTTAATTTAGAACAGATCAGGAAGAAGGCCTTGGAGCAGTTCCGCTCAGGCAAATCGTTGTACGGCA
>JBBRBQ010000020.1:0-68016 GCA_038205685.1 Cytophagales bacterium | reverse complement strand
ATTTGATGTCGAAATGATGGACAACTCACCAATTAAATTTTATACCTTGTATACAAGATCACCTGTGGTGAGTTGCCCACATTACAACATCAGATATGATTATTACAATTATTAACTGACACAGTTTAATTTACAGACCCAGCCATTCTGCATAAGTCGATAATTTCCCCATAACATTACTTGTTTATTTAATGAGACAAAGATGTTTGGTGCTTATGACAAGCCTCTTGCCAAATGACAAGATTTTATTTTTTGATAAATTCTTTTCGGATACGACTCAAAGAAGTATCGGTAACACCTAGGTAAGAAGCGATATGTTTTAAAGGAGCATGCTGGAATATTTCGGGATTGGATTTGATAAGCTCTGAGTATCGCTCTTCCGCAGTTTTGTTGATCATAGAAAGCGTTCTGTTCTTGAAGGCTACAAATCCTTTTACTAAAACAGCGCGACCAAACTCCCGAAATTCTGGAACAGTATGAAATAAATCGTTTAAATCCTTAAAAGAAATCGCAAGCCCTTCGCTATCAATCAAAGCTTCGATCGTTTCTTGCGAAGGGACACGAAGAAAAAAAGAACCGACTTCAAAAACTAGCAGTCCTTTTGAATAAAAATTAGTAGTCACTTCAATGCCCTCAGTATTCAATACGGATGAGCGCATGAAGCCATTGGTAAGAAATAAATATTCATCGCTTACTTTTCCCTCGCTTAAAAATATATCTCCTTTAGTAAACTTCTTTTGGGAAAATCTTTCCACGATATTGAAAGCAATCTCATCTTTGATAGGAAGAGTTTGTTGGAGGAACTCAATGAAGGATTTTTGTTGAGTTGTCAAAGTTATTGTTTGCCTTTCCAAATTTTATTTTCTCTAAGCTATCACTCATCTATGAAAATGAAATCTTCTTACTTCCCAATTTTCTCAAACGAAGTTCCGATGCCTTTTATCAGTGATGAACTGAAGCCACGATGTTCCATCTCATTTAGCCCAGCAATGGTGCAGCCTTTAGGTGTAGTTACTTTATCAATTTCAGCTTCCGGATGAAGGCCACCTTTCAATAATAATTCGGCAGCGCCTTTCACTGTTTGTGCAGAAATCAAACTGGCTGTTTTCGCATCGAAGCCAATCTCAATGCCACCTTGTGTGGATGCGCGGATAAAGCGTAGCGCATAAGCAATGCCGCAAGCACCAAGTACAGTAGCGGCATCCATCAGCTTTTCATCGATAGGTACAGCAATGCCTAGCTTACTGAAAAGGTCGGTAACATATTTTACTTGCGATGGGGTAGCCCCACTTTGGCAGAGGCACGTTACTGATTCTTGAATGGCTATAGCCGTGTTGGGCATCGCTCTAAAGATGGGGACACCACCCTCTAATATACTTGATAGATCTTTTAAGAAAACGCCTGTTACCACACTAATCACTACATGAAGTTTTGGGTCGAATGATTCTTTCAATCCTTCTAATACTTCTTTTACATTGTATGGCTTTAGCGCTATAATTACTACCTCGCTGGTTTCAATAGCCCGTTTGTTATCGCTGGTAACAATGCACCCTTGGTCGGCCAAGTGCTTTAGCGTGTCGGTGTTGCGTTTGGTTATGGTTATTTGTTCTGGAAACGAAAACTTGCTTTTGATCAGGCCTTCGGCAATGGCTGCGCCTAAATTTCCTCCGCCAATAATGGCAATGCGTTTTGTGCTCATAAAAACTTTTTTAAACTGACTTAAATTTTACAATCACAAGTAAACTACTTTATATTGTAATCTACTAATCCACTATACTTTATTTATTATGGAATTATTATATAAACCTTGGCCGTGGTATGTAGCTGGCCCGTTGATCGGAATTACCGTTCCGCTGCTGTTATTGTTGGGGAGCAAAAGCCTTGGCATATCGTCAACTCTTCGTCAAGTATGTGCAGCCTGCATTCCGGCCAATATTCCGTTTCTTCAATATGATTGGAGGAAAGATAGTTGGAATCTCATTTTCGTTATCGGGATTTTTATTGGCGGCTTTTTAGGAGGCTATGTATTTGCCAACCCCAATCCAGTTGCTATCTCAACCTCAACAATAAACTTTTTAAAAGAGCATGGACTGAATGAACCCAGTGGACTAATACCAGCAGAGCTTTTCAATTGGTCATCACTCATTACACTCAAAGGATTTCTAATAATGATTGTGGGTGGTTTTATGGTGGGCTTCGGTACACGCTATGCGCGCGGTTGCACGTCTGGGCATGGCATACTCGGCCTGTCTGCCTTGCAATGGCCTTCATTGTTGGCCACAGCTTCTTTCTTTTTAGGTGGCATTTTATTTTGCCGTTTTGTGCTTCCTTTAATTTTGGATTTATAGACTTGTCAACAACTATATAAAATGAAGAACCTTAAATATCTTTTTATTGGAATTTTCTTTGGTGTGGTGCTTACCAAAGGCGAAGCCACCTCGTGGTACCGTATGCAAGAGATGTTTCGCTTTGAGAGCTTTCACATGTTCGCCATTTTCATGACGGCTATTCCAGTAGGAGCGTTGTCTCTTTTTATCATAAAGAAGCTGAACTTAAAATCTACTGAAGGTCAGCCGATAGAAATGCCCAAGAAGAATTTTAATAAGGGAACAATACTAGGAAGTTTAATCTTTGGATTTGGATGGGCACTTACTGGCGCATGTCCTGGTCCACTCTATGCGCTGATAGGTAGTGGATATGTTGTAACCATCGCAACATTGTTGGCCGCTATTGCTGGCACTTGGTGCTATGCCTACTTTCAAAAATATTTGCCTCAATGATTGGCTTGCGTTAAGAATTTTTATAGTAAGCGCACACCGTATTCATTATACATTCGGTGCACTTTGGGTTTGTAGGTCTGCACGTTTCTCTACCTAAAAAAGAAATGGCCATGCCTACTTCGCCCCAGTCTTTTTGGTCGAGTGCATCCATCAATTGTTTCTCTATTTTTTTCGGATCGGTGCCAGTCGCTATGCCAAGCCTTGGTGCAACACGCACCACATGAAGATCGACAATAATTCCTTCGGCCTTTACACCTACTTCACGCATTATCACGTTAGCCGATTTTCTTCCGATCCCCGGAAGAGCTGTTAACGCTTCTAAACTAGTCGGAATGTTTTTGTCTTCTTTCACGGTGGCGGCCAATGCCAACAACCATTTCGTTTTGTTGCCGAAGTTACGCACCTTACTTATGATGGGAAACAATGATTCGGCAGACGCGGTGGAAAGCGATTTCATATCAGGAAACGAATTAAAAAAAATGGGTGCAACCTGATTGATATGTCGATCTGAATCTTGTGCCGATAAAACCACCATTACCAGCAATTGATATGTTGATTGATAGTCGAGCGGATGTTTTTTGCCTTTGTATTTTTTAATGAGAGGCTGTATTTCTTTTTGCCAGTTGATGGTTGTCATAACTTATTTTTCTTTTTCAAATTAAAGATATGGAAATAGTAATTGTCGCTGAAATATTGACTGTAAAGACTTTCAAACTAGGATGAAAGGTATTTAGCCACCATCTTTTTACAGAGTGGGTATTTATTAAACTTGTATCCACCTTTTCAAATTTGTATTTTTGAAGCCAATAAAATTTAAAAATAAATGAATATACCTGCAGGCCTTTCTTACACTAAAGATCACGAATGGATCAAAATAGATGGTAACATTGCCACGATTGGCATTACCGATTTCGCTCAAGGCGAACTAGGTGATATTGTGTATGTTGATATTTCTTCGGTTGGAAAAGAATTGGCAGAACATGAAGTGTTTGGAACAGTGGAGGCTGTGAAAACGGTTTCAGATTTATATATGCCCTTAGCGGGAAAGATAATTGAGTTTAATAATGCACTTGATAAAACTCCCGAAAAAGTAAACTCCGATCCTTACCAAGATGGCTGGATGATAAAAGTTGAACTTAAGGGTGCGCCCGCAGGTTTATTATCAGCCGATGAATACAAAGCTTTAATAGGCAAATAATTTTAGTTGATGGTTATTAGTTGGTAGCCTTTATTTTCCAACAACTAGCAACCAACGACTAGCAACTAAGTATGATAGAACTCCCAACTATTGCACCAGCAGAAATAAAAAAACGCAAGCCCGATTGGCTTCGGGTTAAATTACCCATTGGACCAGAGTATGCCCATGTTCGTCAGCTAGTAGATAAGCATAAGCTGCATACTATCTGCGAAAGCGGCAACTGCCCTAACATGGGTGAGTGTTGGGGAGCAGGCACAGCTACTTTTATGATTTTAGGAAACATCTGCACGCGCAGTTGTACTTTTTGTGCCGTTGCCACGGGAAGACCTACCGAGTATGATATTGATGAGCCAAGAAGAGTGGCCGAAGCTATTAAGTTGATGCAAGTTAAACATGCCGTTATCACTTCTGTGAACCGAGATGAATTGAAAGATAGAGGTGCGGAAGTATGGTATCAAACAGTAGTGCAAACAAAAGAACAAAGCCCTAGCACTACCATTGAAACGCTTATACCTGATACCAAAGGCAATTGGGATGCTTTGTATAGAATGATTGATGGAGGCCAAGAAGTGGTGAGCCACAACATGGAAACCGTTGGCCGTTTGTATAGAATAGTGCGCCCCCAAGCCAAATATGAACGTAGTTTAGAACAGATAAAGCGCATCCGTGAAGCCAACAAAAGAACTAAGTCGGGCATTATGTTGGGCGTGGGCGAAACCAAAGAAGAAGTGTTTAAAGCAATGGATGATTTAGTTGCCAATGGCTTGATGATACTTACGCTTGGTCAATATTTACAACCTACCAAAATGCATCTTGAAGTGGCAGAGTTCATCCACCCAGAAACATTTGCCATGTATAAAGAAGAAGGCTTGAAACGCGGCTTGAAATATGTTGAATCAGGGCCGCTTGTAAGATCATCTTACCATGCAGAGCGGCACGTAAACGTAGAGTTTTAGCATTGCTTCTTCTTCTCTAAAGATACTATTGCACTCAATAGGTGTTTAGAGATTTTTCTTTAGAATACTTCCTATCCACTTTTCGGCTCTAACCTTTTATACCTAAAATTTTCCCTGTTCTGCTGCGGGTTTCGGCTAATAGCGTTTCATCTTTTGATAATGATTTGCCAAAGGATGGAGCCATCTCTTTTAATTTTTTCTGCCAAACTTCTGTTTGACTTTGCTCTTTGAAGCAACGCGGAAGAATGCCCAACATAATAGCCACTGCCGTGGATGCTCCAGGCGATGCGCCAAGCAAGGCGGCCACACTGCCATCAGCTGAAACAACTATCTCGGTGCCAAACTCCAACACACCACCTTCATCCTCATCTTTTTTAATCACCTGTACACGCTGCCCCGCTTCTTTCAATTCCCATTCGTTGAGCTTGGCATCGGGTACGTATTCTTGAAGGGCTGCCAGCCTATCTTCAGGTGATTGTCTTACTTGGTCGATAAGGTATTTGGTGAGGGGCAGATTGTGTAGGCCTGCCGAAATCATCGGGATGAGGTTATCAAACTTGATCGACTTGGCTAAATCCAATCGGGAGCCTTGTTTTAAAAACTTGGTAGAAAATCCCGCAAAGGGGCCAAACAATAATTCTTTTTTCCCATCGATCATGCGGGTGTCAATGTGTGGCACTGACATGGGTGGCGAACCCACAGAAGCTTTGCCATATACTTTTGCTTGGTGTTTCTGTATCAATTCTTCATTAAGACATTTTAGCCATAGGCCGCTCACAGGAAACCCGCCATACCCATCGCGTTCTTCTATTTCTGCTTTCTTCAACAGGGGCAAGGTTGCTCCACCTGCACCCAAGAAAACAAATCTCGAATTCACATCTAGCTTTTTACGGCTTCCTTCTTTTCTTAAGATTACTTTCCAGCCTCCTTCTTTAGCTGGGTCAATATCTAATACTTCTACATTGTAATGAACGGTAACACCGGGCATTTTTTCAAGTTTAGCAATCATAGTGCGGGTAAGCGTGCCGAAGTTTACATCGGTGCCTATGGCCATGTGTGTTGCCGCCACGTGCTGACTATCATCGCGGCCGTTCATTACTATGGGTGCCCATTCGGTTATTTTCGCTTTATCTTCTGTGTAAACCATGTCCTTAAAAAGCGGATTTTTTTGCATGGCTTCAAAGCGTGTTTTTAAAAACTTCACGTTGTCATCGCCCCACACCAAACTTAAATGGGGCACTTGCGAGATAAATTCTTCCGCCTGAGGCACAATTCCTTTCTCAACTAAGTAAGCCCAGAATTCTTTCGACACTTCAAACGATTCGGCAATTTTGATAGCCTTCGAAATATCTACAGAACCATCGGCCTTTTGAGGTGTATAATTTAATTCGCAGAAGGCAGAGTGGCCTGTGCCAGCGTTGTTCCATGCATCAGAGCTTTCTGCCCCAGCGGTATCGAGCCGCTCGAATAGTTGAATCGTGATTTCTGGATGAAGCTCTTTTAGTAAAATCCCTAAAGTGGCACTCATTATCCCCGCGCCAACTAAAACAACATCTGTTTGCGGCACTAAGGGCTTACTAGTTTTTGTCATGATCGATTTTCTTAGAAGTTGCGAATTTAGAGCATTGGCAGTAGGGCAGCAAATATATAAGCCTGCAAAAGTTTTTGCTCTTTGAGTTTTAAATCTAGAAGAAATGGAAGGGATTTATGAATCTTTTTATCTCGGTTAGATATTGCAAATGTTGAGCAAGCTTAGGGACGATTAATCAATTATGTGTCCAAGCTGAATATTTATATGCTAAGATCTTTGAATTCACTTCAACTCCTTCAAACTAATAGAAACAGAGTAGTTTGAAAGTATGGTTAATTTTTCAAAATAATGTTCTGTGGACTTTTTAGTTCTCTTTTGAAAATGAAGGGTGTCATCAATTATTTCAGATGGGATAAAATTAGATATCTGAAATATAATGGAGATGAGAACGATGTATCGCATAAAGAAATTAATTCTATTAAAGCACCTCTTAAGTTTATTATCTATAATGCTACTTATTGGCTCTGAAAAAAGTACACTCTTCGTCAATAAAATAATAACCAGAATGTTTTAAATATAAGCAATGACAGTTGCCCTTTTTAAGGTTTTGGCTAAAAATGAGACGAAAATTAGTCACTGCGAGGTACAAAGCCCGCCCGAACGGAACGGGCTCGAGCGTCATCGCGAGGTAACGAAGCGATCTTAACTCTCTGTAGTTTACGCTGATTTACATTTGAAATGTCAAACTCGGCTTATAATTAGGGATTGCTTCGGGCGAGACGCCTTTCGCAAAGACGCACGGAAACAGGTTCGAGCGTCACTCCGAGACAGTCTCAAGTGAGGATGGCGCCATGACGCGTCATCGCGAGAGGCGTCTCGCCCGAAGCAATCTTTCTTAGGTACTACGAGGCATAGAGAGTCATCTTAGCAGGCTAGGCAGCCCCAGGTTTTAACAGTTGGTCTAAACCAGATGAGAAGAGATGGCTTCGTTACCTCGTCATGACGCGTCCTCGCGAATGGCGTCTGCCCGAAGCAATCTTTCCCAGTTACTACGAGGCTCGAAGCGCGCCTTAATAGGCGAGGCAGTCCCAGTTTTAACAGTTGGCCTAAACCAGATGAGAAGAGATGGCTTCGTTACCTCGCCATGACGCGTCATTGCGAGAGGTGTCTCGCCCGAAGCAATCTTTTACGAGGCATAGAGTCATCTTAGCAGCGTAGGCAGTCCCAGTTTTAACAGTTGGCCTAAACCAGATGAGAAGAGATGGCTTCGTTACCTCGCCATGACGCGTCATTGCGAGAGGCATCTCGCCCGAAGCAATCTTTCCCACTCAGTTTTGTAATCTGAAATTGGCGGCTAGTTGCTTTTTAATTCCTTATTTCTATTTTTGCGTCCGCTCAAGATGAAAAAGACAGCTATTTCCAAAACATTAACGATTGTGGCCGGCCTATTTGCCGCTGCCATTATTCTGTTTTCGCAATCGCTATATCAGCAAGCAAAGATCACCCAAAAGAAAAATACCGAGCATAGCAAAGCGGCCTCAGAAACGGTAGTAATTGCTGCGCCTGCCGATGCTGTTACCGCCAATTCGGTAGTAAACTTGGAAGACAAGACTACACCCGAACCACTGCCAACTTTCTCAACAGAACAAAAGCAATCACTTTTAAAAGTTGATACCCGCGTTTTCGTTCGCTACTTTAAAATACTTTTCAGGGCAATCATTTCGCCCAACGCCCCTTAGTTGAGTTTACAACTTTGATTTGTGTGATTCATGTGGTTAACATGATTAGCAGATCGAAAATTCTAAATTGTTCATCCCGACAGGCAGAACTCTCAATTCTAAAATACTAATTTCTACTCTCTCAATTTTAACAATTCAATTCTATTATCAATTATGCGCAACAAAGGTTTCGTAGTTGTACTCACTCTTATAGTTACAGCTCTATGTTTATTTTATTTATCCTTCACGTTTGTTTCTCAGCGTGTTCAAAAGGATGCTATTCGTATTGCTACCGATGCCAACGGAACGATAAATCTTTCCAAGAAGCAGGGCTATCTTGATTCGCTTTGGAATTTGCCCGTGTATAATCTGGGCTTCAAAAACTATACTTATAAAGAAGTAAAGGAAAACGAGTTGAGCTTGGGTCTCGACTTGCAAGGCGGTATGCACGTGGTACTTGAGATTTCCCCATCTGAAATTATCAGAGGCTTATCAGGCAACAACAACCAAGACCCTGCTTTGCTTGCGGCTTTTAAGAAAGCACAAGAGATGCAAAAGAAAAGTCAGGCAAGCTACAGCAGTTTATTTTATGAAGCTTTTCACGCGGCCAATCCTGATAAGAAGCTAGCTCCGTTGTTCGCTTCTGCTGCCAACAAAGGCAGAGTGAGCTTATCGGATGATGATGCAACGGTGATGAAGTTTTTGGATAAAGAAATTGAGGGCGCAATTGATCGCTCATTCACCATTTTAAAAACACGTATCGATCAGTTCGGTACATCGCAGCCCAACATTCAAAAGCTACAAGGTTCTGGTAGAATTCAAATTGAAATCCCAGGAGCGGATAATCCACAACGTGTAAGAAAACTATTGCAAGGTGTTGCCCGGCTTGAGTTTTGGGAAGTTACCGAACCCAACGATCCTCAATTGAATCAGGCATTGTTTGCCATTAACAAAATGCTGTTGAAGGAAAAACAAGAGGCTGCTAAAAATTCTGAGATTAAGGATTCAGGTGCTGCCGATTTGAAAAAAGCATTGGCTTCTACCGATACAACACTTTCTAAAGATGCAGTAAAATCGGAATTAGAAAAAGAGTTGAGCAAAGCCAAGGATAGCACAGGCAACACATTAGATTCATTAACCAAGGCTTCACTTAGTCCGCTGTTCGCGTTGAGCAGTCAGCAAATTCCTTTTTTATATCCTACAAAAGACACTGCTGAAGTAAACAGAATTTTTAAAAGAGAAGATGTGCGTGTGCTATTGCCTCGTACCATTACTTTTTTCTGGGATGTAAAAGCTAATGAAGATGTAACCCCTGGCATAGATGATGTGCAACTGAACTTTGTGAACGTGAACAGAAACGGCAAGCCGTTGCTTTCGGGTGAAGTGATAAACGATGCGCGGTTAGATTTCGATCAGTTTGCTCGCCCTGCTGTGAGTATGACCATGAATCCTACAGGCGCGCGTGCTTGGGCTAAGATAACAGCTGCAGCCGCTGCCAAGCAGCCACAAGGTAGAATAGCCATTGTGCTTGATAAATATGTGTACACTGCACCTACGGTACAAGGCGAAATACCGAACGGCAATTCTCAAATTACTGGAAGATTTACCAACGAAGAAGCAAAAGATTTGGCCAACGTATTGAAGGCCGGTTCGCTGCCAGCGCCTACACGCATTGTTGAAGAAGCCTTTGTAGGCCCAACTCTCGGTGAAGTTGCCCGCAATGAAGGTATCATTTCAATGTCGGTTGGCTTGCTAGTGGTAGTGCTTTTTATGATTGTGTATTACGCTCAAGGCGGATGGGTTGCCAATTTTGCTCTTTTATTCAACGTGTTCTTTTTGTTAGGAATTTTAGCGCAATTCAATGCAGCACTTACGCTGCCAGGTATTGCTGGTATTGTGCTTACCATGGGTATGGCAGTGGATGCTAACGTATTGATTTACGAACGTATAAAAGAAGAACTTCGACAAGGCCGAAAACTAAAAGAAGCTATCGATAAAGGTTTCGAGAAAGCATTCTCTTCTATTTTCGATTCAAACATCACCACATTCTTTGTGGGGGTATTCTTATTCATATTTGGCCAAGGCCCGTTGAAAGGTTTTGCTATCACGTTGATGATTGGTATAGCAACCTCCTTCTTTTCTGCCATTTATATTTCACGCGTTGTTATCGAGTGGTTGGTAAGAAAAGGCGATGATGCTAAAATATCTTTCTCTACACCGCTTGCTAATATGATCAAAGGTGTGCCTAATTATGATTTTATCGGCAAGCGTAGGTATGCTTATTTGTTCTCGGCTTCTTTTATTGTGATAGGTATTGTAATCACACTTATTCAAGGATTGAATCTTGGTGTCGATTTCAAAGGCGGAAGGTCGTATGTGGTTTCATTCAACAGCCCGGTAGAGGCCACCAGCATGAGATCAGTACTATCGTCAAGCTTTGAAAATTCATCCACGGAAGTGAAAAATTACGGCTCTAATAATGTGATGAAAGTAACTACGTCTTATTTGATAGATGAAGAAAGTGAAGTAGCTGACGAAAAAGTGAAAGGAGCTTTAATTGCTGGCGTTCAAAAATACAGCACACTAGAATTTACTGAGAATGGAACGCTCGATGATAAGCACTTTACTATTTCATCTTCCACCAAAGTAGGCGCTACTGTGGCAGATGATATTAAGAACTCAGCCGTAAAAGCAGGATTGTTTTCACTATTGGCTATCTTCTTCTACATCTTAATCCGTTTCCGTAAATGGCAATTTAGCGCAGGTGCTATCGTGGCGTTACTTCACGATTCTTTATTCGTGTTTGCGGCCTTTGCTTTTGCAGGATTGGTAGGGATTTCGTTTGAGATTGATCAAATCTTTGTGGCCGCTCTTCTTACCATTATTGGCTATTCGATTAATGATACAGTTATTATCTTCGACCGTATTCGCGAATACTTAGGCGCTGGCACGAGCCACGATAGCATCAAGATCTTTAATAGTGCCATAAATAGCACATTAAGCCGTACCTTAATAACTTCTGGAACGGTGCTTTTCGTGGTCATTATCTTATTGATTTTTGGTGGCGAGGTATTGAGAGGCTTCTCGTTTGCTTTCCTTGTCGGGATTGTGATTGGAACATACTCTTCCATCTTTATCGCATCACCATTGGTAATTGATTTAGATAAGAAGGCAATCACACCTACTCCAGCGAAAGCTTAACTAATTTTAAACGTGAACCCACTCGCCTTTCTTGATGCATTCAACCCAGAAAACCTCATTCAGGTGGGTGGGCTCACGTTGATGTTGGTAATCATCTTTGCCGAAACAGGCTTGTTCTTTGGCTTCTTTCTGCCTGGCGATTCGCTATTGTTTATCGCAGGGTTAATGAGCGAAACAAAGTACTTAGACCTGCCTATTTGGGTAATGATTCTCGTGTTAATAATTGCGGCAGGTTCTGGCTCTACCGTTGGCTACCTCACGGGCCGTTGGGCTGAAGGCTACCTTGCCAACATGAAAGAAAATATTTTCTATAAAAGGAAATATTTAGAAATGACTCGCGAGTTTTATGCGAAGTATGGAATGATGGCCTTTGTAATGGGTAGGTTCGTGCCGATCATAAGAACATTCGTTCCAATTCTTTCAGGCATTGTGAGGATCGATTTTCCAAAATTTGTTTTCTTCAATTTTCTTGGAGCTACCCTTTGGATAATTACGATGGTGATGGCAGGCCATTTGTTGGGCAATGCGTTTCCTCAAATTACAAAACACTTAGAGGTAATTGTTGTGGGCATGATATTGCTTTCAACAGTGCCTGTATTTATAACTTTTTTTAAACACAGAACAGCGGAGAAAAAGGAAAAATGAAGGATTAGAATTATGAGTTGGCACTAAATCTTTGCCGTATCTCACAATTCTTATTTCATTACTTTTATTCTGCAAAAAATGGGTGACGCAAAATAATTTGTGACTTTTTGGAATTCCTGTATTGTATAGCTATTGAAATTAGGTTTTTTAGTTACAATGGCCTCAGGAATTTTAAATTGTTGAATGACTTAAACTAAATTAATTGAAATTTAAAAGTAGAATTTTGAACTTTCACTTTTAAACTAATAAAATTTGGTTTTACTTGCTAGCTACTAACAATTTATACTGAAACATAAACAATCGTAAACCTAAATTTAAAATTCTAGTATCATGAAAACTGCTCCTAAACCATCTTCTTCATCTGACAGCTTCAAGTCAATGTTTGCTGCCATTGTTATTCCTTTGTTGATTTTGATTGCGATTCTTATTTACAAATTTGTTTTAGGAAATCCTGACAATTTTCAAGGTGGTGATGTGCATGGCAAACCACTTCCGGGCAATTTCATGGGCATCATCTATCAGGGTGGTATTATCGTGCCGATGTTGATGTCTCTATTAATGATGGTTATTACCTTTGCTATTGAGCGTTTCATCACTATTAGCAGCGCCAAAGGAAAAGGCAGCGTTAATAAATTTGTTCGCAAAATTCAAGAACTCCTTAAAACAAATAGCATCGACCAAGCCATTGCAGAATGTGAAAAGCAAAAAGGCTCTGTTGCTAATGTGGTAAAGGCGGGTCTTTCTAAATATACCGAATTATCAAAGGACACTACGCTAGATCACGAAAAGAAAGTGGCTATCATCCAAAAAGATATTGAAGAAACTACGCAATTGGAATTGCCAGGCTTGCAACGCAACCTTGTAATCATTGCTACAATTGCTTCTATCGCAACATTACTTGGTTTGTTAGGTACTGTAATTGGTATGATTAACGCCTTCGCTGCGTTGGCACAAGCTGGAGCTCCTGACTCCGTTGGTTTGGCTGCTGGTATTTCTGAAGCGTTGATTAACACTGCACTTGGTATTGGTACTTCTGCGTTGGCGATTATATTCTACAACTATTTTACAAGTGCAATTGATTCGTTAACATTTGGTATTGATGAGGCTGGTTTCAGCATTGTTAATAACTTCACAAACAAGAAATAAAGTTTACTACTTAATTATTTATAAAGTATGGCAAAGGCAAAAATGAATAGAGGGACTCCCTCAATCGACATGACTCCCATGGTTGACTTGGCCTTCTTGCTGGTAACGTTCTTCATGTTAACTGCATCGGCAGTGCCTGACGAACCCGTAGCGGTAGATACTCCTTCTTCTGTTTCGGATATTATAATACCTGAGACAAATGTGTTAACCATTTCCATTGATAAAGAAAATAGAGTCTTTTATAATATGGATGGTCAATACAACAGACAAGAAGTACTCGCTAAAATGGGTGAACTACATGGCGTTCAATTTACGCCCCAGGAGGCACGCACATTTGCTTTGATGTCTACGATGGGCATTCCTATGGGTAGCATGAAACAGTTTCTTGGGCTTTCATCAGAAGAAAGAAAAGCCATTAGGCAACCTGGTATTCCGGCAGATTCGGTGGGCAATGAACTAGCCGAGTGGATTCTTCAATCACGATTGATAAACAGAAAGCTACGCATCGCCATTAAAGGCGATAAAGATGCTAACTATCCGGTGGTGAAAAAGGTAATGAAAACACTTATGGATAGAAAAGTGAACCGCTTCAACCTGATCACTGGTATGGAGAAAGGTGCGGAACTAGTTGTTAAAAAATAAAGACACTATATAAACAAAAAATTGTATGTCAGAAATAAGTGGAGACAGCGGTGGAGGTGGGCATAAAAAGGGAGGGAAAGTACGCGCTAAGAAATCGTCTACAAGAATAGACATGACACCCATGGTGGATTTGGCTTTTTTGTTACTTACTTTCTTTATCCTTACAACCACCCTCAACAAACCTCATACAATGGAAATAACATTGCCTGAGGATGAAAAAGAAAAGGATCAACCAAAAGTAAACGAAAAGCACGTGCTCACATTAGTTATGGGTGAGAAGGACAGGATTTATTGGTATATGGGCATCACAGACCCAGAGGTTAAAGTGACCAATTTCTCGAATGATGGATTGCGTAAGTTGTTACTTCAGCAGAAGCAAGATATTCCAAAATTGATTGTATTGATCAAAGCCTTGGATGAATCTCGATATAAAAACATGGTGGATATGATGGACGAAATCAATATTACCAGTACGCAGAGATTTGCTCTCGTAGATGTGGCACCTGAGGATAAGGAGTTTATTAAAGATGTACAGAAATCGTTGGTGCAGTAAATCATAAATTTTTTTAAACATGAGCACAGAAAGCATTAAAACTCCCAATTGGGAAGACATTGTATTCGAGAATCGCAACAAGGAATACGGAGCCTACATTATTAGAACTAATTATTCTAGAAACGTTATCCTTTCAGCATTCTTCATGATGATGATTGTTGGATTAGGCTTTGCTTATCCTACCATTGCATCATGGTTCAAGTCGAATGAGGTTATTGTGGAGGATAAGAAATTAACCACGGTTGTTCAATTAGATCAGCCACCTCCAATTCAAGATACACCACCTCCACCACCAAAAGTGGAGATTCCTCCACCAGTAAAAACTATAAAGTATGTAGCTCCAAAAGTTACAAAGGAAGAAGTTGTGGAGGAAGAGATTCCAACCATCGAGGAGATCAAGAAAACAGAAGTTAGCACAGAAACAATAGAAGGCCCTGTGGAGACTGTTTTTGTTGAACCTGTAAAAGAAGTGGTTGTTGAAGATGATAATCAAGTTTACACATTCGTAGAGCAACAAGCTGAATTCCCAGGTGGAACGGAAGCGATGTATAAGTTTATCAACAAAAACGTAAAGTATCCTGCACAAGCAAGAAGAATGGGTACTGAAGGTAAAGTGTTTGTGGGCTTTGTAATCAACAAAGACGGAAGCATTGTGGATGTTGGAATTGTAAAGGGAATTAGTGCTGAGTGCGATAAGGAAGCTATGCGCGTAATTCAAATGATGCCCCCTTGGAAGGCAGGCAAGCAAAACGGAAAAGCTGTGCGTGTAAAATTTATTTTACCAATCAATTTCAAGTTATCTAGTTAATTGTAATAGTGTCTTTGTGTCTTAGTGGCTAATCTTTTTCCACTAGAATGCGAAGGCACTTTTTTTTCGTCCTAACCAAACCCTTGACAAATGAAATATTTTGGTGCCTTGATGGCGTTAGTTTATTTTATTGCTGGTATTTTTATTTTAACAAGGGGCGAAGAGTTTAAATCAGTTTCCAAATACACTGTTCCCTTTGGTGTGTTGATGATAGTGTATGGAGCGTTTCGAGGATTCAGTGTTTATCAACGTTTTAAAAGTGACTAAATGAAGGCAGGAAATAATTATTTAGCTGTGATTGTTTTCTGCCTTTTTTTTGCTTGCGGAAGCAACGGAAAAAAAGATAAAATTACCGATACGCCTACATCGGGAAGTATTTCCATAGCAATTGATGAATCATTACGACCTCTTCTTTCGGCAGAGTTAGATACATTTCACGCGTTTTATAATCAAGCGCACATTACCCCAATTTATACTTCAGAGGATAGTGCAGTTGCGGTTGTGTTAAAAGACAGCGCTAGATTGGCCATCATAACAAGACATCTTAACCAAGCTGAAGAAGATGTATTTAAAAAGCTCACCATCGTGCCTCGTCAATTGGACATTGCCAATGAGGCGGTAGCCCTAATCATAAACAAAAGCAATACAGATTCTTTATTCACTCTCAATGAACTAAAATCCATTGTTGAAGGCAAAGTGACAAAGTGGAATCAACGAGAAGAAAAAAAGAACTTGGGCGAAATTCAAGTTGTTTTCGACAATCCAAGAAGTGGGATTATCCGATTTTTGAGTGACTCAATAGCTCATATAGAGCAGCTCCCAAAGAATTTCTATGCGGTTAACAACAACAAATTGGTAATAGATTATGTATCAAAAACTCCAAACGCAGTAGGTTTTATTGGCGTGAGTTGGATTAGTGATATGGATGACCCTGCCTCAAATAAGTTTTTGAAATCCATTCGAGTAGCAAGTATTTCGAAAGGTGATGGTTATTTTAAACCGTATCAGGCGTACATTGCAAGTTGGCAATATCCTTTGAGGAGAAAAATAACCGTTATTTCAAGGGAAACGAGGGTTTTATTAGGAACTGGGTTCACGGCATTTGTTGCTGGCGAAAAGGGTCAGAGGATAGTTTTGAAATCAGGCATGGTTCCTGCTACTATGCCTCTTAGAATTGTAAGTATGAAGAAGAAAAAAATAACCGAGTAGTAGATTAACTGAACTAAGTTTTAATGTTTGAGATTATGAGAACGATTACACCGAGCAACACAATGAAATTTTGCTTTATATTTTTCACCACAGTTATAGCGGTTTCCGCATTAGCGCAAGCACCTGTGGTAAATCCAAGTATTCAAAAGGCACTTTACTTGGTTGAGACAGAGCAAACGCAAAAAGCTATTCAAGAAATGGATCAGGCAATAGCAGCAAGCCCTACCGATGCTTCATTGCTATACTACGCAGGATACATAAAATTAAAAATTAACAATAAAGCCGCAGCTCTAGAGTCTTTTGAGAAGGGAATAAAACTCAATGAAAAAGAACCACTCAACTATGTAGGTAAAGCACAAGTGAATTTGTTGGATGGGAAGCCAGCTGATGCTAAACTAAATTTTGATAAAGCATTGGGGTTGGGCAAGAAAAATGTGACGGTTCTCAAAGCAATTGGCGAAGCTTATTTGGTAGATAATAAATACTTGATTGAATCGATCAATACATTAAACAAGGCCAAAGCGATTAATGCTACTGATTTTGAAGTTCATATTTTGCTGGGCGATGCTTTCTTATTGCAAAACACAAATGCTGGCCAAGCCGTAAGCAGTTATGAAGAAGCAGCTAGGTTAATGCCTACAAGTGCAAAAGCATTGTATAAAGTGGGTTTGGTGTTCGATAGAGCAAAGAACTACGAAAACTCAGTTGAGAATTATAATAAAGCCGTAACCGCAGACCCAAAATATACTCTGGCTTACAAAGATTTAGGTGAGATTTATTACAAGATTAAAGAATATGCAAAAGCAGTAGCGGCCTACGAAAAATATTTGGCTCTTACGGAGAAACCAGAGGCGGTTCAATTTCAGTATGCATTCTATCTATTTGCGGCAAAAGATTACACAAAGTCTAATGAAATATTTAAAAAATTGGCAAGCGCACCAGATGTCAAAAATGTTACTCTCCGCTTTTATGCCAAATCACTTTATGAAGTAGGAGATCTTGATCAATGTATAACGATCTATGACAAGTATTTTGCGCAAGCCAAACCTGAAGAAATTGAAGCCAACGACTATGAATATTATGGACGTGCGCTGTTAAAGCTAAAGAAAGATTCACTTGCTATTGTTGGGTTAAAAAAGAGCCTAAAACTAAATGCTGATCAACCTGAAATCACACAATTGGTAGCAGACAGCTACTTAAAAACTAAAAAGTTTGCAGAAGCTATTGAAACTTATAAAGAATTAATGTCGAAACGTAAGAAGCCGTTGTCGTTAGATTTCTTCTCTATAGGAAGAGCTTATTATTATAACAGTCAGTTTGTTCAGGCAGACTCTGCTTTTACCAAACTAATTGAAATGCAACCGGCTATGACTGTTGGATACCTTTGGTTAGCTAATACAAAATCTGGTTTAGATGATGAAACTCAATCACAAGGCTTGGCTAAACCTTACTTTGAAAAGCTCATAGAAATTGCCTCAGTTAACCCTGAAAAAAATAAAAATGATTTAGTAAAAGCGTACGAATATTTAGCTCCTTATTATTATAATGTTAAGCATGATATTCCAACGGCTAAAACTTATTATGAGAAATTACTGGTATTGCAACCTGACAATGCTACTGTAAAAGAGAATATTGAAATCCTAAAAAAGTCAGCTAAGAAATAGATATACACGGTGATGGAAAGTAAAGCAAGAGGTTATAAAATTTTGTAACCTCTTGTTTCGTTAAGTAACAGGGTTACATAAATTTAAAGACATAAGCACACATACATGATTCTTCAACTTCAGGTAACACCAACAGTCTCCGCACCATCCGATCTTTCTATTGCCGAGCTAATTATGAAGGGCGGTGCTGTAATGGTGCCCATTGTATTGCTTTCGTTGGTTACTATTTATATTTTAACAGAGCGCTATTTATACATCCGCTCTGTTACCAAGGGTAGAAAAGATTTAATGACCCATATCAAAAGATTTCTTTTATCAGGAGATATAAAGGGAGCAAAAGCCTTTGCGGCTCAAGAGAATTCAGCCATTAGTAAAATTATAGCCAGTGGATTAGATCACGTTGGTAAACCTGTGAAAGAAATCGAAACCATGATAGAACTATCCGCTAACATCGAAATTGCGGAAATGGAAAAGAACACGGGCTATCTGGGCATTATCGCGGGTATTGCACCCATGCTTGGTTTTGTGGGTACTATCTCGGGTATCATCAGGATTTTCTATGAAATATCATTATCAGATAATATTAGCATTGGCATTATCGCTGGCGGTCTTTATGAGAAAATGATTACCAGTGGCTCGGGTTTGATTGTAGGTGTAATTGCCTACTCAGCTTATCACATGCTCAATCAAAGAATAAGTCGCTTTTCAAGGGAGATGCAAAAAGATGTATTTGAATTTATGCGTTCTATTTTAAGCCCAGCTTCCTAAGAATGTATAGTCTCATATCTAATATCTAACTACTCATATCTAGTTATGAAGTTTAAACGCAGAAATGAATTTCATGCCGAAGTAGCGACAAGCTCGCTCAACGACATCATGTTCTTTTTGCTATTATTTTTCTTGATCATCTCCACTGTTACCAACCCCAATGTAATCAAGCTTTTGTTGCCCAAATCAAAGGCAAGCCAAACATTGAGTAAACAAACACTTTCGCTATCAGTAACTAGTTCAAAGCAATATTATATCAATCAAAAGGAAATCCCTTTCGGTAGATTGGAATACGAATTGGTGAAAGCCTGCACTGGTATGAGCAAACCAACCGTGGTACTTCGGCTTCCACCCAATCTCACCATACAAGACCTTGTAGATGTGATGCAGATTGGTGCCAAGAACAAGATTAAAATGGTTCTTGCTACAGAAAAGAAGTAATCTTCACTACTATACGATATTGCTGCCGCTTTTATCGCATTTGATTGTGATATGAGATTTATTAACTTCCCAAAGATTATTCTTGTTTTATAAGTCTCAAAAAAATTTCAATGAAAAAAGCTTCCTACTTTCTAGTTATCACATCGCTGCTTGTATTGTGTTCCATGAATTCATTTTCGCAAGTATGGTCTGTTGAAAAGGCCAACCAATGGTATTCAACACAACCATGGTTGGTGGGTTGCAATTATATCCCCACAAATGCAATCAACGAATTGGAAATGTGGCAAGCCGAAACATTTGATGTAGTGCAAATAGAAAAAGAATTGGCTTGGGCCGAAAGCATAGGCTTCAATACGCTACGCGTTTTTCTTCACGACTTACTGTGGCAGCAAGACTCAAAAGGATTTACGAAACGAGTCAATACTTTTTTAACCTTGTGTGAGAAACATCATATAAAGCCAATGTTTGTTTTGTTTGATAGCGTGTGGGATCCATCGCCAAAGTTGGGCAAGCAGCATGATCCGAAACCAGGAGTGCATAATTCGGGTTGGGTGCAAAGTCCGGGAGCAATGGCTTTGACTGATTCAAAACAGTACAAGCGATTGGAAGAATATGTAACCGGAATTGTGAAAGCATTTGCCAACGACAAGCGAATACTTGCTTGGGATGTTTGGAACGAGCCAGACAATGTAAATACGAATAATTATCAGGAGCCTGCTAATAAACTTGAGCTAGTTCAGTCTTTGTTGCCTCAGGTATTTCGATGGACAAGGTCAGCAAAACCAATCCAGCCGCTTACTTGCGGTGTTTGGCAAATTAATTATGATAACGCTAAAGCACTTAATGCCATTGAAAAAATACAGTTGGAGTCATCCGATATAATCAGCTTCCATAACTATGGAGATGCTGCTTGGTTTGAAAAGTCGGTTCTGTTTTTTAAATTATACAATCGACCCATGTTGTGTACTGAGTATTTGGCGAGAGGCAATAAAAGCACATTTGAAACCATTATGCCTATTGGCAAAAGAGAAAAGGTTGGCTTGTTCAACTGGGGCTTTGTTGCAGGCAAAACGCAAACAAATTTACCGTGGGATAGTTGGGAGAAGCCATACGTAAATGGACGGGAACCTGCAGTGTGGCATCACGAAATATTCTACCCCGATGGCAAGCCCTATAAAAAAGAGGAAACTGATTTTATCCGTTCGATTACTAAAAAGTAGTTTAGCATTGAATGCGATTTTGAGTTGCTAAATTGGTTAAAATCTGCTTTTCCGCCACAAGTCAATCGTGTTGAACCACGTTTCCATAAAGTTATTGTTGCGCACCAGTATATAGTTTTCAGGGTCGTACACACTTCCAGCTTTCGCAAAAGTAAATCTTGCTTGACTGTTTTTGTAATACCAAATTTCCTTTTGGCCAGTTTTGCTTACTTCATCGGGCAAACCGAAAATCAGATAAATCATTCCGCGATCGGTTTTCCAACCTTCCTTGTAAGAGCTAAAATATAAGTTGGAAAGCTCCACTCTTCTAAAATAGCTGCGCATAAAATTCTTAGCTCTGTCTTTATCTTTTGTGATATCTAAAATCACTTTATCAAATTTAGATTTATCATCCTTCGCGTCAAGCAATTGATCGTGCTCTTCTTTGGTGCAAACAAATATCAGAGGTACGGCCAAATCCTCTATTTTAGTAAACTTAGGGAAGTTATCTTTTACCACACGAAACGCAATGCCTTCAGAAGCTATGGTGTCTTGTTGAACTAAGTAAAGGCCTTCCTTCTTAAAGTTTATTTTAGCACCGCTTTCAATAGTAAACGCTGAGTCGGGAAACATAAAACGATCGGGCTTTGCTTGCTTATCCGCAAAAGGAGGAGAAGCAACATCAAAAATAGTTTTGTGATAATCCACATGCAGCGGCTTGCCACTGGTGCCATTCACAATATAGGTTTTGGATTTTATAATGTAAGGCTTAATAACAACTCCGTTCTCATCTTCAACAAAAGCATCAACAGGGTATTTAGGATCAATGGATCTAACAAAAGTCCAACTCTTGGAAGTAGTTGTATTCGTTACTTTGGCTACCAATTGCCAAGCCTTGTCTGCCATCGGGAAAGTTAGTTTACCTGCTCTTCTGGTTTTCACAATGAGGGGCATTTCAACAGGCGATTGCTCAATCAAATTTCCTTGTCGTGCATTGAAGGATTCCCAGCGTTCCCACACGATTTTATAATTATCAATGCTATTTTGGTCATTGTTGGTTAGCAGTTGGTAGTTCACTGTAAATTGATCTCTGCCTCGTATCAATTCCATTTGTAGCGATACCTCTTGCTGAGGATCATACAGATGATTGAGGTTTAAACTGGATAATGATTGACCCAACAAGGTTGAACTAATCAAAAGAAAGGCAAAGCCTACGTATATTTTCATTCTGCTTAAAAATTTAAACCACCCGTTAAAATTAATCTATTACTTCTATTTTTGTGCCACTTCACTTTATGAGCAAAGTATATACCACAGAAATCACTTCGGAAAATATTCCTTCCGATAACCCCATTCACCAACGCTTGCTAAAAGCCTATGTTGCAGCCGAAGCCTATGTTTTTGGCGATGTATTGGAAGTTGGTTGTGGCGAAGGTCGAGGAATTGAGCTTATAATCAATAAAGCCACCAGCTACACCGCGCTTGATAAAATTGAAAGTGCACTTACGGTGTTAAGAAAAAAATATCCAAACGGAGAATTTATTAGCGGAAACATTCCACCCTTTGCGGGGATCAATGACAATGCTTACGACCGCCTATTCAGCTTTCAAGTAATTGAGCACATTCAGGATGATGGTGCATTCTTGCAAGAAATCCATCGCGTATTAAAGCCCGGAGGCACGGCCTTACTTACAACACCCAACAGATTGTTATCGCTTTCGCGGAATCCTTGGCACATTCGCGAGTACACAGCATCTGAGCTTGAAACTCTTGCAAGAGAGATATTTCCAATAGTTGAAATGAAAGGTATTACGGGCAACGAAAAGGTGATGCAATACCATGAGCGGAACAGAAAATCAGTAGACCGTATTATGAAGTGGGATGTGCTCGACTTACAACATCGCTTGCCTGCCCGCTTGCTACAAATTCCGTACGAGTTTTTGAACCGAAGAAACCGCGAAAAATTGATTGGCGCTTCAGATGAGTTGGTGCGAAGTATTACCCATACCGATTACCTTGTTACCGACAATGCATCAGACGCCTTGGATTTGTTTTTGATTGTAACGAAAGGAAATTAAGAATTGTAATTCGAGAGGACGGTAGTTTTTATACAGTTCAATTCTTAAACTTTAATCACTTCAAAAAAAAATGTATTTTTGGTTAAAGATAGATTTTAGCAAGTGAGCAACTTTCTTCCAATACTAACAGAATATCTGCAAACTCAACCGGTACGGAAGGCATACCTCTTTGGCTCTTATGCCCGAGGTGAAGAGGATGCAACTAGCGACATCGACTTGTTGTTAGAGTTAGATGATAGGGTAGGGGTGTTTAAATTTACTTCAATTCAACTCAAGCTTGAAGAATTGCTTGGAAAAAAAGTTGACTTAGTTTCAACAAAGGGTATCTCGAAGCACATACTGCCGTTCATTGACAAGGATAAGCGGTTGAATCGGAGATAAACAACGCTTGGTTCACATTGTCGAGGCTTCAAATTCAATTCATGAATTTCTGTTGGGTGTTTCAAAAGATGAATTTGAGGAGAATTACATGCTTCAGCTAGCTATTACTAAATTACTTGAAAACATTGGTGAGGCCGCTAATCGCATTTCAAAAGAATTGAGGGATGAATTTATTGAAATTGATTGGGTGATAATGATTCGATCTAGAAATGTGTATGCTCATCAATACTTTGCTTTGGATTTAAATCTAGTATGGGAAACGGCTCAATTCGATATCCCATCTTTTAAAAATTCAAATTGATAAAGTTTTGACTGAAAAATTCAGGTTTGACTAAGTTTATAGAATTATTTCCACAACTCCCCTTGAGTTTTTGAAGCTATTGGAGAGTTATAAAAAATACTTACCTTTGCATCACTTCTGATTCAAAAATTAAGAGGGGACCAAAAAGTCCCCTCTTTTATTATAGAATTTTTATGGTATCGAACGAGCTTATAAAATCATTGGTAGATCAAAGTATATCTGACGAAAGTCAATTCCTGATCGATCTTGTTATAAACTCAAAAAGTAATCCCATCAAAATTACTGTAGCATTGGATGGAGATAAGGGCGTTTCGATTGATGATTGCGCAGTGGTGAGTAGAAAACTTTCGGATTTGCTGGATGAATCGCTCGAAAATTATGCATTGGAAGTAACCACACCTGGTGTTGATCAGCCGTTGAAATTGCATCGGCAATACACAAAGAATATTGGAAGGGAAGTGAAAGTGCAGTTGAAAGATAAAAAGATAGAGCGGGGCAAGTTGGTTGGAGTAACGGAAGAATCCATTTATCTAGAACAAGAAGTAAGAGAAGGCAAGAAAAAAGAGTTGAAGAAAGTACCTTTTCAATTTTTAGATATAGAAAGAACATTAGTAGAAGTATCGTTTAAATAAATTTTAGGTAACCATGATGGACACCTCAACACTGATAGAATCGTTTGCAGACTTTGCCAAACAAAAAAACATCGATCGACCAACCATGATCCGTATTTTGGAAGATGTATTCCGGAATATGATTCGTAAAAAGTATACTACCGATGATAACTTTGATATCATTGTGAATGCCGACAAAGGCGATTTAGAAATCTGGCGCTTTCGCGAGATTGTGGAGGACGATTCGGAAGATATTTGGGAGCATGATAAAATCAGCCTTACAGATGCGCAAAAAATTGAGCCGGATTTTGAAGTTGGCGAAGAAGTAGCGGAAGAAATTCATTTAGAAGATTTCGGAAGACGCGCTGTAACTACTGCAAGGCAAACACTTATCCAAAAGGTAAAAGACCTTGAGAAAGATATTATCTATCAAAAATATAAAGACATTGTTGGTGAAATAATCACAGGCGAAGTCTATCAAGTGCTAAGCCGTGAGGTGTTGTTGATCGATGCCGAAGGTAATGAAATCAGTATTCCGCGCAGCGAGCAAATATCAAAAGACCGCTACCGCAAGGGAGAAAATGTGAGAGCCATTGTGCATAAAGTGGAGATGGTAAATGGCAATCCAAAAATAATTTTGTCAAGAACATCTCCTGTATTTTTAGAAAGACTGTTCGAGCAAGAAGTGCCAGAGGTCTATGATGGACTGATCACAATAAAGAGAGTTGTGCGTGAGCCAGGCGAACGTGCTAAAGTAGCTGTTGAATCGTATGACGATCGTATTGATCCTGTAGGGGCTTGTGTGGGTATGAAGGGTTCACGTATTCATGCAGTTGTGCGCGAGTTGCAAAACGAAAACATCGATGTAATCAACTATACAGAAAATCTTGATTTATACATTACGCGTGCGTTAAGCCCTGCGAAGATCACGAGTTTAAAAATCAATAAAGAGCTAGGAAGAGTTTCGGTCAATCTTAGACCAGAACAAGTTTCGCTTGCCATTGGTAAGGGTGGGTTGAACATTCGTTTAGCTAGCCGGTTGGTAGAGCTGGAAATTGATGTGTTCCGTGAAACGGATGGCGTGCCAGAAGAAGATGTTGACTTGGATGAGTTCTCAGATGAAATTGAGAGCTGGGTGATTGATGAACTAAAAAGGATAGGACTTGATTCCGCGAAAAGCGTGTTGAATTTAAATAAAGAGGAGTTGGTAAGGCGAACTGATCTTGAAGAAGAAACAGTGGAGCTTGTGTTTAATGTGCTAAAGAAGGAGTTTGAATAACAAATTATTTGAGGTAGCGTAAAGACTTTAAGTTCAAAATAGTGCATTTTTGCAACAAATTTTAGAAACCTAGCTAAAGGAAGTCTAAAAACAACAGGAAAGAAACAAAGAAATAAGTGGCTGAAGAGAAATTAATTAGGTTGGGTCAGGCTTCAAGAAAGCTGAATGTTGGTCATAATACCATTTTGGAATTTTTGGCCAAGAAAGGTTTTGTTGTAGAAAACAATCCCAATGCTAAAGTCACGCCCGAGCAGTTTGCCATGCTCTCCAAAGAGTATGCGTCATCGGCATCAGAGAAGATCGAAGCTTCTGGCTTAACAATTGGAAATAAACACATAGAGCCAGTTGCCGCTCCAGCGCATGTAGAACCTGAAATCCACAGAAAAAAGGCAGAGGAAGAAGATCGCATCATGATCAAAAACCTAGGCTCAAAAGAAATAAAAGCCAAAGAGGAGGTTAAGGTTATCGATAAAGTTGTTGACAAAGTTGACAAAGTAGAAAAGGTTGATGTTGAAAAACCAAAACTTGAAGGCTTCAAGGTTCTTGGGAAGATTGAACTTGAAACAAAAAAGAAAGTCGCACCTGTTGAGGCTTTAGTAGAGCCAGCGCCACCAATAGTTATTGAAAAACCAACAGAAGTTGTTGAGCCTGTTGTGGAAATAAAGGAAATTCCAGCTGAGATAGTTGCCGAGAAACCCCCAGAGCAAGAGCTTATCAAAGCGAAAGCAGATAAGTTGCAAGGTTTGAAAGTGGTTGATCGCATCGAACTTCCAGTAGAAAAGAAGAAAGAACAACCTGTTGCTTCTTCCGATCCTCGAGCAGCGGCAGCAGCCCAGCAGAAAAGACCAAGAAAAAGGCTTCCGCCCACACCAGGACAAGGTGGTCAAGGTCAGCAAGGTGGTGGTAATAGACCTGGAGGCTATACTCCTCAACCAAGCCAAGGTCAGGGTGGCGGTTCTCAATTTAAGAGACCATTAGCTCCTCGCACACCAAAAGCAGAGCCAACAGAGAAAGAAATTCAAGATCAGATTAAAGCCACACTTGCGAAATTAAGCGGTGGTAGTAAGAAGTTTACTGGAGCAAAATATAGGAGAGAAAAGCGTCAAGCGAATTTTGATGCAGAGGAAGAGCGCTTCCAACAAGAGCAGGAAGATTCTAAGACATTAAAAGTTACAGAATTTATTTCTGCTAATGATTTGGCTTCGATGATGAATATTTCTGTTAACGAAGTTATCTCAGCCTGCTTGGGTCTTGGCATGTTCGTGTCCATCAACCAACGTTTGGATGCAGAAGCAATTACAGTTATAGCAAGCGAGTTTGGCTACGATGTGCAGTTTACCAACACAGAAGACGAAACACTAGTTGAAGAAGCAGAAGATACGGAAGAAGAATTACTAGACCGTGCTCCAATTGTTACCATCATGGGTCACGTGGATCATGGTAAAACATCGTTGTTGGATTATATCCGCAATACAAAAGTGGTTGCCTCTGAAGCGGGCGGAATTACACAGCACATTGGTGCGTATGATGTAATGACGAAGAGTGGGCATAAGATTGCATTCCTTGATACGCCTGGTCACGAAGCCTTCACTGCTATGCGTGCCCGTGGTGCGAAGTTGACAGACATTGCCATAATTGTAGTGGCTGCCGATGATGATGTAATGCCACAAACAAAAGAAGCTATTAACCATGCGCAGGTGGCTGGTGTGCCGATTGTTATTGCCATCAATAAAGTTGATAAAGCGACTGCCAATCCAGATAGGATTCGCGAAGGTTTATCAAAAATAAATGTGATGGTGGAAGAGTGGGGTGGAAAATATCAATCGCAAGAAATATCAGCGAAGACTGGAAAAGGTATTGATGATCTACTTGAGAAAGTATTGTTAGAAGCTGAGATATTAAATCTAAAAGCCAATCCTGATAAGCAAGCCTCTGGTTCTGTAATAGAAGCATCGCTTGACAAAGGCCGTGGTTATGTTGCTACCATCATGGTGCAGGCAGGTACGTTAAAAATTGGTGATGTTCTTCTGGCTGGTTCTAACTATGGAAGAGTGAAGGCCATGTATGATGATACGGGCAAAAAAGTTACTAAAGTTGGGCCCTCAACACCAGTAGTTGTATTAGGATTGGATGGCGCACCACAAGCAGGCGAGAAGTTTTTCGTGATGGAAACTGATCGTGAGGCACGCGAAATTGCCAACAGAAAGGGGCAGATCATGCGTGAGCAAAGCATCCGCACCAAGAAGCACATTACGCTCGATGAGATTGGAAGACGTTTGGCAATAGGCTCGTTCAAGCAATTGAATGTGATTGTGAAAGGTGATGTGGATGGTTCTGTTGAAGCATTGTCAGATTCATTGTTGAAATTATCTACGCCTAAAATTCAAATAAGTATTATTCATAAAGGTGTTGGTCAAATATCTGAGTCAGATGTATTGTTGGCCTCTGCTTCCGATGCCGTGATTGTTGGCTTCCAAGTGCGGCCTTCAACCAGCGCGCGCAGGCTTGCCGATAACGAGGAAATTGAAATCCGTTTGTATTCTATCATCTACGATGCCATTAACGATGTGAAGGGCGCGATGGAAGGTATGCTAGAGAAGGAGATGGAGGAAGTAATTGTGGGTAACGCTGAAATACGTGAAGTATTTAAGATCACGAAAGTGGGAACAGTGGCAGGTTGTATGGTAACAGATGGCTACTTAAAACGAACCAACCCGATCCGCTTGATCCGCGAAGGCATTGTGGTTTATACTGGTGAGATGACTGCCTTGAAACGCTTTAAAGATGATGCTTCGGAAGTCCGTTCTGGTTTTGATTGCGGTGTAAGCATCAAGAGCTTTAACGATATGCAGATGGGCGATGTGATAGAGAGTTATGAAAACCGAGAGGTTAAAAAGATAGGTGGATAGTTTCTGATAAACTAAACCTTAACGTTATTTCCTATGGAAAAGAAAATTGTTCGTGTTGGAGATATTGAATGTGGCCGTGATGAATTGTTTGTAATCTCAGGTCCATGCGTGATTGAAGAAGAAAGTATCATGATGAAAACCGCTGAGAAACTGAAGGAGGTTTCGGAGCGGTTAAAAATTAAAATTATCTACAAGTCGTCTTTTCAAAAAGATAACAGAAGCAATCTTAAATATTATACTGGCCCTGGCGTAACAAAAGGTATTGCCATGCTTGCCAAAGTAAAAGAACAATTTGGCTTTCCTATTTTAACTGACATTCATTATCCTAGTCAAGTTACAGAAGTTGCCACTGTGGTGGATGTGTTGCAGATTCCTGCTTACTTATGTATGCAAACAGACTTGATGGTGGCCGCTGCAAAATCTGGAAGAGTAGTTAACATTAAACACGGCCAGTTTCTTGCACCCGAAAACATGAAGCACCCTGTTGCTAAGTGTGTTGATTCAGGTAACGATCAAATCATATTAACCGAACGAGGTTTCACTTTTGGCTATAACGATTTAGTTGTTGATCCAAGAAGTTTTTACCACATGAATAAAACGGGTTATCCGGTGGTTTTTGATATTACTCACTCGATCAGAAAATACGGTATACCAAGTGCCGATTCAAAAGGAGGCGCAAGAGAATTTTTGCCCGTACTTTCACGTGCTGGTGTTGCCGCAGGTGTGGATGGTGTGTTCATCGAGACACATCCCGATCCTGAAAAGGCACTGTGCGATGCGGCCAGCCAATTATCTGTTTATGAATTAGAAGAATTTTTAAAGCCTTTGATTGATATTCACGCAGTTGAAGTTAGCACTCGCAAATAATTTATCACCGTTAATACATTAATATGGAATTATACCTTGATTCAGCCGATCTAAAAGAAATTGAAGAAGCCTTTAAACTTGGTTTCTTGAATGGACTTACTACCACGCCTACATTTATGCACCGTGGTGGAGTTACTGATATTGACGGACTCATTTTAAAATTGGCTAAGATCGTTCCTGTGCTTCAAATTGAAGCGTTGGGCAACACGGCTGAAGAAGTAGTGGCCGAAGCAAAACGACAACTCAACTTAGGTTTGGATGCAACAAAAACGGTTTTTAAAATTCCTGTTTCACTAGAAGGAGTGCGTGCTTGTTATATGTTAAGAAAAGAAGGATTGTTGGTGAACGTGCATTTAGTGTACACACTTCAACAAGCGTATATGGCAATGCAAGCAGGAGCTACTTATGTATGTCCGTTGGTGGGTCGTTTACAAGATCAAGGTCACGATGCACTAGAGCTAGTCAACCAATGTGTAATAGCTGCTGATACGTATGGATACGATACAAAAATAATGTTCAGCTCAGTGCGTCATGCAGAACACGTGCGGAACGCCATCACACTAGGCGTTCACACTATCACTGCTCCTTGGAAAGTGATGAAGGCGTTGACTGAAAATAATTTTACCTCATTAGGAACGCAACAGTTTTTTGAACACACTCGCTTGCTTACCACCAAGGTGAAAGATGCTATCAAACCAACTAACCCTATTGTAACTTCGGATCTTAATGTAACCGATGCATTAGTGAAAATGACGGAGTATGGTTTTGGCAGTGTAACTGTAGTTAATTCAACAGGCTCTATCATTGGCGTTTTCACAGATGGTGACTTGCGCAGAAAGCTTCAAGAGAAAGGTCGTGAAATTTTGACACAACCGTTAAGTTCATTCACCTATAATGCTCCCATTTCAATTGATGCGAATGCAATCTTGAATGATGCAGCCGATATTTTCAAGAAAACAAAAGTAGATACCATTTTAGTTACCGATAATGGCAAGCCTGTGGGCATGTTGGATATTCAAGATTTGAAAGAAGATTAAGTGGAACTAGCTCATATAGAGAAACTATTCTCATCAAAAGGTGGAGCATTTCGTGTTTCACCTTTTGTTTTTCAGCAAAAGCTATCCAATATAAAAGCGTTTGTTTTTGATTGGGATGGCGTGTTCAACACTGGCACCAAAGGCATTGGGCACACAAGTAGCTTTAGCGAGCCCGATGCCATGGGTACTAATCTATTGCGTTTTAGTCATTGGCTAGCGAATGGCTCGCTGCCAACAACTACTATCATCACAGGAGAAGTTAATGAATCGGCTATCGCCTTAGCAACGCGTGAGCATTTTACTTCTATCTATACCAAATCAAAAAACAAGATTGAATCCTTCAATCACTTTCTAAAAGATCAAGGATTAAATGGGGAAGAGGTCGCGTTTGTCTTTGATGATGTATTGGATTTAGGAATGGCAAAACTTTGTGGCTTGAAGATTCAAATCCATCGCAATACCAGCCCGATGTTAAATGAATTTATACAACGAGAAAATTTAGCGGATTACGTTACTTCCTGCGAAGGTGGTGGCCATGCAGTGCGGGAAGTATGTGAGTTGACAATTGCCCTTCGTGGAAATTATGATGAAACGGTAATGAATCGCTTAAATTTTTCTACCGAGTACCAAACCTACTTGGCGTTGCGCCAGCAAGTAGAAACTGCTTTCCATGTTGCAAGCGAAATAAAAAAACCGCTCTAATAGTACATTACTTCGTGTGTTTGCCGTTAATCCCTGAATAGATTAACTCTCGACTTTATTCCTTATTTTCGCAACCTAATTTTGTCAGATTAACATCCCTATGAATTTTCAAAAAACAAACAACATTGCAGGCTGGATAACCTTCGGCATTGCCTTGCTCACCTATTGGTTAACCTTCGAAGAAACCGCCAGCTATTGGGATTGCGGAGAATTTATTGCGGTGGCTTATAAGTTGGAGGTTTCGCATCCACCCGGTGCGCCTTTGCAAATGCTATTGGGCCGTATGTTTTCTTTTCTTGCGTTGGGCGATGTTACCAAAGTGGCCTATTGGGTAAACTTTCTAAGCGTGTTGGGCAGTGCCTTCACGATATTGTTTTTGTTTTGGTCGATAACCCTTTTCGGGCGAAAGTTGCTTGGTGTAGCCAAGGTTGAGGACTTAAAGACCGATCAAATCTGGGTGCTGATGGGAGCAGGATTAATTGGTTCGCTAGCCTATACTTTTTCAGATTCATTTTGGTTTTCGGCCGTGGAGGCAGAAGTGTATGCTATGTCATCTTTCTTCACCGCCTTTGTAGTGTGGGCAATTTTAAAATGGGAAGTTATCGAAGATGAATCTGCAGCCAACCGTTGGTTGATTTTCACGGCCTATATGATCGGTCTTTCCATAGGCATTCACTTGTTGAACTTGGTTGCCCTGCCAGCGTTGGGCTTGATCTATTATTTCAAAAAATATAAAACCACACAATGGGGCATTGTTGCAGCCTTGGCAATTAGTGTTGGCATCGTTCTTTTTATCAACGATCTTATTATACCTGGTTTACCTACCCTTGCGGGGAATTTTGAAGTGTTCTTCGTCAATACTGTTGGGCTTCCGTTTGGTTCAGGTGCTATCTTATTTACCTTGATTCTATTGACGATTTTGATTTTGGGAATCCGCTACAGCCAACAAAAAGAAAAAGTATTGTTGAATACATTTTTACTTTCTACAGCTTTTATTTTGATAGGATATTGTTCTTATGCTACAATTGTTATTCGTTCCAACTACTCAACGCCCATCAATGAAAATGCACCTAAAGATGTAATGAGCTTCGTAAAATATTTGAAACGTGAGCAATATGGCAGCCGTCCTTTATTGGTTGGCCCTTACTTCACGGCTCGTCCCGTTGGTGTAAAATATGGAGCCAATGTTTATATCAAAGGCAAGGACAAATATGAAATTTCAGAACGCAAGTTTACGTATGAATATGAGCCGGGTGAAGAAGTGCTTCTGCCGCGTGCGTGGAGTTCTGACTATGCGGATTCATACCGAAGGATTATTGGATTGAAGGAAGGTGAGAAACCAAGCTTTGGTCAAAATCTGTATTACATGTTCCGTCACCAAATTGGCACCATGTACATGCGTTATTTTATGTGGAACTACGCAGGCCGTCAAAGCGATGAACAAGGTGCGGATTGGCTAGGCCCTAATGAATGGTTCAAGAAAGTGCCTTACGCTATTGCTAGTAATAAAGCCCGCAATAATTATTTTATGATTCCTTTTGTCTTGGGATTGATCGGTATGTTTTATCAATTTATGAAGGACACCAAGAATTTTTCGGTGGTGGCTCTTCTGTTTGTGATGTTAGGTGTTGCTATTGTAGTGTACCTGAACTCGCCACCTGACGAGCCGCGCGAACGCGATTACATTTATGCCGGATCGACTTATGCCTTTGCCTTTTGGATTGGTTTTGCTGTGATCGCTATTGCCGAATTTATAAATAAATTCACTAAGAATTTAAAAGTCGCTGCTGTGGTTGCTACGTTGGTTTGTTTCTCAGCGCCTGCTTTGATGGCATCGCAAGGATGGGACGATCATAACCGCTCCAATCGTTTCTTCTCTGTGGATTCAGGTAAAAATTATTTGGCCTCGTGCGCGCCTAACTCTATTCTCTTTACCGGTGGTGATAACGACACGTTCATGTTGTGGTATGCGCAAGAAGTGGAAGGCTTCCGGACGGATGTGCGAGTGGTGGTGTTAAGCTATTATAACACAGATTGGTACATCGAGCAAACGATGAGAAAGGCGTATGAATCAGAGCCGTTGCCTTATTCGCTTACGCTGAAAGATTATCAGCAAGGTGGGCCAAATGATTACTTGCAATACTCTGACCTGAAAATCAAAAGCATTGACTTGAAACAATACATTGGTCTGTTGGGCAAAAATTATGAACAACTTCGTTACGATGATTCTAACATTGTGCCAAGCAAAACGCTTACTCTTAATATTGATAAAGAAGCTGTGTTGAAAAAAGGTATCATCCCGAAAGGATATGATAGCCTTGTGTTAGATCAGATGCAAATAAAACTAACCAAACGGGGTCTTGAGAAAAAGGACTTGGCAATTTTAGATGTTATTGCCACCAACAATTGGGAGCGCCCGATTTATTTCAACAACACATCTAAATCTCAAATCAATTTTGATATTGAAGATAACCTAGTGTTGGAAGGAAATGCATATCGCTTGCTGCCAATGAAGAAGCCTGTTGGAACTAAAGATGAGTTTGTCAACACAGAAATGGCGTACAACAATATGATCAACAATTTTGGCTATCGCGGATTGGACAATGATAAGTTGTACTACACCGATGATTATAAAATGTTTGTACTTAACCATCGTAGTAGTTTGAATGCCTTAGCCGATGCCTTAATAACTGAGGCGGCCATAGAAAAAGAAAGAGGAGTCGAAACAATTTCTATTGAGGGTGTGAAAGAAGATAAAATGGAGAAAGCAAAGAAGGTATTGAATTTCTCTCTATCAAAAATGCCTGGCAAAGCTGTGGCTTATGATGTTACTACACCAACTACAATAGAGCTTCTTTTTAAAGTAGGCGAAAAAGCAAAGGCCATTGAAGTAGCTACTCAAATGGCTTCAACAGCTGATGAAATGGCAACCTATCTGATAAAAGAAAATAGTGCCTTGGGTCGCGATCTAAGGCTTAACCTATATATTTTAGGTGAGCTTAACCGAGTGTTGTATGAGTATGGCGAGAATGACTTGGGCAAAAAGATAGAAGCTATGTACGAGAAGCATTTGAGTACTTTGCAAGGAGCGAGAGGGCAATAGAAGAAAGAAGTAGTAGCAACTTCAACATTGCCAGAAACCAGCTAGTAGAGCGAATCGATACCAAAGCTGTTCTTATCTCCCTATCTTTACTTTTTTAAGGATACGATGAATGTATTAATTATTGGCAATGGTGGCCGCGAGCATGCGCTAGCTTGGAAAATAAAGCAAAGCCCCTTGTGTACTGATCTTTTCATTGCGCCTGGCAATGCAGGCACAGCGTTGATTGGTAAAAATATACCCGTTGGCGTTGATAAGTTTTATGAGTTAGGTGAGTGCTGCATTCAACATAAAATTGATCTTGTTATTGTTGGCCCAGAAGGACCTTTGGTCAATGGCATCCGCGATTATTTTGAAAGTAAAGATTCATTAAAACACATACTGCTAGTTGGGCCTGGTCAATCGGGTGCAAGGCTTGAGGGCAGCAAGGATTTCTCTAAGCAATTTATGTTGCGCAATGGTGTGCCAACGGCCAAGGCAAGAACTTTTATACCCAGTCAACTTGAAGATGCTTATAAATTCATAGAGACATTTACGCCTCCAATTGTGCTTAAAGCAGATGGGCTTGCTGCGGGTAAAGGTGTGATTATTTGCTCAAGTATCGCGGAAGCAAAAGAAAACTTACGCGATATGCTGGAAGGTCAAAAATTTGGTGAGGCAAGTGCCAAAGTATTGATTGAAGAATTTTTGGATGGTATTGAGCTTTCAGTTTTTGTGCTTACCGATGGCAACGATTATGTAATTCTTCCTGAAGCAAAAGATTATAAGCGCATTGGCGATAACGATACAGGGCTGAACACAGGAGGCATGGGCGCAGTATCGCCAGTAGTTTTTGCTGATAAAGCATTCATGCAAAAGGTAGAAGAGAAGGTAATCAAACCAACAGTTGCTGGTTTGCAAAAAGAAGGAATCCCGTATAAAGGATTTATTTTTATTGGCCTGATGAATGTAAAAGGTGAACCTTACGTGATTGAGTATAACGCACGCATGGGAGACCCCGAAACGGAAGTGGTGATGCCTCGTATAAAAGAGGACTTCCTAGAAATAGTGTTGGCAACTGCTCAAGGCAAGTTAAAAGGCAAAAGTATTTCGGCTATTGCTGAATATGCAGTTACGGTGTTCATGGTTTCGGGTGGTTACCCCGGAGAATTTGAAAAAGGAAAAGTGATTGAAGGACTTGATTCTGGTGGCGATGCCTTGGTATTTTTAGCAGCTACAAAATTAGAGGATAGCAAAGTGTTGACGGATGGGGGAAGAGTGATGGCAGTTACCGGAATAGGTTCTAACTTGAATGAAGCACGATCGAAAGCCTACAATCGCATTAAAGCCATAACTTGGCAAGACGCGTATTATAGAACTGATATTGCATTAGATTTGCAAGTAATTGAAGATCAAAAGAAAAGATTGAATTAAAGTCGTAAGATCGTTCGGAGCGGTATCATGGCTAACTAAAAATATAGAAATTATGGGTTGCTCATGTGGATCAAGTAAAGGCGGTAAAACTGCGGGATGCAATAATAACGGGGCTTGCCAAACGGGAGGCTGCAATAAAATGAATGTGTTTGATTGGCTTTCTAATATGGAAATGCCAGTGGAAGAAAAGTTTGATGTAGCTGAAGTTCGTTTTAAAGGTGGTAGGAAAGAATTTTTTAGAAACACAGAAAAACTTCAGTTGACCACTGGCGATGCTGTGGTGGTGGAAGTGCCCAACGGCCATCACATGGGTTACGTTTCGTTGCAAGGTGAGTTGGTGAGGTTGCAAATGCAAAAGAAGAAAGTACCCAACGACCATGAAATAAAGAAAGTTTACAGACTGGCTCACCAGCGTGATATAGAAAAACATTTGGAAGTTGAAAAAAGAGAATCGCCATCTTTATATAGAGCTCGTGTTATTATTCAACAACTGAAGTTGGATATGAAACTTTCGGATGTGGAGTTTCAATCGGACAATACAAAAGCTACTTTTTTTTACTCAGCCGAAGACCGAGTTGATTTTCGTGAGCTTATAAAATTATTAGCCACTGAGTTTAAAATTCGTGTGGAGATGCGCCAAATTTCATTACGCCAAGAGGCGGGAAGGCTTGGTGGCATTGGTGTTTGTGGACGCGAGTTGTGTTGCTCTACTTGGTTGGGTGATTTTAAAAATGTTGCTACTAGTGCAGCCCGTTATCAAAATCTATCCCTCAACCCGAGCAAGCTTTCTGGGCAATGTGGCCGGTTGAAATGTTGCTTGAACTACGAGCTGGATACTTACATTGAAGCGCTTGAACACATTCCGAAAGTAGAAGGCCCTTTGTTAACGGAGCGAGGAGAGGCTCAACTGCAAAAGACTGACATATTCAGGAAAATAATGTGGTTTGGGTTTAAGGAAGACAGCAACTGGTATCCTCTCAATGTTGACCGTGTGAATGAGATATTGCAATTGAATCGTGAAGGAAAAAAACCTGCTACACTCAATGAAGATGCAGCCATTATAAAACAGCCTATCTCCAAATTGAATAGCGACTTGGCAAGTTTGGATAGGAAATTTAAGAGCAACGACAATAAGAAAAAACAAAGCAATAATCCCAACAGAGGCAATCCTAATAGCAATCAAAATCCTCAACGGAATAATAACCCAAATAATAATCCGAACAAGAACAATCCGAATAGCTCAACTGCTCCGCGCAGTAATAACCCGAATAACAATCCCAGAAGAGAAAATCCTAATAGAGATAATCCGAACAGCAATCCAAATCAGCAAAGAAATAATCCACAAAATCCAAATAGGAGTAGGGGCAACAATAGAAGGCCACCTCGGCCAAACAATCCTAATCAAGACACTCCACCAAACGATCCGGTGAAATGAGGTTTTGTCTGTTAATTATTGTTGCAAGCGTTTTGCTTACAAGCTGCGACAAAGCAAGGGTGTATGAGTTTGATCACGACTTTGCAGACCGCACTTGGAAAGTGAAAGACATGCCTGCATTTGAATTTGAGATTGTAGATACTCTTGCTTTTTACAATGTTTATTATCGGATCAGAAATTCTTCTGATTATCCCTACTCACGAATTTTTGTTCAGTATTCGCTTCAAAATCCCGCGAAAGCGGAGACAGCAAAAAAGCTAATCTCCAATTATTTATTCGATCAAAAAACGGGAATTCCCATGGGCAGCAGCGGTATTGGCGATGTGTTCGACCATCAGTTTCTATTATTGCCGAAATATAAGTTCAAACAAGCGGGCAAGCAGACGATAAGACTTGAGCAGTTTATGCGAACGGACACCTTGCGGGGAATAGAAGCGGTAGGTATAAGAGTTGAGAAAGTTGAAGTGTTAAACTAAGCCACTACGAAGCAGCGGTTTAGCACCAACTCGTATTGATTTGCATAATTGGAGTAACACCAATTTTTAAGTTCCTCGATTTCTTCTGCAATCAGCGACTTTATGGCTTTTCTCAATTCTTTTTCAAAAAGCTTGGCATCGAAACTAACTCGTGCTAAAACACTCTGGAAATAGCTTAACATTTTCATAAGCGACCTAATTTTAAAACTTAAATACTAGAAAAACTTATCAAACCAACTATTGTAACGGTGAAAGTACAAAATCTGTATAAGAGTAACAAGAAGATTTTAACTTTGTGAATGCAACGAGTTGCAACTATGAAATTGACTAAGAAAACAGGCATTTTATTCTATTTTTTATTTTTGGCAGGGCTCTGCCAAGCTCAAAATGTTCAGGTGTTTTTGGGGCCTGATGAAATAGGCGAAAACCAGGCGTGGACTATCACTGTAACGGTCAATAACGATCGATTAAAAAACTACGAAAGCTTTCCGGAAATTGAGGGATTCAAAAAACGCGGCACCTCGTCTTCCTCACAAACCAATATTGTGAACGGACAAGTAAGTTCTTCTCAAAGTATTATTATGACGTACACGCCTACTCAAAAAGGCACGTTTACTTTGCCGAATTTTAAAATGAAAATAAACGATCAAGTATATACCATTACCGGAAAAAAAATAAAAGTGGGGCCGCCAGTGCAAGCGCAGTCGAACGATCCGTTCAGTTTTTTTGATCGCGATCCTTCACGGGATTTTTTCAGTAAGGGTGAAACGGAATTTGTAGATGTAAAAGAAGATGCGCTGCTGGCGCTCTCAACTAGCAAAGATGAAGTATATGTGGGCGAAGGGTTCACAACTACGCTTTCCTTTTTGGTGGCGGATAACAATCGTGCACCTATGCAGTTTTATGAACTTGGCAAACAGCTTACTGAAATATTAAAGAAACTGAAACCAGCCACCTGTTGGGAAGAGAATTTTAACATAGAGAATATAGAAGGCGAGCCGATCAGCATCAATGGCAAAGGCTACACACAATATAAAATATACCAAGCCACTTATTATCCACTCAACACAAAGCCAGTTACATTTCCAAGTGTTGGGTTAGATATGATTAAATTTAAAGTAGCGAAGAATCCATCTTTCTTTGGACAAAATAGAAAAGAAGATTTTAAGAAATTTTATTCTAAAGTGAAGACAGTACGAGTGAAAGAATTACCTGATCATCCTTCGCGGGATGCGGCTGGCGTTGGTAATTATAGGTTAGAAGAAAAAATTAATACCAATGAATTACAAACTGGGCAAAGTGTAACATATGAATTTAGCGTGGTGGGCGAAGGTAATATTTCTTCTATCGAAAAGCCAATTGTAAAGCGCGACAATGTTTTTGAATTGTATGAACCCAATATAAAGCAAAACGTATCTCGAGATGGCGGCCGCGTGATGGGCAATAAATCATTTACTTATTTTATGATCCCGAAAGAGCCAGGCATCTATAACTTAGGCGATTATTTTCAATGGATATATTTCAATACCAACACAAAAAAATATGACACTTTAAAATCTACGCAAGTAGTAAAAGTGATTGGAGAAAGCCAGCGAAATCAATCCATTGAAAGCAATGATCTTGGTTCGTTTTACGATAAAATTGATAGTGCTGACAATACACTTCAATCAACATCGCAAAGTGGATGGCTAAAAATAGGTTTTAATATTTTTATCGTTATTGCGATAGCGGGTCTTACTTACCTGTTCTTTAAAAAATAATTTTATTAGGGGCATTGAGTTTCTTGCATTGAGTTTTGAACGAAGACTCGTAACTAGTAACTCGAAGGTTTTAATTTTGAACTTTTAAACTCTCAACTTACTTGAGCAACTCTTACGGAACACTTTTTAAGATCAGTACCTTTGGCGAAAGTCATGGCGTTGCCATTGGCGTAGTAATCGATGGCTGCCCAGCAGGATTGGAAATTGATGAAGCGTACATCCAATCAGAACTTAATCGCAGAAAGCCAGGCCAATCTAAAATTACTACTCAACGCAAGGAAGACGATACATTTAAAATTCTTTCGGGCGTGTTTGAAGGTAAATCTACAGGAACACCCATTGCCATTGTAATCGAAAATCAAGATCAACGGAGCAAAGATTACTCTCATATCGAAAATGCATTTCGTCCATCTCATGCCGATTATACCTATCAGGAAAAATATGGTATTCGCGATCATCGCGGTGGTGGAAGAAGCTCAGCACGCGAAACGGCTGCACGTGTTGCAGCGGGAGCAATTGCAAAATTATTGCTAAAAAAGTATTCGATCGAAATCAATGCGTACGTTTCTCAAGTGGGAGATTTAAAAGCTCCAGAATATTCTTCATTGGATATTTCAAAAACAGAAGACAATATAGTTCGGTGTCCCGATCCCGCGACAGCGGAAAAAATGATTGCTTTGATTGATCAAGTGCGATTGGATCGCGATACCATTGGTGGTATAGTTACTTGCGTGATAAAAAATACTCCTGTTGGCTTGGGCGAACCAGTGTTTGATAAACTTCATGCAGAGTTAGGCAAAGCAATGCTCAGCATCAATGCTGTGAAAGGATTTGAATATGGAAGTGGTTTTGAAGGCGTGCAACTTCGTGGCTCACAACACAACGATGAATTTATAAATGAAGGCGGAAAAATAAGAACCAAGACTAATCATTCAGGTGGTGTGCAAGGTGGCATTAGCAATGGGGAGGATATTTATTTCAATGTGGCTTTCAAGCCTGTTGCTACTATTATGCAAGACCAACAAACGGTCGATAAAGATGGCAACGATGCAGTAGTATCGGGCAAAGGTAGACATGACCCGTGCGTGGTGCCAAGAGCAGTCCCTATTGTTGAAGCAATGGCTGCGTTGGTGTTGGTGGATTTTTTATTGAGAAGTAAAACGTCAAGAATATAAGTAATGGAATCGCCTAACCCCTCACCCAAAAAAAGCAAGCTCACACTCTATATTATTATTGCCCTAATTATTGGTATTGGGCTTGGCTTCGTACTAAATAAAAATTATGTAGCTGAAGAAAATAAAAAGTTAGAGTCAATCGAAATTAACTTACAGCAACTTCAACACGAACAGTCACAATCGAAAGATAGTGTTCAGTCTCATCAACTAGAGCAGCAAAAGAAATCGATTATAAAAGAACGGACTTCCATCATTTCAGTTCGCGATGGTAAAGTAGAGCCCTTTTCTATTTTAGCCGATATTTTTTTACGCCTCATTAAAATGATTGTAGCCCCATTAGTATTCACCACGCTAGTGGTTGGGGTTGCCAAGTTGGGAGATATAAATTCTGTTGGTCGCATTGGTGGCAAAACATTGTTGTGGTTCGTTGGTGCATCGCTCACCAGTTTGCTGTTGGGTATGATATTGGTAAATATTTTTCAACCTGGCATTGCTATGAATTTACCGTTGCCCGATGCAGGAACAGATATAGGCGTATCGCACAATGGCCTCTCGCTTAAAGATTTTTTATACCATGTATTTCCTGCCAGTGTAATTGACGCGATGGCAAAAAATGAAATACTCCAAATCGTTGTATTCTCTATTTTCTTTGGAGTAGCCACTGCCGCTATTGGCGAACAAGGCAAAATTGTTATCAAAGCGATGGATGCTATCGCACACGTAATTTTAAAAGTAACAGGTTATGTTATGAACTTCGCACCCGTTGCCGTGTTCGGTGCTATGACGGCCATTATCGCTAAGCAAGGTTTGGGCATTTTAAAAACATATTCCATTTTTATCACTGAATTTTATTCAGGCCTTTTGATTTTATGGATCGTGTTGGCGCTGGCTGGGTCACTCATCATTGGCAAACGTGTGATCGAACTCTTGAAGAAAATGAGAGAGCCAATTCTGTTGGCCTTTAGTACAAGCAGCAGTGAAGCCGCCTTTCCAAAAACAATGGAGCTATTACAAAAATTTGGCTGCAAAGATAAAATAGTAAGCTTCGTGTTGCCGCTCGGCTACTCTTTCAACTTAGATGGAAGCATGATGTACATGACGTTCGCTTCGCTTTTCATTGCACAATCGTACGGAATTGATTTACCTATTGCTACACAACTCAGCATGTTGCTTGTGCTTATGCTCACCAGCAAAGGTATAGCAGGAGTTCCACGTGCTTCTTTAGTTGTTATCGCGGGCACGCTTGCTACCTTCAACATCCCCGAAGCAGGGTTAGCATTACTCTTAGGTATCGATCCGCTTCTCGATATGGGCCGCAGTGCAACTAATGTAGTGGGCAATAGCATTGCTACAGCAGTGGTGAGTAAGTGGGAAGGGGAGCTTAGCGAAGTTAAAAATGAATCTTAAAAACAAAACCCCGCTATCTCTTTATGAAATAGCAGGGTCTGCTTCTTTGTTAAACTTATAAATCTTTATTTCTTCTCAGCAGCCTTTGCTTTGGCTTTTACGAAATCACCTGCTTTGATAATACTCATCGATTCATATTTAAGATGCTTTTTCATGGCTGCATTGATCTGTTCAGGAGTAAGAGCCATTACTTTTTTCTCAAATTCTTCATCCCATTTTAAATCACGCTTGATAAAAAGATAGTTGTTAAGCGTACCTGCTAAGCCAGCATCTTGTGCACGACTAACGGTGCGTGACTGCGACCAGCCTGACTTTGCAGCAGTTATCTCTTCGGCTGTAAAGCCGGTGGCAACTACTTTTTCAATTTCTTCTTTGTATGCTTTCTCTAACTTCTCAACATTTTCAGGAGCATAGATTGCGTAAGCAAAGAAGGAACCAACAGGATCAAGTGCGCCCGCACTAAATTGTGAGCCAACACCATAACTCAATCCATCTTTTTGACGAATGCGTGTAGCTAGTCTTGAATTTAAAAATCCACCACCCAACATAAAATTACCAAGCACCATAGAAGGATAGTCAGGATTATCGTCTCTAAAATCAAAATTATAAGACGCTACAAAAAAGGCGTTTGCTTTGTCTGGAGTTTCAATAGATTCATTGATAGTGGCTACTTGCATTGCTTTTCCTGGTATTCGAGTGAAGCTCTGAGCGCTCTTCCAATTACCAAACAAGTCAGTGGTTAACGCTTTCAATTCATTGGCATCAAAATCGCCAACTAGCGACATAGTTGCATTGTTGGCGCCATAGAAATCTTTGTAAAATTTCTTTACCTCATCAATGGTTAGCGCTTTTATACTTGCCACTTCTTCATCAAACGTGTTGATATAACGCGGGTCGCCTTTTGAAAAAGGAGTAGTATGCCGTTGTATTTTATTAAAAGCTATTGCCTGTGGCTCGCTTCGTTGCGATTCGATGCCTGCTAATTCTTCCGATTTCACTTTTTCAAATTCATCTGTAGCAAAGATTGGATCTTTCAATACTTCAGCAGCCAATTTAAGTGCTTCTACTAAATTTGGCTTGGTAGTAGTTACATTAACAAATGTTTGCGTTGCACCACCACCAATAAATACATTGGCCTTTAATTTATCAAATTGATCTTTAATTTGTTGACGTGTATATTTTGAAGTGCCCTTATTTAACATACTAGCAGCATATTCGCCAGCAGAGCCTTTGCCTTGCAATGATTTTTCATCGCCAAAGCGTAAAGTGATTCTTGCTTCTACAGATTCTCCTCTTGTTTTCTTGGACAACATTGCCAACTTCATTCCGTTCGGGAGTTCAACACGCATAGTGCGTGACTCAATGTTGGCTGGGGCTGGATCAAACTCTTCGCCTTGAGCAATTGTCTGAGTGCCTTTATAATCCTTTACAAGCTCATCAACATTAGGAGTAACCGGAATTTCTGAGCGATCTGGTTTTTCTGTTGGTATAAACAGACCTAGAGTTCTATTATCAGGTTTTAAATATTGTTTTGCTACACGGTTTACATCTAAAACTGATACGGCTTTAATTTTATCGCGTGTTACAAAAAGTAGACGCCAGTCACCTGTGCCAACAAATTCGCTTATCTCAAGACCAATTCGTTCCGATGAATTGAATCCTAATTCTATTTGCTTTATAATTTCATTTTTGGCGCGATCCACTTCTTCTTTTGTGGGTGCTGTTGTTGCCACTTCATCCAATGTTTTTAGAAATGTAGCTTTTGCATCATCAAGCGATTTTTCTTTTAACACTTCTGTGTAAGCCAATAGTAAGGCAGGCTCCTTCCATTGAAAGGAGAAAGAGCCAATGCTACTCGCCTTTTTTGTATCAACCAATCCTTTGTACAGTCTGCCAGCAGGTTCGCTTCCCAAAATGTTAGATAGTACTTCAAGTGCAGCGTAGTCTTTATGAGAGCCAGCAGGAATGTGATAAGCAGCCATAGCCAATTGTACGTCTCCCACTCGTCTGAGTGTTACAGTGCGTTCGCCATCTTGCACGGGGTCTAATGTATACGTGGTGGCAATTTCGCGTGTTGGCTTTGGTACGATACCAAATTTTTGATTGATTAAATCCAACGTCTTAGTCTCATCAAATTTGCCGGCAACCAAAAGCACCGCATTGTCTGGCTGGTAATATTTTTTATAGAATGCTTGCAGTTTATCGATAGGCACGTTCTCTAAATCGGCCTTAGAGCCAATAGTTGATTTGCCATAGTTATGCCAAATAAACGCAGTGGACATTACACGTTCCATCAATACCCTGAAAGGACTGTTCTCTCCACTTTCAAATTCATTTCTAACAACAGTCATTTCACTATCCAAATCCTTTTTGGCGATATATGAATTCACCATCCTATCCGATTCAAGATCAATAGCCCATTTTAGATTTTCATCTGTTGAATTAAAGGTTTCAAAATAGTTGGTGCGATCTACCCAAGTGCTTCCGTTAGGGCGTGCACCATGGGCTGTTAGTTCCTGCGGGATATCAGGATGATTGGGTGTGCCTTTAAAAACTAAGTGCTCGAGTAAATGAGCCATACCAGTTTCTCCATAGTTTTCATGTTTGGACCCTACCAAATAGGTAACGTTTACCGTAATGGTCTGTTTCGATTGATCGGGAAACAACAATACTTTCAATCCGTTGGCCAACCGATATTCGGTAATGCCTTCCACGGTAGTCACCTTAACAGGAGTTGTTAGCGATGCTGTTACTTGCTTTTCTGGAGAAGGAGTGATCTTCTCTTTTTCTTTCTTTTGGGCCAAGCTGACGGTAGAAACCACCAGTAAGGCCAGAAAGGCTACTTTCATTTTCATAAAAAATTGGGGTTTGTATTAATTTTTCTTAATGTAAGTAGTCTTAATTAACTACCTATAGGCAAAGTAGAAAAAAATCCTTACCCAAAAAAGATCAAGCTGTTAAATCTGATAAAACTTTTTGAATAGATGGTGTACTAAGCCGTGGTCCCCATTGCCCTACCACTTTGGAAGAGGCCAAAGACGCCAATTTCCCGGCCTCAGCAAAGCTATGGCCATGGGTGATGGCAAACATAAAAGCCCCAGCAAACATATCGCCTGCGCCATTGGAATCAACGGCAGTAACTTTATAGGGTTCAATTTCAATGAAGGTGTCACCATCAAACAGTAACGCACCATTTTTGCCTTGCGTCATCACAAAACGTTTGGCAACTTGTTTCAGTTTTTCACGAGCTTCGCTAATGCTGTTGGTTTTTGTAAAGATCATCGCTTCTTCTTCATTGCAAAAAAGCAGATCGACACTTGCGCCTACAATCTCTTCCATCTGCGTACCAAAATATTTAACCATGCTCGGATCGGAGAACGTAAGCGCAGTTGAAACTTTATGATGCTCAGCCATTTTCTTGGTTGCCTTCATAGCTTCCAAACCTTTAGGGCTGGGCACTAGATAGCCTTCCATGTAAATGAATTTTGAATTTTTTATTGCTTCTTCATCTAAATAATCAGGTGAGAAGTGAGAATTAACGCCCAAGAAGGTATTCATAGTGCGCTCTGCATCAGGGCTAGTCATTACCAAACAGCGGCCTGTATGATCAATGGGTAGTTGATCATAAATCAAATTAGTTTCAACACCGTTGCTTTTCAAATCGTCAATAAAAAACTTACCGAGTTCATCCTTAGCAACAGTACACGAGAAGAAGCTTTTACCACCAAATTGATTGATAGCCGTTACAGTATTGCCAGCCGACCCACCGCCAGTCAGTTTGCTATTATTCATGTCAATAGCTTTCATCAGGTGTTGTTGGCGTTGCTCGTCCACTAGCGTCATTACACCTTTTTCAACTTCATTCTTTTTGAAGAAATCGTAATCCACTTCGGTTACAATATCAACAATCGCATTGCCAATGGCATAAACATCGTATTTCATAAAATTGGTAGTTAAATTGATAATGGGTAAAAGTAAATAAAAGAGAGGAAAGCCTTCCGTATATTTTAGAGAGAGAATGGGTGATTTACTAATAAAAAGCTTAGCTTAACAGTATTGTATCCTTTAAACTGGTACCATAATTATTCATATGAAAAAAGTATTTATTTTTCTCTTATTGACATTTCCAATTTCCATAAATGCACAAGTAATCATTGTAAAATGTGGCAATCTAATTGATGGAAAATCGTCAACAGCTATGGGCAAAAAGGCGATCGTTATCGATGGTAATCTGATTAAGGATATTATTGAGTGGGATAAGATCCCCGTACAATCCAACATAATTGATTTATCTTCCAAAACAGTTTTGCCAGGCCTTATTGATTGCCACACCCATGTACTTTTGCAGGGAGATATAACGGCTGAAGAATATGACGCGCAATTATTGAAGGAGAGTATTCCCTATAGAACTTTGCGCGCAAGTGAAGCGTGTAAAATTGCTCTGCAAAATGGGTTTACTACCATCCGTGATGTTGAAACTGAAGGTGCTATGTATGCTGATGTGGATTTAAAAAAGGCCATTAACAACGGGGTTATTTCCGGGCCACGCATGTTTGTATCTACTCGAGCCATAAATACCACAGGGCATTATAGTATAGGTAATGGTGAATACAGTTGGGAGCTACATATGCCAAAGGGAATTCAAGAAGTTACTGGTGCAGATGAGGCAAGAAAGGCAGTGCGCGAACAGATAAGTTATGGAGCAGACTGGATAAAAATTTATGCTGATAGAAGCTATTATAAAAAAGCCGATGGATCGTTTGGCAGCATACCTAATTTTACTATTGAAGAAATACAGGCTGTTGCCGATGAAACAATTAAATCGCGAAAAATGTTGGCTGCCCACGCCATGACTCCCGATGGTATTATCTATGCATTAAAAGCTGGAGCTAGAACAATAGAGCATGGCTCTGCCTTAAATGAAGAATGCATGGATTTGATGATTGGCAAAGGTGCTTTTTGGGTGCCCACGTTAACGGTTATGGACTATGTTGCCGAAGGCAGAGCAAAACTTGGAGCAACCAGCTACCTGCAAATGTACCTGGCAATAAAACCACTATTTAAAAAAGCATTGGAGAAAGGAGTAAAAATTGCCTTTGGCACGGATGCTGGTGGTTTTGATTGGCATAAAATTCCACAAGCACGCGAATTTAGTTTTTATGTAAAGTACGGCATGACCAACATGCAAGCAATTCAATCTGCAACAACGGTAGCTGCCGATTTATTAGATAAGAGAGGGCAAATTGGTGAAATTAGTAAGGGTGCTTTCGCGGATATTATTGCTGTTGACGGTGACCCTATCAAATCGATTGAAGTACTTGAAAAAGTTTCCTTTGTGATGAAGAATGGAAAGATAGAAAAGCAATAATTATTTTTTGCCTAGCTGGATATTCAGTGTCATCTTTATTGCTTTAGCACGATTAGGATAATCGGTAATAAAGCCATCCACATTCCAATTTTTTAACTCAAGCATTTCTGTAGTTTCATTTACCGTCCAAGGGATAACCCGCATTCCCAACTCATGGCAATATTTTATTTCTGATTTAGATAAAAGTTTATAATCAGGGCTGTAAATGGAAGGTGTAAAGCCAAGGTCTTTAATGTTTTCATCAATTGTTTTTAGATTATCTACTAGGGCAGCCAAGCGAATTTGCGGATAGGTTGCGTGCCAATAGGCCAGCACACGAAAATCAAAAGATTGGATTACGATACGATCAAGGGGTAAGTATTGATCGATCAAATTAAAAACCATATCAGAAAATACCTTTGGTGATGGGTGAAATTTGTTGTCGCCCTCAGGCATTGTTTTAATTTCAATATTATAGTCAACCTCATAGCGTGAAAAGCTTTTGATATGATTTTCAGTTGCCACTATCACTTCACTCAACAAGGGCTTTGTTACTTTTATTTTCTCTTGTTCAGGGAATTTTATATTTCCCTTCGAGCCACAATCCCATTGCTTCACTTCTTCGTAACTCATTTTATAAATGTTGTATTTCATTTCTTCTTTAGCAGAAATACTGTTGCCCACAGAATCCAGGCAAATAGCCGCATTCATCCATGGCTCATGTGAAACTATAATCTGACCGTCTTTTGTTATAGCCAAATCCATTTCTAATGTTGTTACTCCAAGATCGAGAGCAGCCATAAAAGCGGGAATAGAATTTTCAGGTTTGATACCCCGCGCCCCTCGATGGCCTTGGATATCGAAGGAAGGTGGTTTTTGAGAAAACACAAGTTGGATGTTTGTGATTAGGTAAAAAAGAAATAATCTAAAGGAATACTTTAAAAAGTTGGCCATCGATTTGTTCATTGGGAATCTAAAAATTTTCGAACCAAGTTTTGTTGATTGTAACATGCTCCCGTAACTCTATGTCGATCCCTAAATTAAGCTCTTTTAATTTTTCTGCAATTTTATCGCCATCCATTAAATCAATTGCTGGCGCACCATCCCTATTTGCTTCTTTTATTGCATCCCTTGTAAAATTACCTGTAGTAATAAATAGACCTTTATCAGTTCTGCCAACCATTGCTCCCCTAAAATCTCGAATCTCGCTAGCAGAGACTTTACCTTTGTAACGCTTACATTGGAAGATTATATGAAAACTTAAAATCCCATTAATTTTTGCAATACCTCTCCCATCAATTCCTCCATCACCGGTCTTACCCAATACCTCTACTTGGGAGAATCCTTTTTCTCTTAAAATTCTTTGAATTAGTCTTTCAAATGCGTTGGGAGTCATTTTCTCAATTATAATTTCAAGAACGACTTTTTTCCAATCCTCTGCATCTGATACTTCTTCGTCAGCATCTGTTTGTGTTGTTTTAATTTGAGGCTCAGTTAAAATTGAAAGTTCTGGCTGTCTGTTTTGATTAAGTATCCAAATACCCTTGCCTCCTTTTGTAAGAATACCTTGGTTTTTTAATACTGTTCGAACCCAAGCTAAATTATACTGTAATTCTGACTGACCTGTTTTTCCATTTATTACTTCTAGAATCGAATCGCTTAAATTCAATTTCTCTACAATCTTTTCGTAGATTTCATCGGTATTTGCTGAACCTCCCAGTTCCTTAACTGCCTCAATCGTAGGCAACATTAATTCATTTCTTGTGACTGTTTTTTTCATTCAACTGATCATTCATTATATACTTGCTGATTTCAAAGATATGAAATGAATATTGAACACATTGTAAGCTGGATTGCTACAACTATTTTTAATCATTAATTATCATCCTCATCCCTCTTCCACCACCTCTTTTACCTCCTTCGCCCATTGGGTTTAATTGTTTGTTAAGTGCATAGGTGAAGCTCAACATCAGGAATCTGCCAAGGTTATTAGTTGTTTGTTGCTGTAAGTAGTTAGTGCTGGCTGTTTGTGATGCGGTCTGACTTCTATTCAATAAATTGTTAACACCAATCTTTATCTCACCTACATTGTTTTTAAGTACGTATCGGGAGATAGAAAAATTCCAGAGTGGAATAGCCTGATGAAAGTCTGTAGTCTGGCTTGTGTAAATAAAATAATTCATCTCGGTGTTAAAGGAATATTTCTTGAGGAAATTCACGTTCACTTCGGCATTGTATGTTTTGTTGAAATACGACTGGTTTTGATTTGCGTTGAAACTATACTCCGTTTGTTGATGGCTTAAGGTGGTTCCTAAATCAACAATCAAAATATCTTTGAACGAATAATTATATCTAAATGAGCCACCCAGCGTTTGTTGAATAACTGTGTTTTCAAAATCGTTAGTTAAGTTAATGCTTCTTGAGACGGAATAGGTTGGCCCTACATTAAATCGACTGTTCAACGGCTTTACAGGAATACCAAGATTCACGTTTCCATTTAAGCTCATGCCGTTTCTCACGTTTACTGGCTTGGTGATACGAACAAATTGCGCGTTGGTTGTTTGCGAGTTCACAATTGCATTGGTTGTATAATTACCATTGATCAATGCAAACACATTCATAAAGCTAGTGGGATTAAACAGCATGAAGTTAGATCTCAATTGATGAACATACGAGGGTCGAAGTTGAGGATTTCCAACGGATTGATTTAATTGATCGCTATTATTCACAATAGGTTGTAACTGTTGAATAGTAGGTTCTTGCATGTTGGTTGTATAATCTATTCTCAAGTGTTTGAATGTGGTGTAATCATAATTAAAGTGAGCGGAAGGCAATACAGCCTCGAACCTTCTATCGATCGTTTGATTTTTCAAAATGAGAGTCCCATTAAGTTCAGTGTTTTGATAGGCCGTTCCAAGAGAGAAATTATATTTCTCACGGTTCACTCTAAAATTAAGGCCTGGCCGATTGTATTGATAGTTGCTATTATATTTATTGCTGAGCGAGTCGCTAAATTTCTCTTGCTCATTTTTCAAATCATAAACACTTCTGTCAACTTTATTAATATCGGCACTATAGTTATAATTGAACTCCAAATATTTTCTTCCGCCAAGGGGTTCAGTATAACTCAAGGTAACGCCATAATTAGGACTGGTTGTAGTTTGTGTGTTGCGTTGATTAACGTTTACAACAGTTGCTTGTCCTTTGTAATAAGTATTGGTTGATTGTAATGTGCCGTTAGTTTCATTCTCGGAGTAGCCAAAAACAAAATTGCTAGAAATCGTTCTTCCTTTTTTTGCAAAGCGATGGCGCAGCAGTACGTTTGAGTTAAGTGTTATTCCATTTCCTTTTGAAGTTGTAGTCTGATCGCTTTCATTTTGCAAAGCAGTATTGCCAACATTCCATGTTTTACCTAAACTGTTTAATCGCTGATCGGAGAAATTATAAACTAAATTGACGTTAGATTTTAACGAATTAACCGAATCAATTTTATGATCAACCGTTAAATTGACTTTATGATTGTCGTTCGTAATATTTTGATTACTGGTTTGATCAAAATTATAGTTTCCATTTTGAAGATAGTTTACACGCTCAAGGTCGGTTCTTAAATTTTGGTCCAATCGATTGTAAAAATAACTTCCATTTAACTTGGTTTTATCTTTATTGTAGCTCTGGTTGATATTAGCTCCACCTGCATAGTTGGTAACAATTCCATTTTGTTGACCTGTATTTATCTGCGCACCACCTGTCTGGTTTCCGCCAGCATTGATCTGAATATTAACAGCTCCTCTTCCTCCGCCAGCACCACCACCTCCATTGAAGTTTAAATAATCGCTAACGCCAAAACCTTGTTGATTGATATTATTACCCATTCCTAAAACTGAAAGTTGATTGCCTTTGTTGAATTTGTTAATGTTGGTCTTCGCTGTAAAATGATTATTATCTCCAGCCCCCAGCATACTATTCCCAAATGCGCCATGCCTCCTTTCTTCTTTCAACTCCAAATTAATTGTCTTCTCCTTTTGACCATCGTCTATTCCTGTAAACACTGACTGGTCTGATTTTTTATCGAACACCTGAACTTTATCGATGGCATCGGCAGGTAAATTGCGCGTTGCCAGTTTAGGATCTTGTCCAAAAAATTCACGACCATCTACAGTCACTCTTTTCACTTCTTCTCCCTGTGCCTTTACAGTTCCATCAGTATCAACTTCTACTCCAGGTAATTTTTTTAATAAGTCCTCAACCGTACCATTCGTTTTGGTTTTAAAAGAGCTGGCATTGAATTCAATTGTATCTCGCTTCACAACTACAGGTGCTTTATCGGCTTGCACTACAACTTCTCCCAATTGGCTCGCCTGGGGTTGCATCTTTATTTTTCCTAAGTTTATTTCAGGAACATCTCCAGTGGCAGAAATCTTCTGTACATGTGTGGCAAATCCTAAAAAAGAAACTTTGAAAATATAATAACCTTTGGCTACATTTTTTATTTCAAAGTTTCCTTGAATATCGCTTACGCTGAATTTTACAAGGGTTGAATCCTTTTGAGTAAGTAATAGCACTGTAGCAGAAGGTAACGACCCTGATAGAGAGTCAAGCAGCTGCCCTTTTATTATAAACTTTTGAGCAAAGCCTACACTGGCAGCCAGTAAAAATACTGCCGTGAAAATTTTCTTCATCATAGGATTATTGGTTCTTAGTGAATTTCGTTTCTCAGTTTCTGATGATCATGCGACCTCCTCCGTTTTTGTCCATCTCTTTTCGCATCTCGTCCATCTTTTTACGAAACTCAACACGCGTAATTTTTTCGCCACTGGTTGGTTCTTTCAATTCATTCTTCTTTAAAGGACGCAGTTCAATCTGTTTACATAGAATTACTCTTTCCGCATTGTTTACATCTACTGCTAGCACAGCACCAGGAAGAGAACCGAATGTTTCAGGACCCAAGAAAGGTCTTATTTTATCGGTATACCAAGCTGTAATTTCTTGCTTCCTATCTGGGCGAGATTCATCTATAAAAAAAGCTTGTTTGCATTCATAGCCTTGAATCGTTTTCGTTTCTTTACCAAACTTCCAAGGCGAAATTTTTAATGTATCTGTAATCAAATAATTCTTCCCGAAAAGCTCCTGCCTTACAACAGCCTTTTCATCATTCTGATTTATATATACTTCTGCATTGGGCTGACTGAACCGCATACGAACAGTGCCTCCGCCAGATTCCTCTTCTTCCTCATCTTCAATTAAAGCTTTATACAACGATTCATTAGTATTAAAAAACAATTGTTGTTTTGAAGTTCTAAACTCAGGCATCATTGCCTTCATATTTTCTCTTTCTTTAGGGAGATTTCGGTGCATGTTTACCCGAACCTCGTAGGTAATAACTCCCTCGACTTGTTGAGCGCGCAAAATGGTGGCTGCAATTACCATTACTAAAATACCTAGTGCGATAACAATTTTTTTCATCAGCTTATTATTTGTTTGGTGGTTAAAATTCATAGTCTTAATTCTGTTGTAAATCTACAGGTGAAGATTCTCTTTCTTGGTTAATAGTCCTGAAAGCAATGTTAATTAATGTTAAAAGAGATTTTAACAAAAGTTTTGATGCTTACTTTTACATTATGAATGAGAGAAAAAACGGTTTCACTATTCGGTTAAAATTCAAGCAGATTATTTTGCCGCTTATTCTTAGTAGCATATTGCTTTTGCTTATACTGCAAGGGCTATGGCTTAGGAAAGAATATAAGGACGAACGTGAGAATTTTAACAAGCAGACTCATTTGCTTTTCAGAAATATAATTTTTGATATGGGAGATTCCTTGTTGCTCCAAACTATTAAACCTATCAATGGAGATAGTGGGCGACAATTTTTCAAGCGCTTTGCTGATACATCACGTTTCTTTTCAAAAACTATTGACATAAAAGATCATGATACTGTTTCAAATGTTCAGGTTTTTGTAAGTTCTTCCAATGATGCAGATTCTATTGATCGTTATTTAAAACCTTTAATATCCAATATAAGAGTAAACAGAATGTCCCGAAGATTTAAAATACGGCTTACCAAGGACTCATTAAAGACTGGCGACATTGAAAAGAAATTTAAAGCAGCCTTGATAATGGCTCATGTGGATGTTGTTCCATTCGAAGTAAAATCAAAAGAGCAAAGTGGAATGCCACCCCCTCGAAGAGTTAGATTTCAAGAAGGCATTGTTTATTCTCCAGCTGGAAATTATGAACTCAACTTTTCTGATCTTCAGTTTTATATTCTAAAAAAAATAACTCCACAAATTCTATTTTCAATCTTCCTTACTTTGTTAACAATCACATCATTTATTATTTTGTACAGAAATATATTAATTCAGCAGCGATTGATGGGATTAAAAAATGACTTTATCAGCAACATTACACACGAGCTGAAAACCCCTCTAACTACTGTTGGTGTTGCGTTGGAAGCATTAAAGAATTTTAAAGGTCTTGAAAACAAAGCTTTGACGGAAGAGTATTTAGAGATAGCTCAAAAAGAATTAGGTCGACTTTCTATTCTAACAGATAAAATTCTAAAGACTGCCATCTTTGAAGATAAGGGTATTACTTATACTCCTCAGACAATTGAGTTTGATAAAATAATTGAAGAAGTAATCGCCTCTATGAAAGTTGTGATTGAAAAAAACAACGTGCAACTTTCTTTTGAAAAACAAGGCATTGACTTTACGATTGAAGGTGACGAAGAACATTTGATAAGTGTGATCTATAATTTGCTTGACAATGCAATTAAGTATAGTCCTACCAATCCAGTAATTGAATTAGAACTTATATCTACTGAAAGGACTATCGCATTTTCAGTAAAGGATAACGGTCTTGGCATACCGAAAGAATATCATAAAAAAGTGTTTGAAAAATTCTTTAGAGTTCCTACAGGTAACATTCATAATATTAAGGGATATGGTTTGGGACTAAGCTATGTGCAAAGTGTAGTAAGGAGCCATTCAGGAAAGTTAGAGGTGATTAGCGAACCAACACTAGGAAGTACTTTTACACTAATCTTAAATAAATAGTCGAGAAATTAATCTTTCAGATTTATTGGCTTCAATTTATGAAAACAAAAATACTCTATGTAGAAGATGAGCCCTTTCTAGGTAGGATCGTAAAAGAAAGTCTGGAAAGTCGCGACTTTGAAGTTGTGATGATAACTGATGGCAAGCTTGCGCAGAAAGCATTTGAAGACATCAAACCTGACATTTGTGTGCTGGATATAATGTTGCCGAATAAAGACGGTTATTCCATTGCCATCAGCATCCGGAATATCAATGCCGAAGTACCCATTATTTTTGTGACTGCAAAAACCCAAACTGAAGATTTATTAAAAGGTTTTGAGTCTGGTGGCAATGACTACTTGAGGAAACCCTTTAGTATGGAGGAGCTAATTGTGAGAATCAAAAACCTCTTAAAATTTACATTAAAGTCAGCCACTCCAAAAGAGAACTTTATGATTGGTAAGTTTGAGTTTCTACCCAATAGGTATGAGTTAAAATTGGACGAGACTGTGAGAAAGCTTTCGCATCGTGAAGCGATGCTTCTTCAGATTCTTTCGGAAAGTAAAAATAATACGGTGCAGCGAAAAGATATTTTGATGCGCATTTGGGGTGATGATTCTTTTTTTAATTCCCGCAACCTAGATGTTTACATTACTAAATTGCGCGACTATTTCAAGGCAGACCCTTCTATCGAGATTATAACTATTAAAGGAATCGGCTATCATTTTTCGGTTAATTGATAAATAGATTTTATAAAAGTTAATCTCAAGAGTTGTACTTTTGGATTATTAAAAAACTGGGGTGCCGAGCGATGAGCAAATAATTGCTCATCAAATAATGACAGGCTGAGATTATACCCATTGAAAGATTGAAAGATCTTTCATATACCTGATCTGGATAATACCAGCGTAGGAAGTATAGTTAAGGATCATTGACTAGTTGTGATCGTTCAGTATCCAGGTTTTTAGTAATTAAAAAACAGAAACCATGGATTTCTCAAACTTTTGCCGACTTCTGCTGGAGCAATCTGCTGCTGTTTCATTAAGCCAATGGCTAGTATTAGTATTAGGCGTTACTGAGGTGTTGCTGGCAAGAATAAATAATATTTGGCTCTACCCCACCGGAATTGTTGCGTCTATATTATCTGTGTTTGGATTGTTTGAAGCACAGTTATATGCCGAGTCTCTATTGGGCATGTACTATATCGTGATGAGCTTTTACGGCTGGTGGTATTGGATTGCCAAGAGAAATGAACCAGTCATAGAAATCACGTACGCCTCTAAACAAGATTGGTTCGTTGTTATTAGCATTGTGTCTCTAGGCTGGTTGATACTTTATGCGATACTTAAACTTTTTACACCTTCCACAGTTCCGCTTTGGGATGCGTGGGTCACCTCTACGGCCTGGGCTGGCATGTGGTTGCTGGCGAAGAGAAAAATTGAAAACTGGATCTTGCTCAATATTTCAAATGCATTTGCTATTCCATTGCTCTTCATGAAAGCGTTACCACTGTATGCAGTGCTGACCAGCATACTTTTCTTAGTAGCATGTGTAGGTTATTTCGATTGGAAAAAGATTGCAAACAAATCAACACTATGAATTTTCAACCTGACTCTTTAATCAATACTATTGACCTGTCTGTTATTCGCGAGCATGCGCGTGATGCAGAAAAGCTTGGAACACTTCATCCTTTACAAATGGAAATCATTCATAAAAATGGATGGTTAAATAGTTTTGTGCCAAAAGAATTTGGAGGCTTGGGATTAACTCTTCCAGAAATAGTTGAGTTGGAAGAAAGCATAAGTTGGGCAGATGGAAGTGTGGGCTGGATGGTAACGTTATGCAGTGGTGCTGCATGGTTCATCGGATTTCTGGATGCAGATTTGAGTAAAGAAATTATACAAGGAACAGAGATGTGCTTTGCTGGAAGTGGTGCGCCAAATGGCACTGCCGAATTGAGAAAAAACGGATATGAAATTTCTGGTCATTGGAAATATGCAAGCGGATCGCTTCATGCAACTGTATTTACTGCGGAAGGTTTGATTTGTTTGGAGTAACCCATCCAGCAGCTATGTCTAACTGGAAAATTAAACTCTCACTCTTTTTCAACTAACGGTGTGTTTCTTGCCATGATGAATGAATAAAAAAATGTGGGCTGTACTGGGTTCGAACCAGTGACCCCTACCTTGTCGAGGTAGTGCTCTAAACCAGCTGAGCTAACAACCCAATATGTAAAAGTATCCGATTTCGCTGAATAGTTGATTGCTTAAACAGAAAACTGCCCCGCAAATTTCTTCGCTAAGGGCAGCTTCTCAACCAAATTAAACGATTAATTACTTTTCTCTTTTTGCGTTGATAGGGAATGTGCCAAATTGACCAACACTCATGTTGCCATTTAAGTCATCCTCTTTTATTATGGCCTTTATCAACATATTCATCGTATTGCCACCAAATGAAATTTCATAGGTAGCAGTAATTTCATTTCCTTTCACAATCACGGAGGTAAGAGGTGTTTCTCTATTTGTACGACTATTGCTAATTGTTCCCAAATACTTATCACCCTCCTTTTTGATTACCAGTTTCCCCGCACCACCTTGAGGTGAGTCAACTAAATAAGTCCAAGTGCCCTCAGCGTTAACAATCTTGGTAGGATCAGCCGCCACAGTTGGTTGAATGGTGGTTGTTTGTGCATTGCCAGCTGGTCTAGGGCCACTGCCTTGCGCTTGGCCACCACCAGTAGGCGCGGGAGCTTGCTGCTGACCACCGCCCGCATCGCCACCACCATCTTTTAAGTCATCATTGCTAACCGATCTTCGTCTTTTGCGAGGCGCATCAAAACTTAATTTGCCAATTCGATAGCTCACATTTACTCGAATGCTCATGTTATGAAACTCATTCACGCTGCTCTGCACAATTACTGGAGATGTTAATTCACTTCTCACCCGGATAGCGGGTGAAAAGAAATTTTCGATCCCTAACCCGATACTTCCTTTTTTCTTGGCGATATCCTTCTTCACCGCTAGACTATAAGCATAAAATCCTCCTTGGCTTCCTTGCAGTTGCACTTGTCGTCCTCTATAGAAACTAAAGAATTGTAACCCCCAACCTTTGGTTAGTGTGTAATTGCCAAACATCCTAAATCCATACACCCAGCCTTCATTGCTTGCATTGTAAAGCGGATCGGATACATTGTTTTTTAATACTGCGTAATACACATCGCTGCCTCCGTTGATAGATAATTTGTTTGAAATGTTAACATTAGCAAATACATTAAATCCATAAGCATCCTCTTTACCAATATTTTGATACGTTGTTTGAATGGTATCACCTTTTACATCTCTAACACTTTGTATTGCGCCAGTTGTGTTTCTCATAAAAGTGGCAAAATTCAATGAAGTGCCTTTTATGAAAGTGCTATAACTTAATTCGTAATTATTAGAATATTCAGGAGATAAATTAGGATTTCCATAGGATACGTTTAATGGATTGGAGGCCTGTAGATTCGGGTTTAAAAATTGAATAGACGGCCGTTGAATTCTTCTATTGTAAGCGGCTTTTAGTGTATTCCCATTTTTTAGTTTACGAGAAAGATTAACGCTAGGAACGGTAACTCCATATGCTGGAATGCTTAAATCTTTTTCATTTACAAAGTGAGCATTGATGGTTGCGTATTCATAGCGAGTGCCTGCCTTTAAACTATAGTTCTTAGGTAGGCTGAGTGTGTATGAAAAATATCCGGCCGTTACGTTTTGGTCATAATTGAAAATGTTGGCAAGCGATGTATTAGCGGTGGGAACATACTCCCCATCCGAACCACTTGCGAAATAATATTTATAATCGCTTGATACATGACGAGCAATATTTTTTCCGCCTAATTCTAACAATTGCTTTGTGCCAATGGGTGTTTGATAATCCGCCTGCACAGTTATTTCTTCATTAAAACTTTGGTTTTGATTTTTTAATCGACTCGCTATGCTGAAATCGCTAAAGTTTAAGAGCGCATTGGTAAAATCATTGGTGCGATCATTTCGACTATACAAAGTGAGCAAGCTAAATTCTTGTTGAGGTTTTGCGAAATTATGCGTGTAGTTAAGATTCAAATCAACAGTATTTGATAAATCCGTACTCTTTACATCCTTCAACGTATTGTTTGAGGCAATGCTTGATAGAGTTGTGAGGTGATCTTGATAGTTATATCCATTTCTTCCGCCATAGCGAACTGAAGCAGTGAGTGAGTTATTTTTATCAATATCATAATCCCATCCGAGTGTATAGTTTCCACCAAAATCGCTTCTTCGGGTTGCTGCTGTTTGCATGTTGGTGGTTTGAAAAGTAGTTGGTACTCCATTAACTTTTACAGTTGAAGTAGTTACTTGATTATTCTCAAAATTTCCATTTATGTTATAGCCAGCTCTTCCAAAACCACCTAACGAAAAACCCATCTTGCCTTTGCGGTAGCTTCCGTTCAACCCGAGGTTAGAACCACGCAAGCCGGCTCCACCATCAATATTTAATGTAAGCCCTTGTAAATTATTTTTCTTGGTAATGATATTGATAATGCCTGCCGATCCTTCTGCATCATACTTAGCAGAGGGAGATGTAATCACTTCAACCGATTTGATTTGATCGGCAGGGATTTGCTTTAAGGCATCGGCCACACTGCCCGCTGAAATAGTAGACGGTTTGTTGTTGATCAGCACTTTAATATTAGAACTGCCCCTCATGGATACGTTACCATCCAAGTCTACTGAAAGCATAGGTACACGTTTCAACACATCGGTGGCATCGCCACCTTTGGTGGTTTGATCATTTTCGGCATTATAAACTGTGCGATCTACTTTCTCTTCAATCAATTGCTTTTGTGTTTCAACAACAACCTCTTTAAGCTCTGTTGCCGCCTGATTTATTTTAATGTATCCCAAATCAATTTGATCCTTCTTTGCCGCTATCTCAACTGCAATTGTTTTGGTGCCGTATCCTATAAATGTTATTACTAGACTATAACTTCCGTTCGCAATTTTGTTAATAGAAAATTTTCCTTTGTCATCGCAGAGCGAACCATCTACAGGTTTGTTGGTTTGTTTATTTATAAGTGCAACGGTTGCAAATTCTACACCCTTAGCATTCGTTGAGTCGATCACTACACCCGAAATTTTACCAGAGCCTTTCGGGATGGAAACCTGTTCTGTTGGAGTATTAGACTGTGCTGGTCTGTTTCCCCCAGATGGGAACTGTGCCCATACTATATTTGATGTGATAATTAAGGATGAAAATAGTACTAATTTTTTCATTGTTATTTTGAAAGTGATTTGATTTTAATTTTTGTAATAAAAAATTTAGATTGATAATTCAAGACTTAGACATTCTATACCTTTCATTTATTCCAACCGCAAGCATTTAAACTGCAAATATCAATGCTAGGTTTGTCCTTGCACATAGTTATTACACCGTTGGCAATATTTATTCTCTGTTTTAGGTCTAGGTGCACTTAAGTCAAGAGTTAAAATCGGACTCTGACGGAATTAATCATCTCTCTATTTTCATTTTACCAATGAAACACTACTTTTAAATTTTAAACACAAAATAATCTAACAAAAAAGATCTTCAAGGGAATAAATCCTTGTTTAGTTTTGTCCAAACGCAAAAACCATTCAACAATAAGACAACAATGAAAAACAAAAATTTTGTAAGCCTTTCAATGGCCTTCACCTTTACCTCTTTATCAATAACAGGGCTTTTGTTGTACTTAATAAAACACAATAAAACTACCACCTCCATCCATGTTGTGTTTGGCTTGCTCTTTCTAACTTTTGCTGTTTTTCATATTATCAATAATTGGTCATCGCTGGCAAGCTATACCAAGAGCAAATCGGCAGGGTCTTTCCAAAAAGAATTTGTTTGGAGCTTTGTAGTGGTAGCAATTTTTTTAGCAGGCACTTGGCTCAACATTCCACCGTTTGGTGAGATCGAGCCGTTGGGAGATAAAATAAGAAGTATGGGCAGTGGCGAACGCAAACGAGAAGCTCGTGTTGTGTTTCTTGAAATTGAAAGCAAAAAAGAAACAGGAGCTGAGGCAAGTATCATTATCCAAAAAGATAGAGAAGCTGTACTGCCTGTAATGACTATTTGGGTAGAAGATTCAACACACACTTTCGTGGAAAATTTATTTGTGCCTGCTAAAACCATGACGGTTGAAAATGGAGAAGAAGATATTCAAGAAGCCATCCGCGAAGGCGAAGTAGAGGTAAAAGAGTTGGACGCTGCGCTGTTACCAATGTGGAAAAGCAAAGCAAAAGATCAAAAATCTACTTATGAAAAACCTACTCCCAACGATGATTTTATTTTAAAGACTAAAATTTTAGCCACGGGCAATTACAGTATTTTTATAGAAGTAAGAGCAGGTGATAAAACAGAACTTTACGAAGCTATCGTTGATGCAACTAAAGAAAAAGTTTTCTCTTTCAAATCGAAGGAGGGAAGTATTCTTACAAGAGCTATTGTTGAGTTGAGGTAATTAAGGAAATAGAAACTTGAAATTTTGTTTTAATCCTTCATTCAAATAATAACTCAATGCCTTACGTTAACCAAGCTTGGTATTAATTTCAATTGGATTGATAAGTATTTTGTGAACTGGGCACGAGTTAGCAATTTGTAAAAGCCGTCTTCGCTGATCTTCATCTAACGCTCCCTCTAGCACAACTTCTCGATCAATGATTGTTTTATCATCCTCTTTGCCAATGGTAATATTCACCTTTATTTTATCTACTGGCCAAGCTTTTCTATCTGCATACATGCGTAAGGTAATAGCAGTGCAAGATGCTAACGCAACTCCAAGGTATTCAGTAGGTGCAGGGCCGAGGTCGCTCCCCTGCAATTCTTGCGGCTCATCAGCAATTACAGTATGGCCATCCGTGGATATCTCTGTTCTATAATGCTCCTTTCCTATGGTGGCTGTTATCATTTCAGAAAGTGCTATTCATAACAAATTCTTGTTGAACAAATCGCTCGCGTGGCGCAAGCTCTCTGGCTTTAAATGGTTCTATTAATTGCTCTGCATCACCTGGGTAGCCCACCGAAATCATAGCACCTAAAACATAAGAATCAGAGATGGCAAGATTCAGTTTTGCTTTTTCTTGGTGATAGCCACCAAGCTGATGTATCTGCAGTCCAAGTTCAACTGCCTGAAGAGATAGAAATGCATTAGCGGCACCTAAATCATAGAGTGCATAGTGGTTGGGTTTATCAGTAGCGATAAAATTTTTCCGCGCCAAGCTCATGATTATTAACGGGGCGTCTTTTACCCAAGGCTTATTACCATCCATTAGACAATCAAAAAATTTGTGAAACAACTCAGGTTGATCTTTGGTAGCGTAGAGATAAAGCCACGGCTGTCCGTTGCTGGAAGAAGGTGCCCAGCGAGCGGCCTCAAAAAGCGAATTGATTTTAACGGGTTCTATCAAGCGTTCGGCATACGCACGAACACTTTTTCTATTCTTGATTATTTCGGATACAGGATGTTCAAACTCTACTGACTTGTGCATAATTTATAGGGGTAATTAATATGTAAGCTTAACAGAAATTTTATTGCTTAGTTCATTTTGAAAATTTAGGAATTGCCCATACCGCTAGAAAGCCAGAGATAACATGCATGGGACCAACTAATAAGGGAAACGTATTATCAAGCAATGTGCCATCAGGTAGCTGTGGAGTGTTGAAAACTGGAAAGAAACTAACCAACGTGAACCCCACAGAAAATACGATCCAGATTATATTTCCTTTAGGTACAAACCTCACAAGTAAAAAGTAAATTATTGAACCGATCACCAAAGGAAAAATAGAGGATAAGGTAACAGCGATAACAAAACCTTGAGGAATGGTGCAGCCAAGTGCGTTTGCTATTAATGTCCAGAGGTTGTTGATGCCAGCCGCAAGTATGCCAGCGATAGCTCCGGCTTTAAGGGCTTTTAAAAAAGTTGTGTTTTCCATTTTTCAGAAAGTAGAATTTTAAATTTAGAATTATCCTTCAATAAGTACACCCATCTTTCCTTGCTGATAGTCGCGCATAGCTTGCATAATTTCTGTTTGAGAGTTCATTACAAAAGGTCCGTATGAAGTCATCTTTTCATTCAAAGGCTTTCCGCTCAAAAGTAAAATGCGCGTGTCTTCCAGTGCTTTAAATGTAATGCCTTCACCGTCATTTTTAAAGTGAACAATATGAAATCCCTCGGCTAATCCAAAACCTTCGACTGTTATTTTGCCATCCAATAAATAGAGAAGCGCATTGTGATTAGTTGGCAAGGGTATAGAAAGCAGTCCATCTTTTTTTATTATAATGGTGGCCGCATTTACTTCTGTGTGAGAAGGTATTGGACCATTTACACCAAGCACATTACCCGAAAAAACTTTTACTGTCGCCAACGTATCATTACTTATCCACTGCGGTGCTTCTGCTTCACTAATGGGAAAGTACTTGGGCTCATCCATTTTATTAGCGGCTGGGGTGTTGATCCATAACTGAATAATTTCTTGCCTTCCTCCTTTTTCGTGAATATCAATGGGCGGGCGTTCACTGTGGATTACACCCATGCCAGTATTCATCCATTGCGCACCGCCTGCATAAATCACGCTATCATTTCCTCTGCTATCGCGATGATGTACACCTCCTTTAAAAATAAAAGTAACGGGAGAAAAGCCGCGGTGAGGATGAGGCCCAATGCCAGCATGATTGGGCTCAATGTGTGTAGGCACTTTTATATCAGCATGATGAAGCAAAAGAAATGGATCAATCTGTTCTACTTCTTGTGTAGGCAAAGATTGACGGATGGGCATGCCACCCATGTCTACCTGATGTGCATATAAGAGGCGAGCTACCGATCTGTTTTTCATGTTGTCTTTACTTTACTAATGTTGATGATGTAGTCATATTTGCTTCCATATTAATTCATGGGAACTTCCATCAACAAGAGTTGAGCATCGCTCGTTGCTTTGATGTTTAAAGATTCTATGTCCCAAATTCCAAAGCCATCACGCTTGTTTAGCTTTTGATCTTGTATAGCTACTTCGCCTTCCAACACAAAAGCATAAACGCCATTGCCTTTCAAGTTGATTGTATAATTTGTTTCAAAATTCTTTTTGAAATTTCCAAGACTAAACCATGCGTCTTGATTGATCCAAACGCCTTCGCTATTTTCTTTTGGACTAACTACCAATTGAAGTTTATTGATTCTATCCTCTGGCTTAAATGTTTTTTGATCGTAGCGTGGCTTGATATCACGGTCTTTTGGGAAAATCCAAATCTGTAAGAAATTTACTTTCTTGTCAGGATTTTTATTGTATTCGGAGTGATAAATGCCTGTGCCAGCAGTTAAAATTTGGATATCGTTCTCGCGAATAACAGAAGTGTTGCCCATACTGTCTTTGTGTTCCAAATCCCCTGACAAGGGAATAGAAATAATTTCCATGTTATCGTGTGGATGAGTGCCAAAGCCTTTGCCGCCATCAACAAAGTCATCATTCAACACCCGCAACATGCCGAAGTGAACGCGTGTAGGATCGTAATAATGTGCAAAACTAAAAGTATGATTGGTGTCTAACCAACCATGATTGGCATGGCCTCGAGTGGCTGCTTGATGCAATACGGTATTCATTGTAGTAATTGTTTTATACGAATCTATTAACAAGAAATCATATACAAAGATACATACAACTGTTGTAATTACAACTATTGTTTATACTTATTTTATTGAATCTAGAATTCAATCGTTTTCTTTACTATTTCTAAGCTTGTCGAGGGCATTGTTTACTTCTTTGGCCTCTGCTTGTGAAATTGTTTTGAGTGTAGCCACCCACTCGGCATAACTCTTGTCAATCTTCTTTAGCAAGGCTAGACCTTTATTGGTAATACCAATATCTACTTGCCTGCGGTTGCCTTCACAGATTTCACGACTCACCAACTCTTTTTGTCGAAGTTTTTCTACCAAGCGGGTGCAATTGCTACTCTTATCAACCATGCGATCAGTAACATCGGCCAGCATCATCATTTTGGGGCTGCTGCCGCGCAGAATGCGCAATACATTAAATTGTTCTGGCGTAATCCCGTAAGGTTTTAATCGAGTGGCGTGATTATTATAGAGCCAACCACTGGTGAACATTATGTTGATAACCATTTTCTGATGCTCGCTTTCAAACTTCTCTTGCTTTATTTCTTTTTCTATTGACATGCTGTAAAAGTACGTACAATTGTTGTTGTTACAATTGTTTTGCGCGAATTGCTAGCAAAATGAGTGGAATTAACACTTTTTGGCTTTATTTTTAACATTGGTAAAATATGTTGAATTTTAGGCAACTTTAGTCAAATGCGCGATCTTCGGCTTCTGGTTGTTTTATTCTTAATTGTTATTAATTTCTCCAAGGGATTGTCTCAACCTTTGCAAAGCGATAGCATTTCAATTGCCCATACAAATCTTGAAGCTTATAAAATTTATTTATCTAAGCCAGATTCCACGCTAGCTCTTGCCAAACCCAATATGGCTTTGGCAGAGAAAAGAAACTTGAAGTATCAAAGTGCCTTTAGCTCGTTCATCATTTCAAAAGCATATTGGGCCAAAGGAAATTATTTATTAAGCACTGAGTATGGATTCAAGGCTCTTAAAATCTTTAAAAACTCTAAAGATATTTACCATTGGGGTGAATGTCTTCTTTCGATAGGGCGAACCTTTACCGATATCGAAAACTATGGGCCGGCTGAAATGAACATCAACGCTGCACTTGCCTTGGCAATTAAAAATAAAGATGAATTATTACTAGCCGAAGTTATGCGGGAGAAATCATATCTATTAATACTTCAAAAAAAATATGATTCTGCAATGATCTGCACCAACCTTGGTATTGATCTATTTGAGAAAAATATTGACTCCTTAAATATCAGTGTTCTTTATAGCAGGAAAGCCCGCATCTACTTTGAACAAGGCAACTATTCAGAAAGCATACCCTATATAACAAAATCGCTCTTATTAGACAGTTTGGTTAATAATCGCAGAGGATTGGGTGTTGCCTACTATCAAGCTGGCAGGGTCGCATTCTCCCTTGGCCAATGGAATAAAGCATTAACTCTTTTGAAACGGAGTAATCATATCAGCAATGAGCTAAATAATTTGCCCAATAAAATTAGAGTAAGTAAACTCTTAACAGAAATTTACAATAAACAAAAGCGACAAGACTTGGTAATTAAACAGATGGCAATAACAGACATCTATAAAGATAGCCTTTACAGTTTGGAGAAAAATGGACAGATACAAGAAATTCAAACTTACTATGAGTTAGAGGCAAAGAATAGCACCATTCAATTTCTGGAAAGCCAAAGTCAAATTGAAAAGCAGAAAGCTAAAAATCAGCAGTTTATCATCATTGGCGCAGGTGTAGCAACTATTTTATTTGCTTTGCTTTCTTATGTGCTGTTTAGAATGCGGTTATATCAACGGAATGTTAACAAAGAATTGGCTATCAAAAATCAGGAAATCGAATTGCAGAATGAAGAGATACAATCGCAAGCCGATTCGCTTCATCATATCAATCAACTCAAATCAAAAATACTTTCTGTTATAAGTCATGACCTGCGAGGTCCAATAAACAATCTTCAGTCATTATTAGAGTTGATTACAAAGAAAGCAGTAAAGCCAGAAGAGTTTTCAGAGTTATTAATAAAATTGAAATCTAATCTTAACGTAAGTCAACGGGCGTTAGAGAACCTTTTAAATTGGTCGCTTGGGCAAATGGAAGGGATTAAGACAGAGCCTGTAGTATTTAATATCAATTCTATTATTGAAGATGTTGCTGATCTAACGGAAGAAGCTGCCACAAGAAAACAAATTGCTTTTAAAATGGATGGTAAAGTTCCATTGTTTGTATTGGCAGATATCAATCAGGTGCATTTAATTCTTCGCAATCTCTTTAACAATGCGATTAAGTTTTCGAAACGAGAATGTGAAGTATTGATTCAGGTAGAGACAAAAAATAAATTCTGTTTTATCCGTATTCAGGATTCGGGAATAGGCATGACCAATTCGGAAGTTGAAATGATTCTTACAACACAAGAATATTTTACGAAATCAGGAACTGACCAAGAGAAGGGAACAGGCCTCGGCCTTTTACTTTGTAAGGATTTTATAAAGCGAAATGGTGGTGAGTTTTTTATTGTTAGTAAACCTAAAGAAGGCACTGTTGTTACCTTCACCCTTCCATTGGCTTAGTAATACTCTAAGTAACGAAATGCACCTATCGGGAATCTGCCATAGTATTTTTAATGCCTCCGAAAAGAACATCTTGAACACCAGCTTCATCAAAAAACTTTTGAGGAAAGGGCAATTCAATTTTTGAGATTTCATTGAGTTCGTTCATCGCATCAAGAGGAAGTTCAAAAGAAAGGCAACCTACTACATCTTCCACTTGCGAAACTTTTGTAGCACCCACTATTGGTATTACCGATTGCCCTTTGTGTTGCCTTGTCCAATTGATGGCTACTTGTGAGGCAGTTACGCCAAGCCGTTCGGCAATTTCAACTACTTTTTTCGTGATTGTGATAGACCGATCTCCTAACCTAATACTTGCTTCCCCAAGTCTTCCCTTTTCACCTTTTAAATATTTGCCTGTTAAAGCACCACCAGCCAATGGAGCCCAGGGTGTTACCGTCATTCCGAAAGCTTTTGCCATAGGTAGTAGTTCTGCTTCCACCGTTCGCTGAATAAGACTGTACTCAATTTGCAAGCCTACAAACTGCGACCATCCTCTAAATTGTGCTAGCGTATTGGCTTGGCTCACCACCCATGCAGGTGTATCGCTCACGCCAATGTAGTGCACCATGCCACGGCTCACTAAATCTTCAAGTCCTTTCATAATCTCTTCGGTAGGCGTCCAGCCATCCCAAGCATGTACCCAAAGCAAGTCTATGAAATCGGTATCCAAGCGTGTTAAACTTTCTTGAACAGAGCGCATCATATTTTTGCGATGGTTGCCGGCAAAGTTGAGATCACCCGATCTATCCCGTAAGGAATATTTGGTGGCCAAAACAAAATGATCGCGGTCGTTGGCAATAAAATCACCCAAAAACTTTTCTGATGTACCCTCAGTATAGCGATTGGCGGTATCTAGGAAATAGCCACCAGCATTAGCATAAGCATCAAAAATATTTTTGCTTAGTTCTTTATCTGCGCCCCATTTCCACTCGGTGCCAAAGCCCATAGTGCCGAGACATAGTTCTGAAACACGCAGGCCAGATTGGCCAAATAGTTTGGATTTCATTGTGTTGGGAGTTAATTGTAAGAGAGATTCTTAAATCTAGATTGTATGAAAATAATGATTAGTTACATTAAGTAGAATATATCTAAAAATTCATTTTTGGATATATTTAATACTCTTAGATGCTGTTTAATGATAAATTCTGGAATAGGATCAATATGTGTTTGAATAGTAATTGGTCTCATTAAATCACTTCTGGTATAGTGTGAGTGTCCACCTTTAATTCGTGTACATTTACATCCTATGTGTTCGAGAAACTTAATGTAATCATTTAAACCAATATTTCTTAAATGGCCTTGAGACATTCTGATTTAGCAGGGAACGGCAACAGTATGGTCAAATTTCTTAAATTGCTTTTCATTCAAGATATCTGCCAAATAATCGTTCTTAGAAATTAAGTTGGCCAGCTCGGGGCTTTTGATGTTCGAATTTTTCTTAAAATTCTTGTCGTCAATCTTCCAGCCTAACCTTTTTAGTTCCTTAAAAAAGGTCTTCTTATTAATTGTGTATTTAAAAAACTCATCAATAGTGATCTCGAAAGAATTTCGAGCTTCTTCAGCACTTTTCCCATAACCACTTAGGTCAAAAGCTGGACTGTAAATTATAGTTGTCCCTTCCTCAACGAATTCGAAAAGCCCAATCTTAATATCTACACTGGCTGTGCTATTATTAAATTGACCAGAGAAGTTCACATTTTGCATATTAAATTAAGAATCGTTAATACAAGGATAACTAAACAATACTTTAAATAGGTCACTCTCAGGAGAAAAATTTTAACCAAGCCACTTTAGAAAATTGGAAACTTGATTATCAATGTGGGAGCTGAGGGGTTCGAACCCCCGACCCTCCCGCCTTCAAGCGGGATGCCCAGCACCAGCGATCAGCTTTTCAATTCTGGATTTGCTCTTCCATGCTTTCACCTCCCGTTCACGGGTGTAAGCGTGCTCTTTTGAGT
>JBBRBQ010000019.1:0-76895 GCA_038205685.1 Cytophagales bacterium | reverse complement strand
TTGATGTCGAAATGATGGACAACTCACCAATTAAATTTTATACCTTGTATACAAGATCACCTGTGGTGAGTTGCCCACATTACAACATCAGATATGATTATTACAATTATTAACTGACACAGTTTAATTTACAGACCCTTTAATAATGCCAATAATTCTAAATCACTTTCAGTTTGCTGTGTCGATAACAAAGAAAATTTTTGCTTCTCATTAATTATGAAATCATGTTTAATAAAATAGGTATAACTATTATGGAGCAAAGAAATATAAAGGTGAATGTTTTTTTTTATAATTAATCCCAGATATTCATTTTCATCAAATTCAATCCTAAATGAGCGGTTTGGAAATTGTAAAAATGATTCATCTCTTATCGTGTAAATTAATTTTGACTCAAAAGATTTTGCCATATCATCCCAAGTATCAATTTTCTTTTCAATTAAATTATTTATTTTGTTTTCGGTAATAGATAACAAATCTCGGTAACCTGGATAAATACTATTAAGATGGGGTAACCCTATTGGATAGAATTTGTGAATTCTTTTTAGCAGCTCTACTACAATTGTTGTTTCCTTATCATTCATATAATTACTCAGCAATTTAATCCTTTGTATTGTGCTTGGTTTTCTATAATATTTCCACTACAAGTGCCAAATGAAAATGATGATCCTGGTACCATATTGTTTAGATTTGACCTAATAAGATTGATTAGCACAGGTTGAACTGTTGCTGAAGTAGATGCCAAACTACCATCATTTAACATAATCATAATTGACTGTGTAGAAAGTCTAAACGCTTCTTTAAATACTTCGGATGCTTCTAGGGCATTCAGATTATAGTTTGGAATTGATACGCAACTGGAACCAAGTTCAACATTGAATGATTGGCCACTAGAATGTTTAGCAAAAAGTATTTATCCTCCCGAAACCCATAATTATACTTTTTGTAGGGAGATCTATTCTTCTAGAACCAATAACCATCTCAGCCAGAAATTGGAGTTATTGTTTGAAGAAATTTTCAAGCCATGAAAGTTGGAGACATTGATGATCAAATGCTCTTGTCCTTTTCTATGACGTAAAAAACTTTTTTAGTTTATCAAAAAAGCCAGGCTGCACCTTGTTGTTTTTATGAATTGTATCCAGTACCATGCGTAACTTGACTAATGAAGATTCGTCTTTAACAATAAACTCCATTACCCCACCTTTTAAGGCTTGCTCCCTGATTTCATTATCAGTAGAGGTTGTATGATAAATGACTGGTGTTTCTGGGCTTTGTTTTCGTATTATTTTTAGATAGTCAAGCCCTGTTTCTTTCCGATCTAAAAATAGATGATCTAACACAATGGCAAATGGTTTTTCATGCAGATCAGCAATTACTCCGTCAGGATTGATATAGGTTTTAACGGTGTAAGAACCAAGTGCTTCTTCAAAGTGATGACGAAGAAATTTTTGCTGCAAACTGTCATCTTCAACTATAAAAACAAGATTTTTCATAAGGAATAAATTTTGATGTTTACTATCAATGGGGTTAAGTTAAGCCTTTTAATTAGTACTTCCTCCCCACACGTACCGGATCGGGCAGGCTGTTCCCTCTCAATGCCTTGCCTTGCCAAAACAGCTTCGTGCAGGCAGGCAAAAGAGAGGCTTAAGTAGAGCTTATCTTAACCACATGGTGTTTAGTAGTACTATTTTAGCTAATGGTTACTGCTTACCAATTGTGTTTTCATATTCTTCTCCCAATTCCTTGTAGGCTTGGAGAAGAACCTTTTCAACTTTCAAAAACAAATCAGGGATTAACTCTAAGTTTTGTTGTTTTCCGGCATATGTATCAATAAGTTTTAAATCGCTTGCCGTTTCTTTAGGCAATCCAAAGAAATTAATAGAAGGAATTATCTTATGGGCGTTCCCATGCAAGCCATGCCAATCCGCAGCAGCTAAACAACTTTTCATTCCCGCAAGATAGGCGGGCGTATCGGTAAGAAACATTCTGACCATCTCCTCCACAAATTTTGGTTTATTGTTTGAATGTTTTTGCAAGTATTCTAAGTTGAAGATTTTAGCCTCCTCAATCTGTCTTGGCAATGCAGTGGTGAAAGACTTCTTAACCAGTTTGGTTATTTTATTTAACAGGTCAGTTTCGTTAATGGGCTTAGATACATACTCATTCATTCCTACTTCCTTGCATCGATCTACATCCGCTTTAGTTACATCAGCCGTTAAGGCAATGATAGGCGTATTTGATTTGGGTGGCTGCATGTTGTTGCGGATAAATTTAGTGGCCTCGAAACCATCCATTTCGGGCATCATCAAATCCATCAGTATAATATCATAATCATTTTCCTGCAAAAGTTGAATGGCGATTTTTCCGTTTTCTGCTGTATCCGCCTCGAAGCCAAAATCATGTAAGATGGTTTGCCCCAGAAATTGATTGATGGGAATATCATCTACCAACAAAACTTTCAACTTGCTAAGTCGCTCAAGTTCATCTTTATGAATTTGTTTTTCAGTTACTTTAAGAATTTCAGTCGCAGTAGTTTTTAGTAAGGGCAAGGTTACAGTAAAGGTGCTACCTTCATTCAGTTTACTTTTCACAGAAATACCTCCTTCCATCAAATCCATTAATCTTTTCACAATACTTAAACCTAATCCTGTGCCACCGTATTTTCGGGTAATGTCGCTGCCGCTTTGCATAAATGGACTGAAGATGGTTTCCAATTTTTCTTGGGGAATACCAATTCCGGTATCGGAAATAAGAAATTCTACGGTAGCTTTTTCCTCATTCTCCTCCAATAAATTTACGCGGATACTTATTTGGCCCCCATTCTCAGTGAACTTAACCGAATTGCTAAGGAGATTGAGCAATATCTGATTGATTCTTACCGGGTCTCCAATCAATATCTTAGGAATGGTGTCGTCAAATTGTTTATTTATTTTCAATCCCTTTTCTTGGAATCTTAATTCAAAAGTTCCCAAAACAGAATTAATCAATTCGGATAATTTTAATTCTGTTGTTTCGATATTCATTTTTCCTGCTTCGATCTTTGAGAGATCCAGAATATCATTTATCAGTACTAATAAAATATCACTGGAAGTTTTAATAGCATCCAACTGGTGTCGCTGCTTTTCGGTAGTCTCATTGCGCAACAATATTTTTGTAAATCCGATGATACCATTAAGGGGAGTGCGTATTTCATGACTCATACTAGCCAAAAATTGATCTTTAGCTCCAGCCAATCTTTCTGCAAGTTCTTTGGCTTCTCTTAATTCTTTTTCAATTCTTTTTTGCTCTGTTATATCTCTTGCTACAATTACTGCTCCCAACACATTTCCCCTATCATCTTTATACACGGAGCCGTTGAATAATACATCCGTCAACTTATCATCCATTAGTGTTAAGGGATAATCCGCTACAAAGCCTTTTGAAAATACTTCCTGATAAACTTCGCTTGCTTTCTTTGGGTCGGTGAAATAGTCCTTGAAATCAGTGCCTTTAAGTTTTTCTCGAGACACACCTGTAATGTTTACAGTCGCTTCATTCATGTCTGTTATCTTACCTTCAGTACTGATAGTAACCAAAGGATCACGACTTGCTTCGATAAGACTCAACGAATATTTAGAAAGTAATTTTTGAGCGGTCACATCTCTAGCTGCGGCAAATACACCCAACACATTTCCCTTATCGTCCTTATAAACAGAGGCATTATACAATACATCGGTTAATCTTCCATTTTTATGACGAATAGTAAGAGGGTAATCGTATACAAATCCGTTTTCGAAAACCTTCTTATATCCTTCACGGGCTTTCTCTGGTTCAGTAAAATAATCCGAGAAGTCAGTTCCAATTAATTTTATTCTCGTTTCTCCCGTTACTTTCGTTGATGCCTCATTTACATCCATTATTTTTCCTTCCAGCGAAATTGTAACGAGTGGATCGGTAGATGCTTCTATTAAACTTCGGGCATATTGAGAGGCTCGTTTTAAGGAGTCACTGAATGCTTCTAATTCTTTATTAGCGATTTCCTTTTTTTCTTTCTCTTTGTTTTGAAATTCAAGTTCTATGCCCGCGATGGCCAACTCAGCTGCGCGTTTTTCTTTCTCTTCGTTTTGAAATATTAGCTCTTTGTTGGCTATTACTAATTCATCCGCGCGTTTTCCTTTCTCTTCATTTTGAAATACAAGTTCATTGTTAGCAATTATTAACTCCGCTGCGCGCTTCTCCTTTTCTTCATTTTGAAAAGCCAACTCCTGATTGGCAATAATCAATTCTTGTGCGCGCTTTTCCTTTAATTCATTTTGCAAGGCAAGTTCTATATTAGCGATGCCTAACTCAGCCGCACGCTTTTCCTTCTCCTTGTTTTGAAAGGCCAGCTCCTTATTCGCTACGCTTAACTCAGCGGCACGCTTTTCCTTCTCATCATTTTGAAATACAAGTTCTTTGTTGGCAATTCCTAACTCAGCTGCACGCTTCTCTTTTTCATTATTCTGAAAAATAAGTTCTTTATTAGCGATGATTAACTCTTCGGCTCGCTTTCCTTTTTCTTCATCCTGATAAGCGAGTTCTATATTAGCAATGCCCAACTCCGCAGCGCGTTTTCTTTTCTCTCTATTGGCAATACCTAACTCCTCTGCCCGTTTTCCTTTCTCTTCATCTTGGTAGGCAAGTTCTATGTTAGCAATGCCCAACTCTGCAGCTCGTTTTCCTTTCTCATCGTCCTGATAGGCAAGTTCTATGTTGGCAATACCCAACTCAGCCGCCCTCTTTCCTTTCTCTTCTTTTTGAAATGCCAATTCCTTATTGGCAATAACTAATTCCGCAGCCCGTTTGCTTTTTTCCTCTTTCTGAAAGGCTAGTTCATTTTGAGCAATGAGTAATTCTGCTGCCAGTCTGATCCTTTCCTTTTTTTCAAAAGCAAGTTCATGATATGCTTTGGCTAATTCATCTGCTTCATTTTTTTTACTCACGATTTCCTTTGGTAAAAATTTTTCGTCCATATTCAACTCTGGACTCTTTTGCTTTAGAATTTAAAGCAATGAATTTTAATATTTTATATCAAAGATGAACAATAAATAATGGATACTTATTAAAAAAATCAGTTTAGATCCCAGTAGTTCACTTTTCTTGAATAGTTATGCTTTTGAAACGCTTGTCATTTCAATAAAAAGATTTTAATAGGTATAAGCAAAAGCTACTTACTTTTAAGCCCATGAAAAATAATCAACCGTTAACTATGAAAAAAAGCAAGACTACAGCAATTGAACCTTTATCAGACAAAATAGATAAAATGGCCGATCATCTTTTAGGCATCTGGCGCTTTCGCGAAGAAAAGAAGAAGTTTTTCTGGTGTATCACCTTTGTACACGATGGTTATTATTACGACCTACAAGGCACTACCGATATGGCCGAAACACTTGACTTGGCTTTTAAGAAGTTGACAAAGCTGAAAGCAAAAGTAAAGAAGTAGCCTATATAAACCGATCTTGATTTAATCCCACTGAATATGAAAAACCATTCGAACGACCCCTCCTTGAAAAGCTGGGTTGATGTTGATCCACAGTCTGATTTTCCTATTCAAAATTTACCTTTCGGGATATTCAAAACAAAATACCTTTCGCCTGTTGGCGGAATTGCCATTGGTGAATTTGTGGTGGACTTGGTATATCTTCATGAACATGGTTTTTTGGATGGACTGGGATTGCCGTCTGGAATTTTCAATCAAAAATATTTGAATGACTTTATTGCGCTTGGTAGAAAGAAGTGCGGAGAAGTACGTACACGAATTAGCGAACTGCTACGAAATGACAATGATGAGTTGCGGGATAATGTTGCTGCTCGCGAAATCGCATTGATCCCAATTCAAGAAGTTCAATTGCTTATCCCCGTAAGGATACCTAACTACACTGACTTTTATAGCAGCGAAGAACATGCAACTAATGTGGGTGCCATGTTTCGCGATCCTAAAAATGCTTTGCTGCCCAATTGGAAACATCTACCTGTGGGGTATCACGGTCGCGCTTCATCCATTGTAGTTTCAGGTACTCCAATCCATCGCCCGCAAGGGCAAATAAAATTACCTGATTCAGAAAGTCCGATTTTTTCATCGACTAAAAAATTAGACTTTGAATTAGAAGTTGCCTTCATCACGTGTGCTGATACAAAGCTTGGCACATCAATAACCACGGGTGCTGCCGAAGAAAATATTTTTGGTCTGGTGTTGTTTAATGACTGGTCTGCACGCGATATTCAAAGTTGGGAATACGTACCTCTTGGTCCCTTTCTGGGAAAGAATTTTGGATCAACCATGTCTCCTTGGATTGTAACATTAGATGCACTTGAGCCATTTCGTGTTGAAGGGCCTACTCAAAACCCAGCAGTACTTCCCTACCTGCAATTCAAGGGAAATAAAAATTTTGATATTGCATTAGAGGTAACGTTAATCACTGGCGATGAAGAAAAATTAACGCTCAGCAGATCTAACTTTAAATATATGTATTGGAACATGAACCAACAGTTGGCACATCACACTATCAATGGTTGTAATATTCAAGTGGGAGATTTATATGCTTCAGGAACTATTAGTGGATTAGCCCCTAATTCGTATGGATCGCTGTTGGAGTTGACCTGGAACGGACAAAAGCCTTTTACTTTAGCCAATGGAAGCGCACGTACTTTCATAGAAGATGGTGACACTATTTTGATGAAAGGCTACGCAGAAAAAGAAGGTGTAAGAATTGGTTTTGGCGAATGCAAGGGGAAAATAATTTAAGATTTATTCTGAATTTAAATGACCATCGATCCAAAAGACTATACCGCCTCAAAGTTTGTAGGTTATTTACAAAGTGCGGTTGTCCCTCGCCCTATTGCATTTGCAAGCACCATTGATGCGCAAGGGAATGTAAATCTGAGTCCGTTTAGTTTTTTCAATATTTTTAGTATCAGTCCACCCATTTTGATTTTCTCACCTTCAAGGAGAGTTAGAGATAACACAACCAAGCACACACTAGAAAATGTGATGGAGATACCTGAGGTAGTAATCAATATGGTAAACTACACCATAGTAGAGCAGGCATCGCATACAAGTATCGAATTTCCGAAAGGAGTAAACGAGTTCAATGAGGCCAAGCTCACACCGATTACTTCCATTCTTGTGAAGCCTCCAAGAGTAAAGGAATCTCCAATTGCATTTGAATGTAAAGTCAATCAGATTGTCCCGTTAGGCGAAGAAGGTGGAGCAGGCAACTTAGTTATTTGCGAGGTGTTGGTAATGCATATTGATGATGAAGTACTTGACGAAAAAGGTAGCATTGATCCTTTCAAACTAGATGCTGTAGCTAGAATGGGAGCTGATTTTTATTGCAGAGCCAATGGTGAAAGTATATTTCAAGTAAAGAAGCCTACTTGACTTCACATTTCAGATTCGAGCATAAACTATAATCTGAAATGTGAACCCGTTTAATCCTTATACAATACTGCCTTCACTGCTTTTACAGTTCTAGCCACATTAGGCAAAATTGCTTCTATTAATGTTGGTGCATAAGGAAGCGGTACATCTAAGCTGTTAATTCGGTGGATAGGTGCATCCAAATAATCGAACGCATGTTTTTGAATATGGTAGGTTATTTCTGAAGAGATAGCAGCCAGTGGCCAAGCTTCTTCTACAATTACAAGTCGGTTAGTTTTCTTTACAGATTCCACAACAGTGGCATAATCAATAGGGCGAACGGAACGGAGATCTATCACTTCGGCAGAGATGCCTTCTTTTTCTAATTCAACAGCCGCTCCCAAGGCGATTTTCATAAACTTACCAAAGCTGACAATGGTCACATCTGTTCCCGATCTTTTTACATCGGCTGAGCCAATAGGAATCAAGTATTCTTCCAACGGCACTTCACCTTTTTCGCCATACATCAACTCAGACTCCATAAAAATAACAGGATCGTTGTCACGGATAGCAGTCTTTAATAGACCTTTGGCATCATAAGGGTTAGAAGGAACAACCACTTTTAATCCGGGGCAGTTAGCAAACCAGTTTTCAAAATTTTGTGAATGTTGAGAACTTAACATACCTGCATTACCAGTGGGGCCTCTAAAAACAATAGGCACATTGAACTGACCACCAGACATTGACATCATTTTAGCAGCAGCATTAATTACCTGATCGATAGCAACTAGCGAGAAATTGAAAGTCATAAATTCTACAATCGGTCTGATACCATTCATGGCAGCGCCCACAGCTATTCCTGTAAACCCAAGTTCTGCAATAGGGGTATCTATTATGCGGCTAGCTCCGAATTCCTCAAGCATGCCTTGGCTTACCTTGTAAGCCCCATTATATTCGGCCACTTCTTCACCCATTAAGAAAATGGAAGAATCTCTTCTCATTTCTTCGTTCATGGCTTCGCGAAGGGCTTCTCTAAATTGAATTTCTCTCATACGATCGGTTGTTTGGAAAAGTGTAAAAATAGACCGAGGAATTGAATGATGGAAGTTATTTGACTATTTATTATCAAAAAAAACTTATTTGCTCCTCTTGCTTTTAAAAACCTTAAAGATATTCGGAAAGTTTATTTCAAATAACCTGCATAAAATTTTTCAATCTCTTCTTGGCTTGGTTGTGCCACAGGCCGTACAACACGAAAGCCAACATAAGCTGCATCGGTAAGCCACCATCGGCTTTTAGGAATTTGAGGATCTCGCTGGTTCCACTTGGCTTCAGAAGGTATGCGATTGGCGCAACGTAAATCTTTTGGGTCATCTACATAAGATCCGCCACGCACAGCCTTTGGGTAGCGCGAAACAGGAGGATTGTGTGGATCTTTAGCCGCTCCTTTTTGGTAATAGGCAGCATCGTATTGATCGATTGTCCATTCGCTTAAATTGCCAAGCATATCATACAAGCCCCAAGCATTAGGCTTCTTAGTAGCTACACGATGAAATTTAGCTTCACTGTTATCACGGAAGTAAGCATATTCTTTTAGTTCATTGATGTCGTTACCAAATGGATATTTTGTTGTGCTTCCAGCTTTGCATGCATATTCCCATTCGGCTTCTGTGGGCAGACGGTAGAAGAAACCTGTTTTATAATAAAGCCATTTACAATACATCATGGCAGCCTGCTGGCTCATGCTATTGGTGGGTTGTTTTAGATCGCGCCCCATGCCCCAAGTGAGGTCTATGTACTGTGGAGTAGGCCTTGTAATACCGTCAATTATTTTACTTTGTGGTAAGGAATTGTCTTTAAAAAATGCATCCCATTCGGCAAAGGTTACTTCATGGTTTTCCATCCAAAAGGCCGATATTTCGATTTCTTTTTGTGGTCCCTCATCGGCATCACGTTCAATTTCATCATCCGTACTTCCCATTAAAAATTTTCCTGCAGGTATTGGCACCATTGAAAAAGATACAGGGGTGCCTTCAATTTTTTGCTCGTACGTTTTAAATGATTGAGCATATAACTCAAGTGACAAAATTAAAAAGAAGGGAAGGAGAATTTTCATGATCTATTGTTGGAACAGATTATAAATAAATCAATTCACCTTGATCAATTCTACCTCAAAGACTAATGTGGCATAGGGAGGTATTGCTCCACTGCCACGCTCACCATAGCCAAGCTCTTGTGGAATAAACACTTTAAATTTGTCGCCTTCATGCATAAGCTGGAGCACTTCAGTCCATCCCGCAATTACACCTGTTACTCTAAAGGTAGCGGGCTGTTTTCCGATAGAACTATCGAATGGTGTACCGTCTATAAGCGTGCCTGCATAATGCACAGTCACGTTATCACTTGTAATGGGCATTTTTCCAGTGCCTTTTGTTATCACTTTATATTGTAAGCCACTAGCTGTTGAAACAACGCCTTCTGCTGTTTTGTTCTTTTGTAAAAAAGCTTCTCCTTCACCCCTTACTTTAGCAGTTCTTTTTGCAAAGGCAGCCTGCATGTATGTTTGTACAATGGGCATACACTCCTGTTGATTTAGTTTCAGCGGTTTGTTTTGAAGTACATCGCGCATACCAAACGTAAGACTTTCAAAGTCCAATGAATCAGCTCCTTGACTTTTAACATTGGCAGCCATTAGCACGCCTAGGCCATAGCTAGCCTTTTTGTTCTCATTGCTAATGTCAGCCTCTCCTATTTTTTTAAGTTCATTAATCTGAGCGGTTAGCTGTTCGTTTTGAGATTTCAAAACAGCCAGTTGAGCTGTTAATTCTTTTTTAGATTGAGCAAACAGTGCAGGCCCTACAATCATTAATACATAAAAAATAATACGTTTCATTCTACAGTTATTTTGATTCGCAAAGAAAGCTAAAAAAATAAAACAAACAGCAGACTGAATAAATAACATTAGAGTAATTCAATCAACCAATTCCTTTCTTAGTCCTAAATGCAAACCCCTTCGGATGCACTGTCATAAAATCATTTGCATCTCTCAAAATTATGTGTAACTAGTTTTTAAAATCACTACACATGAAGTTAAAACACATATTATCATTCACATTTATCATTGCTCTTGTTATAGCATTTCAACCTTTAGCAGCGCAGAAGAAGAAAAAAGACGATTCAAAAACGGTGGCCACTCAGCCTGCCCCAATCAAGACCGACTCGGTAAAAAAGAAAGGAGGCATGCAAGCGTATAAGCAGCTTGTGGGCAAGGCTAAAACTCAAAAAGGTTTATTCACCGTTCACAAAATAAATGAAGACTACTACTTTGAATTAGCTGATACGATAATGGGGCGTGAGTTCATAGCCGTTTCACGGATTGCCAAAACTGCCTCTGGTGCGGGATATGGTGGCGAAGAAGAGAATAGGCAAGTGCTTCGATGGGAACGTGGTCCCAACAACAAAGTATTTCTTCGGGCCGTGCTTCATATCAATGCCAGCCCCGATACGTTAAGTCCGATGACACTAGCCGTTCGCAATTCAAATGTTGATCCTATTGCTGCTGCCTTCGACATCAAGAGCATTCGAAAAGATACCTCGGTAGTAATTAACGTAACGGACTTCCTTAAAGGTGATAATCAAATAGTGGCACTTGATCCTGAAAAGAAAAGAAGGTTCAGTCTTTCTGCCATTCAAACAGATAGATCCTATATTCAAAAAATACGCTCCTACCCTATCAATACCGAAGTAAGAATGGTGAAGACGTATACATCTATTTTGCCACCTCCAGCTTCACCCAACTCACCTTCACAAGTAACGGTATTGCCAGCGGGTGCAAATGCTGGCGTGGTAACACTCGAGATGAACACCTCCTTTATAATACTTCCTACCATACCAGCACGAAAAAGATTGTTTGATAAAAGGATTGGTTTCTTTGCCAATGGTTATACCGTGTATGGCGAAGAAAGTCAACGCTCAGAGACGGAAGTTTTTGCCGTGCGTTGGCGTCTGGAACCCAAAGCTGAGGATGTAGAAAAAATGAAGCGTGGCGAATTGGTTGAACCCAAGAAACCCATTGTATTTTATATCGATCCAGCAACACCACAAAAGTGGCGCAAGTATTTAAAGTTAGGTGTGGAAGATTGGCAGAAGGCATTTGAACAAGCAGGCTTTAAGAATGCCATTTTATCTAAAGAAGTTGCGCCAGGTGATACAACCATCAGCACCGAAGATGCTCGGTATTCATTCATCCGATACTTTGCTTCCGATATTCAAAATGCCTACGGACCTAATGTGCATGATCCTCGCACAGGTGAGATTTTGGAAAGCCATATCGGATGGTATCACAACGTTATGAACTTGCTGAATGATTGGTACACCATACAAACGGCAGCCGTTGATTCGCGCGCACGCAAAAGAAAATTTGATGATGAGTTAATGGGCAGCTTGGTTCGATTTGTAGCTTCTCACGAAGTAGGACACACGCTTGGCTTGCGCCATAATTTTGGCTCGAGCAGTGCCACACCAGTTGAAAAGTTAAGAGATCAAAAATACTTGGAACAGTATGGCCACACAACTTCCATAATGGACTACGCGAGGTTCAACTATGTAGCTCAACCCGAAGACGGAGTAACCAATCTCTTCCCTGGTATTGGTGTATATGATAAGTGGGCGATTGAGTGGGGTTACAAACCAATTTTTGATACCAAGAGTGCAGATGAAGATAAAAAGATTTTAAACAAATGGACACTCACTCATGTGGTAGATGCTAAATATTGGTTTGGTTCTGAGATCAACTCGTATGATCCTCGTTCGCAAAGCGAAGACCTTGGTAACAATGCCATGCAAGCCGGCACCTATGGCATCAAGAATTTGAAACGCATTGTGCCTTCATTGAAAGAGTGGTACAAAGAAGAAGCAGAGAACTATACTATGCTGAATGAAATGTATTTGCAAGTCGTAGGTCAATATCGTAGGTACATGGGGCATGTAACCAAAAACATTGGTGGTATTTATGAAACACCTAAAACATACGATCAAGAGGGAGCGATTTATGATCCTACTCCTGCTGCTACTCAGCGTGAAGCTTTGACTTTCTTGAATACTCAGTTGTTTGAAACACCAACATGGCTTCTCGATCAAAAGGTATTGAGTTACATACGGCCTGGTTCAGGTGTTGAGCAGATAAGAAGCTATCAAGAAACTACGTTGAACAGTTTATTTGATTATTCGCGCATGCAGCGATTAATTGAAAGCAGTGCAGCTAACCCCAAGGCATTTAGTCTTGAAGATTTATTCGCTGGTGTGCAAAAAGGTGTTTGGTCAGAACTTGCAACAAGAAAACCGATTGATAACTTCAGAAGAAATCTTCAAAAAGTATATGTTGAGAAAATGGCTGCTTTGGTAAATCCATCATTTGCACCAACATTTCAATTTAATTTTTCAAGTCCCTTCTTTCCTGCTTCACCTCCTTCACCTGAAGCTGATCCTAAGAAGAGTGATGTAATCTCAATCGCGCGTGGCCATTTGAATGAATTGAAAAATGAAATTACAACCGCTCTTCCTGCCTATGCAGACAAGATGAGTCGATATCATTTGCAAGATGTATTGGCTAGAATAAATCAGGCATTAGATCCTAAAAAATAAATGGAAATCAATTTGGTTTAAGAAGAAGCTCAAAAGGCTTCTTCTTTTTTTTTAGACTATTTTTTCAGACCATTCAAAAGCATGTCTGCCAATTGTTCCCCAAGCTTAGTAGGTACAATGTTACTTTTAGGATCATACCATTGAGGCATCCAATTTAAGGAAGAGAACAACGTCATTACGGCAAGTTTTTTATCGATGTTCTTTTTGAACTCACCTGTTTCAATTCCCTCTTCAATCATATCTTTGAAGCGGTTTATATAGTTGATTCGCAATAATAAAAAATCACGTAAATAGGGTTGACTTAAATGCCTATGTTCGTTCATAAATACCGCAGAAGCTATCAAGTCCTTAGCCATTACTTGAATATGCCCAATAATTCCGTTTCTTAATTTCTCGCTTGATGAACCTCCGTTTTTCTCAACTTCTTCTAACGATTTTCTGAATTCTGAAGCCATATCAAAACACAAGCTTTGAAGAATTTCTTCTTTCGATTTTATGTGAGAATATAAACTGGCTGCTTCGATGCCAAGCATCTGAGCTAAGTCGCGCATAGAGGAGGCTGCATATCCTTTTTCTCTAAAAAGCTCGGCTGCCTTTCTTATTACTTGCTCTTTGCGTGATAAATTTCCAACTGCTTCCATAGACTTGTATTCGGCTAAATTAATTAATTAAATTTGATAAATCGAAAACAATCGAAATCAGAAAATGAATTTCAGTTCTATTAAAGAATACTTTTATAAATCAACGAGCTTTTGCTTTTTGATTATCCTTATGCCTGTCATTTTTTTTGCATTAATCTACAACCAATTAATCACGCTAGATGTTGGTACCATTATATTTAAAGATAGTTTACTTTTCTCAATACTATTTTTTGCTTTTGAATTGATTGTCCTAACGATTGTTCATTTGTACTTACTTCATCGCTTAAAAAAAATAGCGAAGCTACCCGGCCTCGCTATTAAGTTAGACTCCTATTTTACCATTACCATGATACGAGTTGTGGTTGGAGCTTTAGTTTGCTTTGCAATCGTATTTGGATTTTTGCTTACACATAATGAACTTTTAGATGTGCTGTTCTTTGTTAGTTTACTTTGGGCTTTCTTTCAATTTCCAACCTCACGCAAAGCTTGCAAAGAATTAAAATTGAGAGGCGATGAACATGAAATGGTATATTATAAGAAGGATAGATTTTAAATATCAAGTCGGAAAGTTTATTTGTCGACAAGATTAGAGACTATCGCAATTTCTAACACATAATTTGTTTCTAGGCAATAGTTTTAAATTTGTGACTACATTAATGATCTCATGAAATTACTTCTTGTTGATGATGAACCAAGCCTAACCAATTTTATAAAAAAAGGCTTTGAGAGTGAGGGTATTATTATCGATACTGCTTTTGACGGGTTTATAGGAAGAAGTATGTTTTCCTCCAATCTTTATGATTTAATAATTTTAGATATTAATCTACCCGGCATTAATGGCTATGAATTGTGCAGGCAATTTAAGGACTTACATCCTCATACTCCTGTTATTTTTTTAACAGCCTTAGATAAAATTGATAATAAAGTTATTGGGTTTGAAGCAGGCGCAGAAGACTACCTTATAAAGCCCTTTGAATTTAAAGAATTACTTGTAAGAACCAAGGCATTGGTTAAACGATCTGGTCAGCGCACAAGCTCACAGCGCAATCTTACTATTGCAGATTTAACAATGGATATGGAAGCCAAAGTAGTTTTAAGAGAAGGCAAAAGAATAGATTTAACTACTCGCGAATTTGGACTTTTAGAATATTTGCTCATCAACAAGGGGAGAATTGTTAGCCGGATAGACATAGCCGAAAAAGTTTGGAATTTAGATTTTGATACATCAACTAATGTTATCGATGTATATATCAATTACCTCCGTAAAAAAATCGATAAAGGTTTTAAAGTTAAATTACTTAGAACGGTAGTGGGTATGGGTTACACATTAAGAGAGGATTGATATGCTGATTAGGCACAAACTAATACTTTTTTTTATAATCTTTTCAGGTTTGTTGTTAGGTCTATTCTCCGTTTATATCTACTTGGCATCCGAAAATTCTAGGAAAAATATTTTTCTTGACCGTATAAAAAATAGAGCATTGGCCACACAAGAAATTTATTCATTGCACGATGAGGTTGCCGAAAAAATCATTACAAGCATTCCTGAACAATCTGAGTATGTATTCGATGAAAACAACAATCTAATATTTGCTATTAACGATATCCGAGATTTTGATTTCACTGAATCGTTCTTTAAAACAGTTGCTTCCAATAAAGAATATACATTCAGTTATAAACCCAAGCAAAACAAGGACTATAAGGAAGGCTATGCCTTCTCATTTGGGGAAGGCAACAAAAGAAGAACCATAGCTATATCGGCTTACGATAAAAGTGGCTTTGAACAATTACTAAGCCTACGGTTCATTTTGGTTTTAGGTAATATCTTTTTTTTAATGATAGTAGGTGTAGCCGCCATTGTATTTGCTAATCGTGCCTTTAGGCCTATCAATGACCTTGTAAGTCAAGTGGAATCTGTGAAAGCACATGATTTGAATTTTAGATTGTACTATGGTGATTCTAAAAATGAAATTGGAATTATTGCAACTTCTTTTAATCGTGTGCTCGATCGTATCCAAACATTAGTCGAATCACAAAAATCATTTATATCGTACGCTTCACACGAATTGAGAACTCCCTTAGCTGCCTTAAATGGTATCTTAGAAACATCGCTCAACTATGATGAAGACAAAAAATCAATGGAGCTAAGTTTAGCAGCCGCCCATCGTGAAGTAGGAAAGGCAACCAAACTCGTTAATGGGTTATTGCAATTAACCAAGATTGAAGCTATTAAAGAAGATGCCAAAGTTAAATTGAACATCATTGACTTACTTCTTGATACCATCAGTTTTTATAAATTAAAAAATCCTCTTCAGGAGTTCGTCTTTGACATGGTATCTCCCCAAACTTCAAATATAGAAGTGTTGGGATATCCTGAGTTTATTCGCACTGCCATTATTAACGTACTAGATAATGCTTCCAAATATTCTGCTCAAGATAAAATCGAAATCAAATTATCAAATGAACTTGATAAAATATACATCCAAATAATTGACAGAGGTATTGGCATACAAGAGGATGAGAAGCATCAACTAGTAGATATCTTTTATAGAGGGAAAAATGCTTTTGGTATAGAAGGCTTTGGCTTAGGTCTTTCGCTTACTCAAAAAATAATAACACTCCATCAAGGTGTATTTAGATTGAGACCTAATACCTCCAAGGGAACTATAGCAGAAATTATTTTGCCTGCAATCGTTAGTTCTTATCATTAATTCCATAATTAAGAAATTTTAATCTGACTCTAATCTCATTCTAATCCGATCTTAGCTTTATTGTATTTTAAAAGAGTAAAATATGATAAGCAGAGTTGTAATATTCACCAGCTTTTGTGCCTTGCTATGCTACGCAAGTTGTTCTTCAAAGCATGAGGAAAAAGAAGAAGTTTACAAATTTCTTGTTACCAGCCCGTTAAAAAGAGACACAATTGTAACGCGTCAGTATGTGTGTCAAATCCGCGCCATTCAACATATTGAATTGAGAGCTTTAGAAAGAGGTTATCTTCAAAATATTTATGTGGATGAAGGAACCTACGTAAAACAAGGGCAACTGATGTTTCAAATTATGGCCTTGCTATTAAAGGCCGAACAACAAAAAGCAGCAGCTGAAGCAAAGTTTGCCGAGATCGAATACCAAAATACAAAACAACTTGCTGATGGCAATGTGGTGGCGCCAACTGAACTTGCATTGGCCAAAGCCAAACTTGATAAAGCAAATGCTGAATTGTCTTTAGCGCAAGTTCATTTAAGCTTTACAGAAATAAGGGCACCTTTTAACGGAATTATGGATCGCTTTCAAGTGCGTTTAGGAAGTCTCATTAACGAAGGGGATTTATTAACTACTCTTTCAGACAATAGTGAAATGTGGGTTTATTTCAATGTACCAGAAGCTGAGTATCTAAATTATAAAACCAATGTAAAGAATGATAGCCTGATGAAGGTGAAATTGCAGATGGCGAATAATGAAATATTCCAATACAACGGGGTAGTAAAAGCCATTGAAGCAGACTTTAATAACGAAACGGGAAACATTGCTTTCAGAGCCACCTTTCCTAATCCGAAAAGATTATTAAGACATGGTGAAACTGGCAACGTGATAGCCACATCTCCACTTAAAAACGCATTGATTATTCCCCAAAAGGCAACCTTCGAAGTGCTTGAGAAGAAATATGTTTTTGTGGTAGATAAAGACAACATCATCCGACAGAGGGAAATTACAATCGCTGCTGAACTACCCGACTTATATATAATTGCCTCTGGGGTTACCGAAAATGAAAAGATAATGTTGGAAGGTATACGCAAAGTGCGAGATGAAGAGAAGATCGGGGAGTATACATTTGAGGACATGAAGACAGTTCTTCCTCGTCTAAAAGTATATGTTGAGTAGTTTCAATTCCAACTAACAGAAATAAGAAGATGTTCAATGCATTTCTAAAGAGACCAGTGCTGGCGATTGTATTATCGCTGGTGATTATTTTCATGGGCGTACTAGCCATAAATACGCTGCCTACATCGCAGTTCCCTTCTATTGCCCCACCAGTAGTTATGGTTTCGGCATCCTATCCTGGTGCGAGTGCCAAAACCCTTACTGAGTCAGTTATTATTCCTATTGAGCAAGCAATTAATGGCGCATGGGGTATGCGCTACATGACTTCCGATGCAACAAGTGCTGGTGAAGCCAATGTGCAAGTAGTATTTGAACCAGGCACGGATATTAATCAAGCCTTGGTACAAGTTTCCAATCGGGTTGAACAGGTACGAAACAGGCTACCGATACTAGTGCAGCGCGAAGGTGTAATTATTACTCCAGTGATCCCTAGCATGTTGATGTATGTTAACTTGTATAGCACAGACAAGAATGCCAACATGAAGTTCTTGTTCAACTATGCAGGGGTTACTATGATTCCAGAATTGCAACGGATTAACGGTATTGGTCAGGCGAGGATTCTTGGAAGTAGACAATATGCTATGCGTGTTTGGCTGAATCCAGAACGTATGCGGGCTTACAACATATCGCCTGATGAAGTAATGAATGCAATGGGTGACCAAAGTATAATTGGTAAACCTGGTAGAATAGGTAGAGGCGATAGTAAACGTGCAGAAGCACTTGAATATGTACTGGCTTATTCAGATAGATTTAGTGACTCAAAAGAATATGAAAACATTATTATCAAGGCAAATGCAAAAGGAGAATTACTACGGTTGAAAGATATTGCCACAGTTGCGCTTGGTAGCGAGTACTATGATATCTATTCCAACATTAACGGGTATCCTTCGGCTGCCATCGTGCTTAAACAAACTTACGGAAGTAATGCCAGTGCCGTTATTGACAACGTAAAAAAGAAACTGAACGAGTTAGAGAAAGATTTTCCTCCAGGAATGAAAATCGAAATTAGTTATGATGTTTCCAACTTCTTAGATGCATCCACAGAAAATGTGATCCACACCCTACGCGATGCCTTCATCTTAGTGGCTATTGTGGTATTCATTTTTCTAGGTGATTGGAGGTCAACTTTAATTCCAACGTTAGCTGTTCCTATATCCTTAATTGGCGCATTCATTTTCATGCAAGCTTTCGGCCTCACAATAAACATGATCACACTATTTGCTATTGTCTTGGCGATAGGCATAGTGGTGGATGATGCCATTGTAGTAGTGGAGGCAGTCCACGCCAAAATGCACGAGGAACATCTATCCCCCTATAGAGCAGTACAAAAAGTATTAGGTGAAATCAGCGGAGCGGTTATCGCCATTACTTTGTTAATGACTGCCGTTTTTGTTCCCATTGCATTTATGTCTGGGCCGGTGGGTGTTTTCTATCGCCAGTTTTCTATTACTATGGCCAGTGCCATTGTTCTTTCAGGCCTTGTGGCACTTACGCTAACACCTGTGCTTTGCGCGATGATTTTGAAAAATACTCACGGACAGCCAAGGAAGAAAAATCTATTTAATAGGTTTATCGATAGTTTTAATACTGGATTTGAAAAAGTTACAGACAAATATGTGTGGGTCTTAAAAAAGATTGCCCATCGAAAATGGGTGACCGCTGGTCTTTGGATTTTATTTAGCGGTGGAATAATTTTAATAGCTAGTAACCTCCCCTCTGGTTTTATTCCAAGTGAAGATCAAGGAATGCTCTATGCCATTGTTCAAACACCACCTGGATCTACACTGGAACGAACCAACGATATCTCCCTACAACTTCAAAAGCTCATCTCCAAGGTAGAAGGCATTCAATCTGTATCTTCCATTGCTGGTTACGAGGTGCTTACTGAAGGCCGAGGATCGAATGCAGGAACTTGTTTGATTAACTTGAAACCATGGTCGGAGCGTGAACATACAGTGCAAGAAATTACACTTGAGTTGGAAGAAATAGCAAAACAACTTCCAGGAGCTACGATAGAATTCTTTGATCCACCTGCCGTACCAGGATTTGGAGCAGCCGGTGGCTTTGCCTTACAAATGTTGGACAAAAATCCAGACGGAACCTATGAGGATCTTGAAAAGGTAAAGAATGAATTTATGGAGGCCTTGGAAGATCGAAAAGAACTAACGGGCTTGTTCACCTTTTTTAGCTCTAACTATCCTCAATACGAGATAGAGATCGATAACCAATTGGCCATGCAAAAAGGTGTAACCATAGGCAATGCAATGAATACGCTTTCAATTTTTGTAGGAAGTACTTATGAACTGGGTTTTATCAAATACCAACGGTTCTTTAAAGTCTTTGTGCAAGCTGCTCCAGAATTCAGGCAGCTTCCTCAGGATGTTTTGAACCTATGGGTAAAAAATGACCGTGATGAAATGGTTCCTTTTTCAGCGTTCATGAAAATCAAAAAGAAACAAGGTGCTAATGAAATCAATCGCTATAACATGTATAACACTGCTGCTATTCGGGGTGGTCCTGCCAAGGGTTATAGCAGCGGTGAAGCAATTGAGGCCGTGAAAGAAGTAGCTGCTAAAGTATTGCCTCGTGGTTATGATATTGACTGGGCTGCCCTTTCTTATGATGAAGTAAGACGTGGAAATGAAGCGATCTATGTATTTCTTATCGTATTGGCTTTCGTGTATTTAGTGTTAGCTGCACAATACGAGAGCTTTATCATACCTCTAGCGGTAGTCCTCTCATTGCCTGCTGGTGTTTTTGGCTCCTTCTTGTTTATTAAATCGATGGGGCTGGCCAACGATATTTATGCGCAAGTAGGATTAATCATGTTGGTCGGCTTGTTGGGTAAGAACGCAGTGTTGATTGTTGAATTTGCCGTTCAAAAGAACAAGCAAGGTGCCACTATATTAGAGGCGGCTATAGAAGGAGCAAAAGTACGCTTCCGCCCTATCTTGATGACCTCTTTCGCTTTTATCGCAGGGTTGATTCCATTAGTGTTGGCTCATGGTGCTGGCGCTATCGGTAACCGGACTATCGGCTCATCCGCTCTTGGAGGTATGCTTTTCGGAACCGTGTTCGGTGTTATTATTGTTCCCGGTTTATACTACATCTTCGGCAGCATAGCACATGGCCGTCACCTCATTAAAGATGAAGACGAATATTCCTTAACAGAAGGCATAGTTCATAAATTGGATAAATTTCCACAAACTGAAGAAAGTGATGACAATGCGCACTAAAATAAGTATGAAACTAATAGGTATTATATGTTTTACAATGTTGTTTACAGCATGCACTATTCCTTCCTTAGTTAATAAAACTGAGAATAAGAAAACACCTGAAAGTTATACCCAATCGCAGGATACAATCAATACTGCAAAAGTAAAGTGGAGAGAGTTCTTTACGGATGAAAACCTAATCGCCCTTATTGATACAGCTTTGCGAAACAATCAGGAGTTAAACATCATTCTTCAAGACATTAAAATAGCCCAAAACGAAGTAAGAGCTAGAAAGGGAGCGTACTTACCATTTGTTACCGGTGGTGGTATGGCAGGAGTAGAAAGGACATCAAGGTTTACAAGAAATGGAGCAACTGAAGCCTCTACAGAGGTAGCTCCAGGGAAAGTATTTCCTGATCCTTTGCCTGATTATATGATTGGCGCCAACGTTTCGTGGGAAGTTGATATTTGGAGAAAACTTCGCAATGCAAGAAAGTCAGCAATGTTTAGTTACCTAGCAACTGCTGAGGGTAAGAATTTCATGGTTACGCACCTGATCGCTGAAATAGCCAATTCTTATTATGAATTGATGGCACTTGACAATCAGTTAGAAATATTAAAAACGCAAATTGAGATTCAAACAAACGCACTGTCCATAGTGCGTATGGAAAAAATAGCAGCCAAGGTTACTGAATTAGCAGTGCGCAGGTTTGAGGCCGAGGTGCTCAAAAATCAAAGTCGTATATACTACGTTCAGCAAAGCATTAAAGTAACTGAAAATAAAATTAATTTTTTGATTGGGCGATTTCCACAAACTATCAAAAGAAATTCCGACATATTTATATACATGAAGCCAGATAGTATTCATGCAGGTATACCATCACAATCGTTGCAAAATCGGCCTGATATTAAACAAGCCGAGCTTGCCCTTGAGGCCGCTAAACTTGACGTTAAAGTTGCTAAAACTTATTTTTATCCAACCTTAAATATTTCAGCCTTCGTTGGGTTAGAAGCTTTCAATCCGACCTATTTGATCGGCAAGACTGAGTCAATAGTATTTAATTTGGCTGGAGGTTTAGTGGCGCCATTAGTAAATAGAAATGCAATCAAAGCAACGTACTTAAGTGCCAACTCACGACAGGTACAGGCAGTGTTTAATTACGAACGTACTATTTTAAGAGCCTATCTTGAAGTATCTAATCAACTATCAAATATTGCCAATTTGAAAAAGAGCTACGCGTTAAAAGATAAGCAAGTAGAAGCTCTTACTGAATCGATTGACCTTGCAACACGACTTTTCAGATCGGCCAGAGCAGATTATATGGAAGTTTTGTTGACTCAACGCGATGCCATGGAATCAAAGTTTGAACTAGTTGAAACCAAGAAGTTACAAATGAATGCAATGGTAAATATTTATCAGGCATTAGGTGGTGGCTGGAATTGATTTTCAATAGTCCACAAAGAGGTAAAAGATCTTAGCCCTTTAAGATTAAACCAGAGAGTAGATTAATTTCTAAAACAGTATCCAATCTTCAAAAAAGTTGGATACTGTTTATTTGCATTTGCAATGTCACTAAAACGTTACTCCAAAGCTTATGGCATTCAACTTGGGTCCTTTATTGGTTACGAATAATTCGTTCATATCGTAATTCACAAAGAAGTCCACATCATCAAAGCCAAACTGAAAACGCATTCCATACCGAAGATTATTTAAATAAAAGGAATTAAAATTTCGTTCTGTCTGCTCGTTGCCAGAAGCATCTTTGTAAATAAGCTTTGACCAGCTATCAATTTTATAGCCAGCATAAGGGCCAGCACCAAACCTAAATGAACTTGAATGATTTCCGCGAGAAGAGAAATCAACACGCGAACCATCGAAGATAGAAGTCTTTCTACCCCCGCGACCAAAATCAATCACAGGCACAAAAGAAAAATTGATATAGGTAACTGATAATTTACTTTTTATGTATTCAGAGTAGCGAGTATCGGTAAAAAAGCTCACACCGTCATTGCTTTTTAAAACAGAGGTGTTGTGATTTTGAAATTTAAAATTGTACCAACTTACTCCGAAGCCCCACTCAAGAAAAAGTGGCCCGGCAATATGTGTTTTACGAACGGAGTTGATACCCACATACCATGAACCCCAAGGGCGAACACTATATAACGCGTTGCTCTGATCTGGAAAATTGCCATTAGATAAATAATTGTTGGTACCAATATCAAAATTGAATGAGTGATACGTGCTTCTTCTATTCCAATTTCGATGGGTTATAACTCTATCTTGATTGTAATTTTGCTTTCTTGATCCTCGCTCTCGCACCCATTCGCTCTCTTCATTGGAATACGATGAAGGTTCTTCAGAAGTATAATTAGTGTTTAGTACATTTGTAGTATCCTTTAAATAAGCGGAAGAAGGCTGTGAAATTTTTGAAGTGTCTTTCTTTTCAAGTTTCACAATCATATCTTCAACTAAGGCTTGGAAATTATACTTTTTCAAAGTCTCCAAATCTTTCTTATCCTGAATAGCAAAAATAACTTTGCTTGCTTGACCCACTTTTATAATCAATGTGTCAGCTGGTTTTACTTGAGCGAATAAGGAAATTGTGCTATAGCAAATTGCTGCACTCATCAACACGAGTCGTATCATAATTGTATATTTTTTTAGTTATGGATAATCTTAAATCTCAAATGAATTTCACTGCTTCTTCGATCTCTCTTTTCTGAAATTAAATGCCAGCAGATCATCTTTTGCTTGGCGCAGGCCGAAGTTCTCTTCACCATTTTTTACATCCACAGCAAAGTCAACTACCTTTCTAAGATTTGTTTTTGATTTCACAATACTCTCTTTTTGTAACGGCTCACCTATTGTAAACTCAATAACAGTAGGCTTTTCAGGAGACGAGGCTATAAAAGTTATTGATTGCTTTAAGTCTTCTAATGTTGCTTCAATAGTAATATTCGGCTCTCTTGTGACTGCAAGATCTCGGTTAACTTCAACATAGGTAGTTGGCTTTTCAATAATCTCTTCAACCAGTTGATTTGATTTTAATCCTCCTTTTGAAATTGCCTTCGTTTGTACATTGCCTAGTGTGATATTCTCTTTTTGCGTTTCACAAATTTGATTCAACGACTTAGTTTCGATATGCAACGTTGGGATAACAATAGCAAGATCATCTGATGTTGACTTAATAGTTTGATCTTTAATAGAAATGGAGCTAGCCAACAATAATGCCGCAGCAACTTTTACCCAAAAAATAATATTATTTTTTTTTGAAAGATTAGCTTCCACCTTTTGCCAAGAGACAAAGGAAGGAGTGATACTATGATCTTCCAGTTTATTTTTAAAGAGTTCGTCCAATGTGTTCATAGCTAATTTATTTTCTGTGCTAATTCTTTATTAAGATTTTCTAACTGCCGTTGAAGCAAGGCGCGCGCTCTGCTCAATTGCGACTTAGAAGTATTTTCGTTGATGCCCAAGTGATCGGCAATTTCTTTGTGCGAATACCCATCTATCGCATACATGTTGAAAACAATTCTATACCCTGTGGGCAGCTCACCAATCAGCGTAAGCAAATCGTCTGCTTCAAGTTTGGCCTCATGGGTTTCAATATTGATTTCCCGATTTGCTTCTTCAATGTCAGTCTCCACATACATGCTCTTACTTTTTCTCAAGTAACTCAACGATTCGTTCACAATCACACGCCTCATCCAACCTTCAAAACTCCCTTCACCTTTGTATTGATTAATCCGTTCAAAAATTTTAGTAAAGGCCATTATCAGCACATCTTCCGCTTCCATCTTGTCTTTGATGTATCGGCAGCAGAGCGAATACATTTTGCCTGAGTAGTGATGATACAAATGCTCTTGCGCCTGCCGATGGTTTTTCTTGCAGCCTTCAATCAATGTGTTTTGGCTTGCCCGGTAGATATGAAATTTCATTTAGTTGCCGAATTCAATAACTAGATGCAGATTGAACGTGTGAGGTTGCGTGAGGTTATGAAAATAGTTGGAAAGTACTTTGAATGAGGTCGTAGAAGCCTGCTACCATGTTTTCGCATTGAGCCTCAGGATTATTCGCATTGCTTTTTCTCCTATAGTTTCATTGTTCTGATGATCCAATTTATTAGGCTCTGAGAAGGCTTGATCTTAAAAATATAATTAATCATGAAGGGAAATTTCAGCATAACTCTCATTATGAAATAGCTTCTTGAAAAGTCACGACCGTATTTATTATGAAGCACTCTATCGTAGTGTTGCATAAAGTCTGCCGTGAAGTTATTTTCTTTAAAACACATAACTATCTGATCGGCTGCAAGTATGCCACTCCAAATAGCAGTGTCGATACCATGCCCCAGCAAAGGGTCAATTAATGAGGCAGCGTCACCACACAATAAAAATCTATTTCCTGAAACTATAGTTTTGTTTGACCAAATAGGTAATCCAAATCCATTTACATTATCTACGAGAGTGGAGTTATTAAAACGCTCTGCAAAAGCTGATGAATGAGTTATTTCTTTCAGAGTATGCCGCACGTCATTAGAAGTTTTACTCTTTCTGTTCATTTTCTTGAATACTCCAAAACCTACATTTGCCAAATCATCTTGAAGAGGAAATATCCAAAAATAACCAGGCAATCCTTTCACTATATGAAACTCATTTTCTCCCTTCTTAATTCCCTTTATTCCTTTATAGTAGGCACGAATGGCAGCAACTGAATCTGGATCTTTGACTTTAACAAGGCTCTTTTTTACGATAGAATTGGCACCATCACATCCTATTACAATTGAAACTTTAATTGATGACCCGTCTTGAAATGTGCATGTAGAATAATTTGGTTTTGTTGTAACATTTTGCAGCTTTTGCTTTTCAAGTATGGTTGTATCTGTTTCCTGTTTTACAAGTTGAAAAAGAAAGTTATCGAAGTCTATTCGTTTACTATTGTAGGAATACGATTTCCATTTGTAGCTTATCGGTTTGTTATTTGGTGTATAAAATGTAGAAGTGGTTATATCCGTTTTACTTGAAAACAATTTCATTTGACTGCCCCAGACTTTATTTATGCTTTCTATGGCTTTAAATGCTGGGCTAGGAATGGCATCACCACATATTTTATCGCGAGGATAAACTTCTTTATCAATAATAACGACTCTCAGACCTTTATTGTGTAACGCCAAAGCACAGGCGCAGCCAGATGGCCCCATGCCTACTATTGCTATGTCGAAATCGTTTTTCTTTAAATCGGTACTGGATGATAATTCAGTTGATAGGATATTAGAATCTTGTGCCATTGATAAACTCAAGTTAAAATCGATGGTCTAAAACTAATAAGTGTAGTAAATGAATATCTCGAGAGTAAAGTAGCAGGAAATCTAGAATAGCCTAGTTATTAAAAGTGCATGGGATATTTTAATGAACAAATGCTCTATCCAAGTTTTGAACATAAGAGAGCAAACTCAGCCATCCTTTTGAGTCTATAATTTTCTTCCTCCAACTCCTTTACTCACGCCAGTCCTTTCTTTTTTAATTTCTCAAGAGGAATTATCTCAAAAAGTTTTGTGCGCAACAGATCTAGATTTCAACCAATAGAAACTCAAAGCCGATAGGCAAATTATCAACCCAAGAAACTCACGCGATTCTTCAATATATAAATGCTGCATTTTGGCGATATCATCGAAAAGAAGTGAGCGATCAGAAGAGTTGAGCCACTCTATAACACCTGGAATTAAAATGAATGCATAAATCAAATATCCAGCGGCCATCACAACCATTGCCAGCTTTGAAAATTTATTGAAGAAAGCAGCTACTGATACCACAACCATGGCGAAGTAAATAATGATCCAAAGAATTGGATCAGGATCATTGAATTGAACAATAGTAAAAGAAAGAAACAAGAGGGCTAAAATTGAGCTTGCTATTTTCATTAAAACTAGATTTAAGATGTAAGTTTCGAACTAACTTTACTATCGTACTTAAAAACAAACGGGAAGATAACTCCTAAGAACAGAGCATATCCCGCAAAGGCAAACCAAATGCTTGGCCAATGGCGCACACCTTCTACTGTAAAATAATCTACTACCAAGCCGCTTAGCGTTGCACCAACGTACGCCCCTATGCCGTTGGTCATCAACATAAATAGACCTTGCGCGCTTGCGCGGATGTTGGCGTTGGCTTCACGCTCGATAAAAAGTGATCCAGAAATCAAGAAAAAATCAAATGCCATTCCGTAGACAATCATTGAAAGTACCAATAAAAACAGGCCACTGCCAGGATCGCCCAAGCCAAAGAAGGCAAAGCGAAGCACCCACGCGAACACGCTTATCACCATTACCCGTTTGATACCAAACCGTTGTAAAAAGAAAGGTATTGTTAAGATGAAAAGGGTTTCTGAAATCTGTGAAATGGAGATTAATAAACTGGGGTGCTTGACAGCAAACGAACCAGGATAGAGTTTCTCAAAGTCGTGAAGAAAAGGTTCGCCAAACGTATTGGTTATTTGCAAAGCTGCGCCCAACAGCATCGCGAAAACAAAAAATATCAGCATCCTCTTTTCTTTAAATAAAACAAAGGCATTTAAACCTAAAGAAGAAAGCCAAGAACCATCTTGATTGGCACGCGCTGGCGGGCAGCTCGGCAACGTGAACGAGTAGGCACCTAAAGCTAAAGATGCGCAAGCACTCACATACAACTGAAAAGAACTGATGGTAAATCCAAGCAAATCAGTGAGCCACATGCCAAAAATAAAACCTACCGTGCCCCACACGCGAATGGGTGGAAATACTTTAACGATATCAATGCCTTCCTTCTTCAATGTAGCGTACGAAACTACATTACTTAGCGCAATGGTGGGCATATACACCATAGAGTAAGCTAAGATGATATAATACATTGAATCATAATCTGTAATGGTGGCAGCCCACAAAAGCAACATGCCCCCCACCAAATGACAAAGCCCGAGCAAGCGTTCAGCATTGATCCACCGATCGGCAACAATGCCCAGCAATGCTGGCATGAGCAAGGAGGCTATGCCCATGGTGGCATAAATTTTACCCACCTGGCTACCATTGAAACCGAGCGTAACAATCATGTATCCACCAAATGAAATCAACCATGAGCCCCACACGAAGTATTCGAGGAAGTTCATGAGGATGAGTCGGGATTTGAGATTCATTTCAGATTTTCAGATTTCAAATTAGTGATTATATATTCCTACTAATCTAGAATTTGTAATTGGTTGTTAGTTTCGTTTGCTCAGTTCATCACGAATCTTCGCTGCTTTCTCATAGTCTTCTTTCTCGATAGCATCTTTCAATAAGTCATTGAGTTTTTCGAGTGAAAAGTTTTTATAGTCTTCCGATTTTTTTACAACTTCCTTCTTGCCTTTTGGTTTGGCTTCTGCTTTTATCTCCTTTGTTTCCTCTTCTTCCTCCTCATCAGTCAACACAATACCCGCTTCGGCTAATATAGTTTCATAGGTGCAGATGGTGGCATCAAAGCGCAGCCCGATGGCAATGGCATCACTGGGGCGAGCATCTATTTCATGTTTCTTGAGACCATCCGAGCAAATAATCTTAGCAAAGAAAACGCCTTCTTTTAAATCGGAAATGATGATCTCATCCACATGAAAATGAAATGAGTTGGCAAACGACTTAAACAAGTCGTGGGTCATGGGTCGGTTAGGAATAATCTTCTCTATCTCAATAGCAATGGCCTGCGCTTCAAACATACCTATGATGATTGGAAGCCTGCGATTTCCCTCTTTTTCCCCTAACACTAATGCGAAAGAGCCTGATTGGGATTGACTGGATGATAGACCTAAGATTTCTAGTTTAATTTTCTTCAAGTGCTTTCTAAAACAAAATTGAAATTATGAAAAATTCTTATTTAGCTGCATTAATTGCGGCAGTTAATTTAGGCAAAACTTCAAACGCATCGCCAACAATGCCATAATCGGCAGCTTTAAAAAATGGAGCGTCAGGATCTTTATTGATTACCACAATGTATTTGGAAGAGTTTACCCCTGCCAAATGTTGTATCGCACCAGAGATTCCCACAGCAATGTATAATTGAGGCGCAACCTTAATTCCAGTTTGTCCAACGTGCTCATGGTGTGGCCTCCAACCTAAGTCGGAAACGGGTTTACTACAGCCTGTGGCTGCGTGAAGTGCTTTGGCCAAATCTTCAATCAATCCCCAATTCTCAGGGCCTTTCATGCCTCTGCCACCTGATACTACAATCTCCGCTTCTGGCAATAAAATTTCCCCAGTTGCTTTTTCTGTAGAGATAATTTTAGCGTTAAAATCAGCATCATTTAATGTCGGTTGGAATGGAGTAACAGAAACGGATGCACCAACTTCCTTCAACTCAGCAGCATTCTTTTTGATGGCTATCACTTTCTTGGCAGTTGTTAACTCAACATACGAAAATGCTTTGCCTGTATAAATGCTTCTCTTCACAACAAATCCCGCAGAGGTAGAGGGCAACTCAACCACATTGGTAGCCAAGCTTGCTTTCAATTGTACGGAAACCAATGCAGCCACAGGCGTGCCTAGACTAGAGCCTGCTAGCACAAGCGTATCAGCATTTTCTTGGCTCATGGCCTGAATTAATACACTAGCATACGCTTTGGCAATACCTTGATTTAATTTAGAATCGCTCGCATGAAGTACTTTGGTTGCGCCATACTTGCCAATGCTTTCAAGTTCAGATGAATCAACTGAACCCAGTGCAATGGCTGTTACGCTTCCACCCATTGCATGCGCATAGGCAACAGCTTCCAAGGAAGTCTTCTTCACTTTTCCTTCGGCACTTTCAACAAAAACTATACTTGACATATTTTTAATTTAAGATTTCAAATTTTAGACTTGAGATGTTTAAAGGACTTTCGCTTCATTCTTTAACAAAGAAACCAACTCACCAACATTATCAGCCGAAATCATTTTAATGGCTCCCTTCGCAGCCGGTAGTTGAAACTTCTGCGCCTTCACATTACTTTCAATCCCAATAGGTTCAACAACTTTCAAAGGCTTTGTTCTTGCAGACATAATGCCTCGCATATTCGGTATCTTCCACTCTGCGATTGGCTCTTGACATCCCGCCACAAGCGGCAGACTAGCTTCCAATAGTTCTTTGCCTCCCTCAATCTCACGGCTCATTTTCACGGTTGTTCCTTCTATCTCCAATTTCATTACTGGTGAGAAAGAAGGTAAGCCTAACATCTCTCCTACTAAGCTGTGAACAACTCCACTGTTGTAATCAATAGACTCTCTTCCCATTAAAATTAGATCAAAACCTTTGGCATGTTCTGCAATTTGTGAAGCAACAAAGAAGGAATCGGTTGGCTCGCTATTAACCCGAATGGCATCATCGGCCCCAATAGCCAATGCCTTGCGAATGGTAGGTTCTGTTTCGGCAAGCCCAACATTAATAACTGTTACCGTTGCGCCCGAAGTCTCCTTCAACTCAATAGCCCTCGCCAACGCATAATCGTCATAAGGGCCAATAATAAACTGCACGCCTGTAGAATCAAACTTGGTGTTATTGTCGGTAAAATTGATTTTGGAGGTGGTATCAGGAACGTGGGTGATGCAGACTAGTATTTTCATAATTAATTCTAATAAATTCTACGGTAAAAGTTCAAATTTTAACAAGCAATCCCTAACTAAGTTCTTTGGCAATTCAAGACTCGCTAAATTTGGCCGAAGATAAAGGATAAAAATTTAAATTCGGAAAGGAAATGAATGCTGCGCGATTAAAAATTCTGGAACAGTTTTATACAGAAAACCCAAACGATCCTTTCAACCTTTATGCCCTCGCTTTGGAATACCTCCATTCCGATGCAAGTAAATCAGCCGCCCTATTTGACCGACTGCTAAAAGATCATGAAAACTATCTCCCCACCTATTATCAAGCGGTAAGTCTGTTTGCATCTCAAAATCAACTATCCAAAGCATTGAACATTGGCCAGGTGGGAATTGAAAAGGCACTCGCTGCAAAAGAGTTAAAAACCGCTGGTGAACTGAGAAGTTTAACGGAGTCGATAGACGATGATCAATAATTGGTCTTGCGAGTGAAGCGATAGAGTAATGTTTATTGACTTCTCTAAAACCTTATATTACATCTTTGCATCGTGTTACTAAAGTTAACCTATGAAACGACTACTTACTTTCATCTCAATTATAGCGTTAGTTTCATCCTATGCTTTCAGTCAAAAGCAAATCAAGTACGGCTCTAACAATGGCAAGTACCTTTCCATTTTCAACACCCAAATCTATTATGAAGAATACGGCAAAGGCACTCCTCTGATTTTGCTTCAAGGTGGTATGGGTAGTATAGAAGATTTCGCCTTGTGTATTCCAGAGCTTTCAAAACACTTTCGTGTGATTGCTCCAGATTCGCCCGGCCAAGGTAGATCGGCAATGGCCGATAGCATGAGCTATCAATTAATGGCTGCTTATTTCTCTAAGATGATTGATTTACTGAAATTGGATAGTGCCTACATTATGGGCTGGAGTGATGGGGGAAATACGGCTTTGTTATTGGCCAACAGCCGACCTGATAAAATAAAGAAGGTTGTTACTTCTGGAGCGAATTATACCCTAAAAGGTTTTATGCCAGCCTCTGAAAATGCAGATTCAATTCGGCCAGAGCCCATTGCTCAATGGGCAGTGAGAAACAAAAACTGGATTGATAATTACATGAAAGTATTGCCTCGTGATTGGAAAAAACTTTACCGAGATGTGCAAAAGATGTGGTTTCAAAAAATATACTTCCCTGCCAGTGTTTTGGAGGGAATTAAAATACCCGTAATGATTGTGATTGGAGATAAAGATTTTACTACACTTGAGCACGGTAGCGAAATGCACCACTTAATTAAAGGCAGCCAGTTTTGCGTGTTGCCCAATACAACACACGCTGTTTTTAAAGAAAAGCCTGATTTGATTAATAAGATAGCAATTGAGTTTTTTGAGAGAAAATAGTTAAATCGTTTAGATATAATAAACTTATCTACAGTATGAAAAGGACAATTTTAATTTTCTTGATTTCATTGTCATTTGGGAAATCATTAGCATGTCTAAATGGTGAATCTAAACAGCTTACAGATATGGAATATTTGTACATTGATGATGAAGGCCAAATACCATATGGACACAAATTTCCTTCTGATGATTGGTTAAGAGACACTAAGAATCGGATGGAAGTTTTATACAAGCAGACTAAGAATCTAGACTATCTTTCAGACAAAGGTTTATTATTAATCCTTTTAAAGAGATACAACGAGGCAATTGAGATATTCTTAAATATTGAAAAGTTGGAGCCGAATAGGTATTCAACAGCTGTAAATATTGGAACGGCCTACGAACTAATTGGACAGAATTACAATGCATTGAAATGGATCAAGAAATGCGTAACAATCAATAGCTCTTCTCATAAGAATTCTGAATGGATACATGTAAAAATATTAGAAGCAAAAATTAAAGGCGAGCAATGTTATACTAGTGTTTTCTTGATTAAGACAGATTTCGGAACGGATGAATTACCATCTACGGATCTTAGTTACAAACAATTGTTTGATTTATCGAGCCAATTATATTATCAGATTAACGAGAGAGCCTCGTTTGTTAAGCCAACGGAGAAAATTATCGGTGTTCTTTTATTTAATCTTGGAAATTTAGAGTTTCTTTTAAAAAAATATAAACGCTCAAGAGCTGATTATGAATTGGCAAAAACCTATGGCTATCAAAATAAGTTGATAAACGATAGGGAAAAGCTAGCAATAAATTATTCAAACGGAATCATACCAGAATCCAATCTAGGCCTAATAATAGGTGTCGTTTTTTTTTCTGTCGTAGTTAGTCTTGTAATATTGATTGCAAAGAAAATAGCCAATTGAAGAGAATAGATCAATAAATCTTTAAGCTGTCTTGCCTGTGTTGGTGTTCTTCACCAATATGAACTTTAACCCCGCTTGGCTTAGTCTCCAACTACTTCAAAGCGAAAACAAATCCGATTTGTATCAATCAAATACAATAAAATAATACGGACGATTGGGGAATATGCATCCCCGTGGTAGCGACTAAGTAACTGTGTAAAGGCCCGGTTCGGCCTTGGTGAACTCAAGATATTTTTACTTCTTTTTCAAAAATCTGAAACGTTCAGGTTGATAAAGGCAGAAACTCAGATTTTTGGTTGATCATGGGAATACGGCTTCTATAGGCTCTCCGGCTTTATTGTATTTAAAGTAAATCGTTTCCTCTTTTCCTTCCACGAAGAATGTATTGTTTGTTATTGGATAGAGGTTGAAATTTCCGAGGTAGCGAATGTTCACGATAAGTTGACCGTCCTTTTCCCGCAAGATCGTTACCGGGTCTCCACTGTTGTCGTAATATTTTTCGAAGCGTTTGGTTTGCGATGGATCGTCAGGTATCAATGCCGGCCAGTGTGTGCGATCGGGTTTGTATGTTATCAATGTTGACTCATCGATCGTTGTTTTTATTTCTATTCTTGCAGCGAAAATTTCTTTCACAATCTTTTTGATCTCCTTCCAGTCGACTGCGACCCATGGTTCAACATAGGTATTTGCACGATGAACAATGATCATGTCGCTTTCAGGAAATAGCATCAATATGTGCCCGCCTGAACCTTCGGCTGTGTAGCATTTCTGATTGAATGTTTCTTCAGGTGGCATCCACCATGCATAGCCGAATCCATAATTTACCTTTTTCGGTGTATAGTCGGTAAGACTTTCTTTCACCCATTGTTGCTGTATAATCTGCTGGTTGTTCCAACGGCCGTCATTCATATACAGCATTCCGAAGCGTGCCATATCTCTTGATGACATATTGATATGATAGAGAGGATGCAGCGAATAGGTGTGGGAATATGAAAATGCGTCACGTGGCATGAAGTCTTCCATGCCAATGGGCTTGGCTATTTCAGTATCGAACGCGTCAGTAAGTTTCATCTTTGTTTGTTGTTCGAATAGTGTGTTCAGCGCATTGTAGTTCCAGTTGTTGTAATACCAATGTTCACCTGGCTTGTGCGAGCCGCGTTTAGGTATTTCATCGACACCATCACCACCCGGTGAAGGAAGATAGATTCCAGAGTAGCCCGTCATGAGTTGTTTTACGGTTGCTTGCTTTTCTATTTCAGTGAGCGGTGTTATTTCATCAATGCCATATTCCCCGATGGATTTATTGAGATCGATTTCACCCCTGAAAGCATGAATGCCTATAAGGGCAGATTGAGTTGCTTTCCTCGCGGAATGAAGACGGAATTTTCGACTAGCATCGCCCCACGATTGAACGATCACTCCTTTGTATATGATGAGTACGTTCGCTGAATTGTATCGCTTTGCCAGATCACGCGCTTTTTGCAGCTTTTGACTTGAAAATCCCGCGTCTTCTGGGATTTTATACTGAAGCCAATGCGTTGTAGGTAGTCGACCCGAGCCTGTTTTGGGAGCAAATGCAAAGAGTATAAAGAACAAGGGGAGATACTTTTTCATAGATGGCTTGATTAAAGTTAAAATTCCAAAACGTGTGAGCACACCCCGCTTGGCGTAGTCTCCGACTGTGTCAAAACGAAAACAAATCTCCGATTTGTATCAATCAAATACAATAAAATAATACAGACAGTTTGGGCATATGCATCCCTGTTGGAAATAAGCATATACTCAGCAGATTACCTAAACCGGGTTGGGTGGACGTTAAAAACCCAGTATTTTGGGTAAATCTGACTCGGTTGAGCCTGGATACTTAATAGATTACTAAAATCGCGTTGGGTTGGCGGTAGAAACTCAGTATTTTGAATGAACTTCGCTCTCGCTGGGGTTCTCTATCATAGTTAATTTATGAAGTCACTTTCAAAATTGACGATGGTCCTACAGCACAGTAAATTCAACCAAATAATCGAAGATAACCCTATTTAGAAGATTGCTCGTTACAAAATAATAGGAGCTTCCTAAGGTCGCTCTCCTTATGAAATTTTATTAATGTTCGGTACTCGGACATCTGCTTTAGATAATCATGAATCTCCTCATTAATTTTTGGATAAGGAAAAATCAAAAATGATTCAACATCAAGACAGGATAATAGAAGTGTTAGTAAATCTTATGACGATAATCGATTAAACAAGTTTGAAGATGAGTTTTAAGACTCTAAAATAGAGAAATGGCTACCAATGTGCCTGAGGAATGGAAAGGTCTATATTATAAAAAAAATACTTTGTTCCTATAATTTTCAAAAGCACCACCTGCCTAATCAATCACTTCTACCTCAAAAACCAACAAAAAACCCAAAAAACAATGTTTTATGGGTTTTTCTTGAGCCCCCTGCCGGAATCGAACCAGCGACCTACTGATTACAAGTCAGTTGCTCTACCAGCTGAGCTAAGGAGGCGTTTTTAAAATAGAGTTGCAAAAATAGAGGAAGAAGTTGGTTTTGCAAGTATTTTAAGAAACTGTAGTCAACAATTTTAATTGTGATTTAAGTTGAGCCAAATGATCATTGGCCTCATTGAGCTTAACCATGAATTCTTCTTTGTACTTATCGGCATTCTTTGATCTTCCAAAGAATTCCAAATTATTTCTAAGCACAGCAATATCATTTTCTACGGTTACTATATGCTTCTTTATCGCCATTTCCTTTTGCATCAGCTTGCGTTCGCCTTGTGGATCACCCTTTAAATTGCTGATCTGAACTTCCAACATCACTTTCTCCTTGTCCTGGATGTTGCCCAATGAACCCAAAAATTTATTAACAGCTTCGTTGAAACGATTCTTGATGGTGACAATAGATGACTTAGGCACAAAGCCAAGCGAGTTAAATTGCTGCTGTAAATTTTTCAATTGATCGATTGAGCCGCTTTTCGATTCGGCCAAACTTTCAAGCGAATTGCATATTTCACTCTTCTTGATAAGATTTTCCTCCTGCTCTTTGTCAACTTTATCGAACTGGTCGCGTCTATGTTCAAAGAAGTGATCACATGCTTTTTTAAATTCTACATAAACACTTTCTCGGAATTTTTCTGGCACTGGGCCAATCTCTTTCCACTGACGCTGAAGCTCTTTCAATTCGTTGGCCGTCTTCTGCCAATCTAAATTCTCTTTTATTGAATCCGCCTTTTTCACAAGGTCGTATTTCAGTTGCAGATTTTTTTCACGTTCTGCATCCAGCTTTTTGAAGAATGCATTTTTATTGTTGAAGAAAGATTTGAAGGCTGCCCAGAATTTTTTATTCACTTCCTTCATGCGTGCCCGAGGAATAGCTCCAATAGCTTCCCATTTCTTTTGTAGCTCTACAATCTCTTGTGTCTTGCCATTCCACTCTTTTATTTTATCCGACTGAAAACCAGCAATCAACTCTAACTCTTCAACCAGTTTCTGCTTTGCTTCTAAATTCAGTTGAAGTTCTTCATTCAATTTTTTTACATGTTCATCCCGTTTTCCATAGAGCAAATCCGATGCAGCCTTGAAGCGATTCCACAAGGCTTCTTTCTCATCACGGGGCACTGCACCTATATATTTAAACTCATGATGCAATTCATTTAACTCTTTTATCGCATCACCAATCTTTTCGGTACTTAGCAAACGTTCTACCTTGGCACACAACTCTATTTTAAGCTCAAGATTTTTCTTGCGATCAAGTTCCTTTAGCTCAAAGTAAATGCTTCGGTTATCGTAGAATCGATCGATTAAGGCACTATAGTTAGCCCATAATGTTTTAACATGAGCAGGAGCTACCGAGCCACTATTTTTCCAGGCAGCTTGTAACTCTTTAAACTGATGGAAACTATTTTCAGAATCTTCGGAATCTGTCAAATGCCTTAACTTCTCAAGAATATCAAGTTTCTTTTTTAGGCTTTCCGCTTTTTGATCTTCTTGCGTTTTGTAGAACTGATTTTTTTTATCGCGGATGGCTTTCATTGTTGTATCAAACGTATGATCCAACTCATCGTGCTTAAATTCAAAATCCTCTTCAATGCCGCCTTCAGCTTTAAATCTAGTTAATGCCTCACTCCTATCTTGATCGCGCAAGGTATCCATAGCTGATTTTATCTCGCGAACAATACTATCGACACTTTTAAAATCATTTCGCACAAGCAAATCTTTTGTGTGCTCAACTAACTCAAGTTTTGGTAAGTGCGCATAATCTATCGTTGTGATTTCTAAAGCCGCCTGCTCTACTTCTTCATTGATTTGAACAAGATCATCTTCCGCGAGTAACTTAACCTCTACATTGGCTTCCACTATCGGCTTATCCAACTCCACTTGCAATTCCTTTTCATTTTCCATGTAAAATTCTTAAGTCAACTTAAGTGGTAAAAGTACTAAAATGATTTAATTAATTTAATCGTGGGTCGATTGGGTAATTGGAATATACTGAAAACCTACCGCCCATTGATTTTAATGCCTTCTGCCACATTTTTTCTGCATCTGTTTCAAATAAAAGTTCATCATCTACCCTATCGCTCACCATCCATGAATCAGCATTCAATTCTTCGTCCAACTGTCCAGCTTCCCAGCCACTATAACCAAGAAACAACTTCAAATCTTCGGGCAATACTTGCTTTGTTTCCAGCAAAAAAAGCAATCGTTCAAAATCACCACCCCAAAATATACCATCACAAATCTCGGCTGCTCCTTCCAATGCTTGGTAGCGATGAATGAAGTGTAAAGTGTTCTGCTCAACAGGGCCGCCAATAAAAACGGGTAAATCAAAATTCTTTATTCCCTCAAGTAATTCACCAATATTGGAGTTAGATGGTTTGTTCAAGACAAAACCAAACGACCCGTCCTGATTATGGTCACAAAGCAAAATGATCGACCGTTCAAAATTTGGGTCGAGAAGATACGGTTCGGAAACCAATATTCTCCCTTTTGCAGGAACAAGTTTCGTTTTGTAATTGAAGAATTCCATTATTTACTTTTTTTGAACGACAATGAAAAAATAAAGTTTACTATTGTACAGCAGGGCATAAATAATCAATTGCCTTTAAATATTCATAATTTTTCAATTTTATTAAAATGTTAATACATGGCAAAACTTAGTGACCTCAGAAAAAATTATACAAAATATGCACTTACAGTTGAGAGCGCAGATGTAAACCCGTTCACTCAATTCAATGTTTGGTTTAACGAAGCTGTTGACCAGCAGATTGATGAACCCAACGCCATGACGCTATCTACCGTGAATGAAACAGGTAGACCCACCTCACGGATTGTTTTGTTAAAAGGCCTTGAGCAAGATAAATTTATTTTCTACACTAACTATCAAAGTAGAAAGGGCAAAGAGCTTGAAATAAACCCTGCGTGTGCGCTTAATTTTTTCTGGCCATCACTAGAACGACAAATACGAATTGAAGGGCTGGCTGAGCGGGTGGATGAAAGAATATCTGAAGAATACTTTCAAAGTAGGCCGCGTGGAAGCCAAATTGGAGCATGGGCTTCACCCCAAAGCAGTGTGATAAAAAACCGAGAAATACTAGAACAACGGGCTGCCAACGTTGATAAGAAATTTGAAGGCTCCACACTGTTACCGAAACCTAAACAATGGGGTGGCTTTTCAGTAGAAGCTTTTAAAATAGAGTTTTGGCAAGGCCGTGAGAACCGTCTACATGATAGGTTACTTTACACTAAAACCAATAAAGGTTGGGAGATTGTAAGGCTTGCACCTTGAGGTGGCTTCTAGTCTGTTTGATGTCTTAATAAACTTCTCAATAGTTGAATGTTAACACTACTTTCAAAAATGGATTATGAAATAAGAATCTCGCCTATATTTTTTCTGAATTTTCATCTATTATGTGAATTAGAAATGCATGATTATTGTACTTGTCACTGCAGTTTTTTAATTAAATTCAATTAAAGCTTTTAATATTTCAAAGCCCATATCTGTTGCAAAAATTTCTGGATTCATCGAAGAATTTACCAAAATGACTACGCCTGTTTTTGTTACTTTATTAAAACCCATGAAAGAATTATAGCCTCCATTGCCTCCATTCTTCCAGATAATGTGCTGTCCTTCGGTTGTGAAAAGATTCCAGCCCAATCCAGTTCCATCAGTATAGATACCGGTGTGCTGAAATGTCATCGTATGCGAAAGTGACATCGCATCCGATAGTGGTGACACAGTTAAACCCATGTTGGCATTCAAGTAAATAAGCTGATCATCTAAATTTGATATCAATGCACCAGCTCCCTGCACAATGTTTTGCATGTATTGAGACCATGATTCTACCTGACTGTTTCCATTATGACCTTGAACAAGGTTTTTCATTTGATCAGGAGTAAAGGAAATCGAGGTATGCGTCATGTTCAATGGTTGCAATATGCGATTGGTAATCATGACTTCGTAATTCGATTTATTTTTAAGACTTAGTATCTGGCCCAATAAACCATAGCCAACTGCCGAGTATTCAAATTGTGTTCCGGGAGCTCTTGTCAACGTATATCCATTCACAAAATCATACATCTTTTGCTCTGAATAATCCTTGTATTCATTATAAGCATTCTTATCAGCATTTGATGGAGATCTAGGAAACCCAGAAGTATGATTTGCCAGATGTCTTAATGTAATTTTCTTTCCCTCATACGATGGAATGTGAACAGTATTTGGTAGGTAGTTTTCAATTGGATCATCCAGGTTTACCTCTCCTTTCAATTGCATATCAGCCAGTGCAACTGCGGTATACACTTTAGTCAGCGAAGCAATTTCCAAAACCGATTGGGCAGTCATTTTTTCTTTGCTACCCATTCTTGCTTCGCCAAAACTATAAATAGTTTTTTGTCCACCTTTAATTGTGCCTACCAATATGCCTACATCTGCACCCAAAACTATGTATGGATTAACAATGTTATCAATAGCCTGCTCAATAGTATTAGGTTTGGGGTCATTATTTTTACACGACCAAAATATGCAGCCCAATGCTAACATGATTACAATCATGTATTTATATAGAAATAATTTCATAAATAGTTATAGAGGTATTGAAATGATTATTTTTTTCTGTTAAAGACACTTAGATTTTGATCGATGCAAATACGTAAGCCTGGATACACATAATTATAAACACCGAAGACAGCGTTTGTCTTGGAGAGTGTATTAAAATCAGAATATATATAAAGTTGTGTTGTTACATAATAAGTTTTATGAACTTTGAATCTAACACCGATTGCAAATGGAATTCCCCAGCTAATATTATTTACATAATCCTTTATGTTAACTGACTCGCCATCTTTGTTTTTCACTCGGCCACTTATCAAATAGGACAGCTCAATTCCACTTTGAATCGTAAACATAATAGTGCGTTTGGCACTTGAATTATAACCAAGCCAAAACGGAATTTTTAGATAATTTAAATTAGTCTCACGTTGTTCATATCCTCCACCTTGCAAAGAATAGAGTAGATCAACACCTAGCTTAATTCGTTGAACAGGATTATAGGTAAAACCAAATCCTTGTGCAGTGCGTACCCGAAAATAATAAGGCGCACTTACCTTAAGAAAATCAATTAGTGGGTCTGCTCCTTGTGAATAACGAAACGTAGTAGCTTGAGGAATAAACCGTGCACCCACTTCAATTCTACTTTGTGAAATGCCTACGGAATAAGATAATAGCAGGCCAATGGCCAACGTGTATTTCATAAAATTAATTGATTGGTATTGGATTGGTTTGTAGAGCACAAAACTACTTATTCAAGCAATCAAAGGCGTTCGCTTAAATAGTGGTACCAATATATATGCTGATGATTCTCAGCGTGTTGCTGAATCGGAACCTATTTTTTAGTATTAATCTGTTCTCTAAACCCTTTAGGGGATAATCCTGTGCTTTTTTTAAAGACCGTATTGAAAGCTGTCTTAGAATTAAATCCGGATTCAAAAGCAATGCCCAGTATACTTAGATGACTGTACAAAGGGTCAACAAGCATTTGCTTACAATTCTCAATTCTATATCGGTTTATAAAAGAGTAAAAGTTTTCGTCAAAGCTGGCATTTATCAAGTATGAAGTTTGGTAGGTATTTAATTGAAGTAATTCAGCGAGTCTTGGTAGGGTAAGTTCATTATCTAAATAAGGTTTTTTTAACTCCATAAGCTCTTTTAACCGCTCACTATAATATATGGTTGACTCTTCACTGATTAGCTTTTTCCGTTCGGGTAAGTTTTTCTTTACATTATCTGCCTGGAATTCTTCTCGTCCATCTTTATTATTTGTATCGTAAGCTGGTTGTTGATCCTTAATCAAATCATTTACGCTTTCAATCTGTTCTTTCGAGAATGGAAAAACATCCTTTTGCTTTACCACCTGAATACCGATATAGTAAAAACCAATGAGGTATAGAAATGAAAAATAAAAGGGTATGTGCATATGATCAAACACCACCTCTATGAGTGAAATTATTAATAAGACACTTAAGCCGATAATAGCTTTAAAGAGCCAGTGATAGTCATTGTCAGAAATACTTGAAACAAATAAGGGTAATGTAAGCCGATGTCTCTTAAGTTGCCTAACTGAAAAGTATAAGTAGAGAAAAATCTGAATGAAAAATAAAAACAATAAGAGAAGTTCAACAACCTTGTCATCTGCATCATCAGGGCCAGTAGTTTGCTTAGGATTACTAAAAACATAAGGCATACTGTAGAGGCTTAATACCAATAAGTATGGGATAAAGTGAAGTACTAATTTTGCAGATAGCTTTTTTTCAACAGTTGTTAAATAACAAACTGAAAGGTAAATAAGAGGAGAAATTGCATATAGCGAAGGCTGAAATACAACTATTAGTGCAGGATATTTTTTATAAACATTGAAGTGATCAAGCAAATAATCACTAAACACCAAAGCAATGATAACGAAGAGCAAAGAAAAAAACCAATAGCCAATTGGGGTATTGGTTTTTTTGAATGATACCAGAACCGCCAAAAATAATATACAGCCTATTACAGCTGCATAAACAATTTGATCTAAAACCATAGTGCTAAGTGAGATTGGCAATCAACAATACTAAATCCAGAGCAACTCAGTTTATAAGTCTTTACATAGGTTGGCTCCATTAAAGGATATCAAAAAGGCTTTTTATGCCCAACGTTTTCCTCACGGTGAAACCCTCACCATACTTCACTCCTATTGCGCTGCCGAACTCAATCGCTCTTGCTTCTATAAGTTGTAAGAATGCTGGACTTGAGATCAACGTTTGGGGTTCCTTGCTTGACGGATCATAAAATTGCGTTTTGTAAGCAGCGATCGATTCCATCTTCTTCTCCCAAGTGGACGAAACATCCACAATAAAATCGGGCTTTAGCGAAAGCGTTTGTATGAAATGGTATAATGACTTTGGCCTCCATGGTGGTTGAGGATTTCCGTTTTCATCAAGTGTTTCTATCTTAGCCAAGCCTGAATAAAAGCACGCTTCAAAAATTAAAGAAGCCCCTCGTCCGTGATCTGGGTGGCGATCATAAATGGCATTACCTAAAACAATTTCAGGTTGGTATTTGCGGATTGCTTCGATAACTTTTTTTTGATGCAATGCATCATTGGCAAAAAAACCATCCGCCAATTCTAAGTTTTCTCTTACTGAAATACCTAATATTTTGGCAGCATCTGTAGCTTCTTGTTTCCTTGTGATGGCTGTTCCGCGTGTTCCAAGTTCACCCCTGGTGAGATCGACAACACCCACCATGTGACCAAGCGCCAGATGATTTAAAATTGTGCCCGAACAACTCAATTCAGCATCGTCAGGGTGGGCTGCAATAACAAGAATATCTAATTTCATTGAATACGATTAAGCATTGTGTTCTGCTTCCTTTGAAGTAATAAAACGCTCCGCATCCAAAGCACCCATACAGCCAGTACCCGCTGCAGTAATTGCTTGGCGATAGGTACGATCAGCTACATCACCCACAGCATAAACGCCTTCTACATTGGTTTTCGTTGTTCCTGGCTGCACTTTCACATAACCAGACTCATCCATATCCAAAATGCCTTTGAAGATTTCTGTATTGGGCTTGTGGCCGATTGCTAGAAAGAAACCTTCAACGTTAATTTCCTCCTTTTCGCTTGTCTTTGTATTAATCAATCTAGCACCAGTCACTCCATTATCATCACCTAATATTTCCTCTGTCTCGGTATTCCAATGGATATGAATCTTAGGATTACTGATTACGCGTTGCTGCATAATTTTGGAGGCTCGCATTTCACCTCTCCTCACAATCAAATGAACCTCAGGGCATAAGTTTGCAAGATAGGTTGCTTCTTCAGCAGCCGAATCACCAGCACCTACAACAGCCACCGGCTTTCCTCGATAGAAAAAACCATCGCAAACTGCGCACGCTGAAACGCCTCGGTTCGCATATTTTTCTTCAGATGGAATACCAAGATATTTGGCTGTGGCACCTGTAGCCACAATCACCGATTCAGCTATAACATCAAGTTTTTCATCCACTTTCAACACAAATGGATAGGAGTTGAAATCCACAGAAGTAACTAGACCATAATTTATTTTCGTACCAAACCGCTCGGCTTGTTTTTGCAGATCCACCATCATTTGCGATCCGTTGATGCCTTCAGGGTAGCCTGGAAAATTCTCCACATCGTTGGTAGTTGTTAACTGGCCTCCTGGCTGACCGCCTGTATATAAAATAGGGTTCATACCTGCCCTAGCTGCATAGATGGCTGCTGTATAACCAGCTGGTCCTGAACCTATAATTACTACTTTGTTTGTTTCTGAATTCATATTCTAATTTATTGATTCCATTGTTCAACAACTTTACCACAAAAAAAGGTCTCTAGAAAACTAAAGACCTTTGTTTTTATAACTATTTGTCGGCTACTAGCCAAGGTACGGCTTCAACGCCTTGCTTCTTGATGTATGCCTTAATCTACGAATTGCCTTTTCTTTAATTTGTCTTACACGTTCGCGCGTAAGGTTAAACTTCTCTCCTATTTCTTCGAGTGTCATAGCGTGTTCGCCATTCAAACCAAAATATAGCGTAATCACATCTGATTCGCGTTGAGTCAATGTTGAAAGAGCTCGTTGCACTTCTCTTCTCAATGAATCAGTCATCAACCCAGAATCGGGTGTTTCTTCGCTATCGTTCTCAAGAACATCCAACAAACTATTTTCCTCACCTTGAACAAACGGGGCATCCATGGAAACATGGCGACCCGAAATTTTCATGGTATCAACCACCTCAGCAGTAGTCACTTCAAGTACTTCAGCTAATTCTTCTGGTGATGGCTCTCGCTCAAATTTTTGCTCTAGTTCAGAAAATGTCTTGGAGATTTTATTCAATGAACCAACCCTGTTCAACGGCAATCGAACAATTCTTGATTGCTCTGCCAATGCTTGAAGTATGGATTGACGAATCCACCAAACGGCATATGAAATGAATTTGAATCCTCGGGTTTCATCGAAACGCTGGGCTGCCTTTATCAAACCTAAGTTCCCCTCGTTGATCAAATCCCCTAGAGATAGCCCTTGGTTTTGATATTGTTTTGCAACAGAAACCACGAAACGCAAGTTGGCTTTAGTAAGTTTTTCTAATGCAATTTGATCTCCTTCTTTGATCCTCTTCGCTAATTCTACCTCTTCATCGGGTGTCAACAAATCTACCTTTCCAATCTCTTGAAGGTATTTATCAAGCGATTGGCTTTCGCGATTGGTAATCTGCTTGCTAATTTTAAGTTGTCTCATCTATTTCGTATCAGTTAACTAATTAAAACACGTAAAATTGAAAATATAGTTCAAAATCTTATTTGGATATTATACAGCCGGTGCTTCTTCCTTTTTTGAAGTAGGAGGCTTTGGCAACAATACTTTTCTTGAAAGACGGAATTTACCTGTTTTTTTATCTATCTCAACCAATTTAACTTTTACTTGTTCACCCACTTCCATCACACCATCCATAGTTTCGAGGCGTTCCCACTTAATTTCAGAGATATGCAGCAAACCATCTTTGCCAGCCATAAACTCAACAAAGGCTCCGAATGGCATAATCGATTTAACGACCCCATCATACACCTCTCCTACTTCAGGGATGGCTACAATGGCCTTTACACGTTTCACGGCAGCGTCCATCACCAACTGATTGGTAGCAAATATATTGACAACGCCTTTGTTATTGTTTTCTTCAATAACGATAGTTGCGCCAGTTGTCTTTTGAATCTCTTGAACTACTTTACCTCCTGGGCCGATTACCGCACCGATCTGGTCTTTTTCAATAATGATTGTATAAGCTCTAGGAGTGTGCGGTTTCAAGTCAGGCTTGGTTTCAGCAAGTGTTTTCTTCATTTCATTTAAGATATGAAGACGACCTTCTTTCGCTTGATCCAATGCTTCTTTCAAAACAGCATACGTTAAGCCATCTACTTTCAAATCCATTTGACAAGCAGTGATTCCTTTTTCTGTGCCCGTTACTTTAAAGTCCATATCACCCAAGTGATCTTCATCACCAAGGATATCTGAAAGGATTGCATATTTACCAGTAGCACTATCAGAGATCATACCCATAGCGATACCAGACACTGGAGACGAAACTTTGATACCAGCATCCATCAGCGCAAGTGAACCTGCACAAACTGTTGCCATTGAAGATGAACCGTTTGACTCCAAAATATCAGAAACAATGCGGATTGTATAGGGATTTTCGCCTTGCGGCAATACTTGTCTCAAAGCTCTCCAAGCCAAGTTGCCATGCCCCACTTCGCGTCTGCCTACGCCACGATTAGGCTTTACTTCGCCCGTTGAAAACCCAGGGAAGTTATAGTGAAGCATAAATTTAGATGTGCCATTAAACATAGCTCCATCAATCATTTGCTCATCTAATTTAGTTCCTAGGGTAACCGTGCTAAGTGATTGAGTTTCACCGCGTGTAAAGATGGCTGAACCATGAGCGGAAGGAAGGTAATCCACCTCAGACCAGATGGGTCTAATCTCTCTAGTTTTGCGACCATCCAAACGCACTTTTTCATTCAACACTAAATCGCGACAAGCTTTCTTATTTATGTCTTTGTAATATCTCTTTACTAGATCTTTATTGATAACCACATCAGCGGGAAGACTTTCGAGGTAATCTTTCAATATCTTAGAAAAATTTTCGCCTCTAGTTTTCTTGTTAGCGATTTGCAAGCGAGCTGATTCGTAAACTTTATCATAGAGTGCTTTGTGCAATTCAGCTTTGAAGGCTTCGTCTTTCACTTCATGATTGTAAGTTCTTTTTACCGTTTTGCCAACCGCCTCGGTAAGCTCTATCTGTACTTTGCATTGAGTCTTTATTGCATCATGAGCAATCTTTAAAGCCTCAAGCATATCTTCTTCACTCACTTCTTTAGCTTCACCTTCCACCATCAAAATATTATCAATAGAAGCGGCTACAATCAAATCTAAATCAGCCTTCTCTTTTAGCTCAAGCGTTGGGTTCACAATGTACTTACCATCTACGCGAACCACTCTTACTTCTGATATTGGACCTTGAAAAGGAATGTCTGAAACCGACAAGGCTGCAGAGGCTGCAAAAGCTGCAAGGGCATCAGGCAAAGCACCTTCATCGCCTGATATCAACTGAATTCCTACCTGAACATCAGCATGATAATCATCTGGAAACAAAGGTCTTATTGCTCTATCAACCAATCGACTGATTAAAACTTCATAATCTGAAAGTTTGCCTTCTCTTCTTAAAAATCCGCCAGGGATTCTTCCAGTAGACGCGAATTTTTCTTGGTAGTCAACTGATAACGGAAGGAAATCTGTTCCTTCTTTGGCATCAACATTGGCAACTACTGTGGCCAATAACATGGTATTGCCTAATTTTAGTACAACTGATCCATCGGCTTGAGTAGCTAATTTTCCAGTCTCAATGGTAATCTCCCTACCATCGGGGAGCAAGCAGCTTTTTGTAATAATTTTATTCATTGTAAGTAAAAGTTGAAACAGTTCATTGAACTGTTGGATAAGGATATAAAACGAAAAGGGAACCTTAATTTGGTTCCCTGTCCGTTTCTAATTACGGTTCTATTTTCTAAGTTCTAGTTCCGCTAAAATGGAACGATACCTTGCGATATCATTGTCCTGTAAATAATTAAGTAGCTTTTTTCTTTTTCCCACCAACTTAAGAAGACCTTGTTGAGTGGAGAAATCCTTTCTGAATGTTTTCAGATGCGCAGTAAGACTATTAATGCGGAAGGTAAAAAGAGCTATTTGAGATTCAGGTGAACCTGTGTCTGTCTTAGCTTTAGCAAATCCATGTTTGCTGAATAAATCTTGTTTTTTTTCTGAAGTCAAATACATCGCTTGTGTTTCTTTTTTCGTCAATTAATCCGCAAAAATATCAGTTTTTATCTGAATCACAATGCTTTTTCAACGTTAACTTTTATAAATTTTCTCTTTTCTAGCCACATTTTAAGCTTATCCCAGATTACACTGTAGAAATCCGCCTCAAATAAGCGCACATCTTTTCGTGCCTGCCTTAGAAAAATCAATCCTATTCCAAACAAAATTATGTCAGCTAGCCACACACCTAATGGCAAGGGTAATACGTTTCGCATTCCCCATTTTTCACCCAAAATGCCGATTACATAGAAAATGATAAAGAACAGAATGGAAACCAGTACGGGAACACCCAAGCCGCCTCGCTTGATAATTGCACCTAATGGCGCACCGATTAAGAACATGGCAATACAGGCTAATGAATTGGCAAATATTTTGTGCCATTGAGTTTCGCGTACTTTTATCTCATATTCTTGATCTTTAATTTGAGAAGTGTAATTGAGGAGTTGACTTTTTACCAATCGCGCTCTACTGAGTGCAGAAGTGATTTCTGAGCCATTTAATGAAGCAGAAAAAACGCTGTCGGAAGTAGGCTTTGTTTTGGAAGTTAGTGCGAAACTCTTGGCGGTATAAAACGGCCTTTCTTGCGGCATGGGTTGAGAACCTTTATTGAATTTTGCTTTATCAACAGAATCCTTTCGCATTTTATAAACCGCTAATTCTTTGGGTAATGCCAATGTATCTCTCTTAAAATGGAAAGAAAACAATTGATTTTTGGTGTTATAAATACCAAGTTGTTGAGTTTTCACTTCATTCCTCATTGAATCCATATCCGATTCAAGTTCAATCACATTGCGCATTATGCGGTTGCCTTGAAACCACTTCTTGTCTGTTTTGTTCATGTTGAACGAGGACAGATCAAACACCACTTGCATTTTCTTAAACTGAGTTTTGCGCAAGTCTTGATCTTGGCCATTACTCAAGCCTTTTTCAGCATTGCCACCCTCGGCATATTCAAAACCACTGAATAATTCTAGTTTGAGATATTGATTATTGAGGATGGTGTACATCTTTCCGGAATCGGCAATGATTACTTTTTTGTTGCCAGCAATGCCGCGATGGTCATAGATAATCACACCTCGAAGTGAAGTTCCATCGGGCAATCGATCGTTCACTTTAATATTAATGTCAGGGATGGCCGCATAAAAAGCACCTTCTTTTAAGTCAAGAGCTGGCTTCTTTTGTTTGATATCATACAGCAAGCTATAAGCTTCCAATGCTGCTTTGGGAACAAAGTAATTGTTGGCGAAGAAGGCAAATCCCGTAAGGAAAATTACCACCACAAAAATAGGAGCCAAAGTTCGTACCAATGAAATGCCTAAGCTTTTGATGGCCGTTAACTCAAAGTATTCGCCCAAGTTGCCAAAGGTAATGAGTGATGAAAGCAGAATGGCCAAAGGCAATGCCACCGGGGTCATGAATACGGCAAAGTAAAAAAGTAAGGTGCCTAATGTGCTCCAGCCCAAATCCTTACCAATAATATCATCAAAATATTTTAACATGTGCTGTGTTAGTAGAATAAACACAACTACCAAAAAGGTAAGAATGAAGGGCCCGAGAAATGAGGAGAGTATAAACTTATCTATTTTCTTCATTGAGATTGAATGAGGGAATTGAACTCAAAGTAGCACTTCAAAAATGAAGCCAGCAAATTTAGATTAATAAAATATAGGATGCTTTTTATGAAGTGTAGCGAGAACGGGAGTTGAACCCGTGACCTCAGGGTTATGAATCCTGCGCTCTAACCATCTGAGCTACCTCGCCATTTATCTTTTGGGTCGGCAAATTTACAAACTAATCACGAAATAGCAATCATAATTGCGACTAATCAATTTGACTTTACCATTAACTTTAGTAATTCCTAATTACAAAAGTTGGAAATCTCTCATCCTCTCTTCAATTCAATAACCGTCAATTCAGGTGGCATACCTATCCTTCCTGGGTAACCCAAATAGCCAAAACCTCTATTCACGTACAAATATTGGTCACCTTGCTGATAAAGGCCAGCCCATTGTTTATAGACATATTGAGAAGGACTCCATTTAAGGTTTCCTATTTCTACACCAAATTGAAAACCGTGCGTATGACCCGCCAGCATTAAATCAATATCTGAATAAGTTGGTCGTACTTGCAAATCCCAATGACTAGGATCGTGTGACAGCAATAATTTTACAGGTGCCTCTTCCGTTCCAGCATATGCTTGATCTAGCTTTCCGTATTTTGGAAACCTTCCCCCACCCCAGTTTTCGTTGCCAATAATGGCGATTCTATCATTGCCTTGCTGTAGGAAACGATGTTCGTTCATCAACAAATCAAAACCTAAAAGTTTATGAGAGTGAATCAAGTCTTGAAAGTTTTTAGCCTTTGCTTCTTTAGTATCCCACTGTCTATAATCTCCATAATCGTGATTGCCAGTTACGGAATAAACTCCCATTGGGGCTTTCAACTTTTCAAACACTGGAATGTACTCGCGCACTTCAGATGTTTCATTGTTTACTAAATCGCCTGTAAAGAAAATCACATCTGGTTTTTCTTTCAACATCATTTCAACGCCACCTTGCACGGCAGTCTTGTTCCAAAAGCTTCCTGAATGAATATCCGAAATTTGCCCAATTTTGATTCCATCAAATGACTTTGGAAGATTGGGGAGTTTAATAGTCAACCGCTTCACTCGATAGTCATGTGCGCCTGTAAGAATGCCAAAAGCCATTGTGCCAAAGGGAACTGCTGTTGCTACCAAAGCAGCTTTAGATAAAAACTCTGATCGTGTAATGGATTCTCCTGGCAAGTCGGAGCTTTCTTTATAAAATAATCCCACGAGCCAACGTAAGCCACGTTGAAAATCATCCACAAATAAAAAAAGGAGACCAACTACTTTTGAAAAATAAGTAGCCATTAAACAAGTAATTATCCAATTGCGAGTGGCAGCACTATACCGATAGGGATCGCCAAACATCCACAATAGTAGAACTGCAACACTTATAACGGTTGGCACCCAAAAGCCGTAACGAACGAACGACTTCCACCCTGAAGACCAACCTTTACTTACGTTGATTATTGCTTGAAAGAAATATAAATCTACCAGCAGAAAGAAGAAGGTAAATAGAAATACTGGAAGCAATTTGTTCATATACTAGTCGATAGTATTCAGTCAATATTTAATAGTAACAGAGAACATCCAAGGCTTTTAAAACCTTGGATGTTTATAATGCTTAATTTAACACAACAGACGAATCATCCATTGACTGATGTAAAACAGGCTTGCGATTAAATAATTTTAATTTAAGCAATGCTACAACCAAATACATTACTGGCACTAAGAAGAGCGTTAGGAATGTTCCGAAAATCAAACCGAAAATCATAGTCCATGATAAAGGTCCCCAAAAGGCAACGTTATCACCACCAAAGAAAATGTGAGGATTGAAATCAGAAAATAATGTAACAAAGTTGATGTTTAAGCCAACTGCTAACGGAATTAATCCTAAAGTAGCAGCCATTGCTGTTAACAACACTGGAGTCATGCGGGTTTTAGAAGCTTCAATGATGGCAGGCTTTAGCTCCATGCCCTGCGTAATCATTAGGTCAGTAAATTCAACTAAGAGAATTCCATTTCGTACTACAATTCCTGCCAAGGCTAAAATACCAACGCCTGACATTACTATAGAAATCTCCATTCGGAAAATTGAAAATCCAATCAATACACCAATTATACTAAAGATAATTTCAGACATGATGATCAACGGCTTACTAGTTGAATTGAATTGAATAACCAAGATCATAAAAATTAAACCAAAGGCAATCATAGCAGCAACTTCTAAGAAATCACTTGTTTCCTTTTGATTTTCTTGCTCGCCAGTCATTTTTATCGAAACTTCATCAGGCGTGGTGAATGATTTTAGTTTCTCCTTGATAATGGCTACTATTTCATTCGCATTCGCACCGCTGAGCACGTTAGATGAAATTGAAATCACACGCTTTTGATCAATGCGTTTAATACCGGCATAGCTGTTGGTATATCCAATTTTGGCGATAGCAGATAATGGCACTTGGCGCACTTGGCCACCAGAACTCATATCACGGAAAGTAATAGGTAAGTTGATCAACGTGTTGATATCGTTACGCTGACTTTCCTTAATGCGCAATTGAATTGGATAATCATCGTTGGCATCTCTGAATCTAGAAATTTCAGATCCATAAATTGCTGTTCGTAAAGTAGCCCCAATTTGACCAGTAGAAATACCTTCGCGATTGGCTTTTTCGCGATCAATGTTAATGGCAATCTCTGGCTTATCACTTTGAAAATCAGACTTCAATTCTTCGATGCCTGGAATCTGAAGCGAATCCAAGTATCGCTTTACTCTGTTGGCGGTAGCTACAAGCACATCAAAGTTTTCTCCAGCAATCTCAATGTTCACGGGCTTTCCAGAGGGTGGTCCACCTGCTTCTTGGTCTACTGAAATTTCAGCACCCGGTATGCCCCTCACCGCATTCCGTATTTTATCTAAATACACTCGTGATGATTGCCCCTCGCGATCAGCAAATTTCACAAATGCAACTGAAACCTTGCCTAGATGTGGCTGAGCGTTCTTTCCGCTAAATTGATCTTCAGCAGCTCCTATCGCTACATTAGAGATAATGGACTCAACTATCTTATTGTTTTTACCTACTACATCAAATACTCTATTCTCTACAATAGCTGTTATTGAATCAGTAACTCGTTGATCGGTACCTATAGGCAATCGAACATAGGCATAGACAAAGTTAGGATCTCCTTTCGGGAAGAATACTACTGGTGGTTTGCGAATGGCTGTGAATACTATGGAGAAGATAAACAAGAAGACAACACCCCCAATGACCAACGCAGGTCGCCAGCCTTGCAAGCACCATGTAATAACGTTTTGGTAACCAGTTTGAACTTTAGGCCAGCCTCGTTCTTGAAAGTTGGAGATAACTTCTTCTAATACAAATCGGTATAAAGAATAAACTCCCAATAAAAAGATTGTAAAATTGCCTAGTGCAAAGGAGCCTGTGATATACCAAACAGCGGCAAGTGCGATAAATATTACTGCGGTGATCTTATAACCCTTCGTGAATTTTTTACGGCTGTGATCGTGATTATGCACCGTCATGAAATCGGCAGCAAAAACCGGGTTGATAATATACGCAACCAACAACGAAGCAAGCAATGCAACAATTAAAGTAATCGGTAGGAACACCATGAAGCTTCCAATAACACCTGGCCAGAATGCTAACGGAACAAAAGGAGCAAGCACTACCATAGTGCCCGAAAACACTGGCAAGAACACTTCACCAGCTGCAATCTTAGCTGCTTTGCGAATAGGCACTTTACCATTATCAAATACTCGGTGAGTATTTTCAATCACTACAATAGCATCATCAACTACGATACCTAATGCTAAAAGAAATGAAAACAACGTCATCAAATTAAGCGTGAACCCTAATGTAGGGAAACACAAGAAAGCAATAAAGGAAGATATCGGCACGGATAATCCAACAAAGATAGCATTGGTGGCACCCATGAAAAACATAAGAATAATGGTCACTAATACAAAGCCAATTATGATAGTGTTAACTAAGTCGTCCAAGGTTGTTCTCGTTTTCTCAGACTGATCGCCTGTGATAGTGATCTTTGCACCTGGAGGCAAAATACTTTCTTCAAATTCTTTTACAATGGCATTAATCTGGTCAGATGCATGGATAAGATTCTCACCTCCGCGCTTTACAACGTTCAATGTAATTACATTCTTTTTATCTAAACGAGCATAACTCTCCTGTTCCTTGTGAGTATCAATAACTTCGGCCACATCTTTCAAATAAATTTTGCCGCCTTTGATTGAACCAATAACGGTATTACCCATTTGTTCAGCATCGACATACTCACCGTTTACACTCAAGGAGCGCTTCATTCCATTCACAGACAATTGACCGCCAGAGACGATTCTATTTTCAAATCCAATAGCATTGCTAATATCATCTAGACTAACGCCAGCAAGAGATGCTTTAAAAAGGTCTACATTAATTTGAATTTCGCGATCGAGTGCTCCTACAATATCAACTCGCCTTATTTCTTTCAATGCTTCAATGCGATCTTGCATCTGCTCAGAATACTTTTTTAACGTTTGCAAATCATAGTCACCCGAAAGATTGATAAACATGATCGGTTGTTCAGAGATATCGATGTCAATCACCTGAGGATCATCCAACAAGGCAGAAGGTAAATTGGGCTTGGCGCGATCTACCGCTTCTTTCACTTCGCGCTTGGCCTCCTTTACTTCTACATCAGTTTGAAATTCAATAATCACATTCGAGAAATCTTGAACAGAATTGCTGGTAATTTTCTTAACACCCGCAATGGATTTTACTTGCTTCTCGATTTCTTTTGATACTAAATTCTCCACATCAGATGGCGATGCACCTGGATATACAGTTGACACAAATATTTGTGGAAACACAACTTCGGGGAAGTTTTCTTTTGGTAATGAATTGTAGGTCATCATACCTGCTAAACAGATAAACACAACAGCTACATAAATCACAATTTTATTATCAATGGACCAACTAGTGGGGCCAAATTCTTTTTCTAAGTCTTTCATGTTTCTAGAAGTTAGTAGTGAGTATTTAGTAATGAGTAGTGAGCTATATTGAGTGCGAGTGTTGTCTCAAAACTCAATACTCAAAGTCTCAATACTTCAATTAAATTTTAATCAATTCACCATCGTTCAACCCTTGATAGCCCACCGTGATAATTTTATCACCAGCTTTTATACCTGTCTTTAATTCAGCAAGATTATTATACACCCCAACTACCTCCACTACTTTTCTACGGGCTACTAATTTCCCTCCCTCATTCTCTGCTACATATACTACCTTTTGTCCATTGATGTCTTGAACGATATTCACTGGCACACATAATGCTTTAGGCTCTGAATGAAAAACAACTTGAATAACGGCTGTCATATTAGGTCGTAGATCTGCTGAAGAAGGCACTTTGATCTCAATTGGGAACGATCTAGTTAACTGTTCAATGTTACGACCTACGAACGTTACCCGCGCCTCAAACTTTCTATCGGTATCAGAAAGAGAAACCAATACTTTATCGCCTTTTTTAATATCGTTAGCGTATGCTTCCGAAATTTTTGATGCGATCTTTAAATCATTGGTGTTAATAACACGGAAAGCAGGAACACCAGGTGCCACATTCTCTCCTATCTTAATATTCACTGCATCAATAGTTCCATTTATTGGAGATTTCAACTTCGACATTTCAACTTGCTCGTTGAGTGTTGCCAGTCTTCTTTCAGTACTTTCTTTGTTATTTTTTGCTTGTAGGTATTGGATTTCTGTTCCTATTTTTTGATCCCACAAATTCTTTTGGCGATCATATACCGTCTTAGCCAATTCAAGTCCAGATCTCAATTCTTCAATTCCACGAATGAGAAGTGAATTATCGATTTGAGCAAGTGTTTGACCTTTCACTACAGCATCGCCTTCTCGCACGAATACTTGCGTAAGCACGCCTGCAGACTTTGCACTCACCATGATGTTATCAACTGCTTCAATCATACCTTGAGTTTGAATGAAGTGATCAAATTTTCTAGGTGCAACTTCAGCAACAGCAACTTCTTTTAAGCGAACTTTAACGGAGTCGGGTGTTACAGTTTTTTCAAGATCACTTATTTTCTTTGCCAACGTTGCTTGCTCAGCTTTTAACTTTGTCAGCTCAGCTTTAGGATCGGGCTTGCCACATGCCGCCACCAGCAAAACAACGGCAACTATTAATGTAAAGGAGTAAATTTTATTTTTCATGATTATGTAGTTTATAGGAGTGATTATTTTGACTGAGTAGGTTGAACTAGTTTACCGAAGGCTTTATCCATATCCACTTTAGCGACAAGCACATCATATAGTGCGCTATAGTAATTTATTTGCGATTCTTTTAAAGCAGATTCTGCATCTACCACTTCAATATTAGAGCCAACACCCTGGCCATATTTTATCTTAGTTACTTTTGCAATCTTTTCAGCAAGAGCCATATTTCTTTTTTGAGATTCAAGTGCTTGCAAACTATTTTGATAGGTAGTAACAGATTGTTTCACACTTAAATCAATACTGGATTTTAAAATCTTGAAACTATTATCAATTTTTTGAAGATTAAGTTTCTCTTGCTGTATTTGATAGTTGCGTTGCAACCCACTGAAAATAGGCACGTGCAAACTTACCCCGATAACACTTTGACCATACCACTTATCTGGCCCAATCGTTCCATAATCTTCAATGTTGGTATTGGTTGAAAACAAGCCGCCTATTGTGGGCGATTGAGTTCCATAGCCAAAGTTTGCAGATGCGTTTAAGCTCGGCATTCCAGCAGCATATTTATTTCTAATAGTAAGGGTCTGGAGTTTTCTATTGGTCTCTAGCACTTGATAATCAGGGCGATTCTTATAGTCCCAATCTTTCAAGTAATTATTTACATCTACCGATGAGTTTAATACAGACAAATCTCCTTGTACATCTAATGTTTGATCCATTGGATAATTCATTTGAAACTTGAGCAATTCAATACTTAACTGCTGAAGTCTTTCAAATTTATCACGTTCAGTTATTAAATTATTTAATGAAACTTGAATTCGATCGACATCAATACCTTCTGCAAAACCGTTGGTATTTAATGCTGTTGTATTTTTTAACAATGAATCTACCCTATTAATATTATTAGTAAACAATTTCATTCGCTCTCGATTAATCAAAGCTGAATAAAACGCTTTTGTCGTTTGATCTATGGTTTGCTCTTTTGTTTGAACTGCCTGTTTCAAAGATAATTCTTTGAAGGTGTTGGATGCTTGAAGACCTACTAAATAAGAACCATTGAATAAGATCTGGCTAATGTTAATGGTAGCCGCTGAATTTACAGGTAATTGGAAGAAATTGGGTGCCGCTACAACATCACCTACTTTTAAACCCGGAACGCTACTCAAATCACCAAGAAAACTTCCGGATCCACCTGTATTGGTGGCGAAAAATCGTTGAAGTTTCGTATTGTCATTTATTCCAAAGTTTCCATCTATTTGAGGTAGTCCAATCCCTCTAGTCTCTTTCACTTTTGCTTTCGCAATTTCTTGATCTATAACGGAGTTCTTAATGGAGTTTGAATTTTCCAATGCGTATTGAAGGCATTGTTCCAAAGTAAAAGTGGATTGAGTAGTTGTCGTTTGTTGTGCTGTTGCCCATCCTGACAAAAGCAGACATAAAATAAAAATGTAGAGTCGTTGCATATAGATTACTTATTGTTTTTTAGTGGTTGTTGTTTATATTTCTCATAGAGTTTTCTGCCTTTATCGGTAACCAGGCCGTACACAAAATGATCGAATAGGTGAAGTTGAACATCGGCTATTCCAAATTCCTTTAACGGAAACTTTTTTGGATCAAATCCTATCACGAGAGATTCGATACGAAGACTCGCAATAATCTCAGGGTTGATTTCTTTCCTAAAATATCCTTCCTCAATTCCTTGTTTGAGATTGTTGACAATAGACTCACGAATATATTGATCTCGATATTCAAGCCATACATTCCATGCATTGGTGTGGAACTTCTGTAAGTCGAAAAGCAGAGAAGGATTCATGTCCTGCATATCACGCTTCATCATCTCAGAAATCTTTACCAACTCATCAATCGAATTTTTTGATTGTCCTTTTATGAAATCAAAATTTTGCCTGTCTTGATCCATGTGGCGTTTGGCCATCATGGTTACCAGTTCGTCTTTATCCGTAAAGTGTTGATACAACGTTTTCTTAGAAACTGACAAATGCCGAGAGATATCATCCATTGAAACACTGCGCACCCCAAACTTCATAAACAGCTCTTCTGCGCCTTTCAAAATCTTCTCTTTGTTGTCTATCTCTTCCATTTGCGGAGGCGAAACTATGGAAACTTTTAATTAATTCAAAGTTTCCACAGTTTTCTTAACGTTAAATTCGCAGTAGGGTTATGTGATTTTTAAAAATATTATTTGATGTCTCTCCGAAACCGTTTGCAACTTAAAACCACTGAGAATATTGAGAGAAAAAGATTTTATTCTTCGACTCCCCATAATCTCAGTGGTTAAAGAAACTCAAACCAAAAATGATTCTCAACTACTACTCCTTCAAATCTTCAGAAGGTTTGTAACACCACTTCTCTTTCATCTTTCTTTTAAAAGCTTCTCTTTCTTCGCTAGACATACCACTCCACTTTTCTTTCCAATAATGTTTCCACGGTCCACCTTGATGGCTTCCGCCTTTGCCAAAGCCGCTGAACAAAATTTTACTCAACAAGAACAAACCTAGTGCTTGCCAAAAAGTAATGAAGGGGCCAGCAAACAAAACTGGCACCAACCAATTCCACAAAAGCATTGTTACAAGCCCCAGCACAACAACCAGCAAAAATCCGCAGGCTATCATTCCCATAATCCACAATCCCTTTTTCATATTACTATTTTTTTAAATCTTAAACCTTAAATTTTAATCGTTGACTACATCGTCATAAAACTTCTGCAGACGCTTTCGCAGCGATAATATCGCGTAGCGTTTCCGCGATAGCAATGTGTTGATTGAAAGCCCCGTTTCTTCTGAAATTTCGCGAAAGCTTTTTTCCTCGATTTCATTTTGAATGAATATCATCCGTTGCTCACGTGGCAATTCTTCCAAGGCATTGGTTATCTCATCCCAAATCGCCTCTTTCAATAATGTGGATTCAGGTGTATTGTCAAAGTCAGGCAAAATTTCTTGAAGCGTAAGCGGTGCATCATCATCGTTGCCAGCTGCCAACTCAAAATCGGTTCGCTTGGGCCGAGCTGCATCCCTGCGGTAGCGATCTATAATTTTGTTACGAGCCACACTATAAAGCCATGAAGTAATCCGATCGATAGACTCAATCGTGTCGAAGCCAGCCACAAACTGATAAAAGACATCTTGCAGAATATCTTCTGCTTCCTCCACCGTAGAAACACGGCTGCGGATGAAGCCCAACAATTTGTCTTTCTCATTGAGAAAGGTGTTTCTTTTGATCTCTTGCATGACTAAGTCCATCGCTCGAATTTCATTGCTTACAAAAGCATAGTCGAGCGTTGGGTTGAGAATATTGTAGCAACTTGGGGAAAATATTTCAAATTAATGATTCGGAATTTCAAATTTAAGGCCGCTGCTATGAATATGTAATTTGAAATCAGTAATCTTAAACTTTGAATTTTATACTTCTATGTTCATCCAATACAAAAACAATCGCTTGCATTATGACAAGGGAGGAAATGGATCAACACCTTTGTTACTATTTCATGGCTTTGGGCAGAGCTACAAATTGTTTGAAGATTGGATTGCAGAACTTGGTGATAAGTACACATTGTATCCTTTCGATTTATTTTTTCATGGACAAAGCGAATGGAACAGTGAGCAACCTTTAGAAAAAAGTGATTGGAAAAATAGTATTGACCTCTTCCTAACCAATGAAGGCATTACCACTTTTGAGATAGCTGGTTTTAGTTTGGGTGGAAAATTCGCAATGGCAACCCTCGAGCTTTTCCCCGAAAGGGTGAAACGAATTTTTCTTCTTGCGCCTGATGGCATTAAAACAAGTGCTTGGTATAGTTTGGCAACTTACCCTGTTGCTACTCGAAGTTTGTTTAAAAGTATGATTAAGAGACCGGAGCGTTTCTTCTTGCTGATCAACTTGGCTCGCTCATTGGGTTTAGTCGATAAAGGTGTTATTCGATTTGTGGAAAACCAAATGAACACTGAAGCCAAGCGGGCACAAGTATATAATTCATGGGTTTACTTTAGGCACATTGCGGTAGATCTTAACATAATTGCCAATTTGCTCAATACAAATTCAATACCACTCGTCTTGTTGGTTGGTAAATATGATAAAGTAATACTTGCAGAAAACATGAATATCTTGCTAGATAAACTTGATTCAAAGCAATTTAATTTATTGGAAGCAGGGCATAATGATTTGATTAAACAAAGTCTATCGATCCTTAAATCAGAGAAAAGTATATGAAAAAGTTTTTTTATATCGGCATAGCAGGCATAATTCTATTTGAAACATTGAACGTGTATTTCATCATGCCCATGCCAGGCAGCCAGCGCATGGACAGTATTGATATCGCCTATTTTCTTTATAGCTATCGATGGTATTTTAGAATTCTTTTTTGGTTAATGATTTTTATTGGAAGCATTAAATCATTTCAACTCAAGCACAAATGGACTCCAGCTATTGCAGTTATCGCGGCCATGGCTATAACTTATATTTTTAATTTTAAGATGTCGGCAGATGCCATGTTTAAGCAACCTGAAAATCTAGCCTTTAAATCTAGGAGCGAAAATTTATTGAGTGATAGCAGCCTAGTAGTTGCTGTCGAGAACAATGGCGTAACCAAGGCGTATCCCATCCGATTTATTGTATACCATCATCAAGTTAAAGACACGGTGGGAGGCAAACCTGTAATTGTTACTTACTGCAGCGTGTGTAGAACAGGTCGTGTGTTTGAGCCGCTTGTGAAAGGGCAACCTGAAAAATTCAGATTGGTAGGTATGGATCACTTTAACGCTATGTTTGAAGATGCCACTACCAAAAGCTGGTGGCGGCAAGCGACTGGTGAAGCAATCACTGGCTCACTAAAGGGCGAGGTATTGCCAGAAGTTGAGTCCTACCAAACGAGCCTTGGTAAATTATTTCAGTTACATCCTTTCGCACAAGTAATGCAATTGGACAAGGCCTCTAAAAGTCAATACGATTCGCTAGGCAAATTTGAACATGGCAAAAGTAAAGGGGATCTCACCCGCACCGACAGCCTATCTTGGAAAGATAAATCGTGGGTGGTAGGCATTCAGCTTGGCAGCATTAGCAAAGCATACGACTGGAATCAATTGAAAGCAGCTCGCATCATAAATGATAAAATTGGGGATACTTCAATTGTGATGGTGCTTTCAGAAGATAGCCAAAGTTTTACAGTCTTTGAGAAGCCTGTTGGCTTTGATGATTTCATGTTATTAAAAGATACGCTTGTCAGCAACAAAAAAAAATATGACTTTTCAGGTCGTGCGTTTAGTTCTTCTGATCCATCGTTGAAGCGCTTAAAAGCCTATCAAGAATTTTGGCATAGTTGGAGAACTTTCCATCCTAATACAATTCAGTTTATTAACTAATTGTTAGTCTAAATCTTTGAAAGATTAACTGGTGGCTACATCAAGTAAAGTCAAATCCCAAAACTCATTTTTATCAAGGGATAAAAATCCCTTCTCCACCCTCAAGGGTGATGGTATGTTATTGGCATATATGCCTCCTGTGCCTAGGCCTTGTGGTAATTCAAAAGTATAATTGGCAGTAAATTGGGCGATTGCATTTAAGCCAATATTAGATTCCAACGCTGAGGTTATCCACCATCCAATATTTCTAGCCTCCGCAAGTTCAATCCACTCATGGCAACCAAAAAAACCTCCATGTAATGTAGGCTTTAAGATAAGATATTGTGGCCTGATCCGTTCCAACAATTCTATCTTTTGCTCTTTGGTTACAATACCTATCAGCTCTTCATCCAAGGCAATAGGTATGGGTGATTTTGCACAAAAAAGATGCATCTCTCCGCTCCCACTTTTAATAGGCTGCTCGATAGAATGTATCTTAAATTTTGAAAGCTCTTCCAATTTATAGAGAGCCTCATCAAGCTTGAAAGCTCCGTTGGCATCAAGGCGGAGAGTAATGTCCTCGCGGTAATATTTTCTGCGGATGTAGCGAAGTATGTCGCACTCTTTTTCAAAATCAAGACCTCCAACTTTTAGCTTGATGCAAGTGTAACCATCATAGATTTTAATAGCCACTTGTTGAAGCATGAAATCAAGCCCACCCATCCACACCAAGCCATTGATAGGTATAGCTTTTCCATTCGTAAAAACATTGTCAAAAATCAATCGGCTTCCCCCATTTTTTAAATCTAAAAAAGCGCTTTCTAATGCATAGGAAATGGAAGGGTGCTGTTGCAGAAATTCGCTTCCAAATAGGTTTGATAAAAATAAGTTAAGTTCGAATAGCGATGATATACCAATTGCACTGAGTGAAATATTGGAGCTGTTAATAATTTCTACTGCGCCAGCTACCTTCTCATCAAAAGTAGCCAAAGGTTCAACGCTTAATCCTGGCAACGGGCCGCTCTCTCCTATCCCTATTGTATCTGGATTTGTTGTATCCCAAATCTTTATAAACCACGACTTCTTTTCTCGCATCAATCCACGTGAGGTGCGAGCATCAAAATCAAATTTAAATGTGTAGGGAATATAGCTTGCTTTGATAGACATACTGCGAATATGGGAGGCTTCTTCGGGAAATACAATACCACACTTATCTTTGGGCTTGAATCATGGCCATGAACGAAATCAACATTAAAGATTATTCATACGAATTACCATCGGATAGAATAGCCAAACATCCGCTGCCAGAGCGCGATCAATCAAAATTATTGGTTTATAAAAAAGGTAAAATCTCTCATTCAATTTTCAACGAGATAGACACTTTGCTTCCCTCAAATTCTTGTTTGTATTTTAATAACACTAGGGTTATTCCGGCACGGTTGATTTTCAAAAAAGAGAGTGGAACTGAAATTGAAATCTTTATTCTGCATCCTCTTTATCCATCAGCGGTAGTAGCCGATGCAATGCAAGCAACGCAAACTTCGACATGGAAGTGTACAATAGGAAACTTAAAGCGTTGGCCAGATGAATTGATTTTAACGCTTCCTTTTTTGAATGGCAAGCTAAGCGCTCAACTACTCAACAGAGCAGATACTATTGTTATTTTTTCTTGGACTCCCACCACTCTTACCTTTGCAGAAGTAATAAAAGAAACTGGCTCAACTCCACTGCCTCCCTATCTCAAGCGCAAAGCAGAGAAGGAAGACAGCACTCGCTATCAAACAATTTATTCTAAAGCCGATGGAGCAGTAGCAGCACCCACAGCAGGCCTTCACTTTACAGACACTGTATTGAATAGCTTACATCATAAAGGTATCAGATCTCAATTTTTAACGCTTCATGTAAGTGCTGGCACTTTCCTTCCTGTAAAAGTTGAGAACGCTGTAAATCACCCAATGCACGCTGAACAAATAATGATTAAAAGGGAAACAGTTGAATCATTATTGAACGAAGATCAAACCATTGTTGCTGTTGGCACAACCTCTATGCGCACTCTTGAAAGTTTATATTGGTATGGAGTAAAATTACTATTGGATGCTTCTTCTAATTTTATTATTGGAAAAATGGATGCTTATACTTTACCTAATTCTTTCACTAAGAGACAATCGCTAGAAACAATCCTAACAAAAATGAAGAATGAGAAAGCAATGTTTATCACTGGTGAAACTTCCATTTACATTATGCCAGGCTATTCATTTAAGATTGGTGAAGGCTTGATAACCAACTTCCATCAACCCTCATCAACGTTAATGTTGCTAGTAGCCTCTTTTATTGGTGATGATTGGAGAAAAGTATATCAACAAGCACTGGAAAATGGATATAGATTTTTAAGTTATGGAGATAGTTCTTTATTGCTTCCCCATGATTAAAACCATTCAATACAATTGAATTCCAGTCAATCAATGAGATTTTAAAGCAGGATCAATAATCCTTACCTCTGCCCTTCTTCCTTCTTCCTTGTTAGAAGTAGTTTCTTTAGCAATGCCTTGGCCTTTAGCAACAATCCTTCTTCTTACAATGCCTTTGTAATTAAGATAATTAAGAATTGAGATAGCTCGTTTATTAGACAACTCCCTATTCTTTGCTTCATCGCCTTCAGCGGAAGCAAAGCCAGAAATTTCCACAGCCAGGTCAGGGTTTTTATTCATCAACAAAAGTATCCTGTCGAGCTCAGGTAAATATTGAATTTTCAATTCACTTTGTCCCACATCAAAAAATATTTTAGAGAATGCAGTAAGTGCTGATTTATCATACGCGGCAGGCTTCTCATTTTCCTTTTTTCTTTTTAACTCTTCGTGCATCACCATAGTGGGTAGTGAAAATACAGTTTTACCATCTACCAATTTCTTTTCAAATTTACTTTCATCACTTTCATCATAATAATAGGCTCGTACTGCGGATTCCACTTTAGTATTTTGAGTTTCATCGAAGTTAATCTCATCCACACCATCGGCTTGCTCTATAAGACCCACTAAATAATCAATGCCTGCTTTATCGTTGGAAGCCATTAAATCCAACATCAAATCATATACATCCACACTTCCTGATTTTACTAATTTTGATTCGTGCGATTTTCTGAGTTCGGTTTTTACTTCTTGTTCAGTTTCATAGAAGGCGTTCTTAACTTGCACTTCCTGCCCAACAACCACATCGAATTGCTTGATTGTCTTTAAAATTATGCGTTGATACAATTCATAGAAATGGGTTTGATGTGGTACATTCACGTTTAGGGTGTATGGCAAAAAACCTTCCGACTCAATCACGATATCGTAATTTTTATTAGGTGGTAATATAATAAGATAGTTTCCCGTGTTAGGGTCTGGATCATATACGAAATCAAGCTCCTTTTTAGTATCGTTATCGATCACATACATTTTAGTGGGCATAGGTTTACCTGTTTCTCCATTGAGAACTTTTCCTTTGATCATAGTAAGTGGAATGCTAGATGCACTCGCAGGCATATCTAAGAAATAAATATCTTGCGATCCACTACCGCCTTTGCGATCGGATGAGAAGTAAGCACGTGTCCCATCGGCCAATAGCGTAAAATAGTTATCATTTGCAGTAGTATTGATGGGATAGCCCATGTTCTCAGGCCTACTCCACTTACCTGCTTCTAAATGTGTTTGAAATATATCACGCCCTCCCATAGTAGTGTGTCCATCAGATGTAAAGAACAAAGTCTTTTGATCGGGATGAATAAACGGTGCGTCTTCATTGTCTTTCGTGTTTACTTCTGATCCTAAGTTGATTGGTTGACTCCACGTTTTATCCAGCTTTAAATCGATTTTCCAAATATCCATTCCACCTTTTCCACCAGGCCGATTGCTAGCAAAATAAATACTCTTGCCATCAGGGGTTATGCTAGCGGTTGACTCTAAGTATTTGGAATTCATTGTGTTGGCTAGAATGCTAGGCTTTGACCATGAATCTCCCGAACGGCTGATTTGATAAAGGCTTCCTTCATCATCAATACCACCATAAAACACAATCATCTTTTGGCCATCAGGCGAAATGCCGGCTGTACCCACATTATACTCCGAAGAAACAGGCACTACTACAGGCTCGCTCCAGCTGCCTGCTTGGTTGTAAGTAATTAAAATCTCTTCAATAAACTTATCACCAGTTCGCGTTCTTCCGCTGTTGGGGCGCAAAGTGGTAAATGCCATTACGCTTTCATCTGCTGATACTACAGGGTTGTATTCAGTATAGCTTGTGTTTACACTTCCTGGAAAACTCTTGATTTGAATGTTACGCGGTGCCGACATAAATATAATTGCGTTGTTGCAAATCTCAATATTCTTTTTGGCCAATATTTGTGCCTTAGCATCAAGCTTAGTTTGATCTTTATATTTTGTAAAGTGAGCCAGCGCCTTATCAATTTGTTCATTCTTTAAGTACAATTCGGCTATATCAAAGTAAAGAGACACTGGTATATTCTTTTCGTCTTTTAAAGCAGTTTCAAAAAACGGTAGGGCATTAAGTTGGTCTTTCAAATCTCTTGACTTGGCATAGCAAACGCCTGTCTCATAATTAACTTTTGTGTCAGTTACACCAGCGGCAATAGTTGCCAAGTAAAAGGGCAACGCTTTTTCATAATTTTTCGCATCATAAAACCGATGCGCTTCCGAGAGGGATTTAGTGTTTTGGCCGTACGTATAGGTTGCTAAAAGTAGAGCGATTAGGGAGAAGGTGCAAAGTCTCTTCATAATTGAAAATGATTTTTACAAATTGAAAGTTGAGAAGAATTTAGTCGACTTAAAGCCACAAAACTAGATTTTACATGATACATTAATAATTTAGATTCAACTAAAATTCGAAATTAAGTTACATAAATATTGGAAAATTCATCAAATTTCACCAAAATTGAAGGTCTAACTGGTTACCTATGATATCACGGATACTAAAGTTATTAGATGTAGAGGAGGCAGAATCGGGTCAAGTACTCTATCTATTAGCCATTAGCTTCATGTTGGGTATGTTTATTGCAACCTTTACAGTTGCTTCTCAAACTTTTTTTCTGAACAACTTTAGTGAAAGTGAAGATTTACCTAGAGCCTTAGTAATTTCGGGTGCGTTTGGTATTCTAGCTACAGCTCTTTACAATTTTCTTCAAGGAAGAATCCCGTTTCGGGTTCTCGGGTTTCTTAGTTTACTTCTCACTATTATTCTAGCTGCTGCATTTCAATTTGGCGCTAGGTATTTTCAGGATGTAAAGACACTTCAATTTTACGGCTTCACACTTATCCTTCCATTTACTTTCATTACTTCTCTTGTTTTTTGGGGCTCGTTCGAACGTATGTTCAATCTTCGACAATCAAAACGGGTAATAGGCAGTGTCGATTTAGGAACCACGGCCGCGCAAATACTTTCATTCTTTACTATACCTATCCTTTTAAGTTCAGGTATGAAGATTGAATCACTCTACATGGTAAGTTTAATTAGCGTTATCGGGTTTTTAATACTGTTCATGCTAATGGCTAATCGATATCTATCAGGTAAGCAGTTAGAGAATGTTGCCAGCGAGAAAGATCACAAAAAGTTAGATGTAGTTTCTTTCTTGAAGAACAAGTACATCATATCGATGTCGATCTTCATTATTATTTCAATGACCGCCCTTCGATTTGTGGACTATTCCTTTTTCAATGTAACAATCGCTCAGTTTTCAGATAATCCCGATGGTCTACCTTATTTTCTAAGTTTTTTCGAAGCAACTATTGTGATCTTCGGCTTTTTGTTCGGCACATTTGGTACTGATTGGGTAAGTCAAAATTACGGATTGAGAGTCTCTCTATTAATCAACCCGCTGATCATTATTCTCTTTACTGTATTGGCGCTTAGTGCAGGTCTTACCTACGGATATGATCCTAAGATGGGAAGTGGTGTTGTATTCTTTTTCATCACCGTTTCCATGAGCAAGTTGTTCATTAACGCACTTCGAGATGCTATTGATGCTCCTATCTTCAAATTTTATTACGTACCTATTGATAAGACAATAAAGCTAGATGCTCAAACCAAGATTGAAGGTGTTGTTACAGCTTTAGCGAGTACTATTGCTGGTGGTTTGATTGTGCTTATCAATCAGTTCCACATCTTTACTCTCCTTTCAATTACCATGTTTACCCTACCCTTGCTAGCTATTTGGTTTTGGGTTACCAATCGTATGTATAAGGGCTACCGTGAAACACTTCAAGGTTCGCTCGTAAAAAATAAATCCAAACTTGAAAAATCTATTATCCAAGAATTCACAATGGATAGTGTATTGGAAAAGGAAATAAAGAGTGAGGCGGAAGAAAAGGTGGTTTATGGACTCAAGTTAATGGAGAAACTAGAACCCGCTTTGTTCGAATCATCTGTTATTAACTTAGCTGAAAGCACCCTAAGAGGTGTGAAGCAATTTGCTTTAGAGAAAATTCAAGCCTTAGGATTAGTAAAGGAGAATAGTGAAATAAAAGGACTAGCGATTCAAGCAGCAGGTGAGGCAGAAGATAGTGACTTGCTTTCTATTTCTGTCGACAATCTCTTGAAGTTAAGCAAGTCAATTAAACAAGCAGATCGCATGTTAGCTGCGAAGCTATTGCGCAAACTGTTAAGTACAAGAACCATCTTCATATTACTTGAATTGCTTCGCGATCAAGATCCAAAAGTAAGAACAGAAGCCCTTCTTACTGCTCGAAAAGTTAGGCGAAGTGAAACATGGCCAGTATTGATAGACATGCTTACTTCTCCCCTTTACGGACATCAAGCATCAGCAGCACTAAAAGAAGCTGGAGAACCCGTTTTACCCTCGCTAGAGGCTGCTTTTCATAAATCTGGTCAAAGTGATTTGATTATGTTAAAGCTAGTGCAAATAATGGGGCATATTGGTGGCAAAGAAGGATTGCAATTGCTTTGGAAAAAAATCGATTATCCCAACAAGCGTATTGTAAGGCAAATTTTGTATTGCCTACGATTCATAAAATATCAAGCTAAAGGTCGTGAAGCCATCCAGATAAAAGAATTACTTGATCTTGAAATTGGTAAAACCTTATGGAACTTGGCAGCGCTGAAAGAATTGCCTGATGAAGTAGAACATTTCGCTTTCTTGAAACAAGCGATGCGTGAAGAAATCCTCGAGAATTATGATCACATCACTCTCTTACTTTCGTTGATTTACGATCCTCAATCTGTTCAACTTGTGCGCGAAAATATTGAAACCGGCACGCCAGATGGTGTTGCTTATGGGCTTGAACTTCTCGACTTGTTTGTTGATCAAGATTTGAAACCCAAATTGATACCCATTTTAGATGATACTGATGTGTCAGAAAAAATGGAATTGCTTCAAACCTATTTTCCTCGAGAAGATTATACGCCAATTCAAACCTTGAATTACATCCTCAATCGGGATTTTAATCTTAACAACCGATGGACAAAAGTTTGCGCCATACACTCGTCTGCTTATATGAATGACTTTCGTGTAAGCAGAGGCTTAATTAGTCAAATGTTCAATAACGACAGGCTTTTACAGGAAACTGCTGCTTGGGTTATTTATAATAAAGATAGAGCCATCTATAACACTGTAACAGAACGCCTTCCTCATCGTGATAAAAAATTCCTTGATTCATCCATTGAAAACAATCAATTACTAGATGGGTTGGACGATGGATTTTACTTAGGCATTGAAATGGTTTTGTTCATTAAACAATTGCGACAGTTTAGGGGGATAAAGGGAACGCTCTTAAGTGAATTGGCCGACAAAATTATTCCGATAGACTTGGGTGCTAAAGACAAATTGGTTCTTAACACGTCATTCGAAACCAGCCCTATATTAATAGTTGCCTTGGGTGAGGTTAAGTTGATGAATGAAACTGAATTAGTTACCACCTTAAAAAAGGAAGATGTGTTTGGTAATCTTTTTCAAGAAGGTATCACACCCAAATTCACCGAAATAATAGCCAACGAGAGAACAATTATATTCCGAATAAATCTTATCGATTTTTATTTTGTGCTGGCCAATTATCACGAGTTGGCACAAGGCTTAATTAATAATATTACGGGCAACAAAGCAGCAGCAGTAAATTCATAAAATAGAGAACATAATATGGCTTTTGAAATTGATGTACTTATAAATTTCGCAGATAAAGACAACGAATTTATCAACAAAAATGAAGCGGGATGGATAACCCAGTTCAAGAAATTTCTTGATTTGATGCTTTACCAAGTTTTGGGTTCTAGACCGACAGTTTTATTAAAATCGGAATTTGATGGAATCACTGCCTCAACTCTCTCTGGCGTGGGTGTGCTTGTAACAATTGCATCAAAAGATTTTGTGCAATCAGGCAGGTGTTTAGATACCTTGGAAGCATTCCATAAAGCAACTGAGGGATCAAAAGCCAATCGCATTTTCAAGGTTTTAAAATCACCACTGACCCTGCAAGAACAACCTCCACGCTTGCGCGAATTGCTCGGCTATGAAATGTATCAGTTAGATAGTGATTCTGGATTGATGAAAGAATATTCTGATTTTTTTAGCCAAGAAGCGGAGAAACAGTATTGGATGAAAATGGTCGACTTGGCGTATGACATCCATGAGTCATTGCTTTTATTAAATCAAACTGAAACTCGCACTGAAGTAAAAAATATTTTTAAAAGAAAGACTATCTACCTGGCAGAAACAGGGCATGACATCTCCATTCAGCGCAACATCATAAAAAGAGAGTTGCAACGACATGGTTATATTGTGCTACCTAACCATACCCTGCCCTCTACCCTGCCAGACATTGAGCGAGATGTAAAAAAAGACATAGAAGAAAGTAGTTTGTCTATTCATTTGATAGGCACAGCTTATGGAGAAATACCCGAGGGTAGCGATCGAAGCATTGTTGATATTCAAAATAGAATTGCTTCGGAAGTGGCTGCTGGAAAGCGCGCCACAAAAGAAAACTTCTCAAGGCTTATATGGATTTCTTCCAACTTAAAAACAGCCAGCGATCGACAAAAATCTTTTATAGACAATATCAAGCGCGATACTGAAGCACAAGAGGGTGCGGAAATCTTGCAAAATGCTTTAGAAGATTTCAAAAATATAATGCGTGAAGAATTATTAGAATCGCTGGATAGGAATTTAAATGATGACTATGTTGGTAAGTCTATTTACTTATTGCACGATAGAGTTGATATAAGCGAAGTAAAACCCTTCAAAGAAGCTATTCAAAAATCAGGCTTCAAAGTGCTGGAGCTGGCCTTTGAAGGAGATCTTTTAGAGGTGAGGAAAAACCACATCGAAAACTTAAGAAATTTAGATGGCGCTATTATTTTCAAAGGCAAAGTAAACGATCAATGGGTGCGCATGAAGGTGCTTGATTTATTAAAAGCTCCCGGCTTTGGTCGCAAAAAACCTATTCTAGGCAAAGCCTTAATCGGTCCAGCCGTAGCTATCGATACTTATAAGAACCAAAATATGACGTTGATCTCAGGCGATTCGTCACGATCAATGGAGTCTCTTCAAACTTTTTTACAGGATTTTTAAAGAATACCCACTATGAGCCAATTAATTGACACCCCCGGTTCGGCATCTACCAAAGTAGAAGTTAATCCATTCCCCGGTCTAAGGCCTTTTAAAATTGAAGAAAGTCATCTTTTCTTTGGGCGTGAAGGCCAAAGCGATGAAGTATTGCTTAAGCTTTCCAAAAGCCGATTTGTAGGTGTAATTGGCCCTTCTGGAAGTGGTAAGTCATCCTTTATTTATTGTGGAGTGATGCCCATTTTGTATGGCGGTTTCTTAACCGATGCCAGCCCCAACTGGGAAGTTGTAGTAACTCGCCCAGGTGGTGGTCCAATTGATAATTTAGCAGAAGCATTATTAAAAACGTCTACCGATTATTCTGAGGCTGATACAGAGGATAAAAAGATTAAAAGAACCATTGTATCTACATTGTTGAGAAGTAGTTCACTGGGATTAGTGGAAGCCATCGAGCAATCAAGAAGATCGGCAGATGTCAATTACTTAATTCTTGTCGATCAATTTGAGGAATTATTTAGGTTTAAGGATAGCACCGATCCCAACTCTGTTGATGAAACATTAGCGTTTGTTAACTTATTGATGGAGGCAGTCAACTATCCCGACTCCCCTATTTACGTTGCCATTACCATGCGCTCAGATTTTATTGGTGATTGCGCCCAGTTCCCTGAACTTACCCGAAAGATCAACGATAGTCATTACCTGATTCCTCAAATGACTCGCGACCAAAAGCGCAGAGCCATTGAAGGACCTGTGGCTGTTGGAGGAGCCAAAATTTCATCTCGGTTAGTGCAGCAATTATTGAATGATTTGGGCGATAACCCTGATCAGCTACCCATTCTTCAACACGCACTTATGCGTACCTGGGGATACTGGACTCGCTTTAAAGATGCGAGCGAAGAACCTGTAGATTTAAAGCACTATGAGGCAATCGGTACCATGTCTGAGGCATTGTCGATGCACGCCAATGAAGCCTATGATGAATTGGATGAAAATCAAAAGCATATTTGCGAAATTCTATTTAAGGCTATTACCGAAAAGCGTGGAGAAAACTTTGGTATAAGAAGACCCACTCGATTGATTGAGATAGGCTCAATTGCCGAAGTATCGGAAGCGGATGTAGTAGCTGTAATTGATAAATTCAGAGAGCCTGGTAGGTCATTGATAACGCCATCGCATGGAATAACCCTTACTGGGAAATCTATGATCGATATCTCCCACGAAAGTTTGATGCGCATTTGGGTGCGATTAAAAAACTGGGTGGATGACGAAGCAGATGCCGTGCAGATGTATCAACGTTTAGCAGAAGCAGCTTCGCAATACCAAATAGGAAAGGCTGGCCTTTGGAGGCCACCCGATTTGCAATTGGCACTTAACTGGCAGGCCAAACATAAACCAACCTTGGTTTGGGGGCAACGCTACCATCCGGCTTTTGAGCGCACACTCATTTTTCTTGAATATTCTAAGAAAGAATTTGAGACCGAACAACGAATTAAGGAACTTGAGCAGAAGCGTAAACTGCAACGTGCAAGAACATTTGCCATTGTTTTAGGTGCGTTTACAATCGTATCATTGATAGCGTTGGTATTTGCAATTTATCAAACCACCGAAGCAAAAAAGGCACAGAAAGAAGCACTTGCCCAAAAATTGTTAGCAGATGCAAATGCTGAAAAAGCGATAGCACAACAAAAAATAGCAGAAGAGCAAAGGAAGGAAGCCTTAAAACAAACGGACTTAGCTAATATTGCAAAAATAGCTGCCGAAAAAGCAAAAGAAGAAGCTATTGCTGCACAACAAAAAGCTGAAGAAGCAAGGAAGATTGCCGTAGCTGCAGAAGCAGAAGCCCAAAAACAAAAGTTAGCTGCCGTAAAGAGCGAGGCGGAGGCAAAAAAGCAAGCTGAAATAGCAAGGGTAAAAGCAGAAGAAGCTAGAATTGCCAGTGAGAAAGCGACTCGTCAGCAGTACCTTTCTACCGCAAGAGCTATTGCGCTAAAATCAAAAGAGTTGAGAGAAAGTGACCCTGACCAACAAGCTTTGTTGGCTCAACAGGCGTTTGTTTTCAATGATCGTTACAAAGGCATTGTGAATGACAATGATGTTTACAGTGGCTTGTACCAAGCTTTGAAAACAAAAGAGGATCCACTCACCAAAAGTCTTGAAGGTCATGAAAAAGGGGCTGCAAGAGCCTTGGTCACACGGGTGAAATCCAACCAAATCTATTCTGGGGGAAGCGATGGTAGAATCATCCGCTGGACGGACAACACTAACAACAAATGGACTTCGGAGCAGCTTGTTGGTCAGCGCACCTCATTCTTAATATACACTATGGACATTAGCCCTGACGGCAATTATTTGGCAGCCGGAGGCTCTGCGGAAGGTGATGCCACAAAGAATTACATTGAATTGTATGATCTCAAAAACGTGAGCAGTCCACCAAAAAAGATTCCGGGGTTCGTTGGAAGTGTAGAGCATATCGAATTCACCAACGACAATAAAGGGATTTATGTGAGAGACAACGCGGGTAAGAGTATTAAATATTCTGATTTAAACTCAGTGAAAGAGGTAGTCAATAGTAAAGTTAAGATTAATGATATTAGTTTAAACTCTGATGGAACCAAAATAGCAGGTGCAGGCGATGATGGAGTGCTCTATATTTGGGACATTAAGAATAATTTTACAGTAAAAGAATATTATAAAAATCCTATAGGTAAAAACGGAAAAGTAGCTTCATTAACTGCTGTTGCTTTCGCTCCGGAATCAGATAAACTCAAGCGCATTGTTACTGGTGATGAAAATGGGCAAGTAAGAATTGTTTCAGAGGGTAGTAGCAAATTGTTAGTAGGTCATACTGCTCACGTTGAGCAGATTAAGTTCAATAACTCTGGCAAGTCGATGGTTACCATCAGTCGCGATAAATCGGCACGTTTGTGGGATTGGATTGAACAGAACACACCTCCCATTGTAATGAACGACCATAATGACTGGGCTTGGAGTGCTGCTTTTGCGCCAGATGATCAACAGATAATGGTCGGTGTGCATAGCAATGCTGAAAAGGCGAAAGAAACGATCCATGCGTATCCCACCAAGGTGGCCACTATGTCAACCATTCTTTGCGGTTATGTAAATCGCAACCTGAGCAAGGATGAGTGGGAGACCAACATGAAGGATCTTCCGTATGAGAAAACTTGCGCCAATTACCCTGCTAACAACAAATAAAGGTTAACGAATGAAAAGAATTCTATTTGCTTTTTTTATAGGAATGTCTGTATTACCCCGTGATGTTTGGGCACAAGCCTCCTGTACTCAGGTATTACGCACTGCACAGGACACCTATAATTCAGGACGTCTTCATGAACTGCCTACCATATTAAAAAATTGTCTTGAAACTGGAGGGTTTAGCTCCCAAGAAAAGGTAACTGCTTACAAGCTATTAACGCAAGCTTACATTTATTTGGAAGAGCCAGAACTTGCCGATGAATCGATGCTTAACTTATTAAAAACTGATGCTTTTTTTGAAATTAATGAAGCTGTAGACCCTGCCGAATTTATTGCTCTTTACAAGAAATTTAGAACCAAGCCTGTTATTGGTTTTGTAGTAAAAGTAGGTTTTAATGAAACCTTTGTAGCCCCAACAAAAATTTTCTCTGTTGGAAATGGCTCTGATGGTTCAGGTAAATTTTCACCAAGTTTAGGCATCTATTTTGGAGCAGGAATTGAGAAGCAAATTTTATCGAAGAAGACTAACAAATTGACCTTTGCTCCTGAGTTCTTTGTGATGTCAAAAGCCTATAAATACTCAGATCCAAGTATACTTATTTATGCAACTGGAGATCCTGATGCGACTAATATTATAAATTTTAGCCAATCACGGTTGGATTTTTATCCCATGGTACAATTAAGGGTATTGGATGGAAGGAATCCAACAGATCCCACCAATAGAAAGAAACGAAAGCCCAACTTATTTAACACCTACATAGCAATTGGTCCCGGCTTTAGTTATTTGACTAAAGCCCAGTATGCCAATCCCATTTTCAACAAATTGTTACCTACTGGGGGCTCTGAAAATGGCAATGCTGGTGCAACTATTGATGCTACTGAGTCCTTTTCTAAAGTTTCCTATTCTGTTTTGGCAATGGCAGGAATAAAATTCAGGATTGCCACTATCTATATTACTGGTGATATTCGATTTCAATATGGCTTAAGCAATGCTATAAATCCTGCGAAGCGCTCCAATCAGGAAGCTATCTTTGATTATGCTTTCCAAGCACCAGATCAAAAACTTCACAATGTGATGATAAGCATAGGAGCAATCTATCCTTTTTTTATACCTAAAAAACTTATTAAATAATCATGACACGGTATTTCATTTTAGGAGGCCTTTTAATATTGTCAGCCTGCGGCTCCGAAAAAGGTGTTGAGATTGCAAAGCCGACTACGTTTATTCGATATTACAACAGTGGCCTACATGATGTGGCTATGTTGGTAAAACAAACTCCAGACAATGGATTTATCATTCTTTCTTCCGGTGGAGATTTGAATGGATCAGTAAATAAAAATGGAGCCAAGATTATAAAAACAGACTTATATGGCAATCAAGAATGGGAGCAGATTTATTTTCCTAGCACAGACAATATCACAAATGATGTAGCCAAAGATCTTATCATACTAGACAAGGGTTACTTACTGCTAGGCAAAAAGAATATATATATACTGGACGCTAGCGGCAATGCTATCTTGAAAAACGAAGGAACTTTTACAGTTTTAAAAAACATACCCTCTCTTTCAACTAAGAGTGGTGGCCTAACTCTTAAGGCTTCAAGCATTGAATTAAAAGACAAAACGGCTCCGAGTACTAGTAATTTTATAGTCAATGGTACTAATGAAGATGGCTCCATGTTTTTAGGAGAGCTCGATAGAACAACTTTAACGTGGAAATGGGGAAACTTATTAGGGAATGGATCGGAAGGTGCTAATGATGTGAAAAAGCTTTTTATAGGTTCTGACAATTCAACTTATTTTTGGTTTCATAATATCACCCAATCGCAAAAGAAACAAGTTCGTTTTACAAGTTCCAAACAAGAGTCTGATAACACTTATTCTGATAACCTTTTGGGGTTACCTAACTTTAACCAGACAGCCAACGAAACCGCTAGATTTGGTAATGGTTTTGCCATTATTGGTAAAACAGATCAAAAAGGAAATAATGATATCTCTTATTATTTAAGAAGTGAGAACGGAAATGCGTTTGGTGATTCAAAAGAAAATAATTTATCAGGTGATGCTTTTATTGTTACCCCCTCTATTGGTGGCGGACAAGTAACCTTTGTATTACCTGGTGACGAAACTGGCAATTCAATTGCCACCTCACAAGAGGGTGGATTATTGGTACTTGGAACGGTCGATGCTCAATCTATTAGGAACTATACTAAACCGAGTAATAAAAATGAATATTACTTAATTAAAGTTGATGGCTTTGGTAACATCCAACCAGGATGGCCTAAGGTGTATGGCAGCAAAGATGATGATAATGGGGCTTCTATAATTCAAGCCAATGATGGTTCGATTGTAGTCTTGGGTACTACTACTTTGGCAGGCATTCAAACTTTGATGCTAATGAAGACTGATAAAGATGGCAATATTCAATAAGTATATATGAAGCGTAGATAAATTCTTGCTTGTCTATTTAGTCTGCTTTAATCTAAAATCTACCCAATAAGTTTGGCCGCTTGTTTCGGGTTATTTATAATGAGAAAAACCTTGTCTTTCTCACAAAAAATTATTTTGATTCAAAAAAAAAGAATACCATGAAAAGATTTATTACCAATTGTCTATTGACTTTTTTAATTGCGGTAGGTTTTGGGCATGCTGCAATCGCACAAGCACCAACAGTAAACCCGACAGGGTTTACTGTGAGCGGCTTTACTGACAACTCGCTTACTTTATCTTGGGCGAACGGTACTGATGCCAACAGAACAAACTACTTAATTTTATATAACACAGGCTCAATTACTGACCCTACTAATGGCACACCTGTTGCAGACAATTCTAGCCCAACTTCTGGTGCTATCAATTTAACAGCGGGGGTAACTTCTAATCCATTTACAGGCTTAAATGCAGCCACAGTTTATAATTTTAAAATTTATGCCTATAAGGCAACAGGTACTCTTTATCTGTTAAGTGGCAACCCAACAACTAGCAAAACTACACTAGCAGCAGAACCAACTGCCGATGCTACGGCAATGACTTTCTCTTCTATAACCAACTCCACGATAACCGTTAATCTAACCCCAGGCAATGGCGCTACTCGTTTAGTGATCGCATCTACCGCAGCTATTGGCACACCCGTAGTGGATGGCACAACGTATACATCTAATTCCGCCTTTGGTTCCGCCCCCAGTTTAGGGGGGGGGAAGATTATTGGGCTTGGTAGTGGTTCTTCGTTTCCTGTTACTGGCCTTTCAACCAGCCAATCTTATAACTTTAAGGTATTTGAACTGAATGGATCTGGAGCAACTGAGAACTACTTCATTTCAGGTACACCTTTGGTAGGCTCGCAATCAACTCTAGCAGTAGCACCAAGTCAAGCTACAAACATCACCTTCAGTTCGTTGGCCGATACAGGCTTTACTATTAATTGGATCAATGGTGGAGGTGGCAACCGCATTGTAGTTGTCAATACTTCTGCCATCGCATTTACCCCTGTTAATACCACAACCTATACCGCCAATCCCGATTTTTCTACTGGCACTGATTTAGGCGCAGGTCAAAAATGCGTTTACAACGGCTCAAGCAATTCGGTGGCTATTACTGGGCTTAGCCCCAACACAAACTACTTTGTAAGGGTATTCGATTATAACGGAACCTCCTCCTTGGAATCATACAATACAAGTGCGGGTGCAAACAATCCCAACAATAGATCTTCTTTGGTTAGCAAGCCTACCACAGATGCCACGGCAATGACTTTCTCTTCTATTACCAGCACATCGCTAACAGTTAACCTAACCCCAGGCAATGGCGCAACTCGTTTAGTGATCGCTTCTACCGCAGCTATTGGCACTCCCGTTGATGGCACTACCTATACCTCA
>JBBRBQ010000018.1:0-82175 GCA_038205685.1 Cytophagales bacterium | reverse complement strand
TTGCCGCTTAGATAAAGTAACTATCGTCAAAAATAAATTTCGGCTTCACGCTAATTCGTTTTCCATTCTTTGTATTTCCCGACCGGGGTTTTGTCGACTTGGTGGTCACTGTCCACGAAGCCAAACCCAATTGTTGCCAACTCTCTAATATACGCATGTTTTTCGCCCCCTAAATGTAAAAAGAAAACCCATTCTCAACATCCAATAGGGCTTTAATTTTCTTTCTATCAGTTGGTTAAATCAAGCTTTTGCTGTTCTTAAATACAAAATGCGAAGAGTCAGCAACTATTGCGTAAAGCCAAATGCCTAAATCAAAAAAATACAAAATGCGCAATAATATAACCTTTATGCGCAGGGTTATTTAAGGGGAAGCCTATACTCACAGGTATCCACTAAATTCTAAAATACAGTCTTTTTAGCCTAAAAACACCTCTTTATGCAATAAAACTCCCCAGTTTTGCCGTAAAACTCCCTAGTTTTGGCTCAAAACTCCCCAGTTTTGCCGTAAAACTCCCCTGTTTTGGCTCAAAACTCCCCAGTTTTGGCTTAAAACTCCCCAGTTTTAGCTCAAAACTCCCCAGTTTTGGCGTAAAACTCCCCAGTTTTAGCTTAAAACTCCCCAGTTTTGCCGTAAAACTCCCCAGTTTTGGCTCAAAACTCCCCAGTTTTTTAATATCCCCGCCAAGGGATAAAGTAAAGCATTGCTGACCTTTGGCGACTTGCTAATACAAAAAAAAATTCATTTTATCTTGTTATTTAAAAAATCACCAAGTATTTTTATTATGTATTTATAAAATAAATGTTAACCCTAAACTCTAAACCCAATGGCAACCTTAAAAGTAATTACTGATTATTCCAACGTAACCGAAGGCGAACTTGACAATGTAGCGAGTGCTATTTATAGTAGGCTTGCTACCAATGCCAACTTTACCTAGGCCAATGGCGAGCTTACTACCTTGCTAGCGTTAATTCAAGACTATCAAACAAAATATGAGGCTAGCCTAAACGGCACCATGGCCGATACCATTGCGAAAGACGAAGCGTTGAAAAGTTTGCTGGCACTGCTTACCACCATGGCGCTTACAGTAAACCTACAAGCCAGTGGCAACAAGGGTAAATTGGAAAGCAGTGGCTTTACCTTGGCCGCAGTGCCGGGCAAAATAGGGGTGTTGGCCAAGCCCGAGGGCTTTAAAATAAAATCGGGCGATAACTCGGGCGATGTGCTCCTACAAGTAAAGCCCAACCCCAATGCCGATATCTACTTGTTCTACTCTGCCCCTGTGCCAGCACCTACTTCTATGGAAAATTGGCGCACTATACCTAGCAAAAAGAGCAAAACTAACGTAAGTGGTTACACTCCTGGCAAAGAATATGCCTTTCGCTGCGCCTATAAGGGTAGTGAAGATACCCTTATCTATAGCGATATTATTACCATGTTTGTGCAATAGCAAAATCAACCAACTATCGCATTGTTTCTCCCTTGTGCTGTTGGTATTTGCCTGCATGTTGCACTTCTTTTTGTTTAGCAAAAGGCTCGCTAGTGCCTATACATCAAAAACTACCCAAGTGGTTTTTCTGTCGCTATGCCCTAGCAATTCCGTAATTTGCCATCTGTATTCAATTCGTTCGTTTCTATTGTGTAATCTGTAACTACTTTTTTGTATGATAAAACATCCTTGGCACGAAGCCCCCACTGGTAGCAATGCACCCGAATTTGTAAACGGTATTATTGAAATATCTACAGGCATGCGCACTAAGTATGAAGTGGATAAAGAGACAGGCTTACTAAAATTAGATCGTGTTCTATATTCATCAGTTTACTACCCGGCCAACTACGGCTTTATACCGCAAACCTTGGGCGATGATCACGATCCGTTGGATATTATGGTGCTGTGCCGTGAACCTATTCAACCGCTGTGCCTTGTACCCGCGCGAGTGATAGGTGTAATGCGCATGATTGATCAAGGGTTGGATGATGATAAGATTCTGGCAGTGCCAGAGAATGATGCCAACACCAGTCACTTAAAAGACATAAGTGAATTGGCCGTTCATTTTAAATTGGAGTTGAAAGAGTTTTTTGAGAGTTATAAAAATTTAGAAAATAAAGTTGTCACCGTTCCTGATTTTCAAGGAAAAGAAATTGCGCTTCAGATTATCTTAAAAGCCATTGCATATTATAAATCTGAATTTAAAGCGAAGCAATAGATACTCGCGCGCTTAACTTCCTTTTTTTATAGCCAACCTGTGATTCATGTAATTTTCACGCAGTAGGGTGTAAACACCTGCGTGTTAAAGTTATTCACCTTTGTTAGGTAGAATAAACAAATTCAACTTAAAAAAATAAAAACAGTCATGGGAAATTCAAATGAAACAGGTAAAGTAATTGGTGCATTATTAGTAGGTGCATTATTAGGAGCAGCGGCTGGCGTTTTATTCGCTCCCGATAAAGGAGGGAAGACTCGCAGCAAACTTGTTGATGGAGCAACCGATTTTGCTGACAACGTAAAATCGAGAATTAGCGATGAGATCAGCGGCTTACGCCATAAAGTAGATGGCATGTTGGGAACAGCAGAGAATGAAGCTAAGCAAGCTGTAAAATCAGGTTACAAAGGTTAATCTAAAAAGCCATGGCAGAACAAGGAAAAATAGAAGAGCTAACTGAAAGCCTTAAGCACTTCATCACAATTAATTATGAGGTTACCAAACTAGAGGCGGTTGAGCGATCGTCCTCAATTGGTTCAAGTGCAATTAGTGGTTTGGTAGTGGGTTTTGTAATGATCTTCTTTTTGTTCTTTATCAGCTTAGGCATCGGATTTTATTTATCAGAACAATTAGGAAATAGTTATGCTGGTTTTGCAATCACGGCTGGCTTCTATTTCTTAATTGGACTGATACTGTTGCTAACAAGAAAGAGTTTGATAGAAAATCCGTTACGAAATAAGATCATTAAAAAGGCATTAAATAGTAATCCACAAAATTAAAACAGCATGGAAAAAGTTATTATTTCAAACCATGCGGAGTTATTGGCAAGAATCAAATTGCTGAAGTATGAAAAAGCTTTTGCGGAAGAGGATTTGAAAGCTAAGTTCAAAGAGTATATGGCTACGCTTAATCCTGTTTTGATAATGAAGGATGCACTCCATCGCTTGGCTAATGATAAAGAAGTTCGCATGGATTTCGGAAAAGTGGGGCTCAACATTGGTACCACATTTATTATTGATAGGCTTCTAGGAAGGCAAAGAAGTATAAAAGGATTTTTAGGTTCTCTGTTAGTTGAAAAGCTTTCTGCTCTATTTATTTCAAATAATGGATCGAATATTTTGGAAGGCTTGGTTAAATTTATTAAGCCAAAGTTGTCAAAACCAGGCTTAGATACAAATGGCCAGAGAAATGAAAATCCAGACAATGGCTATTGATGCACTCTATAATTAATACATGAAAAAAAGTAAGATGATCGGATTAATTGTAAGTGCAAGCGCTATTGTCATCTCATGTACCCTATGGGCTATTAAAAAGATGCGTAAAAATAATTCCTTAAAGTCCATTCTTTAAAAATTATAACTAGACTTATACTCACATAAGTTTATCTGATATACTATTCCTGATAACACGTAAATAGAAAGTTCTTCTAGTATTTTCTATTTGTGTTTTTTTGGTTAGTTGCAATTCTATTGAAATCCCTATTTCAAGAATCAGTAAGATTTGTAATTCTTCACTGTAAGCGTGCAAGACCCGCCAGCTATAATCTCAGTAATTTTATCGCATTAAATTTATTTAAACATAATAACCTTATAGCTATGAAAAATTTATTTTTAGAAGGAGAATTGGTAGTGGAGAGAGTACGTCCAGGGCAGTTATTGATTGTGGCTCGCCATGCCATGCAGCTCTATTATTGTAAGGTGGCAGAAAATACCAAAAGGAAAGAGCTGGTCTATTCCGAAAGCGAGTTAGCGCTTCCAACCTATGCAGCAACAAATTAAGATGAAATAATCCTACACCAATTGCTAATGAAATACAAATCAAAATCCGATCAACCAAAAAAGAGTAGTTTCGATAGACTTACTCAATTTGGATACGATGTTTTTACGTCTATTATAAATTCGGCAGGTATTATTGTTGAAAAGATTACTTTTTTACGAGCTACCGTTATAGTAAGTGCCATTGTAAGCACTATTGTTATAGTATTCTTTAGAGATCACTTTACAGTATCCATGGTGATTGCCTATGCTATCTTTCACTTTGTTTTTCGTCAGGCTTTTTTGATGCTAAGTTTCACACCAACGGGTATAGCTTATCAATTGAAAAAACACTTGGGTGAAAAAGCAGGTTATGATCTTTATGAGTTCTTTACAGCGATGTCATTTTTTCATCGCTCTGTAAGCGTTGTGTTATTAGTAGAATTCACCATGTGGGATGGACTTCCATTTTTACGTGAATATTCCACTCAGCTAAAATTCATATCCTATGGTTGCACAGCCATCGGGTTTATAGTAAACACGTGGGCTTTTTTACTTATCAAACGCGAAACCTATTTTTATCTGGATATGTATTACGGAAGGTTTCTCGTGGATTTTAAAAAAGAGGGGCCTTATCGTTGGTTTAAAAATCCAATGTATAGTATTGGGCAGCTACCTGGCTATGGAATGGCTTTGGCTGTCGGCTCATTGCCAGGATTGCTGCTAACCTTTATGAATCAGATGTGCTGCTATCTATTCTATTATATTTTCGAATTACCCCACATCAAAAAAGTATTGTCAGAAAATAATGTAGTAGCGATTAACGCACCTTTAGCTGCCTGATGTTGTAGAAGCGGATATGTGATTTGTACAACTTTTTTGCAAATACTTGCAACATACTTGTTCGTTTATCGCTTTACTTTTGATACATAAATAAACTAAAAACATATGAATACTTTTGATAAAGATAATACAACTGGTAAGAATCACGATGGGCCAAATGCCAACAATCCTACCCGTTTGTTAACGGCCACATCAATCATTGGCGATAAGGTAGTGAATCCTCAAAAAGAACACTTAGGTTCAATAAAAGACATCATGATAGATGTATACAATGGAAGAATTGAATATGTTATAATAGAACTTGGTGGCTTTTTAGGATTTGGTGAAAAATTCTTTGCTATTCCATTTAATCTATTAAAACTCGATACGGTTAATGCGAACTTTATTTTAAATCAATCAAAGGAAACTCTTGAAAAGGCACCTGGATTCGATAAAGATCATTGGCCAGAAACAAACACACAAATGTATGATACATCAGGCACTTATTGGGGTGGGTTCATGGGATCAAACACTGGTTTGTAGTAAATCTTTTTTATAATTCTAAATCATTTAAATTTGCACCAATGAACGGAATATTAGAATCAAGCTGGAAATCACAAAAAGCAAAGCTTAAATTGTATTTTCCACAACTAACATCTGCCGATTTAAATTTTGACGAAGGCGACAAATACCAAATGCTGGATAATCTTCAAACCAAACTTGGTTTTACCCCTAGCGCCTTAGAAGTTATTTCACTTTCTTAATCACTTTTTTTAAACTCTAATAAATTATCTATGAAAAAATTAACGTTACTATTTGTATTGCTTTCAGTTTCTTACTTAACTGCAAACTCACAGAACTTGTCACAATCATATACAACGGCACTGGGTGTAAAATTATGGGGCGATGGGGCTGGAATTTCATTAAAGCATTTTGTTTTAAAGAATCGCGCCTTAGAAGGCATAGGCTATTTCTGGAATGGAGGATCAAGAATAACTGGTCTATATGAATTTCATTTTGATTTTGATGGTGCTCCTGGACTTAAATGGTATGTAGGGCCTGGTGTTCATGTTGGTTTTTATAATGATGGCTATAATAATAGAAATTATGGATCTGTGGTTGGTATTGATGGTGTGCTTGGCTTAGATTATAAATTTGAAGGAGCACCTATTAACCTTTCGTTGGATTGGCAGCCTTCTATAGAGTTTAACAACGGCAGAGGTTTGAATGGAGGTTGGGGTGGACTAGGTATTCGCTATACATTCTAAAGGGTAGGGTTATTCTCAAGAAATAACCATACTTTACATTAACGATTTGGTATTTTATAAATAATGGATTCGCGAACTATTCCAAGCTATCTTCGAGCATCTGTAATTTCCGTTGGTTTGGTAGCGTTTTTTTTAATACTCTACATAGCACAAGTTATAATTGTGCCCATTATTTATTCAACCATGTTCGCAATCTTGTTGAGCCCATTGGTTGATTTTTTTGTTAGGCATAAAATGACAAGGATTGTAGCCATTGCTACCGCATTAGCTCTTGTTTCAATAGCTACCATTTTATTATTAATACTCTTCTATTCACAAGTAAGTTTATTCACTGAATCATTTCCTGGTCTAGTGAATAAATTTTATGTTATGATTGATGATCTGGTAATCTGGACATCAAACCACTTTAGCATAAGTACTCAAAAGCTCAACTCTTTTCTTGCCGATACAAAAGCAGAGATTTTAAACGGAAGTAAATCGGCAATTGGTTCAACACTTAGTACTGTAGGAGGTGGGCTGATTGTGTTGGTATTAATTCCCGTTTATGTTTTTATGATATTGTTTTATCAGCCGCTCTTACTTGATTTTATCCGCAAGGTTTTTGGCGAAGCAAATCAAAAAGAAGTTGATTCAGTATTAACTTCTACAAAAACGATTATCCAGAAATACCTAGTTGCTTTACTAATAGAGGCACTAATAATAGGAACGCTCAATTCCATTGGGTTATTAGTCATTGGAATAGAATACGCAATATTACTTGGGGTGATGGGGGCATTGTTGAACATGATTCCCTACATCGGGGGCATTATTGCAGTATCCTTGCCCTTGCTGGTAGCGTTAGCCACAAAATCTTCCTACACATATGCAATCTGGGTGTTGCTTCTATACCTTGTCATTCAGTTTATTGATAATCATTATGTCTTTCCTAAAATTGTTGCTTCTAAAGTGAGGCTGAATGCACTTGTTTCAATTATTGTGGTGCTGTCTTTCAGGGCTTTGTGGGGCATTCCAGGAATGTTTCTTTCTATACCATTGGTGGCGATACTCAAGGTAGTCTGCGATCATGTTGATTCATTAAAGCCATGGGGATTTCTATTGGGTGATACGATGCCGGTCTTAACTATTTTTAAAATTAAATTGAAAAGGAAGCCTTCACTCAAGAAGCAATTAGAAGAAAGTGCTTAAACTTCAAAGATAGGCATATGACTTTTTTAGATAAGTCGATCGAACTCTTTTCAATAAGGAAATTTCTGATCGTACTTTTGCTTATGGTAAACGCTTTTGTGGGCAGCGCTCAATCTGACACCACAAGCTCAAAAAAATTTATTGAAATCCTTCAGAAAAATAAAATTTCGAATGAGGTTATTAATCTTTTTATAGTTACTGAAGATACCTCATTTACAGTAAAGAGTGAAGATCCTTATAAAGCTTACGAAGGCAAAATAATTCGTAAAATTAACATTGAACATATCGGATTTGAAAGGGATATCATCGACACTTCGAAAAATGTTATTTCCTATGTTGTAAGAACTGCCAATAGGTTGCATAGAGACACAAAGGATTGGGTAGTAAGAGATAATCTTTTTATTAGAGAAGGTAAGCCTCTCAACTCCTTTAGGTTGGCAGATAACGAACGCTATTTAAGAAATCTTAATTTCATTTTAGATTGCCGCATTTACGTTAAGCCAATCCGTAATTCGCCTGACTCTGTTGATCTTATTGTTGTAACACGCGATGTATTTAGTTTGGGACTGTCTTTTGAGCCAAGTAGCCTTACCAAGTATAGTATAAAGCCTGAAGAGTTTAACTTGGGTGGCATGGGGCAGCGAGTTCAACTTACCACCCTCATTGATGGAGCGAGAAATCCCCATACAGGCCTCGAGTTGCTATATCAAAAGACTAATCTCTTTGGTAGTTTCATAGACGCTTCTCTTGATTATTCACGAATTAACTCCGCATTGGCTTATGGATCGGAAGCTCAAAGTTCATATTCGTTTCAATTGAATCGATCGCTTTTTATGCCTTATACACAATGGGCAGGAGGGCTTACCCTTAGCCGCAATAAATCGATCAATGTGTATTCTAAATCAGATTCACTATTTGAACATTATGGCTATAGCGTACAAGATTATTGGGCAGGATATTCGTTCGGTAGTAAAAAAAATATCAATACCATTAGTGAAAATAGAAATCGTAAATTTATTGCTCTGCGAACGTCTCAGCAACAGTATTTTGAAGTGCCAACTTTTTTTGCAAATAGCTACCACCGATTATTATATCACAATCGTACAAGTGCGTTACTACAATTCACATTTTTCAGACAAGACTTTTACAAAACCAGATATGTACTTGGCTTTGGACGAACCGAGGATATTCCTTATGGATACAGGGCTTCATTTACTGGCGGGTGGGAGAATGAACAACAAAGATTACGCGGTTATTTAGGAGCCGAGATATATCGAAGTTTAGTCAACTCAAATGGTGCTTTTTTCACTTATACTTTTCGCGCAGCATCATTCTATAAAAATCAACAAACTGAAGACGCTTTGCTTTCTATCAACTTAACCCGTTACAGCAAAATCTATGCTTTTCGGAAATTTAAGTTAAGACATCAATTAGATGTGGGCTATGCAAGTCAGTTTAACCAAAAGGAAAAGCGTCCTCTTGACATCAACGATGCCAATGGCATTACGAATTTTCGGCCTGACAGCTTATTAGGAAGTACTCGAATCAATTTTCGATACGAGTCTATTGTATTCACCCCTTGGCAATTTCTTGGGTTTCATGTGGCAACCATTGCTCGGTTCGATCTAGCCTATTTATCTAAATCAGTTACTGCCTTAATTGACCGATCTGATATTTTTACTAGTTTTTCTGGCGGTTTCCGCATACGTAATGAAAATCTGATTTTCAATACAATTGAGACAAGAATAATCTACTATCCTAGAACAATAGAAGCTATAAACCATGTCAATTTCAGTGTACAAGGCAATTTAAAAATTAAATATCCATCAACGTTGGTGAATGCTCCTAGTACTGTTTATAATTAGTTTGGTAATTAACTTTCCGCGAAGGGGAACCAATAACATACTACCTACAAGGTTTTTATACTACCCTTCATTTTGTAGATTTACATACTAGCAACCGGAATTACCAACCTCAAAGCAAAGAATTGACTTAACAGATATTTAAATTTTGAAGGGAGTTTTTGGTTTTGGGATTCATGGAAAATTCTTACAAATTATATGAAAGGAGTAGTTTTATGCGGAGGGCATAGTAGTAGAATGAATGATGACAAAGGGCTATTGCTTTTTCAGGGAAAAACCTGGGCACATTTAGCTTTGGAGAAACTATCGGCACTAAATATTGCTACTGCTATTTCTGTAAACAAGAATCAAATACCCATCTACACATCTTATTTTAAGGATGATCAATTGATTACTGATGACAATGACTTTATTGATATTGGCGGTCCGTTAGTTGGTGTGCTTAGTTCTCATAAAGTTTTTCCAACTGAAGATCTATTAGTATTAGCTTGTGATTTTCCTAAGATAGATACAGCCATTTTGCAATACTTGCTAGATCAACATAGAAGTGATGTTTATGAAGTTGTTTGCTATAAAGTAGAAGACCAGGTTCAGCCACTCTGTGCAATATATACAGCCACTGGTCTTGCAAAGATATTGCTTGCTTATCAAAACAAAACATTAAGAAAGAATAGCATGATGCACGTGCTTGAACAACTAAGAACTAACTATTTAGATGTTGCTCTAGATTGGATTCCTTATTTTAAAAACTTTAACGCTGCCGCTGATTTAGATTTTCTATAAGACTAGATTAACCCAAACTCTTTCATCGCTTTTGAAAAGTTTTTATTTTCATGACTTGGTCTACTCAGTTTTAAAAGTGCAAATCTTTGTAAGTCAGTAAGCGCTTTCCATTGATCGATGGAAACTTTCCAGCCAAATTCATTTAACTTATCGAGAAAGCTGGAATGGATAGTTTCTGTAATTGCCCAAGCTGGGGTTGAATCTATAGCAAGATCAGTCGCTTTGTTACCAGTATGAATAAGCACCAATTTCTGAATTAGATTTTGATAGGAATCAACTTCGGTAGGCTTATTAGTTTGCTTTCTTGTAAGTTCATTTCTTTCATTCAATGTAAACTTACTCCATTCAGAAAGTTTTAGTTTAATACCGCATAGGTCGAGTTTAAACCGTACCACCATTGGTATGCATCGAATATTATCTTCCATAAATTCCTCTTCAAACTTAAATAGCTCTGGTGTATTTAGTGGTTCGTTTGATAAGGCAAGTATCCGATTCAATTTTTCTGAAAGATTAATTTGACTCACTGCTTCAATGCTTCTCTGAGACATCTTAAGCATGGTCTTTCTTACAATGTCAATTACTTTTTCTTCGTCATGCTTGTCGGCAAATTCTTCAAGGTAATATTCAATGAAGACGAGGCAAATAATGTCCTCCATCAACTGGCTATCAGTATTTTGTTGTAGTTGCTTTTTAAGCAACACAAACTTCACCTTATCAATTAAATCTTGATCATAATTACATTGAAGCAAAATTGTTTCAGCAAGTGATGCGTGATGGAGCTTCAATGAACTTCTCCATTGTAGATATCCCTTCCGGGTTGCTGGATATGTATTTCTTGCAATTTCCCAACGCCCAATGTGCTGGCAGCGTGCTGCAAGCTGAAGATACTCTGGCGGATTGGGGCTATAGCTTTGCAATCGTTTACTCATTCGCTGGGCATAAAGTAACTCCTTTGAAATCAATTGTCCATCGAATTCAACTTTAGTAGGATCCTGTGAATTATACGAATCAAAGGCAGCTATGGCTTTGCTAAATCTATCCATTAGTTAAGATTTCAGGAAACTAAATAAGTAAGGAGTGGTCATAACCAGGTACTGCATATTTCTTTGTCAAACTGTACCTTTGCAAGATCACACTCATTCACAACTTTACCAATAATAATAACAGCAGGAGTAGTTATTTTATTTTCAATAACAAGTTGAGAGATATTGGCTGCATTGCCAATAATAACGCGTTGTTCGGGCAATGTTGCATTTTGAATAACAGCCATAGGCTCTAAAGCAGAGCGTAACGTTGCTATTGTCTCTGCAATTTGATTCAAGCGAGTAAGCCCCATCAAAACAACAACCGTGGCGCTAGATTGAGCAGCCAGGAAAAAGTCAGCGGAAATTTCTTCCTTAGATGTAGTGCCAGTCACAACCCAAAAGCTTTCATTCACACCTCTTTTTGTAAGTGGAATAGTAGCACTGCTCGCAGCGGCCAGCGCACTGGATACCCCTGGTATTACTTCAACTGGAATGCCACATTTTAAAACATACTCTCTCTCCTCATGCCCTCTCCCAAATATGTAGGGATCGCCTCCCTTCAAACGCACAACACATCCTGAACGTAACGCGTGGAAAACAATGAGTTGGTTGATTTCTTCTTGCGGATACTCTTTTTTTCCATTTCGTTTACCCACATCAATCAATTTGCAACCTGGCTTTGCATAGTTAAGTAACTCTTTAGAAGCAAGGGCGTCATAAAGAATAACGTCTGCTTTTTTGAGGGCTTTAATAGCTTTTAAGGTAACCAATTCAGGATCGCCTGGCCCTGCACCCACAATAAGTAAAAGAGGAGTTGATTTTATTAATGCCATACTTATTTTACGTAAATTTACGTAATTATAGTTTGTTTAATTCAGAATTACACGTATAATTACGTATATTTTAGTAATAAGATACTTAAATCGATTGCAATGAAAAGAGTGATAGTAGTAGGCAATGGTATGGTAGGTTTTAAGTTTTGCGAGAAACTCAGAAACTATTCAACAGAAATAATTATAACTGTGTATGGTGAGGAGCCAAGGCCAGCATACGATCGTGTAAACTTGAGCAAGTATTTCTCTGGCTCAACAGCCGATGATTTGTTGATGGCACCAGCTACATGGTATCAGAATAATAACATTCAGTTGTTTACAGGTGAGTTGGTGATAGAGATTGATAGAATACGTAAAACAATAAAAACGCATTTAGGAAAAGAAGATCATTACGATTACTTAGTTCTTGCTACTGGTTCGAGTGCTTTCGTTCCAGTATTGGAAGGTGTTGATAGAGACGGAGTGTTTGTTTATCGCACTATTGAAGATCTCGTCCAAATTGTTGACTATAGCAAGAAGGTAAAGAAAGCTGCCGTGTTGGGTGGTGGCTTATTGGGCCTTGAAGCTGCCAAAGCCCTTTTAGACCTTGGCCTTGAAACAAATGTGATTGAGTTTGCATCCCGTTTAATGCCACGGCAAATCGATGACAATGGTTCTGCCGTACTTGCTTACAAGCTTTCACAACTAGGCATTCATATCCACACTAATAAAGCAACCAAGAAGATAGAAGGAAATGGAAAGCTTGAAAGCATTGAATTCGTTGATGGCTCTTCGCTACAGGTAGAGATGCTGGTAATTTCCGCAGGTATTAGGCCGCGAGATGAGCTTGCAAAAGCAAGTGGCATAGCAACTCATGCGAGAGGTGGTGTTTTAGTTGATGATTTACTATGTACCAATGACGCTGCTATTTTCGCTATTGGCGAAGTGGCAGTACACAAAAATATGATCTATGGACTAGTAGCACCTGGCTACGAGATGGCAGAAGTTGTAGTGCGGCAGTTGGTTGGTCGTGATCAAAAGCTGTTCACTGGTTTTGATATGTCCACCAAATTAAAGTTGATTGGTGTTGACGTTGGAAGTTTTGGCGATGCTTTTGGCGAAACTGCTGGAAGTATACCCATTGCTTATCAAGATAAACGCAAAGGTGTTTATAAGCGCATAAACATTTCAGAAGACGGAAAATATTTATTGGGCGGCATTTTAATTGGTGATGCAAGTCAATACAGTTTGTTTCACCAGATGGTTGTTAACAAAATGCAACTTCCTGCTGAACCCGAAACATTAATTATTGGAAGCGTAAACGCAGCAGAAGGTCAAGGTGTTAAGAATTTACCTGATGAAGCTCAGATTTGCTCGTGTGAAAATATATCAAAAGGCTCACTAGTAACACAGATAAAAGAAAATGGTATAACCACATTAGATGGTCTGAAAAAAAGTACCAAAGCATGCACGGGCTGCGGTGGTTGCACTTCTATCGTGAATGATATTTTAAAACTTACGCTCGAATCGATGGGGCATAAGATGAAAAAATCATTGTGCGAACATTTCGATTATTCTCGCCAGGAGCTATACGATATTATTAAAGTAAAAGGAATAAAGACCTATGATGACTTATTAAACTCCCATGGAAAAGATGATGGATGTGAAATATGCAAACCTGCCGTGGCTTCTCTTCTCGCCAGCATCTGGAACGAACTCATTGTAAAGCAAGACACAATTCAAGACACGAATGATCGCTTCTTGGCCAACATTCAGCGAGGTGGAACCTACTCAGTTGTCCCTCGTGTTGCGGGTGGTGAAATAACACCTGAAAAACTAATGGCAATAGGACGGGTTGCCCAAAAATATAATTTATATACTAAGATAACTGGAGGCCAACGTATCGATATGTTTGGAGCAAGGGTTGATCAACTACCCGAAATATGGGAAGAACTGATTGACGAAGGTTTTGAAAGCGGTCATGCTTACGGTAAAGCATTGCGCACCGTTAAAAGTTGCGTGGGCACCACATGGTGTAGGTATGGTGTGCAAGATGCTGTATCCTTCGCTATTCAGATTGAGGAGCGCTATAAAGGCTTGCGCGCACCTCACAAACTAAAAAGCGCAGTGTCTGGTTGTACGCGCGAATGCGCAGAAGCACAGTCAAAAGACTTTGGAATAATAGCCACCGAGAAGGGATGGAACTTATATGTGTGTGGTAATGGAGGGTCACGTCCACAACACGCAAAATTATTAGTGAACGATGTGGATAGCGAAACTTGTATAAAGTTGATTGATCGCTTTCTTATGTTCTATATAAAAACTGCCGAACCGTTAACTCGTACTGCTACATGGTTAAATAAAATGGAAGGTGGCCTTGCCTATCTGAAAGACGTTGTTGTAAATGATTCACTCGGGATAGGAGAGGAGCTTGAAAGTGAAATGAAACTATTGATCGATAACTATAGCTGTGAATGGAAAGAGGTTGTTCAAAATCCTGAACTCAGAGCACGCTTTAAACATTTTATCAATGATGAAGCCCCTGACCCAACGCTTGCTTTTGTTGAGATGAGAGGGCAAAAATCTGCTGTTGATTGGCATGTAAAATAATAGTAAGATTAAAGATTTTGAGATTAACAAGATATATAAGAACGATACTACTAAGATGAGTGAACAAAACGAAACTAAGGCAACAGTGGCAAAGGAAATTGACTTTTGGTTTAAGGCAGCTAAGGTCGAAGACTTTCCAGAGAATGGTGGAGCATGTGTGAAATACAAAGACGAGCAGATTGCTGTGTTTAATTTTTCACGAAGAAAGGAATGGTACGCCTGCCAAAATCTTTGTCCACATAAAAAGCAAATGGCTTTATCCAGGGGCATGATAGGTTCGCATGGAGGCGAACCAAAAGTGGCATGTCCATTTCATAAAAAAACTTTTTCTTTGCTGAGTGGAAGTTGTATCAATGGAGAAGAGGAAAAAGTTTCCGTGTTTCCAGTAAAAGTGGAAGACGGTTTTGTTTACATCGGCTTTCATGAGTAAAGCACTTCATAGTTTTAAGTTAGGGTAAATGTCAGGCGCCTGCTTGGCATTTATTTTAGATCTGGACTTCTAATTTAGGTATTGAATATCGAATCATAAATTTACGTAAATTGCTACGTATATGCCATTAACTATTGAAAGAGAATCGCGATTAACGCTTAACCGTTTTGGTAAGTTAAGTACATGGTATATTCTGGCTTTGAGCGTGATAGCAACTGTTGCTATTATCGGGCAGGTGCTTATACAAAATCATTTGAATGGTCAACTTGCCGATTCACGCGTGGTGAACATAGCCGGAAAGCAGCGAATGTTAAGTCAACGAATAACAAAATCAATTTTATTATTAGAAGTAAAGCAAAGTCAACCTGAACGCCAAAAAATATTAAATGAGCTTGAAAGAAGTTTGCGTTTGTGGAAGATGTCGCAAGATGGCCTGCTAAAAGGAAGCGATAGTCTTCGCCTGTCGGGTAAGAATAGCGATGCGATAGTAGCTCTGTTTACAAAAGTGAGTAGTCCTTTTAATGAAATCCACAAAAGTGCAAGTAGCATTGTTGCATCACTTCAAAAAGATTTAACAGCCACTGCTGATTCAGTGAGTAAGGAAAACATTTTGACGAATGAACCTCTTTTCCTTTTGGGGATGGAAAGCATTGTGCTTCAATATGCAAATGAGGCTGAAGAGAAAGTTGCTACCCTGAGCAAACTAGAATATTTGCTGCTCTTTATTTCATTGCTAGCTATCGCTCTTGAGATTATTTTTATTTTCCGACCAACCGCTCAGCAAGTAAACGAGACCTTGGATAAGCTTCTCAACTCTGAGAAAACAGCAAAAAAACTTACTAAAGAAGTAATGGCTCTTTATTCATCGTTAGAAAAATCGTATGAACAGATTTCAAATATCAATCAACCTGTTGATAACCCTACGCTATTAGCAAAAGGTGATAAGGGTGGCACTGTAGTGTTTATATCGTCTTACTTTTCTGAGCTAGCTAAAAAGGAACTAACAACTGAACGACTGCAGTTAGGCGATCTTTTTGACGGCCTTGATAATCCGACTGATTGGATGGATGAGGTGATTGATACTGTATCGGAAGATAGATTCTGGCAAGGAGAAATTGCTTTTAAGGATGGCAAAGGAAAAGCATGCTGGATGGAGCTAACCATTCTTCCTACGTATGATGCAAGCGGTGAGGTAGCAGAGCTGCTTATGTTAGGAGCTGATTTAACGCTACGTAAAGTGGCAGAGCAGAACCTTAACCAAAAGACGCGTGCCGAAATAGAAAAGAAAATCAATCAACAAAAATATCGATCGGTACTTATTCTCGAAGGACAGGAAGAGGAGCGTAAGCGAATTGCTATGGATATACACGATGGCATTGGGCAAATGCTGACGTCTCTTAAATATCAAATAGAATCCATCGATTTAAGTCAAGTAGAAGAAGCAACTGGTAAAATTGTCGAGGTAAGACAATTGACAAAGGAACTCATCAAGGAGGTACGAAAGGTAACGTTTAACCTTAAGCCTACTGTACTTGGCGATTATGGCCTAGAGGCTGCACTCAAAGTATTCACAAAAGAAATAGGTAAACTAATTGATATAAAGCTGACTTTCAAAACAGAAGAAATACCACGGTTGCCACAGAAAGTTGAGAATAATATTTTTAGAATCATTCAAGAAGCAATAAACAATGCTATTAAATATTCAGAAGCAGGAGTAATTGAAATAAGTCTTCAGCAAAATGAACATGAGCTCATTATATTGGTAAAAGATGAAGGTAAAGGATTTAATGAAAAGCTTGTAGAGTCGCGAAGTGCTAACATAGAATCGGGTCTTGGATTTTTTAATATGTATGAAAGAACGGAATACATTAACGGAAATCTTGAGATAAATTCGTTTCCTAATAAAGGTACAAGTGTAACGCTTAGAGTGCCATTGCACAGTGAAGTTGTGGTTGAATAATTAACTACAGAAAAATGAAAAAAATAAATATTGTATTGGCAGATGATCATCGGTTGGTGAGAAAAGGAATAAGAGCCATGTTGGAAACAGAGGCTGATATTTGCGTAGTTGGTGAAGCGGGGAATGGACTGGAAGCGCTCGAAACTGCAAAGGCACTGAGACCTGATATATTAGTGCTGGATATTCGTATGCCATCTATGACAGGGTTAGAAGCCGCGGCTCAACTGCATCACTATTCGCCTCAAACGAAAGCCGTAATCCTATCCATGCACGATTCAGAAGAGTATGTGCTACAGGCACTCGATTCAGGAGCGTATGGATACCTTTTAAAAGATACAGATAAGGATGAGTTTGTTAAAGCATTGAAACAGATTCATGGTGGTAGCAAATATTTTAGCGGTGGTGTCTCCAATGTACTTGCCAATCGATTATTGAATACCAAGCCTGTGAGTAAGGCTGTGCCGAATGACAAGTACAATCTGTCTAAACGTGAAAAAGAAATATTAAGAATGGTAATCGATGGTAAACAGAATAAAGAGATTGCCGATAATCTAGAGAAGAGTGTGCGCACTGTTGAAACCCATCGGTTCAACATCATGAAAAAGATTGGCGTAAACAACGCTATTGATATGGTGAACAAAACGGTGAAGGAGAATTTGGTTTGACACTGTGATTTTCGGGCTGAGTTTATTGAACTTCATTAATCGTAATCAGAATTAAATAAATATCAAATTTTTCCAAGTTGTATTTTTTACACTGACGTTTTGTTGTCCTTCCTCTAACTTCAATAGCCAAAGTAAGTAATTCGTAGAATCGGCCAATTCCGCAACCGATTTTCCCCTCATTGCAATCCATTTCGTAATTATATTTACGTAAAATTACGTAAATATTATTTTTATTTACGTAATTTGTTACGTATTAAACACGTAACAGATGGATACAACTATTATCTCTTCCAAAGCAACCAAAATCAATCTACTGGATTTTAAGTCTCCTCCCATGAGGGCATTTCATATTTCGTGGATGACCTTCTTTGTTTGCTTCTTTGGCTGGTTTGGCATTGCACCTCTTATGCCCATTGTCCGCAAAGACCTAGCATTAACTCAAGGTCAAATTGGTAATATCATTATTGCGTCCGTAGCTATCACTGTTTTCGCGCGTCTTTTTTTTGGTTGGCTTTGCGATAAGATCGGTCCGCGGATTTGTTACACATTGCTTCTTATAGTGGGAGCTTTCCCAGTAATGCTCATTGGTCTTAGCAATAGCTATGAATCGTTTTTATTGTTTCGACTTGCTATTGGTGTTATTGGAGCTTCGTTTGTCATTACACAATACCATACATCTACTATGTTTGCCTCCAATGTGGTGGGCACAGCCAACGCTACTGCTGCTGGATGGGGTAATATGGGAGGTGGCGCAACACTCATCATTATGCCCATTATCTTTGCTGCCTTTATTGGAGCTGGCTACGTAAACGAAGCTGCTTGGCGATATGCCATGGTTGTGCCGGGTGTGGCGCTACTTATAATGGGTTTTGTCTACTATTTCTTTACGCAAGATACCCCCGAAGGCAATCTTGCTGATCTGAAGAAAAATGATCCTAACTATACGGCTAAGAAAGCGGATGAGAAAGGTAGTTTCTGGGATGCTTGTAAGGATTATCGTGTGTGGATTTTATTCCTTGCTTATGGAGCTTGTTTCGGTATAGAAATCACTATCGACAACATTGCGACACTTTACTTTGTTGATAATTTTCACTTAGGCTTGCGTGAAGCAGGACTTATCGCAGGTACATTTGGCATGATGAACATTTTCGCTCGAGCACTTGGCGGAATTGTTGGCGACAAAGCAGGGAAACTTTTTGGCCTCCGTGGTCGCATCATCATTCTAGGAATATTTCTTCTGCTAGAAGGACTCGGCATTATACTCTTTTCAGGAATGACCTCACTTGTGTGGGCAATCGTTACCATGCTTTTGTTTGCTCTGTTTTTAAAAATGTCGAATGGCGCAACTTATTCTGTTGTACCATTTATTAATAAAAAAGCAATTGGTGCAGTGTCGGGTATTGTGGGTGCAGGAGGTAATGTAGGTGCAGTGCTGGCGGGCTTTCTGTTCAAATCAGAGATTTCTTATCGTGATGGTTTTTTCTACATCGGTTTGGCTGTAATTGTTGTTTCTGTTTTATCTCTTGTTCTAAGTGTCACGAAGAAAATTCGGGAAGGTGTTCATTTACAATCGACTGCGAGTGTGCCTGAATTGAAAGAAGCTTTTGTATACGCTAATAACACAAACGGATTCAAATAAAAACATACTACCACAATAAGCAAACAGGATTTCACTAGGTGAAGTGCTGAATAAAAAAAGTCCCCCTTCTGAACTGCGAATTCTTTCAGGGGACAATCAATTAGTTGTAACACTAAACCATAAAAGTATGAACAAGAACTACTACTCACTAATTTTTATCTTTCTTTTTTGTATGTGCCTTTCGGGCACGGTAAAAGCTCAGTTTACCATTTCAGGTCAGATACGCACCCGTTCCGAACTTAGGAATGGCCAAGGAACACCGCAGGTAAGAGACACGGCTTCCGCATTTTTCACCTCGCAGCGCACTCGCATTAATTTTGGATATTCAGGCTATCGTTTCAAGTTGTATACTGCTCTGCAAGACGTACGCGTTTGGGGTCAGGATGCTTCATCGATAAATCGGGTTACCACCGATCCGAATGATGGCTTTATGCTTCATGAAGCTTGGGCAGAACTCAGCTTAGTAGATACTGGAAAAGTTGTTAAAAATTTCACACTCAAGGTAGGGCGACAAGAATTAGTCTATGATGATGTTCGTTTGCTAGGCAACCTTGACTGGCTGCAGCAGGCGCGCAGGCACGATGCCGCAGTTTTAAAATTCGACCACAGTGGATGGATAGCGCATTTGGGAGCAGCGTATAATCAAAATGCTGAAAGGAAGTCGAACACGATATATAATGGAGTTCCAACATCGTATGCGGCAAGTACCAACGGCCTTTCTGCAAACTATAAGTCGATGCAGTTTTTATACGTTGCTAAGAAGCTTCACTTTGGCAATGCTTCTGTACTCTTGTTTAAAGATGATTTTAGTAAGTATCATTTCGCTACCGCGGATACAAAGAAAGTAACTCCCATTTATGATGCCGATGTTTGGAGTCGCTATACGTTGGGTGGAAATTTAGTTGGAACTGCTCTACGTAAATGGAGTTTCGCAGCGAGTGCGTTTTATCAGGGTGGCAATTACCGCGATGGTACCGATCTTAATGAATACCTTCTTTCATTTTCAACTTTGTATGCCGTTGGAAGGAAAACCAATATTGGCCCTGGGGTAGATGTAACGTCTGGTAATAATGGTTCCGATCCTTCAAAGAAATATCAGCGCTTTGACCCCTTATATGGAACACCGCATAAGTTCTGGGGTTTCATGGATTATTTTTATGTAGCCGATGGCTTTGGATCAAATGGTTTGATGGACTATTATATCAAAGCCAGACACAAACCAAAAGATAATCTAACGCTATCATTAGATGTTCACCGTTTTGTATTACCAAGCGCAGTTATGGATGAAACAGGAACAGCACTTGACAAAGGCTTAGGCACTGAACTAGATTTCGTCTTTAACTATGGACTCAGTAAAGTGATAAACATTGAAGGAGGTTATTCTACCATGTTCTCATCGTCAACTTTGGTGAGCACAAAAGTCAAGAACAACAAAGCGGCTGATACTATTTCCACATGGGCATATCTAATGATTTCTATAAAACCTGAATTCAATTTCAAATAATATGAAGGCTAGCGGCAAATCAACCATCCTAAATGCTATTGCTGGCATGTTGCTTCCAACAAAAGGTCAAGTGTTGCTTAAAAATAAAACAATTCTAGGCCTAGGGACAGATCGTAGAATGGTTGTTTAAAAGCCCCGAATGCACGAAATCGAAACTAAGACTAAAACTATAAAAATAGTGCAAACAATAAACTCGTGCATTCGCGGCCTCTGAAATAATATGAAAAATACTGAAAGTCAATTTAAAACAACGTGTTCGTATTGTGGAGTTGGATGCGGCATACTAGTTTCGAAAGATAGAAAGGGAAACCTTTCGGTGGAAGGGGATAAGGATCATCCTGTCAATAAGGGAATGCTCTGTTCAAAGGGAATGAGCTTGCATTATTCCATGCAAGACAAAACAGATAGACTTTTATTTCCTCAAATGAGATGGAGTAAAACACATCCACTTGAACGAGTGAGCTGGAGTATAGCCATGACTCGCGCTGCAGCGGTATTTCAATCAATTATAAAAAAGTACGGACCTAATTCAGTTGCGTTTTATGTTTCAGGACAATGCCTTACGGAAGAATATTATGTAGCCAATAAATTAGTTAAAGGCTTTATAGGGACTAACAACATTGACACTAACTCACGTCTGTGCATGAGCAGTGCAGTAGCGGGTTACACGCGCATGTTGGGCGAAGATGCAGTGCCTGTATCGTATGATGACATTGAGTTAAGTGATTGCCTGTTGATTGCTGGAGCTAATCCTGCATGGTGTCATCCGATTTTGTTTCGAAGGATTGAGGAGCACAAAAGCAAGAATCCAAATGTAAAAGTTATTGTGGTCGATCCTCGAAGAACACAAAGCTGCTCTCTTGCTGACTTGCATTTACAAATTACACCCGGTACCGATATTTATATTTACAATGCGATTGCAAGAGTGTTGATTGAAAATGGTGACGTTGATTATAAATTTATAGATAATCATACTGAGGACTATGAAAAATATAGAGCATCGGTTTTTAAAGTTAGTCTAGCAGAGGCTTCAAAACTGTGCGATGTTCATGAAAATGAAATTCGCCTAGCGGCAAGTTACATTGCCGAGTCTCGAGGATTTCTCACGCTATGGGCCATGGGTCTAAATCAAAGTGTGATAGGGGTTCATAAAAACTTTGCACTTATTAGTCTCAATCTTATCACGGGTCAAATCGGAAAGCCGGGAGCTGGGCCATTCTCATTAACTGGCCAACCCAATGCGATGGGTGGAAGAGAAGTGGGGGGATTATCGACCATGTTGGCTGCTCATAGAAGTATTGGTAATGAACAACATAGAAAGGAAGTGACTGAGTTTTGGAGAAGTGGTTTGATTTCAGATAAACCTGGCCTGACTGCTACCGAAATGATTGAAGCCATTGAACGCGATGAATTAAAAGCAATTTGGGTGGTATGCACTAACCCTTCTGTAAGTTTGCCAGATTCGAGGAGAGTGGAAGCAGCGTTAAAAAAGGCACGTTTCGTTGTGGTTCAGGAAATATCGAATCGATCGGATACATTAGAGTTTGCAGATTTAATTCTTCCTGCTGCTGGTCACTTTGAAAAGGAAGGGACCATGACAAATTCTGAACGAAGAATCACTCACTTAAGCAAAGTGATCGATGCACCAGGAGAAGCTTTAGCCGACAGTGAAATACTGTGCATGTTCGCGAAAGCGATGGGTTTCCATGGATTTGATTATTCTTCTCCAGCTGAAATTTATGCAGAACATGCAGCACTCACACGAGGAACTAACATTGATATTGGTGGCCTTTCATACGAGCGCCTAAAAGAAGAAGGTAGCTTTCAATGGCCAGTTCCACATATTGCACATGCGGGTACTTCAAGACTGTTTACTGATAACTTATTTTATACACCTTCTAGAAAAGCAAAATTCTTTGCGCTTGAAAATCCTGAGAATCTTTCTGATCCTTTGTCTCAAGATTACCCATTGATACTCACCACAGGAAGGATACGTGATCAATGGCACACCATGACGAAAACGGGAAAAGTAAGTAAACTTAATCAACACATTAACAAACCTTTTGTTGAACTACATCCGTACGATGCTCTTGCTAGAAATATTAAAGAAGGGGATGTTGTAGTTTTGCAAAACAACCGTGGAGCGGTTAGGGTGTGCGCTCGGATTAGCGAAGACATTAAAAAAGGCGTTAGTTTTCTGCCCATGCATTGGGGAAAAATTTTGAATGAAGATTCAGCCCGGTGTAATAATCTCACGAATACACTTGTCGATCCCATCTCCAAAGAACCTGATTTCAAATTTTCGGCTGTAGAAATAAGCAAGTTTGAGAAGCCTGTCGAAAAAATAGTTGTAGTGGGTGCAGGTGCAGCTTGCTATCGATTCCTCTGCACCTATCGGCAACTCAATTCCATTGATGCAATCGAAGTTTTCTCGAAGGAGAAATATCCATTTTATAATCGTGTGTTGCTGCCAGACTATGTGAACGATTCACTTTCGTGGGATAAACTCCAGAAATTCCGTGATGGAGAATTTGAAGAACTAGGTGTTACTCTACACTGTGAGAATGAAATCGTGGCAGTAGACCGAAAGAAAAAAACGGTGACCGACAAAAATGGAGTAAGGCATTCTTATGATAAACTCATTCTGGCTACGGGCACTCGTGCTAATGCGCCCAAAGATGCGCCCACTCATTTGCCTGGCATCTTCACAATGCGCACACGTCATGATGCTGATCAACTAAAGAAGTTCCTAAGTCCAAACGGCCACGTACTTATTATTGGTGGTGGTTTACTAGGTTTGGAACTCGCTGCTTCCTTAAGTGAAATTGATATTCGTGTATCCATTCTTCAACTTACTAGTAGATTGATGGAACGACAAATTGATAACCTAGCAGGTGAATTACTTCTCGATTTTATTGAAGAGAGAAATATTACTGTTTACATGAACGATCAAGTGCAGTTGGTGGAATCGCTAGAAAACAACAAGCTACGTACACGACTTAAAAGTGGGAAGGTTCTGCAACCAGATGCAATTGTTTATGCTATTGGAACATTGCCCAATATTGAATTTGCAAGGGAAGCTGGTCTTGATTCGGCACGCGGAATAATCGTTAATGATTATATGCAGACAAGTGACCCATCCATTTTTGCTATGGGTGAAATTGCCGAACACAACGGAAAACTATTTGGCATTACGGCCGCGGCAGAAAAGCAAGCAGATGTATTAGCTCGCTTTATCTATGGCGATTTACAAAGTGTATATTCAGGTTCTGTTCTGATGAATATACTTAAGCTATCTGGCCTTGACCTCTGTTCTATTGGCCTTGCTGAGGTCCCTGTCAATAGCAAAGGATTTGACGAGATTTTATTTATTGATAAATCAGAACGATATTATAAGAAATGCATTATCAAAGACGATCGTCTAGTAGGAGCTATTTTAATTGGCGATAAGAGTGAATTTGCTGAGTTTAAATTCCTGATCGAAAACAAAATTGAATTATCCGAAAGAAGAATCCAACTGCTTAGGTCTGGCAAAACGGTAGAACCAATGTTAGGCAAGTTAGTATGTTCTTGTAATCAAGTAGGAGAGGGCAATCTTACAAAACTGATTGAGAGCGGTTGTAATAAGTTAGACGATCTTTGTCAACGTTCAGGTGCAGGCCTAGGTTGCGGAAGTTGCAAGCCAGAGATTCAACACTTATTGAAAGAAGCTATATTGAAAGTTTAAAAAGAAGTATCTTCATGAAGAGTTATTGATACGATGACAAAAAGTAAAAAAAGTGATTTAATAAGGGCTTTCGTAAAGGGTGGCTTTATCTCTCCGGCCGACCTGCTGAAAATAATGGAGCTGTCGCGATCTATAGGCAATAAATATATTTCGTTTGGCTCTCGCCAAGATATTATGTTTCCGGCTAATGGGTCTGATGCATTACTCATTGAAGAAGCTTTCCGCCTTTTAAATATTGACTATGAATTGGGGAGTGATCAATCGGTATATCAAAATATTGTTAGCTCGTATGCTTCTGTAAACATAATCGAAACAACGCCTTGGGTGAAGGAAGATACCTACAATGTTATTATTGACAATTTCAACTATAAGCCACGGCTCAAAATCAATATCGTTGATCCACAACAAAGCCTTGTGCCCTTGTTTACAGGAGAGTTAAATTTCATTGCATCAAAGGAAGACAACTATTGGTATTTATATATTAGAGATACACGGAAGGGCAATGATGTAGAGTGCTGGCCACGTCTCGTTTTCGGTCAGGATATTTCTCTTCTCTGCAAAGAACTCGAAACTATTATCCTCAAGTATAAACCTTTTACCAGTGAAGAACTTTATATGATCATGGTGAATAACCGTGTTCGAATTAGTTACAAAACCATTTCTGAAAAATTAGAATTTCCGGAAATTGGATCATTGTACTATGAAGGTCTTAACTCGATGCTCAACAATCAATATTGGCTGGGTTTGTATTGGCGCAATAATAGATATGATATCGATTTCTTGAGTGCTGCCTGCAAACTTTGTCAGGAAACAAACATCAGTAAAATTAATGTTATCCCATGGAAGGCATTTATCATTAAAGGCATAAAGCAAGCCGAACGCATTCGCTGGGAAAAACTAATGGGTAAGTTTGGTATTAATGAAAGGCATTCATCTCTAGAGCTTAATTGGCATTTACCAGTAATTGATGAGGTAGCTCAAGAGCTAAAACGCTTTCTAGTGAAAGAGTTAGACAGGCAAGACATAAGTACTCATGGCCTTACGTTTACAATCAAGATGGGCAGAGAACTGGTGTACTTCACTACCATTGTAATTGAAAAAAGTAAGTCGATTGATTCCACTTCAGAAGGGTATTATAATATTTTATACGCAAAGAATTTTAACCCCAATAACAATGAATACCTCACTTACGCGCAGGGTGTAAAGAAGGAAGTGATACCTAGTATATTGATAGAATTGAGCAAGCTCTATTTCCGACAGCTAAATCCTGAAAAACTTTATTCGAATGAATCAGTACCTGAGGTTAAAATGCAAAGCTTTATTTTAAGTTTCCAGTGCAACAACTGCCTAAGTATTTACGACCCCAACTATGGCGATCCTTTGGTAAATATTCCTTCTGGGACATCATTCGAAGAATTACCAGCAGATTATAAATGCCATATCTGTGAAAGTTCAAAGGATTTCTTTTCTCCTATACAGTTGGCTTCCACACAAAAAACGAAATAGGTTTAAATTTGAACACCTTTCGTATTTTTCGAATTAATGATATTAGAGCTTCGCTTAGAATTGATCAGTAAATTAATTCAACTTTCTAAGTTCAATAAGCGTTTTTGTTATTAAATCGAGTTGTGCTTTCGAGGATATATTATTGCCGAATAACTTCGATCCAATACCCACTGCGTTAGCACCAGCTTCAAACCATTCCTTTACGCTTGCCTGTGTGGGTTCAACACCTCCGGTTACCATTATCTTTACACTTGGCATAGGCCCTCGCAGTGCTTTTATAAAGCTTGGCCCTAGTACATTGCCAGGAAATACTTTTACTATCTCCGCGCCTAATTGCTGAGCATTATAAATCTCGGTAAGCGTGCCAACACCGGGTATCCACACTAGTTTATTTTTTTTGCAGACTTCAGAAACTTCACTGTTTGTAATTGGTTGTATAATTAAATCCGCACCAGCTTCAATAAACTGTTCTGCCTCTTTTTGATTAAAAATTGTACCTATGCCTAATGCCATTTCAGGCAGTTCAATGTGAACATATCGGCTCAATTCTTTAAATACTCTCAAGGCGGCTGGACCACGGTTGGTAAATTCAAAAACTCGAACTCCACCTTCATAGCAAGCCCTAATAATTTTCTTAGCCAATAGGGGGTCTTCATTGTAGAAAAGTGGGATTATGGGAGAGACTGTAATCTTTTCTAGTACCTCTTGTGAGCTGAATTTTGCCATTTTATTTCTTTAATAATCTAACGTTTAAGCATTTTAGTTATACCGAGTTCTAGCCCACGAAGTTCAGCCAATCCGCGCAAGCGACCTATGGCTGAGTAGCCTGGGTTTACTTTTTTGGTTAAGTCATCTAACATTCTATGACCGTGATCGGCGCGCATTGGGATGGCCATGTCAATTTGATTTTTTTTCCTTCTTTCTTGTTCTTCTTCAACTACAGCTTTCACCACTTCCATCATGTCCACGTTTCCTTCCAAGTGATTAGCCTCATGAAATGTTTCTAGTAATTGATGAGGGTTTGTGACTTCTCTGTGTGTGCTGCGCAAATGTAAAAAGTGTATGTGTTTACCTAGCCTCTTAACAATGCCAGGCAAATCATTATCAACGCGAACCCCTAAGGAACCTGTACAAAACGTGAATCCATTGCTGGGAGATGGAACACTTTCAAGGAGTTGAGTGATGTCGTGCTCGGTGCTTACCACCCGTGGCAATCCTAAAATAGGGCGAGGAGGGTCGTCTGGATGGATAGCCATTTTTACGCCACTGCTTTCTGCCACCGGAATAATTTCTTTCAAGAAGTGATACAGATTTTCCCGCAATTTTTTTTCATCTATTGAATTGTATTGATCTAAAGCATGTTGAAATTCTTCCAACGAAAAGCTTTCTTCGGCTCCGGGCAATCCAGCAATAATATTGCTAATTAGTTTTTTGATAGCCGCTTGATCCAAAGCTTCAAAGTATTCTTTTGCACGAGCGATAAAGGTTGGATGATAATTTTTTTCGGCATGATTGCGCTTTAAAATAAAAAGTTCGAAAGCAGCAAAGGCAACACCATCAAAGCGTAATGCTTCCGAACCATCTGCTGTTACGAAATTCAAGTCGGTACGAGTCCAATCCAACACAGGCATAAAATTGTAACAAATGGTTTTTATGCCGCATTCTCCGAGATGTTGAATAGACTGCTTATAGTTGCTTATCCACTTGTCTCTGCCCGCTTTCCCTTGTTTGATATCCTCGTGCACAGGCACACTCTCCACCACTGACCAGCGCAGCCCTGACTTTTCAATTTCATTTTTTCTCTTTTCGATTTCTCTGATTTGCCAAATTTCACCATTGGGTATATGGTGTAAAGCAGTAACAATGCCAATGGCACCGGCTTGTTTCACATCCATCAATTTCACAGGGTCATTAGGCCCAAACCAGCGCCACGTTTGCTCCATAAATTATTATCGTTTTAATCTTCCTGACACATCGCCAGCCATCACACTCTCTACCTCTTCCACACTCACTAAATTAACGTCACCGTGTATGGTATGCTTCAAGGCTGATGCGCAAATTCCAAACTCCAAAGCTTTCAAATCATTTTTGTAAACCTTCAATCCGTAGATTAATCCCGCTAGGAATGCATCGCCCGCACCAATTCGGTCTACGATGTGAGTAATGTTCTGATCTGTTGTTTGTAATAATTCCTTCCCATTCCACATGCGTGCATTGATTTTATTGTGCGATGCACTGATCGAAACTCTTTGGGTATCCACTACTTTTTTTAATGAAGGAAAGGCTAGCATCATCTTTCGTGAGACACTATCAAATGGCTCATCTGGGCTTATTTGTATTCCAAATAGTTCGGTCATGTTATGTTCATTAGCCAAGATCAAGTCACAATGACTTACCATTTCGGGAAGCACGTTCTGTGGTGTTTTTCCATATTGCCATAAGTTAGAACGGTAATAGACATCACCAGAAATGAAGATTCCCTTTCGCCTAGCAGTTTCAATGGCTTTCAAGCATTCATTGGCGCAGCCTTCAGACAGAGCCGGGGTAATACCTGACCAATGAAACCAATCAGCATTAGAGAGAATTTCATCCCAATCAAAAGTGCCTTCTCTTAAATGTGAAAAAGACGAATTGTAGCGATCGTAAACAATTTTGCTAGGCCGGCTAACAGCTCCTGTTTCCAAAAAGTATAGCCCCAGACGTTCGCCAGTAAATTGAATAGAAGAAGTATCTACACCATGTTTTCTTAAAAACTGCATAGCAGATTGTCCTAATGCGTTATCTGGAAAAAGCGTAACGTGAGCACTGGGTATTCCTAAATACGAAAGTGAGAGAGCCACATTTGCTTCGCTTCCTCCAAACGTTACATCAAATTGATTTGCTTGTTCAAATTTTTGGAAGTTAGGCGTGGACAAGCGCATCATTACATCACCGAAGGTTACTACTCTTTTCATCTTTACTAATTTATTTCTTAAATGATTGGACGCAGACAATCTACAATATTATAAAGTTAAATTTTCCACAACTGTTTTTGAGCAGATTGAAAGAATTGTTTTGCTTGTAGATGTAACTAGTCTCATTCTGTTTTTTTAATCACTTGCCTTTGTAAATATCTTTTATGCAGTTTACTTTATCTTGATTCGCTGCCATGTTGGGGCTAGTCTCAACAAGATAAACCATGCCACTAAATAGCTGCTGGATGCCAATATGAATAGGGGCAAATACCCAAACTTCACCCTTATAATTCCTGCGGAAGCAGCTAGCAGAATACCTCCCACAGCACCAAACATTCCTCCAATACCCATTACTGAACTCACTGCACTTTTTGGAAACAGGTCTGAACTCATAGTATACACATTGGCTGACCACCCTTGATGGGCAGCAGCGGCCAGTGATATAAAAGCAACAGCAACAAAAATATTATGAGTTGTTGATGCAAAGAAAATAGGGGTAACACAGGCAGCACAAATTAGCATCGTGGTTTTTCGTGCACGGTTCACGCTCCAGCCATTGGTTATAAAATTGGATGACAACCATCCAAAGAAGACACTGCCTGCATCGGATACAAGGTAGATCACTAAAAACGGAAGACTTATATTTTTAAGGTCTAGCTTTTGATCTAAAGCCTCATTAGAATTAAAAAAATCGGGAAGCCAAGTAAGGTAAAAATACCAGATGGGATCGGCTAAAAATTTACAGACAACGATTGCCCACGTTTGCCGAAACGTGAGGAGCTTACCCCATGAAACTTTCTGTTTACTGTCATCTTGTTCGTCTATATCGCTTTGTATGTGAGCCAACTCCAGCGTGCTAATGGTAGTGTGTTCTTCAGGCTTTTTGTAAACAATGAGCCAGAAGATAAGCAAAATAAAGCCTAGCAAACCCGTAATTGTAAACGACATTCGCCAGCCAAAGTGCATCGTGATAATGGGTACCAAGAAGGCAGTGCTGATGATACCTATGTTTGCACCTGCATTAAAAATGCCAGTAGCAAGAGATCGTTCTTTTTTAGGAAACCATTCGGCTACTGATTTTACTGCAGAAGGAAAGTTTCCAGCTTCGCCAATGCCTAACATAAAACGTGTAAATCCTAGCCCACGTATAGAGTTGACAAAGGCATTAAGCACGCCTGCCATACTCCATACAACTATTGACCAAGCATATCCTTTACGTGTGCCTACTTTATCGATAAACCAACCAACCAATAAAAACCCAATGGCATAAGCCGTTTTAAAAGCTGCGTCAATGTAACCCATGCGCTCTTTGAATTGGTTCACATCGGCTTCGGTTAAGGTAGCGCCATCTGGAAGACCCAACATAGTTTTGCGGAAGCCTTCATCGATCATAGTAAACGACAATACGTTTCGATCTATATAGTTGATGGTGGTAGCAAAAAATAAAAGTGCTACTATGCGCCACCGATAGTTCCCCATTTTAGTGCTTACATTCTCCATTAGAAATTGAAATATTTTTTTGCGTTGTGATAACAAATGTCCTGTACAATTTTACCCAGCCAAGGTAAATCATTGGGCAGTTCACCTTTGGCTATATCATTGCCGATTAGGTTGCATAAAATTCTTCTGAAGTATTCATGTCTAGGAAATGAGAGGAAACTACGGGAGTCTGTAACCATGCCGACAAATCGTGAGAGCAATCCCATGTTGGAAAGCGTGTTCAATTGTTTCTCAATACCGTCCTTCTGATCAAGAAACCACCAACCAGAACCCAATTGCATTTTGCCTGCTACAGAACCATCGTTGAAATTGCTGGCCATGGTAATGAACAATTCGTTGTCAGAAGGATTAAGATTATAAACAATGGTTTTTGTTAATTGATTAGAAGTGTCAAGGTGATCGAACAACTTTTGCATAACACTGATTTGAGAAAATTCCCCGATAGAATCAAATCCTGTATCGGGGCCAAGTTCGTTCAACTTACGGGTGTTGTTATTTCTAATGGCACCCAAGTGAAATTGCTGAACCCATCCTTTAGCATGATACAGCTTACTTAACTCTACTTGGAGCCTCGAACGGAAAATTGGCTTTTCTTCAACCAGAAGTGATTTCCCACCCCGAAGTTTAAAAAAAATATCTTCTACTTTATGCGAATCATTGTTTTCGTGACATAGTGTCTCCAATCCATAATCAGAAGCACGGCAACCGTGATCGTGAAAAAAATTAACTCTATTTTTCAGAGCTTCCATCAAATCATCAAATGTGTTGATCGATATGCTTGAAGCTTCAGTTAATAAATTCAGATAATCGTTAAATAAAGTAGGATTGTCAATTTTATAAATTTTATCTGGCCGAAAAGTCGGGAACATCTTTAAAGATGATTTTTGTGCTGCAAATTGCCGATGGTATTCTAACGAATCAGTAGGGTCGTCAGTAGTGCAAATTATCTCCACCTTCATTTTGGCCAACAAGCCGCTTACCCTGAACTCTTCTTGTTGAAGAAGCTCATTACAAGTTGCATATATTTTTTCTGCTGAGTCCTTGTTGAGTAGTTCAGTGACTCCAAAGTAGCGCCTTAACTCCATGTGCGACCAATGATACAAGGGGTTGCGCAGGGTGTAAGGCATAGTTTCAGCCCACTTCATAAATTTCTCAAACGGGGAGGCATTGCCAGTACAATATTTTTCTTCTATACCGTTGGCGCGCATAGCTCGCCACTTGTAATGATCTCCATCGAGCCATAGTTCAGTAAGGTTATTAAACTTCCGATTATTGAAAATATCCTTAGGGGAAAGGTGATTGTGAAAATCGATGATTGGCATTTTACTGGCATACTCTTCATAGATTTTTACAGCTTCACCTGTTTCCAATAAAAATTCATGATTCAAAAAATCCTTTGCCATCTTATACTTTCCGTGTTAGGTATATGCTTCAAGATTAAATTCATTTTTTTTATAAATCATACGCCACTAAATGCACTGAATCCACCATCCACTGGCACCACAATTCCAGTCACAAAAGCAGACGCATCTGAACAAAGCCAGACTAACGTGCCGATCAATTCTTCAGGCTTTCCAAAACGAGCAAAAGGTGTGTTTTGCACAATACTTTTTGCACGTTCAGTTAGACTGCCATCAGGGTTGATAAGCAACGCTCGATTTTGATCAGTTAAAAAGAAACCTGGAGCGATAGCGTTTACACGGATGCCTTCGCCATACTTAGTTACCATTTCAATACATAGCCATTTCGTAAAATTATCAACTGCTGATTTAGAAGCGGCATAGCCAACTACACGAGTAAGAGGGCGATCGGCTGCCATGGATGAGATGTTGACTATCACCCCTTGCTTTTGCAATGCCATTTGCTTGCCGAAAATTTTAGACGGTAAAACAGTGCCTATCAAATTCAGGTCAACGACTTTTTTAAAATCATTTATATTTAGATCGAAAAAATTTTTGCTTTGAGATATTGTGGCACCTGGCAAATTTCCACCTGCTGCATTTACCAAAATATCCAACCGGCCGAAAGTTTGAAGTATTATATCATTGGCTTTAGTCAATTCAACTTCGTTTAAAACATCGGCTTGAACCGAAATGGCTTCATGACCATTTGATTTCAATTTGTTTACCAAAGATTCGCCCACATCTTTTCGCCTTCCTATCAATGCGATTTTAGCACCTGCACTCGCCAAGCCTTGCGCCATCGCACTGCCAAGCACCCCTGTGCCACCCGTTATCACGGCTACTTTCTGATGAAGAGCAAATAAAGTTGAAATCATTAATGGATCGATTAAAAGCTAAAATTTGAGTTTAAAAAATCTAAGAGTTTATAAAATAATGGAATGAAAGCAATTGGTTCAAAAATGAATGTTTATAAAGTCTAGTTAGTCCAAATTCCTTCAAAGTACGATTTTAAGATTTTCTTCTCTCCAAAACAATAGAAAAGATTATCTTAGTGCCATTCAAGTTTGCTAAAATATATGATTCGCATCTACATCCCTTTATACTTTTTATTTTTCGGTTGGAGCACCGTACAGTCTCAGCCCTTTGGAAAAACCCTTAAAGAAACACCTGGCATTGTTTCATACACATATCGAAACAGTTTTCAGAAAGATGTGGCGGCCACATTAGATACAATCAAAGCATTGGGTATATCTAACATCGAATTCTCAAACCTTTTTGGAAAGACTGCAATAGAACTTAAAAAATTATTGGATGAAAGAGGAATGAAATGTACCTCGTTTGGAACAAGCTATGACGATCTTCTCAACAATACAAAGCAAGCAGCTGAGAACGCAAAAACATTGGGAGCATCCTTCGTTCGTGTCGCATGGATTCCTCATGATAATAAAATACCCTTTACGCTAGAGAATGCGCAAAAAGCGGTAACTGATTTTAATACAATGGGCAAACTATTGAATGATGAATATGGCTTAACGTTCTGCTATCACAATCATGGATACGAGTTTGTTCAATATAAAAATGGAACTTTCTTCGATTACATAGTTACGAATACAAATCCCAAGTATGTAAGCTTTGAGATTGATATTTTGTGGGTAGCGCATCCGGGAAAGAATCCTGCTGAGTTGATAAAAAAATATCCTAAAAGATTTAAGTTGATGCACATAAAAGATTTAAGAAAAGACGTAGTTGGAAATTTTTCAGGAGGAACACCTGTTGAAAATGATGTTGCAGTAGGCAGGGGTCAAATCGATATTCCGGCAGTGTTAAAGGCAGCTAAAAAATCTGCTATTCAAAACTATTATATTGAAGACGAAAGTCCTTCCATTAAAATTCAAGTGCCGCAAAGCTTAGCCTACCTTAAGAAAATTTAAATCTGTTTATATATTATGGCAATTTTTTCAAAACTAAAATTTTATTTAACCTTAGTCTTTATTGCTCTCTTTTTTTTAGCCCAAGCCCAAGACAACCTACTTTCAAAGAAGGAGATGAAAGATGGATGGGTATTGTTGTTTGATGGCAAAACAACTATAGGATGGAAGGGGGCATTTCAAGACACTTTCCCAAACAAAGGTTGGAAAATAGAAAAGGGACTGCTGATGGTGGAGCCTTCTGATGGAAGCGAGTCTACTCATGGTGGAGATATTGTAACGCTAAAGGAGTATACCAATTTTGAATTGTCTGTCGATTTTAAATTAACAGAAGGAGCCAACAGTGGCGTCAAATATTTTGTTGCAGCTAACCAGGCAACCCCTACAAGCCCGCGCTCAGCTTATGGTCTCGAGTTCCAGTTATTGGATGATGCAAATCACCCCGATGCTAAACTGGGTTCTAATGGTAATCGCACATTGGCTTCCTTATATGATTTAATTCCAGCATCACTAGCTAAACCAGCCAGACCAATTGGCGAATGGAGTACCGCACGCATTATCTCGAAGAACAATCATATTGAGCATTGGCTCAATGGTATAAAAGTGCTTCAATATGAACGAGGCAGTGATGAGTATAAAGCTTTGGTAGCAGCGAGCAAGTATAAGGATATCCCCAATTTTGGGTTGATTGAAAAAGGAAGAATTTTGCTCCAAGATCATGGCAATCGCGTTTACTTCAAGAACGTAAAGATCAAAAAATTGTAAATGGATGTTATTATTTCACTAAACTAAAGCCTTGCATCCTCGAAATGCAATTTGGGTTTCTATCGACTTACCTTAAAAAGCCCTACCTTTGTTAGCTTCTCCGCATTCCTAAAACTTATGATTACAAAATACTGGCTGATAATAAAGGATGATGCCAAAAAAACGTTTGAGGTATGTGGGCAAACAACCAACGATAATTCGTTTTCTAATAAAACGTACGCAATGCAAAAAGCCAACATGAATGTAAGCTGCATGGCTCCACCTGTTACCAATAAAACTTCAAGTAAAGATTTGATAAAAATCATTGGCTATTCAAAAGAAGATGGCTTACTAGAAAGGCTCTCGAAACAATACAGCGTAATAGCACTTGGAGCAGCCGAAGATTATTGACTTCTGATCTTTAACTATTTTTAGCAAACTTTATAAACTCAAATCAATGAGAAGATCTCTTATCTATCCAACTTGTGTACTCTCATTCACGATAGTATTTTTTTCGGGTTTCGCCCAACAATCATCATCTGACATCCGGATAAAATTAAAAAAGCTAAATTTTCTTGGCTCGGTGCTGTACGTTGCCGCACATCCTGACGATGAAAACACTCGAATAATTTCGTCTCTATCTAAAGGAAGGTTGGCACAAACTGCTTACTTATCAATGACACGTGGTGATGGCGGACAGAACTTGATTGGGCTGGAAACGGGTGAGCTATTAGGCCTAATACGCACACAAGAATTGTTGACCGCCCGCAAAATTGATGGTGGGCAACAATTCTTTACACATGCCAATGACTTTGGTTTTTCAAAGTCGGCAGAAGAGGCGCTGCGGTTTTGGGGCAAGGAACAGATACTTTCAGATGTTGTAAAAATCTATCGCCAATTTCAGCCAGATGTTATTATTACTCGATTCCCCCCCGATGAACGAGCAGGACACGGACATCACACAGCCTCAGCTATGCTTGCCCAAGAAGCATTCAACCTTTCAAGCGATAAAGATGTATTTCCTACTCAAGTAAATGAATTAGGTACTTGGCAAGCCCATTCAATTTACACCAATACTGGGCGTTGGTGGAACCAAACCATTAATGAAAATACGCCTGGAATTGTAACTCTAGATGTGGGAGGGTTTGATCCACTTTTGGGTGAATCATATTCCGAAATTGCAGCACGCAGTCGCAGTCAGCACAAAAGCCAAGGCTTTGGCTCTCGCGGAACGAGAGGGTATCAACCAGAATTTTTGGAATATGTAAAAGGAGAAAAGGTGGCTAAAGATATCTTTGAAGGTGTAAACACAACATGGACACGCGTAAAAGGTGGCGATAAGATTCAGCCTCTTGTTGAAGCAGCCTATAAAGAGTTTGACGATAATAATCCATCAAAAAGTATTGCTCGCTTAATTGAGATTCGCAAAGCTGTTCGCGCTCTGGATAATAGTATTTGGAAAACCAGAAAGCTAAAAGAAACCGAAGAGCTTATAGTTGACTGCTTAGGATTGTATGCAGCCGTAAGTGCCGATAGGTTTTGGGTAAGCCCTGAAAATGGGGTTACAGCAAGTTTTGAACTGGTGAATAGGAGTGCTGTAGAATTAACGTTGCAACGGATTAAATCTGATCACCTATCAATGGATTCTCTTGTGAATTTACCCTTGACAAATGATAAGTTGATTACATTTAAATCTCAAAATAAAGTTAGCTCAGCTGAATATTCTAGTCCTTATTGGTTACAGGAAAAGCATCCTATTGGAAGCTATATAATTCCTGACAGCAATCTTGTAGGTAAGCCAGAAAAGGAGGCTGCCATACAAGTTGAGTTTACCGTTTCTATTCTGGGCGAAAAACTTATACTAATACGCGATCTTCAATTCAGAGAAACTGATCCTGTAAAGGGCGAGTTGATACGTCCTGTTGAAATTGTACCTCCTGTGTTTGTTAACCCATTAGAGCCCGTTGTTATTTTTAATGATGAGAAAGGAAAAAATGTAAAACTTAAAATTACCTCAACCATTGATGGTGCTATGAAAGCATCTGTAAGTTTAGAGTTACCTGCTGGTTGGAAATGCCTTCCAACAGCTATCCCTGTTGAGCTGGTTAGAAAGGGGCAAGAGTTGATAGTTGAATTTCAAGTGACAGCACCTAAGGAAGAAAGCCAAGCAACATTGCAAGCTAAGATTGAAGTGCAAGGTAAATCATATAATCAATCGGTAAGAGTAATAACCTACGATCACATTCCTACACAAACACTTTTAAGTCAATCAGAAATTAAAGTAGTGCGCTTAAATGTTGATAGAAAGGGTTCTATAGTTGGTTATATAAAAGGATCGGGTGATGATGTGCCGGCTGCTTTGCGAAACTTAGGATATGCGGTTGTGGAATTTAAAGAAGATGAAATCACGGCAACAAATCTTTTAAAAGTAGATGCTGTAGTAATTGGCATTAGGGCATTCAATACAAATGATAGACTCATTCATCAAATGCCGCTGTTGCTGGATTATGTAAAGAATGGTGGAACGTTGGTATCGCAATACAATAACGCTGAGGCAGATGCCAGTAAATACTCGCCTTACCCCTTAAGTATCTCGAGAGATAGAGTAACTGAAGAAGATGCCGAGGTAACTTTCATTAACCCACAACACGCTGTGTTAAATTTCCCAAATAAAATTACGCCAAAAGATTTTAATGGATGGGTTCAGGAGAGGGGGTTGTACTTTCCTGACAAGTGGGACGCTGCCTTTGAACCAATATTTTCAATGAATGATAAAGGGGAGAAGCCTAAAAACGGAAGTTTGCTTGTAGCAAAATATGGACAAGGATTTTATGTTTACACAGGGCTGTCATTCTTTCGGGAGTTGCCAGCGGCAGTGCCTGGCGCGTATAAGTTATTTGCTAATTTGATTTCTATAGGAAAAAATAAAAATCTAAAAGGAGGGAAGATAACATCTACCAATTAGGCTTCACTATTAAAATTCATTTTGCCAAATGCTAGAATGAAGCTGCTTCCTTTACCTTGACTGGAGATCAATTCAATCGAGCCCCCAAGTTTTTCTGTTATTTGCTTGACAATGAAAAGTCCGAGGCCCGATCCTTGGGCTTGTGTGGTAGCTCGGTGAAACATGGTAAACATCTGCGTTTGTTGATCTTCTTGTATGCCTATGCCATTGTCTTCAAAAGTGAATTTATAAACAAGTTCTGTTTCTTGAAAATTGATTTTTAAAAACCTTTCATTGGTGGGTTTAGAATAATTTTGATATTTGATGGCATTGGACAAAAGATTATTTAAAATGATTTTTAATCTAATTCTATCCATCAATAAGGTTTGTTGGTCACTAAAATTTAACATTAGCTTTATCATCGCAAAGCCCTCGCTGTATTGAAGTGAATTCCAGGATTCTTTAATGGCTTCGGAGAGATTTATTATTCCCCTATTGATTTCAGTGCTATTGTTGCGAGTAAAATTTGTAATGTCTTCGGTGAAGCTTTCCAGCTTTTGAACACGGTCTTCGATCAAAGGAAAATATTGAATTAATTGCTCCGTATCTTTTTCGCGTTGTGCGATTTGGACAAGGCCTTTTATAGATGCAAGAGGGGCTCTTAAATCGTGAGACATGCTGTAAACAAAGCGATCTAGTTCTTCATTTGCTTCTTGTATTTTTTTCTTTTCTTCTAGCAAATTACTTTCATATACGCCATTGATTTTTGTCAAGACAATCATAGATAGAATCACCATACAGTAGGCAGAGAATAGATTTATTAGCGTTCCATTTAAATCGTGTTTTGGTACGGCCATGCTGTGAGTTAATAAAGATGCAGAGTAAATCTCGAAACCCGCAATCAACAAAAAAGATAGTACGCTAAAGGCAAAGCCCAACCAAAAACGACTTGAGCCAAATACAAGAAAAGCACATGCTACGGCAGAAAAAAAAATGGTGCTTACTTGCGTCTTATTTTCAGTAATAACAGTGAAGTAGAGCAAAGCTAAATTGATGAACAAAAACCCAAGCACTTTGCTCACCAAATCATATTTAACCAAACCTAGCAATAGTAGTAACACAATAAGTGTCATTAATAGATCTACCCCCCAAATAGAGATGCTTTCTGTGAACACATCCTGAATAAGGTTAATAATAAAAAGAATGATAGTTAGGGTGAGTATTTGGGAGTAAATTATAGTGCTTCGTTCATCACTTGTATAGCCAATATAAGATACGGATTTCCGCTTAAAAAACCTCAAAAATGGCAGATAATCTAAAAGCAGTTTCATAGAGTTTTAATGTAGTAAAGTAAGTATACAAATACTACTTTTTGAAAGATTTAGTGTTTAAAATCACCTCTCGGGGTATGAAAGAAGTCATAATCATGTTGATAATAATTAACCTCTTAGTACCTTTGAAGTAAATTGCAGCTAAATAAGCTAATTATTTGATCGACAGTTTACTTATGAGTAAAAGTCAAAGACCTATAGAGGAATTTTTTCTGGAGTCGTTATTATTGATAGGCCTCATAGCTATAACAATAGTAATGTCAGTTGACTTTTACTTTACCAAATTCGTTATTGCCAGATCTTTAATTATTGACTTTGCCATACTCTTTGCAATAACAACCTCCTTTATATTTTACAAACTTGGCCAATTTGCATTGGCAGTTCTTTGGATTGGGTTCATCATTATGGCAGCCATGTTCTATCAAAGTATTAAAGCAGATACCATTACTACTTCGTCCATGGCAGTGATAATGGTAATTGGCTTTTGTTTTTCGGTATTATTAAAAAATTCCATTTCAATGGTATGTCATGCCATTACTTTTACTGGAATGATTTTAGTATTTGGATGGCAAATTGCTCATCCTCAATTGTATGGAAAATCCAATGCAAATGATATTATTGTTGCTGGGGTCACCTATTGTATTTTATACATAGTCATTAGCTATTCATCATTGTTACTAAAGAATCGTTATAACGAAATGATAAAATCACTGGATTCAAAAAATAATGAGTTAATAGAACAGGCAAATGAAATTGAAACTCAGAATGAAGAACTCATTCAGAGCCAAGAAAATTTATATCAACTTAACTTGCATTTGGAAAGCATTGTGCAAGTGCGTACGCATGAAGTGAAAAAACAGAATGAACAATTACTGAGCTATGCCTATTCAAATGCACATCATTTGCGCGGACAAGTTGCAAGAGTGCTTGGCTTAATTCAACTAGCTAAAATAGATACTGATCTCGATTATCCGTTTCTTTTTCAACATATAGAAGAGCAGGCAATTGAAATTGATGAAGTAGTAAAGAGTATTAATAAAGAATTGGAGAGTGAAGCTGACAACGTATAATTGATAACGCTATGAAAAGTAACTATATTTTTCTTTTGTGTTTTTCATTAATAAGTTATCAATCAGTAGGGCAATCTGGTTCTGAAATTATTTTGTTTGATTTAAAGTCAGAGAAAGGAAAAATCATTCTTTCCAATCCTAAAAATATAACCCAGCATAAAGGATACGATAACCAACCTTCTTTTAATACGAAGGAGCCACTTATTTATTATTCATCATTTAATGACGAAGGTAGATCAGACATAAAAATTTATAATAACAAAACCGGAACTACAAACACACTCACCAATACTACTGATCGAGAATATTCTCCCACTTTAACTCCTGACGAAAAATTCATTTCATGCATTCTTCAGCGCGACAATAAGGCGCAGGACTTGGTGAAATATCCAATTACTGGTGGTGAATCGATAACACTTATTAATAATTTGATTGTTGGTTATCACGCATGGATGAATGCTGATCAGCTATTATTGTTTGTGTTAGGTGATACTCCTACTTTACACTTATACTCCCTCTCTACAAAAAAAGATAGCGTTTTGACAGATGCTATTGGAAGGTCGTTGCATAGAATCCCCAATTCAAATGCAATGAGTTTTGTAAAGAAGAATTCTTCTACTGATTGGATGATTATGAAATTGGATATGACCAATCTCACAATGACAAACCTGACCGCTACCCTGCCTGGCCGTGAAGATTTATGTTGGACTCCCGCAGGTAGAATTATTATGAGCGATGGTAATAAAATTTATTCTCTTGATCCCCTTACTGAAAAGGAGTGGAGCGAGATACAGGTTGGAGCTGGTGATGTGCCTTTAAAGGGAATTACACGCCTCGCTATTTCAGTAAAGGGAGATAAGTTGGCGGTAGTAGTGGCGGAGTAATTTACCTGTCATCTTTCTTTCTTCAAGGTGTTGATGTCATCAATAACCCTTTCCATTTCAATACGTAAAGTGCCATTATAAACACCTCTAATTCTGCGATGTTTATCTATTAAAATAAAATTCTCTGTATGAAGAAAGTCGCGCTGATTTCCATAAAAGCCAATGGAATCGCCAGCGAAATAGTGTTTTTTAGCAATAGCATAAATTGAATCGCGATTGCCTGTGAGCAAATGCCACTTGGTTGGTATAATGCCCTTTTGTTTAGCATATTTTTGCAGTGTTGCTACACTATCAATGTCTGGCATTACGGAGTGTGAGAGTAATATTACATCTGGATCATTAGCAAAATGAGTTTGCAACGTCTTCATATTGACTGTCATCAATGGACAAATACTTATGCAGCTGGTGAACATAAAATTGGCTACAAATATCTTCTCAGATACATCTTCTTCAGTCACCTTTTCTCCACTCTGGTTTGTAAATGTAAACCGTGGTATTGTATGAATCTTACTAAACTCAATTGAGCTTTTATCAATCCATTCGGGAGTGAAATCTGGATCATTGAAAAAGGGTAATGAATTATCGTTTACTTTTTTCGGAACACAGCCTAACACCACAATGGATGCAATGAGTATACTACTTTTTATAAATCGAGTCATTGGGGTTTAAGCAAAGTTTTATTCCTATCGAACCATATTTCTTTCCATGCTTCACAACATAATTAGCACGCAGTCGACCATCTGCCCACCACAATTTCTGACTGCCTTCTTCTTGCCCGTTCTTATAATGAAACCATTTACCTAATTGACCAGAGCTATACCATTCTTTTAATTCTCCGCTGTAAACGTCTGCTGTTATATCGAATATAAACTTCGGCTTGCCATCTTCCCACCACGCTTTGTGTACTCCTTCTTTTTGCCCTTTTATGTACAATCTCTCTTCAGCCAGTTGTTTGTTGGCATACCACTTTCGTGTAAATCCTTCTTGCACACCATTTAAAAATGAGATATTAAAGGCGGTGTCCTTGCCGGGATATAAATGAAACAAGTGCCCAGAAAAATATTTCCCTTCGTAATAAAGTGTGTCTTGTTTTTTTGAAAAGGCTGAGTCATCCGCATCCACGTAAGTGTTGGTAACTTTACTGAGTGCTTTATTTAAGTCATCACTTTTCTTTCTATCAATGCAAGCGATAAGAAGAAATGCAATGATTAATAAATAGTGATTGATCTTCATCTATTGGGATACTGTGCCGGCTGTTCCATAGAAGCCTGAACCATTTAGGTAAGGCGCGTCTAACGTAAAGTGGTAGTGATAAATTCCATTCGGGTAATCGGCAGTAGCACCTGTGTGGCCGTGATACATATCAAGGTCGGCAGTGGCAAGTGTTTTTCCTCCCTCTTCAGGGCCATAGACAGGGAAGCCATCTAACAGAAATCCCATCAATGCAGATTTGGATGCTTTTACTGTTGTTAGGTACAAAGGTTCAACATGATAGTGATATTGGCCACTCATTTGCGGATGCCCCCACCATTGATCAAAGCTCGCAATTTCATTATTAACTGCGGCACCGCCCGCTGCATATTGATTGAAAAATGGAATGCCATTAATGGATACACCAATTGGCCCCATGGGTGTAGCAGATTTATTTGTTGCCGATGTTGGGTTAGCTGGAATTTTAAATGTTAAGGTTTGTGTAGCAATGGTATTGGGTGCTTTTGAAAAAGTCTTACCTGCATACGTTGTTCCTGAAAAGGTTTCATAGAGTGCATTTGTGTTTGTATAATAAACGCTTTTATGATCAGGCAAGCCAATGGTTTTTATGGTGATAGTTGTACCATCGGAAGTAACGCTGGTAGCACCGTAAATTTTATTGTATGGAGCTGCAATGGTATTAACGGGTGTCGTAGCTCCATTGTCTTTACATCCAAAGAAGATAGGTGTAAAAGCGCATGTCAGTAAAAGGAATAAAATAATTTTTTGTTGCATAAAATTTTAATATGTTTATTTACTTAGACGATAACCGAGATAAAATCCTTTCTTTTTTTTACTCTTAATTAATCCGTTCAACCATCCAACCGCAAGTAGTTCTAAAGTCCATCAATATTCACTTTTTTTTTAGTTACTAATTTTTGATATTAGCCGCTTGAGAGTTAGGTACATCAAATAATTTATCTATGATTAACAGGCGTATATTATTAAAGCAAATGATGCTCGCTTCTGCCGGAGCCGTGTTGCTTCCCAGTTGTGTTTTCGACTCAAAGAAAATGGCTGCAATTCCATTACATAATCTTCAACTTACTGGGAATCAAGAAGAACTACTTACAGAAATTATTGACACCATAATTCCTAAGACAGATACACCGGGTGCGAAAGAGTTAGGCATACCTAAGTTTGTGTTGGTAATGATTGACGATTGCGCAAACAAAGAAGATCAAGCTTTATTCATTAAGGGCTTAGATGGCATTGATGCTTTCGCGAAAGAGAAAATCGGTAAATCATTCGTAAAAGGTTTAGCGAAAGAAAGAGAAGATGTACTGGCTTCTATCGAAGCAAAGAAGGGCACAATCTCTCCTGAAGTTGAAAAAGCATTCGGCTCAATTAAGGGACTAACTATTTGGGGCTACACAGGGTCTGAATATGTAATGACCAATTATTATAAATTTGAATTTGTGCCAGGTCGTTTCCACGGATGCGTATCTGTTTCAACCACTCCAAAAGCAGCTTAACTACTATGGCAAACTTAATAGACAGCAAAGAAGAACGCACATTCGATGTAATTATAATAGGCTCGGGCATCAGTGGGGGCTGGGCTGCCAAAGAATTTGGTGAAAAAGGCTTGAAGACACTTATGTTGGAGCGAGGCCGCAATGTGGTGCATAACAAAGATTACCCAACCACCACCATGATGCCGTGGGAATTTGAACATAAAAATCAATTGACAGAAGCCATCAAAGAAGCCAATCCCATCATTAGTAAATGCTATGCTTTTCGCGAAGACGCCATGCACTTCTTTGTGAAAGATAATGAACATCCTTATGTGCAAGAGAAACCATTCGATTGGATTCGTGGCTACCAAGTAGGAGGTAAGTCGTTGATGTGGGCTAGGCAAACACAACGTTGGAGCGACTTCGATTTTGAAGGCCCTGCTCGCGATGGCTTTGCTGTCGATTGGCCAATTAGATATGCTGATCTTGCTCCATGGTATAGTTATGTAGAAAAGTTTGCAGGTATTTCAGGCAACAAAGATGGCCTTGCCGAACTCCCTGATGGAGAATTTCTTCCTCCTCACGATTTGACTTGTGTAGAGAAATATTTTGGCGAAACAGTTTCTAAGGAATATAATAAAAGTAGACATGTAATCATTGGTCGTGCCGCGCACATTACCGAGCCTCAACCAATTCATTTGGAGCAAGGTCGTGGTAAATGCCAAGGAAGAAATATTTGCCAGCGCGGTTGCCCTTTCGGGGGATATTTTAGTAGCAACTCGTCCACCATACCTTGGGCATTGAAGACCGGCAATGTAACGTTGAAGACAGATGCTGTTGTGCATTCAGTAATCTATGATGAGAAGAAAGGCAAGGCTTCTGGCGTAAAAGTGATTGATGCGAAAACCAAGGAAGAAACCGACTATTATGCTCGCGTTGTTTTTGTCAACGCTGCTGCATTAAACACCAATCTTATCTTACTGAATTCAATATCCAGCCGCTTTCCCAATGGCATTGGTAACGACAATGGGTTGATGGGAAAATATGCGGCTTTTCATAACTATCGTGCGCGCATTTCGGGCGAATACGAAGGCTTTAAAGAATTCACAACAGATGGCACGAGACCGAACGGGGGTTACATGCCACGGTTTAGAAATGTCTATAAACAAGAAACAGATTTTTTGAGAGGCTATGCCGCTGGCGTGTACACTAATCGCAACTCCTATCGAAGTGAAGAAGGGTTGGGAGAAGCATTGAAAGCAAACTTACTGAAGGCCTCCACGCTTGGCAACTGGAACGTTAGTTCTCACATGATGGGAGAAACTATTCCTAAAGAAACAAACTTTGTGGCCCTCGATAAAAGTAAGAAAGATGATTGGGGAATCCCTCAATTAAAGATTTCTATTGATTATGATGACAACGATGAGAAAATGGTGAAAGATTACCTTGAACAAATGACGGAGATGTTCACCAAAGCAGGGTTCACTAATCTTCAAACAAACGACTCTAAAGCTGCACCTGGCCTTGATATACATGAGATGGGTGGAGTGCGCATGGGCAAAGACCCGAAAACATCGTTGCTCAATAAATGGAATCAGCTGCACAACTGTAACAATGTATTTGTAACTGATGGTGCTTGTATGACATCCACATCAACACAGAATCCATCGCTAACTTACATGGCACTTACAGCCCGAGCTGCAGATTATGCCGCTAAGCAGATGAAGGCAGGAGAGTTGTGATTTGATTTTGAGTTACTTTTAATTATAGCTACAATACTATTGGTTATCTAATTTTATTGATATTCAGAGAGATAGGTTTTTGAAAGGTAAACTTTACTGATAATCAAAATTATGTAATTGGTTTGCTATAATTCAATACCGTATTAATCAATTATTGAATGATACCGCATAATTTTTGCGGTAGGAAATTAGTTGCAAACGTTGACAAAGAGTAAATTAAAAAAAGAAGTAATTGAGGTATAATTAAGTACTAGGTTTAGTATTTGTAAACATATAGTTTTGAGAAAAAGTGTTGAATTTTACTGGAAACAAACTGGTTCAAAGGTTGAATGTTAAGACATTGTTAAGAATTCTCTTTTAATGTTCTAAAAAGGGTAAAACCTTATTTGAATCTTACACGGCTAGTTACAGTAGTTTTGCGCTTTATTAAAATAACAATTAAACCAATCTTATGAGAAAAATTGTACAATTAACTTTAGTGCTGATGCTAGTTGCCTTTTCGGGGGCAATTGCACAGATTACTACTGCTGCCCTAACAGGAAAAGTAGTAGGGACTAAATCTGGGAATTCAGGAGCTACTGAGGAACTTCCAGGGGCAAATATAGTGGCTACTCACACTCCTTCAGGTTCAAATTATGGTACTTTGAGTAGCGGTGATGGCCGTTTTGTTATTCAAGGTATGCGTGTTGGTGGACCTTATACTGTTAAAGTATCTTTTGTGGGCTACAAAGATCAAATTTTCGAGGGCATCTATTTGAATCTTGGAACTTCAGCTAACATTAATGTTAGTTTGGTAGATGAAAGTACTCAATTACAAGAAGTAGTAGTTTCTGCAACTAGGAATGATATTTTTAGTGCAGACCGCACTGGTGCTGCCGCTTCCTTTGATAGAAATGCCATTAACAGTTTGCCAACCATTGGTCGAACAATCAACGATATAGTAAAGTACAATGCATATAGCAACGGGTCTTCATTTGGAGGTCAGGATAGCAGGTATAACAATTTTACAGTAGATGGTGCCGTATTTAATAACGGATTTGGTTTAGGAAGTTCTGCCCAAGCTGGTGGTCGTACTGGAACAACACCAATTTCATTAGATGCTTTTGATGAATTGCAGGTAAACGTTGCCCCCTTTGATGTTCGTCAATCAGGTTTTGCTGGAGCTGCTTTAAATGCGGTAACACGCTCTGGAACAAATGAGTTAAGTGGTTCAGTTTATTCCCTATCAAGAGGAAACAGTCTAGTAGGTAAAACAGCGGATGGAAGGGCCTTAGCTCCCTTTACAGTAAAAGAAGATACATGGGGCTTTAGAGTGGGTGCACCAATAATTAAGAACAAATTATTTGTATTTGGTAACTATGAACAGTTTTCAAGCTCGACACCATCATTAACTTTTTATCCTACTGGTTCTGAAGCTACTGCAAATTTATCTCGCGTAACACTTACTGATCTTCAAGATCTTGCAAGCTTTACAAGTTCTAAGTTAGGATGGGATGCTGGTTTGCTTTATGGATTCAATAATCAAGTTAATAGCAAGAAGGGATTGATTCGTTTTGATTATAACATTAACGATCAACATAAATTATCAATACGGTATTCGCACCATGATTCAGACTCTGAACAAGCAATAAGTAATAGCAATAGCAGTGGTACAGCTGGCTTTGGAAATAGACAAGGATATTCAAGTGCAGGCTATAGCGGAAACTTGGCATTATCGCCCCAAAACACAGGCTACATCATTCAAGATAATACCCGTTCAGTTGCTGCAGAATTAAACTCAAATTTTGGTGGAAAATTCTCAAATAAATTCATCGCCACTTACAATTATCAAAATGAAGACAGAAGGTATCGAACAACTTTATTCCCTACAATTGAGATTCAAGAGGGAACAGTTGCCAATGGCAACAAGGGAACATCAACATATGCTGCTCTTGGCTTCGATCCATTCACTCCATCTAATAAATTGCGATATTCTACATTAAATTTGACAGATAATTTTACGTACTACACTGGTAAGCATATTATTACAGGGGGTTTATCATACGAAAAGTATCACTCAGAAAACTTATTCTTCCCAGTGTCTAATGGATTGTATGTGTATAACTCAATAACCGATTACAAAGCTGCCGTTAATGATTTTATAGCTAATCCAAATGCAACTACTTCACCTGTTGCTGTGAAGCAATATAATCTTCGTTACTCGCTACTACCTGGTGGTGCTGAACCTTGGCAAATATTAAATGTTTCTACCTATAGTTTCTATGCACAAGATGAATTTCAAGCAACGGATAGATTCAAATTGACTGTAGGATTGAGGGGTGATATTTTTAGTTATGATAATTCAACGGCAGTTGACTTTACCAATCCTATTGTAAGTGCTCTCACGTTTAAAGATGAGTATGGTAAAGACTACAAAGTTAACACAGGTGCTTTTCCATCAGCTAACTTGTTGCTGTCACCTCGGTTAGGATTTAATTATGATTTAAAGGGTGATAAAACAACTCAAATCCGTGGAGGTTCAGGAATTTTTGTTTCAAGGATTCCTCAGGTATTAGTTTCTAATCAGTTAGGAAATAACGGTGTTAATACTGCTGTGATTTCTGGTTCAGGAACTGCCTATCCATTCAGAACTGATCCATCTACTTTACCTGCAGCAGTGCGCCCTCCTGCAAATACTGACTTAAGCAAGTTATTGCCATATGCCATCAACGCCACTGACAATGATTTAAAGTATCCTACAGTATGGAAGTCGGACATTGCAATTGATCAAAAGCTTCCATTTGGTTTAATTGGAACGGTTGAATTTATTTATAACAAAAACATTCAAGCACTACGCTATATAGACGCCAACTTGAAGGCTCCAGATCGCTCCTTTACAGGAACTGATAATCGGGAGCGTTTCCCTGCTTCAGGTGTAGTTGGTTCAGGAACTGCAGCCAGTCCTCAGAACGTAGCGAGATACTATAACACAGCAGTAACAAACGTGTTTGTACTTAAAAATTATCAACGCGGTGATTCTTACACGCTTACCTTTAAACTCGAAAAACCAACTTCAAAAGGACTTGGTGGTTTTGCCGCCTATACCTATGGATTAGCGCGTGATGTGCAATCAGTAGGAAGTACAGTTCAAGCAAATATGCCAACCTATGGAGGGCAGAATTATCTACTAACTAGTTATGCCGATAATGATTTACGCCACAAAATTATAGGCTACGCAAATTATCGCTTGAATTATGATATTGCTGGAGGTATAGGAGGTTCTACAATGGTTACTTTAGGTCTTTCAGCATTAAGTGGTGGTAAACTCTCTTATGTTTCTTCAAACGATATCAATGGAGATGGGCAAACAAATGATCTCATTTATGTGCCTAACAATGCAAATGAAGTTAGCTTTTTAAACGCCTATAAGCCAAACGGATCAACCGTAACCTACACACAGGCAGATCAACAAGCTGCATTTGACCAGTATATTAGTGGAAACGAGTATTTGAATTCAAGAAGAGGTCAGTATACAGAAAGAAATGGAGCATCTTTACCTTGGTTAAATCGATGGGATTTCACTATTTCTCAAGATTTTAATTATAAAAATGGCCCTAGCGGAAAGAAACATACGATTCAGGTACGATTCGATATACTTAACGTTGGAAACTTGTTAAATGACAAATGGGGAGTTAGTTGGGTCTCAACATCAGCAAGCCCGCTTTCTCTTTCTAGCATTGATGCTACAGGCAAACCAGTTTATACTTTGGCTACCCAAACAATTACAAATCCAGATAACACTACTTCCGTAGTTTTAATAAAGGATTCTTTTGTTAAAAGCATTGCTGTAGGAAGTGTTTGGCAAGCACAGCTCGGCTTGCGTTATATCTTCAACTAATCTTTTCTTAGCTTCTTTAAAAGGCGACTCAAATTTTGAGTCGCCTTTTTTATTTTCAGGTGAATGATTACCTTCATTCATGGTCAGGTTAGGTTTTAAATTAATTCTGTGGTGCGCGGCTGCAATTATCTTTAGCTGCCAACCGGCAAAAGATACCCCTAACTTCGTAACAGAACCAACGGTAACTCTAGACCTTGATGCAATTAAAAAGAGGGGTTATCTTCAAGCAATCATCGATAATAATTCTGTTAGCTATTTCATTTACAAAGGCAACCCAATGGGGTATGAGTATGAGCTGCTCCAACGCTTAGCAGATTATCTTAAAGTAGATTTGAAAATCAAAGTAATCTCTAGTATTGATGAGGCTTTTACCTTGCTTAACACAGGTGAAGCTGATATTATAGCGTTTCCACTCACAATTACCCAGGGTCGGGCGCAATATGTTGCCTTCACCGAGGTTCATTATCAAACCAAACAGGTACTAATTCAAAACAAAACAAAAGAAAAGCTCATTACAACACCGGCAGAGTTGATTGGTAAAGAGGTACATGTTAAGCATGGCTCATCCTTTAAAAGCAGATTGCAAAATCTTTCGCAAGAACTTGGTGGAGAAATCATCATCAAAGAAGATAGTATTGATGGCGAAACTGAATCGCTTATCCAAAATGTGGCCGAAGGCAAAATTAAATATACGGTTGCCGATCAAACAATTGCAGTGGTTAATTCGTGGTACTATCCTAATCTCGATATTAGCATGCCAATAAGTTTGCCTCAGCAGATTGGTTGGGCCATTCGCAAGAACAGCCCTGAGCTTATTAAGTCTACCAATACTTGGTTGAACAAAGTGAAAAAGAGCGGCTTGTTTCAAATTATTTACGTGAAGTATTTTAGTACGCCACGCTTTTCAATAACGGCTAACACCAGCGACTACTCTTCGTTAACTGGAAATAAATTATCTCCATTTGATAAGCAGCTAAAAACTGGGGCTAAAGTATTGGGCTGGGATTGGCGACTGCTAGCTTCACTGATGTATCAGGAATCTAATTTTGATCCTAAAGTAAAGTCCTGGGCTGGTGCAGTAGGCCTAATGCAAGTAATGCCAGAGACAGGCGAATATTTTGGAGTAGCCAATATTGAAGAGCCGAATCAAAATATAATGGTGGGAGTACGATTCTTAAAATTTTTGGATACAATTTGGGCTAAGACAGTAACTGATTCAACGGAACGTGTAAAGTTTGTACTGGCTTCTTACAATGTGGGCATTTCACATATTCTTGACGCGCGTAATCTCGCCAATAAATATGGGCGAAGCCCTGTAAAATGGGACAACAATGTGGAATACATGTTGAGCCAAAAATCAAACCCAAAGTATTATCGTGACCCAGTAGTAGCTGCCGGCTTTTGCCGATGCTATGGCCCTATTGTGTATGTAAAAGAAGTGCTGAATAGATATGAGGAATATAAGATTCATATTGAATAAGTTTAAAGTTGGAAGTTCAAAGTGAAGATGCTGGTTGATTCGATTTTGTCAAATCAGCTAGAGGCTTGCAGCTTGCAGCTATTTCGCTAGTTTTGTTTAATACGCTTAAAAATTATGCAAACAATAACTCTTTCGCATACTGATGTTCAACAGAACACATCGTCTGCAACCACACAAGCTTCCATACCCATCTATCTTTATGCCACTGTCATCTGTTCATTGAGCATTATTATTGGATTGATCTGGGACATCTCTTGGCACACCAGCATTGGCCGAGATGGATTGTTTTCTGCACCTCACCTTGCCATTTATTTCGGGGGTGTTATTGCTGGATTGTTTTCTGGCTTTCGTATTTTAAAAATGACATTTGCCCCAACCCTTGTAGAGTTGACCAATACAGTGAAATTTTGGGGAATCTTCCGAGCTTCATTGGGTAATTTGTTTTGTGTTTGGGGTGCAATTGCTATGCTCACTTCTGCACCGTTTGACGATTGGTGGCACAGCACCTACGGACTTGATGTAACCATTCTTTCTCCACCTCATACCATATTACTTTTAGGGATGATCATTATTCAATTTGGAGCAATTATTAGTGTGCTTGCTTATCAAAACGCTCACACAGAACAAACCAACGCATTGCAAAAAAGATATAACCTATTGTTTGCTTTGTCCGCTGGTTTTGTTCTCACCATGATCTTCACCATTGGCTCCGAGTTTTTCGATCGACACGATATGCATAGAGCAAGCTTTTACCAAGTCGCCTCTCTGGTGTTCCCAATTTTCTTGGTTGCATTTTCAAAGGCTTCTAAATCTAAATGGGGAGCAACCTATGCTGCCATAGTTTATTCGGTTTTTCTTTTGTTGATGGGCTGGATACTTCCATTGTTTCCAGCTACTCCACGCCTTGGCCCCGTGTTAAATCCAATCACACATTTTCAACCTTTCGAGTTTCCCTTGCTAATCATTGTCCCAGCCATCTTGATAGATTTGATCACGAAGAAGTTTTCAGAGGCACCGTTATTTCTCAGTAAGTCAAAGCTTCTTTCTTTTGTGTTTCTGTCTACTTGTTACGGTTCATTATTCCTTATTAGCCTTCTGCTTATTCAATGGCCTTTTGCAAATGTATTGATGGCATCAAAAGGACATTGGTTTTTCGCCACTTCTCGATGGTACTTTGGAAGCGAGCCAACGTGGGAGTTTCGATACGCTTTCGCGGATTGGATGGTGTCTTCTGGATGGGATTTAGTGGCAGGTCTTGGCATTGCTTTTGGCTTAGCGCTGATATCTTCTGCAATTGGTATTACATGGGGCAATTGGATGAAGAAAATAGTTAGATAAATAATCCGATGCGAAAAACTCTTCTGTTCCTATCTTTTCTTTTTGTATCCAATTTTGCTGATTCACACATTGGTAGCCCGGGTGTAACGTTTGAAGGCAAGGCTGGCAATTACAGCGTAATGGTTTTAATAACGCCACCGGAGGTAATCCCGGGAACGGCCATCATTAATATATATCTGAAAAGTTCTGGCATCGAGTCGATTTGGGCAAAACCTATTTATTGGTATGCAGGCAGCAAAGGCACACCTTCAGCAGATGAAATGAAGCCTGTGCCCAATGAAACTGGACACTATCAAGGATTGGTTTGGTTGATGGATTCTGGTACATCGGGCATTAACATTGAAGTGAAAGGCTCGGCTGGCATTGGCCAATTATTAGTTCCTGTAATGGCCGTTTCCACTATTCAAAAAGATATGCCAAGTGGTTTGGGTTGGATTCTATTTGGCCTTTGCATGTTGCTTGTAGTGTTAATGATAACCATCATCAGCGCAAGTGTAAGCGATGGATTACTGAAACATAGTGAAGCAATCACTAAAAATGAAATCCGTAAGCGATGGATAGGTGCAAGCGTAAGCACTGTATTATTGATAACGATTTTATGGGGAGGTAAAACTTGGTGGGATAGTTGGGCTTCCGATTACAAGCGATTTTTGTACAAGCCCTTGCGAGCCACATCAACACTTATTCAACACGGTGGGCGAACTATGTTGGAATTCAAAATTGATACAACTAAACAAGCAAGTTTAAATTTTACTCGGAAGCTTTCATCGGTAGTGCCTGATCATGGCAAGTTGATGCATATGTTTATGGTGCGTGCTGGCAGCATGGATGTGTTTGCGCATCTCCATCCACAACGCATAGATTCAGCCACTTACATCACACCTTTGCCGGCTTTGCCTAACGGAAAGTATTTAATTTTTGCCGACATCACACGTCTCAGTGGATTTTCAGAAACCATTCCTGATACAGTTGACATAGATAATAAGATGCCAATAACTTTAGTATCCAATGATTCTCTTTCGATGAATCGAGATGATACTTATTTTGTAACGAACCCAATAGAGACCAAATCCTCAGTCCCAACAATTACGCAAGGGATAGTAATCTGCGGTAAGCCAGGCATTAAAACTTCTTTACCCGATGGAAGCACTGCCGTTTGGGAACAAAATGTAAATGAACCTTTCCTTTCGGGGAAACTATATGAGTTATCGTTTTCTATTTTGGATGAGAATAACAAGCCTGCAGACTTGCAACCGTATTTAGGGATGATGGGGCACGCTGTGGTAATGAAAGATGACGGAAGTGTGTATATCCATTTACATCCAGTTGGAAGTTATTCAATGGCTTCTCAACAAACAATTCAAAGTCGCATAGATAAAGTTACCGGCCCAATGAATTGGAACAAATTAACCAAGGCTTCTGTTTTTATGGATAGCATTAATCAAGTAGTTGCTCATCTTGAAGCGTTATCGGAAGAAGAGCGAAACAAACAATTGATGGGAAGTATGATCCATCAACTTGATTCCAGTCATAGTGGACATTCAACTGTCACGTTTCCCTATGCATTTCCTACGCCAGGCAATTATCGCATTTGGATTCAAATGAAACGCAATGGTAAAATACTGAACAGTGCTTTTGATGCGATAGTTGAATAATTTATTTCTCCGCTTTTAATGTGGACAGAAAACTAACTACATCACGGATTTCTTTTTTAGTTAAAAGTAAATTCATAGGAGGCATGCTCGAAGCAGAATTCATTCTTTTTACCACATCAATTTTATTGATTAGAGTATCAGGTTTATCACCCACTTTTAAAACAAAGCCTTCTGGTTTTTCTTGTTGAAGAATGCCGCTTATCTTTTTATTATTTTTCAATTCCAAAGTAACGTTACCGAAACCTGTCGCAATTCTAGCACTAGGTTGAATGAGCGATTCAAGAATCTGCTCGCGTGTTAGCCGGCTAGCAACTCCATTTAAGCGAGGTCCTGCGGTTCCTCCATAATCATTGTACGAATGACATCTAACGCATTGTGCCGTTTGATGACTCCAAAAAATCCCTTCACCTTTTTTAGAATCACCACCTAATAAACTTCCTGCGTAAGCCGTCTTTAATGAATCGCCTTGAGGAATTATGCTTAGTTTTTTCAAACGTTCAATCAATGATTTTGATTTTGTTGCTTCAATAGCATCGGCAAGCTCAAGCTGAACTTCTACAGGAAGCTTCTTCGCTTCTAAGTTAATTAAGAGCTGATTAAATACTTTCTCTGTATAAGAAACAGGAAGTGTTCCAAGAGTTGTAATCGCGGCTTGTTTTTCCTCAACTGTTCTGTTGTTGATAACATCGGTGAGAAGTTGAGTCATCAACTCTTTTGATACATCCATACTTGCAAGTAAATCGAGGCCAACAACTCGCACATTTTTTTCTTTATCACTTAATGCAATTTTAATGGCTTCATCAATTTGTTTATCTTTTATAATAGCAAGTGCATGAAGTGCTTCAATTCGTACTTCAGTAGAAGGATCTGTTTTGAGTTTAACAAACAATTGCTGAGAAGCCTTTGCTAACTGCAATTTGCCAGTAGCTTTAGCTGCATGTTGCCTTACCAATGCATCTTTGCTTCCCAGTAATTGTATTATTACTTCCATTGATTTACTTTGAGCAATTGAGAGATCGCGTGTAATTGCTCCTCTATATCTTCCATCTACTCTGTCAAGTACAGAAGGCTTTACCCATGTACTTAACGCATCGATTGCTTCTGCACGCATGGCTAGGGGGCTTCCCTCGTGCCGGGCATAGGTTAATAAGTTTTGCATTGCTTCTTCATTACCTACACGCAGGTTAGCATTGATGGCTCTCCTCACAAAAGCTTCATCAGTAAAATTGTATTTATTTAACGAATTGCCTAGTGCGGGTAATGCATCTGTGATTGAAAGATCATCGTTGATAGCACGGGCCGTTTCTGTTACAATAAATTCATCAGCATCATTTAAAAATACTTTAATGCCAGCATGTTGCAATCGTCTTAGCGCTAATACGGCACCGATTCTAACTGCTTTTGATGGATGTGAAGCTAATGCGATAATTGGCTCGGCCTTCCCAATACGTGCTAATGCAAGACTGGCAGCATGACGAATGTATTCATCAACATCATTGTTGGCTTCGAGTAACGCAACCAACGGAGCGATAGAAGGCTCATAAACAATTCTACCCAATGCTTCCGCAGCAAAGAAGCGTGCACGACTGAAATTATCTTTCAATAATGGAATTAAAGATTCACCTGCTTCTTTGTAGCGAACATCGCCAATCCATTTAGCAGCTTGCGCTCTTATTTCTTCATCGCTGTCGTTTAGATAGGGAACAAGAAGTTGCGCATGTTTTATCTCCTTTCTGGCAAACTGACTTATTCCCCAAATGGCATTAACTCGCGCCAGTTGATTCTCTTTTTGAGCTAAATATTTTTTTAATATCGTTAAGCCATTGTCACCACGATTGACAAGCTCGAACTGAGCCTTTTGGCGAACACGCATGTCTGGATTTTTTAACTGCTCACCCACTTTTTCATCATCGTATTTTGTGAAGTCATCGGCTAGTAAATCTTTCGTAATTTTTCGCTCCTCAGTGTTAGGATTGGCTACATCTAGTTTCCAAATCCTTCCAAAGTCTTTTGTATTCCAACCTTCAATCCAATCGGCCAAGTACATTGCACCATCCGGCCCGAAGTCAATGCCCGTTGCTAATACTCCGCTTAACAGCATTTTCGATTCAACGAAGTCAAACGTTGCACCTTTAGGCTTCAAGCTAAATGTGTGCAAGCCCGATTTTGTTGGGTTGCCTACAAACTCAACAACGAAGAATTTATTTTTATATTCTGTTCCCAATGCAGTTCCAGGATTGTAGAGTAATCCAGTTGGCCCGTTTACAAAATTTTTAATAGTAGGTAAAATGTAAGCGGCTTGTCCTTCAAAACGAGGCACATACATTTTCTCATCCATCCAAACTTTATATGTGTTGTTATCGGGGTCACGATACTTTCCAAACTGCCAATTGGTTCTCCATCCTATATCAGCGCCATTTACAACGTAAACTAGTCTTTCACTTTCGCCTGCGTGATCGCCATCATTATCTTCACTTATCAAATTGCCGTACTCGTCAAAAGCAAATTCGTGTGTGTTTCTGTTGCCATACGCAAATACTTCAAAGTCGCTGCCATCTGGGTTGGCACGTACTATAACGCCACTGTTAGGATGTTCCCATTTTTTTCCATCAGGGCCAACGCCATTAAAGCCAATGTCGCCAATCTGCCAATACACTTTTCCTTCTGGCCCTACTTCTATGCCCGACATACCATGACCACCAAAGCCTATGTGAATGCCATAGCCATGAGAAATGGAAGTTGGCTTTTCACCGAGTCCGTTTTTATCTTCTTTAATTCTCCACAAATCAGGTCCAATATCTACAAATAAATCATTACCATATTTTAAAATACCACCTGCTGCATCCGTTATTTCATCATGAAAATCTTCTACTACTAATTGCGATTTATCAGCCACCCCATCGCCTGAAGTATCTTCAACACGATATACATTTTCCTTTTGTACAGTTAGGTCTTTCCAATCATGAGAACCATCTCCATTAAGATCAGCAAGCCATTCATTCTTTTTACTGTTTTCAGGTGATAAAATGCGATGGATAAAAGCCCTTTTCTCTTCTACCGTTTGCAATTGTATGGATTCAATTTCCCAATCTTGATGGCCACGGATATCAAACTCAGAATCCTTCTGACGATTAGTACGCGTGTAGTATATTCTTCCATTATCATCAATGTCTATTGAGACAGGATCGGCAACCAATGAATCGATTCCCCACAACTTTAATGTCAATCCTTCTGCTAACTGAGGCGTGACAGTGGCTTCAATCGACTTAGCAATTTCGGCTGCTTTGGCAGGATCCATTTGCTTTATTCGCAAGTCAGTTTGCTTCTCGTTGTTACAACTTTGTGTAACTAAAGTGGCTAATAGAATAAGATATAAAGCACAAGTTTGCTTGCTTATGTGGATCATAGTAAAAATATTAATGAGGTAAATTAATGTATTGCCAATTGATTAACAATAGTATTGAAGTCAAGTTGCTCCCAGCTTTTATGAATGGAGGGATTTTTCATTACTTCATCCATTATTTTCTTTTGCTTCTTCCCAATAGTGTATGCTTCTGAATAACGCATGTCATCTTTGAATGTCACAATTGTATATAAAGGTATCCATTGATCGGGGAATAATTCATGAAGTCTTGCTTCTATCTTTTTTCGAAGTAAAAAGTTTTCATCAGCAACAAGATCACGCATCTCAATAAAATTATCAAGAGCTAGTTGAGCGATAGCATCAGCATCTGGTTTGCGAATCATCTGAAATTCCGCGAGAGTATCATTCCAATTATCATGATGTTGATCCAGTAATTGATTTAAGATTCTACAATCCTCAAAGCCTGCATTCATTCCTTGGCCGAAGAAAGGAACAATGGCATGAGCCGCATCTCCGATCAATACCAGATTGTCTTTCACCCATGGAAAACACTTCATAGTTACTAAAGAGGAAGTTTTATTTTGATGAAAATCGTGAAGATAATCAGGCATTGATTTTATTGCATCCGGAAACGTGCTTTCGAAAAATGATTTTATTTTTTCATCGGTATCTAATGTTTGAAACGAGAGTTCTCCTTCAAACGGAAAAAATAAAGTGCAAGTAAAGCTTCCATCAGGATTAGGAAGCGCAATCATCATAAAGCTTTCACGAGGCCAGATGTGGAGCGAGTTTTTATCTAATTGAAAATCCCCTACAACATCAGCAGGAATGTGCAATTCTTTATATCCATGCTTGATATATTCTTGCGAGAAATCAAATCGATCTGAAACTTGCATGGTGTGCCTTACGGCCGAGAATGCGCCATCGCTACCAATAACATAATCGAATTCAGATTTAAGATTGGCGGATTCGTAATTTGTAATTTCTGTCTCGAAATAAAATCGCACGCCTAACTTCTCCGCTTCATTCATCAACACAATATTGAGATTGCTTCGCGAGATAGAATTGATATGCTGACCTTCTTTCCCATATGGTTGAAAGCTTAGTTTCCCTTGCCTATCGTGCATAGTTCTCCCATTCATGGGAATAGCAACTTTCTTTAAGTCTTCCGCCAATCCTACTTCTTCCAACGCACGGATACCTCGATTGCTTAAAGCAAGATTGATAGATCGTCCTCCTTCAAAACCTTTTCTACGCATGTCGGCTCTGCGTTCAAATACAGAAACTTTATATCCTCGCTTTTTTAAATAGATCGAAAGGAGGGAGCCAACTAATCCAGCTCCAACAATAGCGATGTGTTTCTTGCCAGTGTTGCTCATTACTTGAGAGCATTTTTGAAAAACTCAGTAAATCGAAACACATCTTCAAAAGTGTTGTAAAGCGGGACAGGTGCAACCCGAATTACATCAGGCTCACGCCAATCGGCCATCACTCTGTTTTTGGTTAACGTTTCAAAAACTTTCCTTCCATTCTTTTTCATTAAGATAGAAATCTGGCAACCGCGTTCAGAATTTCTTGCCGGTGTTATAATTGTGAAGTGTTCTTTTGATAAACCTTTCAAAAGAAATATTAAGTAAGAAGTAAGCAGCTCACTTTTTTTTCTTAACGCTTTCATACCAGCTTGCTCAAAAATTTCCAGTGAAGCAAGTTGTGCCGTTCCTGCCAGCACAGGAAAATTGGATACTTGCCAACCATCAATACCGTCAATGGGTTTAAATCCTTTCTTCATTTGGAAACGCTCTTGTTCCTTGTGACCCCACCAACCGGCTAGCCTTGGCAAATCAAATTTGGTAGCATGTTTTTCGTGGACAAATGCACCTGCAACACTACCTGGGCCGGAGTTTAAATATTTATAACCACACCACACAGCAAAATCTACTTGGTGCTTGTTGAGTTGAAGTGGTACGTTGCCAATTGCATGAGCGAGATCGAAGCCAACATAGGCTCCCGCTTTTTTTCCTGCTTCCGTAATTTTTTTAACGTCAAAGAACTGACCAGAATAATATTGAACACCACCGAAGATAACCAATGAAAGTTCCTTGGCATGAAGTTGAATACTTGCTAAAATGTCCTCAGTTCGCAAAATAAATTCACCTTCACGTGGCTTGAGTTCAATGATGGTTTGATCCGGATCGAATCCATACATTTTTACATGCGATTCAAAGGCATATTGATCAGAAGAAAATGCTCCTGCTTCTGTGATGATTTTAAACCGCTCGAATGTCGGACGGTAAAAAGTAGTAAGCATCAGATGAAGATTCACAGTAAGCTGATTCATTGCTACCACTTCAATGGGCTTGGCTCCAACGATTTTAGCTAATGATTTCTTGCTTAACTTATGATAATGCAACCATGGTCGCTTTGCGTGAAAGTGCCCCTCCACTCCAAGTTTTGCCCAATCATTTAATTCCTCATCTATCCATTTTTTGGCTGACTTAGGTTGAAGCCCCAAGGAGTTTCCTGTAAAGTAAATTACTTCTTTACCTTTTGCTTTCGGGATATAAAATTTAGAGCGAAATGATTTTAATGGATCGGCTTTATCTAAGCTTTTCGCGAAAGCGAGAGTGGATTGAAAATTCATTGATACGTTTGAATTTTATTTCTTCTACCTCCACCAATTGTCAATCCAGCTCTCACCCCAATATAACTTGTATTGATATATTGATATGATGGTTCTACTGACGAACCTGGCATCATACTTATGGTTGACTCTCTAAAACTACTTATCAAGTTGATGTCGAGACTTAATGTAAAATGTCTATTATCATAACCTAACCTCGGGAAAAAACCAAAACTTTGCTTTTGTATTGTTTTTTCGCAATCGCACAAAAGACCACCAAAGCCACTTGCATTAAATATACCTATCCCAAGTCCTACAAATGGGTGATTTTTTTTTGAGTTTGTTCGCAAATAGTATTGACCCAAAATGCTCTTAGAACCAACAGAATAAATTCCTTCTTGGGGGGTTACGTGTATACCATCTTCAAACCTAACCGCAAAGGCTAGGTTATCTTTCACCCTATAGGAAGGTTCAAAATAAATTAGTATTCCGTTAGTAACTCCAAGCCCAATTGTTGCTCGTAGCTTTTTGTATTCCTGCGCAGCAGCTAAATTATTAACTGAAATAATCAAAAGCATGATGATTATTTTTGTTGCGATATTCTTTTTCTCTTTCATAAAATATTTCCCATCCTATACAAACTGCTTATCGGCCTCCATCACAGTGCCGCAATTTTTACAAGTTCTCATTTCAACGTTTCCATAATATTCACGGAAGCGAGGAATGAAATCTTTTTCAATATTGGTTAAATGAAAATAGGTTTCATAAAGTTTATGATTACAATTTTCGCAAAACCAAAGCAGTCCATCATTTTCAGATTCGTGGCGTTTGCATTCTATCACTAAGCCAACACTGCCTGCGGGGCGGATAGGAGAGTGGGGAACACTTCCTGGCAGCAGAAACATTTCTCCTTCTTTAATTGGCACATCCACTGCTTTCCCATCTTCTTGAATCTTCACCAGAATATCGCCTTCTAGTTGGTAATATAATTCTTCAGTCACGTTGAAATGATAGTCTTTACGGGCGTTGGGGCCACCTACAACCATCACGATGTAATCACCGGCATCGGTATATAAATTTTTGTTGCCAACGGGTGGTTTTAATGAATCCCTATTGTCAGTGATCCACTGCTTGAGGTTAAACGGTTTTCGAATAGCCATATTTTATAATTTATAGATTCGGAATATGATAATGTGCTAATTTAACGACAAATTAATTAACGGGAAATAGTCAATAATACAAGATGAATTGAGTTAGCCCTTTGCTGAATAGTATGTTTTTAGGTATATCAATAAACTATAATAAAATATGAATCTAAATCTTTTTGGTAAACAGGCAGTAGTTTGCGGAAGCACACAGGGCATTGGAAAAGCATCGGCCATAGAATTGGCTTTATTGGGTGCCAACGTTACATTAATTGCCAGAAATGAAGAGGCATTGAAATTGACATTGGTGGAACTTTCAAAAACTGCTAACCAAACGCACGATTATTTGGTGGCAGATTTCAATGATGTAAATCACTTACAAGAAGCTATTGAGAATTTTGCAAAAGATAGAACTGCTCACATTCTAATTAACAATACGGGAGGCCCACCGGCAGGTCACGCAATTGATGCCAATACAGACGATTTTGTGAAAGCATTCTCCAATCATCTTTTGTGCAACCATATTTTAGCGAAAGCATTGATACCAGGTATGAAGAGTGCAGGTTATGGAAGAATTATTAACGTTATTTCTACATCAGTAAAAATGCCTATCAAGGGACTAGGAGTATCTAACACCATCAGGGGTGCAGTTGCCAATTGGGCAAAAACACTTTCTCTAGAGTTAGCTCCTTTTGGTATCACGGTAAACAATGTATTGCCAGGCAGCACCAAAACAGGTCGCATAGAATTTGTTATCCGCAGTCTATCACAGAAATCAGGAAAGTCAGAAGAAGTGGTTCGTCAAGCTATGATTGACGAGATACCAGCCGGACGAATGGCTGAGGCTAGCGAAGTAGCTGCCGCCATTGCTTTCTTGGCAACGCCAGCTGCAGGTTACATCAACGGAATTAACGTGCCTGTAGATGGCGGAAGGACGGGTAGTTTGTAAAAATTATTATCTTTGGTTTATGATACAAGAATTAGAAATAGCAATTAAAAAGGCTTCGTTGCTTTCTGAAACCCAACAGAAGGAAATCGCAAAAATTATTGTAGATGAAATTGGCTGGGAAGCATCTTTTGATTCATCACAACATAAACTTCTTTCTCTAGCGGAAGAAGCTAAGCAAGAATATAAGGCTGAGAAAACAAAACCTTTAGAATTGTAAGTTTGCATTCAGTAACAACAGAGCGATTCCGTAAGGCATATAATTCTCTTCCGTTTTCAATCAAAGAGAAAGCCCGTAACTCTTACAAACTTTGGAGATCAGACCCATTTCATCCTAGTTTGAGCTTTAAACAAATCAATGATAATTCAATTTTTTCAATTAGAATTGGATTGCGTTATCGGGCAATAGCTGTAAAAGAAAATAATACAATGGTTTGGTTTTGGATTGGTTCACATGAAGAGTATAACAATTTAGTATAATGCAAAAGATACTCAACTTTATCCACGGTCATCTCACCGAACCCAATTCTCGCAACTATATTAACAACATCAATCCGAGTGAAGGAAAAGTATACAGTCATCTTCCCGACTCGGATAGAAAGGATGTGAACCAAGCAGCACATGCAGCAAGACTTGCCTTTCCTGAATGGTCAGGAATGCCAGTAAAGAAGCGTTCTAACATTTTGTTGAAGCTTGCGGATTTGATTGATCGCGATGTGGAAATGCTTGCACTTGCCGAAAGCATTGACAACGGCAAACCTTTAAAGTTGGCAAGAGAACTCGACATACCAAGAGCAGCAGCCAATATTCGGTTCTTTGCCACAGCTATTTTGCATTTCTCTTCCGAAGCCCACATAAGTGATAATGAAGCTGTGAACTACACAACGCGAAACCCAATAGGAGTGGTGGGATGCATTTCTCCTTGGAATCTTCCGTTGTATTTGTTCACTTGGAAGATTGCCCCTGCTCTAGCAACTGGAAACACGGTAGTTGCAAAGCCATCTGAGCTTACACCCATGACGGCATTTTTGTTTTCTAGTTTATGTATAGAAGCTGGCTTGCCTGCTGGGGTTTTAAATATCGTTCATGGACTTGGCGAAAAAGTAGGGCAAGCGATAAGCGAACATATTGAGATCACGGCTATTTCATTTACGGGTGGTACGGCAACAGGTAGAAAGATTGCAGCTACTGCCGCACCTATGTTTAAAAAGCTTTCGCTTGAATTAGGTGGAAAGAATGCCAACATTGTCTTTGCTGATTGTGATTTCGAGCTTGCTCTTACTACCTCTATAAAATCGTCTTTCTCCAATCAAGGTGAAATTTGTTTGTGTGGTTCACGTATTTTAGTAGAAAAAAGTTTATATACCACTTTCGTGGAAGCGTTTGTAGAGCGCACCAATCAACTTGTAATCGGTGATCCACTTCATACTGCTACCGATGTTGGGGCATTGGTTTCAGAAGTTCACATGAATAAAGTTCTTAGTTACATTGACTTGGCAACTCTTGAGGGAGGAACTATTCTCACCGGAGGTAAGCGAAGGATTATAAAAGATAGATGTGAGCAGGGATACTTCGTTGAACCTACCGTGATTGCTGGCTTAGATCAAAATTGTAGAACCAATCAAGAAGAGATATTTGGCCCCGTAGTTACCATAATGCCTTTTGATACGGAAGAAGAAGCGTTAGAGTTAGCCAACTCAACAGCGTATGGATTGTCAGCAACTTTGTGGACGGAAAATCTAAAACGAGCTCACCGAGTGTCGCACCAACTCAAGTCCGGTATAGTGTGGGTAAACTGTTGGATGTATAGGGACTTGCGTACCCCTTTCGGGGGAGTGAAACAATCTGGTGTTGGTCGCGAAGGGGGGTTGGAAGCGTTGAGATTCTTTACTGAGCCCAAAAACATTTGCATCAAACTGTAGCGAAGCTGAACGTTACTGTCAGCTCAACTTTGCAATCGCGCTGATGTACCTGTCTGGCAATTCGCCTTTGCTAGCTGTTTGATAGTCGGTATAACTACAAGGCACAATGGTGTTGCGAGGGTATTTTGCTCCAGGCCTGTGTTGTACAATCTCTAGCCACCACTTTTCGCTAACCTTACTTTTGTAGAAGGTCAATATTTCAGGATTGGTAGGCATTGAAACAACGTACTTTAAGAAATCATTGCTCTTGAAATTTGTTTCGTTCTTGCGATGATAAAAGCCTTCAATAAAATACCAAATCATGGTGGCAATTACGGAAGCTGTTTTCTTCCGCTCGTCATCTTTATCAGGATTGTATTCATAAAATCCCGCTGAACTTAACTTCTCATTTTGCCCAGCATACCAACACAACTGACAAGCTTCTTCTGCCGTAAGGCCAAAGGGTTGCGCATTGCCATTGCCCGGTGCGTCAGATGATTTAATGGCAGTGATATCGAACGAAAGCATATCTGCATTGCGAATGGAAGGTTCCATCTCGCTTAGATTTGTGCGCAGTTGCCCAATGCGATGTGCTTCAAAATATAGTTTCTCTAAAATTGAGGCAGACATAGGATCTACCAAATAACTTTGGTGAGCAAGGTGTGTATAGCTGAACAAGTAATTGGGCTCATGCAATAATATTTTATGGATGTGTTGCTTGGATGCTTCCACCTCTTTGCCTTCGTCTAAATCAAGAAAAGCATCAATGTTTAAAAGACTTATGAGCTTCTCCATTTCTTCATAACCTGAATATTGGCCGTAATCTAGATCGTGCGAACCACCCAAAAGAATAGGTAGCACATTACTTTCTAAAAGCATTCGGCACACTTCGCTTATGCGAACGTAAGTTTCATCTAAATCAATGCCAGGCAGGAGATTGCCAAGATCAACAATGTTATAAGCACCACTTCCTTTTTTAAGATGATATAATTTCTTTCTTATTTCGTCTGGCCCTTGGCTGCAGCCGATATTGGTTTTGCTGCCACGCTCTTCTTTTATACCAAAGATAGCGAGTTGTGCATTTCTATAATCGGGCATTTTCTCTCCATACACACGAATACTTTTGAAGAAAGAATTGGCAGAGTAATCTGCGTTAATTATGGAATCATCAAGTGGTGAAAAGAGAATTGTTAAGTCCATGGCTGCCTATAAATAATTATTTTCGATACCTAATTGAAAACAAAGTGCTTCTATAATATCCTCTTTCACTTTATTATCCTCAATTTTACCGTAAATTTTACTGAGCCGTCTTTTATCAATAGTCCTGATTTGATGACACAAAACTATTGATTCATTCACAAGCCCAAATTGACCTTTAGATAGTAGCACTTCATTAGGATAAATTTGTCTACCGTGTTTTTTTGAGGTGATTGGTAATATATTTACTATGTTCAATAAATCATTGATGTCATCCGCACTGATGATAAGTACAGGTCTGGATTTACCTTGCTCCGAGCCAATTACAGGATCTAAATCTGCTTTAAGAATAGACCATCTTTTAATCATAGACTTTCTTTATCTACACTATTAAAGTCATCGTTTATTCCTTTTATATCGGCCAAGAAGAGTGGATCCGAAACAGCCTTTTGCAATAAAATAATTTTTGAAGTATTGGTTTCGATTTTATCGTCCACGGTTACCAATACTTTAACCTTATTTTTAAATTCCTGTGGTAGGTTTATGATAATTTTATTATCAGTAACCTCATAAATATGCCTATGAGTCATAACTATATTTTATGCTAAATTACAACTTAAATGATTATTAGATCAATCGTTTTTGATTATCTCCCTCCAAATATAGCCGTGCCAATCCGTATCAACGTACTTCCTTCTTCAATGGCAATTGTATAATCCGAACTCATGCCCATTGATAACTCGTTGAATTTATCACCTACTAGTTTTTTTATTTCATCAAAAAGGGTTTTCAATCCTTTAAATTCAGTTCTGATTTTTTCTTTGTCTTCTGTGAGCGAGGCCATGCCCATCAGTCCTCTTACATCCGCGAAAGCGAAATCTTGTAAAGAGCTTTTATGAAAAAGATTTCTGATCTCGGTTGCATCAAAGCCAAACTTGGTTTCTTCTTGCGCAATATGAACTTGCAACAAACAAGGTATGGCACGATTGATTTTCTTTCCTTGTTTATCTATCTCTTCCAATAATTTTAGGGTATCTACAGAATGGATCAAGCTCACAAAAGGCGCAATGTATTTTACCTTGTTGCTTTGCAAGTGGCCTATCATATGCCACTCAATATCTTTAGGAAGTGCCTCGTACTTAGCCGTTAACTCCTGTACTTTGTTCTCACCAAAAAGGCGCTGGCCTGCATCATACGCTTCTTGCAACAACTCAACAGGTTTGGTTTTGCTTACCGCGATCAATCGGCAAGGAGCATTACCAATACTGTCATTAAAAAAGTTTATATTACTTTTAACACTCATTTTATATCTTGGGCAACCAATTGTAACTCGATTCTTAAAACATGGCAATATTAGGTACTCTACTTCAAAAAGGCATTAAACTTCGTGAGAACTTAGAACAAGAATATTCATCTCCAATAGAACTTCAAAAGAAAGAATTAAAGGAACTGCTAATAACTGCTGACCAAACTGAGTTTGGTAAATTCTATGGGTTTAGCCAGATACTCAAGCATTTCAGAAAAGATAGCAACGAGTTTTATCAGCATTATAAGTCATCGGTGCCCATTCACGATTACACTAAAATTTATAAAGATTGGTGGAAACTTTCGCTAAAAGGTGTAAAGAACTTGTGCTGGCCAGGAAGAGTAAAGTTTTTTGCCTTGAGTTCTGGCACTTCCGAAGCTGCCTCCAAATACATTCCCATAACAAAGGATATGACCAAGGCCATGCATAAAACTAGCGTACGCCAAATATTAACCCTGTCGAAATATGATTTGCCTGCGGAGACTTTTACTACTGGCATATTAATGATTGGAGGAAGCACTCACCTAAATAAAAAAGGAAGTTATTTTGAAGGTGATCTCACGGGTATACAAGCAGCCAAGATTCCGTTTTGGTTTCAGCATTTTTATAAACCCGGAAAAAAAATTGCTAAGACCAGAAGCTGGAATGCCAAGTTGGAAGAGATAACCATGAAAGCCAAAGATTGGGACATTGGTATTGTGGTAGGTGTTCCCGCATGGATACAGATTTTGTTTGAAAAGATTATCGACCATTATAAAATTGAAAATATCCATGAACTGTGGCCCAACTTGCGTGTGTATGTGCATGGTGGTGTGTCATTCGATCCTTACAAAAAAGGATTTGAAAAATTATTGGGCAGGCCCATCTATTACATCGAAACCTATTTGGCCTCTGAAGGTTTCTTTGCCTATCAAGCACTGCCAGGTCGCAGGTCTATGCGGTTGGTGTTGAACAACGGAATTTTTTACGAGTTTATCCCTTTTGAGGAAAGTAACTTCACTCTTACGGGCGAAGTAAAGCCAGAAGCGCAAACACTGCTGATTGATCAAGTTGAGGAAGGCAAAGAATACGCCCTTTTGATTTCTACCTGTGCTGGTGCGTGGCGCTATTTGGTAGGCGATGTAATTAAGTTTGTTTCATTGGATGAATCTGAGATTGTAATTACAGGACGCACCAAACATTTTTTGAGTTTGTGTGGCGAACACCTTTCGGTGGATAATATGAACAAAGCCGTTGAGTTGGTAAGTAACGAATTGAATATTACCATCACTGAATTTACCGTTGCCGGGATACCGTTTGGAAGTTTGTTTGCGCATCATTGGTTTATTGGTACTGATGATGTGGTTGACAAAGGTGTATTGAAAGAGCGAATTGATTTTCATTTAAAAGCATTGAATGACGACTATGCTGTAGAGCGCAGTGCCGCATTAAAAGAAATTTTTGTAGATGTGCATCCTGTAAATGTATTTTATGATTGGATGCAATCACGAGGCAAAGTGGGAGGTCAGAATAAATTTCCCCGAGTGCTAAAGAAATCGCAATTGGAAGAATGGACGGCTTTTTTAAATCAATAAAATGCTGATCATCTTCAACGGAATAAAAACAGGTATCGTGCTGGCCTTTTTAATCGGCCCAGTCTTTTTTACCATCATTCAAACCAGTGTTGAAAATGGTTTTTGGAAGGGAGTAATGGTGGCCGTTGGTGTTTCACTCAGCGATATTCTGTATGTGGTTATCTGCTACTTTGGCTTGGCCCAGTTCATCAGCAACCCATCTACCAGTAGGTATATGGCTTATGGGGGAGGTGCTATTCTTATTTTGTTTGGCGTCTATTACTTGTTCTTTAAAAGCAAGAAAAGCAGTAATGCCGACAGTGAAATACTTCACGAAAAGAAGTACTACCGATATATTGTTAAGGGTTTTATAATCAATGGACTTACGCCAATGGTAGTGCTGTTTTGGATTGCAACAATAAGCCTGGCCTCTATCAATTTTGGCTATTCTAAAGGCATCGAGTTTTTTCTGTTCTTTCTTGCTCTATTGGTTACAGTTTTAGTCACTGATATTTTAAAAGCATTTTTAGCAGATAAGCTTCGCTTACTTATTACACCTCGTTTACTCAATATTATGAACGGTGCTATTGGTGCGGTAATGATTGTATATGGCATTAAGTTGATAGTGTTGTAACCAACGCGTCTCCGTTAATAGCCTAATAAATAATTTTCTGATTATACCGATTGATTAGTGGCGGCTTTTTTTTGGTTGCACTTCTATTAAATCATTTAAGTGAAATGTGTAACATTCATTACCTGTTGTGTAATATCAACCATGGTTATAGCCCTACATTTGTGTTATCAATTATGAGAATAGCTTCTTTATTCAATGTGGCAAGATTCTAATTCTTATATTCTCATTCTGCTTTATAAATACTTAAAGCGAATTCTTGAAATACCTTTTCATAAGTAGTAACAATAGTTGCATGTTATTACGTGTCTAATTTCTAGCAGCTTCATATTAAAAATCAAACCATGTTAAGCAAGACAATTTTAGTATTAACAATCCTATTTGCAACTCAACTAATTTTTAGTTGTAAAAGCGATGATGCAGTAATTACTCGTCCTACTATAGCGGTACAAACACCATTAAATAATGCTACGGCTGTTGCGCGCAATAAAGATTTAAACATAACATTTAGTGAGGCAATGAATGCTTCTACTATTAATACTTCTACCTTTACCCTTAAGCAAGGCTCTACAGTTGTTCCTGCTACGGTTTCGTATGCAGGAAATGTGGCAACACTAACACCTGCAGCGACTTTGTTGGCGGCAACTGTTTATACGGTAACCCTAACAACAGGCGCAAAAAATGTGGCTGGTAATGGTCTTGCCACAGACTTAGTTTGGTCGTTTACTACAGCGGGGTCATCTACACCATTAGCAGTAGTAAATTTAGGAGGTGCAGGTAACTATGTGATTTTAGCAAAGACTGCAATCAATAATAGTTCTACAACTTCAATAACAGGTGATCTTGGTCTTAGCCCAGCGGCAACTTCTTATATTACTGGCCTTGCTTTAATAAATGCAACAGGGTATGCTACTTCAGCACAAGTAACAGGTAAAGTTTATGCTGCAGATATGGCTGATCCTACTCCAATAACGTTGACCACTGCAATTAACAACATGGTTACTGGCTATAATGATGCGGCTGGTCGCTCGTTACCAGATTTTTCTGAACTAGGTGGTGGAAACATAGGTGGAAAAACTCTTAGTGCGGGATTGTACAAATGGACAACTACTGTATTACTTCCAACTACTGTTACTATCTCTGGATCGGCCACAGATGTTTGGATTTTTCAAACTTCTGGTGATCTTACAGTGAGTTCAGCTGTAAACATAATACTTGCTGGTGGTGCACAAGCCAAGAATATATTTTGGCAAGTAGCTGGAAAAGTTACGTTGGGAACAACTTCACACTTCGAAGGTATTATCTTGTGTAGCACAGCTATAACCCTTCAAACAGGGGCCTCTATTAACGGGAGAGCACTTGCGCAAACGGCAGTTATCTTGGATGGCAATGCGGTAACCAAACCACAATAAATTAGCTTAAAATATAAATGGAGGTAGATTTAATTCTACCTCCATTTTTTTTGTCTGCCTTACTTCGACTAAACTATTAAATTACTTTGAATCAATTCTGACTTGGAATATATCCGTTCACATTAATTCTTTGCACAGAGTTTTGTGGATCGTTGGAGTAAATATTAATGGATTTGTTTTGCCCGCCATTTCTTCCCACAGGATTGAAAGAGATTTTTAAAAGTGTTGATTCACCTGGTTTTAAATTAAATCTTTCCAATGACGTTGAAAGGCAAGTGCAATTGGGTTGTATTGCTCTTATAATAAGTTCTTTTTTTCCAGCATTCAAAAAAACTATTTCTTTCGACACTTCATTGCTCTGAGCCATTCTTCCCAATTCAGCAGTTAAAGAACTTAATTGTAGCATTGGTGCTTTCGCTAATTCAACTTCTGACTGTCTAGGAAAAAACTCTTCTATTGTAGCATATACAGCAAATGATTTTATGGGCTGCAATACATCATCCGTTTCAACTTCAATAGCATCAGAAACAAAGCCATATTGATTTCGCAGCTTAGCATCAAACTTTATTTTTATATATGTCTTTTGATTAGGATTTAGAACTGTAGGAAAGATAATATCAATATATGGTGCTTTGATGGTTTTCTTAATAACATGAATTGGCTTGTCACTTGAATTGTAAACGGCAAAGTCTTTTACAATTGCATCTTTGTTGATAAAGACTTTGCCTACATTAAAATTATTGTGTCTCAATCTCAAGCTTCCATTTTTTGCAGGCAACTCAACCATCGGGTCTTTCTCTCCATCAGTTGTTACTTGCCCTTTTATTTGAAGCACAAGTGGAGTTGCATCATAATCAGTAGCTACGGTTATGCTCTTATTAAAGTAGCCGGGTCGGCCTTTTGGATCGAAGCTAGCTTTTAATGATCCTTTCTTGCCTTGCGCAATTGGTTCTTGTGTATAGCCTGTTGTGGTGCATCCACACGAAGCCTCTACAGAAATTATTTTTATAGCCCGAGCTGTGTTGTTAGTAAACTCAAACTCAAACTCAACTTTGCCACCATTTTCTTGAATCTCACCAAAATCATGAATCTTTTCGGCAAAGAGTATGGGTTCTGCTCGTTGAGCAAAAATACAATGGGCCATTAATAAAACACAAAATTGAAATAACACTTTCATAGTCTTTTTATTAAAAGTTTATTTGTATTTCTGCTTGTGTGATAGAATGCCAAAACCGTAATTTTACTCGAGGAAATCTCAAAAAATATCTTGAATGGGAATTTATTCAAATGTGCAGTTCTGATACCTTTGTAACTTCGTTTGAATAGATGTGGGTTTTCAACCAAGGTCTTCAATTTTTGATCAACACGTTCTAAGAATTTATTCCCTAACCCATCAACTTGAATGTTATACCAATCCATCGCTTCTTTCAAATCTAATTCTGCTAAAGGCCGAATGATTAGCCTATAACTCATTATTAGTAAGCAGTTTTGCCTTGACCTCATCCCAGGTAGAGCCACTCGTTGAATATTTTTTATACTCTTCCAATCGTTCTTCAATTAGGGTAATCTCGTCTTTTGTGAAATCTTCGTTTTCCTCCTTGTTATCAGCCTGAATCATGCCATAAACAAGCGATAAAAATCGGTCATCTGCTTGGTCAATATAATGGTGAATTTCATTTCTAAGAGTTGCGTTTTCCATATCAATTTTCAGTAAAGATAATCAACGCTCTTTGAAATTATTCTAACAAACTTTCTTTCTTTGCACCACAATGGCAAGAATATTAACAGGCATACAAAGTAGTGGCCGACCGCATTTAGGCAATTTGTTAGGCGCAATAATCCCGGCAATCAAATTATCAAAGCAACAAGGCAATGAATCATTTTTTTTTATAGCAGATCTTCATTCGCTCACGTCTATTAAAGATGCCACTACGCGAAAAGAAAACACACGGGCTGTTGCGGCAGCGTGGCTAGCGTTTGGCTTTGATAGTGAAAAGAATGTGTTGTATCGCCAAAGCCAAATACCTGAAGTATGCGAATTGACTTGGTATCTCAATTGTTTCACGCCATACCCCATGTTGGCCAATGCACATTCGTTTAAAGATAAATCAGATCGGCTTTCGGATGTTAATGCAGGCTTATTTATTTATCCGGTATTAATGACGGCCGACATTATTTTGTATAATGCCAACTATGTGCCTGTGGGCAAGGACCAACGCCAGCACGTGGAAATGGCTCGCGACATAGCTTCTGCTTTCAATACTCAGTATGGTGAAACGTTTGTTGTGCCCGAGGCAAAAATTGAAGAGCAGGTGATGACAATCCCGGGAACGGATGGCCAAAAGATGAGCAAGAGCTACAACAACTTTATTGATATATTCTTGTCCGATAAAGAATTGCTAAAACAAATCAAGACCATTGTAACGGATAGCACGCCAATCGATCAACCTAAAAATACGGATACCGATAATGTATTTGCTATTTATAAATTGATTGCTACCCCAGAGCAAACTGAAAGTTTAAAAGCAAAATACCTTGGCGGGAATTATGGGTACGGTCATGCGAAGCAAGAACTCTTTGAACTCATCGTACAAAAGTATGCGAAGGAAAGAGAAGCTTTCAATTTCTATATGAGCAACTCTCAAGAGCTAGAAAATAAATTGGTGGCAGGGGAGGAGCGAGCAAGAGTTGTTGCCCTCGAGGTATTGAATAGAGTGAGAGTAAAGTTGGGTTTTAGATAAAGGCTTCCTGCCTTCCCGACTATTTCGCATATTTGCACCTTGAAATTTTTTCTTGCATGAGTTCGATTAAAATTACGCTTCCTGATGGTTCTTCGAGAGATTATCCAGTTGGGGTTAAAGGAATAGAAATAGCACAGAGCATCAGCGAAGGCTTGGCTCGCAATGCACTTTCAATAGAAGTGAACGGTGAGATTTGGGATTTGAGTCGCACTATCGACAAAGATGCTTCCATTAAAATTTTCACTTGGAGTGACAAAGGTGGTAAGTACGCTTTCTGGCATTCATCGGCTCACATATTTGCCGAAGCCTTGGAAGCATTGTATCCTGGCGTTAAATTCGGTATTGGCCCGCCCATCGAAAATGGTTTTTATTACGATGTAGATTTAGGTGACAAACCTTTCGGTGATGATGATTTGGCTGCTGTCGAAAAGAAAATGGTGGAGTTGGCAAGACTCAACAATGCTTTTGTTAGAAGCGATGTATCTAAAAAGGAAGCCATTGATTACTTCACTCAAAAAGGTGATCCTTACAAACTTGAATTGATAGATGGTTTGGCCGATGGCACCATCACATTTTATAAGCAAGGCAACTTTGTTGACTTGTGCCGCGGCCCTCATATCCAGTCAACTGGTGTCATTAAAGCGGTAAAATTATTAAGCGTTGCTGGTGCTTACTGGCGTGGCGATGAGAAGAATAAGATGCTCAAGCGCATCTATGGCATTACGTTCCCCAAACAGAAAGAGTTGGAAGAGTACCTGTTTTTGTTGGAAGAAGCCAAGAAGAGAGATCACAGAAAATTAGGCAAAGAACTAGAGCTTTTTACTTTCTCTGAGAAAGTCGGTATGGGCTTGCCTTTATGGTTACCAAAGGGAACAATCTTGCGCGAACGCCTCGAACAATTTATGCGCAAAGCGCAAGTAAAGGCAGGCTACGAACCTGTTGTTACTCCGCACATCGGCAGCAAGCAATTGTATGTTACTTCTGGTCACTATGAAAAGTATGGCAAAGATTCTTTCCAGCCCATACGCACACCCGATGAAGGCGAAGAGTTCTTTCTAAAACCGATGAATTGCCCGCATCATTGCGAGATTTATAAATTTAAGCCACGATCATACAAAGATTTGCCCGTGCGCTATGCAGAGTTTGGTACCGTGTATCGCTATGAACAAAGTGGAGAACTTCACGGTCTCACACGTGTACGAGGGTTTACCCAAGACGATGCTCATATTTTCTGTCGCCCCGATCAGGTAAAAGAAGAATTCATTAAAGTAATTGAGTTGGTGTTATTGGTTTTCAAATCGTTAGGCTTTGAAAATTATACGGCTCAAGTTTCTCTTCCCGATCCGGAAAACCAAGCAAAATATATTGGAGAAAGAGAACAATGGGATATTGCTGGCCGCCAGATTCAAGAAGCTGCCGATGAGTGTGGATTGAAAACCGTAGCTGTGAAAGGCGAGGCTGCCTTCTATGGACCTAAGTTAGATTTCATGGTGAAAGATGCTCTTGGAAGGCAATGGCAACTCGGTACCATTCAAGTTGATTATCAATTACCTCAGCGGTTTGAGTTAGAATACGTGGGATCTGATAATCAGAAACACACACCTGTGATGTTACATCGCGCACCATTCGGTTCGCTTGAGCGTTTCGTGGCCGTGTTGATTGAGCATTGCGCTGGTAATTTCCCTTTATGGCTTTCGCCAGATCAAATTGCCGTACTTCCAATCTCAGAGAAATTCCATGATTTCGCCAAAGAGGTTTTTGAAACCTTAAAAGGCAATGACATTCGTGGATTTTTTGATGATCGTGATGAAAAAATTGGTAGAAAGATTCGCGATGCTGAAGTAAAGAAGGTGCCGTACATGCTAATTATTGGAGAGAAGGAAGTAGCCGAAGGCAAAGTAGCCGTGCGTAGGCATGGGGCTGGCGATCAAGGCTCAATGACAATCGCTGATTTTATAGCTCATTTCACGAAAGAATGTGCAGTTCCAGCATAAATAATCATAGTCAGAGTCTTAAATACTCAATATTTATATTTGAAAAGTAGAAAATATCACGATATTTGCGACCTGTTTTTAAAAAGTTAGAACTTAAACCCAACGAGTGGCAATATTTCCAAGTAGTAGCAGACCGCCCAACAAACCTTTTAACAGAGGAAGAAAGGTAGTTGAAGAACCTTACCGAGTAAACGAGCGAATTTTAGCCGCTAAGGTTAGAGTTGTTGGCGAAAACATCAAGGTTGATGTGTATCCCACGCAAGTGGCCATAAAAATGGCGCAAGACCAAGGTCTTGATCTGGTGGAGATTTCTCCTAATGCTGACCCTCCAGTATGTAAGGTAATTGATTACTCGAAGTTTAAGTACGAGCAGAAAAAGAAGCAGAAAGAAATTAAGGCCAATGCCCAAAAGACAGTTCTCAAAGAAATGAGATTCGGTCCTAATACGGATGACCACGATTTTAATTTCAAAGTGAAACATGCCATCAATTTCCTTCAGGAAGGCGCAAAGATTAAAGCGTATGTTCACTTTGTTGGAAGGTCAATTGTGTATAAAGAGCGGGGTGAGATTTTGTTATTAAAGTTCGCGCAAGCATTAGAAGAGCATGGCAAAGTGGAGATGTTCCCCAAGCTGGAAGGCAAGCGAATGTTTATGATGATTGCTGCCAAGCCTAAAAAATAGTTAGAATAGAGAACCACGATTAAAGTTAAAATAGATGCCTAAATTAAAAACCAAGTCAGGAGCGAAAAAGAGATTTAAAGTAACCGGAAGCGGAAAAATTAAACGCAAAAAGGCCTTCAAAAATCACATCTTGACTAAAAAAGAAACAAAACAAAAAAGAAGACTGGGCATAAAAGCCACCGTTAAAAAAGCGGATGAGGCTAATGTAAAAGCCATGCTTCCTTACATGTTTTGAGTATAAGTTTGATTGCGAAAACAATCAGTATGTTTAACCGGTAACTGGCAACCAAGACTCTAACCATGAGCGCCATAGCCAAAAATTAAAAAATTATGCCACGTTCAGTGAACAGTGTTGCCTCAAGAATGAGGCGAAAAAGAATTCTAGAATTTGCCAAAGGTTACTTTGGTCGCAAAAAAAATGTTTGGACTGTAGCAAAGAATGCCATCGAGAAGGGATGGGTCTATGCTTACAGAGATAGAAAAGCTAAGAAGAGAGATTTTAGAGGTTTGTGGATTCAACGTATAAATGCTGCTTCAAGACTTCATGGTATGTCTTATTCAGAATTTATGGGTAAAGTAAAAAAGAGCAATATTGAATTGAACCGTAAGGTTTTAGCCGATTTAGCGATGAACCATCCTGCTGCTTTTGAAGCGGTGGTGAAAAAACTGAATTAATTAATATAATTTCTTAAGAATTTTAAGGGGCGTTTTCGCCCCTTTTTTGTTTTAAGATTAAATGATCTAAGAATACTTAAATGGTCTCGACTAAATGACGTCTTCTTTCATTCTTTGCGACAAATTTTATGAACAAATCAAAAAAGATATTCTTAGCCTTTACAGTTGTGTTTGTATGCGTTGTTGGTTACTTAAGTTTTGACATTAGCAGGAAGACAACTTTTCCAGGTTCAAAATCACAACTTAAAGAAAGGCTGAAGAAGCAATACTTGAAACCTGATTCACTTAGTATTGACTCCATACACAAGAAAAACAAGGCACAATAAATCAGTTTATCGGCAAAATCTGCTTTTCAACCTTCGAGATCTAACACTTATCGTTTGTTAGTTGCACAGTTTTTCAGCACCTAGTATGTTTGAAACAGATTAAAGCCAACTATAGACAGGATTATCCCCCGGGGTCAAGGACTTTGGGGGATTTTCTTTTTTATGCAGTTCCAACTCCTGCTCCCCGAGAACTCAATTCACTGATTTTTTCCAAATCACATCTCTTAGTTAGATATCCTTTTTAACTTGACTGCAAGTAAGGCAACCCTTTTATTTTTTCTCTCGTCCTGACTTACAAATGCGATTAATCCACACTTTAAAACCTTGAGTTATTATGCACTTGCTCATTCAGGGCTGCAAAAATAAGGATCGGGAAAGCCAGCGCCTGCTTTATCAGCATTATTATTCTTATGCGCTCAGTATTTGTGTGCGCTATTCGAGAAGTAAAGCAGAGGCTAAGGAGGTGGTGAACGATGGATTTATGAAGGCATTCAATAAGATGGATCAATACAATCAAGAATCACCTTTCAAAGGCTGGTTGAGAAAAATAATGATCAATGCATCTATCGATCAATATCGCAAAGAGTTAAAGCACCAACGAAATAGTCCGATTGAATTTGCTAATACTTCACCCGTTGAGCCTGTAGTAACTAGTGATCTTTTTCATGAAGAATTGATTGGGTTGGTGCAATTATTAAGTCCTAGTTACAGAGCTGTTTTCAACTTGCACGTGATTGATGGCTATACGCATAAGGAGATTGGAAAAATGTTGAATATATCATCAGGAACATCAAAATCAAATTTGTTGAAGGCGCGAGAAAATCTGCGCACTATGTTGGAAGGAATGAATAAGATATCGTATGAAGAAGTTAACTGATCAAGAGATCGATTCAATTTTTAAAGATGCTGCCGAAGGCTACACACCGCCTTTTGAGATGACTGCATGGGAGGCAATGAATGCGAAGCTAAATCAAGCAGGCAAGGCTTCATTTTTAGTGCGCTATAGATGGATACTGATTTCAATGATTGGATTGATGATTTTTTCAGGTGGAGTTTGGCTAGGTACTAACATAGGTAAGGAAACAGAGATTGCTAGCACAGTGGCAACCACTGGCAATAAAGTTTCAACCTATGCTGATACAAATGAGAATGCTATTGATAAGAACCACCCTACAGAAAATAGTAAGTCTAAATCAAACAGCATAAGCGAAGAGATTAATGAGCGTGAGAATGTAAATCAAAAAGCAAACCGTACAGAAGATCAACAGCAGTCGACTTCTATTCAAGAAAATATTAAAATACCATTGAATAGTAATGATGACAAAACATCTTTACTCCGAAGGGACACACATGGAGAGATTGATAATGCTGGCAACTCGAAGGTTGAGAGTGGGAACGATTCTTCAGGAGATTTATTAGCCTCAAATCTTAATGATCAAAAAACCAAAGTAAGTACCGAAGACTCAGTTCTTGAGATAAAATTAACACAGATTGATACAACTGGATTGCAACAAAAAGCTGCTGATAAAAAAGTAGTTCTTCCAAGCTCTCATGGTATTTTCCTACGTGTACTAGCATCGCCTGATTTTTCAGCAGTCAATTTTTCTTCTTCCTCAGCACCCGGTAATAATTATGCGTTTCTGGTTGAATATCAGTTGGCCAACCGATGGTTGTTGGCCACAGGCGCTATATGGTCATTGAAGAAATACAAATCAACTAATGAAACCTCATATGGAGTCAACGCTGCCGATAATCTCCAGGGAGAATGCAAAATTATAGACATACCCCTTAATGTTTATTATCATTTTAAGCCTCAGCTCAAAACTTCTTTTTATGCAGGCATAGGGTTGTCTTCTTATTTAATGTTGCAGGAAGATTATACGTATACTGTCGTTACCTCTCATGGCAATTATCCTTACTCAACTAATGTGAGCGGAAAAAATAAAGAGTGGTTTAAGATGCTCAACCTTTCTGCTGGAGTGCAATATCAACTTTCGCCACGATGGCATATTCAAGCAGAACCTTTTTTGAAAGTGCCGCTAAAAAGAGTGGGGGAAGGAAAGATTTTGCTTTCCAGTATGGGGCTCTTCGTAGGAATAAAATATAAAATCAACTAAACCCTTAAATATAAATTGTATGAATTTCTCTACCTCAAAAAAAATCTTTTCTATCGCATGGTGTATTTCACTAGGCCTCTACATAGGCTGTTCTAAGAATGATACACCACAGCCAATCGACTGCGCTGTATCAACATTAGCAATTTCAGCTGCAACCGCTAATCCTGGTGCTTGTGGTGCTGCTGATGGCGTGATTGATGCAACAGCTTCAAGCGGTGGTGTTGCACCCTATCAATTCTCATTAGGCACACAACCTCTTGGCAGTGCTTCCAAGTTTACTGGCCTTGTAGCTGGAACTTATGTATTGAAAATAATAGATAAAAATGGATGCGAACGAACCAAAAGCATAGAACTTACGAGTGTTGGATCTACTTTAAAAGCGGCAGCCACTGTAACTAATACTAGCTGCAAATCTAGTACTGGGGCAATTTCAATTGCTGCGTCAGGTGGAGTTTCTCCTTATACCTATTCCATTAATGGCGGAGCAGCAGGGGCTACACCAACCTTTAGTGTTTTAGCAGGTGGCGTCTATACTGTTGTGGTAAAAGATAATGCCGGTTGTCAAACTACAGTTGCAAGTCAAGTTCTTAACGGAACTACCTTTTCAGGCGATATAAAAACAATTATTGAAACAAAATGTGCTATTTCAGGATGCCACAATGGCGATAATGGGGCGGCTCGTAATTGGACTGTGTTTGATAATATAAAGGCAAAAGCTGCTGGTATAAAATCCAGAACAGGAGATAAATCAATGCCCAAGACAGGATCGCTAACACAAGCCCAAATTGATTTAATTGCTTGCTGGATAGATGATGGAGCGGTGAATAATTAATGAAAATGAATTGTTAAGGTAGATGAACTATCAAAATCGCAGCATAATAAACCTGCGATTTTTTTTATTTTTTTTCTTACTAAGAATTGGCTGAAAATCTAGATCAAGAATAGAATTATTTTGATATTTGAGAAATAACAAACCCATCAAGTTAGACTTCATGATGAACTATAAATGCTACTATAAAGGATTTCAGTTCCTGCTTTTATTAATGCTTTCAAATGCTTGCGTTTATAGAGATATTCCTAAAGGAATAGATTGCTCTATTTCTGATCTACAGCTTTCATTGAGTACAAAAACAGATCCCTCAGCTTGCACTACAACAGACGGAGCAATTACAGTGATAACAAGTGGAGGAGTTTTACCTTACAGTTATTCTTTAAATGGCGGTGCTATTCAAACCTCTCCAATATTTTCTTCACTTGGAGCTGGCACTTACGCTATTCAAGTTAGAGATGGGAATCTATGTCCTAGAACGCTCGAAGTTAGCCTCGTATCAACTAGTACATTGAACGCCACAATTACAACTATTGAGGACACTGGATGTACAAATCCTAACGGAAGTATTAACGTGATTGCAACTGGCGGATCGCCTACATATCAATTTCAATTGGATGGAAATGGCTTTGGCAACGCTACAAACTTGGTGGGAGTTAAGGCTGGTATACACAGCATTTCAATTAAAGATAATGTAGGATGTATAAAGACGATAAGTGCAACAGTAGATGCCGGAGTTAGCTCAATAAGTTACACTAATGATATAGCACCAATACTAACAACTTATTGTAATTTGCCAAGCTGCCACGCGGCTAGTACAGGTCGTGATTGGACAAATTATACTAACGTGAAAGCAAATTCATCTGCTATTAAATCAAGAACCGGTAACAAGAGCATGCCTCAAGCAGGCTCCCCAGCCTTAACACAAAATCAAATAGATATTATTGCTTGTTGGGTAGCAAGCGGATCTCTAAACAACTAAAAAGCCATGAAAAAACTATTCATCCTCGCATTTTTATCACTATCAACTTTAGGTTGGAGCCAGAAATATACTGTGGAGAAATCCTCCATTATGTTCTTCTCTAAAACCCCGGTTGAAGACATCCAAGCAAAAAATACAGCCGTCAATAGTTTATTCAATTCGGCTACAGGTGAAATTGTTTTTTCTATGATGATGAAAGATTTTGATTTTAGAAAATCGCTAATGAAAGAGCATTTCAATGAAAAGTATTTGGAGACCGAAAAATTTCCCAAGTCAACCTTTCAAGGAAAGCTTATCGGATATTCAATTGATAAAGCAGGCTTGCAAGAAGTAAAAGGCAGTGGCAAGCTTACTATACATGGCGTCACCAAAGACATTGAAACAACAGGCACGCTCGAGTTTGTAAACGGCAAGGCAATTGCCAAATCAAAATTCATTGTATTGTTGAAAGACTACGATATTACAATACCTCAATTGCTATGGAAGAACATAGCAGAATCAATTGATGTTACAGTTGATCTATCTTATAAACCTGTTGATAAATGATATTACGATTTACCGCTCTGCTTCTTTTAGTGTCTTCTCACCTGTTGGCACAAGATGACCTATTGAAAGAGATGCAAGCAAGCGAAAAGCCAGAAACAAATTACGCTACAGCTACTTTTAAAGGAAGCAGAATCATCAATGGACAATCCGTTGAAACCAGAGGTAAGGGAGTACTCGAATTTATTTTTGCCCATCGGTTTGGCCCTATGAGTGGCGGCAGTTACCAATTGTTTGGATTGGATCAAGCCTATGTTCGCCTTGGGCTTGAGTATGGAGTTACCGATAGGTTTGGCGTTGGCTTTGGCAGAAACTCGTACGACAAAACCATGGATGGGTATCTTCGTTATAAATTGCTTAGACAAAGTTCAGGCGCAGTCAACTTTCCAGTAACCATAACAGCCTTTGGCAGCGGTGCCCTTAGAACATCGCCACGCACCCAAGATGCTGCATACGATATTCAATTGGTCGATCGCCTTGCGTACACAGCACAAATTCTTATCGCTAGAAAATTTTCTCCTTCGCTATCACTTCAGCTCATGCCTACATTTGTTCACAAGAACACCGTGGATAAAACCATTGAGACCAACGATACTTATGCAATGGGTTTTGCGGGTAGGTTAAAAGTGAGCAGAAGTGTTGCGTTAACGTCTGAATACTATCACCGATTTAATGTAAGAAGTGTTAATCCGTATTACAATTCAATTGGTTTTGGTATTGATATAGAAACTGGCGGCCATGTATTTCAACTGATTATAACCAACACCAGAGGGCTTACAGAGCGAGCGTTTATTACTGAAACACAAGGTGACATTCTTAACGGAGACTTGAGTTTAGGCTTTAACGTTACTCGTGCCTTTCAAGTAAGAAAGGCAAAGTAAGGGGTTAACTAGTCGTCCCTTAAAAAGCCATGATAACATTTCGGTGATACGGATTAATTATTCCAACCCAGCAGGGTTTATCGTCACTGCGAGGCACGAGGCAGTCTCAAGCTGGCATTATCCCACATCTTAATGTTCATATTATTCCAAACAAGTTGATGGTATCTTTAGTCCCTTCTTATCCGTACTTCGAGATGCCTTACACCTTACTATCCTTCCCCAAGAGCAGGGTTGTCGTCACTGCGAGGCACGAAGCAGTCTCAAGCCGACATTATCCCACATCTTAATGTTCATATTATTCCAAACAAGTTGATGGTATCTTTAATCCCTTCTTATCCGTACTTCGTGATGCCTTACACCTTACTATCCTCTCCAAGAGCAGGGTTGTCATCACTGCGAGGCACGAAGCAGTCTCAAGCTGGCATTGCGACACTCCTTATTTATCATTTGAGATAGCTGGCCAACATTTATAATCTCAATGTAGATTTAATCAACTGGTACGCATTTAGCCAATCTTTACTCAACTACTACTACAAAGTTGCTCCACAACTTAATGAACCGCTGTATACGAGACCCGTACGTAATGGTGTCAGGTGATAACACCTGACACGGCAGAATACTCCTATTAGCTTTTGTGTCAATCCACCCAATGTTGTAGTGTCCCTTGATAGTTTCTCCCCCGCTATCAAACAGCGCACAAGAAGTTGCAAAGGTCAGAATTATTATTGTCGTCAGTAATCTGTTATTTGTCATCCTTTTGATTTTGAGCATTACACACAACTCTCTAATATACGAATGTTTTTCGCCCCCTAAATGTAAAAAGAAAACCCATTCTCAACATTTCATCTTACTTTGATTTTCTTTCTATCAGTTGGTTAAATCAAGCTTTTGCCGTTCTTAAATACAAAATGTGAAGAGTCAGCAACTATTGCGTAAAGCTTTTATAGGTATGTTGGTGAAGCCTGTTAGTAAGTGGTAAAGCCTGTCCCGCTTTTTTGCGGGAGTGGTTTGCTGTGAAGCA
>JBBRBQ010000017.1:0-82269 GCA_038205685.1 Cytophagales bacterium | reverse complement strand
GGTAATCTTCACAAAAATGTTTAGCCTTATAAAGGCCACCAGGTTGGAGAGGTGCCAGTTGAATTTGGCCATTGCCTTTAGTGCTTTTAATACAAGAATGGTTATCAACGCAGTCCATATTTGTATCATCACCGCATTTTCAGTGGTGCCTATAAATGTTTTAATGTGCAGTAGTTGTTTGATCTCACGAAAGAATATTTCAATCTGCCAACGGCTTTTGTAGAGTTCGCCAATGGTGGAGGCTGTCCAAGTGAGTTGGTTGGTGATAATTTCTATAGTCTGCTGGTTCACATCATCCCAAACAGCTACTCTTCTTAATTTTTTGGAGTACTTCTCTTTAGAGGCTGTATTCTTTAACTCTATAATCTCGTCTTTGAGTATATGAGCATGCCTGTTTTCGGGGAGTTCGTTTTCTTTTACCCTAACGTATTGAAGGTTCTCCTTATGGCGGATCACAAACTTTACGCCCTTGCTGTCCCATACGTTGAGCAAGGAAAAGTCGTTATAAAACCTGTCGGCCACGATAACGCTCCCTTTCAGCAATGGCACATCATATGCACCTTTGTTGTCACCTGTTTTACCATCAGTGATATTGACGTAGGCCGGCAAGTTTCCATCATAATCAAGAAGCGTATGCATTTTCACCGCCCCTTTCGCAGTCTTGTATTTGGCCCAATCAAACAAGGACAGGCAGAGACTTATGGTGGTAGAATCTAAAAGGAAAATCTTTGACTTGATTTTAAATTTCACTTGTTTAAATCTTGCCTGCTGTCCTAAACTTTCCAACAGCACAAAGTAGTAATCTTTAAAAAGCGACCAAGGGCGATGTTTATTCTGATAGCTGATCGTTGACTTAGAGGGGGCTTTATCAATACCCAGGTGATTGAGGTTGCCAGTGGCCGAACGGAGTCCGTTACTTATATCACGCACCGATTGGCTTTTAGCAAATTGGCAGAATAGCATAGATACTAAATGAGTCCAACTGGTGTAGCCTTTGTTATGTTTATCCGATTGTTTTTCGGCTACCAGTTTAGAAAACTTTAAACGATCAAGCTTTGAAATAATTTGAGAGAATAGAGTTATGTTTGACATCGAGAAGGGGATGGTTTTTTTGTGCACCTCAAAGGTAACTTTGAGTTAAAAAACTTACCCTTCTTTCTAAAACGTTTAGGACGCTATTGATTAATTATTTGAGCAATGTTAAAAAACAATGTACCTCTTGTATCTTCAAATCCCTTTTTTAACCCTGCCTGGGAAAATGGTTGACAAGGAAATCCTGCACAAAGCACATCAAAATCGGGAATTTTACTTGGATTCGCTTCTTGAATGTCCCAATTAAAATCACCCTTTTTAAATAATTCAGGAGAAATAGATTTGTAGTTTTCTTCATAAGTTATTCGAGCATATTTGTCCCATTCACTTACAAAAACACACTTTCCTCCAACAGAATGCATTGCTAAGTGAAAACCTCCTATTCCAGCAAATAGGTCAATGAATTTAAATTCTTTTTTAATTGTTTTTTTACTGCTCATAATTTCAATTTCTTCAAATGCCTCATTACTTCTCGTTCTACCTTATCAAAGTCTGGCAAATTTTGGATTTGTTCATTCAGAGAGCTTTCCCAGCGCCCTTTGTATTGTGGTAATCGTTCTGCCAGTTTCTTTTGAAAATCGGCTGGGTTTAATTTTTTACTGGCGCATTTGTTGGCAAATTCCTTTAAATAGAAATTCACATCCATACCATGTTGATCCAACAAATACCATATATCGTAAAAATCACGCGCCTGCATGCGTTGCATCACTGTGCGCATTTTTTCAACTAACACTTCTTCCAAGGGGTAACATAAAAGTTGATGTTCTGTCAAATCTGAATAGTTAAGTAAAACATTTTTCATTACTGGTTTAAATTCTAATTTTTCGCTTCTTGAAATATCAACTTTTACTTTTTTATTATTTCCTTGCCCGCCCAAGGGGCCAACATAGCTGATGTAAAAATTAACTCCACCATCCTCGTGTTCGTTATTGTCAATGATTTCGAGACGAATATTTGCTTCCTCCAAAACGTATTCGAAGGTTTCTTTAAACCATGCAAAAATATGTTTGTTTGTAATCTCATTGTTTAGTAGAGTAAAATCAAGGTCTTCCGAAAACCGATAATCGTCAAAATATATTTTCTTTAAAACTGTTCCACCTTTAAAAACAATCGCTTTACAAAGTTGCTCGTGTTGAGCAACACACTGCAATATCCATGAGAGCATATAGTCTTTTTCTATCTGCTGGTCACGAACACCTACTTCCCGTGCTTTCTGTTGTATTTCGCTTGGTTTAATCATGTATAAATGGCAGACTTAATAGTTTCTGTTTCTAAATTTTGCTGAATGCTCCATCTACTAATCATTTTTCCTGACTTCGGTAATTCTGTGTCCAGTAAAACATAAGAAGCGGTTTTTGATTTTTGTAATTTCTCTGTGATGGTATTATTTATTTCCAATAATTCTAAGAGAAAGCCAAGTCGTTTAATAACCGCCTGAGAGTTGAATTTTTGTGTGTAATCAAGTAGCGTTTCAAATTTTATTTTTTCTTTCGAAATATAAATTGCCCTTGCTACTTCAACAATTCCTCCTGCGTAATCTGGTTTAAATAAACAGTCAACAATTGTTTTTTCAAGATCAGAACATTGCACTTTATTAAAATTATCTACCCACTTTTTTTTTGCTCCAAAAAAATGACTTTCGTTATGATATATAAATTGAAAAGATACGTTTTTGATCTTAATTACTGATGGTCGAATTTGTTTTGAAACAACAATTTGTTCCTTCAAAGAAGGTTGAGTTATGAGGTTATGAATTTGCAAAGCGGAATAATAACCAATATAATGGTCGGCATCTCTAACTAGATTTTCAGCGATCACATGCCAGTCGGGCATAAACGATTCTGAATTCTGTTCGTATGGAATAATGTAATAAACACTTTCTTTCAATCTCATTAATAAGCCTCTCTTAGTCATGTCGCTTAATAATTCTTTAACGGCACTTTCTTTCGACTCGGGCAATGCTTTAAACGCTTCGGCATAATCAAAACAAGCCCTGTTCTGTCCGTTGAAAAAGGATAGAAGTTCGTTAGATTGCGTTGATATATACTTATTTTTCATAGTCTATAAGTCAGGTTAAACCTGACCATAATGATACAAAAAGTTATTAGGTTTATAATCACTTTTGTCAAATAAATCATGTTTTATATACTTAAAATCAGGACAAACCTGACTATTGAGATATGAAACGTCATTATTGTTGGTGCGCTGGCTAAAAATGGCTCTTTTGATTTTGCCCATAGGGTCAGCTTGTGCGGCTGTGGCAAAAGCAAATGTGCCATTTGTGCGGTTAGCTAAAATTGAATTAAAAAATGCGCGGTGCAAAAAAATAAAAAATACAGAAGTGTCGACAATGGGTGTCGGGTTACTTCGCTGTCAGTTTGCAATATGGTCTTTATGTATTTGGTCACCGGTCAACGTTTATAAATAGGAGGAAGTTTAAATGCTCGTCTGTGTCTTGGTTGTAGTTTAGCCTACCATTGGCTATAACGGGCACGTGTTTGCGTTCGGGCGGGATTTAGAACCTACGCCATGTCCCACGCACGAACCGAATAAAGATAGCAAAACTTTGCATACGCACACACCCCGCCTGATCGCAAACACAGTGTGTGCGCCCAGCATGAGCGCAAGGTATTGAAAGATGCCGAATTATTCCAGAGGGTGTAAATCCCTTACAGGCAAGTTGGTGAAGCCTGCTAGTAAGTCGCAAAGCCTGTCCCGCTTTTTTGCGGGAGTGGTTTGCTGTGAAGCAGGCACTGAAGGAAGCGAGACTACAAAATCCGGTACTGACGAACAGGAAGGACATACTGAGGCTATATGAAGTGGGTAAGCAAACACAACTTGTCCCGCACTAGCGGGATCTTTGCAACACTCTTGGCCAATAAACTTCATGGAGTAGATGCCGCAGGAATCGGAGGAAGGAATAAGCTCTTACCTGGGGAGATCTGTATCTAGTTTCGTTTTACTAGACATACAGAAGTCAGCGGAGGTCATAGTAGTTGATCGTAACGAGCTCTGTATACCAGAGAGGTCTCACACATCAATGAAGGACTGAACATTAGTTGTTCCAAATGCTGTAAGGAGGATTCATCTAGCCTTTGTTGGCCTTTGGCGACTTGCCCGTGTTAGTATTCTTCACAGCCATGAACTTTAGCCCTTTAGCCGTCCTTTATATGTTCTTGATTTATTAATCGGGATTCAAATGAAAGGGGATAAAATTCCATCCATCTAAACTTCGAAATGTTCTTTACAGCATCTCGCTTAGAGAACCTTTACACAGTTAATTACTTAGTTGCTTATAGTTGATTACTGGCAATTGGGAAACCAATATCAAATAACCAACTAGGCATTTAATCTTTCAAGGAAGATTCGATTTTTTGTATACAGGTGATTTCAACTACAGTGCCAGTAGTGCAAGTGGAGCTTAGATGATACTCGATTTCATACCCGATCATTCCTATTCTTGCTTGGCGTATTCTCTTAACTATTTATTGTCAAAAATGTAAGCAATCCTAAATCCAGCATAGCTAAAATCTCCTAGGGCATTATAGCGTCCCGAAAAATCCCAATTGGTTGTTCTGTAACCTATACCTGGATTCAATCCGGTTTTAGTCACAGATGAATTGGAAAGATTATATCCACCGCCATTCCCATTGTTATAGGTATATTCATAGGTGGACAAAAAATTTACGCTTACATCTAGTCCAGCGTAAAAGCCTTTGCTTGGTTCTTCAAAATAATATTTTAAACCGCCAGAAAGTGGAATGTTAGTTGTGTTTCCAAAGGGTATAGAAACATTGCCGATTTTGTAAACCTTTTCACCGAATGATAAATAACCAGCTGATACTGTCCAATTAAGTTTGTTGCTAATCGGATTTTCGTATCGAAGAGATCCGCCAAAGCCTGTAGCTGCAATGTTTGAAAAATTGTCTGTTGGAAACGCTATATCTAAGCCGACAGAAACCTGTGCGATAGAGGCAAAAGAGCCAACAAAAGTGAAAAATGATAGGGTTAAGAATTTAATTGTTTTCATACAGTTATTAATTATGTGGTAAATGTGGATGATATAACCCCCCACCATATTATATGATAAACTAAATTAATTACATGTATCTCACCTTGCTAGTTTATGGTGTAAAAACTTGGGTACTGGTGATTCAACCGCAACGCTACCTTTGGCTTGCAGATTGCTCAGCAAGTAGGAAAGGGGTAAAAATGGGTTTCACTAATTTATGATCTGCTTGATTAGGCTCAGCAATTAGACTACCAATTTCAACAGCTAGTTTTTTAGAAGGCTCTATCTTTTCTTGGCTACTTACTCTGTTCAGCAACCATTTCTAGTTCCCAATCATCAGTTCTAAAACTGGGCACTGGCAAAAATTCTTTGTTGAAGAGGTTGGAAATAGATGTATTGCTCCATGCATAGCGCACGGCCACAGGCAGCTTCACTTCTTTGGCTGAAACCACAATGGTGCTTCCATCAATTTTAACCGAAGCTGGGTAAAACTTCTTGTCGGCACCAGCAATTAAAACCTCCTTTGGTTCTCCGCCTGTACTCAACAATCCTACTTCAGCATAATCAAATGAAATACGAATGCTTGCTTTCTCAACTTTCATGCTTTTATAGACGGGCGATTTATATCCTAATATAGGCTTGCGATACACCTCAGCCAAGGCCATGTTGGCCAATCGCTCGCCCACTGGCTTCTTAAACTTTGGGTGAATATCTTTTACATTATCAACCTTATCGGAGATAACTACCATACCCGTTTTAGGTACGCTTAGTAATTTGCTTTGTTGTTCGCGTATTAGTACACCTTCGTTGGTTCGTCCATAAGCATAGGGTGCAATCTGCACATAGTAAAAAGGTAGCTCCGTGGCAAACTCGCTTCGCCAACTTTCAATCAACGTCTTCATTAATTTCTGGTAGGTGTAAGGATAAACTGCATTCGCCTCTCCCTGATACCAAAGCACACCTGCTATCTTGAAGGGCACAAGCGGTTTTATCATAGCATTGTAGGCGGCACCTACTTTGCTTGTGCACCAGGGTACTTCTTTCTGCAATTTGTAGGATGTGTTTAATTCTTCATCGCCTTCTACTTTCTCTTTGGGTGTCCACACTTCTGCCGGTGTGCCACCCCAGCTAGCATTAATTATCCCGATAGGTATTTTAAGATCAGTATGAATTTTCTTGGCAAAGAAATAACCTGCTGCGCTAAAACCTTTCATTGTTTGAGGTGTACACGCTTCCCATTTGCCCTCGCCTCGTGTCTGTGGATAATCGCTTGCAGATTTACTCACCTGAAAAAACCGAATGTTCGGAAAGTTGGCATTGGGCATGTCGGCTTTCGCATCTTCCGATCCATTGTTCACGCTCCACTCCATGTTAGATTGGCCAGAGCAAAGCCATACTTCACCAATCATCACATCTTGCAAAATAATTTCATTGCTTGCCTTGATGTATATTTTATGAGGCCCACCTGCTATGGGGGTTTTCAACATTGCCGACCAATCCGCAGAATTGCGCGATTTAATTTTGATGGTATCCTCACTCCAGCTTGCTTTTATAAGTATGTTTTCGCCCGAGCCGGCCCATCCCCACATCAATACTTCCGTCTGTTGTTGCAACATCATGTGATCAGAAAACACATTGGCTAATCGCACTTGAGCATTCGTGATAGTGCAGGCACTAACCAATAGAACTAGTATCAATTTTTTCATTTTTATTAAGATTATATAGATTTGGATTTCAAGCGTTCTACCATTTCAAAAACGGCAGGGCAAACTAATGTATTTTTAAATGTTAAATCCATTATCTGCACCATTTTCTTTCGATTAGTATGTGGATACTCACGGCAAGCCTTAGGCCTATCTGCATAGATGGAACAATAATTTTCCTTATCTAAAAACGGACAGGGTGCTTGCTGCAAAACATAGTCCTTATCTTCATCTACACGAAGGTACTTGCTAATAAAATCAGAAGGGCGCAACCGCAATGCTTTCGATGCTCTTTCAATATCATGTTGATAAAAAATGGGGCTTGTTGTTTTACAGCAATTGGCGCATGTTAGGCAATCAATCTCTTCAAATACGTTATCATGTTGCTGATGGAAGGCATCATCTACTTTGCGCGAATCGGCTTTGGCAAGCTTCGACAAAAACTTTTTATTGGGATCCTTATTCTTTTCAGAATCCTTTTTGAACTTTATCAAATCCATCAGTTATCCTTTCTTGTCATGTACTTTCTTCAACAAGGCATCAAATCCATCTATCAACTTTTTAGCTTCTTTAGGATAGATTTTTATGTAATGAGTTCTTGCTACTTCTTTAGTGAACACACTTTTACCCTCTACACGAAAGCTTATTTTGTTAGAAAGATTTTTAGGCATGTGGCAGTCAATACAATTAGATTGAATATTCATACCAGCAGTAACATTTACTTTGCATTGTTTGCCAGATGTTTGATGACACGATTGGCAGCGGTCAGAAAATAACTTTAAGTTGTTACGTTCAGTAGCATGAGTATTATGGCAGGTGGAGCAAGTCATGGAGTCACTCTTGAGGAAACATTTACTAAGATTCAAGAGGTCGTATTGATTACCATGAACCTCTGCTGTTGATGAAGTATCGCCTCTGCCAGCGGCCATAAAATCTTCGAAGAGCAAATCGCCAGGCATAAATGAAAAAGGAGCTTTCGTAGCTTTTAATGAGTTTGAATGGCATTGAGCGCACGCATGGAGTTGCTGCTTTGTAGTTAAATCTTTATGCCGAATAATGTATTTACCACCTTTTTCGTTGGGCTGGTTAGTATGAAAGTCAACATGCTTTGAAGCAGGCCCATGACAACGCTCGCAATCCACACCAAACAAGATGTTCAGCTTATCAAATTCATCTGGTTTTGATACCTGAGCCTTTACATTAAAAAACGTACTGTGGCAATTCAAACATTTTGCAGTGATGGGTCTGCTAATTAAAAAACGATCGGGTGGATAGCCTGGGCTGCTTGCCCATAGCGAATCGCTAACATAATAAGATACAGGAAGTTGCACTAGTTGATTGCCAACCCAATGTAAGTAGGTTTGTCCTTTGGTACCAGCACCCACAACAATATCGAACCGCTGACTTCCCACTTTCTTACCGTTAACAAATCCAGTTTGATAAAAGCCTGAATCCAACTTTTCCATTACCATCTTATCACGGTTGTTGTATTGATATTCGTTGTGGGGAGAAGTGAATTTGCCTTTTATGGTAGATGCCGCGGCTTCACTGCTCGTTTTGTAGTGAGCTGTATTGACAAACGATTGGTGAACGGATGCATGACACGAGGCACACGATGACGAACCAATAAAAGAACTTGGCTGTTGATTGTTGGCCTTCGGTCGAGTTGCCAGTTGTTGAATATAACATGAACCTGCCCCCAAAAACAAGACGAGCAGAATGATATGAGTCTTCTTTAATTTCAACTTAATCAATTAATTGTGAGATCATAAGTAAAGATAGTTAAATCATTCACTTGTTATTTTCTTTAATTCATTTAACTTGGATTCGGTTAAGGACAAATTTCAATATTAAACATTAACCACAAACTATGAAATCCACCTTGTATTCAACTTTAATTGCTATTGCATTTTTTATTACCTGCGCCCAATTGCAGGCACAAACTATTGGTTTGGTAATGGATAGTTATGTTACCGATCGTTGGTATAAGGATCAAAAGTTTTTTACAGATAGAGTAAAGGAACTAGGTGGCGAAGTACAAATAGAAGTTGCCTATGGCGACCCTGATCAGCAAGTTCGCGAGTGTAAATCTCTTATAGCAAATGGCGTTAAAGTGCTGGTAGTTGTTCCCGTTGACGGTCAAAAAGCAGCTGAAATAGCTGAGCTGGCAAAGGCTGCTAATATTCCACTTATTTCCTACGATAGACTTATTTTAAGTAAAGATGTCGCTATGTATCTTTCTTACGATAATGAGAAGGTAGGCGAACTTCAAGCACAATATGCGCTCAATAAAATCCAGAAAGGAAATTACTTAATGGTTCATGGCCCGGTAACTGACAATAATGCAATCTTATTTAGAAGAGGTCAACTAAAAGTGCTTAAGCCAGCCATCGATGCAAAGAAAATAGTTGTTCTAGAGGATATGATTATGGAAGATTGGGGCGAACTAGGCGCATTGATGCGAACCGATCACTTTTTCTCCTATTCAAAAGAAAAGCCCGATGTTATTATTGCAGCCAATGATGCACTGGCCGCAGGGGTAATTCAAGCATTGCCGAAAGCGCTTCAAGGTAAACTCTTGATAACGGGACAAGATGCAGATGTTGCTGGTATTCAGCACATCATTGATGGCACACAGAGTATGACGGTGTATAAGCCAATAAAGCCTTTAGCTTATTTAGCAGCCGAAATTGCTATGAATCTAGCAAAGGGAAAACCTGTAACAGGTGGCACTAAAATGCAAAACGGAGACATTTCTATAAACGCAATTTTACTTACTCCTATGGCTGTTGATATTAATAACTATAAAGAAACGGTGATAAAAGATGGGCATATTCTAATGTCAGATTTAACAAACAAGAAATAACGGGTTCAATTGATAGACTGATTGGGATGAAGTGTTAGTTGCTAATAAAGAATTCGTTACGGTAAGTATTGAATATGAATTTTAGCGTCTACTGTATATTTTTTTAGATTCGAGTAAGCTGAAATACTTTTGAATAAACTAAAACTAAACCCAACGTTTTATGAAAAAGCTCATCATCTCAATTCTATTCTTTTCCCTCATTCTTTTCATTAGTGCCATCAAAGCAAAAAGTCAAACTATTGGATTGCTGATGGATAGTTATGTTACCGACCGATGGTATAAAGATCAAAAATTGTTTACTGAAAGGATAAAAGAACTGGGTGGGAAAGTTCAAATAGAGATTGCTTACGGTGACCCCGCTCAACAGATTCGAGAATGCAAATCGCTCATAGCTTCTGGTGTAAATGTTCTTGTGGTAGTTCCGGTTGATGCCGAAAAAGCTATCGAAATAGCTACCCTGGCAAAAGCTGCCAACATACCGCTTATTTCGTACGACCGCCTTATTCCAAGCAAAGATGTAACTATATATGTGTCCTACGATAATGAACAAGTTGGTGAATTGCAAGCTCAGTATGTTCTAACAAGAGCACCCTTGGGCAACTACTTGATGATACACGGCCCCGTGAGTGATAACAATTCTTCTTTATTAAGAAAAGGTCAGCATAAAGTCTTAAAGCCCTATGTTGATTCTAAGAAAGTAAAGATAATGGAGGATATGATGATGGAAAATTGGGGTGAATCAGGAGCGCTAACTAGAGTGGATAATTTTCTTGCATACAGCAAGGAAATGCCCGATGTAATTATTGCTGCAAATGATGCCTTGGCAGGAGGGGTTATCCAAGCATTGCCCAGAGAGCTTAGAAGAAGGGTGTTGGTAACAGGGCAAGATGCAGACAGAGCAGGAATTCAACATATTATAGACGGATCTCAATGCATGACCGTTTACAAACCAATAAAGCCATTAGCCTATCTCGCGGCAGAAATTGCCATTAATCTGGCTAAGAAAAAACCTATAAGCGGCACAAGCAAGTTAAAAAATGGGGAAATAATTGTTGATGCCATTCTACTTAAGCCGATGGCCGTTGATATCAATAACTATAAACAAACCGTTATCAAAGATGGCCACATCTCCATGTCAGATTTAATAGAGAAGGATTAATTAAGATTACACAAAAAGGAATTAGCTATTCAATAATTTCTAATTTCCACTTAGAAACAGAATTCTTGGTAGGATTTTTAGTAGTAGGGTTTAAGCCAGCATTAATAAACACAGAACCTTCTAGTGTGTTAGCAACTTCATAACTACTTTGATCAGTATAACTGTTCACGGCATGGCACGAGAGGCAGGAAGTAGGTGTAAGATCAAAAAGCGAACACATAACAATGCCTGAACCTAATCCGGCTAATAAATTCATCCCGAAGTCAATCGGTGTTTTTCTTTTTCCTATCGATTGAATATCTTTTAGTTTGATTTGATCATTATCAACTACAATAAAAGCAGTACCAATGGTTTTTAATTTTCCTTTAAAAACTTTTGATTGATTAGCTAAAACATATTCAACTTTATCACCTGTTTCTAAGAACAATACTTTTTTTGTAGCGGCATTCGTTAACTTAATAAAGTGCTGCTGAGCCATCCCTACCGAAGCAACCGATAGAAGGAAAATAATAATAATTTTTATTCTTAAAATCATATCCTTGTTAATTGTAATTGTAAGATAACTGATTTTTAGATCTGAGTGATAACGTTGAAGGTATTCCAATATTATATTTTTGTTAACGTGATTAATCTACACATAACTAAGACGAGAAAACACTTTCGATGGCTGCTTTAGCAATTCGTATATCTTCCTCCTGACTAAGGCCGCTTACTCCGATTCCGCCAATCACTTTACTGTTATTTATTATTGCAACACCTCCACCAAACCCAGTGATGTGCAAGTCTCCCCAAAAGGCAGGTGGAGTGTTGGTATCGCGCATGTACTTTCCCATCACGTGTGTATCCTTGGTATCTCGAGCAGCTGTATAAGCCTTGTTTTGAGATATTAAAGAAGAGGCTGAATTGGCACCATCCATACGCAAAAAAGCGATCAGTTCACCTTCTGTTCCTGTTACTGCAATAGCAATACCTTTGTTAAGTTTTTCAGCCTCGCTTACTGCAAAGGCAATTAATTGGGTGGCCTCTTTGGCACTTACTCTTTCAATTGTAAACATTATACTTTGGTTTATTTTGCTTGTTTAAATTCGCTAGTGAGTGTTTGTACTATATCTTTCATAGGTCTGATGCTTTTTACATACTCGATGGCAGGGCCTGCACACCAAACCGTTTTATACGTTGCGCCAAAGGCAGCTTTTTCTACCTGCTTCATTCCACGAAAAGCAAGAATCATCTTAGCATACTTTTTCAACGTTTTATTATTGTTCAATATCCATTCAAGAAAGGTAGCCTTGGTGCCTAGTTGCTGAACATAGGGAGTGTTGATAACAGTGAGTGCCGAACCTGATAGTTTAGTCGTTTTTACAATATCTTTTTCGCCATAGTCAATCATAGCTTGTTTGTACTCAGGAGAAATGGTAGCTTCTTCGCAAGCAATAAAAATTGTTCCTATCGAAGCCCCTGCTGCTCCCCACTCCATTACCTCTTTTAACTGTTGCCCAGTGGCAATACCTCCTGCTGAAATTACGGGAATAGAACAGTGGGTGGTGAGTAACTTAATCAACTCGTGAGGATCAATATTTCCAGCATGTCCTCCCGCTCTATTATTCACCGCTATCACGGCATCAGCACCAAGGTGCTCCACTTTTTTGGCGTAAGTTAAATCAACCACATCGCAAAAAACTTTTATACCAAGAGGTTTACACTTATCTATCACTTCTTTAGGACTGCCCAATGAAGTGATGATAAAATCGACCTTCATTTCAAGCAAAATAGCCAGCTGGCCTTTGTATTTAGGATTCGATTTATTCACAATCAGGTTTACACCGAAAGGTTTCTTTGAGAAGGATTTAATCTCAAGGATAGCCTCGCGTAATTCTTTATCTGTGCGATAATTGAGCGCAGGGAAAGCAGCAGTTACTCCATTGGCAAGAGCAGCTTTAACCATGTTAGCGTTTGTGATCAAAAACATGGGAGCCACTATTATAGGATAGTCGATGCCTAGCAATTGATCGAGAGTGGTTTTGGTCATTTTATAAATTATTCTAATAAATATAGAGAGAAAAGCTTTTAATATTCACGCGTCAATTTTTCAATTTCATCAGTTTTAAACACGAAAATGTTTCCATCTCTGGTTTTAAGTTTAACCGACACATTAGGTATTTGCTCAATAATAATCCCCCTTATGATGCTGCCATTTTTAAGGTACACCACATCAATTAAAGGTATATTCTCTTTAATATCATCTTCTTTTGTGCATTCAGAATAGCTAACTGGATAGATAAATTCCTTATAGCTTTTCTTCACAACAATCTCATCGGTTACGTTTGGCTTCCACAATGAACCAGTAATCAAGTCAGTTGCAAGCCCCCATGGCAAAGGTACTCCACCAGAAATGACTGTCCAGCCTAACACTGAACCTACAAAGGCCCATCCACGAAAAGTTCTTAATTGGTAATGAAAAGTTTGATCAGGACATCCTTCTTCCCTAAGAGTAAAGGCAAATTGGTTGGCCTCTCGTCTCCTTACCCTGAAGAAGGCATCTTTTGTACCCCGCACCGCCCCATTATAGACTATTTGTGCTTTGTTGCGATCGCGCACGGTAACGTGAGCATTATAATAGCTTCCACCAATAATAGTTCCGCAGCTGGAGAGAAGTGTAGCGCCACTTATCAAAATTACCGACAATAGTAAAGTAGTTTTTAATTCACTCTTCATTTTTATTTTTTCAGAACCTAATCCACTTCTAAAGTAGATGTTACTTTTCAAACACGAAACACTTCGTCTAATTTTATTTACCTTCACTTGAAATAGTTAACTTTTGGATGAAATGGGTAAGAGGTGCTTGTTAATGTGTGTTTTTCTTGTAGCTGTGTCCATTGGTTTTGCACAAAATCAATTGGTAATGATTAAGGGAGAAAAAGTGCTGGCCGTTTACAAAGAAGGTGAGGATATTACCCTTAAATTAAAAAAACAAAATCAGTTTAAGACAGGCTACCTTATTAAAGTGGAAGACTTTTTTATTGTAACCAACCACGATACAATTCCTTTGATCAACATCGATAAGATTAACCTTAAACAAAAATCATATGGTACAAGATTGAATGTGTTCGGCACTACTTTGGCCACAATTGGCTTGGGTTATTTTCTGATTGACGAGTTCAATTCAATTCTAGTAAAAAAGCAAGGGTTTGATGAAAGCGAAGCCGCATGGAAACCAGCCGTAATCCTAGTTGGAGTTGGGTTGCCTATGATGTTGATCAAAAAGAAGAAACACCACGTGGGCTGGAAATATAAGTTAAGGGCTGCTTCTCCAGGTTCACCATTTTATAAATATTAAATTCCAATTATTTATTCGGTTGAGAAATTTGACGAAGCGTAATTGCACATAAAATCATACCTTGCTTTATGCTTTCAAAGAAATGTAAATATGCTATTCATGCCTTGGTGTACTTGGCAGAACGGTATCAAAAAGGACCTATCCATATTCAGGAAATAGCGGAGAAACAACGCATCCCCAAAAAATTCCTGGAAGCCATTTTATTAGAACTAAGAAATTCAAGTATTTTATATAGCAAAAAAGGCAAAGGCGGTGGCTATTACTTGAATAAGGATCCGAAGGATGTGAACTTAATTGAAATCATCCGCTTAATGGATGGCGCTATTGCCATGCTGCCATGTGTTTCATTGAATTACTACAGATCTTGCGAAGAGTGTATAGACGAAAAGACGTGTGGCATACGCCATGCCTTTATATCGGTGCGAGACGAAACCCTTAAAGTATTACAAGGCACAACCTTGGCTCAGATTGTAGAAAATCAGAAAAACGAAGTAAAGTTGATTTAATAAAGTACTCTAAACTTTATCGTGTTCTCAATTGCCCTCATCTTTTTTATCACTTCCTTGTCGTAATCTTTATTGATGTCTGTGATAACATAGCCAATCGCTTCAGTTGTTTTTAAATACTGACCTGCAATGTTGATTCCATGGTCGGCAAGCACTTGATTGATCTTGGCCAAAATACCTGGTACGTTATTGTGAATATGAATCAACCGATGTGCATTTTCTAACGTTGGTAGCGTAAGGTTAGGGAAGTTTACACTATTACTTGTGCTTCCAGTGTTGATGTATTCCATCATTTTACTTGGAACGAAGTTGCCGATGTTCTCTTGCGCCTCGGCTGTGCTGCCGCCAATGTGAGGAGTAAGAATAGTATTGGGCAATCCTCTCAATTCCGACTTAAATTCCTCATCGTTGCTCAACGGCTCGTGAGGATAGACATCAATTCCGCAGCCAGCAACTTTACCACTTAAAATATTTTCACGTAAGGCCGGAATATCTACTACATGCCCGCGACTGAGATTCAAGAAGATAACGCCTTTCTTCATCAGCTTAAATTCTTCGGAACCGATAATGTTTGTGTTAGATTCTCTTCCATCAATATGAATAGTAATGATGTCAGCAATTGGTAACAAATCTTTTAGCGATTTGCATTTAACTGCATTTCCTAACGCGAGCTTTTCTTCTCTATCATAGTAGAATACTTTCATGCCCAAGTTCTCAGCGAGTACGGAAAGCTGCGCACCAATATTACCATAACCAATAATGCCGAGATTTTTTCCGCGAATCTCGAAGCTACCCTTGGCTGATTTATCCCACTTGCCTTGGTGCATTTTTCCTGACTTATCTGGGATATTGCGCATCAACATAATGATCTCTGCAATGGCTAGTTCCACAACTGACCGTGTATTGCTGAATGGTGCATTGAAGATAGCAATGCCCTTTTTGGTTGCTGCCTTTTTATCAATCTGATTAGTACCAATACAAAATGCACCGATCACCATTAATCGATTTGCACTCTCCAGCACTTTGGCTGTTACTTGAGTTTTAGATCTGATGCCAAGCACCGATATATTTTTAACTTTTTCGCATAGTTCATCTTCATCCAATCCTGCTGGATAGCTTTCTACATTGAAGCCTTCAGCGCGCATGAGTTCTATTGCAACTGGATGAACATTTTCCAACAACAATACATTGATTCTATTTTTTGGATAGGAGATAGCTGTGTTAAGTTTATTTAGATACAGAAACTCATCAAGACTTGGTGTAATATGATCAGCCTTTTCCATGATGTTACCACGCTCTACATTTTCAGTAAAAGCAAAGAATTTATTCGCCAAGCCAGAGTGCTTGATCTCGTAATCGGTGTAACCATCTCCAATCACGTAGACATCACCATCTAGTTTTAATCTCTTCAGTTGTTCTACTTTTCCATTGTTGGATGACAACGGATTTTCTTTATCAAATCCAATTACTTTGCCTGAAGCATCAAAACGAAATTCGTTAGCAAGAATATTTTCTGGCTTTATACCGAACTCCGTAACCACGGGTTCAATAAACTCGCGAAAGCCATTAGAAATAATGTAAATGCTGTCTTTATAAGTAGAGAAAAAATCTTTGTTGCGCTTAAATGATTCTGATACTTTTGATTTTAACAAAGTGACTAACGCGGGTAAATGGTTTTTGCTTGGCGAAAGAAGTTCCAATCGTTTTTCCAATGATTCCCGAAAGGAAATCTCGCCATTCATTCCTAGGTTAGTAATGTCAATGATTTGTTGTTTGATGGTTTCCTTTTCGGGATGATCGCTCAATGAAATATCAGCCAACACATCAAAGGCTTCTACTTTAGTAAACGTGCTATCAAAGTCAATTACGAAATACTTACTCATATTTAAATTACAGGTTACGGATTGTAGGTTTATTTAAGAATTTGTGCTGTGTGGTTTTTGGTGTCTACCTTTTCAATTATTTCAGAGATAATTCCTTTCTCATCAATCACGAATGTAACTCGTGCAGTGCCCATGTACTTTCTGCCATACATTGATTTCTCTACCCAGGTACCGTATTTCTCGTGAACCGTTTTATCGACATCAGCTAGTAATGAAAATGGAAGTTCTTGTTTCTCTATAAACTTCTTGTGCGACTTTTCATCATCAGAGCTAATGCCAAACACTTCATAGCCTGCCTTTAATAGTTTCGAGTAATTGTCTCTTATGTTACAGGCTTCGGCTGTGCAGCCAGGTGTGCTGTCCTTCGGATAAAAATAGAGCACAATTTTTTTGCCTTTCAAGCCTGCAAGACTTACAGCTTTTCCATTTTGATCGTTTACTTTAAAATCTGGTGCTTTGTCTCCAATTTTTAATTCCATGGTCAGTATTGAATTTTGATTAGTAGGTGTTGATCACTAGGGAGTTAATAGTTATAGAATCTTTTGTTTATAGATTTTTTCATTGCCAGCGTTGTCAGTTACTTTTAATTGAAAGTCACCTTTCATGAGCTTTTTTTGATCCAATCGCTCAGCCAGCAAGATACCAGTTTTATACTCATAATCCATCAATAACCACTCTTCATTAAGGGTAGCTTCAAAAGATGCAATACCTGATCTGTTGTCTCTGATTCTAAATCGGGCGGAGTGTTGAGTCAAATAGATTCTAGCGATCGTGGGTGGAATTAGGTCTTGTTGAATCATAAAGTTGCCCAGTTCACGCGATGAAAATCTAATTTGTCCGTTGTCCCAAATCCCGCCAAGGTTTACACCACTAGCACTGTATACAGAAGTAGTTTTGTCTTCAGTATATTTTCTCTTGGGCTTTAAAAGAACTTCAACTGGCTTGTACATTGGCACGAGTGCGCTGCCCAACGTAAAGATTTCTTTATCACCGCCTTTATACGATTCGTTGAAGTAAAGCGTATCGTATAATGCACCTTGTGGAAAATGTATTTCAGCCGTTTCACTTTTGTAGGTATAGTCAATGCCCGAATAGATTCTATCTTTCAAATTGGTGGCGATTGATCCGGCACAACTAATTACAGAATCGACTAACGTTTTTTTCAAGTCAATCAGATACACTTTTTGTAAAGCTGTGCCATAGCTTGGCGATTGAGTCAACAACTCGTTGCCAGCAATCAACTTCAGTTTGTTATCCCCACATGCTCGGCTTGTTACTTTCAAAATGTTTTTATCGATGCTAAATTCAAGTGGATTTAAAAGAGCATCCATTACGAATACGTTCTCAGCAATTGGGCTTGGCTGCAAGCTGAACTTCACTTTACTTTTGTTACCATAAGTATCTTTTAATAGGATAGTTATGGATGTTAATTTATTACTGATTGTAAGAATTCCTTGGTTGATGGATTGGTTGTGATAGGGGAAGCTATTGCCATCATCTACATATAATTTATTGAAATAGACTCCACGTTGTTTTAGTATTTTATAATTATAGAGGTTTTGTATTCCTTGCGTTTCCAAAAAATCAATTTGATTGATGGCTTGGTTAAACACCACAGAGCTATCTGCCAACATTTCAATGCTATTGATGCCAAACCTAAAGGCCGAGTTGTTCATACGGTCATTGGCAAGAAGCTCTATACCAATCCGCCCATGCGCCAAAATAGGTTTAGAGAAAACATAGTTATTGCCCGATTTCAATAGATAGAATTCGGCACGACCAAACTGGTCGTTTATACGCGAGTTGCTGTCCAACGGTACCAAAGCAATCTTGCTTGCATGAGGAGGGTAAGTATCAATAATCTCTTTAAAGTTGAAAGACAAAGGGTTGAGGGCAAGATTGGCGCTGTCGCGGATCTCGAAATGTAAATGTGGCCCTTGCGAGCCGCCCGTATTTCCCGAAAGGCCGATGGTATCGCCTCGGTTTACAGGAAGAAGACCAGCAGGCAGAAACAAATCTAAGTCAAATGATTTTTTCGCATAATGTTCTTTCAATACATAATCTGCCAGTGCACCTTTGAATTTATCTAAATGCCCGTACAATGTTTGATTTCCATCAGGATGGGTTATGAAAATGGCCTTACCATAACCATGAGTACCTACTATAATTCTTGATATATAACCCTTCATGGCCGCCCTTACGGGGATGCCGATCATGTTGTTGGTGCGGATGTCAACCCCTGCATGGAAGTGGGTGCTTCGCAGTTCGCCCATCGAACCTGTAAGCATGTTCAACTTTCCTGGGAAAATAGGAAACAGGTAATCTTCTTTTATAGTGGCTGCCGAATCCGATTTTTGCTTTTCAAGTTGAGCAAAGGAAAAGGAACAGATAGAGAATAATCCAATACAAAAAAACCACTTACTTAACCTCAAACTCCAACAACTTTTCATCTTCAATGTAAGCGGATAATTTATTTCCAATTGCCACAGGGCCAACGCCTTTAGGTGTACCTGTAAAAATCAAATCACCTGTTTTTAGTGTAAAGAATTTTGAAAGGTATGCTATAATGTATCCAACGCTAAACAGCATCATACTAGTATTGCCCTGCTGTTTTAATTGTCCATCAACTTCTAACTTAAAGTTGATATTAGTAAGGTCTTTAAAATTTGCAACGGGTATAAATTTATCAGAAATAGGAGCGGAGCCATTGAAGCCTTTGGCGATATCCCAGGGTAAACCTTTTTCTTTAGCCTTACTCTGTAAGTCTCTGGCAGTAAAGTCAATGCCTATGCCAATCGAATCAAAATATTTATGAGCAAATTGTTCGTCAATGTTCTTGCCTTCTTTACAAATTCTTAAAACCAACTCTACTTCGTGATGAATATCTTTTGAGAAATCGGGATAATAAAAAGGGGCATTGTTTTTTAAAAGTGCCGTATCTGGCTTGGTGAAAATAACAGGCTCATCGGGGCGTTCGTTGTTTAGCTCTTTAATATGCTCAGCATAGTTTCTTCCGATAGCAAATATTCTCATAGTTAATCCGGTAGTTTCTTGGTTGATTAAACTGTTAATAGCTTACCAATATCATTCAGCTAATTTTTGCGTAAAGCTAAGACCTAAATCTGTGATTTTTACAATTTTTAAATCACTTGCCTACCCCTACATTTGTATAAAACACAATCATTATGATAAAGATAATTTCTTTTGCTCTACCGCTCTTGCTCATTGTACAATCATGCACTACAGTTCCCATTACAGGCAGAAGGCAGCTAAGCTTAGTATCCAATTCAGAGATCATAGCCGAATCAGCCGCACAATACAAAACAGTTTTAAGTAAATCTAAATTATCAACTGATCCTCAACAAGTTGATTTGGTTAAGCGTGTTGGTGTTCGCATTAAAAATGCAGTTGAAAACTATATGCAAAGCAAAGGATTGATGGGCGAATTGGAAGGCTTCAATTGGGAATTCAATACAATTCTAGACGATAAAACAGCAAATGCTTGGTGTATGCCAGGAGGAAAAGTTGCTTTCTATACTGGCATTCTTCCTATCTGCAAAGATGAGGCTGGTGTAGCAGTTGTTATGGGTCATGAAGTGGCTCACGCAATTGCCAATCATGGTCGTGAGCGGATGAGTCAAGCAATGATTGAAAATGGATTGCTTGGCACCTTGGGGGCAGCGATGGGGCAAAACCCATCACAAACGAGTCAGTTGTTGATGCAAGCGGTAGGAGCTGGAGCTAACATTGGACTCTTGAAATTTTCTCGTGATGATGAATCGGAAGCTGATCATATTGGATTGATATTTTTAACCATGGCAGGATATGACCCTAATACGGCTCCAAAATTTTGGGAACGCATGGTGGCTATGAGTGGCGGCCAACAACCTCCCGAGTTTTTATCGACTCACCCTTCTCACGAAACTCGTATTAGAGATCTTCAAGGTTGGATACCCGAGGCGATGACCTACAAGAAGTAGTCTAAAATTTAATTTGATTCTATTTCCCAATTCCAAATGTTCTCGAAATATTGAACCCGAATTTGTATTCTCCTTTTCCCCAAGATGAGGTAGTATTAGCAAGGAAAGAGTTTTCAAGAATGGATCCGTTATTGGTAAAAAACATGTGAAATACGTGTCCACCAGTTTCGATTTCTATGCCAACGCCAAGCGGATTGAAATAAGTTTGACTATTGTCTTTTCTAAAAGTAGAGAAATTGTAGAAGTAATCTGCCAAAAGAGCAAAGCTCCGTGTTAATTTAATTCTTCCTCCTATGCCAAGTGAATACAAGTCATTTTCATCTTTAGAATTAAAAACATAGTTACGGTGAAGAAGCGTTGGCATTAATTGAATGGAAAGTTTATTATTAAATTTTCTTGCTATCAAGGCTTGATATACATAAGAAGTACGGTGTGCAAAATTATCATATTCACTACCCGTACTTTTCTGTGATATTATAGCACCATTTGTAAACAACGTAACTGACACGGGCATTTTATCGTCAGTTGTTTGTTGAAGAAGTCTATACTTTAAATAGCCGTCCAACATTTCACTTGTTTTACTCCTACCTACACCTAGTGTAAGTCTATCTGTTAGTCCAAATTCAAAAGCGATTCGTATATCAGATGCGTTATCAAATCCATACAGGGTGTGAATGCCTCCTGCATCTCCAGCTACATCACCAAAGTGGTGAGTAATTCTAAAATCCATCGATTTATTTGCCACTGTTTCTATGGAGTGCCCACTCACTATTCGTGATGTTTTGAAAGTAGCAAAAACCTTTTCAGATTTTTTACTCGCTTCGCTGTTGTTGAGCTCAGCAAGAAGATCATCTTGAGCTAAGGCTGAAGTGATGGAACAGAATAAAAATAAAAATGAAATCGGAACAATCTTGTCTGTCATGTTTTGTGCAGTTAAATAGAAATTAATAAAACGTTAATTATTAGGCGCACCAGCCTTTATCCAGTTTTCAATCAATACAATTTGTGCTTCAGGCAAGGGAGATTTTTTAAAAGGCATGCCCGGATTTTCAATGTGCCTTAGCCTCGCTTGCAATGTGGTGTAGGCGGAATTGGATATACTTATTTTTAATGAATAGCGTTGCAGTTCGCTAAAGTCATCGAGAAAAGCATAACCTGGACGCTCAGGGTCGGTAGACGTTGCAGAGTGGCATTGATAACAATTGGTCACTATTATGGGCTTAATCTCATTTTTATAGCTAACGAATGGAATAGCAGGGGCAGCGTCTTGTGCTTTATCATATGTACACCCTCCAAGAAATGATAGCGCAATTATGCATGTAAATTGAATCAGAGATTTAGGCTGTATTTTCATTTTTTTTCTAAACAAGGTTTAAATATAAAAAGGTATTGTTCCAGAAAAGAACAATACCTTTTTATTATAGCATCTCACTTTATTTAACTAATTGGGCGCGTAATTCGCCACCAGCAAAAGCTACACTATGAACGTTTACATACCATAATTTTGATAGTAAATCAGTTTCTTGTGCTGCGGTAAGAGTAACACTACCAGACATACCAGAGGAATAAGGAGCTGGTATTTCAAAAACAACATCCCCGTTTGCCCCAACTGCAGCTTTGTGAAAATGCATTGCAACTGGCGTAAATCCTGAATAAGTAAGAACATACTTTAATGATTTGGTAGACTTATCATACAAACCATAAATAGTGCCAGTGGCCGTTGAAGTATTAGCCGGAATTTCGTTTGCGCCACTTAAGCTATTGCTAAAAACAACCATATTTTCATTTGCAATTTGACCTCTAATTTCGCCATTCGGAAAAGCTGCTGTATGAGCGTTGAAATAAAAATTGCCAGCCAATAACTCAGTTTCCTGGGCTGCAGTCAAGGCTGCGGTAGTTCCGCCTGTACCTGTAAGTTCAACTACAACATCGCCATTTGTTCCAATTTTTGCATTGTGTAAGTGCATTGCTGTTGGCGTAGCTCCATTAATAGTTACAGAGTAAGTAACTTTCTTTGTTGACTTATCATATAAGCCATTGAATACGCCAGTTGCTGTAGAGGTGTTGCGAGGAACTTCTTGCTTGCCTGAAAGAGATAAATTAGCGAATACAACAATAGTATTCATTACTACTTGGCCTCTAATTTCGCCACCTGCATTGGCAGTTGTATGAATATTTAGGTACCAATTATTTGCTAAAAGATCAGCTTCTTGAGTTGCAGTTAGAGTAATCGATCCTGTCATGCCTGAGGAATAAGGTGCTGGCACTTCTTGCTCCACACCTCCGGCAACGCCAACCCCTCCTTTATGAAAATGCATAGCAGTAGGTGTTAATCCCGAATAGGTAATAGTGTATTTCAAAGATTTTGAGTTCTTGTCGTAATCCACATTTAAAAGCCCAGTAGCTGTAGAATTAGTTGCTGGAATTTCTTGTGCGGATGATACAGAAACGTCTTTGAACGAAACAATATCAGCTACAGGAGTAGTACTGTCTTTTTTACAACTTGTAATCGAAGCTGCAAAGGCTGCGATGCATAGCGAGTATGCCAACGCTCTAAATAAATTCTTAAACGACATGATTTGATTGTTTGGTTTCATAATTGAATTTGTTAGTTTATCAATATACGACCTTAACATTATAACTGGATTTTTAAAATCATTTTTTATTTAAAAAGTTGATTTAACCGTCAGATTATCAATATTATAATGAATTGTTTCTTAAAGGAAAGCTACCTTGACCAGAATGATCTGAATTTTCTCAATTTAAAATCCAGGTGTGTAGAAAGAAGAAAGTGTTTACTTATTAAATTTTAAACTTCAAGGGATAAATAAACAAGAATTTTTGACCTTTACTCTTAACTCCTATCTTGTCCTGATGATTATAGATTTACTATCCCAACTCAAACAAATTCCAGAATTTAAATCCGTTCCAGAAAATCAATTGCAGTGGCTAGTCGATAAGGGAAATGTTATTACCCTTGAAGACGGACAAAAGTTTTTTAAGAAAGGCGATCTTGTAGTTGATTTACGGATTATTCTAGAGGGTGAGGTTAGCTTATTTGTTGAGCAAGGGGGGAATCGTAGAAACTTAGCTACTTTTGAAAAGGGCGAAATTACAGGCAAGCTTCCCTTCTCTCGTTTAAAAGCTACCCCAGCCGAAGGCATAGCAAACGGGGAGACAATTGTTTATACCCTCTCGCAAGATCATTTTCCGGAAATGATTCGAAACCATCATGAACTCGTGGAAGTCTTAGTACACGTTATGACCGATCGTGTTAGAGACATGACGAGAACCCAACAACAAAATGATAAGATGATGGCCTTGGGTAAGCTTTCCGCTGGGCTTGCGCACGAACTCAACAATCCGTCAGCAGCCGTGGTGCGCAGTGCACATGAGTTGAAGAAACATCTCTCTCATATTCCGGAAAATTTTAAACGCGTAATCAACATAAGAACTACAGATGATGTGGTGGAAAAGTTAAACGACCTTGTGTTTTCCAAAATCGCAACGTACGGTAAAACTTCGCTTTCGCTAATGCAGCGAACTGCTTTGGAAGATGACCTTACCGATTGGATGGAGCAAAATGAAATTATTAATGCTTATGAGTTGGTGGAAGCTTTTGCTGAATTTGGAATGAACCCTAACGATTTTGAGGAGCTTAAATCGCTGCTAAGAAAAGAGGACTTAATTCCTGTAATCGGCTGGGTTAATCAAGTGCTAACAACAGAGCGCTTGGTAAATGAAATAGAAGAAGCAGCTAAGCGCATCAATACATTAGTAACCTCGGTAAAAGGTTATACACACATGGATCAAGCACCTGAGAAGCAAGTTGTTGATATTCATGTTGGCATACGAAATACGTTAACTATGCTGAACCACAAACTAAAAAAGAACAACATAAAGTTGATTGAAAGCTTTCAGCCAAATTTGCCCTTAGCCAAAATATTTGTGAGTGAGATGAACCAAGTATGGACAAATATTATCGACAATGCCATTGATGCGATGGAAGGAAGAGCCAACAACACTCTTGAAATTAAAACAGAAAAGAAAGGCGAATTTATCAACGTTTCCATTATTGACAATGGCCCAGGGATTCCGCAGGAAATCCAAGATAAAATATTCGACCCTTTTTTTACGACTAAAACGATAGGAAAAGGAACTGGTTTAGGTCTTGAAGTTGTTAGACAAATCATAAATCAACACAATGGAAAAATATATGTCAATTCAAAGATGGGGATGTCTGAGTTTGTAATATGTTTTCCGATATAATTACAGTTCTTAGTTGATTGTTATTAGTTGTTGAAAAAACCAAGAATTAACGACCGTTCTGTAAGCTAACAACTACCAACTAATAGCTACCAACTAAATATGTCAAAACCAATAATACTAGCCCTCGATGACGATCAACAAGTTCTTCGCGCTGTTGTTCGAGACTTGAGAAATCAATATGCCAAAGACTATCGAATTGTAAGCACAACCTCGGCAATAGAAGCACTTGATTCATTAAAGGAACTAAAGAACAAAAACGAAACCGTTGCTCTTTTTCTATCAGACCAACGTATGCCCGAGATGTTGGGTGTGGAGTTTCTGCATCGGGCCAAAGAATTGTTCCCAGCTGCCAAGCGCATATTGCTCACGGCTTACTCTGATACTGAAGCTGCCATTCGAGCCATCAACGATGTGCAGCTCGATTACTACTTAATGAAACCGTGGGATCCGCCAGAAGAGAAACTGTACCCAGCCATCAACGATCAGCTAGAAGAATGGCAAAGCAATCATAGACCTGACTTCCAAGGCATACGAATTGTAGGTTATCAATGGTCGCCACGCTCACATCAAATAAAAGATTTCCTTTCGGGGAATTTAATCCCATACCAATGGTTGGATATTGAAACAAGTGACAAAGCAAAAGAATTACTTGCCCTCAATGCTATTGATACCAAAGTATTGCCAGCCGTATTTTTTGAAGATGGTACATTTCTAATCAACCCTGATTTATATGAAGTGGGGGAGAAGACGGGCATGAGATCGAAGGCTTCGAAGCCCATGTATGATGTAACTATTATTGGAGCGGGGCCTTCTGGCTTGGCCGCTGCAGTATATGGTGGTTCCGAGGGATTGAATACTGTACTGATTGAAAAGCGTGCACCTGGCGGCCAAGCAGGCACTAGTTCTCGTATCGAAAATTATCTTGGCTTTCCTAACGGGTTGAGTGGTGCAGAGTTATCACGTAGAGCCATCTCTCAAGTAAGCCGCTTTGGTGTAGAGTTTCTATCACCACAAGAAGTGAAGAATATCGCCATCAAGGATAATTACAAAATTATAACCTTACGGGATGGAAGTGAACTAAACACTCGCAGTGTAATTATTACAACTGGTGTTGATTATAGAGCCCTAGAAGCTATTGATGTTGAGAAGTTTACAGGTGCTGGTATTTATTATGGTGCGTCCACCACTGAAGCTCATGCTTGCAAAGGCTGTGATGTATATATTGTAGGCGGAGGAAACTCTGCGGGCCAATCGGCTATGTATTTGAGCAACCATGCTGCACGTGTTTTTATTGTTGTGCGTAGGAAAGATTTATCAAGTACGATGTCGCAATACTTGATTGATCAAATCGCGGCAACGCCCAACATTGTAGTTGTTGGCGAGAGCAGCATTGGGCAAGTGTTTGGCAACGAAAAGCTAGAAGAAATTTGTATAGAAAATCTTATCACCAAAAGTAAACAACAAGTAAAAGCGGCAGCACTTTTCATTTTTATAGGAGCAAAGCCGATAACCGATTGGATTCAGTTGGATATTATAAAAGATGATAAAGGATTTATAGAAACTGGGCGCGACTTGTTAAAGTATGAATCATTTAAAAAATCGTGGAAGCTAGATCGTGAACCATTTTTGTTAGAGACGTGCAGCCCAGGCATATTTGCAGCTGGCGATGTGCGTGCAGGCGCAATGAATCGTGTTGCTTCGGCAGTAGGCGAGGGGGCAATGGCGATAAAGTTTGTGCATGAGTATTTAGCAGAACACTAAAGTTCAAAGTTAGTAAGTTCAGAGTTCGAGGGTTTATTTCGTAATTCGTAATTGATATGTTGGAAGAAGATGTATGCAGCCACTTATTGAAGTGGGAGAATTTAATGGCATCCAAAAAGTTGGAGTGTGAAGAATGCATGAAGACAGGAAGCCGATGGGTGCACCTGCGTACGTGCCAAACCTGCGGAGCAACATTATGCTGCGATTCATCGCCTAACAAACACGCATCTAAACATGCTAAACAAGAGCAGCATCCAGTAGCAATTTCTGCTCATCCAGGCGAGCGCTGGGCTTGGTGCTATGTAGATGAACAAATGGCTGAATACTAGTTCGTTAGTTCAGAGTTCAATGTTTAAAATTAGGAATGGTATCCAGTTTAATAACTCACAAATACTATTCTAATTTTAGCCCATGAATGACAATGATACCAAGCGACTTTCACGATTGGTTGCAATATTAACTCAATTGCAAACAAAGCGGCTTTTGACTTCATCAGAATTAGCTAAAAAATTCTCCGTAACAGTTAGAACCATTTATAGAGATATAAAAGCATTGCAAGAAGCAGGTGTTCCTATTTTGCCAGAAGAAGGGAAAGGCTATACATTAATGGAAGGGTATAGAATTCCACCCGTGATGTTTACTGAGAATCAAGCCAATGCTTTGATTCTTGCAGAACAATTGGTTTTGAAAAACAAAGATGCTTCTTTCGTCAAAGATTATTTGGAAGCTATTGAAAAAATCAAAGCAGTATTAAAACATAACCTAAAAGATAAAGCCAACCTGCTTGCTGAACGAACTCGATTTGAACAAAACACGAATAGAGAAAGAACCAGCAATAATATTTCTGAACTTCAATTTGCACTTACCAATTTCTGCCTAACAAGAATTGATTACTCCAATGAAGCAAACAAAGCTACCAGTAGATTGATTGAACCTTTTGCATTGTTGAGCACAGAAGAAAATTGGCTATTGGTTGCTTGGTGTCGTTTAAGAAAGGACTTTCGGTATTTTCGTTTAGATAGGATTAAAAAACTCACTGTTCTCACTGAAAAGTTTAAACCCCACAAAATGACTTTGCAAGAATATTTTGACCGTTATCATTAATTTTTTTTTACCCCTGACATAGGGCTGTCATTCAGCCAACTTAGGTTTGCATCATAAAATTTAAAAACAAAAATTTATGATCAATCAACTAGCAAATTTAAACTGGATTAGTGTTTTGTTTGCCTTCGTGGCATACTTCCTACTTGGCGCATTATGGTTTACATTGCTTTTCAGTAAGTGGTACAAAATTTCATTGGGTCGCGCAAACGAAACGTTATCCAATAAACTCATTTTCATTGTAGGCCCTGCACTTTGCACCTTGGTGGTTACAGTAGCGAGTGCAGTTTTGATGTATGCATTGAATATATCATCCCTTGTAAATGCTTTCGAGTTTTCATTACTTATTGGCATAGGATACCTTGTTGCCAACACTGTCAATATTGCTATCAATCCGAATATTCCTCGGCCTATCTTGTATGGAATTATAAGTGGAACCTATCATTTAGTAGGTATTATTATTGCGAATAGCATTTTGGTTTTGATGAAATAGATGCAGAAAATCAATGTAGAAACTTTTTGCCCAACAAGTCAAACAGATTGGAGGAAATGGTTGATGTTAAACCACAAAACCAAGCAATCTGTTTGGCTTGTTCTGTATAAAAAGCAATCTAAAATACCAACCATTAGCTGGGGCACTGCAGTTGACGAAGCATTATGCTTTGGGTGGATAGATAGCAAAAGAAAACCTATTGACAACGAAAAATTCATTCAATTTTTCTGTAGGAGAAAACCAAATAGCACATGGTCGAAAATAAATAAAGAGAAAGTACTGCAACTCATCAAGCAAAAATTTATGACGAAGGCAGGTCTTGATATTATTGAAGCTGCTAAACAAAATGGTTCGTGGACGATATTAGACAATGTTGAAGAGTTGCAACTGCCTAACGACCTTGCAAAGGAATTCCGAAATAAAGCTGGTTCACGGAAGTTCTTCTTAAGTCTAAGCAAGTCGGTAAGAAAAAGTATTTTGCAATGGCTCGCCCTCGCCAAGCGACCCGAAACAAGACAAAAAAGAATTAGTGAGATAGCGGAACTTGCAAGCCATAAGCTGAAACCAAAACAGTTTAGATAAGTTTCAATCTGAAATCTAAGTTCACCTCAAATGCTTTGGTGCCCACAGTTTTTCTAACACTGAAAATAAAAACTCAACCGCTAACGCCAACAAGGCAGCGGGTATAGCACCTCTCAAAATCAATTCTGTATTGTTTAGCGCAAGGCCAGTAACTATAAACTCACCTAGGCCACCTGCGCCAATAAAGGCAGCAAGAGTTGCTGTGCCAACGTTGATAATAGCAGCCGTACGAATGCCTGCCATAACCATTGGCAATGCCAAAGGGAACTCTACCCATTTTAGTTTTTGATAACGATTCATGCCAATGCCATCCGCTACTTTTTTTAGTAATGGGTCAACGGATTGTAAACCAGTGAGTGTGTTTCTTAAAATAGGAAGCAATGCATATAAAAACAAAGCGATGATTGCGGGTGTAGTGCCAATACCAAAGAAGGGAATCATAATAGCCAACAACGCAATGGAAGGAATTGTTTGAAGTAAACCAGTAAAGTAAACTATGGTTTTTGAAATACTTGGCTGCCAGTACAAACCAACACCTAACGGAACTGCGACCATGATAGCAAGTATTAAAGCTAAAAAGGTAAGGTAAAGATGTGTGCCTGCTTTTGAGAGAATATCTTTCACTAGCGTTGATTGCGTTTCATCGGTTTTCTTAGTTATTAAATTATTCTTTACTAAAAATGATTCAGCTATTTGAGCGAACGTTTTATTCTCATAAAGAACAGCCGCATTCATTGCTTGCATTTCAGTTTCATCAATCGTGTTATCCAACAATGATAAAGCACCGATAGCTTTTTTGCTGATGTCTTGTCTATAAAGTGAAGTTGCTTTATAGCTTGGGAAGAATTGATTATTATCTTTTAGAGTAACAAGATTGTATCGTTTAATCTCTCCATCAGTCGAATAGGCATCTGTAATATCAATCTTACTTTGATCCAAAGCTTGATAAGCCAAACCGTGTTCCAGACCCACGGGCTTTTGAGTTAATGAATATGCTTTCGCGAGATTGTCCCAACCATCATGTCTTTTTAAGAATTCATAACTCAAGCCAAGTTTAAGTTCTGGGTGATTCTGTAAATCGGAAAGAGTGTTAATACTAAGCTTATCGCTTAATTCCTTTTTTATTACCAATGCGTAGGTGTTATTAAATCCATAAGGTTTACTAATGGCCAATTGAAATTGAGTTTGCAATTGCTTGTTGATTGAATCATAACTCAACTTGGTTTGTTTAAGGATTTCAGCGGAAAGCGTTCCACTATACTCTGGGTAAACGTCAATGGCATTAGCACGCAGGGCTTCAAAGCATACAAGGGTGCCGCCTAAATTATAATGACGCTCAATATTAAAACCCTTACTTTCCAATAGCTGCGCAATGATTTCGCTTGTTATGTAGCCTTCTGTAAAATGTTTGGCTCCGACACGTATAGTTTGAGCATTCCCTATTAAGGAGAATAAAAACATCGTACATAAAATGGTTATCGATCTCATGTTAATGATGCTTCGATTAATTCTTTCACTACCCCATTCGCTGGATTGTGAAGAACATTCTCTTTTGTGTCAAACTGTTGAACGTTTCCATTGTCAATCACTAAAATAAAATCGGCCAATATTTTAGCTTCACGCATATCGTGCGTTACAAACAAGATTGTTCGGGGTTCAATCTTTTGCAGGTGCAGTATTTCTTGTTGAATTTCCTTGCGAGTGATTGGATCTAAAGCACCCAAAGGCTCGTCCATAAGTAGGAGAGGAGGATTGAGATAAAGAGCCCTACAAATACCGACTCGCTGTTGTTCGCCACCAGATAATTGATGCGGATATTTCTTTCGGAATGATAAAGGCAAACCAACAATAGTCATCAGCTCCTCAAGACGATTAGCATTTAATTTTAAGTCAGTTAGTTTGCCACTGATGGCGATGTTGTCTTCTACAGTCATGTGTGGAAAGAGACCTGTGCCTTGCACTAAGTAGCCGATCTTTAACCGGGTAGTTGAAATAGTTTCAGTGTTAAGCCGCTCTCCTAAAACACTTACTGAACCAGAATTTGGTCTTATCAATCCATTGACAAACTGAAGCAAAGTAGATTTGCCACTACCGCTTCTACCAATAATTGCAGTAGTCTTGTTTGCTTCAAAGCTTAAAGAAAGATTGGTTATAAATTGGTTCGTGGAATAGGAGTGACTTACCTGATTAAGCTCAACGATGTTCATGATCGGAAATATCTTAATAAAACTGTTAGTATGCTTGTCAATTTTTTATTAATCAGGATTTATGCATCTATTTACACAAAACAATTCGATAAATTTGTTGAGTTAATAAATCAAAAGCATGAAAATCTTAGCTCTATTCTTTTTTACTTCTTTAGCTCTTATAAGCTATTCACAAAATTCAAAACAACTTCTTTGGTCGGATGAGTTTAACTATAAAGGTAAGTTGGATAGCACCAAGTGGAATTATGAAACAGGTAATGGCTGCCCTGGTAACTGCGGATGGGGAAACAATGAATTGCAAGTATATTCTAATGACTTAAAGAATGTGCATGTTGAAAATGGTTCTGTCTTTATTAGTGCCATTAAAACAGATGGCAAGTGGACTTCGGGTAGAATAACAACACAGACTAAATATAACTTCACTCATGGCCGATTAGAGTTTCGTGCCAAGCTGCCGAAAGGCAAAGGCACTTGGCCTGCGCTTTGGATGTTAGGAGAAAGCATTTCTAAAATAGGTTGGCCTGCTTGTGGTGAAGTGGATGTGATGGAGCATGTAGGTAGAAATCCGGGTGTCGTGCAAAGCGTTATTCATTGTACTAATAGTTTTGGAGATACAAAAAACAAAGCCGAACAAAAGGTTACTAAATTCCACGAGGAATTTCATATCTACTCAGCCAACTGGACAAAAGACAAGATTGAATTTTTTGTGGATGGCGTAAAGCATTACACGTATCAACCGACTATGAAAGATGACAAAACGTGGCCTCTTGATTCTCCTTTCTTTATCATTATGAATATTGCCATGGGTGGAAACTTAGGCGGAGAAGTTGATTCTTCGATAACCAAAGAAACAATGGAAGTTGATTATGTTAGAGTTTATAAATAGTAGTACCACCGTTATTAAATAGAAGTAAGCTACATGTAAAACAAACTCAACTGAGTATTTATCAGAAGATAGCTAAACCGATAGTTGTAGTTCTAAAATTTATAGAAAACAAAAATGCCACCAGCTGAACCAGTGTTGGCCTGTAAATTATAGGTAGAATAGTCTTGTTGGATAGAAGTTATTCCTGAAGATGTATAGTCGGAATAGTAGCTTTGATGACTTACTCCTAGATTAAAGTTTGCTTCGGTGGCAAGATAAAGTTTCTCACTAATTATAAAACGAAGCCCTAAAAAGGGAACAAAAGAAACTCCATAGTTAATGTTTTCTGATTTATTTTTATAGACTGATCCGCCATTAGCATTGGACGACTCGTAGGTATTTCTGTAGTAATTGGGCTTAATATCGAATCCGTAATACCATATCCATCCTTTTGCCACTGTCTGTTGCCACTCTTTGCCAATGCTTAATGAAATAGAGTTCGTACTGTTGCTAGTATAGTAAGTAGTACTTGGTTGAGTACTTGTATAAACATTAAAGCTAGTGCCATATCTCATGGCCTTATTTGGAGCAACCTGACGTTTATAAATAAAATTGTAGGAACCTCCTCCTGAATTAAACAATCCGTTAAAAATAATATTGGTGTTGAAACCTATATCGTGCGAAGTTCTTTTTTTTCTTCTTGAGCCCTTACTAAGTAAGCCATACAAATTAATGATAGAAGAATGGTTGTTGTTTTCATTTTAAATTGGTTTAGTCGGATACCAATGGTAAAGAGAAAATCATGCCAATATCCAATTTTCTTGAAAGTGCTATATAATAATAAGGTCAGAGTTTAAATTTAGGTTGAACCTTTATAATCTGTAGGTGAGTATATTCAACTTTTCTACCGATACATTTGAAGTATATTCAATTGGGGAAATATATTAGCATGTTGGCAGTCGCATAACCTATGGACAAGCAAAAGTACCTTGAGAGAATTAAATGCAATGAGTTTTTTGAAACTACTGACGATGTATTGGCACGTTTACATAAACAACATGTTTACCAAATTCCGTTTGAAAATTTGGACGTTTACCACAAAAGAATTTTTGACTTAGATTTTGCAAAAGTCTATCAAAAAATAATTACTAACGCACAAGGCGGCTTTTGTTATGAATTGAACCTGCTATTTAACTGGCTTTTGAGGGAGATTGGTTTTTCAAGCCGCATAATCGCTTCAAGAATTTTCAATGAGCTAGATGATCTTGGGCCAAAATTTGACCACATGTCTGTATATGTTAAAACGGATAAGGAATTTCTGGTTGATGTTGGCTATGGTGATTTGTTTGTCATTCCAATTGAAATTAAGAGTGGCGCACAGTGGGACGGTAGAAACTACTTTCAAATTAACAAATTTAATAAATCAGAATATTTACTTTCAATGTCACCAGATGGAGTGGATTATCAGAAGCGGTATACATTTAACTTAGAGGTTGTTACAGCCGAGGATTTTAATAGCATTTGTTTCGACAAGCAAACAAACCCAAACTCCTATTTTGTTAAGAATCTAATTTGTACTAAACCAACAGAAGCTGGACGAGTATCAATTTTTAATAACAGACTAATTGAAAAAATGGTGAACTAAAAATTGAGACTCTAATTAGAGGGGAAGATGATTTGAGAAATTATTTGAGAGGCAAATTTGAGATTATGATTATGTAATATATCGCCACGCTAAGTATGCTGATGCACAAAACTAGAGAACTCTGAACTTATCCCTTGGCAACTTCTAAAGGCTAAATAATAGATCCATCAACACCCATTTCTCACCTAGCTTTGCATTGGGTAAGGCTTGTTGATACTTCCACATCAAGGTTTCCCATGCTTGCACTTTTGGGTTGGCTATATCGGCCAATGCTTTCTCTTCCAACGAAAAGTTGTCAGCCGTTTCCATTATCATAAACAGGCGGTTGCCAGTTCTGTAAATATCAAGGTGATGGATGCCGCTTTCTTTTATACTCGCAAGTATCTCGGGCCAAACGTTTTTATGATAGGCTTCATATTCGGCTATTAAAGGCTCATCATCTTTTAAATCAAGCGCAAAGCAATATCGTTTCATAATGAACGATCTAAGTGTGTGTATCCGCCATCCACGTGAATCCATTGCGCGGTAATATGGCTTGCTCTATCTGATAAAAGAAAAACCGTTGTGTTGGCAATTTCTTGTGGAGTAGTCATTCGGTTTTCAAAGGGAATGGCTGAGGTTATGTCAGCTAATTTTTCTTGCGGATTTGAAAACGTGTTAACCCACGATTCATACAAGGGTGTCCATACTTCTGCTGGCACCACAGCATTCACGCGAATACTGAAAGGCAAAAGCTCTACTGCCCATTCACGCGTAAGCGCAAGTATGGCGCCTTTGGCAGCTGCATAACCTGATGTGTTGCCTTGCCCCGTAATGGCAGTCTTTGAGCCAATGTTCACAATGCTTCCTTTACTCTTTTTAAGGCTGGGCAAACAATAATGTGCCATGTAGTAATAGTGACCCGTGTTGTTATTGAGGGAGTTTATAAAACTTTCTGGAGTGCCTTTTTCTAAACCAACGGAATCGTTGCGACCTGCATTATTGACAAGGCCATCAACACGACCGAGGCGGTTCATTATTTCATTTACCGTAAGTTCACATTCTCGAGAGGAGTTAAGATTGACAGTAAATGCAACGCAATTTTTTCCAAGTTGTGTGGCTAATAAATCTGCGGCTTGTTTATCTTGGTCAAGGATAACTGCTACTGCGCCTTCTTCCACAAGCAAACGAACAATGGCTTCGCCAATTCCTTTAGCTCCGCCTGTTACTATAAATACTTTATCTTGAAGATGCAGATTCATATATTAAAGATTATAAAATTGAATTGCATTTTTACCGAATATCTTTTCTTTTTCATAATCTGAAAACGACTGAAAGTAATTTTCTATTACTGATAATTGCTTTTGATAGGAAGCCGCCAATAAACACACGGGCCAATCAGATCCGTACATAATTCTATTGATGCCAAACACGTTTATAATTTCATCTAAGTAAGGCTTGAAGTCAATCTCATTCCAATTGGTCCAGTTAGCTTCTGTTACCAAGCCAGATAGTTTGCAATACACATTTTCTAAAACTGAAAAGGGTGCAATTGATTGCTTCCAAAAATCAAATCTATTTTCTTTTATGGAAGGCTTAGCTAAATGATCGATTACAAATTTTTGATTTGGAAATTTCTGAACGAATGTAAACGCCTCGGTTAGTTGATTTGAACTGATAACAATATCATAGGTAAAATTAAATTCAGCGAGATGAGCAATGCCGAGTTGAAACTGATTGTTTAATAAAAACCCGTCAGGTTCTCCTTGAACAATATGTCGAAAGCCTTTCAGTTTTTTATGAGTTGAAAAGTAAGAGAGACGTTCGCCTATATTTTTCTTTCGGAAATCAACCCAGCCGACAACTCCTTTTATAAATAAATTTTGATTTGCTAATTCAAGAAGAAATTCCGTTTCATCTTCCGATTGATCGGCTTGAACCGCTACGCATCCATTGAATGAATTTTCTTCTAAGAGTAGTTTTAATTCGCTCGGCAAGAAATCATTTTTCAACACCTTCATTCCATCTGTGATCCACGAATCTCGTTGTGGATCATACTTCCAAAAATGTTGATGCGAATCAATTCTCATTGATAGTTGTAAGCTGTTTGCTTTTGACTTCCCATTCCCTCAATACCCAGTTCGATAACATCGCCTGCCTTTATAAATACAGGTGGCTTCATTCCCAAGCCAACGCCAGCGGGTGTTCCCGTTGATATCACATCGCCAGGAAGCAATGTCATAAATTGACTGATATAACTTATAATGAATGGAATTTTAAAGGCGAGGTTTTTAGTATTGCCATCTTGCATTGTCTTTCCGTTCACGGTAAGCCAAAGGCGTATGTTATCAAGATTGCCGATTTCATCTTGTGTAACAAGAAATGGCCCCATAGGTGCAAACGTATCGCAGCTCTTGCCTTTCGTCCATTGGCCACCGCGCTCTAATTGAAATGCTCTTTCGCTGTAATCGTTGTGAATGCAATAGCCAGCTACATAATTAAGCGCATCCTTTTCATCAACATACGTTGCCTTCTTTCCTATCACTACACCAAGCTCCACTTCCCAATCAGTCTTCACGCTCGTTTTAGGAATGATGAGATCATCATTTGGCCCAACCAACGAAGTTGTAGACTTAAAGAAGATGATGGGTTCTACTGGCACTTGCATGCCCGTTTCCAAAGCGTGATCTATATAATTTAACCCCACACAAATAATTTTGGATGGCCTTGTGAAAGGAGCAGCTATGCGGGCGTTATCAGGTATAGCTTTCAACTTGCTTTGGTTGCTAGAAAGCCACGTGCGAAGGCGATTCAAGCCATCGCGTTCAAGAAAATGTTCACTCCAATCTTCACCAAAAGCACTCGCGTCCAACAAAGTTTCATTAATTGCGACTCCAGGTTTCTCGTTTCCAGGTTGTCCAAATCGAAAGAGTTTCATGTTCTGTTTATTTAGTATTAAATCGTAATTCGTAACTATTAATTCGTAAATGAATTAGTTGTTCAATTTTATAAATCCTCCATCAATCGGATAATCATTGCCCGTAATGAATGAGGCTTCATCAGAGCAGAGGTAAAGCGCGAGATAAGCAATTTCGTCAGGCTTGGCCATCCGGCCGATGGGTTGAGTTTTCGAAAGCTTGTCAAACATTTCTTCTTCATTGCCTGCATAATTATTTTTTATAAAGCCATCAACAAAAGGGGTATGAACTCGTGCTGGCGAGATACAATTGCAACGAATGCCTTCTTTCAAATAGTCTTTTGCTACAGACAAAGTCATGCCTACTACCGCGCCTTTGCTCATGCTGTAGGCAAAGCGATCTGGCAACCCAACGCTAGAAGCAATGGAAGCTAAGTTTAAAATAACGCCACGCTGTTGTTTTTTCATTTGTGCAATGGCAGCGTACATGGCATTGTAAGTGCCTTTCACGTTTACATTAATTATCTTATCAAAATCCGTTTCGGTTGTTGTTTCAAGTTTATTCACGTTGGCAATACCTGCACTGTTAATTAAAATATCAATAGCGCCAGTCACACCGATGATAGATTGAAAGGTATCAACAACTTCCTTTTGATGTGCGACATTGCAGGCAAAGGCATATGCTTTTCCTCCAGAAGCTTCAATAGACTTTACGGTTTCTTTGGCCGCGTCCATATTCATATCTACTACGGCTAGCATTGCGCCTTGTTTGGCAAAACATTCAGCAATGGCTTTGCCGATACCGCTTCCACTCCCAGTAACTAGTGCGACTTTATTATCGAGATTAAATAGCATTTTCCTTACTTAAAATTTGACATAATGTTTTGTAAATCTAACTTGATCGCACTACTTTTTTCCAAAATAGATTATTATTCCGGAGAAATAAAAAAAAGTAAAAAGGTCTTGTTACTCAATTTTAACCATTGGGAAGCTGGTTCTTTTTTTTTAAGCATGGATTTATAATGTGCTAATTGGGTATTTCTAATCCTCTTTTGAGTATTTTACAATTAATATTAGATTCAATTTTGTGCCTCATAATTTTGCTTAATGGTATCGCGATCAACTTTAAGTTATTTAGGCGATTTTCTAGTCATTGGAGTCAACTTTAATAAAGCTGATACTAAAATCAGGAGCAGTTTTGCAATTACTCCATCTGCTCTAGACGAAGTCTACAATAATGCAAAAAATAAGAAGCTAGATAACTTTTTTGTTCTCTCTACTTGCAATCGAACCGAGTTTTATGCTTGTGCCTCACCAGACCTATTGAAGAGTTTGGTTATGGATCAACTGAACTTAAATGAAGAAGATTTTGATTCTTACTTTTACTTGTTTTCAGGATTAGATGCTGTGCGGCATTTCTTTAGAGTTACCTCTGGACTAGATTCCCAAATTATTGGCGATTATGAAATCGTAGGTCAGGTTAAAAAATCCATACAACTTTCACGGCAGCATAAAATGATAGGCACCTTGGCCGATAGAGTTTCAAGTTTAGCTTTTCAATCTTCCAAAGAAATAAAAGCAAAGACCAATTTAAGTAGTGGTAAATACTCCGTGAGTTTTGCAGCGGCAGAACTTATCTCAGCGCAAGCGGCAAGCATTGAACCGAAAAGGATTTTGATTGTAGGAACTGGTGAGATCGGAGAAGCGATGGCTCGCAATCTTAGAGACTATTTCCCAACAAGTGAATTAACGTTAACCAATCGTACACTCGCTCACGCGGAAGATGTTGCCAAAGAAGTTCAAGCATCAATAATACCTTTCGAAAAGTTTACACATCATTTATCGGCTTTTGATGCAGTGATTACAGCGGCACAATCCGATCACTATCTAATTCAACCTCAGCATGTAGCTGGATTATCTCGCATTCTTTTTCTTGACCTAAGCGTTCCTCAAATAATTGATCCTCAGATAAGTTCTATGGAAGGACTTACCCTTTACTCAGTCGATGATATTTCCTCTTTCCATAATGATCTCATAAAACAACGTAATCTCGAAATACCTAAAGCGGAAATTATCTTAGAGGGTTATATCGAAAAATTAATGGAATGGCAGAATGTTTTTTTTAGAAGAGATACAATTCGCTCGTATAAAGATTTGATGGAACAATTCCTGTCAGTAGAAAAAAATCAATCAAAATCTATTGAGAAGATATTCTCACGATTGATTCAGCAAATAAAATTAGAAGGTTACCGTGGTTGTGCAGTAATTGAATCCATTAATGAACTTATCGCTTTGGAGAAATGATTGCTAAGAAAGTAATTCGCATAGGCACGCGCGAAAGTGCATTGGCTTTATTTCAAGCAAGAGAAGTTCAATCCAAATTGGATAAGTCAATCAAAACTGAAATAGTTGAAATCACTTCTGATGGGGATATTGATTTGCAAACGCCATTGTATGAAATGGGCATCCAAGGAATTTTTACAAAGTCGCTGGACATGGCTCTGCTCAATGGAAAAATAGATGTGGCCGTTCATTCAGCTAAAGACATTCCGACCAAGCTTGCCAAGGGTCTTATTATTTGTGCGTTTTTGGAAAGAGGAACAGTTGATGATTGCCTGGTTCTTCCGTCTGGAAAAAAATCTTTTGATCTAGAAGGAGTTAAGATAATTGCATCGAGTAGTTTGCGTAGACGTTCGCAATGGCTTCATCGCTATCCGCATCACCAAATAGAAAATCTGCGGGGCAATATTCAAACACGATTAAAAAAAGTAGATTCTTCGAATTGGAGCGGAGCCATTTTTGCACAGGCCGCTATTGAGCGGTTGAATATTACTTCACATCATTTTATTTCGTTGGATTGGATGTTGCCAGCACCCGCGCAAGGAGCGATAGCAGTAGTTTGTAGAGATGAAGATGAAGAGATTATAAAAATCTACCAAGCTATTAATCATAAGCCAACAGAAATTTGTGTAACCATCGAGCGGGATTTCTTAGCAACACTGCAAGGCGGCTGTGCTGTGCCCATCGCAGCTAACACAATAATCGAAGATAATAAAATTCATTTGAGAGGAAATATTTTCAGTTTGGATGGATTGCAAAAATCGGAAGTGGATTTATTCTTTGGACTCGAGCAAGCAAAAGAGGCAGGTAAATTAGCAGCAGGAGAAGTATTGAAAAAAGGTGGTGAGCAGATATTAAAAACCTTCAGATCAATATCGTGAAAGAAGTAGCTCACATCGTATCAACTAAAAAGCTGACGGCCGATCAAGTTCATCAGTTGGAATTGAATGGAATTGGGGTTACTCATGCTGATTTTATTAAACGTACTATTCAAATTCCAAATGAGTTGAATGCTTCTTCAATTGTAAAAGCAATAGTGATTACAAGTAAAACAGGAGTGATGGCTTTCAATGAAATTGTGAAGCAGTTGAACTTAAATGTTTCTGATTATGAAGTTTATTGCATAGAACTGGCCACTCAACAAGAAGCATTGAAATGTAATATGAAGGTGCGGGGCGCAGCAAAAGATGCTGCTTTGCTAGCTGATGAAATTTTGAAAGACAAATCCATTCAATCAGTATCATTTATTTGTAACAATATTAGAAGAGATGATTTGCCAAGCAAGTTGCGCGCTAATGGAATCAAAGTAAATGAAGTGGTTGGTTATCAAACTGAATTGACTCCTGAAAAAATTATGGATAATTATTCGGGCGTTCTTTTCTACAGCCCAAGCACTATTGATAGTTTCCTTTCAGTAAATAAAATAAATGAGGCGGTTACATTTTGCATTGGCAAAACTACAGCACAACATGCAAAGCAATCGGGCTTTCAAAAAATTGAAGTGGCAGAGAGGGCATCGGTAAACGAATTAATAAAAACATCTATTCTATATTATTCTAAAAAATCAGTTCATGCTTAAAAACGATTTATTATTAAAAGCACTTCGTAAGGAAAAAGTATCGCGCCCGCCTGTGTGGATGATGCGACAAGCCGGAAGATATTTGCCTCAATACATTGAGCTTCGTAAAAAATACGATTTCTTCACTCGCGTGCAGACACCTGAGTTGGCCTGTGAAATAACTTTGCAACCTGTTGATATTATTGGTGTAGACGCAGCGATTATTTTCTCTGACATATTAGTTATTCCGCAAGCTATGGGCATGACGGTGTTGATGGAAGAAGGCAAGGGACCATCACTGCCAAAAGTAATTGCTTCGCAAAATGATATCGATCAATTGAACATGGATGTGGAGGGAAATTTGCAATACATGTTCGATGCGCTGTCGCTAACAAAACGTGAACTCAATAATCGTGTTCCGTTGATAGGCTTTGCTGGAGCGCCTTTCACTTTACTATGTTACATGGTAGAAGGCAAGAGCAGCAAAGGTTTTGAGAAAGCCAAAGCATTCTGTTTTACTCAACCTGCATTGGCACATAGTTTATTAAGTAAGATTACAGCAGCAACTATCGTCTATTTGAAAGCGCAGTTAAAAGCTGGAGCCGATGTGGTTCAGATTTTCGATAGCTGGAGTGGTATGCTGAGTCCCGATGACTTCGATCAATTTGCAGGAAAATATCTATTACAAATCGCGGAAGCCGTTGCACCATACGGACCCGTGATTTTATTCCCGAAAGGAAGTGCCTCAGCTTTAGAATCGTTGTCAAAAAATTCTGCCGTATCAGGTATTGGTATCGATTGGAATATTAGACCAGAGAAGGCAAGATTGGAAACACAAGGTCGTGTTACACTGCAAGGTAATTTTGATCCGATTCGTTTGCTGATGCCGATTCCTGAATTAAAAAAAGAAGTTCATAAAATGATTACAGCATTTGGCGCGCAAGCCTACATTGCTAATCTTGGTCATGGCATTGTGCCGCATATTCCTGTAGATCATGCCAAAGCTTTTGTGGATGCTGTAAAAGAATATCAAGAATAGAAATAGAATGGTATGGTGAAGGATCAGTTTGTTGAACATATCCAATCGCTGCAAAATAAAATTTGTGCAGGTCTCGAACAAATTGATGGCAAAGCAAAATTTATTGCTGACAAATGGGAGCGACCTGGAGGCGGAGGTGGAACAACTCGCGTCATCAGTAACGGAGCAATTTTTGAAAAGGGAGGAGTTAATATTTCTGTTGTGCATGGAGAGCTTTCTCCGATGGCGGCACAGCAATTAAAAGTACAAGGAGAGAATTTTTTTGCGGCCGGGCTTTCATTGGTCATTCATCCACACAATCCAATGATACCAACCGTTCATGCCAACTGGAGATATTTTGAGGTGTATGATGCGAATGGGAAAGTAACAGATGCATGGTTTGGGGGAGGCACTGATCTTACTCCTTATTATTTGATAGAGGAAGATGTTGTTCATTTTCATCGTACACAAAAAAAATGTTGTGATGCATTTGATAAAAAATTATTTCCTCAATTTAAAACGCAATGTGATGGCTACTTTAGCAATCATCATCGCGATGGAGAAAGAAGAGGCGTAGGCGGAATATTTTTTGACCACTGTCGTGGGAATGCGGAACAGAGTATTGAGTTCTGGATGGATTTTACAATGGCGAATGGAAATGTTTTTTTAGAAGGATACCTACCTATCGTAGAAAACCATAAAAACGATTCGTTCACAGATGCAAATAGATATTGGCAAGAGATACGCAGAGGGAGATATGTAGAATTTAATTTGCTACACGATCGGGGAACTTTGTTCGGCATTAAAACAAATGGCAGAACAGAAAGCATTTTAATGAGTTTGCCGCCTACTGTGAGATTTGATTATGATTACCAACCAGCTGCAGGAAGTGATGAAGAAAAATTATTGAATGTATTAAAGCATCCTAAAGAGTGGGTGTAGAATAGTTATGAGTTGTTAGTTAATGGTAACTAGGAATTCAGAATGCTAAAAATACTACTAACTATTAACGAATAACAGAGAACTACAATGCAAAGACGCAACCGAATCTTAAGAAACACCTCAGCCATCCGCGCCATGGTGCAAGAAACCATTTTAAAGCCATCTGATTTTATTCTTCCTGTTTTTATCACAGAGGGAGAGCGACTGAAAGATGAAATCTCTTCAATGCCAGGCTACTATCGTTATTCGATTGATTTGGCTGTGGAAGAATTGAAAGAATGTTGGGCACTCGGAATAAAGTGTGCGTTGCTATTTGTAAAAGTACCCGATGAATTAAAAGATAACATTGGCAAAGAAGCACTCAACGAAAATGGATTGATGCAGCGAAGCGTGCGAGCAATAAAGAAAGCATTGCCCGAGATGATTGTGATGACCGATGTAGCACTTGATCCTTTTTCTTCTTTTGGTCATGATGGAATTGTTGAAGGCCAAGAAATTGTAAATGATAAAACTGTGGAGGTGCTGGCAAAGATGAGTGTAAGTCACGCTAAGGCAGGTGCCGACTTTGTTGCACCGAGTGATATGATGGATGGGCGCATTGGTGCGATTCGCGAAGCATTAGAAGATGCAGGCTATCACAACACTGGCATCATGAGTTACGCAGCTAAGTATGCTTCTTGTTTTTATGGCCCGTTCCGTGATGCGTTGGACAGTGCCCCAGGTTTTGGCGATAAGAAGACATATCAGATGAACCCAGCCAACAGATTGGAAGCAATCAAAGAAGTAGAGATGGATGTAGCAGAGGGCGCAGATATTATTATGGTGAAACCTGCTCACGCATATCTTGATATTATTCGTGAAGTAAAAAATGCTGTTCATCTTCCAGTGAGTGCTTATCACGTAAGTGGAGAATACTCGATGATCAAGGCTGCGGCCAAAGCCGGATACTTAAATGAAGATCAAGCTATCATAGAAGTACTGACAGGAATTAAAAGAGCTGGAGCGGATTTAATTGCAACGTATTTTGCTAAGCAGGCAGTGCGCCTTTTGGTTGAGATGTCAAATGTGAAACGTGAGATTTGAATATAACTAAATTAACAGATAATGTTTCTTCAACTTAAGCATAAAGAGCTAGAAGTTTATAAAACCGCAAGAGAATTGGTAAAGGAGGTATATAAAACTTCTCTGCTTTTACCTAAAGAAGAAGCTTTCAATATGACTTCACAAATTAGGCGAGCTTCTTTGTCTGTTAAATTGAATTTGTCGGAAGGCTCATCCAGAAAATCTGAAGTAGAGAGAAAGAGGTATTTTGAAATTGCAAGAGGTTCGGTTGTAGAACTTGATGCAGCATTAGAAACAGCCGTAGACCTCAAATATTTTACTGAGATTCAGCTTCAAATTGTTGGAACACTTTTAAACAAGTGCTTTGCTATGTTATCCAAAATGATTTCAAAATGAACGATACTAATTTCACATCTCACATCTCACGTCTCACCAGAAGTAAAGAACTATTCGAACGCGCCCAGCAGCACATTCCCGGAGGTGTCAATTCTCCTGTGCGTGCTTTTAAAAGTGTAGGGGGCACTCCCATTTTTATTAAGAAAGCAAAGGGTGCATATCTCTACGATGAAGATGGAAATAAATATATTGAGTTCATCAATTCGTGGGGGCCTATGATTTTAGGTCACGCGTATCAACCTGTGGTAGATGCTATTCGCGCGAAAGCGGCAGACTCTACCTCTTTTGGTGCGCCAACGGAGTTAGAAATTCAGATGGCGGAGCTGATCAAAAAGATGGCTCCTAACATTGATTTGATAAGAATGGTTAACAGCGGTACTGAAGCGTGCATGAGTGCGGTACGGTTGGCGAGAGGATATACTAACAGAAATAAAATAATAAAATTTGAAGGTTGCTATCACGGTCATGCCGATGCTTTTTTAGTGAAGGCAGGAAGTGGAATGGCAACACTGAATATTCAATCGGTGCCGGGTGTACAAGCGCATGTTGCACAAGACACACTTACTTGTGCTTACAACGACATTGAAGGAGTGAAGAACTTAATTACTTCTAACCCAAATGAAATAGCGGCAGTTATTATTGAACCCGTTGCTGGCAACATGGGTTGTATTTTGCCGTTACCGGGATTTTTAAAATCGATCCGAGAGCTTTGCACTGAGCATGGCATTGTTTTAATTTTTGATGAAGTGATGACGGGCTTTCGCTTGGCGCGAGGAGGTGCTCAGGAATTGTATTCGATCGATGCAGACTTAATAACATTTGGAAAAATTATTGGAGGCGGTTTGCCAGTAGGCGCGTTTGGTGGCAAGCGAGCCATCATGGAAAATATCGCCCCACTTGGCTCTGTTTATCAAGCAGGAACGCTAAGCGGAAACCCAATTGCCATGACAGCTGGTTACACATTGTTGAAAGAGTTATATGAGAATCCTTCGATTTATTCTGAATTAGAAGTGAAAACAAAAAAGCTTTGCGATGGGATTGCAACCGCGTTAAATAAAAAAGGAATTGCTCATCATATCAATCGCTTAGGTAGTATGATGAGCGTTCACTTCGGTTCGCATGAAGTGAATAATTTTGAGGATGCGAAGGCTTGTGACAATAATTTATTCAACAAATTCTTTCATCATATGTTAAGTAATGGAGTTTATCTTCCGCCATCAGCATTTGAGAGTTGGTTCATCAGCAATGCATTGTCGGAAGCAGATATTCAAAAAACAATTGAGGTAGCAGAGCAATTTTAATTCATGGCAACAAAAGCAGTTTTACTAGCAAATCTTGGCTCGCCTGATTCGTATCAAGTAAAAGATCTAAAAAAATACTTGGGCGAATTTTTGATGGACGAGCGAGTGATTGATATTCCATATTTTATTCGCGCCTTCTTGGTGAAGGGAATTATTGTACCATTTCGCTCGCCTAAAAGTGCGGCAAAATATAAAACGGTATGGACGGAAAATGGCTCGCCACTTGTGCATACCTCTAAGCAGGTGCAAAAGAAATTGCAAGACCACATTCAAATTCCTGTTGGCCTTTCCATGCGCTATGGAAATCCCACTCCTGAACTTGCTTTCGAAAAATTGCTCCAAGAGAATCCCGATTTAAAAGAGGTGGTGCTTGTGCCGCTGTATCCACATTATGCCATGAGTAGTTATGAAACTGCGATGGTACAAGTACAAGGCGTTCATTCTGATAAGGAATATTCTTTTTCGTTAAAGGTAGTTCCGCCATTCTATAATCATCCAAAATATATTAAGGCACTGGCCGACAGTATTAAACCCTATCTTGAAAAATCCTACGATCGGATTTTATTTAGCTATCATGGGATACCCGAGCGACACGTAAAAAAATCTGATCCTACTAAATCACATTGCCTAATGAAAGACAATTGCTGTGAGGTTGACTCGTCTGCACATAGCGTATGTTATCGTCATCAAGTTTTAACTACCACTAAATTAGTTGCAAAAGAACTTGGTTTGCCTGCCGATAAATTCAGTTCTTCTTTTCAATCGCGCTTAGGCGCAGATGCGTGGCTGAAACCAAATAGTGCCGATCATTTTATTGAGTTTCCAAAACAAGGAATAAAAAAATTGGTAGTGGTTTGCCCTGCATTCGTAAGCGATTGTTTGGAGACATTAGAAGAAATTCAAATGGAAGGAAAAGAAAGCTTTTTAGAAAATGGTGGCGAAGAATATACAGTGGTGCCATGTTTAAACGAGCGTACTGATTGGATTGAAACTTTAGAAGTATTAGTTAATTCAATTTTTGGAGAATCAGAAAGCATAAATTCTAAATCGTAAAATTGAAATTGCGATGTATCTCTATATAAAAGCACTTCATATTATTTTTGTGGTTACTTGGTTTGCGGGGCTTTTCTATATAGTTCGCTTATTTATTTACAATCGCGAAGCACACGACAAAGCAGAACCAGAGCGAGCCATTCTGCAAAATCAATTTACAGTTATGATCAAACGCTTGTGGTTTGGCATTACTTGGCCTTCCTGCATACTCACTATTATTTTTGGAACATGGCTAGTTGTTATTTTGGATTCTATTCCTGGCTGGTTAGAAATTAAGTTAGGATTCGTTATCGGCCTTCTATTATACCATGCATCGCTTCATGCGATTTACCTTCAGCAAAAAAAAGGCATTTTTAAATATTCTTCTCAACAACTTCGGATATGGAACGAGGTGGCGACTATTTTTTTAATCGCCATTGTAATGATTGTAGAGGTTCAAACTGGTTTGAGCGTGATTTGGGGATTAATTGGAATAGTTGGATTCTCAGCACTGCTCATGGTCGCAATCAAAATTTATAAAGGATTTCGGAAGTCACATTGAATTGATTCTACATTCCGTCAATCGGTTGCAAACATTTACGATCTACCGCTGTTATAATAATGTTCAAATTTAAAATGATTTGGTCGTTTTTGATTTGATATTAGAAATACAAAACACATCTTTACGGCATGGATCAACAACATCTCCTCGACTATTATCCCATTGTTCTGATGTTTATTGTCGCCTTGGCCTTCGTTTCTGTTACAATGATTGCCACACATCTCTTAGGCCCTAAAAAGAAAAGTAATATAAAATTAGATTCATTCGAATGTGGTATTGAGCCTCAAGGCAATGCTCGTGTTCCTTTCTCCATTAAATATTTTTTAGTTGCCATTTTGTTTGTTCTTTTCGATGTTGAAGTCATTTTTATGTACCCTTGGGCTGTTTTGTTTAGAGAGCTAGGAGTCCAAGGCTTTATCGAAATGATCGTGTTTATATCATTGCTGTTGGTAGGATTTTTCTACATCATAAAAAGAGGTGCCCTCAAGTGGGAATAATATGGAAACAGTAGCATTAAATGATGTGAAAGTGGTAAACGCTCCAGAAGGAATTCAAGGAGCAGGCTTCTTTGCTACCAGTCTGGATAAAGTGGTTGGTTTGGCTCGATCGAACTCCATTTGGCCATTGCCTTTTGCCACCTCTTGTTGCGGCATTGAATTTATGGCTACTATGGGTGCGCATTACGATTTAGCACGCTTTGGCTCTGAGAGATTAAGTTTTTCTCCACGTCAAGCGGATTTATTAATGGTTATGGGCACTATCGCCAAAAAAATGGGGCCAGTTCTTCGTCAAGTGTATGAGCAAATGGCAGAGCCGCGGTGGGTGCTTTCTGTTGGTGCCTGTGCATCTAGCGGAGGTATTTTCGATACCTATAGTGTGCTTCAAGGAATTGATAGAGTCATACCAGTCGATGTTTACGTTCCAGGCTGTCCACCACGACCGGAGCAAATCATTGACGGTATTTTAAAAATACAGCATCTAATTCAAAACGAATCGTTGAGAAGAAGAGATTCTCCAGAATATAAAGCTTTGTTGAACAGTTATGGAATCGAATAAAGAGCTGCGAACCATAGAATTGTTGAACGAAAAGTTTGGAGATCAAATTCTTCAAACTGAAAGTCCTTACGGGATGCTGACCCTCTCACTAAAAGCGGAAAAGATTATTGAGATCATTCAGTTTCTTTATAGCAATGAAGAAACTCAATTTCAATATTTAACCACCCTTTGCGGGATACATTTTCCAGATCAAAATCAGATCTCAGTAATGTATCAACTTCACAATCTTCCCGCCAACCAACGCATTCGACTTAAAATATTTTTACCGATCGAAAATCCATCAACACCAACATTGACGGGCATTTTCGCAGCCGCCAATTGGTTGGAAAGAGAAACGTTTGATTTTTATGGAGTAATCTTCACAGGTCATCCAAACTTGAAAAGAATATTGAATGTAGATGATATGCTAATCTTTCCGATGCGCAAAGAATACCCTTTGGAAGATCAGCGAAGAGAAGATAAAAACGATGCTCTTTTTGGTAGATAAATATGCAAGACATTAATACCATATCATCAAAAATTCAGGAAGAAGAGAAGCAATACTCTTACTTAAATTTAGGCCCAACCCATCCCGCTACACATGGCATCTTCCAAAACGTGTTGAAGATGGATGGCGAGGTGATCATTGATGCTGAACCTACCATTGGTTATATACACAGAGCTTTTGAGAAATTAGCCGAGCGCAGACCGTTTTATCAGATCACTCCGATTACCGATCGGATGAATTACTGCTCATCACCCATCAATAACATTGGTTGGCACATGACAGTCGAAAAGTTAATTGGTGCTGAGATACCCAAGCGTGTTCAATACCTTCGTGTTATCATCATGGAGCTAGCCCGCATTACCGATCACTTGGTTTGCAATGCAGTTATAGGTGTTGATACAGGTGCCTTAACGGGATTTGTTTATTTGTTTCAGCAGCGCGAGGATGTTTATGAAATTTATGAAGAAATCTGCGGTGCTCGTTTAACAACCAACTTAGGAAGAATCGGTGGATTTGAAAGAGACTTTACGCCTAAAGCATGGGCTAAGATCAACAAGTTTATAACTGAGTTTCCAGCCGTTCTCAAAGAGTTTGAAAAGCTTCTCTCTAGAAATAGAATTTTCATGGATCGCACTATCAATGTAGGTGGCATTACTGCCGAGCGTGCATTGAATTATAGTTTCTCAGGGCCTAACCTAAGAGCTGCTGGTGTTGATTACGATGTTCGTGTCATGAACCCGTATTCATCGTACGAGGATTTTGACTTCACTATCCCATTAGGAACTAACGGTGATGTATATGATCGGTTCATGGTTCGCCAGGAAGAGATGTGGCAAAGCTTAAGCATTATTAAACAAGCCATTGCTAAACTACCTGAAGGTCCTTTCCATGCCACAGTGCCAGATTTTTATCTCCCTCCAAAGGAAGATGTTTATAACAATATGGAAGCCTTGATCTATCACTTTAAAATTGTGATGGGTGAAACAGATGTGCCAAAAGGAGAAGTCTATCACACAGTAGAAGGTGGCAATGGTGAGTTAGGATTTTATTTGATAAGCGATGGTGGAAGAACTCCTTTCCGTCTTCACTTGAGAAGACCTTGTTTTATTTATTATCAGGCATATCCTGAAATGATAAAAGGCTCCATGCTTTCAGATGCTATTCTTACCATGAGTAGCATGAATGTAATTGCTGGTGAATTAGATGCTTAGTAGAAATTAAGTAATGGAAACGACAACTATACAATTTTCAGCAGAAGCATTGGCCTTAGTCCAACGGATAATCAAACGCTATCCAGAAGGAAAACATAAATCTGCTTTGCTGCCTATTCTTCATATTGCTCAGTCTGAGTTTGGTGGTTGGTTGAGTCCTGAAACAATGGATTATGTGGCCAGTATTCTTAGCATTAAGCCCATTGAAGTGTATGAAGTAGCCTCGTTCTACTCGATGTATAATTTAAAGCCTGTAGGCAAATGCTTGCTTGAAGTTTGTAGAACAGGCCCTTGTTTGTTGAGAGGAGCGGACGATGTAGTTACATATCTTGAAAACAAGTTGGGCGTTAAGGCTGGTGAAACCTCAGCCGATGGCATGTTCACCATCAAAACTGTAGAATGCCTTGGCTCTTGCGGAAGTGCACCCATGCTTCAATGTGGGGCAGATTACTACGAAAATTTAACAGAAGAAAAATTAGATATATTGATTGAAAAATTAGGAGTAAAGTCAGAAAGAAGCTCTTACTTGAAATCGTTTAGTATAAATCTGTAATCAGTAATTTGAAATTATAAAATGGGTCGTCAATTACTTTTAGAACACATTGCAGAACCGGGAATCAATACCTTCGAAGTGTATCGAAAGAAGGGAGGCTATTCTTCTGTCGAGAAAGCATTGAAGACAATGACTCCCGATCAGGTAACGGAAGAAGTTAAGATATCTGGTTTAAGAGGTAGAGGTGGTGCGGGTTTTCCAGCAGGCATGAAGTGGAGTTTCTTGGATCGTAAATCAGAAAAGCCGAGATACCTTGTTTGCAATGCTGATGAAAGCGAGCCTGGTACTTTCAAAGATCGCTACTTAATGGAGAAAATCCCTCACTTACTTATTGAGGGAATGATCACCGGTAGTTACGCACTTGGCGCGAAAGCTTCCTACATCTACATCCGTGGTGAATACATGTACATTGTTGGCATCCTAGAAAAAGCTATTGATGAAGCATATGCTAATGGTTTTTTAGGAAAGAATATTTTGGGTACTGATTATAGTTTGGATTTATATGTTCACCCTGGGGCAGGTGCGTATATCTGCGGAGAGGAAACTGCTTTGCTTGAATCATTGGAAGGTAAGCGAGGTAATCCTAGAATGAAACCGCCTTTCCCTGCTGTGTCTGGATTGTATGCAAGTCCCACTGTTGTTAACAATGTAGAGACAATTGCTTCTGTTGTGCCAATCATTAATAATGGTGGAGCAGAATATGCCAAAATTGGCATTGGTAAAAGCACAGGTACAAAATTAATTTCTGCTAGCGGCCATATTCGCAAGCCTGGTGTTTATGAAATAGAATTGGGCGTTCCTGTCGAAGAGTTCATTTATTCAGATGAGTATTGTGGAGGCATGTTGACCAATCGTCCATTAAAGGCAGTAGTCGCAGGTGGATCTTCTGTACCTATTCTTCCAGCAGATTTAATATTAAAAACAGCCAAAGGTGAACAACGATTGATGAGTTACGAATCGTTATCCGATGGTGGATTTGTATCGGGCTCAATGTTAGGTTCTGGAGGCTTTATTGTGATGGATGATACTACTTGTATTGTTCGTAATCTATGGAGCTTCGCTAGATTCTATCATCATGAATCCTGCGGCCAATGCAGCCCTTGTCGTGAAGGCACAGGCTGGATGGAGAAAGTATTGCATCGCATAGAACATGGTCATGGCCATAGTGGTGATATTGATTTGTTAGTTGATGTAGCGAAGAAGATAGAGGGAAATACAATCTGTCCATTGGGTGATGCGGCCGCGTGGCCGGTGGCAAGTGCCATACGACATTTCAGAGAGGAGTTTGAATATCATGTAAAGCATCCTGAAAAGGTAAAAAATCCAAAGCATTTCACTTACGAACCATTTGTATCTGAAAAAGCAGGAGTATTAATATAGTTGATCGTTGTCAGTTGTTAGTGAATAGAAGCTAACAACCAATAACAAAAAACTAACAACTTAAAAAAGATGGCAAAAGTAACAATAGACGGGGTAGAAATTGAAGTTCCAGATGGAACAACGATACTGAATGCTGCCAGGCAAATTGGAGGTGCATCTGTTCCTCCTGCTATGTGTTATTACTCTTCATTGAAAGGCAGTGGTGGTAAATGCCGTGTGTGTCTAGTTAAAGTTGCTCAAGGTTCTACTAAAGATCCTAGGCCAATGCCGAAGTTAGTAGCTTCCTGCTCAACTAATGTAATGGATGGAATGGTGGTTCAAAACCTAACATCACCAGAAGTATTAGAAGCTAGAAAAGGAGTTGTTGAGTTTTTACTGATCAACCACCCGTTGGATTGCCCTGTGTGCGATCAGGCAGGAGAGTGTGATTTGCAGAATCTTGCTTACGAGCATGGTGCTGCTAAAACGCGCTATGAAGAAGAGCGCAGATCATTTGAAAAGATTGATATTGGCGATAAGATAAAACTGCACATGACTCGCTGTATCTTATGCTATCGTTGCACAATGGTGGCAGATCAATTAACAGAGAAGCGAGTACACGGTGTAATGAATAGGGGCGATGCTTCTGAGATCAGTACCTATATAACGAAGGCCGTTGATAATGATTTCTCAGGAAACATGATTGATGTTTGCCCTGTGGGTGCGTTAACAGATAAAACATTTCGCTTTAAGAGCAGAGTTTGGTTTACCAAACCAATGGATGCTCACCGAGATTGCAAAAAGTGTTCTGGAAAAGTAGTGCTTTGGATGAAGGACGATGAAGTGCTTCGTGTCTCAGCCCGCAAAGATCAATACGGAGAAGCGAAAGAGTTTATTTGTAATGAATGTAGGTTCGATCATAAAAATGCAAATGATTGGACGGTAGAAGGCCCTCGTCATATTGATCGTCATTCTGTGATTGCTCAAAATCATTACGAGAAAATTGATCTTGCTAAGTTGAAAAAAGAGATCGATAGACAAATTGAATTCCAAAAAGGTAAACCATTACCTGAAACAAAAGAACTAGCCCAATGATGTCTATTTTTATATTCAAAGTAATTTTAGTGGTGGCAGTTTTTGCTATCTCACTTTTCATGGCAGCGTATTCAACGTATGCTGAAAGAAAAGTAGCTGCATTTATGCAAGACAGAATTGGTCCAGACCGCGCGGGTCCATTTGGTTTGTTACAACCACTTGCCGATGGGTTAAAACTCTTCATGAAGGAAGAGATCATTCCGGCAGTATCTAACAAATTTCTTTTTGTACTTGGGCCATGCCTTTTCATGATCACTGCATTAATGACCGGAGCGGTAATTCCCTGGGGTAATTCATTAACGTATGGTGGTGTTGAATATTCACTTCAAATCACAGATATTAACATAGGGATTCTGTACGTGTTCGGAGTAGTATCGATTGGTGTGTATGGCATTATGATTGGTGGTTGGGCATCCAACAATAAATTCTCATTGCTTGGTGCTATTCGCGCATCTGCTCAAATGATTAGCTACGAAATTGCTATGGGTTTCTCTATTATCACATTGGTGATGATGACTGGCACTTTAAGCTTAAAAGAAATAAGTGTATTTCAAACAGGAGGAGTTGGTGGACATTGGAACTTCTGGAACGTAGTGTATCAACCGTTTAGTTTTTTGATTTTTATTATCTGCGCTTTCGCGGAATGTAACCGCACACCATTTGATCTTCCTGAATGTGAAACTGAACTCGTAGGGGGATACCATACAGAATTTAGCAGTATGAAGTTAGGTTTATACTTGTTCGCGGAATATATCAATATGTTTATTTCTTCGGCCATTATTTCAACGTTGTTCTTTGGAGGTTACAACTTTCCATTTATGAATGACTTAGGCTTGGACTCTAACATCGTCACTATTCTTGGCACAATAGCATTGTTTACAAAAATCATTTTCTTCATCTTTTTCTTTATGTGGATTCGTTGGACAATCCCACGCTTCCGCTATGATCAATTGATGAATTTAGGATGGAAGGGTTTACTGCCTCTATCTATTCTTAACTTAGTAGTAACAGGAGCAGTTATTTTGTATTTTGGTAAGTGAGAATGTTAACTTGTAATTCGTAATTTAAAATTCGTAATTGATCTCATGCAAGCACTAACACAACGGTCTAAGATTGTCTCTGATAAGAAGATGACTTTTGGCGAGCGGATTTATCTCCCAGCCATTCTTACAGGTGTGATGATTACCATTAAGCACATGTTTAAGCGTAGTGCTACCGTGCGCTATCCTGAAAAGGAAAGAGAATTTAGTGAAATTTACAGAGGCCAACACGTATTGAAGAGAGACGATAACGGTGCTGAGCGTTGCACTGCCTGTGGTTTGTGTGCCGTGTCTTGCCCTGCGGAAGCCATCACAATGGTAGCGGAAGAGCGCAAGAAAGGAGAGGAGAAATTGTACCGAGAAGAAAAGTATGCTTCGAAGTATGAGATCAATATGCTTCGTTGCATCTTCTGCGGATTGTGTGAAGAGGCCTGCCCAAAGGAAGCAATATTTTTAACAGATAGAATTGTGGTTACGGACTATAATCGCGACAGCTTTATATATGGAAAAGATAAATTGGTAGAAACAGTTGAACATAGAATTGATGTATCGAAAAGGCAAACGAAAGAGGTGTTGGATTTCAAAAAACATAAACAACTAACACACAATAAATAATTGCACCGGTGACGCTTAACTTGTTTTATTTTCTTTCTTTCCTGGGGGTGCTTAGTGCCTTGCTTGTAGTGTTTTCCAAAAATCCTGTTCACAGTGTTTTATATCTTATCATTACTTTTTTTGTAATTGCTGGACATTATGTTTTGTTGAATGCTCAGTTTCTGGCAATCGTTCACATCATTGTGTATGCAGGTGCCATTATGGTGTTGTTCTTGTATGTAATCATGTTACTTAACTTAAATCAAGATGCTGAACCACATCATAGTAATCTGATTCGGTTCTCAGCTACCATTAGTGCTGGCTTGTTATTGCTCGTTTTGGTCGCTTCATTAAAAGGAACAGACCAATTGATGATTCAAACGGCCACTCCAACAGAGATTGGATTAGTTAAGAGTTTAGGAAGAGTTTTGTTTAAAGAATATTTATTGCCTTTCGAGTTGTCGTCCATCTTATTGCTTGCTGCCATGGTAGGAGCGGTTATGTTAGGTAAACCTGATAATGTAAAAAGTAAATGAAGACAGCTCAAGGAATACCATTAGATTACTACATCTGGCTGAGTGCCGCACTATTTACCATTGGTGTCTTAGGTGTGCTTTACAGAAGAAACGCGATTATTATATTTATGTGCATTGAATTGATGCTAAATGCTGTCAATCTTCTGTTGGTAGCTTTTTCAAATTATTATAATGATGCCTCAGGTCAAGTGTTTGTATTTTTTATCATGGCCGTTGCAGCTGCCGAGGTGGCTGTTGGTTTGGCCATATTAATAATGATGTATAGAAATACCAAGACAACTGATATTAACATTCTCAACAAATTAAAATGGTAAGTACTGATTTGCTGATAAGTTTAGTTCCTCTCTTTCCATTACTTGGATTTGTAATTATTGCTTTGAATGTAAACAGGCTTTCGAAGTCTGTGGTACCATATATTGCTTGTGGCTCGATATTTTTATCTTTCGTAATTGCGTTAACGCTTTTCTTTCAGTTACTGAGTCTTGCGCCTGAACAAAGATCATTCACAGTTACATTGTTCAATTGGATCTCAGCTGGAGACTTTAACGCGGGCATTGGTTTTCTTATTGATCCACTTTCTTCTTTAATGCTACTTATCATCACGGGAGTTGGTTTTTTGATTCACGTTTATTCTGTGGGGTATATGCACGATGATCCAGCAGTAAACAGATTCTTCTCTTACCTAAATCTGTTCGTGTTCTTTATGCTCTTGCTGGTGATGGGTTCTAACTACCTATTAATGTTTGTTGGCTGGGAAGGGGTAGGACTTTGTTCTTATTTGCTTATAGGATTTTGGTTTAAAAATAAAGATTATACCAATGCCGCAAACAAAGCATTTATTATGAATCGTATTGGCGATTTAGGATTGATAGCAGGTGTTGTTTTAATATTCGTTCAGTTCGGAAGCATAGATTATGCTACCGTGTTTGCAAAAGCAGGCGAGCTAAGCACTGGCTCAGAAATATTGACATTGATTACTGTTTTATTGTTTGTTGGCGCGATGGGCAAGAGCGCACAAATACCTTTGTACACATGGCTTCCGGATGCAATGGCTGGCCCAACTCCGGTTTCAGCTTTGATACATGCTGCCACGATGGTTACTGCAGGTATTTATATGATTGCCCGAAATAATCTTCTTTATACATTATCTCCAGTAGCGTTAAATCTTGTTTTGGTAGTTGGATTAGTAACCGCTCTTTGGGCAGCCGTGATTGCTCTTACTCAAAACGATATTAAGAAAGTGTTGGCGTATTCTACTGTAAGTCAATTGGGATTAATGTTTGTTGCGCTGGGTGTTGGAGCCTATTCAAGTGGTATATTCCACATGACAACGCATGCATTCTTTAAAGCTTTATTATTTCTTGGAGCAGGAAGTGTTATTCATGGATTACATGGCGAGCAAGACATTCGTAAGATGGGTGGATTGAAAAAGTATTTGCCTGTTACATTCTTAACTTTCCTGATTGGAGTTTTGGCTATTTCTGGAATCCCTCCATTTGCAGGGTTCTTCTCCAAAGATGAAATCTTAGCCAAAGCTTTTGAAGCTAACCCACTTGTGTGGGGTTTTGCTTTATTGACATCACTCCTTACTGTTTTCTATATGTTCCGATTGTTATTCTTAACTTTCTATGGTAAAGCAAGAACATCAGAACAAACCATATCTCACATTCACGAATCACCTAAAAGCATAACTATTCCGCTTATTTTACTCGCGGTGTTATCAGCAGTTGGCGGATTTATGGGAGTTCCTGAAGCCTTGTTTGGTTCGAATCAAGTTTCTCATTTTTTACAACCTGTATTTGAGAAATCATTGGCTTTGATGGGAGAGGAGCACCTTTCACACAGCACTGAGTATGTGTTAATGGGGCTTGTTGTGGGCTTGACATTGATCATTATTTACGTTGCTTATAATTCTTATGCTAAGAAAAATATAGTTCCTGTAAACGATGATCAAGCAACTTCCAGCTTGCATAAGTTAAGCTATCATAAGTTCTACGTAGATGAATTGTATGAAGCAATTATAGTGAAGCCACTTTATTCAATCTCTTCCTTTTTCGAAAGAATAGTTGAAAAGGCAGCTATCGACAGAATTGTAAATAGCGTTGGATTTTCTGTGGATGGAAGTAGTAGAGTTTTACGATTGTTACAAACTGGTAACATCGGGTTTTATATTTTCGCCATGGTGATTGGTATTATCTTGATCTTGGCAGCTAATAGTTTGATGCATTAATTATGTTGACACTTTTTATAATCTTCTGGCCATTAGTCGCGGCAATACTGTTGTTTTTATTCCGTCCAGCTAATTCACGCATATTTGCGTTTGCTGCTTCTTTGCTGGAATTAATTGCTTCACTAGCTATCGTCTATTTATTTGACGCTTCAAGTATTGATACCTTTTCTATTTCAGTGCCCTGGATTCAAAAGTTAGGCATTAGTTTTTCTGTTGGTATGGACGGTATCAGCTTATTATTGGTGCTGTTAACAACCGTGCTTACTCCATTCATTATCTTTTCATCTTTCGGAAACGGACAGCCAAAGTCACATACATTCTATGGCCTTATTCTATTAATGCAAATGGCATTGGTTGGCGTATTTATGGCTCGTGATGGATTTCTCTTCTATGTGTTTTGGGAGATGGCTCTTATACCAATCTATTTCATTTGCCTTATGTGGGGTGGTGAAAACAGAGGCCGAGTTACATTCAAATTTTTCGTATATACCTTAGCAGGAAGCTTATTCATGCTGATTGGATTGTTATACTTGTATTTCCAAACAGGAGGAGATCACTCTTTCGACATTAATCAACTTTATTTAGCAGGTCAGTCATTAACCGTATCAGAACAATCATACATTTTCTGGGCTTTCTTTCTTGCTTTCGCGATTAAGATGCCTGTGTTCCCGTTTCACACATGGCAACCCGATACCTATGTTACAGCCCCTTTTCAGGGAACAATGCTGCTCTCAGCTATCATGTTGAAAATGGGTATTTATGGATTGATCCGTTGGCTATTGCCGATGGTACCGATGGGAGTGGAGCAATGGGGATCTACTGCTATCATATTATCGGTGATAGGCATTGTGTATGCTTCCTGCATTGCGCTTGTTCAAAAAGATATAAAGAGACTCATCGCGTATTCCTCAATTGCTCACGTAGGGTTGATTTCAGCAGGAGTATTCACATTGACGAAGATTGGAATACAAGGCGCAGTGATTCAAATGATAAGCCACGGGGTTGTTGTGTTTGGGTTGTTCTACATAGTTGAATTGATTTTGGATAGAACAAAGACACACGCTATCTCCGAAATAAGTGGTGTGAGATTGAATGCTCCCATCTTTGCATCTGTATTTCTAATCATACTGTTGGGGAGTATAGCACTTCCATTTACAAGCGGTTTCGTTGGTGAATTTTTATTGATCAATTCGTTAATTCAGTATAGCATTGTTATTGGCATCATAGCCGCATTGACCACCATTCTGGGGGCGGTTTATATGTTGCGAGCTTTTCAGCAAACTATGCTTGGTGAAGTAAATCAAAACTCTAAATTGTTTTTAGATCTCACTACACAAGAAAAAATTGTACTATATCCAATCACATTACTTGTATTAGTTATCGGTATTTATCCGACTCCATTGTTAGCATTATCAGAACCAGCTGTAAATCAAATTTTGATGATTGTTTCAGATTACATGGCCTCAGTAAAATAATATGAACGCACTTTACATCATCTGCGGATTAGGAATAGCATCATTGGTTGCTGAGATTATCAACTTCAAAAAATGGTTTGTGGCTGTTGCCGGAGTTGGCGTAGCCGTTGCTGCTGTTATTGCTGCAACTGATTGGAATTCTTCTACTCATTACTTTAGTGAAATGGTAATAATAGACAATTTCTCTATTTCATTTACCATTTTGATTTGTGCTATTGGAGCTATTTGGTTTTGGATGGCACATGATTACTTTCATGATGAGACTCATGTTACAGATCAATCCGCATTGATACTTTTTGCTTTAGTTGGAGCAATTATATTAACATCGTTTAATAACATGTCGATGCTGTTTTTAGGTATCGAAATATTATCTATCTCTCTTTATGTACTTGCCGGAAGCCGGAAGGATAGTATTTTCTCCAACGAAGCTGCTTTCAAATATTTCCTGATGGGTTCGTTCGCAACAGGATTTTTGTTAATGGGAATAGCTTTAGTTTACGGAGCGACAGGAACATTTGAACTCACAAAAATAGCGGTCTATACTTCCGAGCATCATGCTCAGTTGCCAGGCTTCTTCTATGCTGGCGTTTTGCTGATAATGATTGGCATGTCGTTTAAAGTTTCGGCTGTACCTTTTCATTTCTGGGCACCCGATGTGTATCAAGGTTCGCCAAGTGCCATTACAGCATTCATGTCTACCGTTGTTAAAGTAGCTGCTTTTGCTGCCTTCCTTAGATTGTTTATTAATGTGTTTTCAGTCGTTCAATCAACATGGCTCTTTACACTTCAAGCCATCGCCATTTTTACATTGATTTTATCGAGCGTTACTGCAGTATTCCAATCCAATATTAAAAGACTGCTCGCTTACTCAAGCGTAGGCCATGCAGGATACATTCTTTTATCCCTGGTAACAGGTAGTGCTGAATCTAATGGTGTTATTTTCTATTACTTGATTGGTTATTCTGTGGCTTCTCTACTTGCATTTGCAGTTTTGATCCAACTCGAAGTAAAAGACAAAGAGACTTCCATAGATGATTTTAAAGGTTTGTTTAAATCGAATCCATTGTTAGCTGTTGCAATGACAGTTGCCTTGCTTTCAATGGCAGGTATACCACCTCTTCCAGGTTTTTTTGGTAAATACCTAGCTTTATCATTGGCATTAAGTGTTGGCTATGTAGGCTTTTCAATTGTAGCCATTCTTACCTCATTGGTGGGGGTCTATTACTACTTCAAAGTTATTATCTCCATGTTTCAAGAAGGTGGTGATGGCAAGACTTTAACCCTTTCCTCTTCAATTCGATTATTACTTTTTGTCTTACTTGGCTTAACCATTGTTGTAGGTATTTTTCCAGCCTTGTTTCAAGTTATTTAGAATTCTTAGGCGTTTCTGCACATTGTTGCTGAATCATTTCTTCATAGCATCAGAATGTTATGGTTATTCATGTTTAGAGATTCTCCAAATAAATCCATCTAAGATATAATGAGTTAATTGAGGTAATGTAAGTAGAGGGACAAGAATGGATAGTAACACCTGACTCGAAATAAATGGAAGGCTAGAAAAGAATGGAAAAATGTTCTCGTGGTCTCTCCATATAAGTCCATCCCATAGTCCTTCCTCAAGATAAGCAAGTAACAAAATGGTTATACAAAATAGTATGATATTTTTCCATAGGAAAGAATTGCCCTTTGCATTTTTTTGGCTTCGAAAAAAAACAAGCCCCATATAGGGTACACCGTGGGCTACCACATTGAGTAATGTAAATGTGAGATCTCCTTTGAAAGTAATAATTCCCAGATACCAGGATAAATACGTTCCCAGAATCAAAAGATTTTTAGGAACGTTGAATTCATCTTCACGAATAAACCGAATTGCAACCTTTACGATATAAGTCAGAAAGACGAGCCAATAGAGGAAAGAGAAAATATTTGTCGCATTAGTTGAAATGGATACCACATCCCCTTCTACAAACCAATGCAGATCGGAAGATAAATTGAAATGCCAGTAAAGAAGAGGATAGACTGTTGCGCTGTAAATGACGATTGCGTCAAATACTCTTTCAACTTTAGATTTTGTTTCTTTTCTTGAATACAGTCTCATAAAGCCATACTGCTGGCGTATGAAATGAAAAATGGCTAGATAGGCGGCTGTTCTCCAAAAAATCATTGACCCGAAAGAGTAGAGAATAACACCAATAATAAAACAAGTGCAAGGGATCAGGATTAATAACTTTTTGTATTTACCCATCGTATCCTTTTCCCAGAAGAATCGAAAAAGAGTGCTGTAAACATGGGCAACATCGATGTTAAGGATCAAAATAATCCACCAGATTGAGGTAACTTCAGTGTGATTTTTGAAGTAGTTATAGAATGTAAGAATTAATATAATGGGAATAATTGGAGGGAGTAGAATGAAGACTAAATCACTTGTTTGATTTTTTAGCCACGGTTGCCTGGTTTCCGAAACAATCACCTTCATTCCATTATTATTTTTCTCGCGGCTTGAGTTCCCAAGTAAAAAGCTTCTTCAAAAATGGATACGCCACTTGTGTCGGTATGCGTAAATAGTATCTTATTTTCAATTGATGCTTGAGCCAGAGCAGATACTTCAGAAATAAAACCAACGGACGGCCTTATCATACCATGTCCCCATATCCAGATATCAGCATCGCTAATGAATTTATCAATTTCAGGATGTGGTTTATTAAGATCGTTTATTATGAGTGAATACCACTCATCAACATTCCTTTTGTAAGCTAATTGTCTTTCTTCTTTATCATTGTCTCCAGTAAGTGGATAGTAGTAGGAAAGCACACGCTGATCTGTATATAAATTAACATTCTGATGATTTGCATTAACGTAACCAAGCCCATTGCTGCCGTAAATTACATTATCCCATGAAAGCTGTTCTCCTCTTTTATTTTCAAGATTGGCTGAACAAGTAAGATTTGCAACCATCCAAGGCGCGTATTTAAATTTTAAATAATCCAGTTTTCTATTTAAGGAACCTGATAGGATTCGTTGATTAACAAATTGAGGCGTGGCCATAATGACACGTTCCGAAATCAATCTCTTCGATACGCCTTGCATTCCGTCAAAATAATCTACAATGCACTTACCATTTTCGATGGTGACATTATAGACGACACTATTTGAAATCGTTTTTGATATTGAATGTTTTTTTAGTTGTTCAACTAACCATCCGTTACCTTCCGGCCATGTCAATATTAAATCTGTTGTTTGATTGGCCGAATGTTTCCTCGATGAAAAATAATGTATGCCGGCCCATGCTGATATGTTCTCCATTTTACCTCCAAAATCATCAGCAAAGCAATAATTAAGATACCACAACAGGTAGGGTGACTTTAATTTATGTTTTGTAATAAAATCCTTGAAGGTAATTTTATCATATTTTCTAACAGCAGGATCGTTAGAACAGAATGACAAAGGAATGCAGAAGGCTTCCTTTCCATCAGCGCCCTTAAGTTCTTTAAAGCCTCTAATTAACTCATGAAAATATACAAACTCCCGCTGGTCATCTGCCAGAATTCCGTTCTGTGGAATAATACCTTCTTGCCAATGATTGTTGATATATAGTCTTTCCTTCGGATCGAAGCATAAGTAATATTCATTGTAAACAGGAATGTCATTTACAAAATTTGTGATTACATCGACTTCTTTTAGAAAAGCTATTAAATCAGGATCGTGTTTTCCTGGTAATGGTAAGTAGTGAGCTCCCAAAGGATAAGAGGATACTGAATTGCTTCCTTTTGATGAATTTCCACCAACCTGATTTTCAAGTTCGAGTAAAACATAATCAACGCTATTTAAACTAAGTTGCCTTGCAGCTGATAAACCAGAAATGCCACCACCGACAATAACAACAGGCGTAGTGATCTCCTCTGAATGATTCGGAAACTTTCCATTCAAAAGCATGTGACCAAATTTTCTATTAGGACCTGAAAGCTGCTTTTTTATTTCCGCTGGTGATTGGCAAGATTGCAATGGAACGATGGTGCTTCCAACTAATGCCGCGCCACTTTTTACTAAAAAGGATCTTCTATCCATTTATTGCTGAGTATAATGTGCCCACTCTTTTTCGAAGGTCTGCACTAATAGCTGATCATTTAATGTATTAACAGGACTTGGCAGCTTACTCATATCATCTGGAAAGTAAGTTAACTGTTTAAATGTTTTCTGATTGATAAATCGTAGGCTCGGTAACGTTCCTTTTATATCATCGCTTAAATGATCTGTAGGAGAAGCGAGAACGAATCCCCACTCACCAAAGGAAGGAAGGTAACAGTGATATGGCAAGGTATAGAAGCCAGCCTTCAAAAGAGTTTCGTCAACAATCCAATAAGATTTTCTTGCAAAGAAGGGAGACGTTGATTGAATAACAACACAACCTTCATTTGCAACGATCTTTTTTAACTCTTTATAAAAAGACAAGCTGTATAATTTCCCAAGAGAATAGTTGGAAGGATCAGGAAAATCTATTACAACAAAATCAAATTTTCTCTTGTTATTTCTAATCCAAAGAAACGCATCTTCATTTATTATTTTTAATTTAGGTGATAGCAAAGAAGATTGGTTTAGCTCTCTTAACAATGGGTTAGATTTAAAGAGCTGAGTAATGGATGGGTCTAAATCAACAAGTGTTATTGATTCGATGCTATCATATTTCAATAATTCCCGCACAGCCAATCCATCGCCACCACCCAATACAAGGATTTTTCTAGGCGTTGCTGCGTTCATAATTCCAGGGTGTACAAGAGCTTCATGATAACGATACTCATCCTTGGAGCTGAATTGGAGATTACCATTTAAAAACAACCTTATGTCCTCGCTGCTTTTAGTTATAATTATTCTTTGATATGGGCTCGATTTTGAATAAATAACTTTATCGGCATAAGCTGTTGCTTCAGCTATTTTAAGTAGGTCTTCAGAGAAAAATATCCCAACAATAATGAAAAGGGCGGCTGCTATTCCCTGCGCAATCACATAGCGAACGGCCGATATTTCTGATTTAAATCGTAAACAGATAAATAAAGCTACAAGTACGTTAAAGAGACCAAATAGGAGAGATGTCTTCATTATTCCCAGGTAAGGAATTAAGACTATTGGAAAAATAATTGAAGCTAGTAACGCCCCGATATAATCGAAAGTGAAAATCTGCGAAACGAGATCCGAGAATTCAATTCTGTCTTTCAATATTCTCATGAGAAGCGGAAGCTCAAGACCAACAAGGGTTCCGGTTACGCCAACCAATAGGTATAAGATTAATTTGAAGTAGGCAGCATGTTCGAACAAAAGATAAAGAGCTGTTGAACTAAATCCGCCAACTACTCCCACCAAAATCTCAATCTGAATAAACCAACGTATAAGGTTATTTTTGAAATACCGGGAAAGGAATGAGCCAATACCCATTGAAAAAAGATATGTTCCTATAATAATCGAGAATTGGGTTATAGAATCGCCCAACAGGTAGCTTGCTAATGTTCCGGCAACGAGTTCATAGATAAGCCCGCAAGTTGCTACAACAAATACAGATAATAACAGGAATATTTGAAAACCCTTTTGGTTGTTGCTAGTTGGCACAATTTTATTTAGCTATGAATTGCCGAACTTATAATTAATGCAAGAGCAATCATAAAAGCGGAAGCAAGTAATGCAAGCGCCATATTCTGCTTTTCAATTATTTCTTTCCAGAGATTTTCAGGTGTTATTTTTTCCCATATCCAAAAGGCAATGGCTAAAATAAGAATACCTATAAATGAATAAACTAAAGATGCTAAAACATATTTCCATTCCATATTGATAGTTTTTAAGTGATTAATTATTTATGAAAAAATCTGCGGGTATAGTGTTGACCTGTTGCTGGTTTTTCTTTTTCTGTAGCAGTAGCCCCAAGCCATTTCCAACCAATCATATTTGAGTAAACGTAAAAGCCAATTGCGACTGCAAAAAATGCTGTAAAATACTTAAGCGCCTCAAATTCTTTTAAATTCATAGTTCAATTTTTTACTCACTGTATGGGGAATAATCGCTATCGCTCCATCGTTTGCTTTCGATGTGATGCCTTCTTATAAAATAGAAAACTGGAAATAGACTGATAATTATCAATGTAATCCACATGTTGCTTACATTAGGTACATCTCGCACAACCGTAATTGAAAACTGATTATTCGTGTTACTAAATTCTGGGTAGATATTTATATGATAATTTCCCTCTGGGACTTTAGATAAAAAGGCTTCTTCCTGTTTTGTTCCTTCCGACCAGGTCTCCCCACCTTCTGTTCCATAATAATACTCTACTTCTTTAGAAAAATTATACTCAGTTTGATCTCCTTCATCGACCAAAGTAAAATCTCCGTAGAACCAGTCGTTACTGATAGGTGCTGTAATGTTAACAGTTAGACTTTTCGATTTCCCTTCCAGGAAAAATGAAGGAGTTACAAACACTTTTTCGTTGCCGTTTATATCACTCTGTCTAAAAGTGCTTTCAAGAATTAATTTCTCTTTCGCTGCGTTCGAAAAAAAAACCTGTAGGCAAATAATTGCTAAAAGAGCAGCCAAGCACAGTTTGATTAAACTCTCAGGAGCAAAAGATTCAAAAACCGGTTGAGTGTAACCTCGTCCAATCCTGAGGGGTAAATTAAGCTTAGCAGTGCTGAATGCATTTTCGATATCTTGTTTGCTTTTGTATTCCCCTGTAAACCATCGATGGCTGACACCATCATGATCAAAACTGATTAAATATGGTGGAGATATATACTCTTCGCTATATGTACCCTGTGAAATCGAATAGGCGTCAGAAAAGAATTCACCCTTGGCAAATACCAATAACCCTTGAAACTTTTGATATAATCGATAATTAGCGTCATTGTGAGAAAAATCAATCTTTTGCCAAGCCTTTTTTAAAGTGTGGTTAGAGGGCAGAAGAAAATTCCAATGGCCGTTATATTCCGAAAGATAGGCCAATCCATAATGCGGGTTATACATTACGTATTCCCTCCAACTGTACCTGTATTTACGTACATACTTTACGCTGAAACCCATCACTTCATATTCTACATCATTGAACTTGCCGATGGCTCCAATGGGTAGAGCGGGAACGTGAGACTCATTAAACTTTAAAATATCTTTTGACCATTTTTTAGTAGTAAAATATTCCCCACAGGCCTCACAGGTTAATGCAATTGTTAAGCTTTTTCCCCTGATTTTATTCTCTTGCTTGCATTGAGGACATGGAAGAATGATCTGATTTTTTTCTTCATCTGGATCATTCCAATCCTTGATTGTTTTTAAGTCAAGATTTTTAAGTTGAATCCAATTTCCAGTTACGTAGCTAATGGATTTACTTTTAGAAAAAATGAAAAGAGCGAACGTGTTTTCATTAGAACCTTGCGCTACCTCAAAGTCGCTTGAGAACTCCTTCCATCCTTTGGTCTCGCCAGAATACCGCACTTCATCGCAGCTGTCTATAATGTCAATGTTAACAACTTCGCTATTAGCGAGCTCTATCGGTGCGCCTACAGACAAATCGATAGGAATATCAACATCAATTATATTATCCACGCAAAACGCATAGCTACCCATTGACTCAACAATCCAGCGATAACATCGGTCGCTTTCTATCCAAATGCACCAAAAATCTTTATAATCTCGCCTTAGCTGTAAATGTATCCTTCCAATTACTTCAAATGATTCTCCTTGATATGTTCCCCGAGTGCCAATTTGAATGATACTCCAGTCGTTTGCTATCGGCTGTTTATTCAGTTTCTGTCCAGTCTCATTAAAAGAGACGGCATTGCAATTGTTACAAACCAAAAGGGTAGAAATACTTCCCTTAGCAATGTAAACAGTACCGCATTCAGGACAAGATATAGGTTGGTTTTTCAGCAAGGTTATCGGTTTAATATTTTTTCTTCGAGTACTTTTGCCGAGAAAAATTTGATAGTGTCTCCATAAATCTGCCGGGTAGCTTGGGTATTATCTTTCAGGAAATTAGAAAGGAAAACATCAAAAGTTATGTAATTAATTTCGGGCCAGGTATGGATTGAAAGATGAGATTCAGATAAACATACAACGCCAGTGAATCCCCCATTTTCGAAGTTATAGTAAACCTCTCCAAGTTTATTAAGGTGGAGATTTTCAATCATGTTATCGATAAAACCTTTAAAGAATTTAAAGTCATTTAACATTTCGGTTGATTGAGAATTTAGGTTGCCTATAAGGTGAAGACCATTGTGAGGTGGTGTTACAATTTCCTTTATGGAAGCTTGAGGCTTAGTCATGATAAATTATAATATTTTCTAAAGTATCAAACTTTGTTAACAATAGAAAGTACACTCTTGTGCCAGAGAGTTAAACACCTGATTATCAATGATATTTTTAGACCAAATGATCTTCTGTTCATGTTAGCAAAATCTGGCAACCATTCCCCACACCACACAGAATGTGGCTAAAAAAAGAAATGATACCTTTCTGCGGCTCGACATTTATAAAAAGCTAAAAATTCTATCTTCCACGATTTAAAAACATTTAATTATAAATGTTCTTTTAAGGTAGTTCTCTTTCGGAATGATAAAGCCAATTTCTTAAAATCACTTTTTATTGTAAAGAAAGGCTCTACTTTTAATTATTTCTGAATATTATTTTTAATTTTCATAATATTATCCCATATTTCAAACGGTTGCATTAAAAGCCAATTCTTATGGGAAGTGTAAAAAACATCTTAGACGTGAAAGGATACTCCATCTTTTCTGTAGAACCGACTATCACAGTTTTTCATGCCATTGAACTTATGTGTGAAAAGAATATTGGAGGACTTCTAATTGTTGAGAATGGAAAACTTGCCGGAATTTTTACCGAGCGCGACTACGCTCGTAAATTGATTTTGAAAGGCAAGTCATCAAAGGATACACTCATTGGAGAATTGATGACACCGAATCCTTTTACAGTATCAACCAAAAGCAGTATTGATGAATGTATGCAGATTATGACAGACAGGCATTTTCGCCACTTACCTGTTGTTGATGATGATAAATTAATGGGTATGATTTCTATTGGAGATGTAGTTAGACAAGTTATCAACGATCAGCAATCTGTTATAGAACATTTACAGCAGTACATAGCACAGTAACAGAGAATTATTATTTTTCTTGTTGGATAAGCCACTAGGCTCAGATTTCTATCTTCTTGAATTTCCATCGCTTGTGAGACCAGAGCCAAGTAGCAGGGCTTATTAAAATATCTTTCTCTAATCGATTAGTAAACGCTTCTGAGATTTCTGTTGGCTTTGTTTCGTTCGATTTTGTAAATAAAAGCTCTGGCACAACTTGGTAATACCCTCGACTTATTCTTTGCACACTCATATAAACCACAGGATAGTTAAATTTCATTGCAATCTTCTCTGGCCCCATAAACACTGGTGTTTGTTGATTTAAAAATTGAGTCCAATAAGCTGTATGCGCCCAAGCCGCTTGATCAGCAATAAATGCAGTAGCCGTTAGTTCATTTTTCTTAGCCACCATGTATCGCATAATTTTATCAACTGGTACTATCTCAGTTCCGAAGCGAGTGCGCATAGTATAAATCATTTTATTGAAATAAGGATTGGCCAATACCATGTAGGGCACTACTAATTTATATTTTGTGTTGATAGAAAAACTTGGCCCTCCCCATTCCCAGTTTCCAAAGTGTCCCATCACAACCACAAAGTTTTTTCTCTCTTCTTCTAGTTGACTAAGCCAAGTAGGTTTTTGAAATACGCATCGTTCATTGTATTCTTCATTGGTCATCCTCAACGTTTTTAATGTTTCAAGCGTAAGGTCTGCTAAGAAGTGATAATAGCTTTTAGCGATTGCTTCAATTTCTTCTTCTGATTTCTGAGGAAAGGAATTCTTTAGGTTATTAAATACAACTTGTTTTCTATATCCGAAAGTCCAGATAATTAAAAACAAAAAATCAGAAACTTTATAAAGTGCCCAAAATGGAAGTGAAGCAATTAAATAGATGATTGGGTAGACTAAATAAAATACAATTGCCTGCATTTATATCTCTACTTTTTAGGTGTTGCGAGTTGGATTAAAGATGCAATTATAATTACAAGTAAGCATCCAATTATGTTATACAGCAAAAAGGCAATCTTCGTGAAGAAAAAGCAATAAAGAATGAAAAGTTCGGCAATTATAGCCGCTACGAATATGGCGTTAGATTTTATATACTTTAAATAAAAGGCAGATAAGAAAATACCAAGGATGGTGCCATAAAACAACGATCCTACAATATTCACGAACTGAATAAGGTTCTCAGATTGATTGGCCAAGGTGGCAAATAGAATAGCCATCACAATCCAAAATACGGTAAACCATTTTGAAGCATACACATAATGCATTTCGCTGCCAGTTTTGTTAATCGACCTTTTATAGATATCAATTACTGAAGTAGAAGCCAAGGAATTTAATTCAGATGAAGCCGATGACATAGCAGCTGAAAAAACAACGGCCATTAATAACCCAATTAACCCATGTGGTAGGTACGTCATCACGAAATTGACAAACACATAATCTTTATCAAGAGTGTTGGCACCAGGTATCGCCTTGGCAATTGATTCTTTTGCTTTGCCCCTTAATTCACTTTCTGTTTTTTGAATTTGCTCTATAGAAGTTCTCTCATTGGCTATTGCTGCATTGTCTTTCTTTTTTATAGCTTCTGTTAAAGAGACAACATGCTCCCGCTTGATTTTAAAAGCATCTTTATATTCTTCCTCAGTTGATTTTATTCCTGTTGCGAATTCCGTTTGCATAGCCTTTTGCCAAAGAGCTTGATTATGGAATAGTGGTGGCTGATTGAATTGATAGAAAACAAAAACTAGAATACCAATATAGAGTATCATAAACTGCATAGGGATTTTTAGCAGTCCATTAAAGAGCAAGCCAAGCCTGCTTTCAGTGATTGATTTGCCACCCAAGTATCTACCCACTTGTGATTGATCGGCACCAAAATAACTCAAGAACAAGAAGGTGCCACCAATTAAACCTGACCAAATATTGTAACGATCGGATAGATCGAACGATAGATTGATTAAATTCAATTTTCCCATCTCCCCAGCCAATGAAAAGGTATCGCTAAATGAAACTGAATTTGGTAACTTATAAAACGCAACTGCTCCTGCTATGAACATGCCCATCATAATGATACCTAATTGATATTTTTGTGTTGCGGCCACTGCTTTCGTGCCACCTGAAACAGTATATATAGCTACTAGTGAGCCAATCAAAATAGTAGTTATCGTGAGATTCCAACCAAGAATAGTTGATAGAATGAGCGATGGAGCATAGATTGTGATCCCAACGGAAAGCCCTCGCAGCATAAGAAAAAAGAAAGCTGCCAATGTTCTTACTTTTAAATCGAAGCGTGTCTCCAAATATTCATATGCAGTAAATACTTTTAACTTATGATAGAGTGGCACAGCTGTAATGCAAAGAATAATCATGGCAATAGGAAGTCCAAAGTAAAATTGCAAGAACCGTAGACCGTCTTCATACGCCTGACCTGGCGTGGAAAGAAAAGTAACGGCACTGGCTTGTGTTGCCATAATGGAAAGCCCAACGCTCCACCAAGGCATTGATTGATTGCCTAACAAGTAGCCACTTATGTTTGTACTGCCTTTTGATTTCCAGACGCCATAAACAACAATTATTGCTATCGTAGCAAAGAGTATAACCCAATCAATAAAATTCATGAGTAGTGTAACGTGATTGAAAGAAAAAGGATGATTTGAATAACCAAGAAACTTAACACCAGCCAATACCAATATTTCCAGGATGAAAATAGGGGAGGTTTATCAAAAGGTGGCTGTTCACTCATTACTAAAATTTTCCGCGTTTCTCTTTGTTAACTAGAAAAGTTCCATCTTCTTGAATAACAATGAGAACATGACTTATTGAAACTTTATCTGCATTGATTAGGATTACGTCAAATGTATTGGGGCTAACGCGATCTTTTATGTCATCTACAAAACCAAGATCAAGCTTTATAAGGGTAGCCAACTCCGCTTTTTTATTGTATACAACTTTATTGAGATTGTTGGTGATCTTTACTTTTTTTTCTTGATCTGAAAAGGTTAAAAAATTTATTTTTAATATAAGATAAGGTAATTGATTGCCTGAAAGTCGCCTGTTCTTTTGAGCTACAGTTTCACTGTAATCCAGCGTTACCTTGTTATATTGATTAAAATCATTCTCCTTTTGCTTGAAACTCAAATCTACTTTTATTTCAAATTCATTGGAAGGCTTGAACGGAACTTCCGGTGTTTGAAGGAGAAATAGAAATAGAAGTATGTTCATAATTGATTCATTAATTCACTCATCTATGATAAATTGACCAGTAATTCATCTAGTGGTTTATTTTACTAATTAACTAAGAATTGAACTAAATCAATTCTTCCAACTCCAACCACCGCATTGTTTTAGCATCTATCTCCTCTGTTATTTTCTCCAAACGTTTGCCATGGTTGATTAAAACAATATGATCTAAAGAAGCAAAATTTAATTCGTTGGTTATTTCTGCCTTCTCTTTCTCCAACAGTTCAATCTCCTTTTGAATATCTTCGTGTTCTTTCTTTTCTTTAAATGAAGGCTTGCGTTTTTCGCTATTGCCTGTGCCCTTCTGCCCGCTGCCTACTTTCACAACAACAGGTTCATCGTCATCATCTTCTATACTTCTATAGTCGCTGTAGTTTCCATTAAAGGGTACTATCTTGCCTTCGCCCTCAAACACAAAAAGTTGATCAACCAAATGATCCATAAAATAGCGATCGTGACTAACCAATATCAAACATCCTGAAAACTTTTCTAAGAAGTCTTCCAACACATTAAGGGTATCAATATCAAAGTCGTTGGTTGGCTCATCTAAGATAAGAAAGTTAGGGTTGGTAATCAATATCTTTAGCAATTGCAGTCGCTTGCGCTCACCACCACTCAATTTATCAATATAAGTGTACTGCTTCTCGGGTGGAAACAGAAATTGTTCCAAAAACTTAGAAGCTGAAATAGTAGTGCCATCAGCCAGCGTTATAAACTCTGCAATCTCTTTAACTTCTTCAATTAATCGGTTGCCTAGATTCAAATTCTCTGCTTCCTGTGTAAAGTAACCAATCTTGGTAGTAACGCCCGGTATGCGTTCTCCCTTGTCGGGATTGATTTTGCCTGTTAGTAAATTTAAAAAGGTAGACTTGCCAACACCATTTTTACCAACCACGCCTATTCTATCTTTCTTTTTGAAAACATAAGAGAAGTTGTCGATCAATAATTTGTCTTCATAGCTTTTAGAAACACTGTGCAGTTCCAAAATCTTACCGCCTTGTCGTGCTTCTTGTATGTTTAGTTCGAGGCTCTCCTTCTTTAAATTTTGTGAGGCCTTATCTTGGATTTCATAAAATGCTTCTATGCGATATTTCGCTTTAGTGCCACGTGCTCTTGGTTGCCGCCTCATCCATTCTAACTCCTTCTTGAGCAGACTTTTGGCTTTGGTTACTTCTACTTTTAATATCTCTTCACGATCCGCCTTTTTTTCTAGGAAGTAAGCATACTTGCCTTTGTATCTAAATATTTTACCTCTGTCAAGTTCAATAATTTCGGTAGCTACGGCATCCAAAAAGTAACGATCGTGGGTAACCATTATCACTGTAATCTGCTGGCCAGAAAGGTAGTTCTCCAACCATTCTATAGCTTCCAAATCCAAGTGATTGGTAGGCTCATCCATTATTATAAGATCGGGCTCTGTTAACAGCATCTGCGCCATAAATATGCGCTTGCGTTGCCCGCCCGATAGATTGGCGAATTTTTGATCTAAATCTACCACGCCAAGTTTGGTGGTAATCTCCTGAACCTTAGCATCATAATCCCACGCATTGTATTCCTCCATTTTCTCTAGCGCAGCTTGCATTCTTTCGCTAGATGTTTCAGGATGATGGATGCAGTCTTCATATTCTTTTACTACCGATGCAATCACATTTTTTTCATTGAAGATGATCTCTTTCACTGTTAGCTCACCTGCCACTGCTGGTTGCTGAGTGAGGTAGCCAATCTTTACGCCTTCGCGCACGCTCACCATGCCGCTGTCCGACTTTATTTCGCCCGTAAGGATTTTAAGCAAAGTGGTTTTTCCAGTTCCATTTTCGCCCACAAGGGCAAGTTTTTCGCCCTGAGAAATGCCTATAGAGATTTCTTTAAATAGCCAACGATCATTAAAAGTTTTTGAAAGGTTCTCACCTGATAAGTAATTCACAGCAGTAGTTTTTTGAAATTTTGCTGCAAGGTAGCAATGGTTGAGAGAATTAACAGCAACCTAAAGTTTACTTTACCATCATCTACGATGGAGAGGTAAAACTATTCCGATTTTGAGAAGGGATTATACAATTACTTTCTTTAAGCCTACTTAATAAATTTAGCTGCATCATCATCTAAAAACCAGTGAAGTTCTCCTGTTTCTGCCTGAATTAATTGAGCAGGATATTCTTCAATATCTTTTGCATCGGATAGGGCATGCTTAACAGCTTCGGCTTTGGATGCGCCATAAACTAGGAAGACTATTGCATTTGCTTTATTAATTATGGGGGCTGTAAGCGAGATGCGATTCATCTTTACCTCTTCGATAAAGAGTCCTTTTACAAATGCATTTTGTTCATGAAGGATAGAGGTGTGAGGAAACAGTGATGCTGTATGAACATTGTCTCCCAAGCCTAACAAGATAAAATCAAAGCGTGTTGGTTTGTCTTTAAAATAAGATTTGATATCATTTTGATAGGAGAGAGCCGAATCATCAGGAGATAAGGTAGTGTTGATGGCATAAACTTGATTTGGTAAAATTTCAAGCGGCTCGAAAAGTGCTTTCTTTACCATCAGAAAATTACTTTGTGCATCTGTGGCTGGCACATAACGCTCATCTCCAAAAAAGAAGAATACGTTCGTCCAATCAATTTGCTTTTTGTATTTGTCAGAGGCCAGAAGTTCGTAAAGACGTTTGGGTGAACTGCCGCCCGATAATACAAAAGAGAACCTTCCTTCTTCCGCAATAGCGTGTTTAGATTTAGCAACAACAAAATCAGCAAGCGATTCAAGCAATTGGTCGAGGTTATCGAATGTATGCAGTATTTTTTCTGTCATGATAATGTCAAAAATGAAAGAGGTATTTTATTTCTTTTCACTCTTTGTTGGAATAGTAAACCAATGAAATCCATCTTTTGCAATGAGTGCTTCTGCCACTTCTGGTCCCCATGAATCGGCAGAATAGTTGGGGAAGTTTACACTTTTCTTAGCTGTCCAAGAAGAGAGTATTGGCATTAATAGCTCCCAAGCGGCTTCCACTTGATCGCCACGCATAAAAAGTGTTTGATCACCCATCATCACATCGAGAAGCAACGTTTCATACGCTTCAGGTGCTTCACTCTTATACGTTCCCCCATAATCAAATATTAAGTTAACAGGATTGAGAATCATATCAAGACCCGGTCTCTTTGCCTGTACTTCCAATCGAATGCTCATTTCAGGTTGAATGCTGATGATTAATCGGTTCTGTTGCCAAGCATCTAGTGCCTCCGTTGAAAAGATCATGTGAGGTACATCTTTGAACTGAATGGAGATCATTGAAGATGACTGATGCATGCGTTTGCCAGTGCGCAAATAGAATGGTACACCGTTCCATCTCCAGTTGTCAACAAAAAACTTAATGGCTGCAAAAGTTTCTGTATTAGATTCTTTATTTACCCCTGGTTCCTCGCGATAGCCCGGCACTTCTTTACCTTCTATCCAGCCCTTACTATATTGGCCCCGCACCGCCCCCATCTTAATATCTTCAGAAGAGAATTTACGCATAGCCCTAAGCACATCTACCTTTCTATTTCTTACCTCGTCAGCTTTAAAACTAACAGGCGGCTCCATAGCCACAAGGCACAGCAGTTGAAGAATGTGATTTTGAACCATGTCACGCAGCGCACCGGCTTCATCGTAATAACCACCACGATCACCCACACCCAATTGCTCTGTCACTGAAATCTGCACATGATCTATATAATTGCGATTCCATAACGGTTCAAGAATGGAGTTGGCAAAGCGAAAGGCAAGAATATTCTGAACGGTCTCTTTACCGAGATAATGATCGATGCGATAAATCTGGTCTTCGGAAAATATGTTGGCTAGCAACGCATTCAACTCTTTGGCAGTTTCAAGATCGCGGCCAAAAGGCTTCTCAATTACAATTCTTGTTTTTTCGCGAGTAGTAGAAAATTTTTGTTTTGCAAGGTTAGAAGTAATGGTGTTGAAAAATCGCGGAGCTACTGCTAGGTAATGGATAACGGTGGGCTCTACGTTCCATTCCTTTTTCAATTCTTCTACCCGTCTTGCCTGCTCATCATACGTTTCTACCTTATCAATTTCAGAAGTTTGATAAAACACATTCTTCGAGAAAGCATCCCACTTTTCTTGTTCTGCTTTTCCTCTTCGCGAAAATTGATTGATATCAGTAAGTAATCCTTCTCTGAATTTCTCATCGGTGAAAGGCGTGCGGCCCATGCCAATGATGGCAAATTGATTCGGCAACCAATCGTCAAGAAAAAGATTGTAAAGAGCCGGAATTAACTTTCTGGAAGTAAGATCGCCTGTGCCACCAAAGATGAAAAATATGGCTGGTGAGGTTTTGCTTGATTCTTTTTTATTCATGAGTTCTTATTTTTCAGGGGTAGCATTCGGGTTCCATTGACTATGAAAAGTATTAGGCGCATCAATGCGCTCGTAGGTATGGGCTCCAAAATAATCGCGTTGTGCTTGTATCAAGTTGGAAGGCATACGCTGACTTCTTAACGCATCGAAATAACTTAAAGAAGCAGAATAAGCAGGTGCTGCAATGCCAGAAGATACACAGGAAGAAACAACATGGCGCATGCCTGCAATAGAGTCGTTTACTTTTTTTGCCACGTTGCTATCCAATAATAGATGGGCAAGGTTGTTATCTTTTTTAAATGCCTGATAAATGTCTTCCAAAAAAACAGAGCGTATAATACAGCCACCGCGCCATATCAATGCAATCTGATCAAGCTTCAATGCATACGTGTATTCTTTAGATGCCTGAGAAAGTAAATGCATGCCCTGCGCATACGTTATAATGGTGCTGAAGTAAAGTGCATCTTCCAACGATTTAATAAACTTCTGCTGTTCTGTATTCAGTTTTATACTTCCATCTTTATACAACGATGAAGCGGCTGTTCTTAGCTCTTTAAATTTTGAAAGGTCGCGCATCTCTACAGCCGAATCGATGGTAGGGATAGGGAGTTGTAAATCCATTGCTACTTGCGAAGTCCATTTGCCAGTGCCTTTGGAACGCGCTTCGTCTTTGATAAAATCCAATAATAATTTATTGCTGCCATTCTCTTTGAAAGCAAAGATGTCGCGGGTTATTTCGATGAGAAACGATTTAAGTTTGCCTTCGTTCCATCGTGAGAAGATTTCGTGAATCTGCTCGCCAGATAAGCCCAACCCTTTCTGCATTACCTCATACGTTTCGGCAATCAGTTGCATAAGACCATACTCAATACCGTTATGCACCATCTTTACAAAATGGCCTGATGCGCCAGGGCCAATGTACGTAACACAAGGGGCACCATTCACTTTGGCAGCAAGGGCTTCAAAGATGGGCCTAACAACTTCATAAGCATCCGGATCGCCACCAGGCATCATGCTAGGACCCTTGCGTGCTCCCTCTTCACCTCCTGAAATGCCCATCCCAAAGAAATGAAGTCCTTTTGCTTTCAATTCTTCTACTCTTCTGTTCGTATCCGTAAAGTGCGAATTGCCTCCATCGATAATAAGATCACCTTTATCAAGTAAGGGAGCAATTTCTGCGATAACACTATCTACAATTTTGCCGGCAGGCACAAGCATCATTACTGCTCGTGGTTTCTGTAGGTTACTAATGAATTCGGTTGCCGAAGAAAAGGCCTTTGCATTTGCGTTGCCTGCTTGATCAAGCAACTCTACCTTCGAGCCATCTTTATCAAACCCCGAAACCTTAAACCCATGATCTGCTATATTGAGAAGAAGATTTCTACCCATGGTGCCAAGACCAATCATTCCTAAAACATACTTTTCAGTCGACATATATTTAATTTGTGTTGATTAACTATTTTAACTTATTGATTATACTCTTGATTATTTCTATACCGTCATTATTTGAAGAATAAAGAAGCATTCATCTAAAGGAGTTTTATTATTTTTCTAAGTTGCTAACTTTCTCCAATCGTCTTCTATGTCTTTCTTCACCCGTGAACCGTGCTTTTAAAAATGTGGCAATAATTTCTTTTGCTAATTCACTGCCTATAATGCGACCTCCTAAACAGATCATGTTCATGTCGTCATCTTCCACACCTTGATGGGCAGAGAACGTATCATGAACTAACGCTGCGCGAACACCCTTCACTTTGTTGGCAGCAATAGATGCCCCAACACCACTGCCACAAATAGCAATGCCACGTTCAATTTCATGTGCAGCAAGTTCAAGCGCCATAGGTATAACAAAGTCGGGATAATCATCGCCTTGATTTAGAATAACGGCTCCAAAATCTATTACCTCATGATCTTTAGAAAGGAGGGAAGCAATAACTTGTTTTAGTTGATACCCTCCATGATCTGCCGCTATTCCAATTATCATTGAATGTAGAAATTAACTAACCTTTTGAGCTTTCGAAATTAATGACTTGAGAGTATACCATATTGATCTTCGTGCTGCCACAACTTAGCTCCGCCTTTTATACCGTCTTTGTTAGTAACCAAGGTAATGTTGCTGTCCAATTCGAACTTTATTTTACGGGAGTTTCCACCACCAATGTAAAGATGATCGTAATTAAAAACTGTTTTTAAAATGATAATTACTTTTTGCACCCGCTTGTTCCATCTGTCAAGGCCAACATCTTCAAGAGCTTTTTCGCCTATGTAGTCGTCATACTCTTTTTCTTTGGTAATAGGATGATGAGCCAACTCAATATGTGGCAATAGGCTGCCATTCATAAGCAAGGCAGAGCCGAAGCCAGTTCCCAGTGTAACTACTATTTCAAAACCTGTGCCTTTAGCAACGCCAAGCCCTTGCATGTCTGCATCGTTTAGCAATCGCACAGGTTTTTTCATTTGTTCGCCTAGGAGTTTGCCAAAAGGAATCTCTTTCCAAAGATCGCTGCCAAGGTTGGGAGCGGTATATACTACACCACTTTTTACATAGCCAGGAAAGCCTACCGATATTTTGCCAAACGCTATAAAATCTTTAGTAAGCTCCTGAATAGCAGCTATTACATCTTCAGGACTTCCAGACGATGGCGTATCAATTTTTTTGAACTCTGTTATTTCTTCCCCGTCACTATTTAAAACAGTTGCCTTAATGTGCGAGCCGCCAATATCAACGGAGAGTATGTTATCTTTTAAATCCACAACAAGGTTTTTAATTTATAACTCCAAAAATAGCCACGAATACACAAATACTATTACAGATTTCAAGATTAATATTCGTGCATTGTCAGCTATTCTTCTTTTGTGGAATGTAAAAAGTGCCCAAAAACCCAGGGGTTATTAACTTCTCGGTATTCTCCCTTCTATTAAATGTACCTTTTCAAGTTCAGTTTATGAAGAAAGTTAGCTATTCTGCCTGCAAACCTAAGTCAATTAATTTTTAAGAAAGAATAACTCTTGTTAATCACATTGTTACCCTTAATGATGGCGAATGGATTTCTGTTGAAAGGAAATGAATAGGGAAGAGGCATGGCAAGACAAACAAAAAAAATCTGTGAGCCAATAGCTTCTATTAATAAGCCATTAACCCACAGATTGAAGATACACTACCGGCCTTCTATTGCGCAAACCGCGTGATCACATCCGAGTACACCACTACAGGGTCAGCACCAACACCTGCCACACGAAAGGCATATTGCTGCCCACTGGTAAGCCCTGCAATTAGATACGTGCGTGCTGTTGCTGCTTTCACCGTCCACAAGGGTGAAGGCACCAGCGGGGCAGTTGTGTATTCAAACAAATAACTGCGTGCACCCGTAATTTTATCAAGGCTAACTTTCATTGTGCCAATGTTAGGGCCGTTCTCTACTATTACGTTAGTAGGCTTTGCTAACTGACCGACAGGTGCAGATGGTTTAGCGGCACTGTAGCCAGAACTTAATAAAATAGAAAGATCGTTTTTACAGTTGGCTTGCACGTAGGCACCCAGTTGTTTCAACAACGTTTCCAACACAGCACGTTTAGCATCTTTTAAGGCTGTTTTTTCGAGCCCACCGTTCTTGGCGTCAGCCAAGGCTACCTCATACGCATCCAACGCTGCTTGCACCGTAGGTAAATCGGGCACAGGCGTAGGATAATTAACGTTTCCCGTCATATCAGCAATAATAGTGTTGGCTTTAGTATCCAGCACATCATCGGCATAATCAGAGAAACCAATCAACACTTTTTGGTTTGTCATAACCTTTGTTGTTTAATTATGTAAACTTATTTAAAATAACTCAAGCTAAGACGGTACCTTTTCTTTGGCTCTTACATTGATTAACGTAGGTACATACTACGTGTTGTATAAATAATAAAAATTATTTTTAATTATCCGTTTTCTATAAAAGCCTTACGCGAAGTAGTTAAAAAATAGAAGAAAAGCCCTTAACGAAGAATAATCTGCAGTGTTTTACTTTTTGATTTAAATATTTTAAATAGCGTTAGGTGCTTTAGTGATTGCCTTTACCGTTTTCTTTATTGCGCTTGCAGCAAAGGCTTGCTACCTCAAAACAAAAGCAATTGCCTTTAAAATAGGCTGATACCGATCTTTCGTTTTCTTGTACAAGATTTTCATTTTCTTGATACGGTTTTCGATTTCCTTGATACGGTTTTTTATTTTCTTGTACAAGATTTTGATTTCCTTGATACGGTTTTTCATTTTCTTATACAAGATTTTGATTTCCTTGATACAGTTTTTGATTTCCTTGATACAGTTTTCGATTTCCTTGATACGGTTTTTGATTTTCTTATACAAGAAAACGGGAAACTGATACAAGAAAATGGCAACCTTGATTAAGGAAACGTTGAAATTGAGCTAATTTGCCACTTTATTGAATGATAGGGGTGAAGGAGGCCTGGAACGGGTTTGTTTAACCACTTTAAAACCTAGTTAAAGGCAACTTGATCTATTTTTTTGCATAACTGTGGCGCATATTGGTTTAAAACATTATTTTAGTGGAAAGTAATAGAGGGATATTGGCAATAGAGTGAATATATCGGGATGTTATAGCCAATGCTAAAGTGGATCAGAACAGTTGGCTTTAATTCAGCAATTCAACCTCTATAGCCTGATGATCTTAATATTCCTATAAGCAGCCAATGTCTTTCCTCCACCATGAACCTGCAAGGCAATTTTTCCAGTATGGATAATTTTTTCATCGGGTTCACTATAGTCCACCGTTTGCACATCATTTAACCAAATTCGAATTCTTCTTCCAACACTTTTTATTCGGTAGCTGTTCCAGGTATTTGGCATAAGAATTTTCTTTATCAAAGCACTGTCTGGTTGTACAATGGTTAAATCCCTTCTCGATTCATCGTACAGGCTTGCCCAATAGCCTGCTCCCAAATCAGCCTGGTAGCCAATCATTTCATAGGTTGGGTTTTTTGAGCGTTCACTATGAAACTGCACACCTGCATTTACAAAGCCGGTACCGGTTATTTTAAATTCAAGCGTCAATTCAAAATTGCCAAAGCTTTCGGTAGTGGCAATAAACTCATTGTGCGGTACTGTTTCTGTAAGGCTACCTCCCATTAAAGCATTGTTCATTATTTGCCAGGTATGTATGGTATCTCCTTCCCAACCATTAAATGTTTTACCATCAAACAGAAGCGTTGTTTTTTTGGTGGACTGGGCGTGTAAGCTTGCTGTAGCATTTAAAAAAAAGACTACACTAAAAAAGAATATTTTCATTTTAATTGTTTGATTAAATTCAATCAACAACATCCTAAACGTTTAAAAAAAGAGGGGAAGTTTTTAACTCAAAGTTACCTTTGAGGTGCATAAAAAACTATCCCCTTCTTTAAGTCAAACATAACCTTATTCTCGCAAATTATTTTTAGGCTCCGCCCTTGTTTTGAACATAGCAATCAAAGGCGGAGACTGACTGCCCACAAACAAAGAATTGAGACTACTTAATAATTCATGTTATTTTAGTGCAACATATTATAGACATACCGGTCTAATCTCCTATTGGATAAAACACAGACAGATAATTCAACGGACAAGTATTTGGTTGATAAAGTTTTGCGTGGAGACACCAAAGCATTTGAGATCATAATAAAGAATACGAAAGGTTTGGTGGCTCAAATTGTTTTTAAAATGATTTACAACCCAGAAGACCGAAAAGATCTTGCACAAGACGTATTCTTGAAGGCATTTAAGGACTTGTCTGGCTTCAGATTCCAGTCAAAACTTTCCACATGGATTGGACAAATTACCTATAACACCTGCTTAAACTATCTCGAAAAGAAAAAATTAGTACTCATTAAAGATGATGAAAATGATACGCATGAGGAAAATCTGGAGACCATAAACAAAACAATTAACACGGACTTAACGAATATGACTGAGTCATTGATTTTCAAAAAGGAGCTTTCGGACATCTTAAAATTTGAGATAGAAATGCTTTCACCAATTTACAAAACACTTATTACACTCTATCACAATGAAGAATTGACTTACGAAGAGATTGCGCAAATTACTGAATTACCTGAGGGTACTGTAAAAAACTATTTATTCAGAGCAAGGAAAGTATTAAAAGAAAGATTGTTGTTAAAGCACAAAAGAGAAGAGCTATGACGAGCGAGCATATTACGGATGACGATATTCAACAATTTGTTTTAGATGAAACAAATTGCCCATCCACTATTATAGACCATATGAGTATTTGCCAAAACTGTAGAGCGAAGGCAGAGACTTACAAGCTTCTATTTTTAGAAATAAAACGCCAAGCAAAACCTGTTTTTGAGTTTGACCTGACGAAGGCAGTTTTATCAAATATAGTGCGTAAGGAGACTGTTGGTTCTTCGACTAACGATCTTGTTTGGCTATTTATCATAATTGGTTTAAGCTCAGTTGCTATTACAATCTATTTGTTCGGTAATTACATTGTTCATGTATTTGTAGGTATTTCCAGCATGGCAATGTATTTGGTGGTAACAACGTCTGTGTTGTTGTTGCTTCTTCAAGGAATTGAAATGTTTAGAAAATACAAGAAGCAGATGGCTTCACTTGATTTTTAATTGATTGTTTGCAACATTAAATCGCAACACCTGTCTAATTTATTAAATGATATTAAAATGATAAACCTGAAAAAGATAATAACCACCGGAACAGTATTCTCTGTTTCATTTGTATCAAGTGCTCAAGACAATTCTTCTGCTCAAGGGATGACTCTTAACGAAGATGTATTTAATATTTGTGCTACAATTTTTTTAGTCATTGTTGTAATGATTTTTATTCTTTCGGTATTAAAGCGAATGCTGGAGTATCGTCTTAAAAACAAAATTGCTGACAAAGGAATCTCTGAAAGTATTGCATCATCGATACTGCGACCAGACACAAGAGAAGATGGAGCTATCAATATAAAATGGTTTTCCATTTTAGCAGGTATGGGTTCCGGATTAACGATCATCAACTATACTCTGCCTTTAGGAATCCATTCTATGGCTATCATGTCGTTTAGTATTGCCCTTAGTTTCTTGGGCTATCATTACTATTTAAGACGATCTGAAAAATAAGCCTTACTAAACTTTAATTAGAAATGAAACAACTTGCTAAGACCCAAACTTGGGCGTGGAAATTTATTGCCTTATTTTTTATCATACTATTTGGCCAGATTGCTAATGCACAACAATCGCTACTTACAATCAGGGCGAAAACCAAAAATGTTGATATTAAGGACGGGACAATTTTTCAAAAGAACATTTGGAATCTGTCACCAGAAGCAAAGCCTGATACCTATT
>JBBRBQ010000016.1:0-90089 GCA_038205685.1 Cytophagales bacterium | reverse complement strand
TCCAATCGGAGTTAAGAATGCTCCGCAAAGGAGCAAAACTTCAGAGACATCAGTGAAGTAGAGTCAATCAACAAAAAATTATCTTGAAAAATTACTGAAAAAAATAATTGTCATTATAAAACGGGTTATTAGAGATGCCCTGAATGTAGTTCTGACAAAGAAGCGCATATATTTTTTAACCAAGGACGAGCCATTGTAGACTCGACAGCCCAAGGGGAAGAATTTTTACTTTTTGACAAAAGTGACAGCCGTATTTAAAGAATTATTCAAATATCTTGCCACCACCAATATTGATTCCATTTATTCTAGAGCCTCTCCTTCTCCTGAGTACAACGACATGAATTGGGCTTCGTTTTTTGCGACTGGAGACGTGAGATTTCTTGACCACATCATTGGGAAAATATTACTTGCAGAAGATAGAATCGACCGAAATTTATTTTTAACCGGAGCATCTGCAAAATGGTCACTATGTTCAAATGCGAGACAAGACAAACTGGTTAAAGAACATTTAACCGGAGTAAAAGAGAATAAAAAACAAATTGAAGAAATTTTAAAAAAGGAACCTCAAGAGTTTAGACAAGAAATGATTGATGTTATAAAAGAGCAAAGGGCGAAAGGACTTTGGAACTAGAAATAACTGCCCACACACTATGCGTATTTCATTGCTGTGGTTCAGCGTCTCGTCCTGAAATAGGTTAGCCGAAAAACTTGTTGGACAATACGGCCTATCGTAAATTGGGAGCTAAATAGGCAATTAATTAACATAAAGAGAATGAACGATAAAATATCAATAAAGATTTTGTTGACATTACTAATTGCAATCATTCTATTTCATTTGTCTGTTATCGCTAAAGTAGTTTCGTATGATATAGCTTGGGGCGGTCGACTTCATAATGATTCGGAAATGTATACTTATGAAATAATATCAGTTCTTATCATATTATTTTTAGGACTTGTTTTGCTAATGAAAGGCGACTTTATAAAATTTCGTTTTGAGAATAAAACAATAAACATAATACTATGGATTTTTTTTGCATTATTTCTTATGAATACCATTGGTAACATTTTCGCCAAGTCAAACTTTGAGAAATCATTCTCTGTTTTGACTTTCATATTCGCTATACTTATTTGGACAACTTTAAAAACTAAACATATTCCAACACCAAAAGGTAACACTGAGGAAATGAAATAAAAATGACAATAAATAAATCAAGCCTTCCTAAAAAATCAATTCTTTTAACAAACGGGAAAACCTATGATTACATTGATAGTTTTGAAGGGGAATTTATCGACAAAAATCAAACTATTAACTCGACTGAAATTGGTAAATCATTTTTTGCAAGTGCTCCAAAATGGGTAGGAAAACTTTTTAATCTGCGAAATAAAATTGTTGGACTTGTTGGACTAAAAACTTCTGGTGAAGTTATTGACAGACAAAAACAACTCGATAATTTTAGGTGTGAGCCTGGAGATCGATTGGGACTTTTTAAGGTGTTTAACAAAACAGATAATGAGGTAATACTTGGAGAAGATGACAAACACTTAAATTTTAGAGTGTCCTTGTATATTGAGCGAACAAATAATGTTGATAAGAAATTATTGACTATCTCCACAACGGTAAGTTTTAATAATTGGTTTGGCAGACTTTATTTTTTACCTGTAAGACCTTTTCATAAATTAATTGTACCGACAATGTTGAAAGGAATTATAAAAGAACTAGAAAAACAAAAAGCGTAAGGTAAAAACAAAGGTTTTAGTGTTTTAGTTATTTCATAGAGTTGAGAAATTCTCAGGTTTTTAACAATCACTTGATTACAATATCTTATTTCTCAAAAAGCTGACTTGGCAATAACTGTGCGAGGTCAAGCTTATAAAATCCTTTTTAACTAAGGAAGAATTATTCGATATTACCGATGCTTATAAAATAAGTCGATTTATGAAGTTACTAAAACCATTAATATCTGCTGTCATCACTGTCTTGCTTGTGTATGGCTTAAATAGAAGTTGGAATTTCGGAAGTCCTATTCCTCCGCTCGGAAAATTCTTGGATCCATTTCATGGGTTTTGGAAAAACTCAACTACTGCAAAAGTAGAGAATGAAACGTTTACCATTCCCGGCTTAACAGCTCCTGTTTCAATTGTGTATGATAGCGCTTTAATACCACACGTCTATGCCTCTAACGATGCTGATTTATATACAGCACAAGGTTACATCACAGCCAAAAATAGATTATGGCAAATGGAATTTCAAACACATGCTTCGGCAGGACGATTATGCGAAATTGTTGGCAAGGTTGCCCTTGATTTTGATAGGCAACAGAGAAGACTAGGGATGGTGTTTGCTGCAGAAAATTCGTTGCTAGATATGGAAGCCGATCCGCTTTCAAAATCAGTAGTAGACAGCTACTCCAAAGGCATCAATGCCTACATCCAATCGTTGAGTTATGAATCTCTTCCCATTGAGTATAAGTTGTTGGATTATCAACCCGAAGCATGGACCAATTTAAAATCAGGTCTATTATTAAAAGCCATGGCCAAAACATTGAACATGGGCGAAAAGGATTTGGAGATGACCAACGCCTTGAAATTGTTTGGCAAAGAAACGATTGATCTGTTATATCCTGATCATGAAGGCTGGGGTGACCCAATTGTTGACAACGCGGGCAACTGGAATTTCAAACCTGTTAAATTAGATAGTGTTTCTTCTGCACTTCCGAAAGATCTGATCACCTTAAAACCTTTTGAAAAATCAGGCACTGATATTGGCAGCAACAACTGGGCGGTGAGCGGATCTAGAACAGCTACAGGTTCTCCGTTGCTTTGCAACGACCCTCACCTTGAACTCAACTTGCCATCTATCTGGTACGTTATTCATTTAAATGCACCGGGTATCAATACCATGGGAGCATCGTTGCCGGGATCACCCAATGTTATCAGTGGGTTTAATGATTCCATCGCTTGGGGTGTTACCAATGCCCAACGCGATTTAGTGGATTGGTTTAAGATAGAATTTAAAGATAAAACCAACAACGAATATTTAAGTGATGGCAGTTGGAAGCCTACAAAAAAGAAAATTGAAAAAATTACAATGAAAGGTGGCGAAGTGTTTTATGATACTGTTATCTACACTCATCATGGCCCCATCGTTTTTGATAAATCGTTTCATGGAAAAGATGAAAGTGCCAACTTTGCTTTTCGCTGGATTGCGCATGATGCCTCGGAAGAGATGCTTGCATTCTATCAATTAAATAGGTCAAAGAATCATTCAGATTATATGGATGCGCTCAATCATTATGGTTCGCCAGCGCAAAACTTTGTGTTTGCTTCGGTGAGTGGCGATATCGCCATGCGCATTCAAGGCAAATATCCCGTAAGGCGAAAAGACGAAGGTAAATTTATTTTGGATGGCACTAAAACCAGTAATGATTGGCAAGCATTTATTCCTAATGAGCAAAACGTGATGTATAAAAATCCAGTGCGTGGCTTTGTAAGCTCTGCCAACCAATACCCTGTGGATAAATCGTATCCATATTACATCACTGCCGATAGTTATGAAGCGTATAGAAACAGAAGAATCAATCAACTACTTGCAAGCCTTACTCAGGCTACACCACAAGACATGATGAAAGTTCAACTTGATAATTTTAATTTAAAAGCTTCCGAAAGCCTTCCATATTTTCTTGCACAATTGGATTCATCAAAACTCACGAATGCTTCATTGCTGGCTTATCAAAAATTGAAATCATGGGATTTTTATAATACGATTGAATCGGAGGGAGCGTCTTATTATGAGGCTTGGCTTCGTGCATTTGTACCACTGGTGTGGGATGAAATGAGCGATTCGAAAGTAGCATTGCCAAGGCCAACAACTTATATGACTTTCAGATTGATGAAAGAACAACCAACGCTTAGCTTCTTCGATATTCAAAAAACACCTGAAAAAGAAACAGCCAAAGAAGTAATTCAACATTCATTTGATAGTGCAGTGGTTGCTATGGAAAAATGGAAAGCAGAAAAGAAAACAGCACCCCAATGGGCTGATTATAAAGATGGATATATTCAACACTTGTTAAGACAAGATGTATTTAGTTATCATGTAAAAAATGGCGGCAATGGCAGTATAGTGAATGCCCACTCAAGGCGTAATGGCCCAAGCTGGCGGATGATTGTTAGCTTAGAGAAATCAGGCCTAAAAGCATGGGGTGTGTATCCTGGTGGGCAATCAGGGAATCCCGGTAGCCCGTATTATAATAACATGATTGACCAATGGGCAAACGGAAAATATATTTTACTTCAATTCACAACTAAAGCAGACCAACACAAAGAAAAAGCATTGGCAACCATTATTCTTAATCCGTAGCAACATGAATTTTATAAAACAATTATTAATAACTGCACTTGTTTGTTTCTTGCTGCAAAATTTTTTGCCTTGGTGGACTATGGCGCTAGGTGCTGCTGTCATTGCTTTCTGGCTTGGTAACAAATCGTTAGTCTCCTTCGGTGCTGGTTTTTTAGCCATTGCATTGTTATGGTTGGGCATGGCTTTTTTTATTGATAGCACAACTGGCTCAATCTTATCTTCAAAAGTAAATAGGCTTTTGCCACTTAATTCTTTTCTACTTACAGCAATCATTGGTGGCTTGGTAGGTGGGCTTTCGGCATTAACAGGAGCGTTAATGAAATCTGGTGTAAGGTAATACCAGCAGAGAAGAATTTATTGATTGATGAGCGTGGGTAACCTCTTACTATTTTTTCCGTTCATTCACATTCAACCCTGATTTATCCATGACCACAGAATCAAAAAAAACCGAACGCATTCAACTTATAGACATCATTCGAGGGATCACCCTACTTGGCATTGTAATGGTTCACTTCACTGAGCAATACTATGCGGGCATGCCTCCAGAAAAAGCCACACATCTCAATTCTCATTTTTTGCCAGACCAAATTGTACAAGGATTGATTTCGTTTTTTGTCTCTGGGAAATTTTATATGATCTTCTCTTTTCTCTTCGGGCTTAGTTTTTTTATACAAATTTCAAAGAGCGATAGCAAGCAGAAATTTTTACTAAGGTTTCTATGGCGACTGATAATTCTTTTTGCGATCGGTTGGATTCACCATTTGCATTATCGTGGCGATATATTAACAATTTATGCATTGCTTGGTGTGGTGCTTTTATTTTTTCAATGGTTGCCTGATAAAATTCTTTTGATACTTGCTTTTGTTTTAATTATAGATATTCCTGCTTTTATAACGAGAGGGGTTCAAGCCATTGCTACTGAACAATCGGCTACGACTGCACCATCAAAGCCATTAAATGGAGATAACGCTGCTGCTGAAAAATATTTTAATACGTTAAAATCGGGTTCATACATCTCCATTTTAAAAGCGAATATTCCTGAGTTTAAATCAAAAATGGAGTTTCAGATTAACTTTGGAAGAATCTACATAACCTTTGGCCTTTTCCTTTTGGGGATTTACATAGGGCGTAAAAAAGTATTCCAAAACATTGGCGAATACCTGCCTCGAATAAAACAACTAAGAAATAAAGCACTATGGACTTTGCCTATTCTTATTTTGTTTTCCGCCATTGTCTTTGGTGGTTCGCAACTCTTAAAAATAAACCTTCCACAACCCGTACAATGGATGATAGGTGGACTTGTCTATGATTTATTTAATGCAAGCCTTGCCTTATTTTATGTTTGTGTTATTGTACTGCTCTATCAAAAAGATAAATGGGTGAAACGCTTTCAATACTTTTATGAAGTAGGCCGTATGGGGCTTACCACTTACTTGATGCAAACCCTTTTGGGGATTTTTATTTTCTTTGGTATAGGCTTTAACTTGTTGGATGAAATTGGAGCGGGTATTTGTTTTTTAATTGGCGTCTCTTGGTTTATTGTTCAAATTATGTTTGCTAAGTGGTGGCTAAGTCGATTTAATTTTGGGCCTGTGGAGTGGCTTTGGCGCACACTTACTTATTTGAAGTGGCAGCCATTGCGTAAAGGAGAAACTCAACATTAATTCTCCTCTTGCACAAAATCGAAAGGCAACTCAAGTATTCGTTTAGTACCCTCTGCACCACCGTATATCGGCAGGTACAGTTGAGATGAATAGGGCTTACCCTTGCGAATGGCAGGAAACAATTTCTTATCTAAACTTCTCAAGTAGTCTAAGGCTGATGCGTCTATTGTTCTTGAGATACCTTGCTGAATTGAGCTTCCAGTAACTACACCTTGTTCGTTAATTGAAACTACAATTAGCAATGAGGTGGTTTCAGGAATTCCAATATGGTTTGCAATCAATAGGAGTAGGCGTTTCAGTCCGCCAGCAAAAGTTGGCGGGCGATTGAATGTTGTTGAGTATGTTACCGATTTCGCGAAAGCATCATTTAAATTAACAAATGAGGTTTCATCAAAAACCATTATTTCTTCTAGCAGAGTACTCAGCGAAAGCACAATTTCTTTTTTATAATCAAGCTCAACGCTACTTCCATTGGCCTCGAAGTGAATACGATTAACGAGTTTGCCCTTGTCATAAACTTCTTCATCCAACTTCGATTTATTCAAATCAAAGTACGTCCACAAGCCTACTCGCTTTCCGAATTGAAATTCTCCTTCCATCATGCCTTGCCTCCAACGAGGCTGCAATGTTGTTCCCATTCCATAATAAAAAGGGATTGTAAACTTTCCACTTCCATTGGTTACCGTTTCTACTTTATCGACACTTTTCAATTGCCAAATCACAAAATCGTTTTCACTAAAATCGATGGATGATTTTAATGAGCGATCAGGAAAATACTCGTTGAGCAAACTGCGTTTATGACCTTGGTGAAAATAGCCTTCGGCAATTAGTTTATCATTCAAATCAAAATCTTGATACACACCATCAAAAACCATAGCAGAGATATTCAAGTCGGCAACACGCTTGAAGGTAGCTTTTTCAGGTAACGTTAGCTGCGCAGCTCCATTGTAGTAAAGTGTTACTTTTTGAATTACACTTCGCTGTGGTTGGTTGCGCGGCTGAGCAAACAATGCATACTGCAAAAGTATCAATGAGAGAAAACCAATCAGAGAAGTTAGTTTTTTAGAATTCAAGATGAAAGAATTTATAAAGACGAAAGTAAGGGTTTATGATTAAAGTTGATTTGTTAGCAATCGTCAAATCAACATGTATCTATTGCCGTGTTGTGCGGTAGGTCGCCAAAGCACTTCTAAAATTAAATTCATTAGTCAACTTTTAATGGAGCTCCAACAACTTGCATATCGTGGTCAGCAAAAACTTTTATTATTTCTTCCTTAGTGGGAGTAGAAGTCCACTTGTCAGTTATAGAAAAAAACTCCTCCATCTTACCTGCTGGCAAATAGGAAACAATCATCTTCCCTTTTTCAGTAAGTTGAATAAAAGCATGTTGAACATTTCGGGGCAGAAATATGGTGTCGCCTGCTTTCATTTGATATTTGTCTTCACCAACCTGAAATAAATATTCCCCCTCAACGATATAAAACCACTCGTCTTGATGGGGATGAATGTGCAAAGGCGGTCCACCTTTAGGGGTTAGCCCCGTCTGCTCAAAGACTGCTAAATCGCCTTCGGTATCTTTGCCTGAGATTTTGATGTCAAGCGTGTTGAGTGTAACGCCTTTCATTTTGTAGTGAGTGCCAAACCTTGCCTCACCTGAATTGACTTTAAATGCTTTGTTTGATCTCGTAGCGATTAGTAAGTTTATTTTCGCAAATGCAAACAGAGGTACTGCTGAAAGGATTGTTAATATTGAATTTCTACGCTTCATAAGTTCAGTGTAATTTATTAAGGCAAAGACTTCAAATTTATTGTCGTTCGTATTGGTAACATCAAAAATACTGTCTATGCCGAAAAAAATCATTTTTTATTTATGCTTTTCAATTCTATTGCCGGTCTCCCTCTCTGAAAAGTATAATTATGCGTTTCGGGAGGATAAATATGCCTTGCGGGAGGATAATTATAGGTTTTGAGAGGATAAATATCCCCCTAAAGAGGTTAATTATCGGCTTTGGAGGGGTAATAAGCCTTGCCAGAAGTATAAATACCCTCTTGAAGAGGGTATTTATAGGTTTCAACTGGTTATGGATGCTTTTGCAAAGCTTATTTAAACAAAAAAAGATGGAATGCAGCCCAAAAATAGGGTTATTTGGCTGGTGGAGTAGGTGGTGGTGACACTACTGCTTTTTTTGACTTTGCGTAGAAGGGCTTCATCTCATCCAAAAAAGGAGTAAGAGTAGGGTCTTCCTTTTCACTGTCCTGCAATTGCCCATACACCAAGTTGGAAGCGGCTATTAAGTCTTGCCCTACCAATGTTAGAGTGCTATCTAACTTTAACATCAAATCATTTACTACGCTCTTTATCTCGTTTAATTGAGCGTTAAGATCAAAGTCTTTTGTGAATTCTTCAGGCTTAAAAGTGCCAGCCATTATTTCGGGGCGCAATTTTACCAAGTTGATTGCCTTGATTACAAAATCGAGGCCAAGGCTAGTAAACTATTACGCTTTGCCTCCTTACAGCATTTGGAACAACTAATGTTCAGTCCTTCATTGGATGGTGAGACCTCCGAATTTTTCCATCGGCTCGTTACTTCCAACTACTATGACCTCTGCTGACTTCTGTATGTCTAGTAAAACGAAACTAGATACAGATCTCCCCAGGTAAGAGCTTATTCCTTCCTCCGATTCCTGCGGCATCTACTCCATGAAGTTTATTGGCCAAGAGTGTTGCAAAGATCCCGCTAAGGCGAGACAGGTAGTGCTTGCTTACCCACTTCATGTAGCCTCTGTAGCTTTAAAAACCACCGCAAAAAAAATGAAAGAGTGTTTCCGCCAATGCTTTGACAAATCAATCCTTACAGAATGGCAGCAAGAAACGGAAATGATTTGCCTAAGCACATTATGGACAAAATCAAAAAAAATCAAAGCAAGCCCAAAGATGATTCTGCCTCACAGGAAGACACAAATAAGTAAACTGGCAGAAGATATTGCCCATGAGTTTTCAAACAAGAATCTTACTTTGTTGAATGAGATTGCAAAGTTTGAAAATGTTCCAGTTCATTTTGATAATTACGAAAATGCTTTTGATGGAATGTTGCTTTATGATACAGACAGCAGCGAGTTTCACATTCATGTAAACATTGATAACGCAAACAAGCAAGATTCAAAAAGAGGAAGATTTACACTTGCACATGAATTGGGACATTTTTTTTTAGATGAACATCGTTTGGGTTTAAAATACGGCTTACTTGAATCTCATGCTTCTTTTCACAACATCAATCAAAAGTTACCTATTGAAGAAGAAGCCGACTACTTTGCAAGTTGTTTACTAATGCCAAGAGATAAATTCAGAAATCATTCAAGCGAATACAAAAGGCAATCAGGAAACAGAAATTTTTCGCTTGATACTTTGCTCAATCTTTCTGAAAGTTTTCAGACAAGTATTCTCTCAACTCTAATTCGTTTTGGTGAAGTCGGCACTCATGAAATTTTTGCAGTTATTTCAAAGGACAAAATTGCTAAATGGTTTGTAAAGAGCACTGACTTCCCCAACTGGAAATTCAAATTTAAAATTGGTGACCCAGTTCCGCAGACAACAGTTGCAGGAGAATTTTACAATATGGAAAACCGAAAGTTTACAACAGTTGAACAATTAGATGCTGACGATTGGTTTAACCCACCAGCAGACGACCACCGAGCAGACAGACAAATGTATGAGCAGTGTTTTTACTCTGACAGTTATGGTTATGTAGTAAGTTTACTTTGGTTTGCCTAATTTTACAAAAATGAAAACAGTGATAAAGCACTACTGGTAACAGGCGTTTGGCAAAAGTGGCGGTTCAGTGCTCCGCAGACACATTTGTGGTTAATCAAAGTTTGGTTCTCCGCATCAACATTTGTGGTAAAAATCGCCACCTTCGCCAAGCGCCAAAACGTTGTGCGTCATACCAGCGGCACAGTCTAGTTATCTATTTGCGTCTTGTTGACTAGTAAGTTTATCTTTAAGTTCTTGAATAATTATTTCATAATTTATAAGATTACTATCCACTATTTGAATATTGTTTTCAAGAAGAATAATTTTTTCACTTTTACTAAACACAAGTTTGTAATTTTTGCCATGCCAATTTTTTGATACAATAGAATCTGATTGTAAAAATGAATTTGTTTGCTTTTCTAATTTGCCGGATATTTTCGGTTTGCCAAACTGAAATAGAATGAAGGATAACAAAATAAATATGCTAAATAACAAAGTAAAAAAGTAAGGTTGCTTTTTTGATGTTTGTTCTTTTTGTGGCTCAGTTTTTTCTACATTTAGATTATCTGTAATGGTGGCATGGAGTATATAACCTTTCTTTGGAACAGTCTCAATTATTTGTTTATTGGTGTCGGCAAGTGCTTTTCTCAAAAATGAAATCCCCTGATTTAAGCCATCGTCTGCACTTCCATAATTATTCCAAATTTTTGAAATGAGCACTTCTCTACTAACCAGCTTTCCTTCATTTCTTGCAAGAATGCATAATATTTCTATTAGCCTTGGTTCTAGCCTTGTTTGCAAACCGGTTTCAATATTTGTAATGAGGTTGAGGGAAGCATCAACCGAATAGTAATTATTTAGGGTAAAAAACATACTCTCCATGTCGTTTTTTTACAAAATTACTAAATAATGAACAGTTCAAGAATGTCTATAGTTTAACAAAAGGTTTTCTATAGCAATAAAACTCCTAATGCAAAGTAGTTTTATGTTTCACAATTAAAAAAAGCTTAAATGAAACTAAACATTATAATTCCTTTTTTACTTATTGGGACAATTTCATTTGCCCAAAACAATTCTCAAAAGTTAGACAGTTTATTTAAATCGCTTTACGCTTATGGACAGATTAATGGAAACGTTCTTGTTGCTGAGAACGGAATACCAATTTATCAGAAATCATTTGGGTATTCAAACTTCAAAACCAAGACACTTAATAATGAAAACTCAGGCTTTTCTTTGGCTTCGGTTTCAAAAGTATTTACATCAATAGCCATTTTGCAACTTAAAGAAAAAGGGAAATTAAAATTACCCGATTTTATAATCAAATACTTTCCTGACTTTCCATATCCAGAAATTACCATTCGACATTTACTTACACATACATCGGGGTTACCTGAAATTGAAATTTTCAGGCAACAGGTGCAAGACAATCCAAATAGAATTTTTTACAACAAAGACTTTTTACCAACCCTCGAAAATTTAAATCAGCCTTTAGGATTTAAACCAAATGACAAATACCAATACACAAATGCGAACTACATTTTATTAGCGTTGCTTGTTGAAACAATCTCAAACCTTACTTTTCAGGAATACTTGCAGAAAAATATTTTTAATCCGGCAAAAATGACTAACACATATTTTCAAAAAGACAATTCGAAAGTAGGAAATAAAAACCGGGTTATTGATTACGATTACCCATTTCTTTTCTCTTCCGAATTAGAAAATGTGGATAGCTTAAAAAATTATAGAACCAGACTGTTAAATTTAAGCGGTTTTGTTGGTAACGGAAATATTATAACGACAGCTATTGACATTTTAAAATTCGACCAAGAACTTAATGCAGGAAAATTAATCAAACCATCATCATTGAAGGAGGCATTTACACCCAACAAGTTGAATAATAACCAAATGGTTCAAACAAACTTAGGAGGAGAAAAAGCCTCTTATGGTTTAGGGTGGTTTATTTTAACAGACAGTTCAAAAGGAAAAATTGTTGGACACACAGGCGGTGTGCCAGGTGCATTAAGTATTTTGCTTAGAAATATTGACAAAAAGCAAACTGTCGTTTTATTTGACAACGCATTTGACAAAAGTCTTTATAAAAGTGGCGTAAATGCAATGAACATTCTTAATAACAAAGCACTTTCAACATCAAAGCAATCTTTGACACAAATTTATGGAAGCACACTGGTTGAAAAAGGCGTTGATGCTGCCTTTATCAAATTCCAAGAATTGAGAGACGATACTTCTCATTACTATTTAAGCGAAGAAGAATTGAACGATTTAGGATTGCAGCTTCTTTATGAGCCAACGTTTATTGGACACAATGAACTTGCATTAGAAGTGCTGAAACTAAACACCTTGTTATTCCCGAATAGCTTCAATACTTATGACAGTTATGGCGAAGCTTTAGCAAAAATCGGAAAGAAAGGCGAAGCAATTTTTATGTACCGCAAGTCTATTAACCTTAACCCAGACAATGAAGGCGGAAAAAAAATATTGGAAGAGTTGTTGAAAAAATAAGAGATTGTTAATGTGGACAAAAAAGTACGAACGCATAACAGGCGTTTGGCAAAAGTGGCGGTTCAGTGCTCCGCAGACACATTTGTGTTTAATCAAAGTTTGGTTCTCCGCATCAACATTTGTGGTGTAAATCGCTTTTTCGTTCCGCCCAAAAATAGAGTCATTTACTTTTATGCTCATCAGAATAACGTAAGTTTAGAACAGAAAGTAAATTTGTTTCAATTCCTCAAATCAACTCACCTTCAGATTTTCTAGTTAAGATTATGAAAGCTGCACTCTGCATTGAACACGGTCTTCCTGAAAAATTAGTGCTTCGCGAAATTCCTTCACCTCTACCAAAAGCTGATGAGGTATTAATTGAAGTGCATGCGTGTGGTGTAAACTTCCCTGATGTGCTCATCATCCAAAATAAGTATCAGTTTAAACCAACATTGCCTTTTTCACCTGGGGGCGAGGTGGCAGGAAAAATTATGGCAGTGGGTGAACAAGTAGGTCAGCTGAAAGTAGGAGATCGTGTAACTGCGCTTTCAAGTTGGGGTGGCTTTGCGGAGCAACTGGTTGTGAAGGCTCATCGCGTATTCTTATTACCAAATTCAATTGATTTTATTACTGGCGCATCAACTCTTTATACCTATGGTACTTCGTATCACGCACTAAAAGACAGAGCTATGTTAAAAGCGGGTGAAACATTGCTTGTGCTTGGTGCAGCCGGTGGCGTTGGTTTAGCAGCTGTTGAGTTGGGTAAGTTGATGGGCGCAACTGTAATAGCAGCAGCATCCAGCGCAGATAAATTAGCGGTGTGTAAAGAAAAAGGTGCAGATTATGTAATCAACTATAGCAATGAAGATCTGCGTGAGCGTATTAAGCAAATCACAAACAACAGAGGGGTAGACGTTGTATACGACCCAGTTGGTGGTGCATTCGCAGAACTTTCATTACGATCAATGGCATGGAAAGGTCGCTACTTGGTTGTGGGTTTTGCTTCTGGTGAAATACCTTCCTTTGCTGCTAACCTCGCGCTGCTGAAAGGTTGTTCTATTGTAGGTGTTTTCTGGGGAAGTTTTTCTGAGCGTGAACCTAAACAAAATGCTATTAATACAAAAGAACTTATTGCTTGGATTGAAGAAGGGAAAATTCATCAGCACATCTATAAACACTATCCATTAGAAGAAACTCCACAAGCACTTCAAGATTTAATGGATAGAAAAGTAATTGGAAAAGCAGTAGTGCTGATTCGGTAATTCGTTGGCATTCATTTACGAATCAATTCATCAGCGAATCACCGAATTAATCCCTTTCTTTGCAAGGATTTTTTAAACTCAATTAATCGACTTTCATGCTGAAGAAATCGCTGGCCTTATTAAAATTAGAAGCAGAAGAAACAGGTGCCAATTCGCTCAAGCGCAGCTTAAGTGCATTCAGTTTAATAACCATGGGCATTGGTGTGATTATCGGTGCGGGTTTATTTTCTTTAACAGGCATTGCAGCAGCCAACAATGCAGGGCCAGCAGTTACAATTTCATTTTTAGTGGCTGCCATTGGTTGCGCTTTCAGTGCGTTGTGTTATGCCGAGTTCGCTTCATTAGTACCTGTAGCTGGAAGTGCTTATACTTATTCTTACGCTACGCTTGGCGAACTCTTCGCCTGGATAATTGGCTGGGATTTGGTATTGGAATATTCTGTTGGCGCAGCCACTGTTGCCATCAGTTGGTCGCAATACTTAGTTCGATTTTTAAGTACCTATAATATTTACTTGCCTCCACAACTGGTGCTTTCTCCGTTTGAACATACAACGCTTGCAGACGGAACAGTAGTGAATGGTATTTTTAATTTACCGGCTGTGCTAATTATAATTTTCATCACGTTGGTAATTATAAGAGGTATCAAAGGCTCGGCACTCTTCACCAGTATTATTGTAGCACTTAAGATTTCTGTTGTGTTGGTTTTTATTGCATTAGGCTGGAATTACATTAACCCTGCCAACTATGTCCCGTTCATACCTGAGAATACTGGCACGTTTGGGGAGTTCGGTTGGAGTGGAATTTTTCGTGGAGCGGGTGTTGTATTCTTTGTGTTCATTGGCTTTGATATCATTGCCGCTATGGCACAAGAAACCAAAAATCCGAAACGCAACATGCCCATTGGCATACTTGGCTCACTAATTATCTGCACCGTTCTTTTTGGATTGTTTGGATATGTATTAACGGGTATGGCCAACTACACTGAATTTAAAGATAGTGCTGCGCCAGTGGCCGTTGCCATTGCTAAAACCCCTTACTTGTGGTTGGGGCAAGCCATTATTTTGGCGATCATTATTGGATATGTTTCTGTTATTTTAGTTGATCTCTTAGGGCAATCGCGCGTGTTCTTTGCCATGAGTAAAGATGGCCTTCTTCCGAATTTGTTTTCACAAGTGCATTCCAAATTTAAAACACCTTATAAAGGCAATATAATACTGTGCGTTTTTATCAGTTTGTTTGCTGGCCTTGTGCCAATACGAGTGGTAGGTGAAATGACAAGTATAGGCACGTTGTTGGCCTTCGTGATGGTTTGCTTAGGCGTAATCATCTTGCGCAAAACTCAGCCCGATGCCCCTCGTGGATTTAAAACCCCTTGGGTGCCGCTTGTTCCGATTCTCGGGATCATAACTTGTTTGCTTATGATGGTTTCTTTGCCTTGGGAAACTTGGCTGAGACTTATTGCTTGGCTAGCATTGGGCCTAATCATCTATTTTAGCTTTGGCAAAAAGAATAGCAAATTAAATTTGAGTAAATCGGCTGATCAATTGCCATCGTAGTTTAATTTTATTGAATGAAATGGATTTGTAAATTCTATTTGAGATTGATCGGCTGGAGAATAGGTAGCCGGCTTGATCCTTCAATAAAAAAGTGTGTGTTGGTGGCCGCTCCTCATACCAGCAATTATGATTACCCGATTTCTTTGGCCACTTTATATGCCTGTGGCATAAAGACCAACTTTCTAGCTAAAAAGAGTCTATTCAGATTTCCCATAGGTATACTTATGAGAGCTTCTGGAGGCATTGCTGTAGATCGTTCAAAGCACAACAACATGGTCGATTTTATGATTAGCAAGTTCGCGCAAAGCGATAAGCTTATCATGATGATACCCGCGGAAGGCACGCGCAGCTATGTGAAGGAGTGGAAGTCTGGATTTTATCATACGGCAATGGGTGCTGGAGTGCCAATTGCCCTTGGCTATCTTGACTATGGAAAAAAGGTATCAGGCTTTGGTGATCTTTTTTATCCGACAGGTGATTATCAAAAGGACTTGGTTGAGATACAAAATTTCTATAGGCAGTTTACTGCGAAGTACCCTGAGAAATCGAGTTTGAATTGACACCTACATATTTTTTTTTGACCACACTCTCGCGGCAGGGATTGAGCGGCCTGTTTGAGCCCGAAGTGGAACGCGTGATGGATGGCGAGTAGCGAAAGCCCGGCTGCCGCCCAAAGCATTTTAAGCCAACTGATTTATCTTTGTTTGAATCATGGAAGAAAGCACACCCATTCGCAAGATCATCCATATTGATATGGATGCATTTTATGCATCGGTGGAGCAGCGCGATAATCCACACTACAGAGGTAAGCCCATTGCGGTAGGCGGTTCGCCCCAAGGCCGCGGGGGAGTAGTGGCAACTGCCAGTTACGAGGCAAGAAAATTTGGAGTCCACTCGGCTATGTCTTCAAAAAGAGCGGTGCAATTGTGCAAGGATATAATCTTTGTGTATCCGCGATTTGATGTGTATAAAAAAGTATCGCAGCAGATACGTGAAATTTTTCATCGCTATACTGATCTTATCGAACCGCTCTCATTGGATGAAGCTTATTTGGATGTTACTCATGATAACCAAAACATTGGCTCGGCCATTGAGATAGCCAAGCTTATTCGAAAGGCTATTGAAGATGAACTACACCTAACGGCATCTGCTGGTGTTTCGGTAAATAAGTTTACTGCAAAGGTGGCTTCTGCGATGAATAAGCCCAACGGCCTTACGTTTATTGGTCCATCGAAATTAATTTCTTTTATGGAAAAACTGCCGGTAGAGAAATTTTTTGGGGTAGGAAAAGTAACAGCCGAAAAAATGAAGAACATGGGCTTGCATACAGGTGCCGATCTTAAACAATTGACGGAGGCAGAATTGATTAAACACTTTGGTAAACCTGGCAAGTTCTTCTACAAGATCGTTCGTGGCATTGATGAGCGTGAGGTGAAGCCAGACAGAAAAACAAAATCGGTAGGGGCGGAGGATACTTTTTCATTTGATCTTACCACGCTGGATGAGATGTATGTTGAACTGGAGAAGATTGCGCTGGCTGTTCATGGGCGCCTAAAGCGGAATTTTTTGAAGGGCAGAACGATTACTCTAAAAGTGAAATATCACGACTTTAAGCAAATAACCCGAAGTTTGTCGTTTGAAGAACCAACAGATAAATTAGAAGTAATTGAATCCACAGCCAAAGATTTATTAACCAATCTTGATCTTCTCAATAGAAAAATTCGGTTGCTGGGTATTTCAGTTTCAAATTTTAATGAACAGGTTATCAAACTGAACAATGATGAGCCTTCGGATCAGCTAAGATTGTTTTAATAAAAGGATAATGGTGTTTGGTTTGCCCATTGAATAAAAAGCTTACTTTTGCACCCGCATGAAAAAAATTATTGAGGCTCGAAAGCTTTTAGGAGTTGCTAAAGAGGTTGAACTGAAAGAACTAAAGACTATTTACAGGAACTTTATGAAGGATTGGCATCCTGATAAATTTCAGGACAACGAAGCTGCCAAGCTGGAAGCTGAGGAAAAAAGCAAAGCCTTTATCGAATCGTATCACTTGCTGGTGAGCATTGCTCCTGAAACTCATGAGCAGCAATTGGAACAATATACCGAAGTGATAACGGCTTCTAAAATTGTTAATTTCCAATTCAAAGCATTGACACTATCAATCAACTTTGCTGATGGCAGCAGCTACGAATATTTTGGCGTGGCACATAACATCTACAACAAGCTTGTCAATTCAGATACACCCGATCGTTTTGCCAGAAGGCACATCTATCACTCGTTCACTTATCGCAAAGTAAGCAAGGCAGTAGAAGTTTAACTGATTCAAAGTTCAAATCTTTATTTTGAATCTTGAAATTAAGGACTTCAGAAATTGTCGTGCAATAATTTCTTGGTCTTTATAGCTCTTATCAGAAAGTATAAGAGCAATCCGATTGGACCAAATAAGAAAGTAAGAATTAAAGAAGGAATGATCAAGTAATGTTTTATGCCTAGTTTCTGACTATTGCTTACTTCCCAACTGCCAACAAACAAATCAAAAACGAGATAGTGAATCCAGCCAGCGGTAACACCCCAAGGACTCTCGAACAATTTCATTACGCCTTTCAGCGATCCGAAATCACCTTCCCCTTCTCCAAAAAAAAGAACGATTAAGGTTAAATAAACCAACCCGAGCATAAGGGGTAACACACCTTGCAAGATTATAATCTTTGTCCATTTCCAACGGGGGAAGATAATTAGCAATAACCACGCTAAAGGCGCTATGCTATTGCAAATTTGAAATACTTGATCGGCTTTCATGAAAATTATTTTTTAAATATCCCTTTATTGAAACACTCTTACATAATCAACAATCATTCGTTGTGGATAGGTAGTAGTAGCATCTGGATTGCCAGGAAAATCGCCACCTACCGCTACGTTAAAAATAAAGAAGAAAGGATTGTCAAATGGATATTTGCCTGAAAGACTGCTGCTTGAGGCTGATAAATATTCGCTATCGTCTACTAAAATTTTAAGAACATCTTTCGTCCATACCAAGCTGAACACATGAAACTGTTGATCAAACGAACCTGAGCCAAGATTGTAGGTAGTTCCCTTTTGGCTATGAGCTCCTCCACTATTTCCGTAATGTAAGGTACCATAGATTTTTGCTGGCTCTTGTCCAAGCAGTTCCATAATGTCGATCTCTCCACATACTGGCCAATTCACTTGGTCAATATTACTGCCCAACATCCACAATGCTGGCCAAATACCTTTTCCTTTTGGCAGCTTTGCGCGAATGTCTATTCTGCCATACGTAAAGCTTTTTCTTCCTTTGGTAACCATTCGGGCTGATGTATAATTACTACCATTATAACTCTCCTGCCGCGCTTCAATAATTAAATTGCCATTGGAGACAAAGGCATTTTCAGATCTTTCGGTGTAATTTTCGAGCTCGTGATTTCCCCAGCCATTGTTGTTGCCTTTCTCAAAAATCCATGTATCATTATTGATTGATGCACCAGTAAATTCATCACTCCAAGTCAATTTATAATTGGGATATAACGTAGGTGTAGAGTAACCTGCATTATCTGTTGCGAAAATAATTCCACTGTCATTTAGGATTTTGCCAACTGCTTTAGTGTTGATCAATGTACAATTTTTGGGTGTATCAAAATTCAGCTCGAAAGTTTGTTCTTCTTTTCGTTCATTGCCACCAATCAACGTAACTTCTATGGTGCCGCTCGATGCACCATTGGCAATAGTTAATACTCCTGATTTTGAAATAAAATCTTTATCGACAATGGCAGTAACTCCATTAGTCGTGTAGTTGATAGTTATATCTTGGGAGGCAGCTTTGTTGAGTACAACTTTAAAAATCATTGTACTATTGGTTGTCGTTCTACTCTGACTTACGCCTGAAACAGAAGCTTCCGGCAGTGTTGGTTCTTCCGTTTTTCCACAACCAAAAAAGATTACAACTGATAAAAATAGATACTGATGAATTTTTCTTAACATATTCCGTGATTTATTTGGGAGAAAAAATAATAGTCAAAAGTGCAAAGGGTTTAAAATTTTGGTGGCTAATAAGCTGCTTTATAATCCACCCTTATATTAACAGTAGTAATTTTTTGAGCTTCAACAACAATGGGATTAATGTAGCCTTCACCATCAATAGCATTGGCAAACAAGCCCTCTTTTTCCTTTATAAATACAGAGTACTTTCCAGGCTTCAGGTAAATTATAAAAGTGCCATCTTCTTTTGATTTCGTTTTGGCTACTGAGTGTGTTGTAACTTGTTTATAGAAATTATTCTGTTTGGTGGCTTGAGCTTCTTTTGTCAATTCAAAGATACAAATTTCTCTTCTTATACTTTTAGGTTGAGGCTTGTTCTGCACACCTGGCATCTGGTTGCCGCTCACTTCAATTACTTTTCCTGAAATGCCGCTTTTCTGAGCAAGCATACACGTGCTTATCGAAATTAGAATAGATAATATAGTTAGTTTTCTCATGGCAATAATGGATATTAGGTAGTGGCTGTTAAACTATTGAATTCTGTTCTAAACTTTAATGAATATTTTTCTTTTGTACATCTGCCACAGTATTACTAAAAATAGTGCCAACAAAGTTAACGCAAACAGGAGAGAGGCAACTTTATCGGGCAACCACGATTGATAAAGATTTTGATAAAGATATGACCATAACGAAACTTTATCTTCTGCATCTACTTTTATACGTAGCAATGTTTTGGCCAACATGCCAGAGGCTACAAATACAAATATGGCGTTGGTGCCATAGTAAACAAATGGAGTAAACCATTTCTTAATTCCTTGTACATCAATAAGCCAATACAAAGCAGCGAGAAACTGCATGGCTATACCCCCAGCATACAATACATAACTGCTTGTCCACAATGATTTATTGATGGGAAATACTAATCCCCAACCAAGGCCAGCCAAAATTAAAAGTGAGCCAATCAAAAATAGCCATACTACTTTTTCTGAAGGTAATTTAACGTTGGTCAATAATTGTCCTGCCAGAATTCCAAGAATACAAGTTGCTATTGCGGGTATTGTGCTTAGCACACCTTCAGGATCCCATGTTTTACTTTGACTCCAAAGGTGTCCATTCAATAAAAGCCGATCTACCCAAGCGGCTAAGTTAGTTTCAGGCTCAAGGTTGGGAGTTCCAAAATCAGGTACAGGCACGGCAGTCATTAAAACAAAATAACCCACTAACAGTATAATGCCGATTCGAATTTGTGCAAGCCAATTAGTTGACAAATAAATGATAGATGAGAAAAAGAAAACTATGCTTATCCGTTGAAGTACGCCCGGTATTCTTAGCCGTGATAATCTGTCTAATGAGAAGATAGGAAACCATGCCAAGAATATACCCAAGGCAAAAATGATGAGTGTTCGCTTTATGATTTTTAAGAAAAGTTTTTGATTTAATCCATTCTCAACTTGAGGCAAAAAAGAAAAGTGGATAGAGACACCCACAATAAAAAGAAAGAAAGGGAAAACCAGATCAGTAGGTGTGCAGCCGTTCCAATGTGCGTGGAGTAGGGGAGAGTAAACGCTATCCCAACTACCAGGATTATTGACTAAGATCATAGCCGCAACAGTCATACCCCTAAATACATCGAGGGATAGTAATCTTTCTTTAGCAATCATAGCTTATTTATTGTCATTGAAATGTAAGCTAATCTAATTGAAATAAAAATTGATTCTTAAAGCCTAAATGCATTTAGGACTTCATTATGAATTGAATAAGGCTTGGTTGTTAATATCAGTCTTAACGAGATAAATATTTGTTCTTCACAATTAGTTAATCTGCTAGTGGAACTTATTTTGTAGGCTTGCAAAACAACCGACAATTTGATTTAATTTATTTAGACTACCATTGTATATTTAGATCACATAATTTTTAAAATGAAAGTAAATATGAGTTCAAAAAAATTAGAAGGCCAAGTAGCAATCGTAACAGGAGCAAGCTCTGGCATTGGTGCAGGTGTAGCTAAAGCATTGGCCGCAGAGGGTGCACTGGTTGTAGTCAACTATTCTTCCAGTCCAGAAAAAGCTGAGGCAGTACTAACTGAAATTAAGCAATTAGGTGGGGAGGGTTGTACGTTTAAAGCCGATGTAAGCAAAGAGGCTGAAGTGGTAGACATGTTTCAGCAAGCTATTAAGCGTTATGGCACGGTGGATATTCTGGTGAATAATGCTGGTTTGCAAAAAGATGCTAAGTTTCATGAGATGACATTAGACCAATGGAATTTTGTGTTGGGCATAAACCTAACAGGGCAATTTTTGTGCTCTCGCGAAGCTATCAAAGAATTTTTAAGGAGAGGCGTTGTGCCCGAACGATCGAAGGCAGCTGGAAAAATCATTTGCATGAGTTCGGTGCACGAAGTTATTCCTTGGGCAGGGCATGCCAACTACTCAGCTTCAAAAGGTGGTGTAATGATGCTAATGAAAACTATTGCCCAGGAATATGCTCCTATGAAGATCAGAGTCAATAGCATCGGCCCGGGAGCTATTCGTACACCTATCAACCATGCCGCATGGCAAACACCCGAAGCATATAACGCTTTGTTGAAACTGATACCTGCAAAACGAATCGGTGAAGCCAATGATATCGGGGGAGCTGCCGTATGGCTTTCTTCTGATGATTCGGATTATGTAAATGGCATTACGTTGTTTGTGGATGGCGGCATGTTGCTGTATCCCGGTTTTGAAGACAATGGTTGAAGATTATTAGACGCTTACTATTTATACACTCAAAATTCCTCCTTATGACTGCTGAAGAAAATAGGCTAATAGAAGATAGAGACAAAAAAAAGAATTGGCGAAAATTTGGCCCTTACCTTACTGAGCGTCAATGGGGCACGGTGAGAGAAGATTACAGTGCTCACGGCAATGCTTGGGAAGCTGTAACACATGAGGCAGCCCGCAGCAAAGCTTATCGATGGGGTGAAGAGGGTATAGGTGGTATAAGCGATGACAAACAATTGCTATGTTTTGCACTCGCACTTTGGAACAAGAAGGATCCCATTATAAAGGAAAGGATTTTTGGACTCACCGGCAACGAAGGCAATCATGCTGAAGACTGCAAGGAGTTGTATTACTATTTAGATAGCACCCCTACGCACAGCTATATGAAGATGCTTTACAAGTATCCTCATCAGGAATTTCCCTACGCTTGGCTGGTGGATGAGAACCGTAGGCGCGGAAAACTTGATTCTGAATTTGAACTACTGGATACGGGCATTTTTCGCGACAACAAATATTTCGATGTGGTAATGGAATATGCCAAAGCAGATGATCAGGATCTGCTAATTAAGATAACTATTCACAATAGAAGTCCTGAGGAGGCTTCTCTCCACGTTATACCTACCATTTGGTTTCGTAATACTTGGGCATGGGGCGAAGATGGTTACAAGCCCGAGATGTACAAGGATGATGATGGTATCATCCAAATTAAGCATGACCTATTGGGAGACTACTACCTCTACAGCGAAGCAAAAGGCAACGTGCTCTTTTGTGAAAATGAAACAAACACCCAAAAACTTTATAATTACTCAACCCACGGTACTTTCAAAGATGGTATCAACGAGTACATCGTTCATAAAAATACCGATGCAGTTAACAAAATACACAAAGGCACAAAGGCCGCTTTCGATTATGATGTAACAATACCTGCAGGGAAATCAAGCGAGATTAAGTTGCGCTTTACTCCTGAATTTCACCCTTCTCCTTTTGCTGATTTTAATAAACTTTTTGACCTGCGTTTGAAGGAAGCAAATGATTTTTTTGCCGTCCTTCAGAAAGGCATTCAAGACACCGATAAAAAGAACATTCAAAGACAGGCCATTGCTGGCATGTTGTGGAGTAAACAGTTTTATTATCTCGATATTCGTAAATGGCTTAAGGGCGATCCTTCGCAGCCTGTGCCTCCATCCGAAAGAAAAAGTGGAAGAAACCATGAGTGGACGCATTTAAACAATGCCGACATAATTTCTATGCCTGATAAATGGGAATACCCATGGTATGCGGCTTGGGATTTGGCTTTCCATACACTACCCATTGCTATGGTTGATCCAGAATTTGCGAAAAACCAATTGTTGTTACTCACCAAGGAGTGGTACATGCACCCCAACGGGCAATTGCCAGCTTATGAATGGGCTTTTGGCGATGTTAATCCTCCTGTACATGGTTGGGCTACTTGGAGGGTTTATAAAATTGATCAAAAACTACAGGGTGGGGTAGGAGATAGAAAATTTTTGGAAGAAGTATTTCATAAACTACTCCTAAATTTTACGTGGTGGGTCAATAAGAAAGATCACAATGGAAGCAATATTTTTCAAGGTGGCTTCTTAGGTATGGATAACATTGGCGTGTTCGATAGAAGTGCTCAACTTCCAACAGGGGGTTACATTGAACAGTCGGATGGAACAAGTTGGATGGCCATGTTTACACTTAACATGTTGCGCATGTCATTAGAGCTGGCCAAAGAAAACCCAACGTACCAAAGTTTGGCTACCAAATTCTTTGAACACTTTTTATATATAGCAGGGGCTATTTGTAACGAAGGCATCGATTTGTGGGATGAGGAAGATGAATTTTATTACGATGTACTGCGCACACCAGATAACATTCGCACCCCAATGAAGATCCGCTCAATGGTAGGCCTTATTCCTTTATTTGCTGTGGAGGTTCTTGATAGTGAGATTTTTGAGGCAATGCCAGAATTCACGCAGAGGTTAGAATGGTTTTTAAAAGATAGACCAGACCTTGCATCACTTATTTCACGATGGGGCGAGGAAGGTAAAAATCATCGTCATCTTCTTTCATTATTGAGAGGCCATAGAATGAAGTGCATCTTAAAAAGAATGCTGGATGAAAAAGAATTCCTTTCAAACTTTGGAATTAGAGCTTTATCAAAAGTGTATGAACAAAACCCGTATGAGTTCTATGCTAATGGAAATGTGTTTACCGTAAAATATACACCCGGTGAAGGAGATACTGCTTTGTTTGGCGGCAATTCCAACTGGCGTGGCCCCATCTGGTTTCCTGTCAATTATTTGCTTATTGAATCTCTTCAACGCTTTCATCATTACTATGGGGATGATTTTAAAGTGGAGCACCCCACTGGGTCAGGCAATATGCACACGCTAGCAGAAATCGCGCAAAACCTTTCCGATCGAATGGTATCTATATTCACAAAGAATGCTGAAGGAAGAAGGCCCGTATTTGGAGAGGATGAGAAAATGCAACACGATGAATTTTTCAGCAACAACATTCTTTTCAATGAATATTTTCATGGTGATACCGGCAGGGGTGTTGGAGCTACTCATCAAACAGGCTGGACTGGTTTGGTTGCTAAATTAATCCAACCAAAAAGTTTGAAGGTGAAGTAGAATAAAAGAGATATGGAAAAATTTGATGCAACTCAACTAGGCGATTTCAGCACATCTCGTTCCCTTGAATGGTTGGAAACCAATGGGTTGGGAGGATGGGCGAGCAGCACAGTTTCAGGTGCAAATTCAAGCCGTTATCATGGCTTGTTGGTGGCTGCCATACACCCACCTGTAGGCAGAACAGTGCTTGTGTCGAAGCTAGAGGAAACAATTCAACTTGGCGGCACAAACTATGAATTAAGTGCAAATGAGTATGGTGGAGCGGTTCATCCAAAAGGATTTCAATTGTTAAATTCTTTTGAGCGTGAATTATTTCCTGTCTTTATTTATGAGGCGGGTGGCATACAGCTAAGGAAAACCATAGCCGCTATACATGGCGAAAACACTACCGTAATTTTATATGAAGTGGTTAGTGCGCCTCACCCTTTTAATATCTCATTGAGAGCATTTTACTCATGCCGCGATTATCATAGTCTATCACATGCAAATGAATCGATAGATCAATCTTATCAATTTGAAAAGGGTATTTTTAGCACTGTAAATTATGAAGGCTGCCCGCGTGTATTTGTCTCCATTCCAGATTCGACATTCAATGAAGATAAGCATTGGTATTATGGTTTTCAATATGCAATAGAGCAAGAACGGGGGCTTGATTGCAGCGAAGATTTATACACACACGGAAATTTCGTAAAGCAACTTTCTCAAGGCAATGAGTTTGCAATCATTCTATCGACAGAAAATCCGAAAGGAAGAAATGCTGCTCAGCTCTTTAAACAAGAGAAAAAGAGAAGAGATAAGCTAGTGACTGATTTTAAATCGAATAGTCGGGTAAAGCAGTTGGTATTGGCAGCGGATCAGTTTATAGTGAAGCGCGGTGAGTTGAAAACAATTATTGCTGGCTATCATTGGTTTTCGGATTGGGGAAGGGATACCATGATTGCACTCCCAGGGTTATGTCTATCCACCAAACGCTATGAGGATGCCAAGAATATCCTTGAAGCTTTTGCTGGCAGCGTTAGTCAGGGCATGTTACCTAACAGGTTTCCAGATTTTGGGGAACAGCCAGAGTACAATACCATTGATGCTACGCTGTGGTATTTTAATTCTATATATCATTATTACAAACACACCAACGATGCGGATTTTATTAGCAAAATACTCCCTGTATTGCATGATATAATAGGATGGCATTATAAAGGCACACGGTATAATATTCATGTGGATTCGGATAATTTAATCTATGGTGGGGAAGATGGAGTGCAACTAACGTGGATGGATGCTAAAGTAGGTGATTGGGTGGTAACCCCGAGAAAAGGCAAGGCTGTGGAGATAAATGCCTTATGGTACAATGCGCTTTCTATAATGGCATATTTGTTGGAAAATGTTAGGGGAGATAAAATAGAAGCGGATAATTTAAAACGTAGAGCGCAGGAGGTAGCCAATAGTTTTAATCTAGTATTTTGGAATGAGAAAGGCCAATGCTTATATGATTATGTTGATGGCGATTATAAGAATGAAGATTTGCGGCCAAATCAATTGTATGCCATAAGTTTACCCTTTCCATTACTCACAGGGGAGCGTGCTGGTAAGGTGTTTGATAAAGTAGCAGAGTACCTCTTCACGCCTCGCGGACTGAGAAGTGTTGCTCCATTTTTCCATGACTATAAAGGAAGATATGAGGGAGGCGTATGGAGTAGAGATGGTGCCTATCACCAAGGCACGGTCTGGAGTTTTCTTTTAGGTGTTTATATCGATTCTCTTTTAACTGTTAAAGGGCCGGAAGCAAAGCAAGAAGCGTTGGATATCGTTACTAACTTCTTCAATCATTTGGCCGAAGCAGGGGTAGGAACAGTATCTGAAATTTTTGATGGCGATTTCCCTTTCGCGCCAAGAGGCTGCATGGCTCAGGCATGGGGTGTATCCGAACTGCTTCGAGTAATTGTAGATCATAATTTATTTAGCACAACCAAAAAGTAACGACTTTAAAAATATACCCGCTTATCACGATTTAGTTAAATTCTTACCTTCTTCATGAATTGATGGCGGGCGAACTGCCTTCCAGAGAAAAAGCGGAATTGCAAAGTGCCTGACTCTATCGTTTACCACCTAAATTATTTCGTTTATAGTTAGTCCCTTTTTATCACTTCAGGATTGCCCTTATATTTAACATTGCTGGTAAAGTCTTTCTCTATTTCAATACTTTCTGTTGGATTAACTGAAACTTGGCCTAGGCCATGAGCTTTAACAACTGCTTTAGTCAATTTAAAGTCTTCCGCATTTAATTGCGAAGGCCCATTTAAGGAAGCTTCTAAATAATCGCCACTTCCATCCAATTCAAATGCAATCGGCCCGTTGGATTCATAGTAAAGTTGATCGACCAACAAGTTGGCTTGGCCAGACATGGCGCCACTCAGATTAATGTGAAGCTCATTTTCTTCAAACCCTTTTATACTTATTTTGCCAGCACCCGTTACGTCAACTTTATCAAGTGTTGGCATCGTAATCTCCAACGTTACAAATTCTTTCTGAGCAAATGTTCTGTTCCAGAATTTACTTCTTCTCGTTCTATAGTTGATTTCTAATTTATCGCCATACTGATTTATATCATACAATTTCTTTTGTTCTTCATCGCCTTTTATTTGGATCGAAAACTCATCACCACGTTGTATTATCACATCAAACACACCTTTCAATTCTATCTCTTTAAAATCTTTTAATCCAAACTCATCATTCTCTGCAATGCCATCTCGCTTGTCTGATTTCGCTGGGCAAGTCAAGCATTCCAGTTTTTGCTCTTTATTAAACTTCCATTGCTGCGTTTCGCGATTGAGGTTGATATTGTAGTAACTCATATTATTTACCGTGAGTATCTCCCACAGCTCATGATCTACTTCAAAAGGTTGATCGTAAGGGATGAAGATATCTATCTTCAATCGTTGAAACTTAAACTTGGCATCTTTTTTAAAGGTGATGTTTGAATCGAACGTAAGTATGCTGTCGTTCTGTGCAACTGTATAATCAATCATTTGAGCATTTTCTTTAGCTGCGAGTTTTGTTGAACCTTGCGCTTCAAAGCGTTCAATTAATTTAATCTCAGTGCCTTCGTATCCTTTCAAATAGATATCGGTTACGCGATAATCATCCAGTGCTACTCTATTTAGTTTGAGTACTTGAATTTTAGTTGAGATAGGAAATGTCTTTTCAGTTTTAAATTCAGCTTCTTCTTTAAATCCATAAATAATACCTGGTAGTGTGAAAGCTAAAAACGCAACACTCAAAAAGAAGATGGCAAACATTGCCCATCCCACATATTGTTTTATTTTCATTTTCTTAGTGATGATTGAATTGCCAATCAATATGATAAACTGTGCGGGGACAATGATAACAAGTGCTGCACATATAACGGCCCAGATAGGAAAGCTTTGGCGGATGGCTTCTATCGGTAAGCCAACATGATTGAGGTTGTTGAATATTGCAAAGCCTTCAGGCATTGATCCCGTTGAAATTATTCCCAAGAATATACCAAACACGATTATCACCGAAATTAGTATACAAACACCAGTCAATGTGATAGAAAGACCGATGGCGATGCGAATTATATCAACACATAATTTTAAAACGGGTGTTAGTGCTTTTGCAATTCCACTGATGATTGCTGATATAACACGGAATGGGAACAGCACAATTTTTGTAAGTGGACTTTCTTCTTGCCCTTCGTCATTTAAACTTTTCTTAACAGATGATTCGATATTGGAAAGAGTAACAGGCTCGCCCTGCATCTGCATTTTTTCTGTAATAGTTTTCGCCTCGGGCAACGAGAACCATAGTATCAAATAAACAATCAGCCCCAAGCCTCCCAAAAATATGGAGATAACAAAAAGCACTCTTATCAATACAATATCAGCACCAAAGAAAGCGGCAACGCCACCGGCAACGCCACCCAAAACTTTGTTGGTTGAATTGCGAAACATTTTCTTGACAGGTTGGTCTTCCACCAATTCTTCAGAAGCAGGGAGCACAATCCAAAGTATAATGTAAATGATGATTAGCCCTCCATAACTACCAAATACTAGCAGTGCCAATAATAAGCGTGGCCAAATAGGATCGATATTAAAATAATGACCAAGACCAGCACCAATCCCGCCAAGGATCTTCCTTTTTTGATCGCGGAAGAGGCGTTTGTGCACAGCTGATTGGGTGTTTTCGGCTCGGTTGTATTCTGTCTTTTCCTTCGCTTGGTTAGTTGCTTGTTGCTGATTTGATGATTCTTCTTCAGCAGCTTTAAAATCATTCACGCTACCCATAGTGGCAATCAATGACTGCACATCCTCTACTGTAATTATTTGCTTGCCATCGTTGAGTTTGCCGAGAAATAGTTCAGCAATACGGCTTTCAATATCTGCCAATATTTCACTGCTATCTTTAAACGATCCAAAATAGCTATTGATGGAATCTAAGTATTGACGAAGTTTTTCGTAGCCGTCTTCTTCAATGTGGAAGATGATGCCGCTTATGTTGATGCTAATATTCTTTTTCATCGGGATAAATTGGTTGTTGTTGGATCGTTGTTAGTTGATCGTAAATAGGTTATACAGTTGGTTGTGATTTATAGGTGATCATTTGGGTAGAGTGGATAAGATCGTTCCAAGTGTCTGTAAGTCCATGCAAAAAGCTTTGACCGTCATTGGTAAGCGTGAAGTATTTGCGTGGTGGTCCGGATTTAGATTCCACCCATTTATATTCCAGCAATCCAGCATTTTTTAAACGGGTGAGAAGCGGATAGAGCGTGCCTTCCACCACAATCATTTTAGCTGCTGTTAGTTCTTCCAGCATATCCGAAGCGTAGACTTCACCGCGTGCAATGATATGCAGGATGCAGTACTCCAGGATTCCCTTCCTCATCTGTACTTGCGTGTTTTCAAGATTCATACCTCCTTTGGTTAAATTATAGGAGTGTATACGGTAAAGTACTATGTATGGCCGAGTACTATTGAAAAATATTACCTAATTATTGGTAACTAGTTGATTTTCAGGGATAAAATTTTTATAAACTATTTGTTAGGATGTAGATGCTCTACATCAATTAAACTTTAAAAGCCAAAAGACGGCCTTACCTAATGAATATCTGCCCCTGTTACCTTCATCTCAAATTGATCGGCAAGATTAGCCACCTCCTGAATCATTTCCTTTAGTTGATCTTCATTAGCATGGGCATGATCGGTAACTGCCTCTATCTGTAAATAATTTTCACTAATAGTAAAGCGACAATAGTTGAAGAAAGCAGTTTGCTCTAGCAACATTCTTAGATCCAATTCTGGTTTAATAGGGCAAATCTTAGACAATAACTTAATAAGAGTTCGATTGTAAAGGTCATTTTTATGAATAGTACCCACAATGGTCTGAAACCGTCCGCCAGGCACTGGCACAATGATGATGGCTTGTGAAGAATTGTATTCGGTGAACTGTCCACCAATTTGTTCAGAATATGTTTTAAGAAATGAAGTAAGATTCATGGCTGTTGTTTTGAACTACTAAGGTAGTATATTCAGGTTAAAATTTTTATCGATCAAAAAGTGGATACTAATTTTTAGATCGGTCTTCTGGAGTTACTTCCTGAGTAGCTTCTTCCAGTTCTTTTCTTCGCCTGTTTCGTGCAAAGCCAAGCAGATCGCTAAAATGATTGAAGTTTTGTGTGTGCAACAAGCTTACACCTGTGGTTATAGCCGATTGATTGCCCAACGAACTTAGTGCTGTGTTGGTGTTCGATCTACTGTAGGCTTTAATTTTAAAGGTGCCATCGGGAGTTAACAAATAATCGACTGTGAAATCTCCTAAAATAGACGATACTTCCGAGCGGTTTTGTTGATAGTTGCTATTGAATGTTCCATCGCGCGTAATGCGCAAGCGCCCATTGAGCAATGAATACGAAAGCCGCAATTGAAAGGTATTGAATGCTTCTTGATCCAGCGTTCCTAGATCAAGATCAACTTCTAAGTTTTGATCAACTTGACTTATCCAATAGCTAAGTTGGTTAGAAAATAATTCGCTCACACTAGTAAATACGGAAGAGCTATTTACGCTAATGTTTTCACCATAGGTTTTAAATTTTCGAAGCACAATCAGACTGAATACTTGGTTTTTCAATTCTAACTCATCAAGCCTAGCTTTAAAAGCATCGAAAGCTATTTTTATACTCACGCCATCAACTACTACATTGCTTGGCAAGTCTTTTGCTTCGATATCAAAATTAATTTGTGGAGTTAACATAGGACCTTCCAATTTAAGAATAACCTCTGTGGGATAGCGTCTCTTTAGAGCATCATTGCTAGAGCCTGCAGTAGTTGTTGCAGTAGTAGATGTTGTAAAGATAGGTGCGAACGAAGCCAACTGCCTATAGCTTGCTGTTAACGAAAGCACACCTTGGTAAGGATCGCCTGACCAGGTGATGCGGCTTCCTTTCTGAATTTTAAATTCTTTATTAATAATGTCGAACAGTGTAAAGTTATAACCGCCTTCCAAAAACTCAAGGCCACCAAACATGTTGAACTCACCCTTGGTATCGAGCTCTAATTTTAAATTGCCATTGCCTCTTCCTCGAATAATATCTCCAGACTTAGCATCAATGATAATCTCTGCATATGCATCGGGGGTAATCTCTAAGTTAAGATCAAACGTGAGCCCTGATAGCTCTACTTTTTCTTTGGCTTTCTCTTTCGTTGAGTTAGTTTTTAATGAGTCGGTAAAGTGTACAAAGTTGATGAAATCTTCCTTTTCAACAGAGGCAGTTCCATCCAACGGAATAAAGATGCGTGTGTTCTTTTCGGTTTTTGCATTGGCAGTAATGTTCAAATGATTAGCTGGACCAGTAATAGATAGATTGCCAGAGCAATAGCCCTGACCGTAGAAAAGTGAATTGTCTTTGATGGATGTATTCAACAATTGCATGTTTCTAAAATTGCTCTCAATAAATAACCGCATGGATGAATATGAATATCTTGTGTGCGACAAGAAGCCGCTGAGTCTTCCTTTGTTGTTGAAGATGTCGGAGAGGACAAAATCTTTGAAGAGTATTTTATTAGCTGCCATACCCAACGTGCCTTCAAGGGCATAAGTAGTTTTCAAATAATCAATCGTCATTCTTCCATTATTTATTTTTCCTTCACCCTCAACGTCTGGATCGGTGAACGTTCCGGTGATAGCATAACTGCCAGTAAGCGTTCCGCCAAGGTTAGAAAAGATACCACGCAAAATTGGTTCAGCAAGTTTAAGGTTTGCTTTTTGTAACGTGGCCATTACGTTTAACGGACTTTTAATATTGGCAGGATCGTAATAACCTTCTAAGCCAATAATTCTTTGTTCTATTCTATCGATGTAAAAACTCAAGTCGAATTTATTGCTCTCTTGGTTCCATTTGTTTGTACCATGTATATCACCAACCAAAAAATTATTGATTGTTAGTTCTTTTACAGAAATAGTATTTTGAATATACGGATTTGCATAAAAATCTTTTACTTCGAGAGCTGCATTCAGCGAACCAGTAAATTTTTCTGTGCTTATCACATCGAGAATGTCAAGGTTTAGATTGGAGATATCGAATACCAATTTCTTTTCTTTATCTTTTGAAATGTTACCGTTAGCTGTTATGTGTTCCTCGGCATGGCCAATTGAAAGGTGATGGATATCCCACTCATTATTTTTCATCAACAAATAATTTTGTTGATTTACTACCCACTCTTTTTCTAGAAATTTAATACGCGATGGAAGGATTTTAATTTTTGTGCTGTCATCAAGAAAATCAATTTCGCTTTTTAGCCTCACCAAATTAGCAAGTCCTTCTTGATCGAAATCTAACCCAAGATCAATGTGGTCTTTGTTCCAAATGGCTTCCAACAGCAACTCTTTTGTTTTAAAGTTTCTTGTGTAGCGTTGATTCTTTGAATTGATAGAAAGCATTGCTAATACATTGGAGCTATCTCTAATTTTTGATGCTGTAAATTCAAGTTCGTTACCAATAAATAATTTCTGATTGTACTCAAGCGTATCAATAGCGGAATAAGCTTTGAAAATAGAAGTAACACCATTTGAAAAACTTCCTTTGATGGCTGTGTTGTTGGATAGTTTGAAGTCAAGGTTAGCAAGCTTTATTATAGGATTGATGTTATTTAGTTTCAGGTCTATCTTCACATCATATTCTTGGCTATTCTTATTCTTTGCTGAATAATAATTTGCTAATCCAGCTTTATCATTTTTAATATTTAAGTAGAGTTCGGTATAGAATTTTTGAAGATCGGTAAACAATGTTGAGTAGTAATAATTGCCCTCAAGGTCAATATCGGCCAGCGAACTTCTTAGCGTGAGTTTACGCTTATCATTGATAAGACTTGAGAAGATATGGATCGAATCTAAATGTAGTTTTTCGTCCTTGTATTGCAGATTGGTATCTTTAAATAAGGCATTGCCAAACAAGCTATCTATTTGCAGCCCTTGTGTATCAATATCAATGTAAGAGCTTATAAAAAAATACTCGTTAGTTAATTTTAATTTTTGAAGCAATACAGTATCCAACTTAGCTTTTACTTTCACTAAGTTTTTATTATTTCGGAAATCAATAGAACCGGTGGCGTTAAATTTCAAACTAGGATCATCTACCGTTAATTTGCCGTTGAATAATTGTGCAGCCAAGCGGGCGTTGGTAACTATGTTTACATAATTATATCCCCTAAAGTCGATGCTTTTTATTTTTCCGTTCAGAATAAAGTCGGCAGTTTTTTCCGTTATACCTTTTCCATTTACGCGGCCATTAAGGGTAACTCTTTTGAAGTTAACGGTATCTTTAAGGTAACTACCTAAGTTAAAATTATCTAGGTTGAGATTCCCACTGTAAATAGTTTCGTCAATATTTTTATCGTTTATCTTTAAGTTGATGTCAGATCGAATATTACCCAGACGTGTCGCGAATTTTCCATTAGCAACAAAGTCGTTTTGAAATCCAATAAAGTTTCCATCCACTTCAAATTTCCCGAAAGGCTTCAATCGTGAGAAAATATTTTCTGGAAAAAGAAAACGTAAATCATTAATATCTGCTTTGCCTTGTTTAATTGTTAGGCTAGTAAAGGTTTCGTTAATCACCGGCAACCCATCCATTTCAAGCTTGCCTTTAAACGATGTGTTGCCAATGCTCACTTTCATGTCGGTGTACGAAAACCTATTTACTCTTCCTTTTATTGTGCCGTCAAAGTGCATAGGTTGATGGATTGCCTTTACGCCAGGTGCAAATACTTCCAAATCGTGAGGGTCGATTACAGTGTTCTTTAGCCTTGCGTGAAAATTTACTTTGGTATTGAAATCATTCAAATCGCGAAGCTGATTGTAGTGAAAAGTGATTGTGTCGGTTATGGTGGTTCGACCAGCCTTCATGTACATATTCAAAAACTCCATGGAAGTTTGGCAAATTCTAAAATAGGTTCTAAAATCAGAAATCTTAAGGGTGCTTAATAGTTCTGTGGCCTGAAATGAATTTACTTGAAACTGGATGGTATCGCCAATCACTTGGAAATTTTGTGATTCAATATTTTCTAGTTTCACTCTAAAGTGATTGTAATCAAATCCAAGTTTAATTGAATCGGCATCCGAATTATTGAACGAGAGATTGGTATTAGTCACAACGATTTCACCAATATTAACTTTAGGACTTTTACCTGTTCCATTAGAGCTAGAAGTAGCTTCGTTGATTCGATTGATCCAGATGTTAAAGTTAATATCCCGAGAGGTATCTGATTCTTGAATTTCGATTAACTTAAAATTAGCACTATCAAGCACGGCACCATCAATATTTACATCGCCACCTTTTAGCAAACTTGTCAATTGATAGTTTACATATAAGTTACCCGCTTGGATCATTGTATTATTAGCTGGATCGGTAACTTTTAAATTATGAAATTCAAGCCGATCGAACCATGCAATATAGAATGAGGAGAAGGTAACGTTGAAACCTGTTACTGAAGAAAAATTTCTGGTAAGCCTCGCTGCTATTTTCTCTTGTACTACTTGAAGTTGCAGAATAAAATAGCTGATAGTAACGAGTACGATGGTAAAATATAGCCCATAGAGTATAATTCTGCGAAGCCAGAGAAGAACACGATTTTTAATAACTTGCAGGTTCATCACTCAAAAATGATTCCAATTATACTTGCCATTGAGTCCTCCTGCGATGAGACCTCAGCCGCCATTATAAACAACGGCAAGGTACTTAATAATGTTGTGGCATCGCAAGCGATACACCAGAAATATGGTGGTGTAGTGCCAGAGTTGGCCTCAAGGGCACATCAACAAAACATAGTGGCGGTGGTGAGTGAGGCATTTGATTCGGCCACCATTCAGCCAGCACAGTTGAATGCTATAGCTTTTACCAAAGGCCCAGGTCTTCAAGGTGCCCTGCTAGTGGGCGTATCTTTTGCCAAAGGCATGGCACTTGCGTTAGATATTCCACTCATTGAAGTGAACCACATACAAGCGCATGTGCTAGCCCATTTTATTGATGAGCCCAAACCAAGTTTTCCTTTCTTGTGCTTAACTGTAAGTGGAGGTCATACTCAAATAGTGTTGGTAAACAATTACTTAGACATGACAGTGATTGGCGAAACGCAAGACGATGCGGTAGGGGAGGCATTTGATAAAGCAGCTAAGTTGCTCGGGCTTCCATACCCCGGTGGACCGTTAATTGATAAATATGCTCAGTTGGGTAATCCGTTGGCTTATACTTTTTCAAGTACAACCATGCCTGGTTTAGATTTTTCTTTTAGTGGTATTAAGACTTCGTTTATGTATTTCTTGCGCGATCAAAAAATAAAAGATGAATCATTTGTTGATAAGAATTTAAACGATATCTGCGCAAGCATCCAACATACATTGGTGAATATGTTGTTGAAGAGATTGGAGAAGGCAAGCAAGGAAACCGGTATTAAACAAATTGCGATTGCGGGCGGAGTGTCAGCAAATTCAGGGCTTCGTGCGCAATTGTTAAAAACTGCGGAGCGTTTAGATTGGACTATTTTTATGCCCGACTTTCAATACTGCACCGACAACGCGGCTATGATTGCCATGGCCGCTCATTATAAATTTCTGATGAATTATTTTTGCGATTTAAGTGTTTCACCTTCACCCAATTTAAAAATTTCAGAGTCTAAATTCTCTATTGATTAAACCTTGAGTTTTAAACCACATATGAATAAGGCACGATTTTCCAACGATATAAACATACGCAACAGACAGGCCACTTTCGATTTCGAAATAATTGACAAATACATTGCAGGAATGGTACTGCGCGGCACCGAAATAAAATCTATCCGCGAAGGCAAAGTTAATTTACAAGACGGCTATTGTTATTTCAATGATGGCGAGATGTTTGTTAAAGGTATTACCATTTCGCCTTATGCGCAAGGCACGCATTACAACCACGAAGGTACGCGCGAGCGCAAGCTTCTCATGAAAAAATCGGAGCTAGACAAACTAGAATCCAAATCAGAAGAGAAGGGTTTAACACTTGTGCCACTTCGCTTGTTTATCAATGATAGAGGTTTCGCCAAGATAGAAATAGGGTTAGGCAGAGGCAAGAAAACCCATGATAAACGCGACAGCATTAAAGAGAAGGATATTAAGCGAGAGCTTAGCAGGATTAAGTTAGCATAATGTATAGTCGTGCTTGGCGGTGGCACGACTCGTATTTGATAAACCGAAAGAATGGTTTTATCTTTCCCGAGTATGACAAATAGGGTGTTGGTTTTAAATCAAGATTTTAGCCCCCTCATGGTATGTTCCGTGGAGCGAGCTTTTATATTGGTTTTTCTCAACAAAAGCGAAATGATTCGCTCCGCCAATGGATATAAATTGCATTCCGTTTCTCATAGTTACCCAATGCCCTCCGTCATTCGATTGAATCGTTATGTTAATGCGCCATACAAAGGAGTAACGCTTACGAGGCAAAATATTTTTAAGCGAGATAATTTTGAATGTCAATACTGTGGTACGAAGCGCGACCTTACGCTGGATCATGTATTGCCAAGTTCTAAAGGAGGCAAACACAGTTGGACAAACCTCGTGACCGCCTGCAAGCGTTGCAATGCCCGCAAAGGGGACGACACGCCTGAGCAGGCTGGCATGGAACTAAACCGAAAGCCAACCAAACCATCTTACTCTATTTTTCTAAAGGAGAATGCTGGCTTTAACCAACATGAGTGGGATGAGTTTTTGGAGACGAGAAATTCAGCTTGATGAAAGTGCCTCGACAAGTTTCTAAGCCAAAACTCTAGCTGCCATCTCGATCTAAATAGGTTTACAAAAAGCACACCCTGTACTTGCGCAAGCTTGACACACTTGATTAATTTTATTATAAATCAATTAAGAAGCATAATTGCTTCATCCACACTTTCCACTGGCAGCTTACAGGTTTTATTAAAGCAAACATAGATTCTCGTTTTATTATCGGTAGAGTTTCTTCCTTCAAACAAGGGCAATGAACTAGATTCGGTAGTTCCCATTAACAATATAAATGGCAGATGGTAAACCGCAAGTTTTTTTCTAACTGATTCAGCTTCTGGGCCAACGATTACTACTTCGGCCATGCCATAGATAATTTGCTCCAAAAGAATACCCCAATTGCTCATGTAGGCTGGCTCTTTCAAGATAATGCCGCTAAGTTGCGTAGTCATGCCGATGGCCATTTGTTTCCAAACTTCATTGTCGAGTAGAATGCCTAGGTGATAGAGATTGCTCGCCATCACCGAGTTGGAGCCTGGAATTACGTTATCAAAGATTTCTTTCTTGCGCGCGATCAATGGCTCTGCTTGTCCGCTAGTGAAATGAAAGAAACCTTGCTCGGCATCATGAAAGTGAGTAAGTGTATATTCGCACCAATGTGCAGCTTTCGTTAAATAATTTTCATTGAATGTACTTTGATAAAGGGTTGTGTAGGCTTGAACAAGAAAAGCATAATCTTCTAAGAAGCCTTCGGTTGTAGATCGTTTGTTCTTAAACGTTCTATAAACTTTGCCTTCGCTGATCATTTCTTTTTCAATGAACAGGATAATACCTTCGGCAAAGGTTAAGAACTGATTATCGTTAAACGCATGATAACAATCTAACAATCCTTGAATGGCCATTCCATTCCAACTGCAAATAATTTTATCATCCAGACCCGGACGAATGCGTTTACTTCTTATATCCAATAACTTTTGTTTTCCTTCGGCTATATAAATATCCAGATCATGTTGATTGATGTTGGAATCTGTCATGAGCCCAAGATCAGAGTCGGTTCGTATTAAAATATTTCTCCCATGTTCCCAGTTACCTTCTTCGGTAGCGTGAAAGTATTCAGAAATAATGTTTGTGTTTTCGCCAAGTGCTTGGTTCAGTTCATCATAAGTCCATGTATAAAACTTTCCTTCCACACCTTCACTGTCTGCATCGAGGGCAGAATAGATTCCGCCCTCACGATGTGTCATTTCATTTTGAAGCCACTTGAAAGTTTCGTACACCACTTTTTTATATTCACTGTTTTTGGTTACAGAATAGGCTTCGGCATAAAGACTAAGCAGCTGAGCATTATCATACAACATTTTTTCAAAGTGAGGTGCAAACCATTCACCATCTACTGAGTAGCGAGAGAAGCCACCGCCCAATTGATCATAGATTCCACCTTGATGCAACTTGTTAAGCGTAAGTGTAACCATATCAAGACTTCTCGATTTTGTCGATTTGATAATTGCATGATGGCGCAAAAGAAATTGCCAGATAGATGGCATCACAAACTTAGGAGCTTTCGCCAAGCCTCCCCATTCGTTATCAAATCTTGCGTCTAGAATATTAACCATGTTTTGCAAGTCCGCTGATTTCAAATCAACATCATCGCTTTTAGCAAACCGATGTAGATCGTTTACATTAAGATGTTTTGTAAGTTCTTCTGCTGATGAATAAATTTCATCTTTCTTTTCCTTGAATGTTTGTGTCAGACTTCTTATTAACTGCGCCCAATTTTGTGGCGGAAAATAGGTGCCGCCATAAAATGGTTTTTGTTCAGGAGTAAGAAATACATTGAGTGGCCAGCCTCCATTAATGCCCATGGCTTGCACCGCTTCCATGTAAATCTGGTCGATATCAGGTCGCTCTTCTCTATCAATCTTAATACATACTAAGTGCTCATTCATTAACTCAGCAATGGCGTTGTTTTCAAATGATTCATGTTCCATCACATGACACCAATGACAGGCAGAATAGCCGATGCTCACTAAGATGGGCTTCTGTTCGGCTTTGGCTTTCGCAAGTGCTTCAGCACCCCATTCATACCAATCAACTGGATTGTTGGCATGCTGTAATAAATAAGGACTTGCTGAGTGAATGAGACGGTTGGACATAAAGGCTATTTATCTGTAATTAGTGGAATAAGTACATTGGGTATAAAATCAACCATGAAATGAGCAATAATATTTGCTTTTAGATCCCGCTTTTTCCAATAAAAAAGTGACATTATTAACCCTCCCACTAAAGCAATTATAACACCTCCAATTCCCTGCCGATAATGAGCTAGTCCAAACATTGTTGTTGGAATAACAATGAAAATAATCCAGTGGCTATTAATTTTATTTAACCTCTCCATTGCATATCCCCGAAAGAAAATTTCTTCTACAATTCCGGCTCTGAGCATCATAAATGTAATTACCCAAAGTGATAGGTGAGAATATTTGTTTGGACCATCTCCGTATGTAATTCCAAGTAGACTAAAAACTCCTAGACAACCCATTATTCCTACAATGAAAATGAGCATTAAAATAAAACTCCAAAGTATTGACTTTCCCCAATGGTTATTATGAAGACCTATTGATTCCAAACTTAATTTTTCCCCTTTAATTACAATGAAGATTAAAATACCTGCTAAGATGAACAGTGACAATTCTCTTATAACAATAAAAAAATTTGTGAGAGGTACTGGAGCCGTATATTGAAAAGCGCTGAGAACTAAAGTTGAACCTAAGAGGGATAGTACTAATCCAGCAATAGTGTAATTAGAAAGTATTAGTTTTTTTTTCATAGTCATTTTTTATGTAGACAATGCTAACGTAGTTTGCACAAGTTAGTTGTTCTTAAAGAGGCCTAATTTCGAACAAGTGCTTCAAGTTGTTTGAGCTCCTCTTCAACAGTTGTGTGTGAATTTAATTCATGTAATTTTTTTATGATATTCTTTAAAAATTTTTGATGCGCTTCACTTTTGGGGTGAAAAGCTTTATGATTCATCGCCAATGAAATCTCTTTCCATTGAAGAAGGAATTGCTTCGTGTTTTGATCGAAATATTTTTCACTAAATTTTCCCCAGATGTAGTCAATAGCCTCATCGCTTGGATGTAACATATCCGATTTATAAAAACGATAGTCTCGCAGATCGTCTAACATAATTTCATAAGCAGGGAAATAATCAATATTGAATTGCTCTTTTAAGTTATGTGTTATCACTCTCAGAATTGATTTGCTAACAGAATTTAATTCAAGTGTGTCTCTTGTATGCCGTACTGGACTTACCGTTGCTATTATCTTTATGGTGGGATTGAATGTATGAAGTTTTGAATAGGTTGCACTAAATGATTCTTGAATCTCAGCTACATAAAGCAGTCGCTTTCTGAACTTTGAAGCATGTTCCTTATGACAGTTGGCAACTACTTCATTAGAATCAATTCGTTCATAAACAAATGAAGTTCCATAGGTTAGAATGAGATAATTCGTTGTCAAAAGAAAATTATGAACAGAATCGATTGAGTTCTTTATTATCTGTTCTAATTCAACTTTTGTTTTGGCAAAGAAACTCGAGTGAAAGAGATGATTTTTCCAAACACCTTCGTTAAAAACATAAGAATCATCGGAAGGCAATCTCCCCTCGATAGAAAGATCGATTAGCTTAAGAATTGAAATGGGATTGAATACCGTTCCGAAAGGATTGATTAAGCAGTTGAACTTGCTTTCTTTCAGTTTATTGCCAATGGAGTTTGAAAAACAAGAGCCAACAGTTAATAGATTGCTTTTATGATCGATAAATGTGGAGGACGGCTTTAAAAATAGTTCAGTTCGGAAAGTGTTCATCAAAGGTAAATTTAGCCCTTCATGGGGGATTGACAATCCAATTTTTAACTCATCCAACGCCTCAAGGTTTTGCCTTTATGGTTAATTTAGATTTTTAAGCTCTCAGCTTTCATTTAATCAGCTTTTTAAGTCTTCTACGGTGTGTGCGCACACAATTGGAAATTTTTAGCATAATAATTCTGTAAAAATGAGGATTATGATTTTTCATTCCATAATTTTAGGCTTCGGATTAAAGAAAACAACAAATGTTAGATCAAAAAGACATCGAAAAAATACCAGTTAAAATTTTTAATTCATCAGAAAATGCTTCCACTTTCGTTGCGAATGAGATTGCAGATTTGATTAAGCAAAAGGCTGCCCAAGGCAAACCTTGTGTACTTGGTCTTGCCACTGGCTCAACGCCTACCAAAGTCTATGCAGAATTGGTAAGACTTCATCAGCAAGGCCTTAGTTTTAAAAATGTTATCACGTTCAATCTGGATGAATATTATCCGATGGAAAAAAACTCGTTGCAAAGTTATGTGCGCTTTATGAACGAGCATTTGTTCGATTACATCGATATTCCCAAACAAAATATTCATATCCCCGATGGCACTTTACCAAAAGAGCAAGTAGTTATTTTTTGTAAAGAGTATGACCAAAAAATTGCTGACTTGGGCGGAATTGATTTACAGATTCTTGGTGTTGGAAGAACAGGCCACATTGGTTTTAACGAGCCTGGGTCATCCGAGCGATCGTCTACAAGAATGATTACACTAGATCAAGTAACTCGGATTGATGCGGCAAGCGATTTCTTTAGTGAGGAGAATGTTCCCAAGAAAGCAGTCACAATGGGGGTTGGCACAATTATGACTTCCAAGAGAATTATAATGATGGCTTGGGGTGAAGGTAAAGGCCATATTGTTAAAAAAGCAGTTGAAGGTCCTATTACAGATCAGATTCCATCTACTTTTTTACAGAAGCATTCGAATACATTAGTTGTGCTTGATGAAGCCGCATCATCACAGCTTACAGCTATTAAAACTCCGTGGTTGGTTGATAGCTGTGAATGGAATGACAAATTAATAAGAAGAGCCGTGGTGTGGTTATGCCAAAAAGTAAAGAAACCAATCCTTAAACTAACCAACCATGATTATATGGAGCATGGAATGGGAGATGTGATAACAGAATATGGTTCGGCCTATCAAGTAAACATTAAAGTCTTTAATAATTTACAGCATACCATAACGGGATGGCCAGGTGGTAAACCCAATTCGGATGATAAGAATAGACCTGAGCGAGCTCATCCTTTCCCTAAACGAGCCATCATATTTAGTCCGCACCCTGATGACGATGTTATTTCAATGGGTGGAACATTCATTCGTCTGGTTGATCATAAGCATGAAGTGCATGTAGCGTATCAAACTTCAGGAAACATTGCTGTATTTGATGAAGATGCTGTCCGCTTTGCTGATTTTGTTCGCGACTTTAATGATGCATTTGGTTTTAGCAGAGAAGATGCGTTGACATTTTATAACAAAGTTGTTAAAGCCTTGAAAGACAAAAAGCCTGGCGATATTGATACACCCGAGTTATTATTGATTAAAGGATTGATAAGAAGGGGAGAGGCGAAAGCGGGCTGTCGTAGTGCTGGTATTCCTGATGAACAAGCTCACTTTTTGGATATGCCTTTTTATGAAACTGGTACGGTAAAGAAGAAACCGTTAGGGGAAGCAGATATTCAAATCATTGTTGATTTAATGAAGAAGATCAAGCCTCATCAGATTTATGCTGCAGGAGATCTTTCTGATCCACATGGAACTCATCGAGTTTGTTTGGCTGCCATTTATCAGGCTATTGATCGATTGAAAAATGAACCTTGGATGAAGGACTGTTATGTTTGGCTCTACAGGGGTGCATGGCAGGAATGGGACATTGACCAGATTGAAATGGCTGTGCCTCTCAGTCCGGATGAATTGATGCGCAAACGCAGGGCAATCTTCAAACATCAATCACAAAAAGATAGTGCATTATTTCCTGGAAATGACAAACGCGAATTCTGGGTGCGTGCCGAAGATAGAAATCATGCTACTGCTGTAGCCTATAATCAATTAGGTTTGGCAGAATATGAAGCGATTGAAGCATTTGTGAGGTATAAATTTTAGTACGTTTTAAGATTCCAAAATTGTAGATTTGAGAAGAAGAAATTTAAAATCTTAAATCTAGAATTTAATGCATATAGTTTCCTGGAATGTAAACGGTATTCGAGCTATTCAAAAGAAAGGATTCTTAGAAAGCGTTTCTGCAATGAGCCCCGATATTTTGTGTTTGCAAGAGACAAAGGCAAGTGCCGATGAAGCCTTGGATTCTTTAAAAGTTTTGAATGGCTATTACAGCTTCACAAATTCATCTAAAGCGAGAAAGGGTTATTCAGGAACTGCAATTATTTCAAAGCAGGAACCTATCAATGTAACCTACGATATTGGCATCGATGAATTTGACCAAGAAGGTAGAGTAACCACTGCGGAATATCTTACTTTTTTTGTAGTAACTGTTTATACTCCAAACTCTGGTTCTGAGCTAGCGAGGTTAGGTTACCGACAGCAATGGGACGATGCTTTTCGCGATTATCTATTGTGGCTTGAAAAGAGAAAGCCAGTGCTAGCATGTGGCGACTTCAACGTAGCGCATCAGGCTATCGACTTATCAAGACCAAAGGAGAACTTTAACAAGTCAGCTGGATACATGCAGGAAGAAGTTGATGGTTTTAGCAAACTTATAAATGTTGGCTTCACAGATACCTTTCGTAAATTCTATCCTGATACGGTCAAGTTTTCTTATTGGAATCAGGTAACGTTTGGAAGAGACAAGAACATCGGCTGGCGGATCGATCATTTTTTAGCAAGTCAAAAAATGCTTCCTAAAATAAAGGATTCTCTTATTTACAATGAATATTTTGGGTCAGATCATTGCCCTGTGGCAGTGAAGATGGAGATGTAAACTTTCTAAAAGCACCTTGAATTGATCAGAAATTAATAAAATATTGGATTGTAATAATTTATAAATCAATATGTTATAATCAAACTTGCAATTTGGGAATTTAATTCCCAAATTGCATGAATGATTGATCGTATAGCCGAACCCCTATTATTAGAACTAGCTAAGCAATTTAAAGCGATAGCAGTTACTGGCCCTCGTCAAGGAGGAAAAACCACCCTGATTAGAAAGGTGTTTTCTGATAAGCCTTATATTTCTTTAGAGACTCCCGATGAGAGAAACCAGGCAATTTCTGATCCTCGGCAATTTTTAATGCGTTTTCCTGATGGAGCTGTGCTTGATGAAGTTCAACGAGTGCCAGAATTGTTTTCTTACCTCCAACAAATTTTAGATGAGTCAACACGAACTGGGCTGTTTGTGTTAAGTGGTTCTAATAATTTCTTACTGATGGAATCCATAACCCAAAGTTTGGCGGGAAGAGTTGCTTACCTCGACTTACTCCCTTTTTCTTTGGAGGAGAACACTGCTATTAAGGATTTCCAATTACAATTGAATGAAGCGATTTTTTTAGGAGGCTATCCCGCTATTACTTACAATAGAATAAATCCCTACCAATGGTTTTCAGCTTATGTTAGAACCTATATTGAGCGAGATGTTCGCTTGATAAAGAACATATCGTCACTTGAATTATTCCAACGACTGGTTTACTTGTGTGCGGGACGGGTTGGGCAGCAAGTTAACCTCACAAATTTGGCTAACGAAGTAGGCACTGATCATAAAACAATTCAATCCTGGTTAGGCATACTTCAAACAAGTTATATCATTTACCTGCTTCCTCCTTTTTATAAGAATTTTAACAAGCGAGTCATAAAAGCATCTAAGCTTTATTTTTATGATACCGGATTGGTCACTTTTCTTTTGGGCATTGATAAAGCTGAGCAACTTGCGATACATAGCAGCAAAGGCTTTTTATTTGAAAACTGGATTATTACTGAGTTGATGAAGAATCGTTTCAACAAAGGTCTTCGCGCTAACTTGTTTTATTTCCGCGATAGCACAGGTAATGAAGTGGATGTTATTATTGATGAAGGTGGTAAGTTGTTGCCCATTGAAATAAAATCGGCAGCTACATTAAATGACTCTTTCTATAAAAACCTGATTTACTTTGAGAAGTTAACCAATAGCAAAGGCTTGTTGCTTTATGGTGGTGATAAAACAGGCTTTGCTTACAAAGGATTTGAAGTAAAAAATTGGTTGGATGTAAAAACGATCTAACCGACCCGTTCAATCAGCGCTCCTAACTTTTTCAACCTTCCTTCAATGTCTTGATATCCGCGATCGATCTGTTCTACGTTGGAGATTTCACTTTCGCCAGAGGCAGAAAGAGCGGCAATCAACAAAGCAACACCTGCACGGATGTCGGGTGATGACATCTTAATTCCCCGTAAGGCTTGCTTGCGATCCAAACCCATAATAGAAGCCCTATGCGGATCACACAAAATAATCTGAGCACCCATGTCAATTAATTTATCAACGAAGAAAAGCCGACTCTCAAACATTTTTTGATGAACCAATACATTGCCTTTGGCTTGTGTAGCAACAACAAGTACAATGCTAAGTAAATCAGGAGTAAAGCCAGGCCAAGGAGCATCCGATACAGTCATGATCGATCCGTCAATGAAGGTTTCTATCTCGTAGTGCTCCTGAGCAGGAATAAAAATATCGTCATTTCTAAATTCCATCTTGATACCTAATCGCCTGAAAATTTCAGGTATAATACCGAGCATGTCAATCCTGCAATTCTTGATGGTGATCTCAGATTGAGTCATAGCGGCCAAGCCAATAAAACTTCCAATCTCAATCATATCAGGTAAAACTGTATGATCTGTACCATGAAGCATCTTAACACCTTCAATAAGGATGAGATTAGAACCAACGCCACTTATCTTCGCTCCCATGCTATTCAACATGGCACAAAGCTGTTGTAAGTAGGGTTCGCAAGCTGCATTGTAAATGGTAGTAGTGCCTTCTGCTAAAACCGCAGCCATGATTATATTGGCAGTGCCAGTTACAGAAGCTTCATCTAACAACATGTAAGTTCCTTTCAATGCATGAGCATCGATATTGTAAAGATTTTGTTCAGGGTCGAAATTGAATTTTGCTCCTAAATTTTGAAACCCGATGAAGTGCGTATCCAATCGTCTTCTTCCAATTTTATCACCACCTGGTTTTGGAATGTTAGCTTCACCAAAGCGCGCTAGGATGGGGCCAAGTAACATAACGGAACCACGAAGGGCTGATGCCTTCTTTCGATATTCGTCAGTTTTAAGATAAGCAGTATTAATGCTGGAAGCAGTGAATCGGTACGAACCTTTATCTAGCTTTTCTACTTTGCATCCAAGATCGCCAATTAGTTCAATGAGCTTATTGACATCTATAATATCGGGGATGTTATGAATTGTTACAGGCTCTGCTGTTAGCAGGGGAGCACATAATACTTGTAGTGCTTCGTTTTTTGCTCCTTGAGGAATAATCTCACCATGCAATTTTTGCCCACCCTTGATTTTAAACGAACCCATTAGTCTCTTCTACGGTGTTGGTTATTGCTGCCTCTGTTCTTACCAAAATGACGCTGATTATTGCTTCTATTGTTAGAACCACCACCATTGCTGCCTTGCTGAGGTCTGGCTTTTTTCTTTTCGCGATAAAGTTTTTCAAATAAGTTTTCTTCTTTTACTTTATCCAAGTTTACGGTTAGCTCTCCAGCCGAAAGTATTTTTATGTCTTTGATGATAACGGTATCATCCAGCGTTTCTTTATTCCAATTGCTGTAGAATGTTTTCATCAACTTACCTATATAAATCACCGCCTCTTCACGCTCAGCAGGTTCGGTAATTTTAACAGCCTCTTTTACCAATCGCTCGATATTTTTGCCATAATGTTTATAGCGAACATCGCTTTGCGGATAGGCCACCTTCATTGGTTTCTTAAACACCACTTCTGGAAGTGGAACAGGGTAAGGGCTATTTACGTCTAAGTTGAAATCGGCAATGATGAAAAGATCGTCCCATACGCGATGTGGATTGTCAGGAAAATCTTTTAACGATGGGGTAAGTTGTTTTATCAACTCAATTAGGGTGTAGGCCAATTCAGTTCGTTTGTCTTTGTCTGGTACAGTCCGTAAGTAGTCAACTAGTTTCTGCACATTGCGGCCATATTCTTTTAATTTGATGCCGGGCCTTTCGGTGTTGTATTCTCCTATTATCATGGAATGAATTTATGAAATCGAATTTTGAAAGTTATGGAAGAGAGGATTATTACTTCCTTGTCTAGTTCTCAAGTATTTTGAGTTTTGCAAAGCTAAGTAATAAAGTCTTCTCCCCAAAATCATTGAAACTGATCTTTGCTTTGCGGTCTGGGCCACTAGTGTCCATTTGCAGCACCAATCCAAAGCCAAACTTGGGATGCTCTACCTTCATGCCCTCTTCTAACGAGGATGTATCGCTGGGCTTAAAGTCTGCCGAAGGTTTGTAGGTGGATTTTTGAATAGGTTGCGTGCTCATCGTTCGTTTCATGCTGCTCACAAAACTCTTTGTGAATTCTGGATTGGGTGCAGCCGATTCAACTCCGCCAAACTTAGTGCTTACTTTTATGAAACGCGGATCTACATCATCTAAGAAACGACTCGGCTCGCAGTTCTTCAAGCGGCCATAGCGGTATCGAGTGAGCGCATACGATAAGTACAATTTTTTCTGCGCGCGTGTGATGGCCACATAAAACAATCTTCGTTCCTCTTCCAATTCAGCACGACTGCTCAACATCATTTGCGATGGAAACAAATCTTCCTCCATGCCCACCATATACACGTAACGAAACTCCAAACCCTTGGCCATGTGAATGGTCATTAACGTAACGGTGTCAGGGTCTTTATCTTTATTATCGTCTTGATTGGTGAGCAACGAAACATCTTGCAAAAATGCGCCTAAACTTTTGTCTTCCTTTTCGGGATCATCAACATATTCCTTTATCGCGTTAAGCAACTCTTGCACGTTTTCGTAGCGGCTCAAGCCCTCTACGGTTTTGTCTTCGTACAATTCTTTGAGAAGCCCTGATGACTTCGCTATTTCAGAAGCAGCTTCGTACGCATCTTTATTTTGAATCTCAATACCAAATCTTTTTATTTTGGATACAAAATCATCTATCGGGCCAGCAGCCCGGCCACCTAAGAAAGAAGCTGCATTTTGAACTACTTCCCATATAGGAATAGCATGGTCATTTGCAGCAACTATAATCTTATCAATGGTTGAATCGCCAATGCCGCGCTTGGGTAAATTGATTATCCTGCGAAAGGAAGCTTCATCTTGTGGATTGAGCGAGAAGCGCAAATAGCCAAGTAAGTCTTTTATTTCTTTGCGCTGGTAGAATGATAAACCACCGACCACTTTGTATTTAATATTCATCCGCCTAAGCGATTCTTCTACCGCACGCGACTGACTGTTAGTTCGATACAGCACAACAAAATCGCTGAAGCGATGCTGGCCTTGCATCTTTTCTTCAAAGATGGAAGTGGCAACCAATCTCCCTTCTTCATTATCTGAAACAGCTTTGATCAACTCGATCAAATTGCCATCTTCATTCGATGTCCAAACGTTTTTTGGAAGTTGAGCTTTGTTCTTAGCTATTACTGAATTGGCAGCCTCTACAATAGTCTTTGTTGATCGATAGTTTTGCTCCAGTTTTATGATTTTTAGATCAGGATAATCTTTTTCGAAATTTAAGATATTGCTAATGTCCGCTCCGCGAAAAGCGTAAATACTTTGAGCATCATCGCCTACCACACAAATATTTTGACGCACTGCTGCCAGCTTTCTTATAATAAAATATTGACAAAGATTGGTGTCCTGAAACTCATCTACCAACACATAATGAATGCGATGTTGATACTTGTTCAATACATCAAGATGTTCTTTGAAGAGTTTATCTGTGTTGAACAATAGGTCATCAAAATCCATTGCTCCAGATTTGAAGCAACGCAGAGAATAGTTTTTATAGATGTTGCCCATCTCAGGGCGCATGTTGCCCGCATCATCGGCCATTAATACCGGATTGGTCAAATAATCTTGCCACGATATCAATCTATTTTTTGCAGCTGATATTCTGTTATAAACCGTGTTGACTTTGTATTGAGTTTCATCCAAGCCCATCTCTTTTACGATAGATCGTAAAAGCGACTTTGAGTCATCAGTGTCGTAGATGGTAAAATTATTCGGGTAACCGAGATGATGTGCTTCTGAACGAAGTAGACGAGCGAATACGGAGTGGAAAGTGCCCGTCCATAAGTTGCGTGCATCTGGCCCAACAACATGTTCAATTCGTTCGCGCATTTCCTTAGCGGCCTTGTTGGTGAAGGTGAGCGCCATGATATTGAATGGGTCAACTCCCTCACTTTGAATGAGGTGAGCCATTCTAAGCGTAAGAACTCTTGTCTTTCCTGATCCCGCACCTGCAATGATCATGCACGGCCCTTGTGTGTTGATGACGCCTTCTTTTTGGGGTTCGTTGAGGCTATCTAAGTAATCATTTATCATAAAGCTGCAATATACTAGTTACTGATTACTGGTGGTTAGATGGTCTTAGTTTGCCGAATTAATTTTGTGAAATTATTTGAGCAAAACCTATTTTTGAAAAGCATTAAACGAATATCAATTTTATGAAGCCAGCCTTTCTCCAGACAACTAAGAAGGAATCATTCACTTCGTGGAAATTTAAAACGTTTATGAATTGGTATCCTATGTATTTTGGAACGGGAGGTAAGATTTTATTTTGGGCTGGCGATTCAAGCGAAGTTCACCTTAGACTTAAACTAAATATGTGGACCTATAATTACGTAGGCACCATCTTTGGTGGAAGCATGTTTGCGGCTTCCGATCCCTTTTATATGTTGATGTTGTTTCGTTCGCTGGGTAAAAATTATGTGGTGTGGGATAAATCGGCCACTATAAAATTTAAGAAGCCTGCTCGATCTGCCCTATATGCAAAGTATCTCATTACCGATACAGATTTGAAAGAAATAAAAGAAGCTGTTGCTGATAAAGGAGAAACCACAAGAACTTTTACTGTTCAATGGAAGGATAAAAACGAAGTGGTTCATGCTGAAATCGAGAGACTGTGCTACATTGCCGATAAGAGCTATTACAAAAAAAAGAAGAGCGATACTCAAAACGCCAAGCTTGAATTTAGATTTAAGAACTCTTAAATCTAAGGTTATGTTCTTAACTAAATATTTTTTTTAACTTTAAAAAAAAATCGCATGCCTGTTGCTCTTAATGATACTCAGTTAGAGATTCTTAAATTGTTTAGGAATAATCAGCCTGAAGAGGAACTTCAAGAAATAAAATCATTGCTAACAGCCTACCTTGCCAATAAAGTAACAAAGGAAGCCGACAAAGCTTTTAAGGAAAAAAATCATGCTTCTTCTATTTTTGAAGATTGGAAACGAGAACATTTCCGTATTAGATCTTAATGAAAGTGGTATTGGATTGTAATATTTTGGTGATGTGCCTTTCATCGCATTCTGTCTATCACACTATTTATAAAGCCTTAATAAAAAATAGATTTGAATTAGCTATATCAATTGACATTGTTCTGGAATATGAAGAAATTATTCAAAAAAAGTACACTGAATCAACTTCCGAAGTTTTTATCTCATTGTTGGCTGAACTGTCAAATGTACATTACATTTATCCTCATTATAAATGGCAATTGATTGAAATCGATCCTGACGACAACAAATATTGTGATTGTGCAATTGCTGGTAAAGTAGACTATCTGGTAACAGAAGATAAGCACTTCGATATTTTGAAAACCATTCCTTTTCCTTCGTTATCAGTTATTTCAATTGATAAATTTATGACATTATTAAATTCGATGAAATGATTAAAGTAGGTGAGATATTGGTTTCGGACGATATAAAAGAAGTTGAGTTTGTTTGCCACCTTGAAAAATGCAAAGGAGCATGTTGCGTGGAAGGTGATTTAGGCGCACCATTGGAAGAAGCAGAGCTTCGAGTAATGCATGAAATTCTGGAGCAAGTCAAACCGTATTTAACTCCAGAAGGATTGAAATCCATTGAAGAGCAAGGGGCTTATATTTTGGATGAAGATGGAGATTACTCAACACCAACAGTTGCTGGAAAGGAATGCGCATACTCCCATTACAATGAACTTGGTATTTTAAAGTGTGGAATAGAACAAGCTTACTTAGATGGAAAGATAAAGTTTCACAAACCTATATCGTGTCATTTGTACCCCATCCGTATCACAAAAAACAAGAAAGGCTTTGAAGCGGTAAACTATCATAAATGGAGCATTTGCTCAGCAGCTTGCTCGCATGGAAAATCACTGCATGTTCCTCTTTACAAATTCTTGAAAGTGCCTTTGGTAAGAAAATATGGAGAAGCATGGTATAACGAATTGGTGGAGAAAGTTGAAACTAAATAACGTTTTCTTGATTAGAAAAGAGTTACAACTATTCCAAAAAGTGTATTCCAATAACCATTCCCGTTTTTTATGATCGATTGTTTCACTTTCAATATAATAACTTCATTTTATGAATATTAAATCAAATGGATTTGGATGTGTTTTTATTTTGATAATTCTAACTAAATCTACTTACTGTCAAATACCTAAGAATTATAAAGGTCAACCCTTTCATGACTCCGTTTATGGTAAAGGAGCTCAAGCAATTCCGGGAAGAGTTGAATTAGCCTATTATGATATCGGGGGAGAAGGAGTTGCTTATAAAGACACTACTCCAGAAAATGAAGGATCGAAATTGAACCACACAACAGGCCATTTAAGACCAGGAGTTTCTAAGTACATTGCTTTCTTTCGCGAGAATGAGAGTGTTGATATTTCGTATACCAAAGATTGGGCCGACTTTAATCACCCGAACAAAGTTGACCCAGCTGTAAACCAGCTATATATTGGTTGGCAGGCCGATGGAGAATGGACTAACTATACTGTAGATGTGAGAAAATCTGGTAGGTATCGGATTATTACAGTTTATGGATATCGAGACAATAAATCTGAGCTGTGGATTAATGAAAAATTTGCAACCAAATTATTTCTTCCTGAGGATACTGGCAATTGGCATAATTGGACACAAGCTTCGGTGGGAGAGATTGAATTTACTGTGGAGGGATTAAATTTGCTCACACTAAAATATAATAGTGGATCTAATTTGGCTTATCTAGATTTCGTATTAATCGAGCCTACTAAATAGAAATTTGAAAATGATCATAAAAGTAAAAGCCCCAAATTTCTTTGGGGCTTTCATTATAATTGTATAAAGAAATTACTCAGCTACAACATTCACAAGAATGTCGTGTTTCACTTCCTTATGAAGATCAAGTGTTGCTTTGTAAGTACCCAATTGCTTCGGGCTTTCTTTCAAAATCACTTTCTTACGATCAACATCAAAACCTTTTGCCTTTAAAGCATCTGCAATTTGAAGCACTGTAACAGCACCAAAAATCTTTCCGCTTTCTCCAGCTTTAGTTCCAATTTCGATAGTTAATTCTCCAATTCTTTGAGCCAAGTCTTCTGCATCTTGCTTCAACTTAGCCGCTTTGTGAGCTGCTTGACGAACATTTTCTGCAGTCATTCTTTTGTTTGAATCGTTACCGATCATAGCCGATCCGTTAGGAATCAAAAAATTCCTTCCATAACCTGGCTTTACCTTTACGATGTCATTCTTGTAGCCTAATCCAGCTATATCTTGTTTTAAGATTATTTCCATTGGTAGTTCTGGTTAAAAGATTATTTCAATGCATCGGCAACGTATGGAAGAATAGCAACGTGGCGAGCACGCTTAACAGCCTGAGCCACTCTTTGTTGATATTTCCAGCTAGTGCCAGTCAATCTGCGTGGTAGTATCTTGCCTTGTTCGTTGATGAATTTCAACAAGAAGTCAGGATCTTTATAGTCGATATACTTGATACCGTTTTTCTTAAAGCGACAGTATTTAGGTTTTACCTCTGCTCGCTTAATTGGTTCGTTTACTAATGTCATAATTAAGCTTCCTCCTTTTTGCGTGTGTAAACTTTCTTTTCGTTTCTGTTGCGATTGAATTCGCCTTTGCGTCTTCGCTCGTTGTAAATCACCGCGTGCTTATCAAGCACAGTGGTTAAAAAGCGCATTACTGATTCATCCCTTCTGAATTCAGTTTCTAATGTCTGGATCGTTTCTGGAGCTGCCGTAAATTCAAGTAAGTTATAGAACCCAGTTGACTTCTTTTGGATGGGATAAGCCATCTTTTTAAGTCCCCATTGTTCTACATTGATGACGCTAGCTTTCGCTTTTGTCAACACTTTCACGAATTTCTCGACAGTATCCTTTGCCTGATCTTCAGACAAAACGGGATTTAAAATGAATACCGTCTCGTAATTTTTCATGGTTTAACAATTAATTTTTTAAAATGAGGTGCAAATATAGAAAAATACTGATCGGTAAAAAACCTCTAAAGAATCAAATTTTAATTTAAAAGCCTTTTTTAACCTTATTTTCTGAGTTTATAAATGCAATACACATTTTGTCGATCTACCCAGCCATTGAAGTTAAGGTCTTTTATAAAGGCAGGTAAGTTTCGATATTGAAGATCGAAGCCTATTGCGGATTGACTGGTAACGCTTTCAGGAAGGTCGAGATGGTCATCGAAAAAGAGAATAGTTTCGTCTTTTGAACCAATATATTGATCTAGATCCTTCACATTTTCAATAATAATAACTTCCAAATTGCGAGGAATATAGAAATTGGCCATCAAATGGGCAGGCCTATATAGGTTTTTTGTCAATGATAAAACCTTGGTGGGTTTGCCTTCGGTGTGTTCATAGATGTATCGGTATGTTAAAACATGTTCTGAAGGGGGCTTAATGAAAACCGTCAAAACCAACAATATAATATTCATAACAATTAATGCTTTTATGCTGATTCTGATCAGACCATTTGGAATGAATTTTAATCGATTCATTATTTTATTATTCGATAAGAATAAGCAGCAGCAAAGAGGAAAAATATAAATCATAGGGAAAAGAAACCGCAGCTCTTTATGCCCGATCAACATATGCCCGATCAAAAAAGCAACGAGAATCCATACGTAAGGACTTTTCGGATTGCTTATTATGGATAATATTAACAGACCCAACAAAATAATACTCAATGGCATCACTGCAAAGAGAATGAACATAGAGAAATAATCCCACCAAGGACTTACGCCAAAGCTCGCTGCAACGTGGTGAAGAATGTTACTTTCAAAATACTTGTAAGGTGTAAATACCCAATCGTTGTAAAACCAATGATCTAATACTATGCCAAGCCCTAACATTAAAATACCAGTGGCTAAAGCAGGCAAAAGTTTTGTAAGTGATTTGAAACGGAAGAAAAGTAACCATAACCCTATCCCCAAAAAAGCGAACACTATTTGAAAGCGGCACCAAAAAGCAATGCCCATGCAAAAGCCAACGAACAACATTTTAACAATTCTATTCTTTCCTTGGTCGTTGTTTACAACATCCAGTAGATAGTATAGTCCAAAAAAGAAAAATAAGCCCGACCATGTTTCGCCTGAATAGCGCACATGGATGTAGGGAATAAACCAAAGGAAGCTTGCGAAAAGTAAAAGGAAGTAAAAGTGATTTCTATTAGTGAAAAAATCGCGAGCGGTTTTCACAATTAGCAAAGTTGCGATCCAACTCAAAATCCCGGTTGTCAATCGCAAAATGAAAGTGAGAGTAAACGGATTGTAAGCATTGATTGCCATCATGGCCTTTGCTAATATGATAACAATAATCGGCTGTAAAGTAGGCCTGATTTGATCTGCAAATTCCCATGGCAAATCCGAAGCGGGAGAGAGGCCAAGTTTGTAATTCGCAAATTCTAAAATCTGCCAATGCTCATCATCATAATGGTAGCCTAGGCTAAACCATGCGCAGCAAATGTGAAGTAGAAATGAAATCCAAAGAGCTACTTTTTCTTTTTGATCATAGCCCTTCATCAACTCAATTTTCATTTAATGGCAAATTGAGCGGTACCCATTTTGTTAGCGCCATCATAAGCTTCTACAGTGTAAGATCCAGAAGCATAGTCAGACCCTTTCTCGTAAAAGAAGGTTAGCTTTTGCTTAGTGTTATCAAACAAGATCTCCTGCATAGCAGTATAAAATTCATCTTTGCCATTCAAAGTAAATGTGCCTGACCCTTTGGCCACATCAAAAATTACCTGACCATTCTCATCAATTATTCTTATCAGGATTTTCTTTCCTTCAATGGGCGCAACTTTGTTTTCCGCAATATTGAATTCTACTTTTAGTTTGGCGAGTTGTTTGTTCTTGAAAGGCGATTCTCTTTCTTTTCCTTTTGAGTTGAGACCAGTAACCTTTGCGTTTTCTATTTTCAATTCCGATGCAATAGCAACTTTACTTGCTAGTTCATCTTTGTTCTTAGCCAATGAAGTGATGGAGTCACTTAACTTGTTTTGTTTTGTTTTCAAGTTTTTATTTTCACCTAAGAGCTCTTTGTTTACTGATTTCAATTTCTCAATTTCAGTGTCTTTAAGTTTGAGTAATTCTGTATAGCCTTCCACTTTATTTTTTAATTCTGTAATTTCTTTAGTGCTCCTAGCCGATGATCTTTTGAGTTGTGCTTCTACATCTGATTTTGCTTTATTAAGCTCAGTTATATCACCACCTAATTTTTGAATCTCAACAATTTTTTGGTCAAGTTCCATATTGATTTCTTGAAGCCTTGTGATGGTCGATGACAAAGAATCCTTAGTGATGGCAATGGTTTGCGTGAGTTCTTCTTTCTTCTGACTATCGGTATAAATTTTTATAGCTTGAACAATCACGATAATAGACAGCAGCGCAATGATGATGTGAAGCTTTGTGTTTTTGTTAGCAGGTTCAGGTTGATTTTCACTCATAATAAATAATTGAATTACAAATTTACCCTTTATCCTTCAAAATCTACTTTTTACTTAGGGAGAATATAAAGTGCTGTTTGTTTAGGGATGGCTCGAAGAATAAGATTCCGCATTCATAAAGATCAATGCTGCCATACACCAACTCGTTGGCTTTTAGCCATAGCCATGCCTTGTCTATTTCTTCCGTTTGGTGAATGTTATTGATAGCAATAATACTTTTTTCATTGGTTCGCTTCATCAATAAGTTAAATTGTTTCACTATTGATTCGTAGCGGGTGGCATTCATAACAACGAAATTCACTTTGCCTGTGTCCTGCAAAAAATCAGAAAGTTCGATTTCATTATTACCTTCTATTAGATGAATGTTCTTTTTATCGAGATACTCAAAGTTGGTGATGGCCACGTTGGCAAGTGCATGGCTTTGTTCAAAAGTATAAACTTGGCAATCCAACTGTTCGGCAAGGTAGAGTGTATTCAATCCCACGGAAGTGCCAACCTCAATTACCTTTTTTGCTTTTAGATGCCTGATAATGCGATAGTAAAGTTCATAGTAGTGTTGAGGTGTCAACGTTTGAGCAATTTCTCCGAGCGATAATTTGTTACTGTTTTTTCCTTTCTCACGTCCATTAGATTCATCTGCAATTGAACTGCTATTGCTCAGCAAATCAGTGTGCAGCTTTTCAAGTTTTGAAAAATCAGCATTGGAACTGGTATCGTGTAAAACTTTGGTATAGAAATCAAAAAAGAAAGGTGAGTGGATGGAGTGCTCGTCAACTTCTAAAAGCCAATGCCGAAGATATGTTTTTGCTTGATGCAGAAATGACAACTGATTTGAAGATTTGTTGATTTGGAAATTTGAAGAGCAATAATTGAGTGATTCGTAATTTCTAATTCGTAATTCGTAATTGATTAGTTCATCCTCATAGGGCAGATTAATGGAAAGGAGGGTATTGCAACCGAAAATTTAACGCCATCTACAATGCGCTCCATGGCATATGATCCAAGCATTTTGCCAATGCCCGATTTTAAATTACATCCCGAAACATATTGATGAGTTTGCCCAGGTTCTAAAATTGGCTGTTGCCCTACAACACCTTCGCCTTCTACTTCTTGTTGAGCGAAGCCAGCATCATGTATCATCCACTTTCGCCTTTTCAATTGAATTGTAAAATCGCCATTGTTTTCAATTGTAATGCGATAGGTAAAAACAAAATGAAACTGGCTAGGACTTGAGTACGCAGGCTGGTATTCAGTCTCCACACTTACTTTCACGCCTTGGGTTATTTCGGTTACCATTCTTTCAAAAATATCAATTTTCTTTCGAATTTGCTTAGTTAATTTGTCCGTTGAACTTTATCAACTTTTAAATTCTCTCTATGGAGGTAAAAATACACGATTCTTGGAAAAGTAAATTATCTAAAGAGTTTGAAAAGCCCTATTTTATTGAACTCATTCATTTTGTTAAGACCGAATACCAAACGCAAACTGTCTATCCGCCAGGCAAAGAAATTTTTCGGGCATTTGATTGTTGTCCATTTGACACGTTGAAGGTGGTAATTATCGGGCAAGACCCGTATCATGGTATTAATCAGGCCAATGGACTTTGTTTCTCAGTGAAACAAGGAATTGCTTTGCCACCTTCACTACAAAATATTTTTAAGGAACGAGCCGATGATCTCCATAAAGAGCCGCTCCCTTCCGGGGATTTAACGACTTGGGCCAATAAAGGAGTGCTGCTTTTAAATGCAACACTTACGGTGCGTTCATCATCACCAGGCTCTCATCAAAATAAAGGATGGGAAACATTTACCGATGCGGTGATCAAATTAATTTCAGAGGAAAAGGAAAATGTAGTTTTTATACTTTGGGGCGCCTACGCTCAAAACAAAGGGGCTGTTATTGATAAGAAGAAACATTTGATAATCGAATCGCCACACCCATCTCCGTTCTCAGTTTATAGAGGTTTTTATGGTTCAAAGCCTTTCAGCAAAACAAATTCGTATTTGAAAATTAAAGGATTAACAGAAATTGATTGGTGAAGAATATTCTAATCTTTACTTCGCGTTGATATAATTCAGAAATTCTCTCTTTACATTTTCATCTTTGAATTTACCCGAGAAGTAAGCCGTTCCAGTTTTGCTATTTGTATCTCCAACACCACGAGACGCAACACACATGTGGTTAGCATCTACCACCACACCAATGTTTTCGGTTTGAAGCATCATCTCCAATTCTTTTCCTATTTGTACTGTCAACCGCTCTTGCACTTGTGGGCGCTTAGCAAAGTATTGCACTATTCTGTTAATCTTAGAAAGACCAACAACTTTGCCTGACGAAAAATAGGCAACGTGTATTTTTCCATAAATAGGTACAAAATGATGTTCGCAATGCGAGTAGAATGTGATGTCTTTCTCAACAAGCATTTGATCGTAATTATATTTATTTTCAAATAACCTCGTGGTAGGTCTGTTCTTAGGATTAAGCCCGCTAAAAACTTCTTGCACATACATCTTTGCTACTCTGCGCGGTGTTCCTTTAAGGCTATCGTCATTCAAATCGAGACCCAGTATCTCCATTATCTGCTTGAAGTGCCCTTCAATTTTATGGATCTTCTCCTCATCATCCATTTCAAAAGCATCCTCTTTCATGGGTGTATCCCATGAACTCACAAAATGCTCATCTTCATCATCCAAGGGCTTAATGGGCCGGATATTCAACGATATTTCTCTCTGTCTCATACAGTTTTACTTTAAGCTCAAATTTCTCATCAATTTGTTGTCGAAGAATTCGCCAAATAACAAGCACAATATTTTCTGCCGTTGGATTCAATTCTTTAAAATAGGCCACATCTAAGTTAAGGTTTTTGTGGTCGAAGTGATTCAATATTTTTTCTTTGATCAAATCACTCAGCACTTTCATATCATAAACATAACCTGTTGTTGGGTCAATTTCCCCGATAAGGGTAACAATCAATTCATAATTGTGGCCGTGATAATTGGGGTTGTTACACTTTCCAAAAACCGCATCATTCTTTTCATTTGACCAATCGGGATTGAAGAGGCGGTGAGCTGCATTAAAATGTTCCTTACGGGATACTGCTATTTTCATCTTAGATACTTTAAAACATGGAAGATTGTAAAAGGTTCGCAATCATGAACAAAATTAATTTTAATCCTGATTTAAAAAATTTAATAGTATTTTGCCCACCATGGATAAAATTGCCGTTATCATCATCTTGTTAGCCATTATTACTGCACTTGCTCAGGTAACAGATAAGATCAAAGTTCCGTATCCAATTCTGTTAGTAGTTGCGGGCATGTTCATTGGTGTTATTCCAGGGCTCCCTTCTGTAAGCCTTGATCCTGATGTGGTATTTTTAATTTTCCTTCCACCTGTATTGTATTCAGCAGCTTGGACAACCTCATGGGGTGATTTTAAAAAATCTGCTCGATCTATAAGTTTGTTAGCTGTGGGTTGCGTGTTGTTCACCACGGTAATTATTGCTTGGGTAGCGCATCATTTTATACCCAACTTCGGTTGGGCAGAATCATTTGTGCTTGGTGCTATCATTTCTCCACCCGATGCCGTGGCAGCAAGTGCTGCCACCAAAGGGTTAAACCTCCCGAAACGAATAATAACAATATTGGAGGGCGAGAGTTTAGTGAATGATGCCACTGGTTTAATTGCCTATCGATATGGGATTGCCGCAGTAGGAGCAGGCTCATTTATTTTTTGGTTGGCGGGTATCAACTTTCTATACGTGGCGGGCTTGGGTATAGTGCTTGGTCTTATCATTGGAGTTGTCTTTTTGTGGATCCACAAAATCACGCCCGACAATCCGTTGGCAGACACAACGCTAACCTTTTTAACACCTTACACTGCCTACTTACTGGCCGAGCATTTCCACGCATCGGGAGTGCTTTCTGTCGTAGTGGCGGGTTTGTTTTTGAGCCAACGTTCCTCACAGATATTCAACCACCAATCGCGGCTGCAAGCCAACTTTGTATGGCAAACGGTAATTTTTTTATTGAATGGGTTGATCTTTATTTTGATAGGATTACAGCTGCCCTTAATCTTAGCAGAGATCAAGGGACTTTCAATTGGCCAATTAATTTGGTATGGAACGTTAGTGAGTTTGGCCACTATCATCGCTCGGATTTTATGGGTTTTTCCTGGAGCTTTTATTCCACGTTGGTTTAGCAAAAGAGTAAGAAGAAATGAAACTGGCACTAACCTGCGATCGGTAAGCATCGTAGCGTGGTCTGGTATGCGCGGCATTGTTTCGCTGGCGGCCGCATTAGCGTTGCCTTTGGTTGTTCAAGAGAACACTCCATTTCCTAATCGAGACTTGATTATCTTCTTAACGTTCTCAGTCATTTTTTCAACATTGGTTTTGCAAGGGCTTACGCTTCCAAAATTAATTTCTTGGCTAAAGATTTTTGCCGATGGTACAGAGGTAGAGGAAGAAAGGCAAGCTCGATTAAAATTAGCCTATGAAGTAATTGAACACATTGAGGAAAATTATTCTCTTAGCCTTGATGAAAACGTTCTCAGTCAGATAAAAACCAGGTATGAGATCAGGATTCAACGAATCAGAAAAGATGAAACCAATAAAAAACTAAGTATTGAAATTATCGATCAATTCAATCAGATAAGAAAAGAATTGATTCAAAAAGAGCGAGCAGTGATTGAGCGAATGAGCAAAAACGGAGAGATAGGAGATGAGATTCTAAGAAAGATAGAAAGAGAATTAGACCTTGAAGAATCGCGAATGTTGTTGGATCAAGAAAACTAAAAAATAAGCAGTAAACACTGCACGTCAGGCATTTTACTCCTGACTAATTGCTGGTTACTGCTTACCTTATAAATCTGATTAACAAAACTCATCAAATACTTCTACCAAATGCTGACCAATCATTTGAGCGTTTCTGCCTTCAATGTGATGGCGTTCTACGAAGTGAACCAATTCACCATCTTTAAATAAGGCAATAGCTGGAGAAGATGGAGGGTAGGGCAGCGTGTACTCTCTTGCCTTTGCAACCGCTTCTTTATCAACGCCAGCAAAAACTGTAGCTAAATGTGCAGGCTTCTTTTCAGAATTTAACAATGCCCATTTAATGCCTGGCCTTGCAGCACCTGCAGCACAACCGCAAACAGAATTGATTACCAACAAAGTGGTGCCTTTTTGATCTTTCAATTCGCCATCAACTTCTTGAGATGATTTTAATTCTTTAAAGCCTGCACCAGTTAAATCTTGGCGCATTGGAGCTACTAATTGTTCGGGATACATATTTATTTATGATTTAAGATTTAGAATTTTATACAGGACAGTGTCTATTTGTAATACGATATTTGAAATTTATAATCTCTACATAAAACCAAGTTCTAATTTGGCTGCCTCGCTCATCATATCTTGAGAGTAAGGTGGATCGAAGGTGAGCTCAATCTTCACATCATTCACTCCTTCAATTGCTTTTATCTTTTGTTCTACTTCGTTTGGTATTGCTTCCGCAGATGGACACGAAGGAGAAGTCAAAGTCATTAAAACAAAAATATTATTAACAGGGAATACATTAATCTCATAGATCAATCCTAGTTCATAAACATCTACTGGAATCTCAGGATCATAAACAGTTTTAATTGCCTGAATTACTTTCTCTTTAAGATCAGTGATTCCTAATTCAGGTTGAACAGCGGTAGTATGTTCTGAAGTTTCTATCATGCCTATGCCTTGGTTAATTGCTCCATTTGAGTTTTGTAAGCCAATGCATATAATTTCATTTGCTTTACCATAGCTGCGAAGCCATTAGAACGCTGGGTGCCAATGAATCGTTCCATTTTTATCTTATGAACAAAGTAAAGGTCGGCATTCAGAATTAAATCCATCGATTGACCAGAGAGAATCCTCACAAGTAAACTTGCCAAACCTTTTGTTATGGCAGTGTTGCTATCGGCAGAAAAGAAAATCTTGTCATCCGTTCTTACAGCATCTAACCATACTTTCGATTGACAACCCTTTACAATATTATCTTCCGATTTATCGGCTTCATTCATTTCAGGAAGCTTCTGGCCTAACTCCATTAAATACAAAACAGCCATTTCCATGTCTCCATCGAGCAGAGAGAATTCATTAATGATTTCGTCTTGTATTTGATCGATTGTCATTTGTAAACTGTATGCTCAAGTTTTGTTACACGTTCATGTAAATCGGCAATCTTTTCAACTTCGCCAGCAAGTTGTATAATAGCTCGTGTGTTTTCAGATGTAAGGAGATTAAGTTTCACAACTTCTCTCTCAACACGATCAAGCCTGTTATTAGTAACTTTTTGTCCTTCAATCAAAGCCTTTTGTCCCTCAACCATTGCCTTTTGCCCCTCAACTAAAGCATCAAAATTTATTAAAGATTCAGCCAATAATTCTACAATTGGTTGTTCGTTTTCCATAGCACCTTATTAGTTTAAGGTTTAAGAAATTTTATTGTTCGTTCAATACCCTCCAAAAGTAAATCAATTTCTTCTTTTGTATTATAAACTGCAAAGGAGGCTCTCACAGTTCCTTCAATTCCAAAGCTATCCATCAAAGGTTGAGTACAATGATGTCCGGTGCGAACAGCAATGCCTCGTGCGTCCAACATCTGGCCAATATCAAATGAATGAATGCCATCTACAACAAAAGATTGAACACTTACTTTCTTTTTAGCAGTTCCGATTAGTTTAACGTGTTTCAATGATTGCAATTGTTCAGCAGCATAGTGAAGCAATTCGTGTTCGTGATTCGAGATTGTTTCCTTGCCTATGCTGTTGATAAAATTGATTGACTCTTTAAATGCCACTACATCAGCAATATTAGGAGTGCCAGCTTCAAATTTATAGGGTAAGTCGTTGAAAGTTGTTTTCTCAAATGTTACATTTTTTATCATCTCACCACCGCCCATATACGGAGGCATAGCTTCCAACAAATTCTTCTTTCCGTACAGCACACCAACGCCTGTTGGGCCGTACATTTTATGCGCTGCAATGCAATAGAAATCGCAATCTAATTTTTGCACATCAATTTCTAAATGAGCACCAGCTTGTGCCCCATCAATTAAAACAACAGCTCCTGCCTTATGGGAAAGATGAATAATTTCCTCTATCGGATTAATTGTTCCTAAACTGTTGGAAGCGTGATTGACAGCTACTATTTTTGTTTTATTAGAAAGTAAAGTTTCAAAAGCGGCAATATCAAGTTCACCTGTTTCGAGAACGGGAATAATTTTTATTATCGCCTTCTTCTCCTCGGCAATTAACTGCCAAGGCACGATGTTAGAGTGGTGCTCCAGTCCAGAAATAATAATCTCATCACCTTCCTTCAAAAATGCGCGACCATAAGAGGAAGCAACTAGGTTAATGCTTGCAGTCACTCCTGACGTGAAAATTATTTCCTCTTGATGTGCTGCATTAATAAACTCTTGCGCTGCAAGGCGAGTATCTTCAAAAGCTCGAGTAGCTTTTTCTGCTAATGTGTGAATACCTCTATGGATGTTGGCGTTAAATCCTTTGTAATAATCGTTGAGCGCATTAATAACTGCCAACGGTTTTTGGGAAGTAGCTGCATTGTCCAAGTAAACTAGCTTCTTGCCATTGACTTGCTGATCGAGAATAGGAAACTGTTCTCTGATTTTGGCAACATCAAATGCTATCGCTTTGGCCACTTGCATCTTTAAAAATTCTTTTGAAGTCTTTCAGAAATCAACGTATCGAAATAGCCCTTAACCTGTTCGTTTTTCATAGGCTCAATAACATCAGCAGCAAAGGCATATAAGAGCATCGCTTGCGCGGATTGTTTTGAAATACCTCTCGATTGAAGATAGAACAATGCTTCTTCATCTAGCTGACCCGTGGTGCATCCGTGAGAACACTTCACATCGTCAGCCCAAATCTCGAGTTGAGGCTTAGTATCAATGGTAGCTGTATCGCTTACTAAAATATTTCTATTCGATTGAAACGCATTGGTTTTTTGTGCTTGCGGACGCACGTATATTTTCCCGTTGAACACGCCTTTAGAATTATCATCCATAATTCCCTTATACAATTCATTGCTATATGAATTAGGCTGCTTATGATCTACTACCGTGTGATTATCAGCAATGGTATTGCCATTGAGAATATACAAACCATTAAAATGAGATTCGCAATTTTTGCCATCAATAGCAATATTGAAATTATTGCGGATGATCTGTCCAGCCATTGTCAAGGTATACGCATTGACTTTGCTTGAATCTGCTTGATGTATTGCTGTATTGCAAACCTGGCTTGTTCCCTTGTCGTTTTGGATTTTATAGTATTCTAGCGAGGCATTGTCTTTTACAATAATCTCTTCAGTGAAGGTGTGAAAGATTGGATTCGATCCAACGGAATCAAATTTCTCTATTAATGTAAATTCGCTCGCTACACCAATCGAAATGAGAAGTCTTGTATGCGCAATTATTTGTTCTTGACTCGCGTCATTAATATGAAGTAGAAAAACAGGCTTTTCAACACGAGTTGTATCGGGTATTTTCAAATACAAACCTTCTTGCCAAAAAGCAGTATTCAAGGAAGCAAAAGAATCGTTTTCCGAATTTACTAATGTATTGAAATGCTGATTTAGGAAGACATCTTTAGACAGAAAAGCACTCCCAAGCGTTGTTATTTCTAGTTGTTCCTTAGGACTAATTATTTTTGAAAATTTTTCTGAATACGATCCATTGATGAATACAAGTACGTTCGCATCCAATCCAGGAATCAAAAAGTTATCAATAGAATTTAAATCTGACCAAGATATTCTGTTTTCCCAACTGATATTTTTTTCAAGGTGCTTGGTGATAGGAGTGAAGCGATACTCTTCAGTTTTATTAGAGGGAAGTCCGAGACTTTTTAAATCGATAACTGCTTGTTTACGGCTATCATTAGCTTCTCCAAATTTTGCAAGAGGAAAGCTCGACAGGATGTCTTCAGTTAAGTTACTTTTTTGAAGTGTATTCATATATCAGGCAACAGCCACTTCGTTCTTAATCCAATCGTATCCTTTCGCTTCTAGCTCAAGCGCCAATTCTTTAGTGCCTGATTTTACTATGCGCCCTTTGTAAAGAACGTGTACAAAATCAGGAACGATATAATCAAGCAACCGCTGGTAATGTGTTACCACTATCGTTGCATTATTCTGAGATCTTAGTTTGTTAACTCCATTGGCTACAATGCGAAGTGCATCGATATCCAAACCTGAATCTGTTTCGTCAAGTATAGCAAGCTTTGGCTCCAGCATAGCCATCTGAAAAATCTCATTTCTCTTTTTCTCCCCGCCAGAAAAGCCTTCGTTAAGTGATCGTGATAACAATGATTGATCAATTTCAACCAGCTTCATTTTCTCTTTCATCAACCCAAGGAATGCTACCGCGTCCATTGGTTGTTGACCTCTATGAACCCTAATCTGGTTCAAGGCTGTCTTCATGAAATTGATGGTACTAACTCCTGGTATTTCCACAGGATATTGAAACGCCATAAAGATACCTTCGCGAGCGCGCACCTCAGGATCAAGCTCCATCAAGTTCTTCCCCATGAAAGTAACCTCACCGCCTGTAACTTCGTATTCCTCGCGCCCTGCCAAAACAGAAGCTAATGTGCTTTTACCCGAACCGTTAGGGCCCATAATGGCATGAACTTCGCCTGCATTAATTTGCAGATTGATTCCTTTCAAAATTTCTTTATCCTCTATTTTAGCTTGGAGATTCTTTATACTTAACATTTTATTAATTTCAGATTACACAATTCAAATTTCAGATTGTTGATTGCCGTAGATTTCGCTAGGCTCATTCACATATTTTTGCCCTTTGATTTCAGATTGCTTTAGGTAATTAATAAATCCAGCCAATTGTTTAGAAACAGCCAAAGCATCTGCTTTTAAAGAATCGAATTGTGCTTGATTGAGATAATTTTTATCAAATGCCCTATATAATTGCGACCTTGATTCGCCACATGAGCCTTTGGCAATGTAGAGGAACTGAATGAATTCCTTTTTGCCCCCGCGTTCAAAACCTTCGGCTATATTATCCATGATCGAACCACTTGAGCGACCAATTTGATCTTTTAATGAGAAATCTTTTGCAAACCTTTCTTCATGAACCAATTCACCTATAGTCTTAGCAAATGCTCTTGCCTTTTGCCAAACTTCTAAATCCTCAAAAGAATTTATTTTACCCATTTTACTTCATCTCTTAACTTATCAGAAATCTGAAATCCGTAATTTGATTTTTTTAATCAACCCACACTACCTTCCAGCGTAAGTGCTAGCAACTTCTGCGCTTCAACAGCAAATTCCATTGGAAGTTGACTCAACACTTCTTTTGCATATCCATTTACAATCAATGCGATGGCTGCTTCTTCGCTAATTCCGCGCTGAAGGCAATAGAATATTTGATCTTCTCCAATTTTAGAAGTAGTTGCTTCATGCTCAATCTTAGCCGACTTGTTCTCTACGTTGATGTAAGGAAAAGTGTGAGCACCACATTGGTCGCCCATTAACAAAGAATCGCATTGAGAGAAATTCCGTGAGTTGGAAGCGCGTTTCATTATGTGTACTTGACCACGATAACTGTTTTGAGACTTACCAGCCGATATTCCTTTAGATACAATTCTTGATCGTGTATTTCTACCAATGTGAATCATCTTTGTGCCAGTATCTGCTTGCTGGTAGTTGTTTGTAACAGCTACAGAATAAAATTCACCTTGCGAATAATCGCCTTTCAAAATGCAAGAAGGATATTTCCATGTAATGGCTGATCCTGTTTCTACTTGTGTCCAAGATATTTTTGAATGATCGCCAGCACATAACCCACGCTTGGTCACGAAGTTATAAATACCCCCCTTTCCGTTTTTATCCCCTGGGTACCAGTTCTGTACAGTAGAATATTTTATCTCGGCATTGGTCATCGCATAAAGCTCAACCACCGCTGCATGCAACTGGTTTTCATCGCGCATGGGCGCAGTGCATCCTTCGAGATAACTAACGTAAGATCCTTCATCGGCAATGATCAGTGTTCTTTCAAATTGACCCGTGTTGGCAGCGTTAATTCTAAAATAAGTTGACAACTCCATTGGGCAGCGAACGCCTTTCGGAATATAACAAAATGAGCCATCTGAAAATACGGCAGAGTTAAGTGCCGCAAAGTAGTTATCCTTAACGGGCACAACTGAACCCAAGTATTTCTTAATTAATTCTGGGTGTTCTCTTACGGCTTCGCTGAACGAGCAGAATATAATGCCCATTTCGGCAAGCTTATCTTTAAAGGTAGTGGCAACGGACACGCTATCAATAACAGCATCTACAGCTACGCCTGTAAGTCTTTTTTGTTCACCAATAGAAATACCTAATTTTTCAAAGGTTTTGATTAGCTCAGGATCAACTTCACTAAGATCATTCAGCTTCGCGTTTTTCTTAGGTGCACTGTAATAAATAATATCTTGATAGTTGATGGCAGGGTGATGCACGTTTGCCCAATTAGGCTCCGTCAGCTTCAACCAAGTTCTATAGGCGTCCAATCTCCAATCCAACAGCCAGCTTGGTTCGTTCTTTTTGGCCGAAATAAACCGTACAGTATCTTCGCTAAGGCCTTTTGGTGCTTCATCTGCCTCAAAATCCACCGCCCAGCCGTGCTCATATTCCTTTGAGGTGAATTCGTCCAGTACTTGGTTGTCGGTATTCATTGAACCTATTTAGACTTATTTTAAATAATCAACAAAAATACAACAAAAAAGTATTTTAAAGGTTCTGAAAACTGATAAATTAATGGATTAAGATAGTTTTAGACTCCTATCGAGACTTTCTTCCAAACTAATCATTGTTTCGGTGCGATCAATACCTTCCACTTGCTGCATTTTATCGTGTAAAACTTCTTTTAAGTGTTTGGTATCCTTACAATGAATCTTGATGAACATAGAATAGTTGCCCGTAGTGTAATGAATGTTGGTGATTTCAGGAATCTCCTTAAGCTTTGTAAGCACTTGATCATACAAAGCGCTCTTTTCCAAATAAATACCTATAAATGCTGTGATATCGTAGCCAAGTTTGGCGTAATTGATTTTAAGGGTATTTTTTTCAACAATCTCGGCTTCCTCCATTTTATTCATGCGCACATGCACCGTTCCCTGTGATACATTTACCTTTTTGGCTACTTCCGTAAATGGCTTTTTAGAATCCTGCATAAGGATTTCCAATATTTTTAGGTCGATATTATCAATCTCATAATTTTTGGTCATGTCGTTTAGTTTAAATTGCTTATTTTATAAAATATTGTAATAATATTAAATTTTATGTAAATATTTAAATGTATTGTTGCTGATTAATTAGCTATACCGTTACTTTGTTGCATAATTAAACATTGTAAGGTGTTGAAATTGGCAGACAAGCCCTCCTGTCTCGGGGGTGGAGATAAAAGGACAAACGCAGGATATTGGGTGGACCACAAAAGTTTCTTCTTGTCCTGTAGCTAACTTCTCCGTGGAGGTTCGAGGCCTTCCCTTACAGCTCTCTTTTAGCATTAAAACCCTATTCTAAGTCGGAATAGGGTTTTTTATTGTAGGCCTTGTTGTGTTAGTGGTTCACCAATACCTTAGTAGAATAAAATTGATTGCCTATTTGCATTCGCACAATGTAAAGCCCTGAGGTTTGAAGCCGCAAATCACCTTCGTAGGTTTGGTTAAGAATATCAGGAAGTTGGTGATCGACTACCACTTGCCCAATCATATTAAAAATTTGAAGCCGTACATCTTGTCGCTCAGATAAGTTGAAAGTGATATTAAATTCAGACGAACTGCTGTATATTGAATAAGGAGCATCCACTTTTACAGGATCAGCATTATCGTCAGTAAAGAATTCAATATTATCTAAAAAGAGGTTGTTGCCATTGCCGTTGGTAAACACAAAAGCAAATCGTGTTTTATCATTTCCTGTCAGTGAAGTGAGATTGATGTATTCGCGTGTCCAATCTTTATCGGTAGTTGGCGCCCAAGAAGAGGTGGATATCAAGCCACTTAGTTCTTCACCCGATTTATCATACTCCGCTTTCGAAAAAGTAAGGCCGCAGTCCGTGGAGGATAGCACTTTGAGTTCATCAGAAGCGGAGCCATGTGTGGCATAGCTAACATCAAAGAACAAACTTGCTTTACTGTTTTTTGAAAGATTTAACGTGGGGCTGACCAACCATGACTCTTCGCCAATTACGGCATCCGCAAAAGCGCTAAAAGCCAACGACAGGTTTTTGTTTGAAGCTATTGAAGTCCACTTCTTCGCTTTCCCTTGGCTAATGATTATCCAATCCTTATCATAACTCCCATCAAAGTTTTGTCGCAAAGGAATAATATCAGTTGAGGTGTTTACAACCAAATTCAGGCTTCTCGTATTGTTAGAGGGTGTGGCGTCCGTAAAGCCATTTGGCTCACTTACCGTTATTGAGAGCGCATTAGACCCCACAGTAAAATTTGAGTTCTGTAAAGTAAACTGTCTTTGTTCGCCTGAAGATAGAGTTAAGCCTGAAATGATTTGAACAGTTGATTTGCCATTTATAGTAGATATTATCTTGAATGACTTGACCACATCGCTCCCAACGTTTTTCACAGCGATTACTGGCGCAGTTGAAGTAAGACAAAATACAGGCGAAGGGGAATCAATCGAAATTAAATTAATATCGGTAGCAAGATTGCTTGGAGGAAGAAGCCCAGGCGATGTAAGAAGGCTAACTCTTCTAGGACTATTTGCAAGCACTGTAACCATTCTTGACACTTGCCCTTGCGAGAAAAGATTCATGCAAGCATCGTTGGTGTAGTCCATATAATTTTGATACATATTGCTTTTGCTGCAACTAATTTGCTGACCAGAAGGGCAAACATTATTATAGCTAATGCTTTGATTGGGCGTATCTGCAACATAATCTGTTCCAGCGCATTTGTCTTCATCAAATTCATCATCGCCCCAGATGTGCCTTAAAGCTCCTAAAAAATGACCCGTCTCATGCGTGGTTGTTCTTCCTTTATTCCATCTAGAATCTAATGAAAAATTACCAGCGTCAACTGTTCCAAACACAGTATATTTAATTACTAAGCCATCAGTAGAAGGGCTTGAAGGCTCATCGCCAGTAAGTCCAGCGGACAATCCACTTCCTACAGGGTACTGTGCATACCCTAAAAATTGGTCTAGAAAATTAATGACCCAAATGTTGAGGTAATTTTCTGAAGGCCAATAATCATTTGATTTTATCTTCACATCATCTGTTCTAAAATAGAAACCAGACTGAGTTACGTTTCTTCGCGTAATGCCAGTGGTAGGCAACCCATCAGGGTCTTGTTTTGCCAATACGAAATTAATGTTGATACTCCCAGCTACCGGAAGAAATTCGGATGGCGTGTTAACAGCATCGGCATTGAGGCGATTAAAATCTTGGTTCAGTACATCAATTTGAGATTGTATTTGAGCATCCGAAATATTCTGAGCAGTGGTATTGTAAAGCACGTGCACTACTACTGGAATGTTATAAGTGGCACCCATTATTCTTTCTTGTGAGGAATTGAGCTTCTGTTGAAATTGTTGCTGGTTCATCCAATGTTCGAATTGTTCGGTTGTTCCCCGCGAAGGATTCTTTGATCTCAACTGGTTTTCATAAATAACAGTGCCGCAGCGTTCTTGGCCGTGCGAGATTATTGAGTAGAAAGAAAAGAGTGAATAGAATAATATACTTGGAAGAAACCGTCTCATTGAATTTTTAGAGTAACTCATCAGTTTAGAGTTAATAAAAGCTTCAACGTTTAATGTCTGAATTTATTGATCACGTAAACAGATTAATTCGACTGGGTGATATTAATTACTTCGATGGATTTTAGTTCGGGCACAGCTCTTTTCAATGCTTCTTCTACACCTGCTTTAAAGGTCATGGTGCTCATAGGGCAAGTGCCGCAAGCCCCTAAGAATTCCAACTTTAAAACATTATCAGTAAGATCAGAGACACGCACATTGCCGCCATCCGCTTCCAGATAAGGACGGATTGAATCCAATGAGGCTTCTATTTTTTCGAGCGTGGAAGTAGCTAGGGTTGATGAGTTCATAATCAGGAATATTTGATCTCAACTTTTTTAGTTTCAGCAAAGCTAGCATTTCTAATTGCAATTTGACGCGCCAGCGATTCGGCCAAGTCTTTGAAAACAGTGGAGGTAATTCCATCTTTTAACACGGAAGGTAGGCCACTATCACCGCTTTCGCGGATGCTTTGCACCAATGGTATCTCCCCAAGAAACGGCACATTGTATTTTTCAGCAAGGTTCTTTCCACCATCCTTACCAAAAATAAAATATTTGTTGTTGGGCAATTCTTCGGGAGTGAAGTAGGCCATATTTTCAACAACGCCAAGCACAGGCACATTAATTTGTGGCTGCTTAAACATGAGCAACCCTTTGGTAGCATCGGCCAGCGCTACTTTTTGAGGTGTGGTTACAATCAACACTCCAGTTAATGGAACAGTTTGCACCAACGTTAAATGGATATCGCTCGTGCCTGGGGGCAAGTCGATTAGCAGATAATCCAATTCTCCCCATTCGGTATCTGTTACAAATTGCTTTAATGCCGAACTCGCCATAGGGCCTCGCCAAACCACAGCACTTTCCGGTGGCGTTAAGAATCCTATAGAAAGCAATTTTACACCGTATTGAACTAAGGGTATAATAATGTTTTTGCCATCAATCACTTTTACTTCAGGCTGTTCATGTTCGCAGTTGAACATTACGGGTATAGAAGGTCCAGAAATATCGGCATCAATCAACCCGACTTTTGCACCGCTTTGGGCTAAGGCAACAGCCAAGTTGCTAGTTACAGTAGATTTACCCACGCCACCTTTTCCTGAGGCAATAGCGATTATGTTTTTAACCCCAGGTAAAATGGGGCCTTGCCGTTGAGAGGTAACTGAAGAACTCATCTTAATATCCAGATCAACAGAACTGCCAAAAGCAGCTTCAATGGCATCTTCACAATCGCCTTTTATTTTTTCTTTTAGCGGACAAGCAGGAGTGGTGAGAACTACAGTAAAACTTATTTTATTACCTTCAACTGAGATGTCCTTAATCATGTTGAGGGTTACCAAATCTTTCTTTAGATCGGGATCGTTAACAGTTGAAAGTGCTTTGAGAATTTCTGCTTGCGTGATGGACATAGTTAATCTAAACCCCAAGTTTTGAGTCTTGAGTCTAAAGTCTTGAAATCTAAATCTTGAATTTTACTTTTTAGTTCCAAGTTCCTTAATAACCGGAATGCTTTCTAAAATGTTGGTTCGCACCTCACTGGTTAAGTACCATTCTATTTGGTAGAACTGTGCGGCAGTGTAGACACCACACGTTTTTTTAATTTTGGAGAAGTAATTGGCAATCAGTTTCTCTTGGTCTTTGGTAAGTAGAATTATTTCTTTGATGATTTCGTCTGTTTCGCTTTCAGACAAAGTCATATAGTTTTTTACATAATTGTTTAGCAATAAAAACTTCTTTTGGCCCGAATTGCTTCGTTTCAATTCAAATTCATCGAAGAGAGCCCAGAAAGCTTTTTCTTTACCCTGCTCGATTTTAACAAACTCAGAAACAATTTCTTTGTTTTCCTTCCCAAACAGTGCTTTGGTGAGGGTTAGCTCATCTTTGTGATCTTGCGCTATAGCGACTGAAAATGAGATTATTGAAACAAACAGGATTAAAGCTTTCTTCATACAATAGGTTTTAATTGGGAGCGAAGTTAGTAAAATAGCTTCAAGCTGCAAGCATTTGGCTTCAGGCTATCAGGGCAAATAAGTAGGTGTTTACCATTGCTGAATAACAATTCCTACTTGCTTGTCCAAAATCGCAAACTCCATTGCACCTCAAGGGCGAAGGGTGATCTTACTTTTGTTATGAGCTTTTTCTTCTCAAAATCTTGATAATACGATTATATATAATTTCTGATTTCGTCCACATGTCTCCACCACTAGTATTCACAAACTGAATAACCACCGTATCAATATCCTTATAATAGCGGGCAATACTTTGGTAGCCTGGTAATAGACCTGTATGCTCATATTCATAAATCGATGAATAAAGTTTTTGCTCATCATTATTCAATAATGAACCATCATTTAGTGCTCTCAGAAATATTCCAACATCCTCGGCTGTTGCCACCATTGATCCGCCAGGCGATACAAAATCAAGCATCTTTACATCTCCATTGAAATGGGTGTCGTATCCACTAACTATATCACCTGAGTTTACGTCACTTAACAATCCAAATGTGTGTGTCAACCCAAGGGGATCCAAGATTTCCTTTTTGATATATTGCTGATGTCCATATCCCAGTGATTTGTCGAGAATATTTCCAATCAACAGATAATTTGTATTGGAATAGTCATGTCGACTATCGGGTTTAAATTTTGCAGGCTCATCTAATATTAGCTCTAGAACCTTATTCACATCTGTTGGCGGTTTACTCCACGGAAATTCTTTGTCATCAATCCAATCGGGTATGCCGCTACGATGTTGTAGCAACATTCTCAAGGTAATTTTATTAGCATTTTCAATTCTTTCAGCAACCTCAGGTAGAAGCCTTGCCAACGTATCATCAAGAGATAAACTATGGTTATTGACTAACTTAGCTGTAGCAACAGCGATGTACAACTTGCTGATACTAGCAATCTTGAACAATGCGCGTGGATCGGCCGGTATCTTTTTTTCCTTATCCTTCCACCCAGCCGCATAAAATGCAGGAGCTTTGCCGTGCTGATCTACATATACAATAATACCATCCACTCCATGATTTGTAGCGGCATCAATCTGTTCCTGAATAGTGTCTGGAAGAGGTTCTACCCAAGCCCATACAATTCCCCAAGGGGTGAATATGAAAGTGCAGATTGTTGCGATAACAGGAATGATGATTCTGAGAAGTCTTTTTGAAGGTCTCATCTTTTAATAATATTGGCATGTTGCGTGATGCTTCAAGATAGTCCATTGGCAAGGTATTACAAAAATGCTTTTTCTAGTTACCTATAGTTAAAATTAAGCGGACGCTTAACAGTTTTATGTCCAAGCGGACGCTTGAACAAGCTTCATGCTTAGACTAATGTGATAGCAAGTTTACACTTCACCAAATATTTTAGCCTTAACATCCGGGAACTTGTTTTTCAGGATGTCAATAGTTTTAGTTTTACGCCCCAGAAAATCACCAAGTGTGGGTTTGGTTATAATTTGTGCTTTTATCAGCATGTTGTTCTTTAAATATTCTAATTCAATTGTCCTAATCACAGTCCCACGTCTTTCATCTCTAAGCTTATTTATAGACAATAAGTCCTCCGATTCAATTATGTCGTCTCCTATTTTAAGCTTATCGTCAATAATAGAAAGTCTCTTTATTCTTTTACTAACCAGAAATATGCCATCAAATATCCATACAATTATAAGCATCAATGTCCACGTTTTAGTAAAGTCTAAAAGGTAGGTAGATGTCGTGAAATAGAGAATTGAGCCTAGTAAAGCGGCTATTGGAAAGAGTCTTATTAGCAGTCTATCTAGAAGTGTTCCACTTATCCTCATTTTTCCCATTTAATTACTGCCAACCTCCTAATATAGGCACCTTATTGCTATATCCCTTAATGTCAACCGAGATAGTCCATTGGCAAGGTATTACAAAAATGCTTTTTCTAGTTGCCTATAGTTAAAATTAAGCGGACGCTTAATAGTTTTATTTCCAAGCGGACGCTTGAACGAGCCCCAAGGTTAGAGCAGTAGGATTGTTTAGGGTCGAAATAATTGAAATTTGGAGTTTTTTGGGTTAGGAAAGTCAGCCGCAAACTTGCGGCAAGGTAGTATAGGTACTAGGAAGGCTCGCTGCAAGTTGCAGGAGGCTTTCCTATAGGTTATACTAGCTCACTGCAAACTGAGGGAGGCTTCCTAGTACTTATACTGGCTTGCTGCAATCTGCAGGAGGCTTTCTTTTGGTTATACTAGCTTGCTGCAAACTGCGGGAGATTTTCTATAGATTATACTAGCTCGCTGCAATCTGTGACAAGGTTTCATATAAGGTATGCTAGCTTGCTGCAACTTGCGGTTTACTTTCCTTATTGTTAAACTGGATTGCTGCAATTGGTGGGAGGTATCAACGGAAGAGATGGCTTCGTTACCTCGCCATGACGTACGAAAGCGTCCTTGCGAGTGGCGTCTCGCCCGAAGCAATCTTTCCCAGTTACTTCTGGTACGAAGCAGGACAGTTGACTTAAACCAAGATGAGAAGAGATGGCTTCGTACCTCGCCTTGACGCACGGATCAAAATTCGAGCGTCCTTGCGAGTGGTGTCTCGCCTGAAGCAATCTTTGCTAGTTACTTCTGGTACGAATCAGGACAGTTGACTTAAACCAAGATGAGAAGAGATGGCTTCGTTACCTCGCCATGACGTACGAAAGCGTCCTTGCGAGGTGGCGTCTCGCCCGAAGCAATCTTTCCTAGTCACTTCGGGTACGAAGCAGGACAGTTGAGTTAAACCAAGATGAGAAGGGATGGCTTCGTTACCTCGTCATGACGTACGAAAGCGTCCTTGCGAGTGGCGTCTCGCCCGAAGCAATCTTTCCTAGTCACTTCGGGTACGAAGCAGAACAGTTGACTTAAACCAAGATGAGAAGAGAGATGGCTTCGTTACCTCGCCATGACGTACGAAGCCACGCTAGTTCAAGCTCCTTACAAACCCTGCTCACTGGGTGGATAGTTCAAGCGCAGAGTTTCGAGGCGGAGACTCTCGAGGAAAAAAAATCATTATATTCGCAGTCTATAACTTCTTAATGAGGGTAAAGTTCAACATTTCTTTTGCATCTTTTTTTATCTTTTTAGCTTTTAATGCAGGTTTTGCCCAACCCAGTAAACAACCAATCCAATTAGGGATAAATATTCATCGAGGATTTTTGCTCAATCATTCTCCCCTAAAGACAAATACTAGTAACCTTTCCTTACAAAGCATTTATGGAGTAGAGATCAATGCAGTATGGCAAACTTTAGGCACAAAGCCTTGGCATAAATATTATGGGTTTCCAAAATGGGGCGCCTCGTTCATTTACTACTCTGTTGGATCTGGTGAAACATATATAAATTACGACAAGGATGATAAAAATTTATACCGTGTAGATTGGGGTGATTGCTATTCACTACTCATTCACAGCTCATTGAAACCAATTTCAACTCGATTTTTTGAAATGAATATTCGAATTGGTACAGGTTTTGGCTATTTTACTTCCATTTATAATGCTAATGATAATCCAGGCAATTTATGGATTAGTTCTCGCATCAACCTGTCAATGCATGTAAATATTGAAGGTCAATTTAAGTTGAGCCCTCAGTGGGCGCTAGTTTTAGGTGGCACTTTCAGCCACTTTTCAAATGGAACTATCAGAATGCCAAATCTGGGGGTAAATTTACCTACAGCCAATGTCGGTTTGCGATTCACACCCTTTCCAGAACGATTACAATATAAAAGAGACTCCCTTTATCCTTCTGCAAAGAAAAACTATTTCTATTTTTCTTTGGCTGGGGGCGCCAAAGTACTTCCTGAATTTGGTACCACGTATTACCCTACCGTTGCAGCTAGCTTTATGTACGGAAGACGAGTTGGAAAAATTTCTAAATTATTGGTTAGTTTAGATGCATTTAGAGACGAGTCTTTGCTTGCCGATTCGCTAAATAAAAATAAAGACATCAATAGATATGGTATATGGTTGGGTCACGAATTTATACACGGCAGATTAGGCTTAATTTCTGGTGTGGGCTATTATTTGTATAAAAAAACTGATCGTGACGCTCCCTTATACCTAAAAGTAGGGTTACGACTTTATTTCCATAAGCATTTTTTTGGTTGCGTTACTTTGAAAACCCATTATGGGCGAGCAGATAATTTTGAATGGACGGTCGGATATACTTTTTAAAGGAATAGTCCAGATAGCTACTATTTGCTTGTTTTTCGCTTCACCCCAACCTCCACTGGTCTAAGCATGTATACACTTGGCTTGTTCAAGCTTACGCTTGGACTTACAATAATGCACAATTGGCTTAACCCAGATGAGAAAGGATGGCTTCGTTACCTCGCCATGACGCATGAAAACCCTCGCTAGTTCAAGCGTTCGCTTGGACTTACAATAATGCAGCATCCGCTGCAAGAATATTCTGAGTGGTAGTTTGCCTTTAGTCAATAATTTAAGCGGACGCTTAACAGTTATATGTCCAAGCGGACGCTTGAACAAGCCGCAAGCTTAGACCAATAGGGCTTGTAGCAAGTCAATGCTGTATGCAGAGCTAAATAATTTCAATTTTTATCACTTTATTTCCGCTAATAGCATATCCAATTTTAATTGATGGAAAAGACACTGCTTTAATTAAGCCAACGTCTTTAAAGTCACCATTTCCATTCCAAGAATTACCGCCATTGTTTGTACAATACATTGAACCATATGGACGTCCAAAATCTCCGCCTGAATAATTGCCGCGTCCAAAAGCGTAACCAATACTTTCGCTTGTAAAATGTATGTCATAAATGTCGCTTGGTGAACTTGCAAGTTCATTCCAATTGATTCCATTGTCCACTGATTTCAATATTTTACCTTGTCCTGAAACATAACTTATTCCGTTATACAAAGACATAGAATAATATCCAATATTTTTATTAGGGCTTGTAATCTGCCAAGAGATTCCGCCATCAATTGTCTTTAAGATTGTATCAAATAAGCAAACCACAAAACCATTTTGGCTATCCCTAAATTTTATTTTCATCATATTTCCACCAAGATTATTTACTTGATATTCACTCCAAGTTTGCCCACCATTAATTGTCTTATAAATCACATTGCCACCTATACAGAAACCAATTAGATTGTTAAGAAAGGTTATTGAAGTAATTTCAAATTTATTTGTAGTGGTAAATATTTTATTCCAAGTCTGACCTGCATTTTGTGTTCTTAAAATAAAACCACCCTGTGGTATACAACCTGTTCCGCCACAAGAGTTTTCTCCACCTACAGCAAAACCATTGTTAGCGTCTAAAAAATAAATATCCAGAATTGGCAAATTTGTCGTTGAACTTAATGCAACCCAAGTTTTTGCAGAGTCTACAGTTTTAAAGATTCCGCCTTTGTAACTTGTCATGTAGCCTTCCTTTCCATTGAGAAAAAAGATCGACATAAATCCGTCTTGTATGTCTGTGTTAAGAAAAGTTGTATCAAAACAAATTGATGAATTATTTTGAACGGTTTGATTGTCTTTTTGACAAGCAGTCATAAGTACAATGCAAAAAAGTAAGTTCGAAAACTGTTTCATATAAGTATTTATATTGTTAAGTATAAACGTGAATCGCATTGCATACAACTACAAAAAATAACCTTCTTATTACTCGTATCCCTTTAATATCAATCAAGATAGTCCATTGCCAAAGTAATACCAAAATGCTTTATGGTAGGGCACTTCGGAGGTGGTCTACCCACTTCGCAAGTACCCCCCCCCTACCACCTAAAACCCTAACTAGTTCGCCTTTTACCTCAACTAGTTCATGTTTTAACCAAACTAGTTCGCCCTTTACTTAAACTAGTTCGGCTTTTTACTCAACTAGTTCCTTTTTTAACTAAGCCAGTTGGGCTTTTATATGAACTAATTAATGTTTTACCCTGCCAAGTTCACCTTTTAGCCTAACTGATTGAGTTCCCAGTACCCATGTGGGTGTTCACAAACAAGCAGAGCTTATCCCAAATATTAGCACTGCCAAATCCTTATCTTTACCCCAATGATTTCCCGCGATTCCATAGAAGAGGTACGAAGCCGTGTTGATATAGTGGACGTGATCAGCGATTTCGTGTCGCTTAAGAAGTCGGGGCAGAATTACAAGGCGCTCAGTCCGTTCAATAATGAAAAGACACCTTCTTTTTATGTAGTTCCCGCCAAGGGTATTTTCAAAGATTTTAGCAGTGGCAAAGGTGGCGATTCCTTCACTTTTGTGATGGAGCACGAGAAGATTAGCTACATCGAGGCTGTGAGGTTCTTAGCCAAAAAATATGGCGTTGAATTAAAGGAAGACAAGGTTTCGGATGAGTTTGCTGCAGAGCAAAGCGAGCGCGAGGGGCTGTACATTCTGATGAACTTCGCCAAGGATTATTTCAAGGATATTCTCCATGCAAATGACGAGGGCAAGAGCATTGGCCTCAGCTATTTTAAAGAACGTGGCTTTGCCGATAAAACCATTCAAAAGTTTGAACTGGGTTATGCCTTGGAGGGCTGGACAAACTTTAGCAACGAAGCCATTCAAAAAGGCTACAATAAAGAGCTGCTCGAAAAGGCGGGTCTTGTTGTAAAGAAAGAAGACGGTTCAAGTTACGATCGCTTTCGCGGAAGGGTAATTTTCCCGGTGCATAACCTTTCGGGGAAGGTGATTGCCTTTGGTGCGCGCATGATGGGCAAGGATAAGAACCAACCCAAGTACATCAACTCGCCCGAGACGGATATTTATCACAAGAGTGATGTGTTGTATGGTTTGTTCCAAGCGAAGAACAGCATCCGCCAACATAATAATTGCTACTTGGTGGAAGGCTACACCGATGTAATCTCCATGCACCAGGCTGATGTGGAAAATGTGGTGGCCTCAAGTGGCACTGCATTGACTGAGGAGCAGATAAAGCTGATGCGTAGGTTCACCGAAAACGTAACGGTGCTTTTTGATGGAGACTCCGCGGGTATAAAAGCTGCCTTACGGGGAATTGATTTGATATTGAAGGGTGGCCTCAATGTGCGGGTGGCATTGTTCCCCGATGGTGAAGACCCTGATAGTTATTCCCGTAAGGTAGGTACTTCTGCTTTTCAGGATTTTTTAAAGAATTCTACCAAGGATTTCATTTCGTTCAAAGCCGATTTGTTTTCTGCGGAAGCGGCTGCCGATCCTATTCGCAAGGCGGAATCCATCAAAGAGATTGTCAATAGCATTGCTCTTATTCCCGATCCTGTAAAGCGATCTGTCTACATTCAGGAGACGAGCCACTTGCTGAGAATGCCCGAGCAGGTGTTATTGAGTGAGTTGAACAAATTGCTGGTTCAAGAGCGTAGAAAAACCGAGAAAGACAAGCTTAAAGAAACTGAACCGATTGAAGGACAGCCAGCCGATGTAGAAGCTGTTTCTGTAAAGATTGATAGCACGGGCATGATTCAATTTCAAGAGCGCGAAACCATTCGTTTGTTGTTGAACTATGCGGATAAAAACCTGACGGCTACAGATGAACAAGAAGTGCAATCGTTGGGACAGTTTATGTTGCACGAGTTGGAAGATGTGGAGTTCACCAACCCTGTGTTGAAATCCATTTTCATGGATTTTAAAAATGGCCTTAACGAAAACATTATCCACACAACTGATTACTTCTTGCAGCATGGCACTGATGCCGTAAGGCGAATGGTGGCAGAGCTTAGTACGCATCGGTATGACACCAGCACTCATTGGGGCGATAAATTTCACATCTACATACCCAAAGAAAATGAACTGTTGGATAAGATGGCCTACACCAATGTGTTGAGATTGAAATTCAGAATCGTACAGAAAATGATGGAAGATAATCTGCAAGAACTAAAGCGGGTGGAAGGCCAAGGCGACTTAGATAAATTAGAAGAATGTTTGACCATGCAGGTGGGTTTAAAGCAAGCTGAGCGCGACTTGGCAGGTATTTTAGGGATTGTGGTTTCTAAGTAAGTATTTTGAACTGAATAAGATATTAATGTTCTGTTTCTTCGTTAACGTTAGAAGTATTTTCAATAAGCTCTACAATATCCTTACTCTTTTTCATGCAGCCATCATATCTAGTAATGATTTCCGATGAGATTGAGGCTAATTGCAAGCAAATAATTCGAGATTCATTTGATTGAAAGGCAGCATCAATCACGATAGAGTTGTCCTTATTCCAAAAAATATTCTTTTCTACCATTTGAATCAATTGATTCTTTTTGTTTAAATAAAAATCAGTGCTTGAAAGCAAAGAAGGTATAGACTCTTGATACAAATCCATAATGTCATTTTGGAGTTTTGTATTCTTAATATTTCCGATTTTTCCTGACGCTTTAAAACCTTCAAATCTGCCGTTATTCTGCAACAGTTTTACGGAACTAAAAATCTCATTTATGTACTTTTTTAGGCTATCAGAATTCGGTTTTTCTATTGGCTTGATAGAGGATACATAGGCATAGAACCGTTGTTGTTTAATATATAATTTTCTATCCTCAGTCAATTCCTTTTGATCGCTAATTAAATCCTCTCGCAATCCAATCAGAAATTCAGTTACTTCTTTTTGTTGATGCGATTGTTCCGATTTATCGTGTAGCCAAATTGAGAGAGTAATGGCAAACACGATGGTAAAAATTTCAATCAAAAATTCCTTTCCTTTCTTCCAAAAGGTGGATTGCCCATCTCCCATAATGCTGAGTATTTTTTTAGTGTGCTTTTGAACTTCCGCTTCTGCCATGGATGTAGCTGATTTGTTTACCGATTAAAAATTGAAAAATACCATAAATTAATTGCTTACGAAACAAAAGCCTCTGATTTTGGATAGCTCATTTTGCAGTAAGTTTCTGTTTACATTTACCATTAGTGTAAAATACTATTTTAAAGTTCAAGAACTTTTAACTTTACAATTAACTACAACCCTATGATAAAAAGTAAATCCGTAATTGTTGCTATTGCACTACTAGTTAGTTTAAACGCTTGTAAGAAAAAGGAAACTCGTCAAGAGATTTTCTCGAGAATTAACAGCGAGGTATCTCAAAATTCAAAAGCCTATGCAACATTAGGTGAAGCTACATCCACAATTGGTCATCGGCTTACTGGCTCAGAGAATGGTCATAAGGCAGAAGAGTATACTTATAATAAGTTTAAAGAATATGGTTTTGATGATGTGGCATTTCAAGAGTTTGAAGTTACATCATGGTCGCGAGGAACGATAAAAGTAGAGATAGATGGAGAAACTGTTCAATCGGTAACATTGGCACATTCACCCGTTGCTGCCGATGTAACAGGCGAAGTGGTTGACATGGGCAATGGCTTGGAGAAAGATTATGAAGGCAAGCCTGATGCAGTAAAAGATAAAATCGCATTGGTTTATATAGGCATACTAGAAGGAAGTGAGAAAGGATTACATAATCTTCACCGCAGCGAAAAGACTGCCATTGCCATTAAGTATGGAGCGAAGGGCATCATCATCGCAAATCAAGTGGATGGTGGTGTATTGCTTACAGGCACAGCTTCTGTAACAGGCCAGTTAATTACAATACCAGCAGTTTGCATCAGCAAAGAAAATGGCATGGCATTGAAAGAGAAACTCAAAAAGAAAAAAGTACAAGCTCACTTAACCATGACCAACATAAGCGGCCCAATCAAAGCGCGCAATGTGGTTGCTACTTTAAAAGGTTCAACGTTGCCGGATGAAAAAATTCTTATTGGTGGTCACTTAGATTCGTGGGATCTAGCAACAGGTGCTATTGATAATGGAATCGGATCGTTTTCAGTGTTGGATATTGCTCGTGCCTTCAAAGCCAATAAACTACAGCCTAAAAGAACTGTTCAGTTTATAATGTTCATGGGTGAGGAGGAAGGTTTGCTAGGGTCTCGATACATGGTTGGGCAGGCAGTGAAAGATGGATCAATCAATTCCATCAAGTACATGATGAACCTTGATATGGCAGGAAACCCAATTGGCATAAATGCTGGAAGTAAAGTGAACGATACTACATTTTTTAAATCGATAGGGCAGGAGATAAACGCAATAGACACTGTGTTTGCTAATAAGTTCAGCAGCCGATCTGAATTGCATAGCGACCATCAACCCTTTATGCTAGAAGGTGTGCCCATCTTAGAAGTAATCAGTAAATTAGATCGCTCCATTTATGGTTGTTATCATGCCGATTGCGATGATTTTAAATTGGTGAACGAGCAGCACATCAAAAACATGGCTCGCTTCGGCACTATGATTTTATATGCTGTAGCTGATGCCGAAAAACTACCTGCTGAAAAAATGGATAGCGAAACCACAAAGCAATTTATGATTGACAACAACCTGAAAGAACCGTTGATTATTGCTGGCGATTGGAAGTGGGACAAATAATCTTTAATGAGGTTGAAAGAAGAAATCATATCAAGGTTTTGTAAGGATCCATTGATGGGTTTGATTCATTAATTGCGTTGACAATAAGAGAAGACTATTACCAAATCTGCTCATTACCGAATGTCAAAAAAATCGCAATGGGTACAACTGGGCAAACGCAAACTCGAGCTTTCCAATCTCGAAAAGGTGTTGTTCCCTGCCGATCATATTCTCAAAGCCGAGGTTATTGAATATTATCTTGCCATTGCGCCAACGCTGCTCAATCATATAAAAGGCAGAGCGCTTACGCTGATTCGTTTCCCAGATGGCGTGGGCGGTGAGATGTTCTATCAAAAGAGCCGCCCCGAATGGGCTCCCGATTGGATAGAGTTTGAAAAGCTTGGCAGCGAAGAGAAGAAAGATTACATCATCGCTACTGAGCCAGCATCCATCGTGTGGCTAGCCAACTTAGCAGCGTTGGAGTTGCATCAGTTGCACAGTCGCAAGCCGTATTTCGATAAGCCTGATTACATGGTGTTTGACCTTGATCCACCGGAAGGGTATGACTTTAAAAGTCTTATTCCCATTGCGTTTTCACTGAAGGAACACATTGAAAGTTTTGGCTACACACCTTTTGTTAAAACCACAGGCGGGAAAGGAATTCATATCTGTTGTCCGTTAGAAGTAGCAGCTGATTTCTCTTCTGTGTTTGAAGCAGCTAAGTCCATTGCACAACCATTCATCGAACGTTATCCCAACGATACCACACTTCACATAAAAAAAGAGGCACGTAAAGGCCGCATCCTTATTGATATTTATCGCATAAGGCAAGGGCAAAGCATTGTGTCTCCTTACAGTTTGCGAGGAAGAGATGGTGCACCTGTCTCGATGCCACTGAAGTGGGATGAACTCGCTCACGTTAGTAATCCGAAGGACTTCAATATAAAAAATGCAATGGCTAAAGTGATAAGCGATGGCGATGCATGGGAAGACATAGGAGCTTATGCTGCCACGTTGCATACGCAACGCAAGACATTAGTAGCGAAAGAACTTCCAGTCAACAGGAAAAGCAAAACACCTGAGCAACTGGAAAGCTATGAGAAGAAACGAGACTTTGAAAAGACCACCGAGCCTCAACCACAAATAGAAGAAGATACCACCCATAGTTTTGTAGTACATCGGCATCATGCATCGCATTTGCATTATGATTTACGTTTGTCTCAAGATGGTGTGTTGAAATCGTGGGCAGTGCCAAGAGGGCTTCCACCTTACCCAGGCGTTAAAAGATTAGCGGTGCAAACAGAAGATCACCCAATGAAGTACTTACACTTCAATGGAGAAATCCCGAAAGGGCAATACGGTGGTGGCATGATGTGGATCTATGCTCAAGGTAAATACCAAATCACAAAAGAAAAGAAAGACGGCTTTTATTTTCGGTTGAGCAGTAAGGAACTGAATGGAGAATACCGTATCCATAAAATGAAGGAGAAGGAATGGCTGCTGGAACGTGTGGACGAACCTCAACTCGATTTCATTCATCACACCATTGAACCCATGCTCTGCGAAAGCACCACCGTTGTACCATCGGCAGAAGCGTATGGCTTTGAAGTAAAGTGGGATGGCATCCGTGCGTTGATTGCCGTGGAAGAAGGGAAGATTCGCATCGTTAGCCGGAATCAAAATGACATCACCGCGCAGTTCCCCGAATTGCAAAGTGGAGATAAATCGTTCCGAACAACTTGCGCTTTGTTTGATGGTGAGATTGTAAGCCTTGATGCCGTTGGGAAGCCAGAATTTAAAAAGGTGATCAACCGACTGATGACGAAAGGAGATACTACCATTGAACGGCTCAGCAAGAGCAACCCTTGTTTTTGTTATGTGTTCGACTGCCTGTATTTAGATGGACGATCGCTTATTAACGAACCGTTATCGAAGCGACATGAGTGGCTGCGCGATGCCATCCGCAAAGAAGGCCAGTACCGCATGAGCGAAACGGTGGAAGATGGTGCTTCCTTATTTGATGCAGCCAAACAGCTAGGGCTAGAAGGTATAATAGCCAAGCGCAAGGACAGTAAGTATAGCATTGGCAAACGCAGTGATGCATGGCTGAAGATAAAAGTGCGTGCCTCTGCCGATTGCTTTATTATGGGCTACACAGAAGGCAAAGGCAACCGTAACGCCACCTTTGGTGCATTGCAGATTGCTCAACAAGTGGGAGAGGAGCTTATCTACCGTGGCAAGGTGGGCACAGGCTTTGACGACAATACGATGAAAGAAATTTCTACCTTACTTAAAAAGCAAAAGAAGACAGCGAAGCCAACATTACAAGGAGGCAAAGTGGTAGACGAAAAAGTAACGCAATGGATACAACCCACGCTGGTGGTAGAAATTAGCTATGCCCAGATTACCAAAGATGAAATGTTTCGAGAGCCAGTGTTTGTGAGGGTGGTGGAATTAGTTTGAAGTGTTTGAAATGAAATAACTTGGTAGAAGAGTGGCTTTCTAAATGGTGTCAGGTGATAACACCAGACAAGGCAGAAAATGTTTGATGATGAAAAACACCACCAAAGGGTAGCGTCAATAAAACACCACTCAAAATTCTAATTGTCACTCCATAAAGAGTTGAGTTATGGCCAGTAGCTCTAAAACTCCAAACACTACTTCACAAGAACCAATGATTACAAGTAGTCTCGGTAAAATTTGAAGTTGGAGTGGCGAGTTAATGGCAACATTGGTTGGGTCGGTTGGGTCGTAGATTACTTCTAATTTTGTTCCCTCTTTTTTTGCTGGACTGTACCCAATGTTTAACTCCTGTATTATCCATTCTTGTTTGTCGGTTAGAAATCTCACAACAGGATAATATGCATCAAATTCAATATCGGACCCTGGTTTGTAAAGGTTTTTAAGTATTATGGCTTCCGCCTTTCTCCCAGTCGTTAGTAGGTGATTACCTTTCTGCCAAATAATAATTCCAGCAGTCATTGCACCAATTGAACCCGCGATTATAATAATTACTGCAAACATTTTTTAATTTTTATGCCATGTCAGGTGTTATCACCTGACACCTTTACTCTTCTATCCTGCATAATGTTCAAGAAAACCCCAATTCTCTACCAAAAATCGAAGTCTACCCATCACTACCTCCTTATAACTTAGCGGCTTCACAAGTGCTTCCATTCCAAGATGGTGGCAGAGTTGTCCCACAACTTAATGAACCGCTGTATACGAGACCCGTATGTACAGTGGTGTGAGAGGCGCTCCTCATCACTTAACAGCGGTGAGGCCGTCTACTCGATTATGCTGCGTTGCTTTGATAGTGCTCTATTAAATTCAACTCTTTGGATTTAAGTTGTTCTTCTTCTTCAATGTCAAAGTCGTCTTGAAGTCCAAGCCAAAACTTTGCAGAATTACCAAAGTACTTTGAAAGTCTTAATGCGGTGTCGGCTGTTATTCTCCTATTGCCTTTAATGATTTCTGAAACCCTCGTCTGAGGTATTCCAACGTCCTTAGATAATTTGTAAGCACTTAGTCCCAAGGGTACTAGAAATTCCTCTTGTAGGATTTCACCTGGATGTATATTTTTTAATTTTTTCATCTTTATAGTTTATTAATGATAGTCCAATATCTCCACGTTCGAAGCATTCCCTTTGTCCCACTTAAATATTATTCTCCATTGGTCATTAACTCTTATGGAGTAATATTCCTTTAAATTTCCCTTTAACTTTTCAAGTCTGTTTGATGGAGGAACTTGAAGGTCCATAATATTTTGCGAGTTATTCAGCATTCTCAATTTTCGTCTTGCAATTTCCTGTAAGTCAGTTGTTAAACCCTTAATTCTCTCACCGTCCCATATCTTTCTTGTCTCTTTCGAGCCAAAGGAAACTATCATAGTGTCGTTTTACGTTACTGACGCCAAAGGTAAGTATTTTGTTTCAGATGTCCAAACTGTCCAAAAGCAATGCTGCATAACGTTTGTGTATGAAACGTGGCTGGGCTTTCGAAGCTGCGTCTTGTCCCACGTACCGAAACGTAATATAAAAACTAAACTTCAATTTAACACTTCACCCCAGCATGAAATAAACACGTTGTGTGCGCCCAGCATGATGAAAGATGCCGAATTATTCCAGAGAGTGTAAATCCCTTACAGGTAAGTTGGTGAAGCCTGTTAGTAAGTGGCAAAGCCTGTCCCGCTTTTTTACGGGAGTGGTTTGCTGAGAAGCAAGCGTAGAGCCCTATTTTGGTTACTACCATCACCTTGGCAAGACTGGCTAAAAGAGGGTACGAATCTTTACTCAACTACTACTACAAAGTTGCTCCACAACTTAATGAACCGCTGTATACGAGACTCGTACGTACAGTGGTGTGAGAGGCGTACCTCATCTCTTAACAGCGGTGAGGCCGTCTACTCGATTACCACCAGTGCTGTTGTCTGTGGTGTTAAGATGTCGCAACATTTTCTACTATTTTTTCAAGTGTCGAGTCAAACTTTTTTCTGATTTGCAGTCCTTTCGGGTGCATTGTCATATAGCTACGTGTCGGTAAAGATGGATGAACGCATTGATACAAATAATTTTCTTCAAGTGTTTTGTATTCAAGTCCGCTAAAAACTCTTTGGAACTGATGTTCGTAGTCCCAGCCTGCAATGAAAATTACAATTTCCGGTTTTGTGATTTTGATTTCATCAATTAACAAGTCGAAGCCTTTATCATTTATTTTTTGCAGGTTAAAGTTTGGTGTTGTTCCATTGCTGTCACACTTTGAAAAGTTTGTCCATAGAAGTCCATTTGGGAAATCGTCTCCATTTATACGTTTGTGAAATGTCTTAATGAAACGCCAAAAAGGACTATTTCTTCCGTGATAGGTTTTTGCAAATTCAAAATCTTCATAGCTGTTTGCTAAAAAGTCAACAGTCAAATTTTCTGAATTATCCATTGTGTCAACCCAGGTGTAAGTTTCCTTGCCAACATAAAGCACTTTTCTTTTTACACTTTCATAGTCGGCAAACACTTTCATTAATAGGGGATATGAAAACTTGTCGGCTTGCTCCTTTGAAAGAGTTTTTAATTCTTCGAGGTATGGCGTGTAAACGGATTTTAGTTGTTCATTCAAATTCATTAGCAGGGATTTTCGTATTTCTTTTGTGCGATTTTTAATTTTTTATTTGTCTGCTCAAGTAACTTTATCAATGAAGCTGATTTTAACTTGGAAATAAATACTTCCAGTTTTTTCAAACTATCATCAATATCACAAGGCATTCCGTCTTTTGTCTTTTCAAAAATGAGAAGCTGTGAAAGATATTCTTCAAAGTCTTTTGCTGTATTGATAGCAACACTGTCGGAAGAAATACAAGCCAAAACATTTTGATTTTTGAAAGAAAGATTTAGAATAGAATCAATTTTCACATCATAATTTGCAATCTCTTCAAAGTGTTTTTGCTTTTCATAGTCATTTCCAGTATTCACTTTACGACTAAGGTCAACCAATTGCAAGTATTCAGTTGCAGATAGAATTGAATTAAAGTCAGAAAGTAATTTCTTGTTTTCATCATTCACAATTGAAGCATTAGAAAACTTCTCACAAACGGAGTTTACTCCGATTGTGCTTCTGTTATTCAATGCTGTATTTAGAAAAGCAGTTATTGTAGAATTGATGCTATCTTTCGTTGGTTCGTCAAAGTCGCTGCCTAATTCAATAGAAGCAAGTTTTTGTGCTGCTACTTCAAAATTTCCATTTGATAAATTCTGCTTGGTTTCATTGCAAATATTCAATGCAGATTGGTTTTGTTCCTTGTGTTTGGCAACTTGATTGTTAGAATACCAATTGTAAGCAAGAAACGAAAGAACAACAAGGACAATCACGGCAATACCTACTGCAATTGTTGTTTTCTTTTTATCATATAAGTAGGCGGTTTCATTAGCAAATATTTCATTGTCTATTATGAAAAGTTCACGGTCTTTGCCTTTGAAATTAAAAGTAACTTTTGCAGTCGGCAAAACCTTTACATTATATTTTTCAAGTAATAGTTTTCCATAAACAGGAATCAAATCTTTTAAACGGCTTTCATTTTGTTCGTGAATGTCGTCTTTGTATTGAATTGCAAAGGCAGATTTATTATTTTTTATCCATTTGTCTTTTACATTGCTAAAAGTTGAAAGAATTAGGTCTTTTGAAATTACATTTGTCTTGCCCTGAATATTGTCGTAATAAAAGAGTTCCTTTCTGCCCGAACAACTTCCACAAGTTAATTTTCCGCCACCATTGCACTTTGCACAAGTGATTAAAACTTTTCCTTTTGCTGAACATCTCAAACATTGTTCTTTGCGAAGCACAACACCACCAGCCATTTTTCCACCACCACGCCCAACTATTGCATCTGTTCTTTCAATTTGTCCTTTGCCTTTGCAGTTGCCACATGTAACCCAAATTTCGCCCTTTCCATTACAGTCGCCACAAGTCACTTGTCCTGTTGCTGAACAGCTATGGCATTTTTTAACTTCGTTATTTCCAAATCGTCTCCATTTTATTTCACTTTCAGTAAATTGGTTTTGTGGTTCCTTTTCCCAAAGTTCTTCCTGCTTGTCAGGTAAAACCTGTCCGCTGAATGGCTCATAAACTCTATTGAATTGTCTTGTTTCGCAATGATACTGTGACTGTATGTAAACTGTTGGCTGGTTTGTAATTGTCAACCGAAGATTTTTTACATCAAAGTCCCGATTTGTGAGGAGCATTTTATTAAACCATTTTTCAATGGATTCTCTTGCTGTCTGCTCATTCTGAGATTGATTTTGTAAAGCATTGTCAACTTGCCCCTGAATTTGGTCAATTAGTTCTTGGTCAAGGTCAACAAAATTGTGCTTTGAAACAGCGTCTTTTAAATTATCAACGCTGATAATGTCGGTGGTCTCCCGTACTTCCGTTATCTTTTTCGTCATATGTGTCGTCTCTTTAGCATTGGTGGTAACTCCCTAATATACGCATGTTTTTCGCCCCCTAAATGTAAAAAGAAAACCCATTCTCAACATTTCATCTTACTTTAATTTTCTTTCTATCAGTTGGTTAAATCAAGCTTTTGCTGTTCTTAAATCAATAGTGTCCTAAACGTTTGTAGTTAAGATTGTAATGTTTCACTTCCATTATTTTTTTGGGGTTTTTTATTTTTTTTAAAATAGCATCCCCTGTATAGTTTTGACAGCCAGAGTTGGGGGCGGTTGTTCAAAGGGTTTATCAAGCCAATCTTGTAGGGTAATCTTCACAAAAATGTTTAGCCTTATAAAGGCCACCAGGTTGGAGAGGTGCCAGTTGAATTTGGCCATTGCCTTTAGTGCTTTTAATACAAGAATGGTTATCAACGCAGTCCATATTTGTATCATCACCGCATTTTC
>JBBRBQ010000015.1:0-103011 GCA_038205685.1 Cytophagales bacterium | reverse complement strand
CCAGCTTGTGTAACAGAAATTTGTTGGGTCGCTTGCGCGGATGACCAAGCATAAGTGGTGGATGTAGCAACACCAAGCGTTGCTGAACTGCCGCTGCATAAAGTGACCAATCCATTAACAGCAGCAGGTGTTGATGTTATGGTAGGTTTGGCTGGGGCAGCATTGATGGTTGTAGTTGCCACTGTCCTTGTACTTTCGCAAGTGCCATTGTTAATCGAAACAAAATAAGAAGTAGTAGCCGCAAGCGATGGAGTTATGTACGTGCTGTTCACTTCGCCAGCAATAGCTGTTCCTCCTGATGCAACAGCATACCACCGATATTGTCCGTTCGATCCTCCAGCAGCAGTGAGCGTTGCTGATCCTGCAGCGCAGAGTGTGGCATTAGTGGTGGTGGGAGGGGTTACCAAACTAAAGGTAGCGGTAACAATTGTTCTTGTGCTTTCGCAAGTACCATTGTTGATCGAAACAAAATAAGAAGTAGTAGCCGCAAGCGGTGGAGTTATGTACGTGCTGTTCACTTCGCCAGTAATAGCTGTTCCTCCTGATGCAATAGCATACCACCGATATTGTCCGTTCGATCCTCCAGCAGCAGTGAGCGTTGCTGATCCTGCAGCGCAGAGTGTGGCATTAGTGGTGGTAGGTGCAGTAGGAATTGTATTGATGATAGCTGATATGTTGATTTTAGGACTAATGCAAGTGCCATCAGTAAGGGCTATATCATAGGATGCTGTTGCAGAAAGAACTGGTGTTGCATAGGAGTTGTTTTTCTGGCCAACGATAAGTCCATTAATATCATACCAATAATAATTACCATTGACTGCCCCAGAAGCAGTTAATGTAAAGCTCGTTGATCCACAATTACTAACGTTGCTAGCTACTGGAGCAGATGGCAAAGCATTCACTGTAAAGGAAACTGTATTGCTATAGAGGGTGGAAACAAAATCGCCATTGATTTTACATCGATAGAATCCCGCTCCAAAATTACCAGTTGAATTAATTGTTAAGCCTGAAGTAGCAACAGTTGAATAACCCCCTGAGTTAGTTAAATCCGAATAGGACCCTGAGCTTGTAGTTGAAAATTGCCATTGATAAGTAATGTTGGTTGTTCCAGCAGCTGCTGTTGAAATTATTGGTATTGCGCCATCGCAAACAGAATAAGTGGACGTGGGTTGTGTTGTGATGGAAAGAGTTACAGTGGAAATTTTATTTTCAAACACCATTAAGGCACTCGCAGGTGCAGAAGATCCGCTAACGCCAATCAGTAAAATATCTGGCTTTTGATCAGTGTTAATATCAGCAAAAGCTAATGCTAATGGATATCTCGACAGAGTATAATTTATGCCTGCTCCAAAACTAATATTGCCAGCAGTGCTTATATTTTGAAAGATGGTAAAAGAAGGTGTGCCAGGATTAGAGTTATGGATGGTAACAATCTCTGCTTTACCATCGCCATCCAAATCTTGCGAACCAATGCCGAAACCAAATGTGGCGACAGAAAATGTTTTGGCTGCAGCAAAACTGATTGAGCCAACACTGCTTGTATTCAAATATACATTCATAGTTGTTGCGCTATAATGTGTAATGGCCACATCAATTTTTCCGTCACCATCAAAGTCGCTGGCGGTAATCCCATAAGGTTTACTTGCCGTTGCTATTGAGGTAGCCGCTGAAAATGAAGAAGCGCTAATTGTACCAACAACGGCTAAGTTTCTAAAGATTGAAAAATTATCGGTGGAGGGTGAAGTGGCAGCTACATCATCATACCCATCTCCATCAAAATCGGCTGTAACGATACCGCTATTGTTCGCACTATTGGAAGGAAGCGTTAGGTTAATGCTATTGGAAGTGAAAGAAGAAAGACCCCCACCTAAAGGTATAAAAGTACCTCTTGAAGTTCTGTTTTCAAGAATCTTAATAGTCGTTGAAGCGTCAATCAAGGCGACATCTACTTTTCCATCTTTATTGAAATCTGCGTAAGCTGACCCAGTAAATGAATTGGCACTTGTAAGAACACTAGAGGCAAAAGAAATAGTAGAACCACTGCTTGTATTTTGATATAAATAGTTGGCGTTGTTTAAGTCAGTTTTTCCATCACCATCAAAATCAAAGCAAAACGAATTAAACCCTCCAACGTATACCGTAGCTTGTTTTGTTAAGGATGTTATAGTTATTGGTTGACCTGCCGCTGCATTATTTTGAAATATACCAGTACCGTTGCCATCACGAAATACTAAATCTGTTTTTTGATCGTCATCAAAATCGGCAGTTTCAAGATTGCTGTATACGCCAGCATTTGTTAAAGCAAAATCTATTGTAGGACCAAATGAGGAATTGTTAATAGTTCGGCTTGTGTTAAAGCTGGAATTGAAATTGGTACCATTGCTAGTAAGGCCATGATTGGTTAAAGAAAATTTTCCACTGATACTTGATTGTGGTGTTACAACCGTAGTTATTGTATTAGTTGGACTGCCGCTCAAAGCAGTCTTCAATTTACCTAAGCGTACAATTGGGTTGGTGCTTCCTGTCGACATTAAAGTTCCATTGATTGCCACGCTTGAGTTTGCAGCTGCCGATGCAGGCGCGGTACTAATAATGGTGGGCAGAGGAAAGCTTTCGTTATGATAAATAAAAATACCTTTTTCAGCAACTGCGGCATTATTAGTATAAGCAAACATTACTTCGGGTTTGTTATCCCCGTCTAAGTCTGCAATGGTAGGGCCAACTCCATACAAGGCCGACCCTAATGAACTTCCTTGAAATACTGTGGTTGGCAAGAAAGAACTTGCACTTAACGTAGCACTTCCTAAATTTTGGAGAATACCAACGTCTGAATAACCCACCATAACCACATCGGGTTTGCCATCTGAATTAATATCACCAATATTTACACCAGTCGGGCTTGATAGTGTATTTGCAATTTGCACGGTGGTGCCAAATGAAGTGGCATCAAAAGTTGGGTTACCAAAAACATAATTATTTTGTGAAAGGTATACGTACTGTGAGTTGTAACCGCTCCAAACAATATCTGCTTTGCTATCGGCATTGAGATCGCCAACGGCAATCTTCGCATTGGTAAGTGGTGAGGGTATGGTAAATTGAGTGTTCATTGAAATTGTGCCTGGCGTTGAAGTATTGGGGAAAATATTTAACGTGCCAGCACTGTAATTTGAGGTTATTATTTCTGGTTTGCCATCACCGTTTAAATCGCCAGTAGTTAAATCACCATAGGAAGAACTAATGCCTATACTTATGCCATATGCAAAGTCAATATTGCCAGGTGTACTTAAATTTTGGTTTACCCACACGCGTGAACCCGAACTGCCTGTAACAAACATAAAATCAATTCTGCCATCGCCATCCAGATCATCGCCTGCCATGATAAGTGGATTATAGTATGGATAGGCAAAATAGACAGGGCTGGCAAAAGAGATGACACCTACTGTGCTTGTATTTCTGAATACAGTAAGAAACCCTGTGCCCGAATTTAAATTACCAGCAGACGATGCTACCACATCTAATTTTCCATCCGAATCCACATCGGCAATCATCACATCAGCTAAAAAAGGTAAACCACCTGGTACCGTAGAAAGACTCGGCAATGTTATGGCTGCACTAAAAGACGAGGTGCTTACAACACCACCCGTTCCTAAATTTTGATAGGCATATATTTTGGGAGTGCCCGAGTTTGTTTCGGAAACAACTAAGTCAATCCAACCATCCCCGTCAAGGTCTCCTTTATCAATACCGCCAGAATTAAATCCAGTGCTGCTCATAGGCAAAATTGTAGAATAACCTCTGCTCATGGAAGCAGGAATGATGCGCCCACCAAAATCTTTATTGTTATCGAACAGTGGATTAAACGATTGAATACTTGTTGCTTGCAAGCCGGTGGAAATATTGGCAACTGTTAATGCTCCGTATACTGCGCTGGTAGGAACTTTAACAGTGAGTTGAGTAGCAGTGGCACTGGTTACTGCAGCTTTAATGCCTTTGAAATAAACTATATTTTGAGACGGTGTAGTATTAAAGTTAGTGCCTATAATGGTTACGGTTGTTCCTGCCAAAGCAGAAGAGGGCGTAAACGAAGTGATAGTAGGAGGGGTGCCAAGTGCAAGCGTATTGAGAACAACATTATCGAGTGAGCCAGTAACCGTAAATGTGTTCGATGTAGTATACTTTGTCCTTATCCGTATTGAAGTGATGTTGCTTAATGCTAGCTTCATTCTTGTCTGGTCAGGAGCTGCCGCGCCTAGGCTTCCATCATGCCAGTTTGTTTCTATAAGCTGAACCGCATAAGATGAGAAAGAAGCCGAGGCTGGTTTTATTGGTAACTGATAATAGAGAGAAATTCCCGCAACACTATTTGTAAGAATAACATCTCCATATGTATTATCTGTACCATTCGTTGATTGCTTTAAATCAAAGGTAAGATTCCGATTATACGATGCACTTAGGTTACCTCTAAATTTAGCAGGTGCCTCGGCATAGAGTATAGCTGCTGTAACAATTCCTCCATCTGTAATGAAACCAGTGGGGTTTCCACCTGTATTGAAATAAGATGCTGCTGAAGAACTACCTGAACTGTTATTGAAAATTGTCCAGCCATCATTATTGCTTGTGAAATCGCTGGTAATTTGAGCTTGCGTTTGAAATATTAGTAAAAAGAAAAATAGATTAAACCCAACTTTCATTTTTGCGGAAGAATTTAAAACATTCATAGTTATAGATTTCAGACTTGTTGATTAACCCTCAAAGTTATTACTATTCTCAGGTAGGTGGTATCACACGATCATGCGATGGAGTATTATTAAAGTAGCATCGAAAGCAAAGGCTTTGTTAACTTTTCGTTAATGGCTTTGGATACCGCTTCTGTCTGAGAATGTACCTGAAGCTTTTCATAGATGCTTTTAATATGTGTGCGTACTGTATTAATGCTCATACCAATTTCAGCGGCAATGAGCTTATAACTATTGCCACGCGAAAGTGACGTAAGCACATCGCTTTCACGATCAGACAAGCTGTATGGATTTACTTGTGCAGGCTTTTGGCGCATCGAGCTAATTACCATTTGTGCCACACTGGGCGACATGGGTGCGCCTCCGTTCAGCACTTCTTCAATCGCATCAAATAGTTTAGACGATATGTGTTTCTTTAGAAGATACCCAGAAGCACCAGCGCAAATGGCGTCAAACACATGTTGGTTATCATCAAATACGGTGAGCATAATAATGGGGATTTCAATGCCCAGCTGCCTTATTCTTTTTACTGCCTCAATGCCTGTTATACCTGGCATATCAATATCCATTAGCACAAGATTAGGCTCTAATAATTTGATTTGATCTTCAATAGCCAATACGTTTTCAAACGCTCCTATCAAGTGCAAAGTATTATTTAACCTCACCATGCTCCCTAAGCTTTCGCGGAGCTGATCGTTATCTTCATAGATGATAATGGAGACGGGCATTGTGTTGGTTATAATCCTGTAAAGCTTATGAATTCAATTCGGATGCTCAATACCTCAATCATGTGATGTTACGCAATGGGTATTGCCACTTTAATTTGCGTACCACTCCCTTCATTGCTTGTTCGCTTCAATTCACCATGTACTTCATTGGTGCGCTGAGTCATATTCCTTAATCCATTGCCACTCTTCACTCGGTCTTCATCAAAGCCCTTTCCATTGTCACTTATTTCAAGTAATAACTTTCCACTGATGGACGAAATGTAAATGATAACTTCAGTGCATTCGCTATATTTTGCTGCGTTGTTGATGGCTTCTTTGAAAATCAAAAAAATGTTTTTACGAGAAGTTGTACCCAATTTTTCAGTAAGTAAGTTTGTAGCTACCTCAAATTTATAAACAATGCTTTTTGGTTCTAAGATTTCGGCAGCGAATTCTTTCATTTTAACAAGCGTCTGTTCCAACGAATCATTAATGGGGTTGATAGACCACACAATGTCAGCCATGGTTTCCATCATTTTGGCCGATTGATCTCCAATGCGTTGAAAATATTCGTGCGATTGATCGTTCGTTTTATGCAGCCCTACTTGACTGAGAATGTTGATACTCGAAAGTGTAGAACCCATATCGTCATGCAAATCGCGCGCAATAGTATTTCGTATTTGTTCCAATTCAAGTTCGCGTTTAGTTTGACTTATAATTTTGTAACGATTAAATACTAACACGGCAATGGTTATCAATAAAATTAGGGCTATGATTAAAGCAATCACAACAATTTTGTTTTGTTTAAGAGTGATAGTTTTTAGTTGTTGATCTTTGTTGAGCAAGTCGATTTCAGTTTGTTTCTTTTCGTTTTGAAAGCGTGCTTCCATCTCTTTTGCACTTTCCTTTGCTTCTTGCTCGTTTAAGCTGTCTTTTAGTTTTGTAAACAACCTATGAAACGTTAACGCATCCTTATATTTTAACTGCTCTTGGTGGATATTGCTTATCACTTCATAGGCATCCATCACCAAATAGTAATTCTTAACCTCCTTAGCTTTCACCATCGAGGAATCAAAGTAAGCAATTGATAAATCAAACTTTCTCAATTCATAATAAGTATAACCGATACCTGAATATGCATACGCTATAGAAGATGGGTTGGCAATTGAGCGGGCAGTGCGCAGCGATTTTTTATATTCAAACAGTGCCTTTTTAAATTGATGCAGGTCATAATAGATGTTGCCAATGTTTTGATGCGTTTCTGTCTGGTTTCTCTTGTCATCTCGCATTATATAGATAGCGAGTGCTTGATCATATTCGCTAAGAGCTTTTTCAAGATCAGACTTCTTTCGGTATATTCTCCCATTCAAACGATGGCAGTAGGCAACGTTAATATCGTTTTTGATTTCGATTGAAAGTTCAAGCGCTCGTTTGGTGTAGCCAATTGCCTTATCATAGTTACCAATAATACATTCTATGTTACCAATGTTGCAAAGTACTTTGCTTAGCAACTTCTTATCTGGCGCAACATCTACCAATATCTTTTCGGCTTTTATGAATTGATTAAGTGCTTCAGCATATTTGATTTCATCTAAAAAAACATTCCCTAAGTTAATATAGACACCTGCTTGAAGTGAAGGATTCTCCAACTCGGTAAAAACAGAAAGCGCATTTTTAAAATGATAACGCGCTGAATCGAGTTGAGACTGCCTGAGAAAATTGAGGCCGATGCCTTGTTGGGCAAACCCTATTTGCTCTGGGTGATTGAATTTGCTTGCTATGTTCAACGACATGGTGTGCATATACATAGACGAGTCATACTGCCCGGTGATATGATACAATTCGCCTAATGAATTATAGACTTCCGAAAATTCATTCGAATATTCTAAGTGAAAATGAAAGGAGATGGCATTTCTGAAATAGCGCACAGCTTTCTTGGAATCAGTTTTTTCATTCAGTTCTCCCAAAGCCTTGTAAGCCCTGAATACAGCATTATCATTTGTATGTTGGTGGATAATTTCTTTGAGACTGTCTTCTTGGGATGATTGAGCAAGGGCAGGGGTTTGTAATGGTAGAATGCCAAGTAGCAATAGCACAAACACGAAGAACCTAATTTTTGACATGATGGGAAAGTAACTCAACACCTTTTAACTCACATCAAAAGTAATTTTTTTGATCCGTAAAAATAAATATGATTCGGCAAGATGAATTTATATGGAGTTAATTAAAGTTTAAGGATAAAAAAATCCCCAGTTGAATAATTCAACTGGGGATTGTTATAAAATAATCTGTAATGTTTTTTACACTGTAATAATGCGTTTACAATTCAATAAAAGTTCCCGCCAAAGTAGTTGTTATACTACTGATCATTGTGTTCTTCGAGTCGGTGTTATCAATGTTCGTTCCTGAGAATTGAGTTAAAGGCAACGTAACTGTAATTTTTCCTGTTGCATTTACCGATACTTGTGCCGAAACATTATCAGTTCCTAGCGAGCCAAGAATACCTTCCTTTGCAACCGATAGGCTGTCAAAGGCAAGAATACCAACTTGATTTGCACTTTGTTTAGATATATCACCTATTACTTTATAAGAACCAGCAGTTGGCCTGCCCGATCCCGGAAAAATGAAAAGTATTTCTGCTTTTTGTTTAGTAGATGTAGAACCAAATACACTGAAAAAATTGGCGGAATCAAGAGCGTTTGATACTGTAAATGTATTGCCTCGCAGTGTAAATGAATTACTAACTACCACTGGTGCTGGATCTGATTTCTTGCTACAAGCAGCCAAACCTATGATAGCTATTAATATTACAATACCGAAAATACTTTTGAAAGAGAATTTCATAGTTGGTGATTTTATAGAATTTAAGTCTTAAAAAATAATCCTTCAATGAAAACTCATTGAAGGATTATTCATTGAATAAGTTTATTGAACAATTTTTCTGATGCGGTTAGTGCCATCGGTGATATAGATATCTCCTATTGCATCTACTGCAATACCGGTTGGGTTGTAGATAGAAGTAAAAGGACCAAGACCATCTTTATATAAAACACCACCTGGGAAATCATGTCTTCCAGCTACTGTAGTTACTACTCCAGCTGGCGTGATTTTACGAACCAAACCATTTCCAAAGTCTGCCACATAAAGATTACCATCAGCATCCATAGCTAAGCCAGAAGGGCCGTTGAATCGTGCTGCTGTGCCTGTGCCATCTGTAAATCCTCCTTCTCCGTTGCTTGCCACACTTGCACCAGCAAAAGTGGTTACATCATTAGAACCTTGCACTACCAATTTACGGATGCAATTGTTGCTATGATCAGCGATGAACAAATTATTGCCATTGGCATCTAAAGTTAAACCATCTGGAAAATAAAAGCCAGTCGATTTGCCATTCCCATTTATATAGTTGCTCAAGTTGTTTCCCGCAAGGGTAATCACATTGCTACCACCTACTATCTGTCGAATCAATGAATACCAGCGATCGCTGATGTAAATATGATTGAAGGCAGGATTGATGGCGATGCCCTGTGGTTGTTGAAATTGTGCATTGGTTCTATTGGTGCCATCAGCATTTCCTTCTGTGGATCCTGCATAAGTACTAACAAAGCCGCTGGTACTTATTTTTCTGATCAGACTATTACCAGTGCTCTCTGTTACATAAATATCACCTGAAGTTTTATGCACTGCAACGCCCCATGGCGAATGTATTATTGAATTGGTGCCTTGCCCATCTGCTGAACCAGAACCACCCCCCGCAATAGTAGAAACCGCACCATCTTTTGTTATGGATCGAACAAGAAAATTGCCATAATCTGCAACAACCAAATTACCCGAGTTATCAAATGCCAATCCCGCTGGCGTAAAGAACTGTGCGTTTAAACCACTAGCATCTTTAAAGCCTTGTGTGCCATCACCCGCAAAAGTGCTTACTGTTGCATATTCGGTGAATGTGCCCTTACTTGCTGTTTTGGTGCCAACGGCAACAGTAATATTGCCTGGACCTCTAGCACCTCGTGGCACAAGCACTGTCAATGAAGTGGTTGATACATTAGTAGGCGTAGCTGTTTGAACGCCACAGATAGTAACAATATTATTTGCGGCATTAGTACCATCAAAATTAGTTCCTATAATAGTTACAGAATAACCCACTCCGCCAAAGTCGGGCGTAAAGCTTGTGATCGATAAAGCAATAATAGTAAGCGTATAGCTGGCCGATGCTTGCGCATTTTTCCCGGCCACGGCAGCCTGTGTAGCAGTTACTGTAGCAGTGCCGGCAGCAACAGGTGTTATGGCTCCTGTAGTTGCATTAATGGTGGCTACGCCAGTTACTACGCTTTGATTACTAATGGCATAAGTAATAACACCGCCTGTTGATATAGAGGAAGTGGCTGCATTAGTACAATCGCTTGTACAGGTTAACGCTGTAGGTGTAGCGAACGTGAGCACGGGTGTTGGGTCGATGATTTTAATGGTAAGGGAATACGAAGCAACTCCTTGTGTATTTTTTCCTGATAAAGCAGCTTGTGTGGCCGTTACAGTTGCCGTGCCTGATGCAACTGGAGTAATAGCACCTGTTGCAGGGTTGATAGTGGCTACCCCAGTTGGCACGCTTTGGTTACTGATGGCGTAGGTAATGGCACCACCAGTCGGGATAGACGATGTGGCTGTATTGGTGCAACCTATTGAGCAAGATAAAGCGGCTGGAGTGCCAAACGTAAGTGTTGGCGTTGGATCAACCGTTGGGTTGTCCTTCTTGCAAGCTGAAAGTGTGCAGATAAATGCAACTATGGCTAGCACAATAGAACTACTAATAACTGTTTTTTTCATGTTTGTTTTTTTTGTTTTGTGAACGATTATTTTGATGCCGTAAAGCAACCAAGAAGAAGAACCTATTCCCTCCACTAAAAAGGGGATTTTAAGAAATCCCTGAAAAAGGGGATTTTATGAAAAGCACCATTTTGTTAAAACTTCTTGTTACTTTTCAGGCGAATGATTTTACGTGTTTTACTTATACCGATTTTTGTTTTGCTGCTTTTGAATTCACAAGCGCAAGAACCCCAGCCAATTCAAATTTCATCCCTCCATCATTTCGAAGAAATAGATTCGTTGGCCTTCTTGTATGTAGATACTTCATCTTCTTCCGAATTTCTTGAGTTGCCGCCCTCTTCTTTTCTCTCAGCTACGGAAGTTTCAAAACAATTTGTAAAGAGTACTTATTATACAAACTATTTCAATTTCTCTTTTCATAATGATAGTAAACAAGATTTTAATCTTTCTTTTTTTTCTGCGCCAGGCTTAAATGTGCGAGTATGCAGAATTAATATTTCCGGAAAAATAATTGAAGAAATAAAATCAGATAGGTACATCACTTTTCCGAATACAGCCAAAGAAATTTTTTCCATTGTCATTCCACCTGATTCGGTTTATCATTTCACTTTCAAGATACCTCCCATTCCTATTTTTAATTTTAAGAGCATTCAACTGTGGGCAATACCTAGCAATGATAAGTCCACTTTTTTCTCTGTTTATACAAATTCACTTAGAGACCATGCGTTGGTTTACATGATAATTGAGGGAATGTTGTTAATGATGCTATTCTATATACTTGCGCTATTCATCCATGTTAAAAAACCAGAATACGGTTATTATTCAGCCTACATTTTTTTTGTAATAATCTTTGCTGCTCTTCGTGCAAGTGACATTTTAGAAGTGAATGAAGTGCTTGGTTGGGGGAAATGGTATACTTACATCAATGACATCTCACAAGTATTTGCGTATTGCATGTACTTTCCTTTTCTAAGGCACTACCTCAATACGAAGCAAAATGAGCCTAAACTTGATCGACAGCTTAGTATATTTTCGTTTGCGCTAATTGGTTACGTTTTTGTCTATTGGTTTTTTAAATGGAATGATTGGAGAACGATAAGTTGGTATAGCTGGAACCTGATGCGTGTGCTGTTAATAGCTATGGTAATCTATCTGGCCACTAAGGTTTGGAAAATGAAACAACCCTATGCATTCTACCCAATTATTGGTGGTTTGTCTTTTACTTTTCTTGCCTTGCTGGCCATGGTTTTTACTATTTATGATGAATGGGTTCGTCAATTTCCCTATCCTCTGAATTATGCTGTCTTCTATTATTTTGTTGGAATCATTATCGAATTGATATTCTTTTCACTTGGCTTAGGCTTTAAACACAGAATGGACGAAGTAGAGAAAGTAGAAGCCCAACAGGCTCTCCAGTTTGTTGAGGATCGCCAAGAATTTGAACGATATAAATCTATGACAGAAGCACGCGAAACGGAGCGCAGCCGAATTGCTAAAGACCTTCACGATGGCATTGGTGGGCTATTATCAGGTGTTAAAATATCGTTGGCCAACATACAAAGCAGATTAGCTTTAAAAGCAGATGATCAATTAGTTTTTGCCCGTTCGTTGGATATGCTGGATGGCTCGGTGCAAGAGCTGAGAAGAGTGGCTCATGCTATGATGCCGCCCTCGCTCGAAGTTTTTGGGTTGAAGGCTGCTTTGCGCGATTATGTGGAGGCGGTAAACAGCATGAAAACCATGAAAACGATTTTCCAGGTGATGGGTGATGATTATAAGCTTTCCAATGAAAATGAATTGATTATTTATCGCATCGTTCAAGAGCTGATGAACAATATCTTAAAACATGCTCAAGCAACAGAATGCTTAATTCAACTTGCTTACCTATCCGATCAGCTTTCGATAACAGTAGAGGATAACGGAAGGGGTTTTGATTCAAAAGAAGAAAAAAAAGGAATGGGGTGGGTCAACATACGCCAACGCGTTCAGTTTCTAAAAGGTAGCCTAGATTTAAACACATCTGAGGGCAATGGCACATCAGTTCAAATCAATATTCCGTTCGGTTAAATCATATCCCTGAAAAGGGGGATTTTCATTTTTCGTATTGATGTTGCCAAAAAGATTGCACAACTTTAATGCGTCAATAGTTTATTTATGTCAATCCGCGTTTTTATTGTAGACGATCACCCAATGGTAATAGAAGGCCTCAGCGCCATGCTTACCAACCAGCCAGAAATAGAGCTGTCAGGCTTTGCTACCACTGCCAATTCATGTCTAGGTTTTTTTGTAAACCAAACAACTGATGTTGTTTTAATGGATATTAATCTACCCGATAAAAGTGGAATAGAATTGTGTTCGCAAGTAAAAACAAAATCACCTAGTACGAAAATTATAGCTCTCAGCAATTTTGATCAATTAAGTTATGTTGAGCGAATGAAAGAAAAAGGAGCTTCTGGTTATCTATTGAAAAATACTCCTCTCACAGAATTGCTTAACGCAATAAAAGCTGTGCATAAAGGAGAGAGTTGGTGGCATTATTTAGATAAATTTAATAACCAGATGGAAGCAATGAATGTGCTCTTGCTCACACGTAGAGAGAAGGAGGTATTGAATTTAATTGCTGATGGACTTACCAACAATGAGATTGCCGACAAGCTTTTTGTAAGTGCTAGCACTGTTGATTCTCATCGTAAGAATTTGATCTCTAAACTGAATGTTAAAAATACAGCAAACTTGGTTCGTTTTGCTGTGGAAAATAAAATTATAGGAAGCCACCGTTAGCAATCATCTACCCACCAAATTTTTAATGTAATCTTAAAAAAATGAAACCAGTAAAATTAGTTGTCGCTTTTGTTTTAATTCTATCACTGATTGCCTTTACTTTTATCGATGTTTTTCAAGAGCTGAGTATAACCAAAGAGCAAGCGCAAGAAAATATTGTAAACAGCATTACCAGCGGCTCGCTATGGATACCCGATAAAGCAAAATCTATTGCCATTGCCAATAGGGCCACTGTGGTGCAAGCCATAGGCACGTTTGCAAAAAGTTATATGCAAACTGCACAGTTCAAAAGTCAATATGCCGATTGGTGGAAAAGCCAAGAGCCAATCAAACCAAAAACTCCAGAAGAAAAGGCCGCTGAACGCAAGAAGCAAGAGGAAGATGGTAAAAAAGAGAATGATGAATCTTTAGCCAATTATAAAAAGCAAATGGCCGAAGCAAAAGATCCTGAAACAAAGAAAATGTACAAGCAAATACTTGATGGTGTAGCACAGACAACGGCATCCATGCAAACACCCGAATACAAGGAGGCGATGAAAAAGGCAACAGAAATGATGCTTCAAATCGAGGCAGAACAATACAAAACTGATTTGGCCGATTACCAAGCTAAACTAAGCGAATGGCAATTAAAGAAAGATTCAAAAGTTTCAATAAAAGATAATCTCCAAAAATTTTTAACTGAAACAGAGGGTGTAGATTTTACTGCAAAACTGACTACCAATCAATATGGCAAAAAGGTATTTGTAAACCCAGAGTATGAATCTAAAAGCAGTTATTGGAAGCGGACTTATCGTGCAGGCAAGCCAGCAGCAGATGTGGCACGTACCTTTGCCAAGCAATGGTTGAGTGAGCTAAAATGATTTTGTCATCGGCTATTTCGAACACACTACTTGTTGCGAATGTCACATTGAGCTTGTCGAAACGCAAATCATCAGTATCTCTTTGAAAACTGACTTCGACAGGCTCAGTCCGACATCAAACTTAGGTTTTTGGAGATACCCTTAAATTAATAACCATTACCGATCCAAAAAAAAGACTTCAACTCTTCGCTATCATTACAGTAGCGCTATTGGCGGGTGGCACTGCTGGCTTTCAAAGCAACCCTACAACATTGGAAGGGCTCAATGTTTATGAGGGTACGGTGCAGGAAATAAGTATGAAGCATATCAATAATGAAATGCAAAAGAATGAAGCGGGAAGAAACATAGTCGCGTTTACAGTAAGTGGTTCCGATATGAAATTCGGGATATATGAACAGTTAGAAAGATATGCTAACTATTTCATAGACTTACAGGTTGGCGACAGTGTAAAGGTGTATTACAGTAGCCACAGAATGTCGCCTGAAGGTTTTAATCTTGATGTGGTTCAGATAGAAAAAAAAGGGGTGGGCCTAATTGATTTGGCCGAAAACAGGAAGGAGAATAATCTGGTTGCCTATGCTATTCTGGTAGCAGGCTTTGTTTTTTTTATTCATAAGCATCTTCCATTATTTAACAAAAGTAAGAGGAACTAAAAAAGTAAGTTGAGAGCTTTACAAGTTTCTATATTTAAGGCTCGCAAAGAAACTCAGCGTTCTTTGTTTCGACACACTATCTTCGTCCCGAAACCGAACAATCTGTTTCGTTTTTGTACAGGCAGTAGAAATGAAATGATGCAATAGTCATCAGAAATCGACTTAAGGATGTGGTATAACCTTTGTAACAGGGGATAGAAATAATTAGGCCATGACAAAATACTACTTGCTTCTCTTCTTCCGAAACCTTCAGCGCCAAAAGCTTTTTTCATTCATTAATATTTTCGGATTGTCGGTGGGCATGGCCAGTGCTATTCTCATGTATTTATATGTTAGCAATGAGTTTAGTAACGATCGGTTTCATACGCTGGCCGATCGCATCTATCGGGTAAACCAAACCTTTATTTGGGGGGAAGCCAACGACCATCAATTCTCAAGTACTGGCCCAGGAGTTTCATTCGCAGTAAAGCAAGAAATTCCAGAGGTAGAACAATTTGTTCGTATTCATACACCAGGTGATTTTTTGATTAGCTACACCAATCCAAAAGGTCAAGTCAGTTCAATAGATCAGGATAAAGTATTGGCAGCAGATTCTAACTTCTTTCAAGTATTTACTTTTCCATTATTGAAGGGAAATCCCGCAACCGCGTTGCAACACCCACAAACATTGGTGATGACGGAATCTACCGCAAAGAAATATTTTGCAAACGAAGACCCGATGGGAAAACTTGTAACCTTAGGCGAAGGTGATCTCAAGCAAAATTATGAAGTAACAGGAATTGTAAAAGATATTCCTGATAACTCTTACATTCAGTTTGATATAATGCTATCGATGAACAGCTTTCCTATTGTAAGAAGGTTGTACTGGAGCTGGATATGGACACAAGTTGAAACGTTTGTGGTTTTGAAGCAGGGCAGCAATGTTGAAACCGCTCGTGCGCGATTAAAAGATATTCCACGCAAGTATGCCGCCACCACGTTAGAGCGTGCCATGAATATATCGTACGATGATTACATTAAAAGTGGAAAGAAGTGGGACTTGTATTTGCAAGCCCTTACCGAAATCCATTTGCCTAAAAGTGTAGTGTACAACCGACTGAATGATGCGGGTAATATTAAAGTAATTTATGCCTTGATTGCGGCTGGCATTGTAATGGTGCTGTTATCGTGCATCAACTTTATGAACCTCACCACAGCACACTATGCGCGCAAAGCAAAAGACACTTCTATTCGCAAAATATTAGGATCGGCCAGAAGGCAATTGAGCGCCAATTTTTTTGTAGAAGCTTTCCTTTTCTGTATTATAAGTTTAGTGATTGGCGTATTTATCACGCAAGTAATGCTGCCATTGTTCAACGTTGCATCGGGCAAACATCTTTCGCTCAACTTTTTGAACGATTGGAAAGCGTGGGGTGGCATTGGGGCACTGCTATTGTTGATGAGCTTGTTATGCGGAAGTTATCCCGCATTATTCCTCAGTTCGTTTAGCCCTGTAGAAGCCATGAAAGGAAAATTTAACAGTGGAAAAAAGGGAAAGTTTTTCAGAAACGGTATGGTTATTTTTCAGTTTGTGATTTCTATATCGTTAATCATATTTACGGGCGTGGTATCTCAACAATTAAAGTATGCAGCAGAAAAAGATCTAGGTTTTGATAAAGAAAATTTATTGGTGATTGAACGTGCTGAGTGGACAAAAAGTAGAGAAGCGTTTGCCAATGAAATGAATATACTGCCCAATGTTGTAAGTGCAAGTTGGTGCACATCAGTTCCTCCTAATATTTTTGGTGGTGATAAATTTAAAGGCGAAGGAAGTGAAAAGAGCATAGCTCTAAACTACGCAAAAGGCGATGAAAATTATTTAACCACATTGGGTGTTAAACTAAAGTTTGGCAGAAACTTCTCTAAAAACATCAAGGGTGATTCAGCACGTGTAATAATCAATGAAAAAGCAGTGGAAGCAATGGGCTGGGCAAATGATGAAAGCGTGATCGGTAAAAAGATTACCATGCCCGGTTGGGACGAAGCTAGGTTTGAAGTTATTGGTGTAACAGATGATTATCATTATTGGTCGTTGCTCACACCGATTGAGCCAATGGGCATCTTTCATATTAAACACCCGATCAAAGGAGATAATACAGAATTTATGCTGCTTCGCCTAAAGCCACAAAGTAGCGAAGCTATGCAATCAACTCTAGCAATAGTTAAAGACAAATGGAAGACTTTTGCAGGGAAAAATCCATTTCAATATTCGTTTGTACATCAGAATTTCGCAAATGCATTTAAAAGCACCGAGAAGTTTGGCATATCACTTTCTATTATGTCGGCATTGGCCGTGTTGATTGCTTCGTTGGGTTTGCTAGGCATGATTATCTATACGTTGGAACAGCGCACAAAAGAGATTGGAATTCGCAAAGTGGCAGGGGCTTCGATTCTTAATATACTTTCGTTGATCTCAAAAGATTACGCCAAGTTAATAACCATTGCCTTTATAATAAGTGCACCGCTCGCAAACTGGCTGATACAGCAATGGTTAGTGGATTATGAATATAGAATTGTGCCATCGCCAATGATATTTATTGTTTCTGGAGTTGCCACCATAACGCTGGCATTCCTGGTTACCAGTTATCACACTATAAAAGCAGCGAATAAAAACCCGGTTGATGTATTGAGGAATGAGTAAACCTAAATACAAAGTAAAATCCGTCTATAACCAGAAGCTATAGACGGATCATTACCAAAGAATTAAAGAATAAAAACCTGTTGTTTTTTTGAACGAAAATTATTGTGGTTTAGTCACAGCATTTCCATCAAGAACAACGGCAGTTTGTGCAAGAGCTCTTCCATTCATAGAAGCACCAGTTTTAAGGATGATACTAGTTTGAGAAAGAATAATACCTTCCACGTGAGAGGTAGTTCCTGCAGAAACACTTCCAGCTACTTGCCAAAATATGTTTTTAGCCTGCGCGCCACCACTCAATACAATTTTTACAGTATTGCTTAAAGATAAGTCACCAGAAATCTGAAAAATCCACACATCGTTAGCACCACCTGAGATGGTAACATCGGAAGGTGCTGTTACAGACGTGGTCCATTTATACAGTCCAGCTAAAAGTGTTTTACCACCAATGTTTCCTGTACCTAATTCAAGAAAATCAGGAATAGGACGACCCGCTGCATCAGTATAGGCAGTGATCATATCATTCACAGCAGTTGTTAAGTTTATAGGCGTTGGACTGGCTTGATCAGCGGCATATATTTTTCCTGTTATTTGAGCCGAAGTAGCATATCCTGTTGCATCTGTCAATGAAAATCCAGTTATGTAAGATTCAGCAGCAGGACTCAACCCTAAATCACCTGTAACGGTACTGGTTGAAACATTTGAGATGGCTGTTTTGGCAAGAATAACATAATTAGCAGCAGCTCCTAAATTAACTACGGCAAGCGATGTTACATTGGCACTTGTAGTGAAGTTAAGAACCAAGGCTGCGGCCAAGGCGTTTCCGGCTACATCTTTAGCCCCTGTGGATACCGAAGCTGTGTAAGCAAGGCCAACGGCTAGTGATGCTGAAGGTGTAAATGTGGCAACCTTATCGGCATATGTTACAGTTCCGGCAACAACAGTTGTTCCTTGTTTTAAGGTAACAGTAGTTGAATTAATTGTTAAAGGATCCATTGGTTCATTAAATGTAACAGTAACTGCCTTGTTAGTAGCAACTCCAGTAGCATTGTTTAATGGATCTGAAACGGTTACAAGAGGAGGTGTAACATCAGGAGGCGGAACTGTAGTAAAGCTAATTACATAATTAGCAGCAAGGGTATTGCCCGCTAAGTCCTTTGCACCTGTAGTTAAGGTAGCTGTATAAATTTTGCTTCCTTCAAGATTATTAGTGGGTGTAAATGTAATTTTAGTACTTGTACTTGTTACAGCGCCAGCAACAACAGTTGTTCCTTGTAACAAACTAAAAGTAGAAGCACTCAAGCTAGTTAGATCCATCGCTTCACTAAAGGAAAGGCTAACAGCTTTGTTTAGTGCAATTCCGGTTGCATTGGTAAGAGGATCTGATACAGTTACTGTTGGTTTTGTAGTATCTGGAATGGCTCCTGTTGTAAAACTCCACACGTAATTGCTAGCTGGATTTTTTCCTGCCTTGTCTTTTACTCCTGTTTTTACCGTAGCTGTGAAAAGTGTATTTGCAGCAAAAGCGGCTGAAGGCGTAAATGTTGCAATTGAATCCACAACTGAAATTGTTCCTGCTACTGCTGAAGTTCCTAGTGTTAAAACATAAGTCTCACTTGTAAAAGAAGAAGGATCCATCACTTCATTAAATTTTACAGAAATTTTGCCGTTTACGGGCACGTTGGTCGCATTATTTATCGGATTAGTTAATACCACAACAGGCGTTATTCCAGGGTCGGTATCTTTTTTACATCCTACCCAATTTATCATTATAATCGCTAGGATTATTATGACACCAAACACTTTCTTGTTTTTCATTATGATTTTTTTAGTTAACAAAATTTATAAAATACACTCACGACTAAAGCCATTTATGCATTTGCAAATGTTGCCGAGCACAGCTTGTAATAAATTACACTCCAATTTTAAAATGTTACATAAAGCACTCATACGCAAGAGAATTATTAGTAATGAAATTTACTAGGTTATTGATATTAAGGTCTTTATATCAAAAAAATACGGGTTGTTAGGTTTGATCAACTATAGCTCGATTCAATTTTTTTTGTTTAATATTCTGAAAATATAGTTTGAGATGAGAACTATTAAGTGGACAATCCGTACATTTGCCTACTAATTCTATAGTTTTAATATCAAAAAATGAATTCATTTGATTATTTAGATCACCTTGAATCGGAAGCTATCCACATTTTGAGAGAAGTAGCTGGGCAATTTGAAAAGCCTGCTTTACTTTTTTCAGGAGGCAAAGATTCAATAACCTTGGTTAGATTAGCTGAAAAGGCTTTTCGGCCTGGTAAATTTCCATTTCCACTGGTTCATATAGACACTGGCCACAATTTTCCTGAAGCCTTAGATTATCGCGATGAGCTTGTGAAAAAGTTAGGCGAGCGATTGATTGTGGGTAGTGTTGAGGAAACGATACGTGAGAAGAAACTGACGGAACCAAAAGGAAAATTTGCCAGCCGCAATGCGCTTCAAACGTTTACCCTTCTTGATACTATTGAGAAGTATGGCTTCGATGCCTGCATAGGTGGCGCACGCAGAGATGAGGAAAAGGCACGTGCTAAGGAAAGAATATTTTCTGTACGTAATGAATTTGGACAATGGGATCCTAAACTGCAGAGACCAGAACTTTGGAATATTTATAATGGTAGAATTAATAAAGGAGAAAACGTTCGCGCATTCCCTATCAGCAATTGGACTGAACTTGATGTTTGGAATTATATACGTAGAGAAAAAATTGAATTGCCTTCCATCTATTTTTCGCATGAGCGAACATGTGTCGTTTATCAAGAACAATTAGTATCTGTTTCTCCATTCATAACTATTGATGACCAAGACGAGATTGTAAATAAGAGAGTTCGCTACCGCACCGTGGGCGACATGACTTGCACTGCTGCTGTTGAGTCGAATGCTTCTACCATAGATGAAATTATCAATGAGATAATTGCCACAAAAACCAGCGAGCGAGGCGAAACCCGAATTGACGACAGGGTATCGGAAGCAGCCATGGAAGACAGAAAAAAGAACGGATATTTTTAAAAGTCCTTCTCTTTTGGAGAGAATTTAGGTGAGGTCAAATAAAACAGAAAGAATTTTTGAATATGGATTTACTACGATTGATAACTGCGGGAAGTGTAGATGATGGCAAAAGTACATTGATTGGCCGCTTGCTTTTTGATAGCAAGTCGATCATGATCGATCAACTTGAAGCCATTGAAAAGCAAAGTAAGAACCGCGAGAACGGGGAAATTGATCTTGCGCTGCTAACGGATGGATTGAGGGCTGAGCGCGAGCAAGGTATTACCATCGATGTGGCATATAAATATTTCTCGACACCCAAGCGCAAGTTTATTTTGGCTGATGCTCCAGGCCACATTCAATATACACGCAACATGGTGACTGGTGCTTCCAACGCTGATCTTGCTATAATCTTAATTGATGCTCGCAAAGGAGTAATAGAACAGACTAAGCGCCATTCTATTATTGCTGCTATGCTAGGTATCAAACACATTGTTGTTGCCATTAACAAAATGGATTTGATGAATTATTCGGAAGATGTCTTTTCAAATATTGTAGTTGATTACGCAAAATCAGCTGCAGAGCTTGGCCTGCAGAATGTAACATACATACCTATCAGTGCTTTGCTTGGCGATAATATTGTTGAGAAATCGCTCCACATGCCGTGGTATACAGATGAACCACTTTTGCAACTACTTGAAGGCGTAAAGGTTGAAAGCGAAATCAATTTGAACGATGCACGAATGCCAATTCAATATGTTATTCGTCCGCAAACAGAAGCATTGCATGACTATCGCGGCTATGCAGGCAAAATCACAAGTGGTACTTACAAAGTAGGAGATAAAATAACGGTTCTACCCAATGGTTTATCAAGTACAATTAAGTCTATTGAAGTAGGAGGAGTTAGTATGGAGGAAGCGTATGCGCCTCAAAGTGCAGTTATTCAACTGCAAGATGCAATTGATATTGGTCGTGGTGATTTAATCGTGAAGCAAAATAATCAACCTAAACTTAGCCAAGAATTGGATGTGCTATTGTGTTGGATGGATGATAAACCTTTGCAAGCGGGGAATAAATACCTCGTGCAAATCAACAGTCGAATAGTGAAGGGCATTGTGAAAGAGATTGAATATAAGTTGAATGTGAACACCTTGGAAAAGCAATTGTCGCCCAACACAGTTATGCTGAACGATGTTATTAGAGCTAAGATTAAAACCGCATCGCCTGTGGCTATTGATTCGTACGCTGTGAATAAAGGTACAGGAAGTGCCATTCTTATTGATGAAACAAGCCATGCTACAGTGGGGGCTTGCATGATCCAATAAAGGCAGAGACAAATAATTTGATAGTTAAGAAATCTAGATCTTAAAATTAAATGTTCAGTAAAAACAATAGTCAATTGGGTAAAGTAATATTGGTAGGTGCTGGCCCTGGCGATCCTGAATTGATCACTCTCAAAGCGCTGCGGTATTTACAACAAGCAGATGTGATAATTACAGATCGCTTGGTAAGTTCGGAGCTGTTGGCGTGGGCTAAACCTAATTCGGAGATAATTTTTGCTGGTAAACAAGGTGGTAATCCAAGTTCAACTTCTCAACAATCAATAAATGAACTATTGATTGAGTATGCTTCTCAACACAAGTTGGTGGTGCGACTAAAAGGAGGTGATGTGTCGGTGTTTTCCAATGTATTTGATGAATTGGAAACATTGGTTGCACATCAAATTCCGTTTGAAATTGTTCCAGGTATTACCGCTGCATCGGGTGCTTCTGCCTATGCCGGCATACCGCTTACGGCACGAGGTTATGCGGACTCGGTCCGATTTCTAATTTACACAAAACCTGCTGCTGTTGATAATCAATTATTGAAGGAATGGGCTGAAACAAATGATACGCTCGTGTTTTATATGGCCTCTTTAGAGTTAACTTCATTAGTTGAAAGACTGATAGAGAATAATATAGATACTACCGTTTGGGTAGCAGCTATTGAGCAAGCAACCACGCCTTGCCAACGAGTACACTCTTATCCAATTCATGAGTTTCTCGCTAACATTCGAGACATTACTCTTGCATCTCCAACGCTAGTCATTATTGGTAAGGTGGCTCAACTGTATCACCAATTCAACTGGTTCGACAAGGGGAATAAATTATATAATGGGACTGATTATTTCAGAACGATAACAAAACAAGTTAGTGAAAAACTGATCGCATAAACATGCTAGAAGAACAGAAATTAAAATCGCTACAAGCATTTGTAGAAATACTAAGTAAGGAAGAATTGATTTGGGTGAACGGCTATGTAGCTGGCCTATTAAATGGCTCTTTGTCACCTAGTCAACAAACTCCTACGAAAACCTTGAATGGCAAAATGACCATTGCGTTTGGCACTGAAACAGGTAATTCAAAAAAACTAGCAACTGCCTTTGCATCAAAAGCAAAAAAACGAGGATTGGTAGTTAAGCTCGCTGCACTCGATCAATACAGGCCAAGCGATCTCAACAAAGAAGAGAATTTTTTAACAGTGATAAGCACACATGGTGAAGGCGAGCCTCCTGCATCCGCAAAGAAATTTTATGATCATATCCATGCCAATCAATTTGTTTTAGATAAAGTTCAATACAGTGTATTAGCGTTAGGCGATAGCGCTTATCCTTTATTCTGCAAGGCTGGTGAAGATGTAGATGTGAAGCTTCATAGCTTTGGTGCAAAGCGAATAACACCCATCTTAAAGTGCGATACAGACTATGAAGAAGCTGCGCACGAATGGTTTGATCAAGTGATTGAGGCGTTGAGCAGTGGCCAACCGTCACAAGTGACACAGTCAATTGTGAGAAAGCCAACGCAAAAGAAAATTTATTCTGGCAAGATACTTTCCAAGGTCAACTTGAATGGTACTGGTTCCTTCAAAGAAACATTTCATATTGAGATTGAAGCAACGGATTTAATATATGAACCTGGTGATTCAATTGGCATTATACCCAAGAATCCATCTGCTGTAGTTCAATCACTGATTAACTTGACTAGTATTGATGGCACAAAGAAAGTTTTGTATAACGGAGAAGAGTGGTGTCTTTATGACTTGCTTACTAAAAAGCTCAATATTGTTTATTTGCCCGAAAGACTTGTCAGTAAATATGCAGCTATAGTTCAGCAAGAGATACCTGCTACACGAATAGATTTACTCAACTTGGTTAAGATATATCCCCCCAAAAATGCGGAACAGTTTGAGGAGATATTGCTTACCCTAGAGTCGATCACACCAAGATTGTATTCTATTTCTTCTTCTTTGATGGCGCACCAAGATGAAGCGCACATTACGGTAGCGCTTAATTGCTTTAGTCTTGATAACGAACTGCGCCATGGATTATGTTCAGACTATCTTGCAGGCTTATCAGAAGGCACAACATTTGACTTCTACATTAGTAAGAATTTGCAATTCAAGTTACCATCACCCGACAAAGATATTGTAATGATTGGCCCTGGCACTGGCATTGCGCCATTTCGCGCCTTTATTGAAGAGCGTGCAAACACCAGTGCATCAGGTAAGAACTGGCTATTTTTTGGTGACCAGCATTTTACAACTGATTTTTTGTATCAAACTGAGCTACAAGATTATTACGGAACAGGTACTCTTTCTAAATTCAATGTCGCTTTCTCGCGCGATCAAAAAGAAAAAGTATATGTACAGCATAAAATGGTGCAGCATGAGATTGACTTATACGATTGGATATCATCGGGTGCTTACGTGTATGTATGTGGAGCAAAGGAACCTATGAGCACAGATGTTGAGAATACATTGATACAAATAATTCAGCGTGTTGGAAACAAAACAGGAGAGCAAGCGCAAGAGTTTATTAATGCAATGATTGAAGAAGGAAGGTATTTAAAAGATGTTTATTAATAATGGCACAAAATAGTAGTCAATCACCCATAGAAAAAGTTAAGAAAGAAAGCGATGGCTTGCGCGGCACTATTGTAGAAAGCCTTCGTGATGAAATTACTGGGGCAATTGCAGAAGATGACCAAGCAGTGATTAAGTTTCACGGCATGTATCAGCAAGATGACCGCGATAGCCGAGAAGAGCGAGCCGCTAAGAAGTTGGATCGACTGTATTCCTTTATGATTCGCTTGCGCTTGCCCGGAGGATTTCTTACCTCAGATCAATGGATTGCCACCCATGAAATAGCAGGAGTCAATTCAACTGGTGTAATCAAAATTACGACTCGCCAAACGCTACAGTTGCATGGCTTGATCAAATCCAAGATTAAGCCAACCATCAAAGCATTCAATGAAGCCAAGTTGGATTCCATCGCTACCTGTGGCGACATTAACCGTAACGTTGTTTGCAGTTCGCATCCAAAGCAATCGCCAATTCATGAGGAAATTTTTGCTTATGCTGATAAGATAAGTCAAATGCTAATGCCTAAGACAAAGGCGTATTATGAAATTTGGTTAGATGAAGAAAAATTACACGAAAGAAAAGAGGAGGAAGATCCTTTATACGAAGATCGATACTTGCCTCGTAAGTTTAAAATTGCTATCGCCATTCCACCTAATAATGATGTAGATGCTTTTGCCAATGATATGGGATTGATTGCTATCATTGAAAATAATAAGTTGCTTGGTTTTAACGTTGCCATAGGTGGTGGCTTATCAGCTACTCATGGCAACAAAGAAACGTACCCGAGGCTTGCAACCGCTATCGGGTTTTGCGCCACTGAAGAGCAAACTTTGAAAGCAGTATATGAAACGTTAACCATTCAACGCGACTTTGGCAATCGCAGCGATCGCAAGCTAGCACGACTTAAATACACCCTTGATAAATTTGGTGTAGCCTGGTTTAAAGAGGAATTGGAAAAACGCATTGGCTTCAATTTTGAAGAAGCCAAACCTTTTATATTTACAGATCGAAAAGACTATTATGGATGGCATAAAAATCATCAAGGTCTTTGGTATTATACATTGTTTGTTGAAAACGGAAGAGTATTCGATGATGAAAATGAAGGCGGGGTAAAATTAAAATCAGCCATGCTGGCGGTAGCCAAAACACATACTGCAGATTTTAGATTTACTTGTAATCAAAATGTTATTTTGTCTGACATCCGCGAAAGCGATAAGAAAGTGATTCAGGCTATACTTGAGCAATATGGAGTTGCTCATAATACGGAAACAACAACTGCTATCAGAAAGAATTCGATGGCTTGTGTTGCGCTAAACACATGCCCGCTTGCGTTGGCAGAAGGTCAGCGGTATTTACCTTCCCTTATTTCTAAGATTGAACCGTTACTTGATAAGCATGATCTTGGCAAAGAAGACATTGTTATCCGCATGACTGGTTGCCCCAATGGCTGCGCCAGACCGTATGTGGCCGAGATTGCTTTTGTTGGAACTGCCTATGGAAAATATAACTTGCATATCGGTGGCGATCATCAAGGCCAACGCTTAAATAAATTATACAAAGAGAATTTGGATGAACCTTCTATTCTTCAAGTGCTTGATAAATTGTTTGGAGAATACAAAGCAGAGCGTAAACAAGTTGAGAGCTTTGGTGACTTTACTTTACGAAAATACTTTAGTTGATTACTAAATGACTGAAGAAAAACCAACACTTCTTGAGAAACAAATCAATACGTTGTTTCCGGTTTTTTTGAAACTGGAACAAATGCAATTACTCATTGTAGGTGGCGGCTATGTTGGATTAGAAAAGCTGAACGCTGTTATTAATAACTCACCAAAGACAGCAATTAGGTTGATCGCAATTACAATAAGTGATGAGATTAAGCAATTAGCAAATGCCTACGCCAATATACAATTGATAGAACGAGCGATTGAAGCAGACGACTTAGATTCACCAGACATAATCATTGTGGTTGTGAATGATAGGGCTGTGAGCGAGTGGACATATACAACAGCCAAAGCGAAACACAAATTGGTTAATGTTGCAGATAAGCCTGATCTATGTGATTTCTATTTGAGTTCGGTGGTAACTAAGGGTAATCTCAAAGTAGCAATTTCTACGAATGGGAAATCGCCCACTATTGCAAAACGTTTAAAAGAAATTTTTTCTCATGCACTTCCGGATCAAATAGATGATTTGCTGGATAACATGAGCAGTATCCGCAATAAGTTAAACGGAAATTTGTCGGATAAAATCATCAAGTTAAATGACATCACCAAAGAACTTTTAACAGATAATATAGAGACACCTAAGGTGATTGAGAATTGGTGGAAACGAGTTGCTACCTATTTTTTATTCGCTTTCTTCTTCATGTTTCTTGGCTATTTTATATTGTCATACATTCCTTTCAATAATATTCTTAATGGCACCATTGAATTGACAAAAGGTTTGGATGCCAATTTTTACTGGATGATTGCTGCTGGCTTTGTAGCCCAATTGGTAGATGGTGCATTGGGTATGGGCTATGGCGTAACAAGTACAACTATCTTATTATCAATCGGAGTGAATCTTCCCGCTATTAGCGGAAGCGTGCACACTGCCGAAATGTTTTCAAGTGGTGTCTCTGGTTACAGTCATTACAAATTCGGGAACGTAAATAAAAAATTATTTAAATCTCTTTTAATACCAGGCGTGTTAGGTGCGATTGGCGGTGCCTATTTGCTAGCTACGTTAGGCAATGAATATGCTAACTATGTGCGGCCACTGTTAGCTGTTTACACACTATTCCTAGGTATAAAGATTATAACTAATGTCTATAGAAAAAGTAATTCACCTAAAAAGGTAAAGCGTGTAGGTTGGCTCGCTGGAGCAGGCGGTTTTCTCGATTCATTTGGAGGAGGCGGATGGGGGCCACTGGTTACAAGCACATTATTAGCAAAAGGTCGCAATCCAAAATATGTAATTGGATCAGTAAGCATCACTGAATTTTTTGTAACGCTCGCTAGTGCTGTTACCTTCTTTACTATACTTGGCGTGAGTCATTGGCAGGTAATATTAGGATTGATTATCGGGGGAACTGTGGCTGCCCCATTTGCAGCTCGATTGGCGGGAAGACTTCCATTGAAAACTATGTTTCTTAGTGTTGGCGCCCTAGTAATTATTTGGAGCATCCGAATTTTATTCAAATCGTTTTCATAAATTATATTTGATGGACAAGTCTATTTTTGAAAAAATAAAAATTGAATTGCAAGGCTTATCACCAGAGGAGGGGCTTTTATTTATCAGTAATCAATTTGACAATAAGGCTGTTTTCTCTACTTCGTTTGGATTGGAAGATCAGGTTATCACACAAATGATTGCTTCCGCTAAATTAAAAATCAAACTCTTTACTCTTGATACAGGTCGACTCTTTCAAGAGACGTATGATATATTTGATCTCACCGTAAAAAAATATGGATTATCAATTATTACGTATGCTCCACAAGCTAGCAGTGTTGAAAATTTAATCACCAAAAAAGGCCCCAATAGTTTTTACGAATCAATAGAGAATAGAAAAGAATGTTGTTTCATCAGAAAAGTAGAACCTCTTCAACGTGCTTTAGCAGGTGCTGAAGTTTGGATAACAGGGGTGCGTGCAGACCAATCGACTAATCGCAACGTTATGCAATTGATTGAATGGGATGAACAACATCAATTGATAAAATACAACCCGATTTTATTTTGGAATTTAGAAGATGTTTCTTCCTACATAGAACAAAAAAGAATTCCAGTAAATACTCTTCATAAGAAAGGATTTCCAAGCATTGGTTGCGAGCCTTGCACGCGTGCTGTGCTGCCAGGAGAAGATCCGCGTGCTGGCCGATGGTGGTGGGAGAGTTCTAGTAAAGAATGTGGGTTGCACAGTAATGAAGATCAGCTTCCTGCTAAGTCTTCAGTTTAAGTATTAGCAAAAGCTGGGGATTAAACATCACCTTCTAAGATGTGATTTTACTTTTTGTAATTGGTGAACCAGCTAGTGATTACCAACTGCATCACGCCAAAGAATGCTTCTTTAAAAATGCCAGCTGACATTTTGGATTGCCCACGAGTTCGTTCCGTAAAAATGATAGGCACTTCCTTTAACTTGAAACCATACTTCCACGACTTAAATTTCATTTCTATCTGAAAAGCATAGCCTACAAATTTAATTTTATCAAGCTTGATGGCTTGCAACACAGCCTTGCGGTAACATACAAAGCCTGCGGTGGTATCATGTATTGGGATGCTGGTAACAAAGCGAACATAGGCACTGGCAAAGTAGGAGAGTAGTACACGGCTCATAGGCCAGTTAACAACATTTACACCAGTAACATAGCGCGAGCCCACCGATAAATCGTTTCCATCTTCTTCACATGCTTTTAGTAAAAGGATTAGGTCTTTTGGGTCGTGCGAAAAATCAGCATCCATCTCCAACATAAACTCATATCCGTTTTCAATAGCAAAGTAAAAACCCTTAATATAGGCAGTACCCAAGCCCTGTTTTCCAGTACGCTCTATTAAATGAAGTTTGGTCTCAGTAATATTAAAATTAGCTTGTAATTCTTTGATAATACTTGCCGTGCCATCGGGCGAACCATCGTCTACAATTAATATGTGGAACTCTTTTGGAAGAGAAAAGACAGCCTGAATGATCAAAGCAATATTTTCTTTTTCGTTATAAGTAGGAATAATTACGAGGGCGTTGGTCAATGTAATTTTTGGTTATCAGACAAAACTAAAAAAAACAATGTTCTATCCAACGCATTGGGGAAGATTGGGGTATAATTAATGAAATCCTGAAAGAATATTTCGGGATCAACTTGAGGGAAGGTAAGTCAGATATGATTTTTATTTCCTAAATAAAAGAATTTCTACCCGCCTATTTTTACTGCGATTTTCCTCGGTATCATTTTCAACAATGGGGTCACTCATGCCCTTGCCCTCGGTTGTTAAGCGCGAAAGATCAACCCCGCTTTTTAGTATAAATCTTTTAACCGACTCAGCTCTTTTTAAGGATAATTTTTCATTGAACTTTACCGATCCAATGTTATCCGTATGCCCCACAATTTTTACTTGTAGGGTTTTGTCTTCCGATAATGATTTACCTAGATCTTTTAAAAATGTTTCAGTATCATCATCTAGATCAACGCTGTTAAATTCAAACTGAAATTGAAGTGTAATCTTCTCAAAGGCGTAAGGTTCTTGTCGCAAAGCACCTGCTTTGGCGCCAAGTGTAACCACCGTTGTATCTACCCTGTTGCCAACTACGGTAATTTCAATTTGTTTGGTTTCTTCTAGTTTGGCTACAAGTGTATCCTTAGCAACTTCTTTTGTTTTAGGAAGAGTAACAGGTATTTCAATCTTTACCGGAGGTTTAGTAACCAAGGGCTTTTTATCATCTACGATTTTCTTTTTTGCCACACTTTTCTTCTTAGGTTTGGCTTTGGCAGATTTCTTATTTGTAGATGTTTTCTTTTTTGGCTTTACTTTAGGATTCACCAGCTTTCGTATCTCTAAACCAATTTCCAATGCGCCCAAGTTTCCAGAATTTGAAATAAACGCGGGAAAATCATAGCTAACTCCCACCGATAAATTTTCTTGATGTAATTGAACACCGAGAATGGCAGAGCGCCCTGGAATATATTTTGTTAAGAGATCAATCTTTGCAGACGGCTGCGTTGAAAATGGTTTGAGTTCGTACTGAAATCTGAATCCAACATTAACAAGACTGCTTGAATAGCTTGAGGTAAGTAAAAGCTCTGGGAAAACGGATAACTCATTTTTTTTGTATGCTTGAAATCCTCCTTGTAAAACTAAAGTAGATTCAAGTTGACTAACATTTTTAAAGGATAAGTCTTTAGGCTTGTTGATATCAAAAATCGATATACCCCAATAGCCAGTTACATTGTCTTTCTTATCCACTTGATGCCAATATAAACCTGTGCTAAAGGTGGCATAGCTAGATTGAAGTTGAGAGAAATTTTCTCCATTGGATGCGCCTGTATTAAACCCTCTGTCCTGCACATATTGCAGCCCTGTAGTAAGACCATCCAGGCCAATGCTGCGACTTTGGTAAAGCCCTTTGAATCCAACCGATAGAGTTCTGAATTTTGAAAGCCTAACATTGATTGCATAACTCAATGTGACTTCTTGATTCTTAAATAAGTTGCCAGAACGATCATCCATCATAGTCAACCCAATGCCCGACCATGGTTTGCCTGTGCTGGCATTAACCAATGGATATATTGCCGAAAAGAAATTGCTAGCAATATTAAAATCGCCAGCGGTATTTTGATTGCGATTTAATATAGAAGCTGATGCATAGCGGGTAGTGGCAATAGTAGCAGGGTTAACCCTAGCCTTTGAAAAGTTATACTGTGAAAATTGAAAGTATTGAGCGTTGACTTTCAGACAACTTAATACAGCTATCATTAGAACAAGAAAATTCAATTTCAATTTTCGCACCCTTATCGAACTAACAATATAGACCCCTTCGTTTTTCCATTGAGCCGCAGTTGCTGTCCATCACTTTGCTTGCCAGCCACTTTCCAATAATACAAACCACTGGGTTGAGGTGTTCCATTTTTTGTACCGTTCCAACCTTGCGAAGCAGCTTGAATCCATTCGCTTGATTCATACACTACACTTCCTTCGCGGTTATAGATTGTAAACTGAAAATCATCAGCATAAATAAGACCCAAGATTTTAAACTCATCGTTCTTTCCATCTCCATTGGGTGTAAAAAGTGCCGGAACGAAAGCAGTCTCTACTACATCAACCTCTACCGTATCACGTGCTATGCAACCAATCGAATCCTTTGCTTGTAAGTAATAAAAAGTGGAGCGAACAGGCGTGGCTATTGGGCTAGCCGATACACTGTTGTCAAGCCCGGTTGGTGGTGTCCATAAATATGTCTTTAAACCTGATGCGTTAAGCTGAACGCTTTCGCCTTGCCTAATCACAAATTTTTTAGCCGTTACTTCCAAAGTTGGTTTGCTAATGTTGATGGTAAATTCTTTCGAGTATGTGCATGTAGATGAAAATGCATTTACCTTCACAAGTAAAGGCACAGTTGTTTTTATAGAAATACTATCGGTGTTTGCGGTTGATGAAGGCCAAGACCAAGCGATATTTTTCCATCCTGGCTCTATTCCTAATTTTACGATATTGTTTTCGCAAACATATTTTGTTTGTTTTTCGACTTTGGACAGGCCATTAACCCGAATCACCCAAACATTATTCTTGGCGCAATCTGTAGACTGAGGAACTACAGAAACGATAGTGTCATTTAAAGCTGTGAATTTGTAAGTAGAAGACATTTGAAGAAAGCCTCTTGCGGAAGAAAACCAATATGCTGGTTGAGTTGACACTAATTGAATTATTTCATTCTGACATGCTTGAACATATTGATGCTTTAGATCAAAACAAGCAATCACGCCTCCACCATAACAAACACCGCCATTAAAAGCATTATCAACTGGCTGTATAAGATATGTATAACGACTATCGCTCAAGTTATTAATTACCGCGAAGTTATTTGTTGTTTCATTTCCATGAGAAACCAACGTTCTTCTTTTGTTGCCATACCTGAACTCAGGATTAATGAGACTCTTTGGATTAGTTGCCAGACCAAGATATACGTCATAAGTCAATGCCTTTATTGGCGTTTTGTCATCGGTAGCCGGTTGCCAGTAGAGAAATGTTTTATTGAAAGTAGAGAAGGCAAAACTTAGCCCAGATCCTCGAGGTGTTTTATTTTGCGACACGTTGGTTTTGTATATCCAGACAACCTTATATCCAGCAGAATCTTTAAGCGTTACTAAATCTAAATCACCATCACGATCATAATCTCCCCAGCGTTGGGTAATTAAGCCAACAGTATCAAGAGCCACTAAAATTGAATCTTGAAATTTTTTGATCATGTTGAATTTCTTTCCATTCGATTTTATTCCTTGAAAAGAAAGATCGGCCAAACCATCTGAATTAAGATCAGCTAAAAGCAACTGTGATTTCCCAAATCCCACAATGGAATCGCGCACACTAAACGTAAGGCTATCATTTCTGTAATAATTGATTTGATCTAGCTTCTTCAAATTCTTTCCGGCAACAATAACATCAAACCAACCATCGTGATTAAAATCGCCTGATTCAAGTTTTCCCGCCACTGGATTTTTTATAACTATGCTTTTGAACTTAAACTTCCCTTTGTTGATCCAATATTGAAGTTTGGCATTTCCATTTTTATCAAATCCTGAAATAACAATATCATTGAGTCCATCTATGTTAAAATCCCTTGCCACTATTGATTCAATTGCCACATTGACAGAATCCAATTTTAAATTAAATGTGGTATCTGTTGCTTGAAAAATCTTGATGAAGTTTGATCCGTTAACAATCCAATCTTCTTTGCCGTCATTATCTAAATCGATAATTGAATTAGACGTAGCTGCTGTTACAATTGGAAAGACCTGGCTTTTTTGCTGAAATAAAAAGTTCCTTTTATTAAATAAAACATTTGTGCTAGCCACAGAATTATTATTGACCAATTGAACGAGATCAAGAAGATTATCGTGATCAATATCTTTCCATGCATATGTTTGAAGCGAAAGATTTTGAACTATTGACGGACGAACAATAAAGGAGTCCAGTTTATTGTTTAGAAAAATTGTTTTAAGCTTTTGCTGATTGTCTTTACCTACAAGCACAACATCCAGGAGACTATCGTTATCAATATCGGCCCATGTTAATTCCGCATTTGAAAGTGTTTTGTCTTTCCAAGTGAATTTCTTTATGAGTGTTTGCGCGTTTATTGAAGTATAAAGGATCACACATCCAACTAACCCAATTATTTTCTTCATGGCTAATTGGATTTTTTTGTGAATGAAAATGTAAATGGCAGAGAAATCTTACTGGTCACTGCCTTTCCATTTAACCTTGCTGGTTTCCATATCGGCATATCTTTAATTAAACGATTTACTTCGTCATCAAATGGTTTTCCAAGTGAGTTTGATATTTCGATTTGTTCAGGTTTGCCAATGATATTTATAACAAATGAAGCGGTAACAATTCCTTGAAGTGAATCCTTAACGGCCGCTTTAGGATATTTTAGCTGTTCTTCAAAATAAGAATAGAGATGCGGATAGCCTAATTCAGGTTCCGCTCCTATATACTCTTGGGTAAGAGTTAATTTTTCTTTAGATGTTACTCTCTCTTTTGTGCTAGTGCTTGTTGTTGGCAGAGCAGGTTTAACCTCGACTGCTTTTTTACCAGTTTCTTTTTTGTCGGGTGTCTTAGCCTGTTCACTTAAAACGGTCGGCAATTTGATTTCCAGCGGCTGTGTCAGATGCCTATCCAAAGAAAAGTAGACGATTGAACCTGAAATTGCTGCAATAATGCCAATAACTGCCACCACCTTAGGAAATTTCATTTTTGCTTTCCTTTGTATCTGATCATAGCTTACAATCAACCGATCAAAATCCATATACTTATTGATCTCCTCTTCAGTTACTTCTTCTTTTTTCATTAGCGTTATTTTTTTCATTTCTTCAGAAATAATTTTTTGATTTTTTCTAATGTCCGATAGGTCTTTACCTTGGCATTTACTTCCGTCATTTCAACTATATCTCCTATTTCTTTAAACGATCGGTTCTCAAAAAACCGTAACTGAATCAATTGCAACTCCAGGTCTTTTAATTTATGAAGTAGGTCAGGCAGTCTGTTCTCCAATTCTTCGAGAGTATAATCATAGGTAAGCTCTTCATATAAATAATTCGCGGCTTTCTCGTCTAACGTAACAAGCCGAGCGCGTTTTGTTTTGCGATAATAATCGTTGCATTCATTTAAACTTATACGATAAAGCCAAGCCGAAAAGGGCAAACCTCTGAACTGAAACTTAGGCAGATTGGTAAGAGCCTTCAAAAATACTTGCTGTGTTATATCGGCTGTCAACTCTTTGTTGCCTATGCGATGTAGCACGAACAAGAAAATTTTCTTAAAGTACTTTTCGTATAGAGGCTTAAACGCTTGTGCATCAATCTGCGCCTGTCGTATCGCTCTCTCTTCATCGAAGTCTAAATCCTTTTCACTTATGAATTTGTCTGCCATGCGTTTTATAAAGATTGAAACTATAATGCTGCTTTATTGAAAAGGTACAGTTTGCTGAAAGAAATTTACTCTAAAACTTCTATCATTAGTCTATACCTATTGCTGAAACCTTTAAATTTGAAGTTCTATATAATTACAATGGCTAAAAAATGTGTGTTTCTCGATCGTGATGGAGTGTTGAATGAAGATGATGTCAATTACACCTATCGCTTGTCGCGATTTAAAATCATTCCAGGTGTTGTTGAAGCGCTGTATCAATTGAAGGAAGCTGGGTTCACCTTAGTTGTCATTACTAATCAATCAGGCATCGCCCAACAAAAATATACGCAGCGGCAAATGGAAATCTGCCACATTTTTTTGCAAGATGCCAGTGAACATGTGATCGATCATATTTATTTTTCACCTTATCATCCATCAGTAACAAATTCATTGCTAAGAAAGCCCGGTACGTTGATGTTTGAAAAAGCCATCGCTAAATTCAATGTTGATATAAAAAAATCATGGATGGTGGGCGACCGTGGGCGGGATATTATTCCTGCAAGACAGTTAGGAATTAAAACTATTCAAATTGGAGATGAGGTAGAGCCAGAAAATACAGCCGATTTTAAAGTGACTAATTTGTTTAAAGCCACTTCCATTATCTTAAAAAAATAGTGATATTTATACAAACACAATCCATCTAATAAAATAATAATTAACAATGAAGACAATACTTTCAACAGGTTTCGTGATGCTGTTCGCCCTGATGACGTTCGCTCAAAATTTTGAAGGGACAATTAAATGGACCATGAAAATGGAAATCACGGATCCGGCCATGAAGGCTAAAATGGCAGACGCTCAGAAGAAAATGAACGATCCTGCTAACCAAGCCAAGATGAAAGAGATGCAGGATAAGATGAACGACCCGCAAATGAAGGCATTGATGGAAAGCAACCCACAGATGAAGGCACAGATTGAAAGTGCTTTGAAGATGGCGCAGGGCGGTGCTTCTCCTGCTGATATGACGCCACAAGGGTTTACTATTAAACTGAAGGGAGATAACACACTCACAAAAATTGAAGGCGGGCCAATGGCAATGGAGGTGTTATACTTGAAAGATAAAGACCAATCGTATACTCTCGATAGGCAAGCCAAAACCTATTCAATTTTAGGTGCTCGTGGCACAAAATCTGATGAACAGGGCAACATGAAGCCTAAAGTGACCAAGACCAAAGAGACTATGAAGATATTAAACTACACTTGCACAAAATATATAGTAGAGGCAACAGAAGGTAATCGTAAAATGAATCAATCTATCTGGGCAACCACCGAGATAAAAAATATTAATGCTTCCAATTTACTAAAGCACCGCATGGGGCGCGGTGAATCCATCTTTTATGAAGGTATAGAAGGCATTCCAATGCGTGTAGAATCTATCTTACCTGAAGGCAGCATGGTGATGGAAATGAGTGAAATTAAAAACGAAAAATTGAATGCCTCTGATTTTGCAATCCCGACTGATTTTAAGGAAACAAAATCTTCTTATGGCAGATAAATAATTCGGACGAATTATTTATAACCTAGTAATTTCAACATGCTTTCGCTTGTTTGAGCGGCAGCAAATAGTTTAGTCGTTATTTCGCCATCTTCATTTCTATCTACCAGTACGTGCTGCGGTGCTGGTATTAGACAATGCTGAATTCCGCCATAGCCACCCAACGATTCCTGATAAGCGCCAGTATGAAAGAACCCAATGTGCAGTGGCTCTTCATCATTGATCATTGGCATAAATACTTCCCCTGTGTGCGATTCAGAATTATAGTAATCCTGACTGTCGCAAGTCAATCCCCCAATATTTACTTTGTGATAAGGATCGTCCCACTTATTCAATGCAAGCAAAACGTATTTTTGTTTAAGTCCCCAGGCATCTGGTAGGTGCGTTATAAACGAACCGTTTACCATGTACCAAAGTTCTTTATCGTTTTGTAATTTCTGATTTACAACTGAATATAAAACAGCACCACTTTCACCTACTGTATAACTTCCAAACTCTGTAAATATGTGAGGCACTTCCACATTGTTTTTATCGCAGATCCATTTCACATTTTCTACAATCTGCTCGATCATGTATTTGTAATCGTACTGAAATGTGAGCGAAGTTTTAATAGGAAAACCACCACCGATATCAATAGAATCAAGTGTTGTACATATTTTCTTTAATTCACAATATTTAAAAATAAAACGACTTAGCTCACTCCAATAATAGGCTGTATCTTTTATTCCTGTATTGATAAAAAAGTGAAGCATTTTGAGTGATGCCTTTTTACTGCCTTCGATTTTATCTTTATAAAGGGGTGTAATATCGCTATAGCGGATGCCCAGACGTGAAGTATAAAAATCAAAGTTGGGTTCCTCATCCGAGGCCACTCGAATGCCCACCCGAAAAGGCTTGTCCACTTTTTGTTCATACACATCAATCTCATCAAGTGTATCAAGAATGGGTATACAATTGAAATCATCATTGAGTAACTCAGATATGTATTGCGTGTACAATGGCATCTTAAAACCATTGCATAAAATAAAATGCTCTTTAGTTACTTTGCCTCGTTCGTATAAGCTGCGTATAATGGGAATATCAAATGATGAAGACGTTTCTAAATGAGTGTTATTTTTCAGAGCCTCTTCCATCACAAAAGAAAAATGAGAAGACTTCGAGCAATAGCAGTAGGTATAGGTGCCTTTGTATTTAAATTTCTCGATGGCCTTATTAAAGGTGGCTTGAACAAAACGAATGTTCTCACTTATGCGGGGCAAGTAGGTAAGTTTTAGCGGAGTGCCATATTGTTTGATTATGTCCATCAAAGGCACATCATTAAAGAGAAGTTCGTGTTCCCACACTTTAAATTCTTCTTGTGGAAATTCAAAGGTTTGTTCAATTAGCTCACGGTAACTCTTCATTCGATGTTAGTTGTTGGTTATTGTGTTGTTGCTTTTCTCGAAGTTTATTGTTCAGAAAATTGAAGTGAACAGTTAATAGCGATTTACAAACAACTATAAAAACAGGGTGCAATATTGGTATAAATTTGCCATCTTTGCAACACGCATGAATGCTCGTTTCCTCACTATACAGCCTGCTAAATTTCATCCTTTGCCAGATTACTGAGATAGGTTCTTCCTACTAGTATTTCTAACAACTCTTTACGGCTATAATTCTAACTAGTAACAATAACTTAATCATAAATTTTTATGAGAGAAAAAGGTATAAAAATCATTGAGGTTAAATCTGAAATTGGCGCTGGCACGCGTGGTAGCAGTCTAGGTGTCGAGGCTATTAAAATTGCTAGCTTGGATATGAAATCAGATTTTTTCAGGCAATACACTTCTGTAGAGGTTGAAAATGTAAACAAGTTACTTTTCGGAGGCACCGAATATAAAAATGCTAAATTCATTGATGGTGTGTTGATGATGGAAGAGCGCACGTGCCTAGAAGTGTACGAGCAAATCTATGATGACAATTTTCCGTTGGTAATTGCTGGCGATCATAGCACCGCCTATGGAACTATTTGTGGAATAAAAAAAGCTGACCCTGACAAACGACTTGGCGTGATTTGGATTGATGCCCATGCCGATATGAATACTCCTTATACTTCGTCTACTGGCAACATGCACGGCATGGCTTTAGCAATGGCCTGTGATATTGATAATTTTGAATGCAAAGTAAATAACCCTTCTGGGGAAACAGCTGAGTACTGGGAGCAGATTATGAACGTTGGCATGCCTGGTGCAAAGATTTATCCGGAAGATATTGTTTATATGGCCGTGCGAGAATTGGAGAAGCCTGAAAACTACTTAGTGAACAAATTCGGTATGGGCTTTATAACTGTAGAAGAGATCCGTGAGAAAGGCGCAATCACAATGGCAAAAGAAGCTCTTAAACTATTAGATCATTGTGATCTTATTTATGTATCGTTTGATGTGCATGCTATCGATCCTAAAGTATCCGCGGGAGTTGGAAGTCCAATTGCCAACGGACTTACTTTGCAAGAAGCAAAAGATTTGAATGAAGAGTTATGCAAAGCCCCCAATTTATGTGCATGGGAAATAGCTGAAATCAACCCCACGCTAGACGATCAAAATAAAACTGCCGAATGTGCTTTTGAAATAATAGACGCTATTGCTAAATCAATAATAAGCCGACCTGTAGTGGGGTAGGAGTTTAATAGCATTTTGTTGAGGTTTAAGAATCACTGAAAAATAATGGGCAGTTTATTTTTAATTAATACGAATAAAGGGCTTTCAAAATATGAATAGTTGTCGTTTCACTGACACTACTTAAATATGAATTATGCGTATAATTACTCACTAAAATATTGTAACGCCAAACCCAATGAATAAGATAACTCTAATACTTTTATGGACAGCCAAAATTATTGCAGTACTGATTATGCTCCAAACATTGTATTTCAAATTTACAGCATCGCCTGAATCAGTTTACATATTTACTACGGTAGGCCTTGAACCTTATGGAAGAATTGGCATTGGCGTTCTTGAATTAATCGCTTCTATTTTAATTATAGTTCCAGCCACTACATACTTAGGAGCAGGTCTAGCATTGGGTTTAATGATTGGTGCTTTGGGTATGCATTTCACCATCTTAGGCATACAAGTGCCAAGTGAAGGAGGTCAACTGGACGGTGGTCAATTATTTATGTACGCACTTATCGTTGCCATTTGTTCAGCTTTCATTCTTTGGGTGGAGAGAGAAAAGGTTCTTAATTTAGTGAACAAATTATTGGGCAAGAAGGCTTAGCACTTCATTAAGTTCTGTGGTTAAATCGGGCAATGTCGCCAGAAAAGTTTTCAATGCCTCGATTTGATACTTAGGAACGGTATCTCCTTTTTTAACCTTAATTATTATATCACCAATAAGCTCGCTGGCATCATTGGCTTGAGGATTTTTAGAGGCTTTATTTTTTATATTAAGTGCTTCTAATGCTTCAATCTTTTTCTTTAACGGCTCAGTAATTGCAATTGCTTCTTTTGAGATAGCAGGATCTTTTCCTTTTAAGCATGTATTGTAAGAATCAATAATCAATTCAAGCTCGCGCCTTCCAAACTCACCACTTTTAATTTTTGAAGTAACAGATTCACAATCTTCCAAAAAATCGATAAGTACTTTTTTGAAAGCCAAGTTGGGAGCTTCTATATATTTGCCATCCATTTTTATCAACATGCGCCCATCATACCCAGTTTGATTTTCTGGTTTAAATGCATACAAGCTCAAGTAGCCAGTCTTAATCACTTTCATAAAACGGATGGCATTTCCTAGTCGAGCCGCCTTATAAAGTTCACCGTCAAGTACTATTTTTTTTACTTGCATCGCTGTAAGTATTACCTTCTTCTCATTGGTTACTTGTACTCTATCCAGTAGGTCATAAGACAAGAACTTCATCTTGCCGTAAATCGAATCTCCTTTATTGGTGATTACATAATTTTGAGAAAAAGACGAGCTAGAAGCAAAGATGAAGAAGGATATGATTATGTTTTTCATTAGTGGAATTTGATCTAGCGAAAGTAAGGAAAGATTTTGTAATCGATTCACCAAAAAAACTTTTGATAGACCAATCCTGAAGGGTTCAAGTGATCTTGTCGGACTTTTTGACCTTGCTATTCCTTTTTTCATTGCTCATATTTGGGCATGGTAAATTACGATCCTAAAATCTGGCTTTCATTGGTGTTCCATTCCAATAGCCGCTATGTAATGCGCACGCTCACACCAGCCGTGCTTATTATGAGTGCTTTTTCTGCGGTAATCTGTTACCTGCATCTTGATTTTTTTAAATTTGAGTTTAAGACAACCATTGCCATGCATTCCTTGTTGGGGATTGTGTTGGGTCTTTTTCTCGTTTTTAGAACCAATTCTGCATATGACCGATGGTGGGAAGGGCGAAAGTTATGGGGAAGCCTGCTCAACAACACACGTAATCTGGCTCAAAAACTGAATGCCTTTTTGGATAAAACTGAAGAGAAAAATCGATTGTGGTTTGCTATTATGATCAGTAATTTTGCAATATCAGTACGCGAACACTTGCGTGATGGTGTGAACATTGATGAATTGGAAATTACGGATGATTTCGGATTCAAGGAAGCGTTACAAGCTATAAAACATGTACCTAACAAGATATCTTCTTTCATGTATGAAAGAATTAACCTTCTCTATAAAGATGGTAAAATAAGCGGAGACCAATTGCTTTTGCTTGATCGAGAAATGAAAGAGTTTTCTGATATAATGGGAGGATGTGAAAGAATAAGAAATACTCCAATACCCTATTCCTATTCAATATACATCAAGCAATTTATTTTTATCTATGTGATAACCTTGCCTTTTGCTTTTGTGGAGTCTTCAGGCTATGTCACCATTCCGATTGTTGGATTAATCACCTTCGTGCTGCTAAGCGTGGAGTTGATCGCAGAAGAAATTGAAGATCCTTTTGGGAAGGATGTGAACGATCTGCCTACCGATGCTCTTTCGGTGAAAATAAAATTGAATGTGCGTGAAATACTTTTGAAGGAGGAGCTTAGGTAATTGCTTGTTTTTCTTTCTGCCTTCCTTACGAAAGATATTTTTATTTAAGTGAAGACAACTGAGTAAATGAAGTAGAAAATTATAAGAAGAATAAGTACCACATACATCAGTAAATCAACCCTCACGTATTCTTTGTATTGATTATAGAATTCTCTGAGTTTTTTGAACATGGCGGCAAGAAAGAGTCTTTGATTTAAAAAAAGTACTTTCAATCAAACGTAAGTAATTGTTTTAATTGCACTTACTCTAAACTCATTTTTTTCTTTTCCCTCTTTGTCAACTCAGCAGCAACTATTGCTACAGGATGGATGGCTTTTATCTCTTGATCACTGATATCAGAACCTAAGCTTCCTTTTTGCTGATCATTAAATATCCAAATTGTAGGTAGCGTTATAAAATAGTCCGGTTTCTTATTATCATTCTTGTTGAAGGCTAGAAATCGCTTCTTATCAAGATAGGAAACAGAGAATAATACAGTGTATTTTTCATTCTCCTTATTAAATACAGCAATGGATTGGCCTGGTATTACCCTATCCCCGAGATCAACTAATGAATGCGCGGGTGCCAAAAGTGTATATTTTGCAATTGTCCCATCCTTTTGCTCAATTGAAATAAAATTTCGCTGCTGGCTATAAGATTGAGATGATTTCTCTCCATTACTAATTGTATCCACTAATGTAATCACCGTGCCTGCTCTTGCGGCACAAATTGTATCTCCTTTACTAAAATTGAATCCCAGAGCATATAAATTCCCTTCCTCTTTTTGCCCGATGGCTTTCCCCAATGAGTGTATTTTTCTTACTATCAATCTCTTTGAAACTTTAGAAGGCAATAAATAGACAAACCCCAAATCAGGAATCTTACTCAATGCCTTGCCTTCACAATAGGTATATTTATAACCTAAAGAAAGGCTAGTGGCATTCGTTTGTGGTGAGAGTTTAGCAATCTGCGATGTACCCGGCCCTACCAATGCAACAGAATATTCATTTAGTGAAGTTGTGTAGCCTACTAGATTATCATAGATAATTCGCACAGTGTAATAACCGGATGTTTCATTTTGAGCATAGATACTGATAGTATTATCCGAATTAGTTTCATTCTTCAATGTTATTTGGGCATTGACCAGATTAAGTGTGAAAAAAAATATAGGTATTAAAGCTTTCATGAAATCTAGAATTTATCTAAATAACTATAAAATCTTGCCAGCGCACAAATTATTAAATCCAAAATTACTGATGTACTTTTCCGTTGCCTTATAAAAATCTCGATGCGTTATCTTTTCTTGTTTCTTTTTATTGGATCGTTCACGATTTGTTGGAGTCAGGAAACAAGTGTTTTCAGCACTAACTCGCCCCAGGTTAAATGGTACCAGATAAATACTCCTAATTTCAGAATCCTTTATCCTCAAGGCTTCGAATTTCAAGCTCAACGGATGGCCAATACATTTGAGCAGATTAGAGCTCCAGAGGCTGCGTCACTAGGGGTAAAGCCAAAAAAGATTTCCATCGTTCTACAAAATCAATCATCCGTTTCCAATGGGTTTGTTGCGCTTGCCCCACGCAGGTCTGAGTTTTATGCCATGCCTTCGCAGGATAATCAATTTGTTGGCAACAACGATTGGCTGAATCTCCTAGCTTCACACGAATACCGACATATTGTTCAGTTTCAAAATAGCATTACAGGTTTTAATAAAATTGTCCATACACTTTTCGGTCAGCAATTTTTGGCTGGATTATCTTTTGCAGCTGTGCCTAATTGGTTTTGGGAAGGCGATGCAGTAGCCACTGAAACCGCCTTCACTCACGCTGGTCGCGGGCGTATACCTAGCTTTGATTTAGTGTTTCGTACCAACTTATTGGAAGGTAGAAAATTCAATTATCATAAACAGTATTTGAGATCGTATAAACACAACATTCCCAATCATTATGTGTTGGGCTACGAAATGGTTTCGTACCTCAGAAAGAAAACTGGCAATGCTCACATTTGGGGAGACATTACACATAGGGCATGGAGCGTACCTTTTATTCCATTCACTTTTTCTTCTGCCATCAAAAAAGAAACTGGGTTGTATGTGCGCGACTTGTATAACGAGATGGCAGCAAGTTTAAAGACGCAATGGATAAATGAACTAAGTCAATTAACACTTACACCTTTTGAGAAAGTGAACATCCGCGAAAGCGATACCTACACTGATTATAAATATCCACAACCCTTGGAAGATGGTAGTGTGTTAGTTCAAAAATCGGGTATTGGCAATATTGAAGAACTTATTGCTTTGCAAGGTGGGCGAGAGATAAAAAGCTATGTGCAAGGCCAAGTGAACGCTACGGGAATGCTATCGGCAGCTAACTCGCGTGTAGTGTGGAATGAATTTAGGTACGACCCGCGTTGGCAGATCAAAACGTATTCTGTTCTAAAGGGCTATGATTTTGGAAACAAAAGTTCGCATATCATTTCAAGCCACACACGCTATGCCTCGGCTGCATTATCGCCCGATGGTTATTCAGTAGCAACGGTGGAGACAGGTACAGATTACAAAACGCAGCTTATTGTGGTAGATTATTTCAGTGGAAAGAAATTGAAGGAATTCGCCAATCCCGACAATGATTTTATTTCAATGCCTCGCTTTGCAGCGGATGGAAAATCGATAGTTGCACTGAAGACAAACGCAAAAGGAAAGAGTATTGTCAAATATGATTCAGCAGGAGTAGTAAGTGAATTAACAACACCTTCAGATGAAAACATTGGCTACCCTGTGCCTTACAAAAATTATATTTTTTATAATTCGCCTTACAGTGGTATTGATAATATTTATGCATTGAACATGGATAATGGAAATCGCTATCAAGTAACGTGTTCCAAGTATGGAGCATATTATCCAGCAGTGTCTTTAAATGGTTCTGAGATTTATTACAACGAACAAACTGGCAATGGGTTGGATGTAGTAAAGATTGCCTTCGACACAACAAAATGGAAACCACTGGCAGATGTGGCAAAGCCATTAAGCAATAATTTTCAACACTTAGTTGAGCAAGAAGGCATGCCTGGTCTTTTAGATAACGTTCCCAATCAACAGTATGAAACCAAACGCTACCATCGCGCAAGCGGAATGATTAATCCGCATAGCTGGGGCCCTTATTTTATCAATAGTTTAACAGATATTCAACTGGGTATTTCATCGCAAGATATACTTAGCACAACATCCATTAATGCTGGGTATAATTATGATGCGACTGAAAAGGTAGGTGCTTGGAAAGCCACCGCCAGCTACCAAGGCTTTTTCCCGATTATAGATTTTTCGGTGTCCAAAGGCAATCGATCAGTGAACGAAGGAACTTTTCCAGTTACTATTGTTAAAGGTCAGGATACAACTTACTCTTCTTTTAATAACGTAAAAATAAGTTGGACTGAACAGAAAACGCAAGTTGCTCTTCGTATCCCTCTAAATACAACCAATTCCAAGTATTTCAGTAATGTAACGTTTGGTAATTCAGTGGGCATAACTAATGTTTCAGGGTTCAGCAACTCTTTCAATTCCGCTCGCTATATCCCATCCTTAATCAGAAATGATACAGTTAAGTTTGTTCGCACATTACTTAGCTATCAGGGCAATGGGCAGCTTACATTCAATCAGTTTTCGTTTTCCGCTTATCGACTTTTGAAAACTAGCCGTAGAGATATTTATAGTAAAGTGGGTCAGTATATTGAAGTAAATTCAATCAACTCTATTGGTGGAGATTATACTGGTAACTTGTTTTCATTTTATTCCAGATTGTTTTTCCCTGGCTTTGCAAAGCATCATTCCATCAATGGTTATTGGGCTTATCAAAGTAGCCAAATCGATAACAATCCAGTTGGTAAGGATGGTAAAATAAGCAACTATTTATTCTCTAATCAAATACCCACACCTCGTGGTCAATCCATCTCAAGGTTTCGCGATGTGTATAGCATGTCTATTAACTATACGTTTCCGCTTTGGTACCCTGATATAGCGATTGGACCTCTTGTTAATTTCCAGCGAGTACGAGCTAATTTATTTTTGGATTATGCTTTTGGAAAAACAAATGCTATCAGCAGAAATTATACATCCCTTGGCGGGGAATTGAAAGTTGATCTTAACATCATGCGATTCCTGCCGCAATTCAATGTAGGAGTTAGATTTTCTCAAGCGATTGAAAGCAATACACCTTCATTTGAATTTCTAGTTGGAAACATCGGTTTTTAATGTTTGAAAATCGCCTTATTTAGCCTTATTTTTGGTTTCCGAATTATTAAACTAACGATTAACTTATACAAGAATGGCTGAGATTGTAAGAATGCCCAAAATGAGCGACACAATGACTGAAGGAGTTATTGCTACTTGGCATAAAAAGGTGGGAGATACAGTAAAGAATGGTGAATTAATGGCCGAAGTTGAAACAGACAAAGCAACTATGGATTACGAATCGTTCAATGCTGGCACTGTGTTGTATTTGGGCGCAAAACAAGGCGAGGCCGTTAAAGTAAACGATGTGCTTGCAATAGTGGGGAAACCAGGAGAAGATTTCGCGGCTCTGCTTGCGGGATCAGGTTCTGCAGTTGTTTCTGCTCCAACTGTGGTTACAGCCAGTGCAACTTCTGCACCAGTTGCATCAACTTCAATCATCGATACGAAAGGAATAAAAGCAGAGATTGTGCTAATGCCCAAAATGAGCGATACCATGGCCGAAGGTGTGATAGCGACATGGCATAAAAAAGTGGGCGATACTGTAAAGACTGGCGAATTGATGGCCGATGTTGAAACTGATAAAGCCACCATGGAATATGAATCGTATAACACGGGCACGGTACTTTATTTAGGTGCTAAAGAAAAAGAAGCCGTTGCTGTAAATGGTGTCTTAGCAATAGTTGGCGATAAAAATGCGGATTGGCAAACTTTACTAAAAGCGCATCAAGCAAAAGGCACTGGCGCAGTAACTACCTCTACTGCTCCTACTGCTCCCGTGGTTCAAGCATCTGTAACGCCAGCAACAATTGTCGCAGCTGTTGAAACTACAAGCTCAAATTCCAATGGCCGATTGAAAGCATCTCCACTAGCAAGAAAAATGGCCAAAGATATGGGCTACGATATTTCAAAAATAGCGGGCAGTGGCGAAAGTGGACGCATCACTAAACATGATGTAGAAAGTTACAAGCCTTCAGCAGCACTGGCACCTGCTGCAGCATCGAAGTCATCCGCTTCAGTAGTACTTCCTTCAGTAGTTGGTAAAGAAAGCTTTGAAGAGATTACCGTATCTCAAATGAGAAAAGCAATTGCTCGAAGGCTTTCAGAAAGCATGTACACTGCTCCGCATTTTTATATAACCATGGAAATCAACATGGACAAAGCAATAGAGGCGCGTAAGAGTATGAATGAAATTTCACCCGTGAAGATTTCATTTAATGACATGGTAATTAAGGCCGTGGCTGCTGCACTTCGTCAAAATCCTGATGTGAACGTAAGTTGGCTGGGCGATAAGATCAGAAAAAATCATCATATCCATATTGGCGTTGCTGTTGCTATTAAAGATGGTTTAGTAGTGCCAATTGTTCGCTTCGCGGATAACAAATCACTTTCGCATATCGCTGCCGAAGTGAAAGACTTAGCACAAAAAGCACAAGACAAGAAACTACAACCGAGCGATTGGGAAGGAAGCACCTTTACGATTTCTAACCTTGGCATGTTTGGTGTAGAAGACTTCACAGCCATCATCAATTCACCCGATGCATGTATTTTAGCGATAGGTGGAATTAAAGAAACAGCCATTGTTAAAAACGGACAACTTGTGCCAGGCAGCGTAATGAAAGTAACACTTTCGTGTGATCACCGAGCAGTAGATGGCGCAGTAGGAGCAGCCTTCTTGAAAACGTTTAAATCATTATTAGAAGAGCCAGTAAGAATTTTGATTTAAGACATGACTGAAATTCACTCTACCACCATTCTAGCAGTTCTTCACAACGGCCAAGTTGCCATTGGTGGCGATGGGCAAGCCACCATGGGCAATACCATCGCGAAAAGCAATGTGAAGAAAATACGTAAACTACATGAAGGTAAAATATTGGTGGGCTTTGCTGGCTCCACAGCCGATGCGTTTACATTACTCGATCGCTTTGAGGAAAAGCTGAACAGCTATGGAGGCAACATGAAACGGTCTGCTATTGAGCTCGCCAAAGATTGGCGCACTGATCGCTACTTGCGAAAGCTTGAAGCCATGCTCATTACAGTAAATAAAGATGAGATTTTAGTTGTATCCGGAACAGGCGATGTATTAGAACCCGACAATCAAGTAGCAGCTATTGGCTCTGGCTCCATGTATGCTCAGTCGGCTGCTTTGGCATTGAAGAAACATGCCACTCATTTAACAGCTGAAGAAATGGTACGAGATAGCCTTAACATAGCTGCGGATATTTGCATTTATACCAACCATAACTTGGTGATTGAAAAACTCGGGTAGATTCTATTTATCAACCTGGCATCCATAGCAATTCCTGAAGATAAAAAGGCAAGCCGACTCGTCTACTAATAAACAATCTCCTTTATATGTTTATCCAAATGATCCCACACTAAGCTGCTTGCTCCAAGTATAGGCGCAGCTTGATTGTGTAGGGCTGATGGAAGTATTTTTATCTTTCCTCTAAATAAGGGCATCAGATTTTCTTCCATGTGGCGTATGGTGGGTTTGAATATCAAATCGCCCGCCATTGTCAATCCACCAAACAAAAAGATCGCTTCCGGATCGGTATGAACTACTGATTCAGCTAGTTTCATGCCTAAGATACGACCTGTATATTCGTAAGCGGCTTTGGCTACAATATCGCCACGAAGAGCGGCCTCCGTTATCATTTTGGTGTTGAGATTATCAAAACTAACTCCGCGCAATTCACTAGGCTCTAAGTGGTCGGCCAATAATTTGTAAACCGTACGTCTTATACCTGTTGCCGACACATACGTTTCTAAACAACCGCGCTTACCGCAATTACAGTAGCGACCTACAGGGTTTACTGACGTGTGACCAAGTTCACCTGCAATACCGTGCCTACCGTTAATCAACATTCCATTTGATACAAGGCCGCTTCCCAGACCAGTGCCCAATGTGATCACAATAAAATCTTTCATGCCCTTCGCATTGCCATAAATCATTTCGCCTACAGCTGCTGCATTGGCATCGTTGGTGAGTATGCACGGAATGCCAAATTCATCGGTAAACATTTTTGCCAATGGTAATATGCCTTTCCATTTCAGGTTGGTGGCTCGCTCAATATTACCAGTGTAATAGTTTCCGTTAGCGGCACCAATGCCTATGCCAACTAATTTTATTTCCTTGGGAAGAAAGTGAATAGCTTCGCGCAAAGCATCGGCCATTGAATCAAAGTAATCTTGAAAATCTTCAAAGTCAGTAGTAGGAATGTTTCCTTGGTGGTGCACATTTCCTGCACGGTCTACAATGCCGTATTTCGTGTTTGTTCCACCAATGTCAATCCCAATAGTAAGCTCAGTCATCGCACCTTGTTTAAATAGAAAGGATTTTCGCAATCCTTATTAATTCAGAATCAATTTCATGATGCTTGCCAATCACATCACCAAATGCATTAAAGACAATTACATTGTTTCTAATTCCTACCATCACATCCGATCGGCCGTTGAGCAGACCTTCCACCGCAGCAATACCCAATTTACTAGCAAGTACGCGATCGAAGTAACTGGGCGCACCACCACGCTGTAAGTGGCCTAGAATAGTAACTTTGATATCGAAATAATTATTACGTTCCGAGAATTTCTTGGCTAGCTCCATAGCACCACCCATTTTGCTACCTTCAGCCACTACCACTAAACTTGATTTTCGATTGGTCTTACCACCTTCATCAAGTTTATTGAAGAGTTCGTCCATTGTCAGAGTTTCTTCAGGAATAATAGAAGCAACAGCTCCACCCGCTATACCACTATTAATAGCGATGTAGCCAGAGTTGCGCCCCATTACTTCGATAAAAAACAAACGATTATGTGATAAAGCCGTGTCGCGAATTTTGTCAATGGCTTCTACAGCAGTATTGGTAGATGTATCAAAGCCAATGGTAAAATCTGTTCCTGCAAGGTCGTTATCGATTGTGCCTGGTATACAAACGGAAGGCACGTTGAACTCTTCATAAAATTTATGAAGGCCAGTAAATGTGCCATCGCCACCAATGGCTACCAATGCATCGATGCCATTCTTTTTTAGGTTTTGAAATGCTTTTTCGCGGCCTTCTTTTGTTCGAAAGGCTTCGCTTCTGGCAGTCTTTAAAATAGTGCCACCACGTTGAAGTATGTTGCCAACTGACCGTGCGCCCAACTTTACAATCTCATCATCAATCATGCCTTCATAACCTCGCATGATTCCATACACTTCCTTATTATAATAGATAGAAGCTCGCACAACAGCGCGCAAAGCAGCGTTCATTCCAGGAGCATCTCCTCCTGATGTAAACACTCCGATTTTCGAAATTTTATTTCCCATTATTCAATAAACAGCGTCAAAAATAATTGTTAAGGCTTACAATCCAAGAATAAATGTTTGACCTTAGCCTCAGCTGCTTTTCAATCGTTTGAAATAATTTATCAATCCATTGGTTGACGAATCATGTGCGGTAACTTTGGCCTCTGACTCAAGTTCAGGGAGAATTTTCTTTGCCAATACTTTCCCCAATTCTACGCCCCATTGGTCAAAACTGAAGATATTCCAAATCACACCTTGAACAAATATTTTATGTTCATAAAATGAAATTAAACTACCTAGTGTGCGGGGCGTTAATTTTTTAAAGACAAACGAGTTGGATGGTTTGTTTCCACTGAACACTCTAAAAGGTAAATGGAATTGAATTTGAGCTTCACTCATACCAATTTTCTTCAACTCTACTTCAACTTCTTCCTTTGTTTTGCCAACCAAAAGAGCTTCCGTTTGAGCGAAAAAGTTGGAGAGCAATTTCACATGATGATCACCAATTGGATTTTGACTGATGGCAGGAGCAAGAAAATCGCACGGGATTAATTTGGTGCCCTGGTGAATCAATTGATAAAAAGCATGTTGGCCGTTAGTTCCTGGTTCTCCCCAAATCACAGGGCCAGTTTGATATAGTATTTCTTTTCCATCTCGATCGATTGATTTGCCATTACTTTCCATGTTACCTTGTTGAAAGTAAGCAGCAAAGCGATGCAAGTATTGATCGTAAGGCAAGATGGCTTCCGATGCGGCATCAAAGAAATTGCCATACCAAATACCAAGCAATGCCATGATAACAGGAACGTTCTTTTCTAATTCTGTTTGTTGAAAATGATTATCGACAGCGTGAGCACCTTCCAACAGTTCGATAAAATTATCATAACCGATTGTGCTTGAAATGGATAAACCGATGGAAGACCACAATGAATAGCGCCCGCCCACCCAATCCCAAAACACGAACATGTTTTCGGGAGCGATGCCAAATTCAGTTACCGATTTTGAATTGGTGGAAACCGCAACGAAATGCTTGGCAACATCACCTTTTCCTCCCGATTTTTCTAAGAACCATTGCTTCGCGCTTTCGGCATTGGTCATTGTTTCTTGCGTAGTGAAGGTTTTGGATGCGATGATGAACAAGGTTGTTTCGGCATCTACGCGTTTCAATGTTTCGGCCAAGTGAGTGCCGTCCACATTCGAAACAAAATGAGGTTTGATAGATTGATGATAGGGGCGAAGGGCTTCTGTAACCATGTAAGGACCAAGGTCTGATCCTCCAATACCAATGTTGACAATGTCAGTAATACGCTTGCCAGAATAGCCTTTCCACGTTCCATTCAAAAGATTATCGGAAAAGTTTTTCATTTGAGCCAACACCGCATTTATTTCAGGCATCACATCTTTACCATCTACTAGCACGGGTTTATTGGAGCGATTGCGAAGCGCAACGTGCAACACTGATCGGCCTTCAGTTTGGTTGATCTTTTCTCCTCTGAACATAGCGGCTATCGCATCTTGCAACTGGCATTCACTCGCTAATTCTAGCAGTAGTTTTAAGGTATCTTCTGTGATTATATTCTTGGAGTAATCAAATAAAATATCTTCAAATTGAAGTTGAAATTTTTCAAACCTTGCGGGATATTCAGCAAACAATTCGCGCATATGAACGGCTTGCATTTCCATAAAGTGTAGCGTGAGTTTTGTCCAAGTTTTGGTTTCAGTTGGGTTGACGGTGGGAAGCATAGTTATAGTTTTAAACCGTCAAAGTTGAATCTTTTTTTTAACTTTTATAATGGGTTAATAATTTGATTTTATCAAGCACTGGAATTTGGGATTGCACAATTACTCGCACAGAAATGCTTGCAGCATAACATTTGAATTAGTAGTTTAGCACAAAACTGAATAACAAATATTATGGCATTTGACTTAGACATGATCAAGGCTTTATATGCAGCCATTCCAGGTCGCATTACCAAAGCTAGAAAGGTAGTAGGCAAACCACTTACACTTTCTGAAAAAATCCTTTATTCTCATCTTCATAGCGATCAAGCCTTGGTGGCTTTTCAGCGTGGAAAGTCGTATGTGGATTTCTCGCCAGACCGCGTAGCGATGCAAGACGCCACCGCTCAAATGGCGTTGCTTCAATTCATGTCGGGTGGCATTCCAAAGGTATTGGTACCCTCTACTGTTCATTGCGATCATCTTATCTTAGCAAAGGATGGCGCAGTAAAAGACTTAAAAGATTCAATTACAGCAAGTGGAGAGGTTTTTAATTTCCTCGAGTCTGTTTCTAATAAATATGGAATTGGTTTCTGGAAACCTGGGGCAGGTATCATTCATCAAGTAGTATTAGAAAACTATGGTTTCCCTGGAGGAATGATGATAGGAACTGACTCACATACTGTAAATGCTGGTGGTTTAGGCATGTTGGCGATTGGTGTTGGTGGAGCTGATGCTGTTGATGTGATGTCGGGTATGGCGTGGGAATTGAAATTCCCTAAGCTTATAGGAGTGAAACTTACTGGGCAATTAAGCGGATGGACTTCTGCTAAAGATGTGATCTTGAAAGTAGCTGGTATTCTTACCGTTAAAGGTGGAACTGGCGCTATTGTTGAATATTTTGGCCCTGGGGCGCAAACACTTTCCTGCACGGGTAAAGGCACAATCTGTAACATGGGAGCCGAGATCGGAGCTACCACTTCTACTTTTGGCTACGATCAAAAAATGGCTGATTACCTTATAAGCACAGGTCGTGCAGATGTTGCAAAGTTGGCTGATAAAATTAAAGATCATTTAACGGGCGATTCAGGAGTGTATGCTCATCCCGAAAGGTATTTTGATCAAGTAATTGAAATTGATTTAACAACGCTTGAGCCTTATGTAAATGGCCCTTTTACCCCTGATCGCGCTATTCCAATAAGCCAATTTGCAAGTGAGGTTAGGGCTAATCAGTGGCCTGAAAAATTGGAAGTTGGTTTGATCGGTTCTTGCACTAATTCTTCTTATGAGGATATTTCGAGATCGGCATCATTGGCTCAACAAGCCGTTGATAAAAAACTAAAAGCAAAGGCTGAGTTTACCATTACACCAGGCTCGGAGCAAGTGCGCTTCACCGTTGAGCGTGATGGCTACTTAGCAACGTTTAGTAAAATGGGTGGTGTTGTGTTAGCCAATGCTTGCGGACCTTGCATTGGTCAATGGTCGCGCCATACCGATGATCCAAATCGTAAAAATTCAATCATTACTTCTTTCAATAGAAATTTTGCCAAACGCAATGATGGCAACCCTAATACCCATGCGTTTGTTGCTTCACCAGAAATAACAACAGCGTTTGCCATTGCGGGTGATTTAACGTTTAATCCGCTAACGGATACATTAACCAACGAAGATGGTGTTCAAGTAAAGTTGGATGAGCCGAAAGGTTCAGAAGCACCACCAAAAGGATATGCCGTAAAAGACGCTGGTTTTATTGCACCTGCTGCTGATGGTAGTCGTGTGCAAGTGAAGATCGATCCTAAATCAAAACGTCTTCAAGCGTTGAGTCCCTTCGCAGCTTATGATGGTAAGAATTGGAGCGGTTTTAAACTATTGATTAAAGCCAAGGGAAAATGTACTACTGACCATATTTCTATGGCCGGTCCATGGTTGCGCTTTCGCGGACATTTGGACAATATATCCGATAACACATTGACGGGTGCTACTAATTTTTTCAATGAAAAAACAGATAATATTAAAAGCCAATTAACGGGTGAGTATGGCCCAGTGCCAGCTACTCAGCGCGCTTACAAGGCGGCAGGCGTTTCAACACTCGTGGTAGGCGACCATAATTATGGCGAAGGTTCATCACGCGAGCATGCAGCTATGCAGCCTCGTCATTTGGGCATTAAAGCAATTTTGGTGAAGTCGTTTGCACGCATTCATGAAACCAACTTGAAAAAGCAAGGTATGTTGGCCATTACATTTGCAAATGAAGCTGACTATGATAAATTTCAAGAGAATGATAGCATTGATTTTACAGACTTGACATCGTTTGCTCCAGATAAACAATTAACGTTGGTTTTAAATCACGCAGACGGAACGAATGAAACAATAAAAGTAAATCACTCTTATAATTCGGGGCAGATTGAATGGTTCAAAGCAGGATCGGCATTGAACTTGATGGCTGCGAAGATCGCTTCCGCGAAAGCAAAAGTTGCACCTGTAAAAGCGGTTGCAAAGCCAGCTAAAAAAGTAGTTGCTAAGAAAGCGGTTACTGCAACTATCGTAACTAAAACAATCGCTAAAAAAGTTGCTCCAAAAAAAGCAGCCAAGAAAGCAACGAAGAAAACAGCTCCTAAAAAAGTGGTAAAGAAAGTTGCTAAAAAGGCTGTGAAAGCGATTAAAAAGGTTGCTAAGAAAGCGTTACCCAAGAAGGCTGCGAAAAAGGTAGCTAAGAAAGCATCCATAAAGAAAGTAGCCAAAAAAGCCTTACCAAAAAAAGCAGCAAAGAAGGTCGCGAAAAAAGTAGCGAAGAAGGCCGCTAAGAAGGCTTCAAAAAAAGCTGCTAAGAAAGGAAGAAGATAAGAAGTGATATATGAACTTAATAAAAAAGGCAGTTGAAAGACTGCCTTTTTTTTTGATTTGGATTAAGCCATTCTCCCCCAATTGTTGTTAGACTTGTTATCATATAAAAACCATGGTAGAGGTATATAATTTTTTGGCTGCGTGGCAGCTATTCCCCGAAAAGGGAACTTATGAATTTGGCAATCGACCCAAGTCGGGCATTTATAAAATTGAACTCGGCACATCTAGTAAAGAATTGGTAATAAGCATGAACTGGGTTTCTCTCGAAGACCAAGCATTTTCATCGCGCTATTCTGTACTTGCTGATGGTGATCTATATCCGTTTGAAACACCTGAAGTTGCCGACAAATTAAAAATCAACTTGATTGATTCTTCTACATTTGAAACTCATTTTTTTAAGAATGATAAGCTGATGCTTTTAGTGATTCACGACATTACTCCCAAAAGCTATTTAAAAGTTACCCAAAAACGTTTTCTTGAAGATGATAAAGAACTTGTGAACGTTGAGATTTATCATAAACAATTGAGTGTTCTTCCTTACTCAGCTTCGGTTTCTGGTGCGTTGATCAAACCCAATGAAGAAGGTATTATCCGCCATCAATCGCTTAGCGCGATGGAAGAACAAACCAATATGCAGCTTACGCAGATACGCCAACAGATTGAGTTGCTCGCAGTGCAAGCAAAGGAAATTCAAAAGAGAAAGGAGCTTTCCATGTTGATATACGATGCCAAACTTAGCTTTGCGCCTGTAATCGGTAAGGTATATTATCTCTACGAAAAAGAAGATGGCTCGTATTTGGTTTCTATGATTGGTCCAAAAGAGTGGGGCAGAAAAACGCCTTATAAAAGTTTTGTTTCAACCGTGCAATTGCTTGCAGACCATACGTGGAAGGAGTTATGAATTCTGGTTCGATAAATTGATTAATAGAAGCGAATTAAAATAGAGTATTCGATAGAAAGGCACATCGACTAATTGATTAAAATCTTATGTGATGTCCATTGTCCGGCAATTAGGAGTCGTACAATTAATAAGCCTGTATAATTTGAAATCTCTATTTTCTTTTCGGTTAACTGATTATCTAAAGTAAAATTAACTGGCGCGCCAGTGGCATCATAAATAATAACTTGCTCTGTTTCAAAGGGTATAGTGAAAATGCCTTTGCTGGGATTAGGATAGAGTGTAGGCTTAGAGACAGTCTCATTCACTGCATTAATAATTGGTTTTGGTGTGCCATTTTTTCCAAACACAGGCCTTATCATTAAGCTTCCTTTCAAATCTGTATTCTGTATCCAAGTGCCGTTAGTATTGTAAAATATTTTATCGCCACTGTTTGTGTTAGCATCAAACCCAACATCCATGCGTGTTGAACTTGCTTGTTTCCAGCCAACATAAAATGAGCCTTGCACAATTAAAGGTGGTTGCTTTGGATCAATATCGTAGGATGAAAACTGGTTGCCGGGTTTGCGCCTCACTGAAACCGTTTGTTTGTAGAGAATAACAGGTGCTGTATCTGAAATAGTTTTCCAGATTCGTAGTTCAAAAACTTGATTGGCTTGTTCGTTAAAGTTGGGGAAGTGAATGTTGATTATCCGAATGGTATCGGGCTCGGTAGTCTTCATATTAAAGAGATAGGCCAGCTCTCCACCTGCTTGGTTTATGCCTGCGGCATATTCAGCAACATTATCATCATAGGCATAATAGCTGAAGAGTTTGTAGCTAGAGCGAAGTGTGTCATTGTTTCTAAAATCAATAGGCGAATACGTTGGCAAGTAATCACGCAATGGATCATTATCTCGGGAAGTTAATCCAACCTTTAGTTTTACATTTACCGAGTCTGCATTTTTATCAAAGTAGCTTGCTAAGGGAATTTTTGACAAAGGAACCGCAGGCCTAAATTGAAGTCCAAGTAAGGAGGGAAGAATAATTTTGAAACTTTCAAGGGGATGTGTTGTTTTAATAATTTTTGAATTGGTGTATTGAATTAATGTATCGTACGAAAAGTAATTGAGTGGTTGATTGTTACCATCTTTAAAATTATATAAACCAAAAGTGGGCTTTGATAAATTGCCATCAACATCTTTTATAAAGTGTTTGTAGGGAATCGATTGGTAATCCTTAAACAAAGAAGTAAGAGGTGTAGTAATAGCTCGGTCTGGAGTTGAGTTTTCATCTGCACTGCGATCCACATTCAAATAAAAATAATCCAAATTCCAAGTATCATAAGGCCCAGAAAGTCTACCGAAGTTTCTGATCCTAAATTGAAATGCTTTGTGGAACAATCGCGGTGGCACTTGAATGTGCTTGAGATAAAAAGTAGATGGGTCTAACGAGGCGTCTCCCACAATCGATTCATCAATTACTTCCCACCCTAGTGGACCTTTAAAATACACTACGAGCTTATCGGATGTGTCTGGCAATTCTCCATTGCCTTGCGCTTGATAATAAAAGCTGAGGTAAACAGAGTTTTGTTTTTCAGAAGGCACTAAACTCAAGTCGATGGGCTGCGAAACCAAACTATCGGCAAATCCTTTAACCAATCCATTATCCAATATATTGTAAGGCTTGCCACTGGCATCATACCCATCGAAGGTGGCTACTTTCAATGATACAGGATTGATAGCCATGCCATCGTTGAAGGAAACTGTATTAGAAGAAGCCCAAAATGATTCTATGGGTTTAATTTTTGTATAGTAAGAAAAATCATCCCAAAAAGGAAGTTGCAATGGTGAGCTAACTTCAACTCTTCCGCTGGTAGTCAGTGTAGGTGCTTTAGTTGTAGAGTGTGAAATTGATTGTAGCGATAGTTGTGCAAACGCAGTGGTGGCAATGGCCAAAGAAGTAACTATCGAAAAGAAAATTCTCATTGAAGAGTTCTATTTTTTTATTTCATCGGTTGGCTTGTAGCCTTTCGGTCCAACCCAAATGCTCACTGGATCGCCCACTCTTACTGAATCCCCTGATTCAGGCTGTTGTTTGTAAACGAACAATCGAATGCCCGTAGTATCTACCTCAGCTGGTATTTGTACGTTGCCCAAATGCAGGTTCCAACCGTTGAGTTTAAAAATTACCTGATCATACGAATCGCCTACTAAAGTACCAATCACTAGATCAGATGCGCCTTGCCCATCACCAATTACCAAATCGATAATAGAACCTTTTGGCACGCGCGCTCCAGCATTTATAACTTTGCCTTTATACCACATTTTTGTAACGGTAGGAAATGGACTTGATTCATAATACACCTTCCCTTTTACTAGTTCATTACTTTTTAATACTACTTCTGCATTGATCAGCGATCGATCAATTAAATCGGGGATGGGCATTGATGGTGGAGTAACTCGATTGATGGTAATGTAAACCGATCGGTTCTCTTTTACTTTAGTGCCTGCTTTTGGAAATTGCCTGAGCGCTGTGTAAGGCGGTATATCTGCCGAATATGCAGAGTCTTCAATCGAATAACGCAAACTCGTTTGCTCAGCAAGTTGTTTCAGCGCAGGTTCATCTAATCCTGAAAAGTCAGGCACGGTAATTAGTTTATTATGATTGGTTGCGTTAGGTAGATACACATAGAAATAGAAGATGGACAACAGCAAAATGAGGCCAACAACAATGCCAATGTTCTTTAGCAGCGATCCTATTTTATTATCTTGATAGGGTAACTTCATTGTTAAAATTTCAGTTGTGAATTAAAAGAGGTTTCAATTCTATGCGATTTTTTATGTCTTTCCATGGCCAGCTCGATCAAGTTAGTGATAAGATCGGTGAATGAAAGGCCGCGCTCTTTCCACATCATTGGGAACATACTTGAATTGGTAAAACCAGGTATTGTGTTGATTTCATTAATGTAAACCTTGCCATTTTTAGTAAGAAACAAATCAACGCGAGCAAAGTCCTCGCACGATAAGGCCTGATAGGCTTTCACGGAAAGTTCTCTAATCAAATCAGACTCTTGAAGAGATAGCTTTGCGGGTACATCAATCGTAACTGCATCACCATCCACATATTTTGCATCGAACGTATAAAAATCATATTTCTTACTGATTATAATTTCACCCGGAAGGGAAGCCTTAGCGGAATCGTTGCCCAAAATGGCGCATTCAATCTCGCGCCCTTCAATAAACTTTTCAAACAACACACATTCATCATAGCGAAATGCCTCTTCAACAGCTTTTGCAAAATCAGCTTCACTCTTTACTTTCGATACACCCACTGATGAACCCAAGTTGGCTGACTTCACCATAAAGGGCAAGCCTAACTCTTCTTTCACTTTCGTGAATGGATAATCAGCATGATTAGCATAGTAGCAATAAATAAAATCGGATACTGGTAAGCCAGCTTGGGCAAGCATTTGTTTGGCAACAAGTTTGCTCATAGACAGCGATGAGCCAAGCACGCCCGTGCCAATCATTGGTAAGCTAAACGCCTTCAGAAATCCCTGAATGCTCCCATCTTCACCATCAGTGCCATGTAGGATGGGGAAAACAATATCGATAGAAAACTGATTACCATCACTTGTTTTAAAAATTGCCTTTCCGGGATTTAATGTGAACGATAGCTCTTTGCCTTGCTCAATTTCTTTGGAGACTCCATTGGTAAGATACCAAACTCCTTTTTGAGAAATCCCGATAAGGATAGGTTCAAATTTATCTTTGTCCAAAAATTCAAAAATATTGCGAGCTGAATTGATAGACACCCCATGCTCAACAGAACGCCCTCCATAAAGTAATGCTATCTTCTTTTTTGTCATAAACTCATTCAAGCTTCAAAGATGCTGATTTCTTGGGGGAAGTTCAACCTTTGCCAAACACTCTACAATCAATTTTATTAATCCTTTTCCAATTGTTGTTTGGTAAAACTTTCCCGCCTATTTTTGGTTCTTACTATACCTAATTCTATATCAGTCTATGAAATGGTTTCTTGATTTGTTTTCAAGCTCGCTTGGAAGAAAGCTCATGATGGCTCTCACTGGCCTTTTTCTCATCAGTTTCCTAATAATACATTGCACCATAAACGCCATGATATTTTATAATGACAATGGCGAAACGTTTTCTTACTGGGGGCATTTTATGGGCACCAACCCTATAATCCGCACATTAGAAATTGGGTTGATTGCTGGGTTTCTAGGCCATATCATTCAAGGGCTTTCACTTTGGAGAGCAAACCATGTTGCCCGCCCGGTGAAATATAATAATTCGAAGGCTCCTAGCAGCACTTGGTATAGCCGAAGTATGGGTTTGCTTGGTACGTTGCTTTTATTGTTTTTGATTTTGCACACCTCTCATTTCTGGATTCCCAATCGCACCAATCAGTTTACACAAGGCGAAGAATTGCCGCTCTATAAAATGATGTTTGAAGTATTTTCTAATCCGTGGATCGTGTTGTTCTATGTTTTAGGATGTGTGTCTTTGTTTTGGCATTTGCTTCACGGATTTGCCAGCGCATTTCAATCCCTTGGCCTAAACCACCTAAAATATAATGGTCTCATTTCGTTTGTAGGCACTGCCTTTTCAATCATTGTGCCCTTCATCTTCGCGTTGATGCCGATAGCAATTTATTTCGGATGGATAAACTAATTCAACAATAGACTTAACTTTTAATAAGAAAGTATTGCAATATGAATCTTGATTCAAAAATCCCGGAAGGTCCATTGGCTGAAAAATGGACAAAGCATAAGTTCAACTTAAAGCTTGTTAATCCAGCTAACAAAAGAAAATATGAAGTAATTGTAGTAGGCACTGGCCTTGCAGGTGCATCGGCAGCAGCCTCTCTTGCAGAACTAGGGTACAATGTAAAAGCATTCTGCTTTCAAGATAGCCCGAGAAGAGCGCATAGTATTGCCGCTCAAGGAGGAATTAACGCTGCCAAAAATTATCAAAACGATGGCGATAGTGTTTTTAGATTGTTTTACGATACAATAAAAGGTGGAGACTATCGCGCTCGCGAAGGCAACGTATTCAGGCTTGCGCAAGTAAGCGTAAATATCATCGACCAATGTGTGGCACAAGGTGTTCCTTTCGCGAGAGAGTATGGCGGGCTTCTTGCCAATCGTTCATTTGGTGGCTCTCAAGTATCGCGCACTTTTTATGCTCGTGGGCAAACGGGACAACAATTATTGTTGGGAGCTTACAGTGCGCTTAATAGGCAGATTGCCAACGGTAAAGTGACTATGCACACCCGATCAGAAATGTTGGATGTTGTAGTGTCGGATGGTAAGGCAAGAGGCATAATAACCCGTGATCTGGTTACTGGAAAAATTGAAGCCCACAGCGCGCATGTAGTTTTGTTATGCACAGGCGGATATGGAAACGTCTATTATTTGTCAACCAATGCGATGGGATCGAATGTGTCAGCTGCTTGGCGCGCTCATAAAAAAGGAGCTTACTTCGGCAACCCTTGCTTTACGCAAATACATCCTACTTGCATTCCCGTTACCGGAGATCATCAATCAAAACTTACGTTGATGTCTGAATCCTTGCGAAACGATGGAAGAATTTGGGTTCCCAAAACAGCTAAACCAAAACTGAAAGGTTCTGAAGCAGTAAATATTCCTGAAAGCGAAAGAGATTATTTCTTGGAGCGCAAATACCCATCATTCGGAAATCTTGTTCCTCGTGATGTTGCTTCCAGAAATGCAAAGCAAGTGTGCGATGAAGGCCGTGGAGTGGGAGCGACAGGGCTTGCTGTGTTCTTAGATTTTTCAGATGCCATTAAGCGTGACGGAAAGAAAACCATAGAAGCAAAGTATGGCAACTTGTTCGATATGTATCATCAGATTACGGGTGAGAATCCATATGAAGTACCCATGATGATTTTCCCAGCGGTGCATTACACAATGGGCGGCCTTTGGGTTGATTATAATTTATCTACTAACATACCAGGATTATATTCGTTGGGTGAAGCTAATTTCTCCGATCATGGTGCGAATCGCTTGGGTGCAAGTGCGCTTATGCAGGGCTTGGCCGATGGTTACTTTGTGATCCCATATACAGTTGGAGATTATTTGGCGAATATCGGATGGGCTGATAAACTTAGTACCGATCATCCAGCCTTTAAAGAGGCTCTTGATAACGTGAACGGAAGAATCAATAAACTACTCTCTATAAAAGGTAAGAAAAACGTAGATGAATATCACCGCGAGTTAGGGCTAGTTATGTGGGAGTATTGTGGTATGTCTCGCAATGCAGAAGGTCTTAAGATCGCCAAGAAAAAAATTCAAGCTTTGAAAGCAGATTTCTGGGTGAATGTAAACGTGCTGGGTTCAAACAATGAATTGAATCAGGAGCTAGAGAAAGCTGGCAGAGTGGCTGATTTGATTGAACTAGGCGAACTGATGGTAGATGATGCGTTCGCTCGCGGAGAAAGCTGTGGAGGCCACTTCCGTGAAGAATCGCAAACACCAGAAGGAGAGGCCTTGCGCAACGACAACGACTATGCTTATGTTTCTGCTTGGGAATTTAAAGGTGAAAATCAACCCGAAGAATTGCACAAAGAAAATCTGGTTTTTGAAAATGTTAAATTGACACAACGTAGCTATAAGTAATCGTTATGATTAATTTAAATGAAGAAAGAGATTTGCTTGGTGTGCTTAAATCAGCCAGTGACAAAAATGAAAGAGTTACGGTTCTGTTGGAAGGTGGTAAGGAGTACACTGGTAAGCCGAAAAGTATGACTGATACAGAATTCTATTCTTTACGCGAGCTAAGCGGAAAAGAATTTTATGATGTGATTTTTAGAATTGATAAGGTAATCGCAATTGAAGTAAAAGCCAAGTAACAAATAGTTAATAACCAATAGCATAGTATTATGAATGTTGCTGTAAAAGTTTGGAGACAGAAAAATAAGGACACAAAAGGTGCATTTAAAACATACGATGTTCATGCCTCGCCTGATATGTCGTTCCTAGAAATGATTGATGTGTTGAACGCTTCTTTAATCAAGAAAGGAGAAGAGTCAATCGCCTTCGATCACGATTGTAGAGAAGGTATTTGTGGCATGTGCAGCATGTATATCAATGGACATCCCCATGGACCATTGCAAACAACCACCTGCCAACTGCACATGCGCAGTTTTAAAGATGGCGAAACAATTACAGTTGAGCCTTGGAGAGCAAAAGCATTCCCAGTAATAAAAGATTTAGTGGTTGATCGTTCTGCTTTTGATAGAATTCAACGTTCAGGCGGATTCGTATCAGTCAATACAGGTGGTGTGCCTGATGCCAATGAAATTCCAATTCCTAAAACAATTGCAGATGAGGCGTTTGATGCAGCTGCCTGTATAGGTTGCGGAGCCTGCGTAGCAGCGTGTAAAAATGCTTCAGCCATGTTGTTTGTAAGTGCGAAAGTTTCTCAACTAGCATTATTGCCACAAGGCAGACCAGAGAGAAAAGAACGCGCTGAAAAAATGGTTGCTCAAATGGATGCAGAAGGTTTTGGATCATGCACCAACACGGGTGCTTGCGAAGCTGAATGCCCTAAGGGAATCAGCGTAACTAACATTGCTAGGCTTAATAGAGAATACTTCGGTGCGATGTTGACTTCGTATCAAGTGGAAGTAGGAGGAGGGGACTAGAGGATTAGGTTGAGAAGTTGGATACCAGCTATTAACTAAATACTAGATTCTAACAACTAACTACTATTTTTGGCATGATACTAGCTTTGGATTAATCCGTGAAAAAAAAACTTATTCTTCTTATTTTTATTTCAGGTTGTAGCCCTGGTGTTGTAAAGAACACTTCATTAAAAACGGATTTACAAAATGCCAAACCCATGTGGCTTCAATCCAAGCCGAATGCTGATATTTATTACAACGGCATCGGCCATAGCACCAAAGGATTTAGCAATGATTACCTTCAAGAAGCCAAGAAGAGTGCGTTAGAAGATTTGGTTTCAGAAATAAAAGTAAATGTTTCGTCTACCTCGGTGTTGAGCCAGCTCGATGCTAACAAGAAGTTTCAAGAGAGCTACGAAAAGATAATCCAGACCGTGGCCACCGATGATATTCAAGAATTTGAACAAGTAGATTCATGGCAAGATCAAACTAACTATTGGGTGTATTATCGCTTATCAAAACAGCGTTACAAAGAAATTAAAGATGAATTAAAAAGAAACGCGGTAACTAAAGCTTTAGATTTCTTTACGAAGGCAAAACAGTCTGAGCGCAGCAATGATTTGGTTCAAGCATTAGGGTTGTATTTCCAAGGATTTAAAGCCATTGAAAAATATTTAGCTGAGCCAATACAGCTTGACTTTGAAGGCAAGTCAATTCTACTCACCAATGAGATTTACACCAACATCCAATCATTGTTGGATAAGATTCAAGTGAGCCTAAATCCATCAGAAGTTTTAGTGAATAGAAGAATTTCTGAAAGCGGAATTAACGTGTTGGTAAAGTCTAGCTTCAAAGAAAATTTAAAACCCATTGCAAGCTTGCCTTTGAAAGCAGCGTTCGATAAAGGAGCAGGTGAAGTGTATCCAGAGTACACAACTGATGGAAGCGGACAATCAAAAATTCTAATCACAAAAATTAGTGCTAGGGACTTAGAGCAATCTGTAAAAGCGAGTGTCAATTTAGCTGCATTCTTAGGTAAGGATTCATCTTCCATAACCTCATTAGTTATTAACAAAATGAATGTTCCATCGGCCAATCTGCTTTTAAAAGTTGAACGCCCTCTTGTTTATGTAACTTCAATCGAAAAAGCTTTTGGTGCAGATAGACCTTCTCGCCAAATGACCAATCGACTTCAAAATTTTATTACCAATTCAGGTTTTGAAATTACACCCGTAAAAGAAAAGGCTCAGTTTTGGATGGACATCAATGCCGATTCAGAAAAGGGCGCAGTTTCAGGAAGTATATTCATCACCTATGTAACAGCGGTTGTGAAAGTAGTTTTACTTAAAGAGAATAAAGAAATATATACCACCACTCTTGATCGCATAAAAGGCTACAGTTTGGATTACGATCGATCTAATCAAGAAGCCTACAACAAGAGCCTTGAAATTCTTGAAAAAGAAAAGATGCCAACACTTCTTAATTCAATTTTACAATAAACTTAAACTGAAAATTTTGAATTTTTAACTTCAATTTTTGAGCTTTGAATTAATTGGTCTCTAAATTGCTTTACTTATCTTGCAAACTATAACCCAAAATACAATTATGAAAAAACTAATGAATTTCTCGTTTATGGCCATTACCGTTGCGATGGTTATTATCGGTGGATGCAAAAGCAAAGAGAAAGCTCCAGCCGGAGAAAAAGAGGTAGTAGTGCCATGCTCTGGCCCTGGCTATTTTACTGATAATAAAACGTTTCGTGCCAATTCAATTGGTGAAAGTATGGATCAGGTTACTTCAAAGTCAAAAGCATTGACCAATGCTCGTAACGAACTGGCACAAGCTATTCAAACTACAGTGAAAACCGTAACGGACAACTATACAAATTCTACTTCTAAAAATAAGACAGAAGATTTGGAGCAGAAGTTTGAAAGCTTAAATAGAGAAATTGTTAATCAAACTCTTTCAGGTGTTAGAACTATCTGCGAAAAGCTTGTGCAAACAAAGGAAGGTAATTATAAGACATACATAGCTATAGAGCTATCGGCTGATGATTTGGTAAAGAAATATAACGAACGTTTATCAACTGATGATAAGCTTAAAGTAGATTACGATTATCAAAAGTTTAAAGAAACCTTCGATAAGGAAATGGAGAAAATGGGAAAGAACTAATTCTTTAATCAAAGCATAATAAAAAGCTTCAGAGAAATCTGAGGCTTTTTTATTGACCTTCTTGCATGTAAATTTGAGTCAATATTCATGTCTTATCAGCAAGCCTTAGATTATTTATATGCCAATCTTCCTATGTTTCAGAGGGTAGGGGCAATTGCTTATAAAGAAGACTTAGATAATACATGGGCTTTGTGTGAAGCCTTAGATAACCCTCAAAATAAATTCAAATCAATCCATGTTGCTGGCACCAATGGCAAAGGCAGTTCATCGCACATGCTGGCAGCTATATTGCAAAGTGCTGGCTATAAAACTGGACTGTACACTTCACCACATCTTAAAGAATTTACCGAACGAATTAAGATCAATGGTATTGAAATAGAAAAAGAGTTTGTGGTTGATTTTGTTGAACGGATAAAGCCCTCCATCGAAACGATTCAGCCTTCTTTCTTTGAGATCACAGTGGCCATGGCATTCTATTATTTTGCTTCTAATAAAGTTGATATTGCGGTGGTTGAAGTTGGTCTTGGCGGCCGATTGGATTCTACTAATGTGATTTCTCCGCTTGTTTCATTAATCACCAATATTAGTTACGATCACAAAGATATTTTAGGCGATACGTTGCAAAAGATTGCTTTTGAAAAAGCGGGTATCATAAAAAGAAATGTGCCAGTTGTTATTAGTGAACGTCAACATGAAGTTGAGCAGGTCTTTGTTGCAAAAGCGAAAGAAGAAAAGACTTCAATACAATTTGCGTCCGATCATTTTTCTTTAATTGAAAACACTGATACCGTTGAAATTTTATACGAAATTTTAAAAGGTGACAAAGTAATTATTCAGGGATTGAAGCCTCAGCTAAAAGGTATTTATCAGCGAAAGAATATAATTGGGGTAATAGCAACCATAGAGATACTTAGTGAGTTGGGGTTGGCTATTGATACCGATTCGATACGCCAGGGAATCGAGCAAGTTATTGACCTTACGGGATTGAAAGGCCGCTGGCAAAAACTGAGTGAAAAGCCTTTGATGATTTGTGATACTGGCCATAACGAAGCCGGAGTATTGGAAGTTTTACAACAACTTTTAAATCAGCAATTCAATAAGCTTCATATCGTTTGGGGCATGGTAAAAGATAAGGACATAGTTCCCATACTTAAACTTTTGCCAAAGAATGCATCTTATTATTTTTGTCAAGCCTCTATACCTAGAGCAATGGATGCGAACGAGCTATCGCAGCTTGCTTTATCTGTTGGACTTACTGGTGTTATTATCAAGGATGTGAATCAAGCAATTGATACTGCCAAACAAAACTGTAACTCTGATGATTTTATCTTTATTGGTGGTAGTACTTTTGTGGTAGCGGAAATCAATAATTTATAACTAACCACGAATTTTAAATTGCGAATTATGCTTCTCATGCTTAGTATCTAGTTAATGAAACGAAAAAAAGAACGCTTTCAAATAATCTCTGAACTACCCAATGTAATTGAGCCTGGGAAAGAAATCTATAGTACAATAAAAGGCAATTGGCGAGATGACTACTTCAAAAACAGTAATCCGATTTCGTTGGAACTAGCTTGTGGAAGAGGTGAGTATACGTTAGGACTTGCCAAACTATTTCCCGAAAGGAATTTTATAGGCATAGATATTAAAGGCGATAGAATCTGGAAAGGTAGTACCATCGCGCATGACGAAGGACTTGCTAATGTTGCTTTTCTTCGGACTCAAATTCTGGTAGTAGAAAACTTTTTTACAGAAGGGGAGGTAGATGAGATTTGGCTCACCTTCCCTGACCCTCGTCCGCGTAAGCGTGATATAAAAAGAAGATTGAGCGGTTATCGCTATATCAACATTTATAAAAAACTGCTGAAGAAAGGAGGCTACTTTCGATTTAAAACCGATAATACTGACTTATTCAATTTCACGTTAGATGAATTAAATCAACGGCCTGATATAGAAGATTTTAAGACTACCCATGATTTATATAATTCAGAATTAAAAAATGAGTGTTTTGATATTAAAACCAAGTATGAAGAGATGTTTGTAAACAAAGGAGAAGTGATTAAGTATCTAAGATTTAGATTTATTTAATCTCTGCACATTGAGCTTGATCTAGCTTCTAACTAACAATCTCACTTATCACTTTCCCTTCAACATCTGTTAATCTGAAAGGCCTTCCTTGAAATTGGTAGGTAAGTTTTTCATGATCAAAACCTAATTGATTAAGAATGGTGGCCTGCACATCGTGCAAAGAGACTTTCCCTTTGGTTGGATAGTAGCCAATCTCATCGGTCTCACCCCAACTTGCACCTTTTTTTATTCCGCCTCCTGCCATCCACATAGTAAACGCTTCCACATGATGATCGCGACCTAAGAAGGGCATGATTTTATTCTCCCGATTCTCTTGCATAGGTGTACGACCAAACTCACCACCCCATACAACCAATGTTTCATCGAGTAAGCCACGTTGTTTCAAATCCATTAATAAAGCTGTAGTTGCTCTATCAATTTCTCTGCATTTATTTCTTAGTCCAATGTCTATGGCTAGGTTCTCATCGGTACCATGACTGTCCCATCCCCAATCAAATAATTGAACAAATCTAACTCCTTGCTCCACTAGTTTTCGTGCCAGTAAGCAATTATTGGCAAACGATACTTTGCCAGGGTTGGTGCCATACAACTCATGAATGGAGGCTGGTTCGTTATTGATGTTCATCACCTCGGGTACTGACATCTGCATTCGATATGCCAACTCGTATTGATTGATCCGCGTAAGCGTTTCAGGGTCTTGAAATTCTTTGTAATGTTCTTGGTTGACTTGATTGATTGCATCAATAGTTTTCTTTTTCAAGTCGCGATCAATTCCTTCCGGATCATTCAAGTAAAGTACAGGTTCGCCCACGGAGCGGCATTGTACACCTTGATAAACCGAAGGGAGGAAACCACTTCCCCAAACGCTCTTGCCAGCATCGGGAGTTTTACCTCCGCTTGTTAGTACTACGAACCCGGGGAGATTAGCGTTTTCAGTACCCAACCCATACGTTACCCAGGATCCTATGCTGGGTCGTCCTAGGCGAGGCGCGCCAGTATGCACAAGCAATTGTGCTGGGGCATGATTGAATTGATCTGTGGAGACGGCATGAAGGAAGGACATCTCATCCACGACAGTCGACAGATGAGGCAAATGCTGCGAAACCCATGTGCGCGATTCACCATATTGTTTGAAGCTAGCTTGAGGCCCAAGCATTTTTGGTGTACCACGAATGAAGGCAAATTTCTTTCCTTCCAATAATGATTGTGGACATAATTGATTATGTAGTTTCTGTAGTTCAGGTTTAAAATCAAAGGTCTCAAACTGCGAAGGCGCACCAGCCATGTGCAAATAGATTACACTCTTTGCCTTGCCCGCAAAATGAGGAACTCTAGGAAACATGGAATCAGTCATTAGTTCCTTTGGCTTTCCACTAAAACAACCCCCCAACAGAGTGCTTAATGCTACTCCACCAATGCCAGCAGCACTTTCCAATAAGAAGTGCCTTCTTGAAATTTCTTGTAGGTGATTGGTAAATAACTCTTTCATTTAGTTTGTTATCAATTCATCCAAATTTAAAATTGCGCTTGCTACTATCGTTAATGCAGCTAATTCAGGCTTTGCTTCATTAATCAATTTCATTGCCTGATCTGGATTCTTTTTATAAGTTTCCAACGCATCATGATATAAACGGGTAAGCACTTTTAATTTAGTATCTGCCATCTCCTTAAACAAAGCTGATTTATAGCCAAAATTAATTTGATTGGATGGATCAGTTGAAGAGGCAGCCATCTTTTTCGCAAAGGCTTTGGCAGCTTCTACATAGACAGGGTCGTTCAATGTTACCAATGCCTGCAACGGAGTGTTGGTGCGAATACGATTAACGGTGCATATTTCTCGACTAGAACCATCAAATGTCATCATAGAAGGATATGGACTTGTGCGCTTGCTATAGATATAAATGCCTCTGCGATGTTTGTCCTCTCCTTTGCTTGTTTCCCACTTATCATCACTCCACACACTTTGCCACACTCCATCTGGTTGATAAGGCATACTACTTTTTCCATACATCTTTAAGCTTAACAATCCGCTAAGACTCAATGCCTGATCGCGCACTTGCTCGGCCGACAATCGAATATGTGGACCACGGCTTACTAATTTATTTAATGGATCTTTTTCCAATTGCTCAGCAGTAATTCGTGAATCTTGACGATAGCTTTGGCACATGACCATGTCTTTAATCAATTTTTTTAAACTCCAATGATGTTCATTAATCAACCCCAAGGCAAGATAATCCAACAACTCCGGATGAGTTGGCTTAGCACCTTGTGTTCCAAAATCCTCTGATGTTTCTACTAGACCAATTCCAAAGAGTTGCTCCCATACGCGATTAACAACAGTGCGAGCCGTAAGCGGATTGTTTTTATCAACGAGCCAATTAGCAAAACCTAATCGGTTATATTGTTGGCCTTGCGGGAATAGATTGAGCGACTTTGGCACTTCTGGTTTAACGGATTCACCGTGTACTAACCAATTCCCTCGCTCTAAAACATGAGTAGTTCGTACGCGTTCTGTATTTTCAATCATGATCGGTGTGTTGTCAACTGAATGATTGATGAGAGAATCTACATCTTTCTTAATTGCTTTATAACCTGCTTGATTACTACCTGGCAAATCTTCACGAAAAGCAATCCACTCAACAGTCGAAACTGGATGGCCTTCTTTTAATTTGGGATTGGTGAAGGTGAAATATAAAGTATGAACACCATTCGTCTTTTGAATCGGAATCAAAGAAGTATTCCATTTCCCTCCCTTACCTGACGGAACTGCAAACTTCGCTACCAATGCACCATTCAGCTGATCAACATGAATTTCTATTGTGCCTCCTTTTTCAGGTGTTTGATGATTGATTACTAACGTAGTTTTATTCGTAAGATCAACGTTGGTTAGCCGTGTACTTCCGTTATGTCTAACGCCTAGAAACTTGGTATCAATCAATTCGCCATTTACGAAATGATCAAAATCATGTGGATGAATTTTTGGCTCTAATGTTTTTAAAAATAATAATATGCTTTCTTCTTTTGATGGATTTGTTTTTTTAACCCATCCAATAATGCCATCTAATTTCTGTTGATCTTTCTCATCGTACATTCTTAATAGCGGATGCTCACCATACGTATCTTCATCACGAGAGTTATTAAAGAATGCCAGGGTTTTGTAGTATTCTTCATGGCGAAATGGATCATAAGGATGACTATGACATTGCACGCAAGCAAACGTAGTACTCTGCCATACCTGAAAAGTTGTATTTAATCGATCAAGCGTTGAAGCTACTCGAAACTCTTCATCTTCAGTACCACCTTCATCATTGTTCATTGTATTGCGATGAAAAGCCGTAGCAATGTATTGTTCATCTGTTGGCTTGGGCAAAAGGTCGCCAGCAAGTTGATCAATAGTAAATTGATCGAAAGGTTTATCCTTGTTAAAGGATTGAATCACATAATCGCGGAAACGCCAGATGTTGCGCCCCGCATCTCGCTCATAGCCTTTTGTATCAGAATAACGAGCTAGATCAAGCCACCACGAAGCCCATTTCTCACCATACTGAGGCGAAGCCAGCAATTGATCAACCACTTTTTCATAGGCATCATCTCCATCATCAAGAATAAAATTTTCAGCTTGTTTTGATGAAGGAGGAAGCCCGATCAAATCGAGATAAAGTCTTCTTATAATATCAGTTTTTCCCGCTGCTTGCGCTCGACTTAAATGTTCAGTTTTTAATTTTTTATCGATAAAATAATCAATCTCGGTTTCCTTTGTTACGGCACTGCCAAAAATGCCAGCGAACAAACTTCTTGAAGGAACTTCAACCTGCGTAGGCGGAACGTATGCCCAATGATTGCCCCACTTTGCACCTTGATCAATCCAATCTTTCAGTATTTTAATTTCATTTTTACTAAGTGCATTTTCTTTATACGGCATTCGTTCTTCGGGGTCATCGCTAGTTATCCTGCGCATCAATTCGCTATGATCGGCATCTCCTGGAATGATGGAAGGTTTGCCAAACTCTGTTGTATCAAGGGCATCTTGTCTAAACAACAGACTGAAATTTGCTTGTCGCTTTACACCACCATGGCACGAAATACAGTGTTTGTTTATAATGGGTTTAACATCTAGACTGTAGTCAATCTGCTGACCTAACTGCTTCTTACAGCCGGAAAATGCTGCTATTAATACAGATAATATTAGAAGGTTAGTAGTCTTTAGCATCTCCTTTTATCTAGTTAATAAAATCAACTTTGAAAACCCTGCAGCTTTTGATCTCATATTATGTTGTTTTATAAAATTAACATTAATAAGTTAATTGATTGTGATACAATTAAAACTATAAATCTAAGTTGAGGAAAATTTATTCATATTAGAACTCACTAATATATTTTTGACTAAATTTATTTTTAAGCCTACACATTGCCCAATAAAATAGGTTCCGACAATCAAATATGAAAGAAAAACTTCGCAGCCAAGATTGGTTTGGTAAAACTGGTAAAGATGGATTTATCTATCGTTCGTGGATGAAAAATCAGGGGATACCTGATTATGAATTCAGAGAAAAGCCGGTGATCGGCATTTGTAATACTTGGTCGGAACTTACACCCTGCAATGCACATTTTCGAGAGCTTGCAGAATCAATTAAGAGAGGCATATCAGAAGCTGGTGGATTCCCCGTTGAGTTTCCTGTAATGTCACTAGGTGAAACGCTTATCAAACCAACTGCCATGTTATATAGAAATCTGGTAAGCATGGATGTTGAAGAATCGATTCGTGCTAATCCCATTGATGGCGTTGTGCTTATGTGCGGGTGTGATAAAACCACCCCATCTTTAGTAATGGGTGCTTGCAGTGTAAACATTCCAACATTGGTTGTTTCGGGCGGATCAATGCTAACTGGAAAATATCAAGGTCGAGATATTGGAACAAGCGATGTGTGGCGTTTTAACGATGCAGTTAGGGCTGGTGAAATGGCCGATGAAGAATTACGCGATGTAGAAGCGTGTATGGGTCGCAGCCGCGGGCATTGCGCAGTGATGGGAACTGCATCAACCATGGCGTGCATGGTAGAATCACTAGGCCTTTCCCTTCCGGGGAACGCAGCCATTCCTGCTGTAGATGCGCGCAGAAAAGTACTGGCGCAAATGTCGGGCATACGCATCGTTGAAATGGTAAAAGAAAATCTTCGTCTTTCCGATGTACTTACACGCAAAGCGTTTGAAAACGCCATCATTACAAATGCTGCTATTGGCGGTTCAACAAATTTTATTATTCATCTTCTGGCTATCGCGGGAAGAATGGGTGTTCCACTTTCATTGGAAGATTTTGATAAGCTCTCGGCTGAAGTTCCATTCATCATGAACTTACAACCTTCCGGAAAATATTTTATGGAAGATTTGTATTATGCAGGAGGGCTACCAGCGGCAATGAGAGAGCTCGATAGTTTTCTTCATGGCGATTGCCTTACGGTGAATGGAAAAACAATGAAAGAAAATTATCAGTCTGCCACTTGTTATAATCGCGATGTAATTGCAACAGTCGATAAGCCCTTCAATCCATTGTCAGGAGTAGCAATTTTAAAAGGTAACTTATGTGAGAATGGTTGTGTGATAAAACCATCAGCAGCAAGCACTCATTTATTGAAACATACAGGAAAGGCAATTGTATTTGAAGATATCGATGACTTCAAAAAAAGGATTGACACCGATGATCTTCCTGTTGACGAAAACAGTGTTCTGGTTCTAAAAAATGTAGGCCCTATCGGATACCCAGGTATGCCTGAAGTTGGCAACATGACTATACCCAAAAAACTATTGGCGAAGGGCGTTACTGATATGGTTCGTATTTCTGATGGACGTATGAGTGGCACAGGCTTCGGTACCGTTATTCTTCATGCTTCTCCTGAAGCTGCACTGGGTGGAAATTTTGCTGTGGTTCAAACCGGTGATATAATCAGCTTGGATGTTTCGAAACGAACTTTGATGTTAGAAGTGTCCGAAGAAGAATTGCAAAAACGCAAGCAAGCCTGGAAACCCATTCATAAAAAGTATGATCGCGGCTACGTAAGCTTATATCAGCAACATGTGCAGCAAGCAAATGTTGGCGCTGATATGGATTATTTAGTGGGTGGTTCTGGCAGTGAAGTATCAAGAGACTCCCATTAAGTACAAATAGTATGAAGGCATTTGATAACAAAGTAGCTATTGTAACAGGAGCCGGTCAAGGTATTGGCTTAGAGATTTGTAAGCAATTGGTTGAACAAGGAGCTAAAGTAGTTCTTAATGACATTGATGCTTCTGTAGCAGAGCGTGCAGTAAACTCGATAAACAAATTAGGAAATTGCATTTCACTTGCAGGAGATGCTAGCGATGTTTCATTCATACAAAAAATGGTGGATGAATCTGTGAATCATTTTGGTAAACTAGACATAGTAGTTGCTAATGCAGGCATAACATTATTTGGAGATTTTTTAAACTATACTCAAGAAGCATTTGATAAAGTACTTCAGGTAAATCTCAGAGGCAGTTTCTTTCTGGCACAGCTTGCATCCATTCAGATGAAGGAACAAAAAACAGGTGGCAGTATTTTATTGATGTCATCGGTAACGGGGCATCAGGCTCATAAAAATTTAGCTGCTTATGGTATGACAAAAGCTGCATTGGAAATGCTGGCAAAGACATTGGTAATTGAATTGTCGCCTTTCAATATCAATATAAACGCAATTGCCCCAGGTGCTACTGCTACTGAACGCACAAAGAGCGATACCGGCTATGAAGAAACATGGTCGAGAATTACACCTATGGGAAGGCCTGCTTCAACAACGGATATCGCTAATGCAGCGCTCTTTATGGTATCTCCTTTATCAAAGCACATAACGGGCCAATCACTTGTAATTGATGGAGGTTGGACGAGTGTTAGCCCCTCTCCTTACTGATTAATTCTATTTCTCTAAGGCTATTCAAGATCGATCCGAAATTGGGTCTGGATAAAATATACTCTTGAACGCAATCCGCTTTTATGGAAGTCAATTGTTGAATAGCCCTTGTGTCAATAATAATTGCTCGAGAAAGCAGGTCATCAAGCAAGCAACCGAAAGCTCGTACATCCAATCTTTCCACGAGTTCTTTTTGGTTTGTAAGATAAATTGTGGCGGCACCAAAATCACTTAGTAAAGCGTTGGCTTCATCATCAATTAAAATGTTATGTGCATAAAAATCTCCATGCATGATTCCCTTTTGATGCAAATGATGCAATGATTCAGCCATGGATAACGCCACCCTGTAAATCTGATCTATCGTAAATATTGTCTCTTCTTTGAACGTGTCCCTTGTACAAGTCTTAAAATCAGGCGAGCCACCAAGATTTTTAAATTTTGAAGGAATAAGATTAAAGAGAAGTCCGTTCTTGTTTTCAGGATGATCCTTAATTTGAGCTAATACATTTACAATGTTGCGATGCACACCAACCGCAATGCAAGCATTCATTTCATCTTGCGGCCAGCCATCGCTAGTCACCTCTCCTTTGAATATCTTTGCTGCTACCTGTCCATCTTTTGTGATGGCCTTATAGATAACACCGGATGCTCCTTGACCTAATTGTTCTTGAATGGTTAGGTCATCCCAATCAATTGTAGGAATAGAAAATTTAAGATGCGAATGATCTAAGAATGGATTGCCAGCAAATGCAAGCCACGTAAGTCTCGGCAATGAAAAAAGCCAATCTGGTAATTGCTGAATATTGTTTGCTGAAATGCGTAACAATTCTATGTTTCTGCACGAAGACATTTCGCTTGGCAGCGAGGTAAGCCTATTGCCCGCTAGCATTACTTTTTGGAGAAGTCTACAATTGCCAATTGACTTTGGTAATTGATTTATTCTATTATCAGTTAATATCAGCCATCGTAAGTTTAATGGCAATGAATCTTCAGCAATATTTTGAATCTTATTTGCTTTGAATCCAATGATATCAAGGCTTTCGCAGGAATAAAGAACTTTCGGAAAGTCTACAAAATTGTTGTTCGAGAGAAATAAAATTCGAAGTTTTTTTAAGCAATAGATATTAAAAGGAAGTTGCGATAAATAATTTCCTGATAGATCTAGAATTTCAAGAGATTCTGCTAGCTCAAAAATCTCATTAGGAAACTCAATAAGTCCAGCCGATAACTTTAGATGAGAGACTCCATTTAGCTTACCCGATCGAAGTTGTTCAAGTGTTTGCAAAAAATCAATATCAAATAGGAGTTTAAAAATCTCGCCTCACACTTCTTACCATTACGGTCTTTTGGTATGATTAGGGTTTCTGGTTTTGAATGGCTTTCTTTTTGGCTGAGAACTTGTAGTTGCCTGAACTTGGCCTGATGGCCCTTCACCAAGTTCAATAGGCAAAGGTAACTTTACAATATCTTTACCAATAAGCTTTTCAATGCTGGCAAACTTACGGATGTCTTTATCATTCACAAACGTGATGGCGGTGCCTGTAGTTTCTGCCCGAGCTGTTCTTCCAACACGGTGAACATAATCTTCGGCATCGTGTGGTGTATCGTAATTCACTACCAAGCTTATACCTTCTACATCAATACCTCTCGACAAAATATCGGTACCTACTAATATAGAAAGTTGTTTGCTGCGAAATTGTAAAAGTATTTGCTCCCTCTCGGTTTGTTCCAAATCAGAATGAAAAGCTTGAGCATTTAATCCAGCTCTTTTCAACTCATGGCCAAGTCTTTTTACGTTCTCTTTTGAATTACTAAATACAATTACACTAGAAAAATTGGATTGCTTTAATATCGATTTTAACAAAGCCATCTTTTGCGTATCATATACGAGATAAGCTTGCTGTAAAATTCCTTCAGCTGGTTTTGAGATAGCGATAGAAACTTCTTTTGGATTATTTAAAATCCTAGAAGCTAACGTCCTGATTTTGGGTGGCATAGTGGCAGAGAACAACAATGTTTGTCGCTCTTTTGGCAAATAGTTGATGATCTTAATCAAATCATCATAAAAACCCATGTCTAACATACGATCGGCCTCATCTAATATCAAATGTTTGAGTTGATCTAGTTTCATGGTGCCCATTGCTAATTGAGCAATTAATCTTCCTGGCGTAGCTATGATAATATCAGTGCCCTCTTCCATTGCGCGTTTTTGTTGATCCCAAGTTGCACCATCGCCACCGCCATACACTGCTATTGAGCTCACAGAGGCAAAATATGCCAAGCCTGCAATTTGCTGATCTATCTGCAATGCCAATTCGCGCGTAGGCGCAAGTATTAGCGTATTAAAATGCCGATGTTCAGTGGCTAAGATCTTGTGAAGTATTGGGAGAATATAAGCGGCCGTTTTACCAGTACCTGTTTGAGCACATGCAATTAAATCACAGTTATCAAGAATTAAAGGTATTGATTGCTCTTGTATGGGTGTCGGTTTAGTGTAACCCATGGCATCCAAGCCATCGGTAATAAGAGTATTGAGATTGAAATCGGTAAAAGTCAAGCGTATATAGTTTGATGTGAAGTAATAAAAAAAGCCACACAATTTGCGTGGCTTTTACAATGTGTAAGATCGATAATTAGTTTACAACACGGACATTAACCGCATTTAAACCTTTCTTTCCTTCTTGCAATTCAAAAGTAATTTTATCATTTTGTCTGATCTCATCAATAAGACCTGATACATGTACAAAATACTCTTTGTTTGATTCTGATTCTTGAACAAATCCAAAACCTTTGGTTTCGTTGAAGAATTTTACTGTTCCTTCTTTCATTATTGTGTTTTAAAATATTACTGCAAATATAGTATAAATAGTTGATCTAAAATAATTTATTTAAATTATTAACTAAGCGGCCTTTCTTATATTCTCTAACTTAGCTTCTTTCACCTGAACTATTTTTACGATGTTTAAGCGATCAAGCAGTTTAATCACTTGGTAAGTAGGATCAATCTCATGCCAACGAATACCCCCAAAGTTGGCTCTCGATCCGTATTTGTGATGATTGTTATGATAGCTTTCTCCCATCATCAAAAAATCAACAGGAAGAAAATTGCGTGAGGTATCGCCTACCACAAAATTTCTGTACCCATATTTATGAGCAAACCAATTAATGATAGCTCCGTGAATAGGGCTCATAATAAATTGAAGCGGCAATAAAAGCCACAACCACCAGACATTGGCATAAACTACATAGACCGAAATATATATTGCGCCCCAAAATAATCGGGAAGGCCATGACCGAGCCATCTTGTCAAATGCTTGCCAATCAGGCACGCCTTCTGTAAACCTAGTTTCTAAAGGCACTCTCTTGTTGGCTATATCAGAATAGATAGTTTTGGTTTTCCACATCATTTTAAATAATGATTCATCATACTTAGGTGAATGTGGATCGTTTTCTGTATCCGCAAAAGCGTGGTGCATTCGGTGCATCACTCCATAGCCAAAGGGGCTAAGATAGTTGGAGCCCTGAAAAATCCACGTAAGCACATAAAATACCTTTTCGGTGAATTTGTTCATGGTAAACGCTTTATGAGCTGCGTACCGATGAAGGAAAAACGTTTGAAAAAAGAGTGATAAGTACCAGTGAGCTACAAAAAAAATTAAAATGACCTTCATAAAATTAGATAATAGGTTAAGTAAAAAAGGTAATGACCAAAGTAATCAATGTCTGCAAGACCAACTCACTTTGCTTTTGTGACAGAAATTAGAAATAATTCTAAAATTTCTTACGGATGGAGGCTGCGATGTCCGTTTTTAATTCATTTATAAGATCAGAGGCATTGCCGAAGGTGCATGCTTTTTTGAAGCTTTCAAGCATGTGGGGAGTCTTAGATAATTCAATACTTAACTTAGAATCCTCAATCTTCTTTTTTGCTCGGGAAAACAATTGACGACAATGGTCTTGTTTTTTGTCCAATACTTTTTGCAACTCATCATACTCATAACCTAGAGCTTCCTTCAGTAAATAAACAGCTTTTTCAAGTGGTTCAAGCTTGTGATGGATAATGGCAAGTGCTTTAGATAACTCTGTTTCCAAATCAAGATGAGCAAAATCAGATTCCTTTAGTTTGGTAAATATCTCTGGCAGGTGGAATGAATCAAGGTAATCCTCTTTCTTTCTTTTCAGCGATGCAAGGTGACTTATCGCATTATTTCTTACCGACTTGATTAAATACGCTTTCGTATTTTCAATATGCGTTTTCTCTGTGCTTAGCCATTTCAAAAAAGTATCTTGAACAATATCTTCAGCATCCGCCTTGCAACGCAAGATATTCATTGCAATAGTATGCAGCAGAGGTTGATAAAGCGATATAGTTTGGTCGTAATTCACTTTAATAATTGAGCAAATGTATTGGTTAAAGATCATTAAACAAAAAAGGGATTGAATGTGTTCAATCCCTTTTTATTCACACAATTAATACTTCAATTATCTAAACCAAGTGCCTTAATTCTCTTGGCTACCTTGTCGGCTTTATCATCCATAACCAAGGCAGAGTAAATTTCAGCAAGCGTGTAGAGAACAGTTTCGTTATCTGGTTGAAGCTTTTCAGCTCGTTCCCAATAAGGAAGAGCCACTTGATATTTCTTTTGTAGTTCATTAAATAATTGCAAACGTTTTGCTTTGTCTTTGTCAGTTATTCCCAATCCATCTCTTTCTTTCTTTATTTTTTTTGCGTCAAACATGTACAGCTTAGCAAGGTCTAACTGAGCATCAAAATATTGTGGATCCATATCAATGGCCTTCTGGTAATTAATCTTTGCCGAATCCAAATTATTTAATTCGTAATTTAGTTGAGCAAGCAAAAAATAACTTTCCTTTTCTGGATTGGATTTTAATTGATCCATTATTGTTTTTCTGGCTAGGTCATACTTCTTTTGAGTTAAGTAGATATTAAGTTCATACTTAGGGAAATCAGGATTTTTCGGATACTTAACTCTAGCTTCTTTAATAGTTACCAACGCCTTGTCTATATCTTTTCTCTTGTCTTGATAGATGCTGATCAATTGCAAATACGCGTCTGAATTCTTTCCTCCATTTTTAAAATAACGTTCAATAAAAGGAATTGATTTATCATATTCCTCGGCCGCAGGACCGAAATAAACTCCCGCGTTTAAGAGCATGGTAGTATCATTAGGCAAGAAGTTAACCACGCGTTGTATGTAATCAAATGCCTTTTTATAGTTCTTCTCTTTTTCATAATACTGAACGGCTGATGTCAAATACTTTTGAGCATACTGAGCATTTATTTGCTCAATCAAAACCGGTAAAAATCCAGCAGGGTCTTTCACAAATGAAGCGGTTTTGCCTTTATCAATCTCTTGACATTTCGCGAAAGCATCCAAAGAAGTTTGATAGGCATTAGCATCTAAATTTTTGTATTGAAGATTGCTCGTAGTATCAATGCCTGCATAAATCAAACCCTTCATGTAATAAGCTTCAGCAGCACTTTTGGAAGGCTCGCCTTTTTTGTTCACCATAAATTCTTGACTGGCAACAGTTACATCTATTATGGTTTTTGCCTCATCAAATTTTCCTGCTCTCAATGCCTTTTCTGCTTTGGCAATGCTAGGTTTTATTTCTTTTTGCGCCATTGCCAACAGGGGCAAGCAAACACTTAGTAATACAGCTACTTTTTTCATCCGTGGTAAATTTAAGTTTCTAATTTTCAGGTTCTGGTTCTGGTTGAATTACGCTTTCAGTTTCAGTTGGTTCTTCGCCTTCCATGTATTGTATTTTTTCTACTGAAGAGATAGCATCGTCTTCATTGAGTTTTATCAATCGCACGCCTTGTGTGGCTCTGCCCATCACACGCAATGTCTCTACCTTCATGCGTATGCTAATACCAGATCGATTAATAATCATCAACTCATCTTTGTCGCCCACTTCCTTTATAGCAACAAGCTTACCAGTTTTTTCTGTAATGTTCAATGCCTTTACTCCTTTTCCTCCTCTTCGTGTTATTCTATAATCTTCAGTGGAAGATCTTTTGCCATAACCTCGCTCCGAAACTACCAATAAATTAGCGTCAGTTCGGGTTATACAAACCATACCAATAACAATATCAGTTTCTGTTTCAAGTGTAACACCTTTCACACCCGAAGCTGTTCTGCCCATTGGGCGAACATCTTGCTCATTAAAGTGAACTGCCTTGCCTTCGCTCTTGGCTATAATGATGTGATTTACTCCGTTGGTCAACGCCACGTTGAGCAAACGATCTCCTTCATTGATAGTAATTGCATTGATACCATTGGCACGCGGCCGTGAGTACGCTTCAAGCGAGGTCTTCTTAATCGTGCCTTTCTCGGTGCAAAGAATTACAAAGTTATTATTGATGTATTCTTCATCTTTCAAATCTTTTATGTTCAAGATGGCGCGAACACTATCGCCTGGCTCAATATTCAATAAATTCTGAATGGCTCTGCCTTTTGAAACCTTGTTGCCTTCCGGGATTTCATACGCCTTCTTCCAATAGACTTTACCCAATGCTGTGAAAATGAGTAAGTAATTATGTGCTTGCGCGATGAACAATTGCTCTGTAAAATCATCTTCTTTAGTGGATACACCTTTGGAACCAACGCCTCCTCTGCCTTGGGTTCTATATTCAGAAAGCAATGTGCGCTTGATGTAGCCTTGGTTGGAGAGTGTGATCACCATTTCTTCATTGGCAATCATGTCCTCCATCGTGAAATCATCTTCGCTTTGAACAACTTCTGTTCTCCGCTCATCGCCATAGCGTTCTTTGATTTCGGCCAATTCATCTTTAATGATTCCCATACGAATGGACTCATCACCCAAGATTTCTTTTAGGCGAGCAATCAACGCCATCACTTCGTTGTATTCTTGCTGAATTTTCTCGCGCTCAAGACCAGTCAATCGTTGCAAGCGCATTTCCAAAATAGCTTTCGCTTGAATTTCAGAAAGAGCAAACGTGGCTATCAATCCTGCTTTAGCAATATCCACATCTTTCGATTCGCGAATCAAAGTGATAACCGCATCTAGGTTATCTAATGCTATTAAATAGCCTTCTAAAATATGAGCGCGTTTTTCAGCTTCACCCAAATCATACTTTGTTCTTCTTATTACAACTTCATGGCGATGATCCACAAAGTGAACAATCATATCCTTCAAGTTCAATGTTTGCGGCCTGCCTTTAACAAGTGCAACATTGTTTACACCGAAAGAAGATTGGAGTTGAGTGTATTTAAATAAGTTATTGAGAACAATATTAGGAATAGCATCGCGCTTCAAATCGTATACCACTCTATACCCATCCCGATCCGATTCATCGCGGATATCGCTAATGCCTTCAATTTTCTTTTCATTGATCAACGCAGCTGTCTTCTCAATCATCATTGCCTTGTTCACCATGTAAGGCACTTCCGTAACGATGATCTGATCTTTACCTGTGGCATTGACAACGATCTCCGCTTTGGCGCGGATCACAACCCGTCCTCTTCCCGTAAGGAAAGCTTCATGCACACCGCTTGTTCCATAAATAATACCACCTGTAGGGAAATCAGGAGCGGTTATAAATTTCATCAACTCGGGAATGGTAATTTCGCGATTGTCGATATAAGCAACAATGCCATTTACCACTTCCGTGAGATTATGGGGCGCCATGTTGGTGGCCATGCCCACGGCAATTCCGGAAGAACCGTTGATTAATAAATTGGGAATCTTACCCGGGAGAACCGTTGGTTCTGTTAACGAATCGTCAAAGTTGGGTTGAAAATCTACTGTGTCTTTGTTTATATCAGATAGCAACTCTTCAGCCGTTCTGCGTAAGCGGGCTTCCGTGTAACGCATGGCAGCGGGCGAATCGCCATCAATAGAGCCAAAGTTACCCTGGCCGTCAACCAATGTATAGCGAAGCGACCAATTTTGGGCCATTCGCACCATGGTATCGTACACCGATGAATCGCCATGAGGATGATACTTACCTAATACCTCCCCGACAATTCTCGCAGATTTTTTGTAGGGTTTGTTATAGTTTACGCCCAAGTCGAGCATACCGTACAACACGCGCCTGTGCACTGGCTTAAGGCCATCGCGCACATCTGGCAAAGCTCTTGAAACTATGACTGACATCGAATAATCGATGTACGCGCCACGCATTTCATCTTCAATATTGATTGGAATTACATTGGAAACACCCGAGGAACCTTCTTTTTCTTCTGACACTGATTTAGTTGGATTATAAGCCTACAATTTTGCCCTTGAGCAACCTTAAAATTTGCTGCTAAGGTAAACAAAATTAACAGTAAAAATAGGATTGATAAGGCGGAAAATCCATCATAGGAAAGATGGAACTGGACTACAAAGGCAAAACCGTTCCCGGAAAAATATAATAGAAAGAGGTTATTCAAAACCTTGCTGGCAATGCAGGCTTACCAACGCCTAACCCTATTGGCAAACTTAGCAGCTTTCGAGAAAATCAATAGCTTTGGCATCAAAACGTTTTTGTATGAAAGAATTGATTTTTATTATTGAAGATGACCTTACTCAGCAAAAGATTTTACAACACCATTTTGAGGAAGGGTTGGGCAACTACATAGTAAAGTGTTTCGAGGATCCAGAAGACATGGTAGAGCATTTGAAAGACAAGCCCTTTGCTATTGTACTTGATCATTATTTCTCAAGCAAAGCCAAAACAGGTTTAGATTATCTAACTCTTCTAAAAAAGAAGCATTCTTCCATTCCTATAATCTATTATACATCCATTAACGATCCATCGATAAGAGAAAGCGCGCTTAAAGGGGGAGCAGAACAATTTATATTAAAGGATGGTGCTTCTCTTGTAAGGCTGCGCACTGCGCTAGATTCAATTGTTGCCAAGAAAAATAAAAAAAGTTTTTTTAGCTGGCTAAAAAATTAATCAGGTATCACAATTGTAAAAGTGCTTCCTTGGCCAATTTTACTGTCAATCAATAGATTTCCACCGGCCTTCTTTAAGAAGTCCATACTAAAAGAAAGTCCCATGCCAGACCCTTTTTCATTTTTAGTTCCTGGCGAAGTAAAATACAAATCATTCTTTTGCAAAGAGTCACTTAGTTCTACACTCATCCCCAATCCAAAATCAATTACTTGAATAAGTATTGCATCTCCCTGCTTCAAACTTTGAATAATTATATCACTTTTTTCATGCGAGAATTTGATAGCGTTGGCAAGCAGATTACGAAGTGTTAAGTCAAGTATGTTTCTATCGAAATTAACTTGATAACTTTCATTACTTGCCTTTAATGTTATGTTCTTATTGGCGGCAATTGTGCTAAACAATTCGATATTTTGCTCGATTAGATTTTGTATATCAAACCTCTCTGATTTTATTTCTAACCCCTTCAATTGGCTTGCCGTCCAATACAAAATATTATCTATTAATAAGCCGGTTTTTCCTAAGTCGCCTTCAATGAGATTTGAATATTTTTTAAATTCTTGCTGACTTAATCCTCCGGTGTTGTAGATTTTCAACAGCCCTCGAAGCGAGTTGATGGGGCTTTTAATATCATGTGAAACCACTGATAGTAATTGATCTTTTACCCGATTTGCGGTAACTAATTCGCCTGTTCTTTCAGTAATAATCTGTTCGAGGTTTTGATTCATTGCTTCGAGATTTCTATATGCCTTTGCAAATTGGTTTGAAAGCAGATATACCTGAAATAATAGAAACACCAAAACTCCCAACTCGACTAAGTATTTAAAATCAATTTGGATTGAGAAGAACATCGAGTTCTTAACAATTTCTATAAGTATAAATGGAAATGATGCCACTACTGCTATAAAAATTATTCTTGCCTCAGCCGCTCCATTCCGCCAAGCTTTTGTTACACAAAAAATTGCATAGATAAAACCCATCAACAACGCAACGTGACCTACATCTAGTATTTTGGAGTACATATATTCGGGTGTTAGCACCACACAAATTCACAGCAATGAAGCTACACTTACAAACAAAATGATTGGCCAGCGAGGTGAAGTCGACTTAAAAAGATGATAAACATATAATGGAAAGAAAGCCGAAATAACATAAACACTTCCGAATTCAATTTTCTTCCAAATTTCCCACGATACTTGGGGAAACAAATTAGGGAGTAAGAATGAACCTCCATGTAAAATTAAAGATCGAAGGGCAACACCTAAACAAATAAGCGACAGCCACAAAAACGGTTTACCATTTTGATGTAAGAAGGAGAGGAGACTCAAATAAATAAACATAGCTATCAAGCTTCCTGCAAAGAAATTTTCGATGCCGTGCCGCCTACTCAACTGAGCCATAATTGCTGATATCTTTCCGAGCTGCGGAAACTTAACAAGCCCTCCTTGCAAATCAGTAAAGTTGGCCACCTGAATAACAATTTCAATTTCATTGGCAGTTGGCAATTCAATTAAAGTTGATGAAAGCGATGCCTTGTATAGACTTCTATCGGTGCTAACTTTTCCTGTTTCAATTGTTAGATCTCCATTAACCCATACTTTGGCTGCACTGTTTATAATCGGGAAATAGAGTGCAAGACCCGATACACCTCCTGTTTTAATTTTAGTTCGATAAGTGGCTACACCTAGCGAAGCATCTTTTACTACACTTGACCATGCCGAGGGGACATCTATTAATACTGGTTGCCTGATTAATTTCGCCTTGAAGTCATTGGGTTCTAGCAGCGCGTCCCAATAGAATTCCCATTTGCTGGATTGGCTATACACCTCTTCTTTAAAAGTGTAACCCGATATGTTCCATTGAGCTTCTTGGCCATTTGAGTAGATCCTTATTAGAAGGAAAATAAATACTAAACCTAATCGCATTATAGCTTTCTAATAAATCAGGAATTTAAATAATTGGGAGTGAACAAAAGTAGTAAATTAGTTTGCATCGCTTCTGCTAATTTATTATTTGCTGAAGGGCTTTCATGAAATACTTCACAGTATTAGATTACTATCCAACATCAGCTTCATTGCTCATGCTGACTTTTCTATAAGCAACTTTACCTATTCCCACATTTTACCAGAAGGAAATTCGTAATCCCGTAAGGATTGTTCTTTCATTTCTATACTATAACCTGCCATGGTAGGGGGTAAATATGATCCGTTTTTAATCCTTACCGGATCTTTAAAATGTTGGTGTAAATGATCTACATATTCAATGATCCTGTTTTCCAATGATCCGCTAATGGATATATAATCGAGCATTGATAAATGCTGCACATGCTCGCATAACCCTACACCACCAGCGTGAGGGCAGACAGGAATTTTGAACTTTGCCGCCATTAGCATGATGGCAAGATTTTCATTTACGCCACCCACTCGGCAACTATCAATTTGGCAAAATGAAATAGCATTGGATTGCATAAGCTGTTTAAACACTACCCGATTTTGGCAGTGCTCGCCTGTGGCAACTTTAATGGGAGCAATGGCTTTAGCAATAGTAGCGTGGCCTAATACATCATCGGGGCTAGTGGGTTCTTCAATCCACCAAGGATTAAAATGAGCAAGTGCTTTTATGTTTTCAATTGCTTGAGGTACATCCCACTTTTGGTTAGCATCCATCATCAATTTTAGATCATCGCCAATTTCTTCACGAATAATGCCTGCTCTTCTTATATCGTCTTTCAAATCAGAACCTACTTTCATTTTAACGTGCGTCCAACCATCTGCTTTCGCTTCACGACAAAGCCTGCGAATTTTTTCATCTGTATAGCCGAGCCATCCTGCGGAAGTAGTGTAGGCTGGATACCCACTTTTCAGCAAGTGATCGATGCGATCTTTTTTTGTAGCCTCTAGTTTCCTCAGCAGGTGAATGGCTTCTTCAGGTGTAATAGCATCTGTAATGTAAGTAAAATCGATGCATGACACCAATTGCTCAGGGCTCATATCAGCCAATAGTCTCCATAAGGGTTTGCCTTCTACTTTTGCGTATAAATCCCAAACGGCATTTACAAGTGCACCCGTTGCCAAATGGATTACTCCTTTCTCAGGGCCGAGCCATCGGAGTTGGCTATCACTCGTTATCATTTTCCAAAAGGCACCCATATTTTGAGTGAACGACTCAAGTGTTTTCCCTTTGATAAGATAACTTAAAGAATGTATAGCCGCAGTGCATAGTTCATTGCCTCTTCCTATGGTGAAAGTAAGTCCGTGCCCTTCAATTCCACTCGAATGATCCGTCTTGAGAATAACATAGGCCGCAGAGTAATCAGGATCAGGATTCATCGCATCCGATCCATCCATGGTGCGGCTTGTTGGAAATCGAATATCCTTTACTTCAATATCAATAATTGTTATCATTTATTTATTATTTGTTGATTTCGGATTCAAGAAATTTTTTAAACTTTTTAGTGTTGAAATTAGTGGTGCCAATATCCCTTGATACAATATTTCCCGTTTTGGAAATCACAAAAGTAGTTGGAATGGATGGAACGTTGAGTTGCTCTGTCAATTGTGATGTAGGTAAAAAAACAGGGAAGGTAAACTCCTTCTTTCTAATGAAATTAATTACTTTGTTTTGATCACTCGACTTATCTAGGGACAGCATCACAAACACAATTTTATCATGATCAACTGTATTGTATAACTCTTGAATGGTCGGCATCTCTGCTCTGCAAGGGCCACACCATGTTGCCCATAAGTTAATAAAAATAACTTTTCCTTTATATTGCTCGATAGGTACTATATTCCCTTTCAAATCAGTGATTGAAAAATTGAAATCGAAAGGCTCAATATCTATTTTCGAATCAGTAGTAGCATCCAACATGCCCGTCTTTAAAAAAGCGGATTGTGCCAAAGTAGTTACTCCTGTTAAGTTGCCTGTAAAAAACAGGATAAGTACCATTGCCGCTAGTAATAGGCTAAAGTTGCTTTTTGCAAAAGCGATTAGTTTTATCATTTTGAGTTAGCTGTTTTATCAAATGTCTATAATTTGATACCTTCGTGCAATTCTAATCGGTAAAAAATGAAGATGCGTTCAATACTTTTATATTCATGCTTATTTTTAGGGGCAATTACCTCTTTCGGGCAGAAGAAGGTAAAGTACAAAGATCTGATTATCTTATTAAATGCAAAGCAATATGACCAAGCCGAGCCATTTTTAAAGAGGTACATTAAAGATAATGATGATAACCCAAATGCCTATTTATTTATGGGTATCATTTTTCAAGAAAAAGCTGCAACAGAAGATGTGCTGAAACAAACTGAAATGGTTATACAACATTCAGATTCAGCCATCATCAATTATGATATCGCATATAAGACAATTGATGAACGTGAGGTGCGAAAAAACGATGAGTATTACCAGGCTTACAATAGGAGAGACATGCGCACAGGTGAATTTGGCGTTACTCTATCTGATGTGAAACTTGATATAGAAAAAAAAATAAAGACACTAAAGGATAGGAAAGAGAATGTGAAGAATTTAAAACAGTATTATGCTTCAATCGAGATTCTTTACAATAAATCGATTCAACAATTTCAGGAAATGAAAGGTAAGCTTACTGAAAATAGATTTTACCTTTTGTCGGATAGTAAAACTATAGATAGACTTAAGAATTTTGCGCTACTCTGCGACTCAGTTACAACGGCATTTGATAACTACAAGAGTACATCTAAGCTAGTTGGCAAGACGGGTTATAATCACACACTTACATTTATTCCTATAAAATCATTCGCAAAAGATGGTGGAACCAGCACTGATTTCAATAAAGATGATTTGAAACTGTGGGACTTCAAAGGCTGGACCAATAATGCACTCGAAATTCTAGATAAAGATATTGAGCCAATGCGAGCCGAATTGATTACCACTGATGTGCTATTGAATAAACTCGGAGAAAAAATTAAGAAGGACTCAGTCTCGGTGCTCAATAGATTGGATGATGCTGTCTCAAAAATACTCATTGCTAGGCTTAAAAAATTTGATGATGATCCCTTGCCTGTTGCAGTATTTAATATTAAGATAAGTGAACTTACCTATGGTTCATTACTCATTAAAAATAAACCTTTGAAAGATACCATTGATGTTAATTTGAAAATGACTCTTGCCAAGGCTGAATTGAAAGCAATTAATAGCTTGGATAGTCTTACAAAAAAATTCAGCCAACGAGACCTCGAAAACGATTTGCTTAGTTATCCTGATTTTGTTCAAGCAGGATATGGTAAGATTGAGGTCATTTCAAGTTTGGTCAATTCACTAAAGGAATATGCATCGCACGAGATCGAAAAGAAAGACAAGGAGCTAATAACCAGAGCCAATGCACTTAATTGGGCTATTGTAGGTACTGATTCAATTCCGTTATCAACCAAAGCAACAATTGGTAAAAACCCGTATAAAATGCTAATAACAAAACAAGATTTGTATACAGCTGGGCTTAAATATGGTGCCGATTCGCTTGCAACTGGCTATTTCTACACTATTACGCCTTCGCGAATACCAGATATTAGTACAACTTTTAATGTAGATAAGGCGAACTTTAAGAAGATCAGTTTACCGGTATTAAAAGCATTATCCATAGACGATGGCAAATCGCAAATATATTTTGTGTTAATTTATTCGGAAGAGAAAGTGAAGGAAAAACATCCGATATCCATTGCCAAAATTTATCGCTCTGATGGATTAGCGTGGAGCGTTAATTATATGGTAGACGGTATGCCAGCTGAGTTAACCTTTGCTCAGGATACGGGTGATCTTTCAGTAAAACTTACAAATACCTCAGGCGAGATAAAGATAATGGCAATTGATAAAAACGGAAAGATGTTGAAGTAGCTTATTTATTTACCAACTAGTTTTTTCCAGTCTTGATAGCGCATTAAAATTCTGGACGTCATACGTTGATAATTTTCCCAACTATCACTTACATGGTAAATGGAGGGTAATGTTTTTATGAGAATTTCATCGTAATCAGCACGGTAAAGTCCGCCTCCATAATAATAATATGTGAACATGTTTCCCTCACGGCTGAAAAGCTCAAAACCAAGATATCCATCCCAAAGCTCACTCAAAATAGTGCATGAAATCTCTCGCCTTTTAAACCTGAAAATCTGAACAGAAGCCTCGTCTTCAAAATATTCTGAGTACAGATCTTGGTCAATTACCCAGCCCAAATACATACCAATGTGCACATATGCTTGCTCAATAGGAAGTGAATCAGGGAAATTGCCAAGGAAATGAGTTTTGGCATTGTCGTAAATCGTTTTTTGAATTTCAGCTTTCTTATCCATTGTAAAAGTTAAATGGTTCGATGCAATATAAGATAATATTTTTATAAGGATAAAGTGTCAACTTTCAACTATTGCTTTTATTTTCTTCCGTACTTTTTCCATCCCTATGCTAGCCATATCAGTAATAAATTCAACATTAGAAATTGAAGAAAGAGGAGGGATATTTGGGTCGACAATAAACTTGTTCACTTTTTTCGGTACATAATTTATCAAGCCTGCCGCAGGATAAACAGCCATAGAGGTGCCAACCACAATAAATAAATCGGCTTTAGCCGCGAGTTCAGCAGCTACTTCCATCAACGGCACTTGCTCACCAAACCACACGATGTTAGGTCGCAGCTGAGATCCTTTTTCACATGTATCTCCCCACTTCAACTCCCAGCCTTTGATAGGATAAACAAGTGATTCATATTTGGTGCTGCGCGATTCAAACAAGCTTCCATGCAAATGAATCACTTTTTTAGAACCTGCTCGCTCGTGTAAGTCGTCAACATTTTGGGTAACCACCGATACATCAAATTCATTTTGTAATTCAGCAGTAATTTCATGGCCACGATTGGGTTTTACTTCCAATGCCTGCTTTCTTCGTTGATTATAAAAATCCAGTACCAATAATGGATCTTTATGCCAGCCTTCGGGCGTTGCTACATCTTCCACCTTGTGACCTTCCCACAAACCACCGCCATCTCGAAAAGTTGGGATCCCGCTTTCGGCACTAATGCCGGCACCGCTAAGTATTACTATTTTTTTCTTCACCTAATTAGTTATTTCAAAATCATTGAAGACTTATCGGCAATTCGTAATTGACTACCATTTCCGAAATTTTTGCTCCCATTGGCTTGCCTCCTTTTCTATCTTTGCTCTGTTGCTTGCTAAGTACTCGGCTAGTTTAGGATTTATAGTTCCTTGTGAGGTAAGATGATAATACCCGCAATCATCGCACTGATAGATTCCTACTGGACCAGTTTGTTTGCCGTAATCAAAGCGAGTGCGTGCGCCAATCAATGCTTCTTCGGCAATATTGATGGCGAGGTAAACTTTCTTATTGCTTTTGCACTTAATCATTAACTTGCAGGCTCATTCAAATCAAAATTACTAAAGAAAATGAAGGTAGCAGAAATTCACACCAAGAAGGGTGTTATGAAAATTAAATTCTTTGAAGAAGATGCTCCTAAGGCTGTTAAAAATTTTACCGACTTAGCAGAAAAAGGATTCTATAATGGATTGATTTTTCACCGCGTGATACCCAACTTTATGATTCAAGGCGGTTGCCCCAATGGAATTGGCAATGGAGGGCCTGGTTATAAAATTGATTGCGAATTGACGGGCGAAAATCAATATCATGATCGGGGTGTTTTGTCGATGGCCCATGCCGGAAGAAATACTGGGGGATCTCAATTCTTTATCTGCCATAGCAGACAAAACACTGCACACTTAGACCGCAATCATACCGTATTCGGAAAGGTGTATGAAGGTCTTGACATCATCGATCAAATTAAACAAGGTGATGTAATGGAGAAAGTAGTTATCACAGAAGAAGCAGTAAGTTAGTATCAACGGACTTTAATCTAATACTAAGATCACTGGTGTTGTGTTCTTGTTCAAATAAAAGTTAATAGAAAAAAGCCCCAACTTTTCAGCTGAGGCTTTTTTGATACTTGAAGATTTGATAAGGAATCCTACTTCCTTATTATCAACTTGGTTAAATTTTTGGCATCCCCATTCTCTACTTCTAAGGCTAGACTCACTCCGTGTTAACAGAGATGCACTACTTTTGGCTTGAGACTCGATACGGTTGAAACCAGATGCACTCCATTTGATTTAAGACGCATTACGTTTAGGATCAAACGCGGGTAGTCTAGTTTCAGATGTGGGATGTCTGTAAGAAGATGAAAGACATAACATTGAAAACTTGTTGAGGGATTGCTTCGGACGAGACGCCACTCGTAAAGACGAAAACCAGAAGAATTTTGCTTACAATGAATACAAAAATAGAGCCCCAACTTTTCGGCTGGGGCTCTATTGAAATAAGTTGAGGCTAACAATTACTCTCGTACTATCATTATTTTCTTGCGTATTACTTTCTCTGTAGTACCACCGCCTAGTTGTAGTATGTATACCCCACCACTAAATTCTTGGGTATCCACAGTTTTACTGCGCTGGCCTTCTTTAATACTACCTGCACTTACTGAGCGACCCATTTGATCGAACAATTGATACTCCACTTGTTGAGTGGTGACGGATGGAAGCTCAATGCTAAACTCTTTACTAGCTGGGTTCGGGTAAAGAGAAATATCATCTGCCGTGAGTGTTTCGATGCCAGTAACTACACTAGGGTCGTTCGGGATTTTAACGATAGCAGCTTGATACACCTCTTGTGTTTTTGCGTTTTGCACAAACGCCACTGCATAAAGATCGTTGGCTAATGGATACAATTTGGCTGGGTCTGGCGTCCAAGTAAATATTCCGAAATCCTTGGTGGCATTGGCTGGTAGTGTAGCTGCGAACTTAGTACCCGCGGCAGACGGCAACATTTTCTTCAATACAAATTCTGAATAAACTTGAGCTTTGTTATTGCCATCTACCATGCCAGTTTGAATTGTGTTAAAGTTTTTGAAGTCAATGGATTGTTCAACTATTGCGACATGAAGTACCGTACTATCCGCACCTAAGTCTTTCAGTGCCTTTACTGAAACACCTAAATTAATACTATCTGTTTTCGGATTGTTGGTAAGCGTGATGGTGGCATCAGGTAGTTTCAACTGTTGCAAGTTGTACTTATTCAACCAAGTAGAAAACAACGGGTCTGCGTCAAGCTTAGGTTCATCTATTAAACGATTGAAGCCATCCATGCGCACACGAGGGGAGGCCGTAATGTTATAAAATAACGCTCTTGCACTAGGATCGTCAGGGTTATCAACGTTAAATGGGTCTTTACCTGGAAAAGCCACATGATAATTAATGTTGATTACATCGCCTTTAGCGAATGCTCCATTTACGTCAGCTATTTTTGTGATATTTTTAAGCGCATCGCTTTCAATTTTTTCGTTGGCACTGTTACCCAAGTTGCTAAAGTTTTCCAGCATTACCACCCGTGTACGTTCTCCAATACTAAAGTTATCGAGAGCAAAGCCCTTAGTTGTGGGCGTGTTATTTCCACTGGCTAAAGCAAACCTAAACACCACATTGACATTGCTACTAGGAGTTGGGTCGTTTGAAGTGGTAGCTGTATTTAAAGTATGCCTTGATTCTTTCCAAATAAGTGGTCCTTTGCCATCATCAGTACTTGAGGTGCTACCTGTCCATCCATAATCGCCTGTAGTTTGGCTGCCTGGTTTTGTGGTAAGGCCTAACGTGTTGAACCAATTATAACCAGAGGGTGATTTAGCATCGAACTTGCCTAAAGTGTACCATTTCTTGCTGTTTTGGTCGGTAATGGTATCAGTTACATTGAAATTGTCTATCGAATACTCTAACACTATTCCATCTTGATTTCCAAATTCAAAAAAGTTATTAAACGAAACCAAAGGTTTGTTTAGAGAACTTAACTTAAAGGCTGGAGAGTAGAGGTAGGATCTTTCATTTTTGTTATAGCTGCCATTTAAGTTTGTCTTCCAAACGTTCGCACTATTATCAGGGCTTTTGACAATGCCTGCCGCTGTACCTTTTGTCCAAGAGTTATTTTTGAATGGGAAAGTTTGCCATTGTGCTTCCGTAGCTTTTTCAAAAGTGTAAGTGATCGGACCTTTGGTTAGGTCTTCATAAGGAAGGACTAAGATAGATTGAGTCAATTGATCTACACATCCAATCTTGGAAGTTACTTTTAAATTAACATCATACTTCCCTTCTTTCGCATATTGATTTTTAGTTGCTACGAGGGAGTTTTTTGTATTACCGTCTCCAAAAATCCAATCCAAAGAAGCAATATTATCAGCTACTGTACCCGCAGGAATTACGGTTCCATTAGTGAATAGAATTGGCGTATTAGTCGATACTCCTTCAAATTTAAATGTAACTTTTGGTATAATTCCTATGCTAAGAGGAGTTGAGACTTTAGTAGATGAGCAACCCAGGTCTGAGGTAACTGTAAGGTTAGGATTGTATACAGCTGTTTGTGGATATGAATACTGAGGTGATTTTATGTTACTTGCACCAGTTGTACCAACAGCATTAGCATCTGCAAAATCCCAAGCATATTGATTTATAGTTCCTTTACCACCCGAAATAGAAGAAGCGGAGGGATCAAATTGAATTGCTCTGTTTTCGCAAAATGAAGTTAAGTTAGGAGTGTTAGCACCTATAATACTAGCTGGTGTAAATTTAGCTACAGGATTTGGATCGATACGAATGGTGATTGTTCCTGTTCCTGCTACAGGCGAATTATCCTCTTGGTAGGTATATCTTATTTCAATGTCGCTATAACTATTGTTAAACAAGGCTGGTCTTAAAATGGCCCTACCGTTTCCGTTATCTATAAAAGCAATTGAATTAGAGGATGGGGTGATATCCACATTATTAGAATACAATTTAAAATAACTTGTAGAGGAACCAGCGGTAGATACCGGATAACCAGTGATATTAATTGGCCCATCCTTTTCGCAATAAATAGACGTGCTTGATACGGAAGTAGATGCTTTACTCAATTCAATAAGTGGCACAGGTGGTACAAATAATTCAACTTCTTGCCTAAGAGGAACAATTACAGAAAGATCGGCTGTGCTTTGAAATGTTCCTGTAAATTGTATTTTACCAAGGGAACCACCGCGCCAAAAGAACATACCGCTGCCAACTGATGTCTCTTCTTTAAAATTATCATACGGATTTATAGTGATTGCAGAATTACTATTTGTAACAGCATTGATAATTTCCGTGTAGTTCCATTGGTAGTCTCTAAAGTATCCAAAAGAATTGCTTGCAGTAGTAATAGTTTTGGCAGGTATTGGAAGTTTACTCACCTGATTTTGCCACTCATTTCCAGAAATGATTTGAGTTCTCACCTTAGAAGGGATATCCGTATAAAGATTTATTAATTTATAACCTGTCACAACAGTGGAGAGAATTGTTGGCAATGTAGAACTGGGGAATGCAGGTGTTGGCGCATCTATTCCAGCTTTGAAATTAGGATTGATTAAGGCTTGCTTAGTTCCATTAGCAATATTTTGATCGTCTATACCCAGTTTTTTAGATAGAGGAATGGTATGGTCGTAAACCAAATATTGAGAACTCGTTTTCGATACACATCCATTCACATCGGTATGTGTGATGGTAATATCAAAAGCAGCATTCTTTGGGGCACTAGTTAAACTTAACAAATCGTTTGTAATGGCAGTGCCACTAAAAAAGCTTGGGCCATAGTCCACAGTACTTGCTATTGGAGATAGTCGAATAGAACCATCGATAGCAATGGTTTTATCTTTATCAGCATAGTTATCTGGTATGGCTGCAATTACGTCTAAGCTTGTAAACCCATACGGTGTGAAATCGTTGTCAAGCGAAAAACTATTGGTGAATTTGGGAAGGCCTATTGGAACAAGCGAAATGGTAGCAAGTTTAACGTTACCATTCAATAGAGCATTTCCTGCAAATCTACCAATATCACCACCCGCGCTTCCACTTACTCCGATAATATTTATATTCGAAATAATAATGTTATCAACGCTACCTGTAAGTCCTTTATTACTATAACTAATATTAACAATGGTATTGTTAATAGGCTTAACAACCAATGAGCTTTGATTAAAATCACTTCCGTTGATAGTTACTGTAGGCAAACCGTTAAATTGGAATCCAGTGGGTAACAATATATTGAAATCTTGAACTGAACTAGAGGTAAAATCGCTAGATAAATTTTCACTTATAACAATTGGTTCAGTTAATAAAGAATAGCTGTCTGGGCAAACTGTATAACTAGGTTGGTTAACTAATTTAAAATTGGATGGAGACGGAGAAGTGATTTTTAATGTGGGGCCGGTAGATCCAACAGCAAAAGAATTGGCGAGACTTCCGTATGGTGCAGTTGTAGCTTTTATTAGAGTAGCATCATTCTCAGCATATATCCAAATATCGTATGTAGTACTTGGGGTAATTGTAGTGGCAAAAGATACAAATTGCGGGCTGTTTACCTGAGTTATGCTGAAGTTGCCATTTGCAACTACGGTCCCTGGGTGGCTGAGCGAATAACTTGAAGACGATTTTATATCTGCGTTGATAGGTGCGGGACTACCTGTAGATAATACTAAGAAATAGCCAGTGCCTCGTTGGTCAAAATTAACACTAAAAGAACCGGAATTTTTATTGATAAATCCGGCCTTCGCAGCAAATAAATTAGGTGGATTAGGGCTAGACACTTTAAAAAACAATGTGCCATTGTAAGAAATACCTCCATAAAAGTTTAATGCATTATCGGATATACCTGCTCCTACAGAGTTTGAAAGAGATCCTTTTGCAATTTTAATGTAGTAAAGAGCATCGGGTGTAAGGGGAAGTGCTGATGAAGGTATTTTGAAGCTGATAGGATCGGCTGTAGGGTCATTCGAGTTACCTGCATAAAGGCCGTTCATAGCCGTTAAATCTGCTACTTTTACGTTAGTAGTTCTATTGTACAATTCAATAGTCCCATCGAGTGACCAAACAGGTACATCAAACTTTAAATCAATTTGACTCAGGTTGGGATCGACATTAAGCTGGCCATTATAAGGGCTCGTTCCTGAACCCTTGGCTGTGAGCAATGAGGGAGGACGAGTGGAGGCAAATTTGTATGTATTACCAGTAACATAAGCAGACGCACTGCCTTGTGACACCACAATGTTGTTGGGTGTTACATTACCATATCCACCTGCAATAAGTTGAGGTGTCAGGTTTTGGGTATTAATGTCAGCCGTTGTGCTTACATCGCAGACTAAATAATATGATCTGGGAACAGCATTGCCAGTATTAGGATCAAACAATAAAGCTGGGAATGTACCTAAATCCACATTTACCATATCCAAATTAGTATCGTTAGTTGAAGATCCTGGGGTTACACTTACAGATGGTCCGAGTAATTTCACATTGCCTGAATTATCCCTCACAACAAAATTTTGTAATATAGTTTTCGCATTAGTCTTAAACGGAAAATCGAAAGTAAATGAAAATTTATTGAGGGATGGTTCGCTAGCGGAATTATTGGATGATGTAAATGTTACTCCGAAAATAGTGGCCCCTATCGTTCCTCCTTTAATGTTGTTAGTGGTAAGTACACCAGCAGTAGCCAAAGTAGCTGTTACATCCATTACTTGGATAGTTGAGCAAGGTATGGAGCCGTTTGTATTACTTGAAAGGTTAGGATTAGCAGTGGTTACAGTCAACGTGCCATCACCAGTACTGGTGTAATACAAGGATCCTAAAATTGCACCATTAAGTGCAACCGTTGGTAGATCGAGTACACCTTGTACAAATTTGAAAGAACTTAGCGCTAACCCTGCTACACTACCTACTGTGGCATTCTGGTAACTTGCATTGGCATTGCCACTATCATAATCCAAATCAACAATCGCATTCGCATCGCGTGCCTTTACTGTTGGCGGACTAAACGGTTGATTGATACCAGCTATTAAATTAGAAGGCTGCGCAATGAAATCTAAACGAGTGGCTGTTACCTCTATTTTGTTAGGTACAGCTCCTGATACTATTGAAGGTGTTTGCAACCCCCCTAAAATACCACCAATAAACCCTGGGGTTGGTGTTGGTACAATTTGAAAACTTGAGTTTAAAAACCGAGAGCCGTTGCCTTCCAATGCTGCGCTTATGCGTAGTGTGATCGGGTCATTGTCAACCACATCGGTGGCATTGTTAAGAAAACTCACACGTATGCTCACCGCTGTGTTCATCTCATCTGCGGCTGAAATATTAACTCCATTAAATACTGTGGTCGATGTTACGCCAACCAATGCTGCGGCTGGTAGCTCGGCAATTTCAGTAGTGCCCACATAGAGGGCAATTCTCCGTAGGGGTAGTTTGCTAGCTGTTGTAAAAAATTTAACGCTTATATCTTGTAGTACCGTTGCCGCTCCATCAAGGTCTCGCAACGTCCCACCTGCATAGGGTTTTGAAGGATCGCCATCTTGTACTAAAAACCTTGCTATTTCATAGCTAGTGGCGCTAAGGGCTGGTGTAGTTATATCAATGTTAGTCGCTTGGTAGTTGATGTAATCAATATCGGGGTTAAAGGTATAGGTAGGGTCGCCTGCCAATCGAGAATCAAATGAAGTGATCACACTAAAAGCAATTGAAGTGCCTGCTATGGCGCTCGCATCAACACTGCTACCCCCCGTAGATGCTGCACCACTATTCAGCACTAATTGTACATTGCTATTGCCTGTGGTAAATTGAAAGTTGGCGGGGAAGTTCAGAACTCCGTTAGCAAATGCCCCACTGGGATCGTTAGCGGTTACAAAAGTAGGTGTACCTGGTAGCGTTGTAAACGAGGCAATCGTTCCGTTGTAATCTGCATCCAAGTTATTGTTAGCATCTTGAGCAGCTACAACCACACTTATTGGGGAAGCTAAACTAGCCTGAGTTGGCAGGGTTGTATAGGCTACCATAGTTGCCACAACCTCAATTTTATTTTCATTTGTGCCAAGTGAGGCAAAGGTAGTGCTTGTGCCACCTGCAGCAAGCGATGAACTAGCTGCCAAGCTAGCCGCGGTTGTTAATTTAATTTTTACAATATCATTATCAATAACATTAGCAGCGTTGAAGCTCACTTTTACCGTAAGCTTTTTAGTGGTATGGTCGTTATCTGCTGCTTGAAAAAGAGCCAATGAACTGAACGTCAGATCACCTGTAGCCGTGTTTATATTGCCTGCCACGGGTAATTCTGCAAGTTCAATACTTCCATCATATAAGGCTACCTGCTGTAAGTATTGATAGTTGCTAATGTTAAGTGTGATAGACGAAAGTGTGGTAGCTGTTCCATCTGCATCATTTGAGGCACCACCATCGCGTAAAATAAACTGCTCTAGGGCAATGCCTGTAGTATTGGTAATGTTTGGAATTTGATTAGCAGCTGTGGCATATAAAATATTGGTGGGGTGGCTGAATGCACCATCTAATACAATATCGCTAGTGTTAGAATAGTTGAGTATAAAAGCATTGCTGCTGCCAGATGTAATGCTGCCGCTACTAAGCACTAGGTTGGTGCTTGCGCCACTAAGCCCACCACCAGCGCTTGTTACTTTTAAAGCAGAGTCGAATGTATAAAAGCTAGTACCACCTGCTGTACTGTTTGTTACCGTAACATTGCTTAACGGATAAGTGGCGGGGGTGGCAGTAGCAACTGTTGCAGCCGTGGTATAATCAATATCTACACTTCCGTTTGCATCTCGGGGCTTAGCAACAGGGCTTGGTGTTAAGGCTGCATCATAGTTTTGCATTGCGTTGGTAGCCCATTGGGTAGTGAAATCTAATTGTGTTGCAGTAACTACCACTTGATTTTTACTGCCACCTGAACTAATTGGAGGATTGGTTCCAAGATCACTAGTAGTATTGCCAGAGGTAATAGAAAGGCCTGCATTAGCAATACTAAACTCAAAATGTTTATTATCGATAAAATCAGCAATGGCTGGGTCAACGGGCTTTTTCAAGGTAATGCGAAGACGATAGGTTTTGCTACCACCGTCAGGCACACTGTTCATGGAAGTAGCCCCCGGTATGGTAAATAGGAGGGAAGTACCGCCCACTGTAGCCAGCACGGTTTGGCCGCTGCCATCACTTAGTTCGGCACTGGCTATCGCTTGCGTCCAGGTAGACAAAATAGCATCATTGCTCGCTCCTTGTCCAATAGTAACAGAATTAATAAGAGTAGGCAGGCCATCGTTGTCAGTAAAGTTAACAGCATTAGCCCCAACATCATCGGTTACTGTGAAGTCAAAATTTTGAATAGCATTGAGTTGTGGAAAGGCAGCACCTGATAAAGCAGTTGTTAATGAAGGTAGGGTTCCTGGCTCGGCTGTTGCACCTGCTGTGATTTGTGTTTTATTGGAAATGACAGTGGTAACATTGGTGCTGGTTACGGGCAAAACACCGGTTGCCTGCACACGAATACCAGAAGTGCCAGCGGCCTGAAGTTTTAGTGTGCTGAGTGTGAGTATACCGTTTGAAAAATTCTTGCTTGTAGGTGTTGGGTTTAAATTAGAAGGTGTAGTATCAATAGTTCCAACCAAGGCAAAATCAGCATCTCTATTTTTATTTATATCCACAGCATACACACTTGGCGCTGTAGGAAACAGAGAAGCAACACCAATTAAGCTTTGAGGTTGGGTGGAAGCTCCGCCAGTACCTGCCTGTTGAAACTGTAGACGGTCTGCAGTTACTGTTACTTGGTTAGCACCTTTGGCACTAGATTGAATAGAAGTGCTAAGGGTTAATTGACTGCTTAACTGAGCGCTAGGATTAGTAAGACTCGTTGAAATATCTGATTCACTAGTATTATCGTATGTGAAGCTCGAATTGTTTACAAGAAAATCGAAGTTCAAATTGTCTATTATATTTGGATAATTTTGAGTGCCTGTAAGGTTACTTTTTAACCAGATGTTAAGGGTATAGGTTTTAGCTGAGTTGTCAGCAATAAACCCCAAGTCTCCAGAGGATGTAGAAGAAAAGCCACTAAAAGTAATAGTGTTAGTGCCTACCGTCCCAACTATAGGGGTTACAATTATACCATCGGTTAGTGTAGCACCTCCAATAGCCTCATCCCATCGGGCAACTCCGTTACTTCCTCCTTGATAAAATGTAATATTTGAAATTTTAGTGGGTGCGTTATCTGAACCTAATGAGGCACCATCATCTTGAAAGGTAAAACTCATGACAGATTGACCAGGTGAGCCATTTAAAGTGGATGCAATTGTGCTACTGGCTGAATTTGGTGTAATTGTGCCCGTAGAAGCAGTTGCAGTTGTAGCTGTGCCTATGAGGGTTGATGCTAAAAGATAATCCAGTTCTATTTTCGCGTTATAGTTACCAGAATAATTAAGCGAAGTTATCTGAACATCATAGCTAACGCCAGAGGTTAAAAGTGCTGTAGCACCAAATAAGATTGAGTTCTGTATATCTATAGGAAGCGAACCTGTTATCGGATATTCACGACTCAACAGACCGTCAGCTATGAAATTCAAGTCTTGTACAAATGTTTCATTAGCTGGTACTGCGAATAGAGTGGGGGGAATTGTTTGCTTCTTAAGTTGGATATAATAATAATTGTTTGGTGAAGCAGGCGTAGCAGGATTTGTCCAATTAACGGTAAAATTGTTAGTTGTTTGACCGCTGGCCACAAAACCAGTAGCTGCATTGCTTGGAGTAGGAAATAAAACAGTATAATAGTCATTAAACCCAGGACTTGAGCTCCCAGGATACGCAATAGCAGAATTTAAAACGCCATCCCCTAAAGACATTCCACCCAGTGCTTTATTATTAGAATCAATAATGGTGTTATCATCCAAAAGATTTATATAGAGTTGGGCAGAACCGGAAGGTGAGAGCAATTGTACATTGTTAATGGTAATTGTTCGGGTTGCTCCTGAGCCCGTAACTACAAGCGGAGTTGTAAAAGATAGATCGCTTCCTATTACTCTATTGATGGAAAAGTCAGTTGCATCTACTCCTGTTACAGGCTCACTAAAAGTAACCAACCAAGTGAGGGTAGCCGCAGAAGTACCGTTGACAGTGCCCCAAGATACTGTGGGTGAACTAATATCAATAGTTTGTGCTGTGGGGGCAATAACATCGCTTAGTGTATAATTAATACCCGTTATTGTAGACCCAGTATAAGTGCCACCAGAAGCAACCGTGATACCCGTATTTGGCAGTGAGAATTGAATAGTAGGTGAAGCCGAAGGGAAATAAAGTGGCATATCAACCACTAAAAAGAAATAGGTAAACGAACCATTTATTGGAACCGATAGACTTGAAAAAGTGAGATTGCTAGAGGTGGCTATTTGGGTAGCGCCTGTAAAGCTATCCGAGCCATTGGTAAACAACCTAAAGTTGCTTATTAAGTTAGTTGGGCTAACAGTGCTGTTAAAAACCAAATTAGTAAGGGTGGTGGCCGCACCAGATGTATTAAGTTTAAACCCAAGCACGGCATTAGTTGCCACTCCACCAGAAATACCACCTGTAGGAGAGGTGTTAAGCAAGGGTGATGATGACATTGCAGTTGTTGATGCACCCAGTGCGGTGGATGAAATAACGGTAATAGTGCTCGTATTTGTAGATGTGATTGTTGGTGATGTTATGCTTATATTCATAGCTGATACGCCTGCGCTATTGAACTTAAAACCCGAGGCAGTAAAACCCGCTAGACCCGAGACGAAGTTGGTTGGTGCACTGGCTGGTGCAAGGCTGGCGCTGGGAGTATTTACTGTAATCGCATTGTTGATATTCAAATCGCGATTATTGTTTACATCAGTGGCCTCAAAAATGGGTTGAGTTGTAAGTGCTAAAGTTGCAGTAGCAGAGGTAGACGGCTGTTGATTTACGTTAATTTGCGTAGCCAATACGCTAACTGCACCATTGCCCGAACCCGAATTTGCTGTTGCTGCAGGGAGATAACCACTTTTACCATTAACAATTGCAATATCTGCCGTAACTAAGGAAAGAACCAAGTTCAGGCCATCCACAGTAGTGGGCAAAGTGCCACCCAACGAGGTTTTAAACCAGACTTTTAATGTATAGGTTTTATTAGTGTTGTCAGGTATAGTGCCCAAATCGGTTGCATTTGGATTTGCATTAGGATCACCAGAGTTAATGGCTGAGAAGGTAATGGTGTTGGAAGTGATGCCACCTCCACCAATTGTTTGAACTGTACTGCCTTTGTTGTCAGATAGTTCTGCTCCAGCAATCAGTTGTGTAAAGTCAGCAATTGCATTGCCTGTGCCCGGTCTAAAGATCAATTGGCTAAGCCGCGATGAAGTGCCGTCAACCCCAACGTCTGTAGATGTCCATGTGAAGGCAGTTACTTCGCTAGGTTGACTGGTAGCAATAGATGATAGTGTCGCTGATCCTGTGCCGCCCGTAAGAGTAGAAGTTTGAGCAGCCGTGGGGGGCGTAAAGTTGTTATTAGCTGGGCTTCCTGTAAGATAGCATGAACCTGCTGCGTTAAATTCAAATGCTTGAAAATTATAAGCTGTACCACCCGATAAATTGGAAACAGTCACAGTGTTACTTGTTCCGTTATAGGCTACAAAATAATCGTTACTTGGAATTACAATGTTGTCTCCCGAAGAAAACGGAGAATTATTACTAGCAGTATAAGCTGTTCCGATTGATGGGGTCACAGTGGCAGAAGCACCATCACGTATCAATAACAAAACATTAGTACCATTGCCACGGGCAATAGTAACATCTACCGATGATGAAGTTGCACCACTAAAGCTAATGCCTGTTGCTTGGCCAGTTGGTGGAGCACATAAGGTGGTTTGGCTAAGCGGATTATTGGTTGCTGTAGCTGTAAAAAAAGTCTCCAAGCCAGAGCCAATAGTGCCATTAAATTCAAATACTTGAACAAAATAATTGGTTAGTGGAAGTAAATTAGTTAATGCTACTGAAGTGCTACTTCCAATATAGGCCACGTAATTGCCCGAACCAATTTGCGAACCCTTAACTGACCAATCCGAATTAGCTGTATAAGAATTGAGATTGACTGGGTTTGAATTTACAGCAGCCGCTTCATGAACCAAAACAAGGCGGTTGCCTCCATTTCCGTTAGTCCAGCTAACGGTCATTCCAGTTGAGGTGATAGTCGAAAAGGTTAAATTTTTTGCTTGTGTGGAAGGAGGGGTAGTTAACGTACCGAATAGAGGTGCGCCTGAGGTGAAGTAGTTTTCGGTTCCCCCAGAACCATTTAGTTCAAATACTTTAAAGTTATAAACTACGCCTTGAACAAGGCCAGTAATAGGAAAAGAAGAGCCACTACCAAGGCCAAAAACAGTACCTCCCCCTGGTATGCTCCCCCCAGAACCAAAGGTAGAACTTGAGGTATAGGTAGTGCCATCAACGGGAGTGCCAATAGCTGCGGTAGAAGCGATCACTAAACGAGTTGCGCCATTGCCTGGGGTTAGGTTAACTGTTAGC
>JBBRBQ010000014.1:0-109931 GCA_038205685.1 Cytophagales bacterium | reverse complement strand
TCTTTGCGCTCATCTTCATCTAAGTGCGAATCGAGTTCGCCCTCCAACGCAGCCTCTAAAAAACTTTTTAGCATCGGGGCAAAAGCTCCGTCCTTGCCGTACAACGATTTGCCTGAGCGGAACTGCTCCAAGGCCTTCTTCTTGATCTGTTCTAAATTAAATTGTTCTTCTTTTTTCATATAGTGTCAAAGTTGGTGGTTTTCCTTCTTTGACACAGTTCACTTTACAGCCTCAGGCAAACAGTTGGTGCTGCCTCAGCACGGACTGTTTGTGCTGGCGTGATCTTTTGCGGCAAGGAATGAGGAACACCATATAACCTGCGGGGGGGGTGTGCGGTGGGAAATGCTCTCTCTACTTTGACCAGGCCTTTACACGATTATCAACTTCTGTTTTAATTTCTGAATTGTCTCTGTAAATCAAGTTCGATTTGATCCATGCATTGAGTTTTGCAATTGCCTCTGGTTTAGGTATTGCTCCCGAATTAACTAGTTGGTCCACTATCCAAAGCATGCCGTGATACTCAACGGATAACTTTTTTGCATATTTTCTTAAGGGCTTATCGCTACTTAATACAGTAGCGTCTCCAAGTTTTTGCGCAATGAAAATAACAGAGAGGTCTTCCGGTGTAAGTGCTTTTGGATGATCTTGTTCCATCAATATCAATTGCTCTTCACCTGTAAGTATATGTACCGTTAACTTCTTAGTTGACTTGTATGCTTCTAAAATTTGCTTTTGAATTGGATATAGCTCATTGATTATGTCAGCTGTAGTATGAATGTCTAACTCGAGGCCAAAAAATTTGGTCGTCAGATCAAGGTTAATTATATCGATAAAGATGCAGGCATCCGTAACTACAATTTTCATTAGCCAATCATCAAGTTCTTTTCACGGAATTCTGCCAGCTTCATGTTGGTGAGTGAAGCAGCTTTACTCATTGAAATGTGTTCTTCGGCTAATGCGCGTAAAAGAAGTTGATTAAAACGATAGGATTCTTCCTGTCCTTTGTAATCAAACTCAATTGGTTCTTCCGTTTTTAATCCCATTTGACCAATGAAGAACATGAATTGCTTGAAGTATGATTCGGAAATTATCTCTAAGTCTTTCATACGATAAGCAATTGCCTGAATAGATATTCCATATTGCTTTTTGATTGCACCCAGTTCGGGAATCAGCACCTTATGACGTTTTATACCTACCTCCTTAATTAAAGTATCTTTTGGTAGAAGCATAGATGCCGCAAAGTAGTGGCAGTATTTTTCCTTTTCCTTATCAGTTAAGCCTTCGAGATTTAGTACCAAGTGACCAAGTTCATGCAATGCAGTAAACCGCTTTCTATCCAATGATTTTAGTTTAATGCTGTTTAATACAATTACCGGAACCTCCTTGTTATTGGCCCATGCTGATAATCCATCAAAGCCATCTTCCGATGGAATCTCCATTACCTTGATATGGCTATCTTCCAGAAGTTCAATCAAATTGAAAATGGGATCAAGACCTAATTTAAGTTGTTCACGAAGTTTGCTAACAAACTCCTCTACCTGCTCATTAGAGCGAATTGGTTGATGCTCGAATTTGATGCTGAACTTAGTTTCAATGTTCAGGATTTCCTCCAGCTCGAGATAGCGCGCCAACTTGTCTTTGGTTTGCTCAATCAAACTATTTTTACCCTTAGCAGAAAATCTAGTGTACTTGCGGAATTCTATTTCTTCTAATTCAATAACTTCCTTCCTGAAGAAATAATCAGGGCGGACACCGAGTGCATCACATAGATAGCCGATCATTTCACTATCCGGCATGAAGTCTCCTTTTTCGTATTTGTGGAGAGACTGCCGAGTCACACGATTTTCCAGCTTTTCAGCCAAATCATGTAAGGAAAGACCAGCCATGATTCTGGCCGACTTTAGCCTTTCAGCAAATTGATTCATACATAATTGTTTAATATGGGAGGTAGAGATGCAGACGATACTGTTACAACAACAGGGCATAGGTTGAATTGGTTTACAAAAGTACAAATATTTTATGCCAATGTCAACCTTCTATGTAAATCTGTCAGTGACATTAAATTGGCCAAAAGGCATAAAAAAACCCAATTTTGTGAACTTTTGGCAGGAAATATTGGTTTACATACTATGTTTACAAAATGTAATAATAATTGTGTATTTGTAAACAGAGATAAATGATATAAATAAGACATAAAAAAATAGGAGGCTCAATTGCCCCCCCTGCTTTGGTAATAAATAGGAAAACCAGGTCTAGTAAGCCTGATTGACTTGAATATTTGCAATGCAAGTCTACTTTATCTGCTCAGCAAGCTCTGGCAAGTAGAGTTGTTATTAATATTACATTCTCCAGCAAACCAACGGAAGGGTATAAAAATTACTTTGATAAGATTAGTACCTATCTGAGTATCATTTGTAATCCGGCCAAGGCATTGGATGATTCAGTTACCGAACGAAAGTTTAAGGTGAATCCAACACAAGAAGACGATGATTCCGTTTTTGAGTATTGTGATAGTAATACGTCACGTGCAGGGATTGGTCTGGTATCCGATAAACTTAAGCGGCATAAAATTGCTATCATTGGTTTGGGCGGTACTGGTTCTTATATTCTTGATGGAGTTGCAAAAACACCTGTTCAGGAAATTCATTTGTTTGATGATGATTGGTTCTTGCAACATAATGCTTTTCGTGCACCGGGTGCAGCTTCTCTTGATTTGCTAAAACAAAGGATTAAGAAGGTTGATTATTTCTATGGGATTTACTCAAAGATGCATAAGGGAATTGTTAAGCATGGTTACCTGGAAGAGTCAAACTTTCTTGAATTATCAGAAATGGACTTTGTTTTTATTGCTATCGATAGCGGTGAAGTAAAGAAACCCATTATGAAGTACCTTGAACAGATCAATAAACCATTTATTGATGTGGGAATGGGTATTCACCTTGTAGATGATAAGCTCATAGGTATTGTTGCATTGACAACCAGTGCTACTGAAAAAAGGGATCATGTTTGGAAAGGACGAGTATCGTTTGCTGATAATCAACTCAATGATTACACAAAAAATATTCAGATTGCCGAATTAAACTCCCTCAATGCTGCTCTGGCCATTATTAAATGGAAAAAGCTGTTGGGTTTTTATCAAGACTTAGAAAAAGAGGCTTATAGCAGTTATTCGATTAATGTAAACATGTTGCTCAGTGAAGATCAATCATGAGTTTGTTCAGTACATTCCAGAAGTAATAGAGAATAGTACACTCTATATCTCAATTGAATTTGGCACAGTTGTGCACAAGTGTATGTTTGGATGTGGTAACGAGGTGGTAACCCCGTTATCACCCACCGATTGGGAGCTGATTTATAACGGTGAAACTGTTTCACTTTATCCTTCCATCGGAAATTGGGGTTTTAAATGTGAGTCACACTATTGGGTAACTCGTGGTAAAGTGAAATTTGTTGAGAAGTGGTCTCAGAAAAGAATTAACAATAACCGCGAACGTGATAGGATAACTAAAAACAAATTCTTTGACGAGAAAACAGATAATGATTGAGAGTGATCCAGCCACTCCAGGATCTCCATATTTACAAACGAACTCGTTAAATGAATTGGTAAATGATGGAATGACAGTATCTTTAAAAACTGCTTAAAAACGTTGGCTCAAGAATTATTATGCAAAGACCGATTCTTTCGAAAACTACTTTTATGTATGGGTGCCAATGCCCCAAGCGAATTAGATACACTGGCAATGGCGAAGATACTAGAGCAATTGCAAAATGTAGTGGCATAACCTGCAGGGGGATGTGCGGAGGTTTCTTGGATTTGATAGGTCTCAATTTTTACTTGATTCAAATAAATCATTATTTTAGCACTGACTTTTAATTTAATAACTAGTGAGTTTAGATCGGTACGACTTAAAAGCAGACTCAAATCAATTAAGTTTCGAATTTTTTAGTGATGGACCAAAAGGGAAAATAAAGAAAATCATTCAATTCAAAAGGCTAATAAATTCTGAATTTCCGAATGATTTGTTCAATCTAGGATTTGGTGATTTCAATGATGCTAAAGGAAAAATTGATGACTTGGTTGTTAGCAATAATAACGATTCAGAAAAGATATTGGCTACTGTGGCTGCAGCAAGTATTTCATTTACCGATCAGCATCCTGAGGCCTATATCATTGCTCAAGGTAGCACCCCTTCGCGTACCCGATTTTATATTATGGGGATAAGCAAGAACCTAAAACAAGTTACTGACGTTTTTGAAATATGGGGAGCTTCAGCTGATGGGCAATGGGAATTCTTCCAGAAAAACAAGCCTTACAAAGCATTATTGGCAAAGCGCAAATAATTCAGTAATTTAGTAGTATCAAAAAAGGAAAAAGGTTATGGCCACTACAACTGCATCGAAAACTAAAAGACGGATTAATACAAGGAAAGGTGTTGTTGTAAGTAGCGAGGTTAAAGACTATAGCAATGATCCATTTTTTGTAAAGAAAGCCGAGGAAGCAGAAGCCTTCCTTAATAAGCATGGCCTTCCAAAAGAGTTAGTAAAGAAGTAACCAGCACCTATTAACCTGCTAACCAGCTAAACCAGCTACTTTGATCAAGAATAGGAATATTATTTTTCAAACAAATATCCATCGTATGCCCCGTGCCTCCTGCTTTAGGATTGCTCAAATCGTCATAGAAAATTCCGAAAGAAGATGCTTGTCCTATTGCTTTTATCGTATCGCGAAGTATGTAAGCTGCTTTAATTGAGAACCTGTCACGTTCGCCAGAGACATATTTATCTATTAATTTTTCTGTTTTCTTATTTTGCTTTGACTGGTAGATTATTTCTGGTTCAGCCGCAAGGTTAATCGTGTCAAGTGAAATTGTGTCATACGCATAATTCGTTTTCTTTCGATGGCCATCATAAGGAGTTAAAACTTGAAGCCTTTTAGAGTCAATCGAACAAACTCCATCCGAGAAGAACTGATCGGCACTAGGTGCATTTCCACTTCTAAAAATTATATGTTTTGTTTTAGAAGCTAATAGCTTTCCAAGTTCTTGAAGCTTCTTTTCATCAGCTTCAAGAACATCCCGTTTTCCTTCAAGAAGCACAATTGAATTTGGCTTATCAAACTCGATAATAAATTGTTTTAGTGTCATAAAATAGTTGGTTTAACAGGTGCAAAACTACTCACGTGCTACGCCAAAGGATGTCGCTGGAAAAGCTTAATTTGATTTATACTAACTAAATTTTCTAACAAAGATCAATTTTCTTCCTGTGTTAGGATGCCTAATTTACACTCCAGGTGGACTCTCCTCAGTTACTATAAAGTCACCAACGTAGGTTTCTGAAACAATAGCTGAGGAATGGTCTTGTTTTTTAATTCTGGCCTATTCCATGAGGGAATTAAAGAATGGGCTTTCAAAGCTGTGTTCTTCCCTTGCAAATTCTTTGGCGGCTGCAGAGGCAGTTTAGAATTTTTTGCATCTAGCTCTCTAATTTTTTTGATATTAACATTGCTATTAATTTGAGTTAATTACTCAAACACTTTGATTAGATGGTGTGATTTCACCTAAACAATTAATTGATTTTAACCTTCCTGACTTTGCTGCAAACATCTAATGAATCAACTATACCTGAATGATACCAATGTTGAAGTAATAGTCTTTGATTGAGTTGAATGAATTCAAAAACCTGATTGATTGTTTCTCCTTCTATCACTCCAACATTTCCAATAATTCTTGGTCTTGCTTCCACAGTAATTATGAAATATCCATTTCGATAATCATGTTTCTCTCCATAAGCTCTTTGAACAAATAATTTTGGTTGACTTTTTAAGGGATAACAGGAGGCATTAATATGAACCGTTAACCCAGTTTCTTTTGGGGAAAGATGAGTAAACCAAAATCCGATATTTTCATCTTCAAGTTCCTTCTTCAGAAGCTCATACAATTCCTTATCGTTCAGTTTTCTTTGTTCCTTATTAACTATTCCAACAGTTAACTTTTGCAGCTCCAAAATCAATTGCTGTAATAGGTTTCCTTTTCTACCACTCAGGATCATATTTTTTTATATTCTTAATCTTTTGCTTTCATACATTTATAGATGAGCCACTAACAGTTTTGTTTCCATTAGTTGGTTACTGGTGATTCTTAAAAAACTGTAATATTTAATAATTACCCAAAGGTATATAGCCAACTACGCCAGATGATGACGGTGATGCAGATGAATTTATAAGTTTATTAAATCTTGGCTAAAGGGTAATTCTTATTGAGAAATATCCAGATTAAAATTCTCTGCAATTTCTTTTAGTCAATGTTGGTTGCAGCGTATTTAATTAATTTTTATATCGCTCCATCGCCTCCTTAAGAGACCTTATTACTTCCTGTTTTAGTGTTTCTGGCTCAACTACCTTCACTTGGCTACCCAGCCTAAGTATGGCCTGTACTAATTCAAAATTAGGGATCAACTCGTATTGAAAAAGAGTGCCTTGTTTAGTTTCCTTAAGTATCGTTTGAGAAGTGTGTAGCGGCAATGATTTTAGATACTTGGCCTGCAATGGAATAGCCTCCAACACCACGGTTGTGGGTTTGCCTGTGTAGTTTAGCCCCACCACGGAAGATAATGAATCGGGTATAGAAACTTCAGCCTCTTTAAATGATTTGGTCAACAATTTGGTCGCACTCATACGGTCGAGTCCGAATGTTGCCGTGCGCCCATTGGCAAGCTTGCCCATTGCGTACCACCTGCTTTGATAGCGTTTCAACAAACACGGTATAATTTCATGGTGTTTCACACCCTCCTCGGCATAGCGCGTGTAATCAAAATGTAGCCAGCGTTTCAGCAAAATGCCTTGCAATACAAACTTCATGTTTTCATGGCCTTTGGTTGTCTCCACGGACTCAAATTGGATGTAGTTGAGCAAATCATTTTTTTCTTTGAGGTGTTCCTCAATCAATCCATTGGTTAGGGTAAGTTCCAGAAAGCTATAAAAACCAGGCACATTAATACTGGTGGTTTCATCGATATAATAACCGCCTATTGCTTTGTCGTAAATAATATCTACCCTAAAATCTGCCCTTATTTGGGCAATGTCGCGCTGCAATGTGCGTGGCGAAATTTCCACATCATTTTCAATTAAGTGCTTCTTAATTGAATTGAAGGAAGGCTTTTTCTCCTCTCTCAGTTTTTCTACTATCAAATAGAATCTGCGCAAGCATTTATAATTTGCCATACATAAATTATAAAGGCTAAAATAGGCATAAAACTGTAATTACTAGAAATGAGAAATAGGTGGGCATGAAGTACTATCCATGATTCTCAATTCTCCCACTTGGGTTTCGTAAATATGATTTTAATAAATCGATGAGCGTTTGAGAAACAGGTTCATTTCTAAAAGAAAATACTTGGTTTAAGTTAGATGAGGCTTCCGTAAACTCAGCAGTAGCTCGTTCTTTGCCCGAAATACTGAAAATAAGCGATGAGCCGTCCCTGATTTGTTGGGCGTAGTAGGCTACACAATGTTTCATTTCAGTGGCCTCAACTAACAATAAATCTTTAGAGGTGATTTGTTTAAAAAAGTAGCCCTCCGCTTCATCTGGAAGCAATACTGTCGGCAAAATAGTGAACTCATCGATTGACGTTATATTTAAGCGAGCAGCAAGCACATCATGCTCCTTTATCAATCTTTTATAAGAACGGATTTTCAGGTTAGGGGGGATATCATTGGCACAGCATAACATATAATAATCTGTTATCAGTTGCGGATCAATATTTTGCCCACGAAATCGCTCTTCATAAAATAATTTGAAAACATATTCTAACAGATTCGTGGAGTAACACTTAGTAATGACCGGATTGAAGGGTTCAAAATAAATATGCCCAATTTGACCTAAGAATTGAAAAATGCGTTCTGCACAGGGAGCTTCAATAAATGCTAGGTGATAAACAACGATAAGCGGAAAGCCCATTATTCTTCTCGTGGGCATGAGTATGCAACCACAGCCCTTATAATGCGCCTTGATGTAATCGTATTTATTGTCGATCATGTCAATTTCATACCGTCTTACATTCCACGGTAAAATGGTTTGAACAAATTCTATTAGAAAAGGCTTTTCAATAAGCAAGTCAAAATCAAGTTGACTATCTAAAGGAAATATGTGTCTCATTTTGTAAAACCATTTATTAAAACAAATTTCGAAGTATCATACGACAATAGATGACGTTGATTTCGAGCTTGTGAATTTTAAACTTCAGGCGCTCGTCTAAAAAGTTTCCTGAATCTTGACTTGTAAAGATGGACGACACTATTTGGCGTAGGTTAACCCTTTACTTTGGTGAAAATAGATTATATATGGAACCGATAGAACTCATTAAAAGGCTTAATAAAATGTATAGGCTCTATACAAGAGCTACCGCTATAGCAAAGCCCTATCGTTTACACAAAATACGCAGAGCATATAATGAGCTATTCGCACAAGCATCGCACCAACATGAAATTATTTTACTTGACTCATTGGCCAACTTTGTGAAGTTGTTTGGAGCACATCCTTCATTAGTGAAATTGATGGAACGAAAAGAAGATGGTATCCAAAAATCAGATTATGAAAATGCCGCGGCATTGCGTGAACAAGAAAAAAATCTAATGACTTTAATTATCCAACAATCGGGACTAAATAAAGAGGATCACTTCTTTCTTCATGATGGTTTTATTTTTTTTAAACGTTGGTAAGGTGTTTACTTACCGAGAGTGACATATTATGTTTACAAGAATTAACTCTAATTAGACTGCTGTAAACTTTAAAACTATAGAAGGAATGACCGTATCTTTAAAAACCTTTACGATATACATTGGCTGAATAGTTATTATGCAGAAACTCATTCTTTCAAAATCTACCTTCATGTATGGGTGCCAATGCCCCAAGCGATTGATCCTCCACAAATACAGGAAGCAATTACGCAACCCTTATGATGAACACCAGCAGACAATTTTTGATGCAGGTACCAATATTGGAGAACTTGCCCGAAAGCTATTCCCCTTTGGAGTAGATGCCACTGTTCCTGTTACTTATTCTTACCAATTAGCAGGCGTTGAAAAGACTAAGTCATTTATTAACAAGAAACGGATCAAATCTGATTTGTTCTCATTGGTAATTATGCCGCTATCTTTCAATAACCGGATCGAGTACGCAAGCTGTGAAACTGAAAGTGCTGTTTTCACTTTGAACTCACTTTCATTATCAATTTTCATTCCACCCGGTGGGATCATCAACGTGAGCTGTCTTTTCTTCTCGATAAAATGAGCCTCCTCCTCCAGCCAATTTGTAAGCGCATCGCGTAATGAGCCTCTGTTTGGCTTCAACGCATAGGATGGTTTTACCTGAGCCTGGTTGAGTTGCTTGATGGTTAATGATAAATGTTCAAACTGGGATGCTAACGAAGGCAGCAATTCAATCTCTTTCTTGATCTTTGATGAGGCATAGTGGAGGAAATGGAAACCATTGAAGTTGAGATAAAAAAGATGACTGTAAACCGCTTCTGAATAATTTGAATCCTTATCGCCAGCAAGCCTTACTAATTCTTTGTAAAGGTATTTCAAGAAGATCAGTCTCCGGAAAGTAATTGCACGCTTCTCTGGAACATTTACAAATTGATTGATTGGAAACAATACAATGCGCGTCAGCTCGCTTTCTACTTTTCGCTCCAAGAATATCTCATTGAGGATTTCTAGTTTTTCTTGAAACTCCGTTATCGAAATGAAGGCATAGGCATCTGGTATTTTCTGATCTTGGTCAAAATACTTAGTGAAGTGGACTTCGATATAATTTAGCAGGTCTTCAAATGCCTGGAGAAGCACTTTGCATAAGTTAGGCTTTGTGTGGCCGGAAGAAATTTGTTTAATGCTCAATGAGTCTTTTTTATCGAGAGCCATGGCAACTTTATCAGCCAACCTAATGATGTGCGCTTGGTGGCGTTGTATGAAGAGCTCCATGCGGCTTTCGTTTTCTATCTCGAAGAAGTGGTTGGTGAAACTCTTTTTTATGCGTTCGACCTCCTGCTCTATCAATAAACGTTTCTTTGGAAAATCAGGGATGATGGTAGCGGGCGGTGACTTCTTAATCTTTCTACATTCTTTGGTAATGAATTCATCAAAGAACTCAAGTTCAAACTTCATTTGTTAGGGGTTAGGTCAAACAATTAGCGCAAACGTTTGAAATATAGTAAAAACCTATAATTACATCCAAATTGTATGAAATGAAGAGGCGGCCTTATTCGTAAAGAATAGGCGTTAAACCGATTAATTTTTCGCCAAAGGGCTGTTTACTTTGGCTAAGATTTATGTGCCAGTTTCTGATTTTTTGACTTCGAGCACAGTGAATTTAGCACGGAGTGTGCTCATGTCGGCACTTACCTTAAGATCTAAAATTTTAGCTTAGTGTTGCGTGGTGCGAAGACTTTTGTGGCCCAGCATTTTGCTAACGGTCTCAATAGGTACTCCGTTGGTGAGTGTTACTGTGGTGGCAAAAGTGTGCCTGGCACAATGGAAGGTAAGCTCTTTATTGATACCGCAAATATCAGCTAACTCTTTTAGATAGCTGTTCATCCGTTGGTTGCTGAGTATTGGTAAAAGCTTTCCAGTGTTGAGCGCTGCTGGAGTGTTTGAATATTTTTGTATGATTGCCAAAGCGGGAGGAAGTAATGGGACCCTTGTGGCTGTATCTGTTTTTGAGCGAGTGGTAAAAATCCATTTCTCGCCATCGATGCCCGTGGCAATATCTGGAGCTGTGAGCTTGGCAACATCGCTATAAGCTAATCCTGTATAACAACTAAAGATAAAAATATCACGGACTACCCGGAGTCTTTCAATAACAAAGTTCTTTTCTACAATTTTTTTAATTTCATCCTCTAAGAGATAGGTGCGATGAGTATCCCGGATTGAGATTTTGTAATTCATAAATGGGTCTTTGTCAAGCCAATCGTTGGCTACGCACAAACGCACAATTTTCTTAAGCTTTTTGATGTAACCCTTTGTTGTATTGTGCTGTAAATTTTGAACTGACTTGAGATAGAATTCATAATCTGTTACAAACTGATGTGACAATTCTTTGATTGGAAAATCTAGCAGGTTGTGTTTCCAAACGATGAATTCCCTTAAGGAAAAGAGACACGTTTTGAATTTTTTAAATGTGCCAATAGCGAATTCTTTGCCTACCAATTCCTCAAACTGCTGGTTATGATATTTATAAACTTCTAAGATTGTTTTTTGTCTCTCCTGTTTACCAACCAATTTGTTTTTGATCGCCTGGGCTGTGACTTCATACCCTTCACTCAGCAATTCGCGTTGGGCTTCAAAAACTTCTGTTTGCAGAATATCGAGATAATTGTTTAGCTGCTTCGCCTCCTCTCTATGACCGATCATCCTTCCACTTATGCTGTTCCATTTTTCTGGATCGCATTCTCTTTTTGAATGGACCTCAAACCGATCGCCATCAACTGTGACACGGATATAAATCGGGAGAGCACCTTCTGCATAATTTTTTGGCTTCTTGAGATGGAAAAGAGTGGTGAATGTTTTGTTCATAAGATGACAGTTGAAGGTTTGCGAAAATACCTATAATGTCACCTTGCAATCAAGATGTTCAATAGCATAACCACTAGTTGAACTACCTGACAATAAGGATTTTAGTCGTCAATTCGGGAGTCAATTTTCGGGATTGACTTTGACTCCCGAATTACTCCCTTTTTGGTTGAGATTTATTGAATGTTTTGGGAGGGGTTAAAAAGAAAAAACCTCTTAAACATATTGTTTAGGAGGTTTTGCTTGCGATTGTTATCGTCTTTGTGATCCCGCTGGGATTCGAACCCAGGACCCCTACATTAAAAGTGTAATGCTCTACCAGCTGAGCTACGAGATCGATCCACAAATTTGCCCATTTAAAAGGCATTTCCGTAATTGAGGACGCAAAGGTAACCGAATATGAAAAAAATGCAAACTCAGATCTTAAAAATTATCTTAATACTTATAATCATAAGCTCCTTTTCTATTTCCACGCTCTCAGCTCAAGATTCGCAAAGCAAGCTCAGAAAAGCTGACTCTCTCTTTTCTGCAAAACTTTATACTCAATCATTTGACTTGTATAAAGACTTGTTTAACAACAAGGTATATTCGAATGCGATGCTGCTTAAGATGGCGTTTATTCAAGAAGGATTAGGTCACTTAAGTCAATCGTTATACTACTTAAATCTTTATGATAAGTTTACACATGATTCTCAAGCATCTGAAAAAATAAAAGAATTAGCCTCTAAAAATAGCCTTGAAGGGTTTGACGATCCTTATTCGCAGGAAAAAATAACTCAACTACTAGGCGAAAATCGGTTGATTATTATTTCATTTCTTACAGGCACAATCTTAGTTTTATTCTTTTTGATGATTTTTCAAAAAATAAAATCTCAACGGATTTCTTTTGCACTGCCCATCCTAACTCTTGGATTTCTAGCGGTTTTGGTATGGCAAATTAATTTCTGTAATCCGAATCCTAATGGGATCATCGAATCACCCAACACCTATATTATGGAAGGCCCTTCTGCAGGCTCACAAGTGCTTGCTATTGTTGGCGAAGGTCATAAATTAGTAATTGATGGGAAATACGATGTTTGGCTAAAAATCAAATGGAATGGTAAGGAAGCTTTTGTTAAAGAATCTTCTCTTTTGCAACTCAATTTAAACTGATCACTAAAATAAAATCTCTTGATTAAGCAACTTGTTGGTATTAACATCAGTCTATACTAAAAATCTGAAACCCATTACACCATGAAAAATAAAATTACAACGCTCCTTATTGTCGCGCTTTTGGCGTGTACAATTGCATATGGTCAAAATAAAGAAACTAGAACCGTTGGCACCTTCAGCAAAATATCGTTCCGCACACCTGGTAAACTTTACTTACGCCAGGGCTCTCCTCAAAAGGTTGAATTAGAAGGCACTGCAAGCATACTATCTAAAATAGAAACACGCTTGGATGGTGATAGACTTATTGTTGGGGCTGAAGAAAAATGGTTTAACTGGAGCTGGAAAGATGAAGATCGCATTAATGTGTATATCACTGTAAAAGATATATCAGGTTTAAGCGTAAGCGGATCGGGTGATTTAATTGCTGAAACAAAAATTATCACCAATAATATTGATTTGAAAGTGAATGGCTCAGGATCGTTGATTGCTGAAATTGAAGCAAGTGGCGATGCAGATGCTGATGTTTCTGGATCAGGCGATATGGAAGTGAAAGGCAAGTTCAAATCTGTAAAAGGGGATGTAAGTGGTTCTGGTAAAATTGAATTGAATGCTGTAGTTATTGGAGAAACCGATTTTCATGTTTCAGGATCTGGCAAAATATTAGCGAGCGGAAGAGCCGAAAGTACAAAAGCTTCCATTAGCGGCTCTGGCAAAGTATTGGCTAGCAATCTTGAAGTTGATAAATGTGAGGTGCGTATCTCTGGCTCTGGTGATGTTGAGATCAACGTGAAAAGTGATTTGGATGCGAGTATAAGCGGAAGCGGAAGCGTATCTTACAAAGGCAATCCTAGTCATGTAAATAGCCATGCGTCAGGTAGTGGGTCGATCAGAAAAATGTAGAGCATAAAATCCGATACAATAAAAGAAGGAGTCACAAAAAAATGACTCCTTTTTTTATTCAAACAATACAACTGAAGCATTGTGTTTTAGCTGATACTCTCGATGAATTTTATTAACCTCTTTTCTACCTTCATCACCAATGGCTAAATAGCAAACTGTGCCTCCACTCCCACCGCCTGTAATCTTCGCCCCGACAATGTTTTTATATTGATGGGAGTAACAGACAAGTTCATCGGTAAGTGTGCTTCCCAATCCGCAACGAGAATAACTTTCGTGGGATTGGTACATTAGCTCTCCCATTGATTGAATTAAATTAGATCTTTCAGCTAATGTAGATTTGTTAAGTAACTTCAAATGTTCCGCAAATTGGATGACACGATCGTTTTCATAAATGGGATGTGAAGCACAAGCCTGAATATGATATGTTTTGAATTCATCTACTGTCAATAGAGGATCAATGGTTAAGCCATAGCTGCTGATAAAATCTTTCCCTGATATAAATTCAGGGAAAACAGTTTTAAACTTTTCTTCATATTCAGCTATAGTGACATTTGCCAAATAACCTTGATAAGGAAGTTGAGAGAAATCGCCTGACTCACTTGCTTTCAACAAAACGCTTCTTGATACACCCAATTCTTTTGCAATGATCGAATATCCCATGAAGGCCGCTGTTCTAACATCACCATACGAAACTCCACTTACTTGATGGCGCAGGCCGCTATCTATTCCTATAAAATGAATATCGGAAGGAATCGCAATGGGTTCTTGCACTAAGTCAGGCTGACAAACTATGGGCAACAATTTACCTGGCTGCCCAAAATAACAAGCCAGTTGATCCATCAGTCCACAAGGTGCGCCTACAATATTGTTCTCCACTTGTTGTGCACGTATTGGTAATTCAGTGCCTTCAAAACTAATATTAAAGGCTTCGGCCAATGCCCTCATTGTAGCTACCTCTAACGCGGCCGAAGACGAGACTCCCTTACCCAATGGTATGGTTGATTGAATAGAAATAGTGGCTCCTTTAAAATCAATTCCTTTTTTCCTTTGAAGAACTAAAGCGCATCCAATTACATAAGCAGTCCATGCAGAATTGGTCTGTGATAGTCTATGGTGGGCAAATGCAAAATCTACTTCTCCATTATTTAATAAAGATCTATAATCGCCTTCAGCAAAAAGGGATTGCTCGCCACTAGATTGACTTGTAATAGAGTATTTATAATCGCTGCGCAATTGCAGCTTCACATAGGTTCTTTCTTTTATTGGCATCTGCAAAACAAGCGAGCCACTATAATCGGCAATGCCTCCCATTACATCCAATCGGCCCGGTGCCGAAGCTTCAACGTACTTACCTTCCATATAAGGCTAGATCAATTTTTCTTAACTCAGCCGCTTTGTCTTCGGGCATGGTATCTGCCATAAAATTTCCAGCGCCAATCTCTGGGCCAGCCAAATATTTCATAAGGCCTGGTTGGCGATAAGGTGGCTGAATCCAAATGTGCATCCAGAAATTTTCATAAGCTCCAGCATCCACAGGCGATTGCATTACCGACATCACGTAAGGAAAACTTATTTCAAAATTCATATCAAGTTTGCGAACTACTTGATGAAATATTTCTGCAATATCATTCAACTCAATTGAAGTTAGTGTTAAAAGATTTAAATGATGCTTCTTCGGAAAAATCATCACTTCATAGGCATATCGAGCGAAGTATGGAATGAAGCCAATGGCATTCTCATTTTCGGCTAGTATGCGCACTTCGTCACGTTGTTCTTGTTCAATGATATCCGCAAAAATATTTCTTTTCGTTTTTCCTAAATGCTCATTAGCAACTTTAATTTGTTGATCGATATTCTTGAACACAAAATCTGTAGCGTAAATCTGACAATGAGGATGTGGATTGCTCACCCCTACAGCTTCACCTTTGTTCTCAAAAATAAAGACAGACTTTATTCCCTCTACCTTTTTTATTGTTTCTGTTTCTTGTTGAAATGTGAAGAATACTTGCTGAACTTCTTCCAACTTCATTTCGGCCAACGAAATATTGTGCCTAGGGTCGTAGCAAATCACTTTGGCTATTCCGACAGCTCTTTCGCGCTGAATCATGCCTTGCGATTCAGCGACTGAAGGAGAAACTAATCCCACCACGGGGTGATCATTTTCGAAAACAAATACTTGCTTGTAGGGCGGATTTATATTTCCGCTTATCCTCGCATTTCCTGGGCATAGATAACAGTTGGGGTCAAAGTCTAATTTTTTCTTTGACTGAATTTTTTCAGCACCAAGCCAAGGTCTATTGTTGCGATGAGCCGAGTAAACAACCCATTCTTCCCTCAAAGGATGCCATCGCTTTTCCCACTTACTGAAATTATCTTCATTATGCATACACGAATATAGACTATCTCATGAATGGCATAAATTTTATTTATCGACAAAAGATTTAGAATGTCCTGATAGAAAGCAGGTAGGAATTATTTCTTTTAAAATTGAAGTTATAGTTGAAATACTCATCATTTTAACTCTAAAGTCGGCAGATAAAAATCCACAATCCGTTGCGCTGAGACCTCAAAAAATATTTATCATAATTTTTAAACAAAAGTTTGTTGGGCAAAGGCTTTTGATTGGTTGGAAGGATTTGGTTAAGATGCTAAACTCAGAATATAATTTCGATAAAATGCAGTTACAAGTATCAAAAAACGCTTTCAGTCCAATTTGCGGAACAACCAAACAGAACATAATTTCGTATCATGATTGTGAATAATTTTTTAAACTCATCTGTTTTCCGTCTCATCACTCACAAAGAGTCTGATGGCGAAACAGCTACTAAAATGAACTGGATACCTTTATACATTACTGGAAAAATTGGCTTTTGTGAAGAAGTACGCAAGAAGATTGAACAAGCCGACATTAGCTTAATGCCTGGCTACGTTGGCGGTGCTACCCTAGATTATGATCTCTATTGGATTGATGACCAGCTCCAACTAAGAACTTTAAAAGAAGCCATCGGGAGTAAATTGATTTGGAAATACAGACTTCAATTTAAAGGCCTTCAAGATTTTATCGAATCCCAACACTCTGATGACTTATCACTTACCAAAGAAGATCTCGCTAAGATTGAGGAGATGAAGAGTGTAGCTTAAATAGTTACTGTTTTTTATACTCATTCATAAAAACAGTAACCTGCGGAAGGTAAGAGTAATTCTTTCTGTTACTTTTGCACCTTAATTTAAAATTCCATGATCGCGGCAGTCAATCTCTCTCTCCAATACGGTAAACGTGTACTTTTTGACCAAGTCAATATTAAGTTTACTCAAGGTAATTGCTATGGGGTGATTGGTGCTAATGGTGCTGGGAAATCCACTTTTTTAAAAATCCTTTCTGGAGAAATTGATCCTAACTCAGGTAGCGTAGCAATAGATGCTGGCAAGCGAATGGCAGTGCTAAAGCAGAACCATTTTGAGTTTGATGAAATAACAGTGTTGGATACCGTAATGATGGGGCACACCACATTATGGAAAATTATAAAAGACAAAGAAGAGATTTATGCTAAGCCCGATTTCTCTGAAGCGGATGGTATCAAAGCTTCTGAACTTGAATCAGTGTTTGCCGAGATGGACGGTTGGAATGCAGAATCAGATGCTGCTGCTCTATTAAGTGGCCTTGGCATTTCTGAATCTGAGCATTATCTTTTAGTAAAAGAACTCAATGGAAACCAAAAGGTGCGAGTGCTGTTGGCACAAGCGCTGTACGGCAATCCTGATATATTAATTCTAGATGAACCTACCAATGATTTGGACATTCAAACCGTAAGTTGGCTAGAAGATTTTTTGTTGGACTTTAAAAACACTGTAATTGTTGTATCGCATGATCGTCACTTTTTAGATACGGTCTGCACACACATTGTAGATATTGATTTCAAGGCGATTAAACTTTATACAGGCAATTATTCTTTCTGGTATCAATCGAGCCAACTCGCGTTAAGCCAAAGATCTTCCTCCAACAAAAAGGCCGAGGAGAAGAAGAAAGAATTGCAAGAGTTTATTATGCGCTTTAGCGCGAATGCTTCAAAATCTAAGCAAGCCACAAGCAGGCGCAAGCTATTGGAGAAAATTAATATTGATGACATTCAACCTTCCACAAGAAAATATCCAGGTATCATCTTCCATCAAATAAGAACCGCTGGTGATCAAATACTTCAGGTGGATAATCTTAGTTATAGCACAGGTGACAGAACTCTTTTTAAGAAGCTCGACTTCTATGTAAACAAAGGCGATAAAATTGCTTTTTTAAGTAAGGATAGTCTTGCCATCTCCTCACTGTTTCAAGTGCTGATGGGTGAAGTAAAGCCAACCACAGGCGAGTTTAAATTCGGACAAACCATTACTACAGCTTATTTACCCAACGACAATTCAAAATATTTCGATACACAAGAAAACTTAATTGATTGGCTGCGTCAGTTTTCAGAAGCTGAGAAAGATGAGTCTTACATTCGTGGATTTTTAGGGAAGATGCTTTTCACTGGGGAAGAGACTTTCAAGAAATGCACGGTGCTTTCAGGTGGTGAAAAAGTTCGCTGCATGGTATCGCGCATGATGCTTGCTAATGCTAATGTGCTAATATTAGATGAACCTACTAACCACCTTGATCTTGAATCAATTACCTCATTCAATAATTCATTAAAAGATTTCCCAGGCACGGTGCTATTCACTTCACACGATCATGAGTTTACCCAAACAGTTGCCAATAGAATAATCGAAATTACACCAAAAGGCTTTATCGATAAGATGGTAACTTACGATGAATATACCAACGATGAAAAGATAACCAGCCAAAAGGAAGCTCTTTACGCATAGGCAATTAAGAGTCGTTTTTTTAATACAATCCATCGCGATACTAGCTTTGGTATGTATACTTATTGTTATTTCTATCCCCTATTAATTTTCCATTCCAACTTATAATCAACGCCTGAATCAATAATCCATAAAATCTGTTGTTGACATCAATAAACATAAATTATGGAAATAGGAATTGATAGCTTCGCTTCCGCGATGGCGAGCAATGGAAGTGAGGCCGCTAATAGTGCATTGGTTATTGCCCAGTTACTTGAAAGAATAGAACATGCAGATAAAGTCGGTTTAGATGTATTTGGGATTGGCGAACATCACAGAAAAGAGTTTTTGGACTCGGCACCATCAGTTATACTTGCTGCCGCTGCTGCCAAAACAAAACACATTAAATTAACCAGTGCCGTTACCGTATTGAGTGCGGCCGATCCCGTAAGGGTATTTCAAAACTTCGCTACGCTGGACTTGGTTTCTAATGGCAGAGCGGAGATGGTAGTGGGGCGGGGTTCATTTATTGAATCATTCCCTTTATTTGGATTGAACTTGAATGACTACGATGAATTGTTTGAAGAAAAACTTCATCTATTATTAAAAATCCGTGACAACGAAGTAGTTACATGGTCTGGAAAGTTTAGGCCAGCGCTCAAGAACCAATCCATTTATCCAAGGCCGTTACAAAATCCAATTCCCATCTGGGTAGGTGTTGGTGGCACTCCAGAATCGTTTGTGCGTGCAGGAAGACTTGGTCTGCCGTTAATGGTTGCTATTATTGGTGGAGAAACGCATCGCTTCAGACCCTTGATAGACCTTTACAGAGAAGCTGGAAGAGAAGAAGGTCATTCACCTGAAAAACTTACTGTTGGGTTACACTCGCTTGGCTACGTTGGCAATACAACTGAAGAAGCAGTTAAAGATTATTTCCCTGGCTATGCTGAAACATTTACACGCATTGGCAGGGAACGCGGGTGGCCGCCTGTAACTCGAGCTGGTTTTGATGCACAGCGCGGGCCTTTAGGTGCATTTCTTGTTGGCGGCCCCGAAGAAGTAGCAGAAAAGATCATTCGACATAGCAAAGCCTTGGGTGGCGTTTCTAGAGTAAGCCTTCAAATGGACAATGCTGGTATACCACACGAAAAATTATTGCAAGCCATTGAATTGATTGGAAGTAAAGTGAAGCCAATTGTGAATGCCAATTCTTAAAAACAAATAAGCCCCAAATTTGGGGCTTATTTGCGGTCTGGACGGGACTCGAACCCGCGACCTCCTGCGTGACAGGCAGGCATTCTAACCAGCTGAACTACCAGACCGTTCAACAAGGCTGCAAAGATAACTTTCAGAACATGGAAAGCAAAAGTTTGCCGAATTTTTTAAATGATACCCGCTTCCTTTGAATTAAATTGTTCTAATACAGATGTAAAATAAACCCAGCTAGCAATTGACTCACCCCTTCGAGATGTTCGGCAGGGCTTCCCGAAGTATAGATTAAGAAGGAAACTGAATTCATTTACTATTGCACTTAATGGTCAAAGTCTTTTGCATTTCCGTTAGTTCCTTCTGCATAATAACATAGAAGCTTTTTTGTCGAGCGTTTTGGTTGAGGTGCAATATTGATTCATCGAGTAGCCTTTGCCGGATTTGCAGAGACGGATAATTTATAGGTTTCAATTTATTAATATCAACCAACAAAGTATCAATTTCAGGTTGCACGTTATCTATGTCTTGAAAACCTACTTCTGCAAATTCTTTCTTTGGATCTAAATAGACTGATAAACTCGCATCTCCTAATATATCCAATATGTCACCATAGCTAGCTTGCACTGCATAGTAACGCAACAGTTTCTTCTTAAGCGACAGGTCTTTTAGAATGGCGAGCTTACCACTCGATTTTAAATCATCGAAAGCAGAAAGCGAGGGTCTAAAATTGAATCTGATTTTGCTTATTGATTCCCTCATTGCATTTACTAACTCCCTTCGATCAACTTGGCTTTGCTGAAGTAAATGAATGGATTGATTACACATTTGAAGTCTGTTTTGATTTTCAACTTTAAGTTGATCTAATAAAACCTGATCTTGATTTACATCTTCTAACAGTTTGCAATAGTAGGCCTGCTCCAATTGCACGTCTTTGTACTCCTCGTTCCAGTTACTTATTTGCAAGGCAATCAAAATGCCAATTACCACCAGAATAATTTCGCCTACAGCATAGCCAATATAACTTTTAATTTTATTTGAGTTCATCGAGACTTTCCGCAGTTTCCTAAATGCATTTATCATTTAATTCAACTAATAATCAGTAACAGTAGTAGCTACTTTATCATTGTATTTTTTGGAGGCCAATCGGTTCTTAAAATTCCGAAACGATTCATATGGCGCTTGCGCACAAACCAAATTCACCATCCATGGTGGCACTACCCCGCCAGGGTTTATCTCAATTGAATAATCAATTTTTACCTGAGTAGAAGATAAAGGTGTCAATGTCCAAGATGCTTTAGAGAACGGAACACGCACAATCTTACTTTTTTCTGGAAGATATTTTGGTAAACTATTGCAAGTTAACGACACCACTTTTGTTTTTTTATCTTGTGCTAATTGAATGCGTATTACCAAGTCACGATTGGCGATTGGCCAAGGAGCCTTTACCTCTGAATAAAAAGTAATGTCTTCAGCGGTGGGATTATCTAACATTTTTGAATGGACAGTATTGAATTGCCATGTATCATACTTTTCAACATCCATAATAACAGATGCTACTTGCGAGAGTGTTGCCCTCATAGTAACGGTAGCTCGAATGGTTTTAAACCGCGAGTTATCATTATCGCAGGTATATACTTTTATACTGTCCTTCTCCTTTCGGAGAACACACTCCTTCTGCCCAAATCCATAAAATGAAATTGAGAAAAAAAATAGAAGGCCAGTTAATTTACGCATAGTTCAATTTTCAAAAGATTCAATTGCCACAAAAATCTACATCCATACCAATAGGTTGGCCTGGCGGTGGCGCAAGCAACTTCTCTACTTTATATTTCTCTGGATTTTCCATTAAACTATTAATTTCCTTAACAAGATAAGCGTAATGAGCTTTCCACTCTTCGTCCAAAGCTGCATTAACTTTTAAACCAAGAGATGTTTTAAGTTGCTCCAACTTTAAACTAGCAATAGCCCTTGTCTGCGAAGTAGCATCAGCATGTTGTGAAAGCGTTGCGAGACTGACAAATAAAGCATTGTTGGCAACCATTTGTACTGCTCCTTCATAGCCTGTTTTTGCTGTTGATTTAATAGTTGCACCAATCAATTTATCAATGATGCTTTCGAGACTTGGTTGACTTACGTTACGTGCATGATACTCTACCAAACGATTGGCGCGTTCAGGATACAAGATCAAGCCAAACGTCATATCCGCTGCGGCTTCTGCAATTCCCAACGCATCAAAAGCTAATTCAGTTCTTATCTTTATTACCTCGCGGTGGCGGTCGTAACCTAACGGACGCGGTGGAATTATTTTCAGTAAACTTTCAGGTAGCATCAGTGAAGCTGGTGCTATAGATTTCAATAGAGCATTCAGTGCTTTCTCTTGTTGAACTGCAGAGACAAACTCAGTTGCCAATTGTCCATCGCCACGCAAGGCATACCGATAATTCAATCCGCCAATTAATTTTGAGGCGGCTTCCGTTTGATAGCGATGATAAAAATACATGGGCACAAGTGCTTCCTCCAGCACGGCCATTGCTGTTCCTTTCGGGATATTCTTTTCCCCAAAATTTTTCAGCACAAATGCACGAAGTTCTAACATACGATTTAATTCATCAGCTGCATCTTTACCATTATCCCACAAGTGTGCAAATGGATGAGTACCACCTTGTGGCCTCGCATCTTGATCAGAAAGAAATGTTAATCCATCCTTCAATGAATTTTGAATAATGTCATACAATGTGCTTTCTTCATTGGTTCCTTTCGGGAAATCTTGGTAACCAAAAATGATGGATACTTTGTCCCACGTACCGATTTTATTATCATACGCTTCGCTGGTGTCAATTTTTCCATTGGTTAGTTTGATATACGGCTGTGGATAATCCATCACGGATGATCGACCCTCGGAGCTAGATGAATACGCGTGAGCCAAGCCCAACGTATGCCCCACTTCATGAGCCGATAATTGTTGAAGTCGTTTGATTACTAGCTCTTCCAATTCTTTGGATACCGGCTTGCCATCTTCATAGGGTGCCAGCAATCCTTCAAAGATTAAGTAATCTTGTCGATCGCGAAGCGACCCAAGCGATACATGGCCTTTGATGATTTCGCCTGTGCGCGGATCGGTAACCGATGCCCCATAGCTCCAACCTCGAGTTGAGCGATGTACCCAATTGATAACATTATAACGTACATCCATTGGGTCGGCATCTTCAGGTAATACTTTTACTTGAAAAGCATTTTTATAACCTGCAGCTTCAAAGGCTTGATTCCACCAGCTCGCGCCCTCGATCAACGCATTTCTGATTTGTTCGGGTGCTCCAGGATCGACATAATAAACAATAGGTTTTACTGCCTCGCTTATGGCTGCCGATGGATCTTTCTTTTCCAATCGATGTCGAGTAATAAAGCGTTGCTCTAGTGGTGCTGTAAAATGAGTGGCATAATCGTAATAAGAAATATTGAAGTAGCCGGCACGCGGGTCAAACTTGCGCGGCTTGTAATTGTTATCTGGAAGTTGAACAAATGAATGATGTTCGCGCACTGTGATAGCCGAAGGTGTTGGTGTTACGCTTCGGATAAACTCGCCAGTGGCCTGACCCGTGAACGTTAAGATAACTTCAAATTCCGAATTTTGCAGGAAACTCTTTGTGCGCTCGATATAAAAGGCTGACCGTGATTTATCCAACGAAAAGCTGCCTTGATTTGAGCCTCGCAAACGCCCCACAACATCGTGCGCATCTTGAAGAAAAAAATCAGAAGCATCAATCAATAGCTTCCCTCCTTCTTCGGCTTCAATGGTAAAACCAAACAAAACAGATTGTGCGAAAGATTGTTCCACGGCTTTTACTTCTGCCGCGTTTGTACTATTCGCGCGATAAAAACTGTTGGGTTCTATCAACAACAACTTTGGGCCTCTTCTTTCAAATTTTACAATTCGCTCCTTGCCTAATTGATTCCTATCGAGACCAATATCGTTGGAGCCAATGCCTGCAGCAAGCGATTCAACATATAAAAACTCTTGATTTAATTTATCAATGATCAAGTGGATTTTATCTGTCTTTTCATCATAATAAAATTCAAAGTAGCCAGAATACTTTTTCATTCCAGTTACTTTGGCATCAATGGTAGTAGCGGTTGGTGCTTTAATTGAAGCTTCGGTTTCTTGTTTCTTCTGACCAAAACAAATTTGGAAAGGAATAAGAAAGGCAAGTGCAAGTATATAGCGATTCATAGTGTATATCTTTAAAGTGGTAAGCTAAAAATATCCAGCTTTGATTGCAACAAGAATAGGAATCAGAACACTTCTATCGAATTTTCACACTCGCTGATGAGCTATCATTTATATAAAACTCTAATAAAGCTAGGAAACACAAGCAACAGCAAAGGCAAGCCAGCTATGAAACCACCGATAACAGAAACAGCCAATGGTTGCTGCATCTGCGCACCCAAGCCAATGCCTAGTGCTAATGGCATCAACGCTAAGATAGCCCCGATTGCAGTCATCAACTTCGGACGAATACGAAGAGCGATGGCATAGTTTATGGACTGATCTACATCTCCCGTAAGGCTCATGTTTTGTTTGAATTGATTGACCGTAAAAATGGCATTCTCTGCTATGATACCTACAATCATAATGATGCCTGTATAGCTACTTACATTTAGTGGAATGCCCACGAGATACAATGCCAATATACATCCGCTGATGGCGGCCACTGAAATGAATAAAATCAAAAATGAAATGCCCCATTCCTTAAACAAGAACATAAGTACAGCAAATACAAGTAGTGTTGCCATACCCAAGATAGTAAGCAGTTCTTTAAATGATTGTTGCTGCTCAGCATAAGCACCTCCATAAGAAATAGTATAACCTTGAGGCAACGCCAATTCAGTGCTTAGTATTTTTTGAATATCTTTTATTGCACTTCCTAAGTCGCGATTATCCAAGCGAGCAGTAAGTATCACAGCTGACTTTAAATCTTCTCTTCTATATTCAATTTCACCTGGAATTATTTTTACATCACAGAAAAAAGACAAGGGGCGTGTTGAGCCATCGGGTAAAAAAATAAGTTGTCTTTTTAGAAGCTCCAAATCTGTGTGTTTGAAATCCGCAAAGCGCATAAGAATTCTTCTCATCTGTTCACCTTCTTGTACTTGGCCAATCTGCAAACCGCCCGTCATTGCTGCTTGAAAAGGTGATGGTGTTGGCACGTTGGCGTTAAGACCTAACGGTACTCCCGCGGTATAGGCACTCAATTGAGTTTGGAAATCCGTTAACGCTATTTTATACAAAGTCAATTTCTCTTGGTTGGGGAAGAAGATCATCGTGGGGCCAGCGGTAACTAACCCATTATTGATATCGGCTACCCCTTTCACTTGTTGTAGTAGGGTGTCTGCTTTGCGAGCAAATACTTTAAGCACTTCATAGTTATCGCCAAATATTTTAATTTGAATAGGTTGAGGTGTACTCATCAAGTCGCCAAGCAAATCGGAGATGCGCTGACCAAACGATATTTCTTCCATAGCCGCAACGTTAGCCAAAATATCATTTCGCAGTTCGCTGATTACTTGATCGGTTGTTTTGGTGCGATTTTTCTTCAGTTGAATTGAGTAGTCACCGATATTGGTGGGATCACTTTTAAAAGCCATGTGTATACCTGTTCTCCGCGAATATGATTCCACATCGGGATGCACTTGAACTATCTTTTCAATCTCTTTACATATTTCATCCGTTTCTTCCAACGATGTACCAGCTGGTGAAATGTAATCTAATACTATAGTACCTTCATCTAGCTCAGGCAAGAATCCAGTCTCCAATTTATCAGAAGCCCAGTAGGCAGAGCCTATCAATCCTATAACTAGAAGCATTGCAATAATGGGCTTGTTGAAGAACCAAGTTAACCAACGCAAGCGATTCACTGACTCATTCATTGTGTGAGCGTGCGGTTTCAACGAGGCTTTGTAGCCGATCATTAAGTGCAACACAGGTAGCAATAGCCAAGTAACCAAGAAGGAAGTAATCATGGTTAACTGCATGGTATCCGAAAGTTCTTTGAAGAAACTTCCTGCCAAACCACTCATCAATCGAAAGGGAAAGTGTATAACAATAGTCGCTAGCGATGATCCCACCATGGCTGGGAACAAATCGCGTATAGCTTCTTTTACTATTGTGAATTTATCTTTCTCAGGATGATCTTCATGTCCACGATAAATCTGTTCGATGATTACGATTGCGTCATCAATGATCAATCCGATGGATGCTGCTATGGCTCCCAACGACATAATGTTGATGGAAATACCTGCCAAGTACAATACCAATACTGTAAATGCAACGGTTACAGGGATGGTAAGCATTACTACTAAACTTGAACGCCATGATCGCAAGAAAATAATCATAACGATCAATGCTAAGAACAAGCCTTCATATATTGTCTTCACTACACTATCAACGCTATCGCCAACAAAGGCACTTTGATTGTAGTAAGGCTTTAGCTCATACCCTTTTGGTAGAATCTTTTTTGCTTCCGCAGCCCTTGCCTCAACATCTTTCGCGAAGTCTATCAAGTTGATGCCTGGTTGTTTTACTAAATCGATCAACACTGCATTGCTCCCGTTGGCATTGATGATTACGAACTCTTGTTGCTCCTGCACATCCACTGAAGCAATGTCTTTCAATCGTATAATTCGATTACCATCATTTTTTAAGATGATATCCTTCAACTCATCAATGTCATTTACACGTGTGTCAGTAAGTGATAGATAAATTCTTCTATAGTCGGAAACATATCCATTCGATAAAACAAAATTATTATTGTTGAATGCCAGGATAATCATAGCGGGAGTAAGTCCCAAGGAAGAAAGTTTTATCGGGTCAGGGATCACGACAAAATCTTTTGCCCGTCCGCCTCTTACCACTACGTTAGAGATACCTTGCACTTGCGCAAACACTGGGCGTAGTACTAAGTTCGCTTGATCGCGCAAAGCAACTTGGCTGTGTTCATTGCTCTCTAATGTATATCCATAAACCGGAAACAATGATTGATTCATTGCTTCGATATTTAAATTCACACCTTGCGGCAAGAAGTTTTTAATCTCGTTAATCCTACTTTCTAATTGCGTTTTCTTAGAGTAGGTATCCGCACCCCATTGAAAAAAAACATCAATGGTACATGTGCCACGGGTAGTGCTACTCTTCACAGTAGTTACACCTTGCACACGTTTAACCGCAGTCTCAATTGGTTTTGTTACGGTTATCATCATACGGTCAATTGGCAATTGACCGACATCGGCAATGATGGTTATCCGGGGAAACAAGACTTCTGGGAACAAATTAGTTTGCATTCGCGTGAACGAAAATACTCCCGCCACGATTAGCAAAATTCCAATAAACAAAATGGGTTTAGCGAAAACCTGAAAGTAATTCTTTGATGACATGATCGTTGTTATCTAGGTTCAGGTAAGCGAATCACTTTAACGTAAGCCGTATCAGGTAGGCCATAATTTCCTGAAATTAAAAACTTGGCATCTTGGCTGAATGTTGGTGATTTAACTTCAACAGTCACTCTATTTTTATTTCCCAATTTTATATCAACACGCACAGCAGTGGTATCATTAATCAATTGCATCACCCAAAAGTTTTCAAGCATCTCATCACTTAATACACATTCTTTAGGAAGTACTTGTTGAGGCTTTTCAGTACTCTTCTCGACCACCACTTTTATAATTAAATTTTCAGGAAGAAATACTGCTTGATTAGATTTTGCCAAGATCGTTTGTGTTTGAGCCAAAGCATTCATCGTAGTAAGCGGTGTGGTAAATGTGCCAGTATGAATAGAGTTATCTGGGAAAACCAGTGTGCATTGCATGCCAGCTTTAGCAAACGTATTGAATTCAAATGGCACGTTCACGGCAAAGGCAAGCGCACTACTTTCGGCAATAGTACAAAGTTGGCCACCTTCTAATACATAATCTCCAATCTGCTGTTTATCTAGCGTAGTAATAATTCCAGTTGCTGGTGCCTTTACTACTATCCTTCCAAACGAAGTAGAAGCAGAATCAGGCATCACGGCTTGAGATCCTAAGGCCCTTCGTTCTTTTGTTTCCAATTGATAGAGCACTTGGCCTTCTCTTACTGCATCACCCAACTTGATATACACCTGGCTAATAAATGCAGGAATGGTGGCCGTTACCACATTGCGTTTAAGATAAAGCGTAGTGGCCGACAAAGCAAGTTCATCTTTAACAATGCCTTTGTGCAAAGACACAACATTGACGGATACTTTTGCTTTGATAATGCTTTCTTCTTCTACTATTGGTTTGTGGCAAGCAACAAACACCAAGACAATAAAAAATATAAAACGTAGTTGCATAAAATTTACCAGTTCCAATAGTTATACAGATTTATTAAAAGCTGCTTGTTAGTTTGCAGCAGCACAAGGTCACGTTGGGTTATTACAAAGCTCTTCAGTGTGGTTACATAATTAATAACAGAGATTTGACCTCTGCTTAGTTCTTGTTTATAAAATTCAAGTAGGCTTTGATACTCTTTGAGTTGATCTTCAAGAATAGTAAGCCTCTCTCCTACCGATTGCAACTCTCGAAGTATTCTATTCTTGCGAACATCGTTTTGGGTGTAAAAGAATTTCTTATAGGCTTGAGTGGATTTCATTAAGATAGAAGTTCGCTGCTGCGTAATGCTCCGCTGGTTTCCATCAGTTAAGTTGATCGAAAAATTCAATCCTAAACTAAAGCCGAATCGATTGGGAATAGAAGGTGCGTAAACAGCATTCAGTCCAGTATTTGCAAACGCACCCACCAAGGGCTTGTATTTTAACTCAAATATTTTTTGAGTTGCTACCAAATTTAAACTATCCAATCTGTAGCGTTCAGTAAATTTCGAACTTGTAACCTCTTCGTTAGGCTGCAGATTGATTTCTTCTAGCACTTGATAGGTTGTATCAGCAATTCCGCAAAGCACACGCAAGTCCATCAAATCTCTTCTGTAGGTAGCACGAAAAGCATTCACTGCTGCTTGCTGTGTCTTCTGTTCTATGTTTAGTAACGTGAGATCAGATTGTTTGGCAATACCGTTTTCTACCAACTTAACAGCAATTTTCTTTTGATCGCTAATAATCGTCACCAAATTATTAAGGTATTGCGTTTGTTTATAATCCTGAAGACAAAGAATATATTGATCCGTAATAAACCTTTCTAAATCATGAGCAGTAAGCTGAGAAGTATTATCATTCATCTGTGAGCCAATCAAAACTTGCTCTGCACTTGCCTTGTAGCGATCACCATTAAACAGCGGTTGATTCAAATTCAACAAGCCTTGATAAACACCTCCGTTGCTAGCAGCAATGTCATAACCCGAATAATTATCAGCACTCTCTGGATTTAATAACAACTCTGACTTCCCGTTGTCATGTGAAATTACAGGCGAGAAGTTATAGGTGCCAGTAACGCTTAGCTGTGACTTGGTATAAAATGCTTTTAACCTGTCTATCTCCAATCGCGCTGCGGCACTTTGATTTTTGTTATCCTGAATTAGCGGGCTATTGACTTTTGCTTGCTCGATATAAAACAAAAGATCTTTTTGCGCGAATAGACTTATGGATGATAGAAGTAAGGAAAATATAATTGTCCATAGCCGTGTGTGCATAATCTTGTATCTCAAATCTTAATTTTAAGTGTAATGCTATTTCTTTATTCCGTATTCTAAAATCATAAATGTACCTGGCACAACTTTAGGTCTTGGGTTGGGGTTTTCAGCAGTAGCAGCAGGGGTTTCGCCATATTGAGCTGTTGAAACGAATAGGTGATTTGTTTTTGAATCATGCGCTATGGTGCGAGCACCTGGTTCTGTTTTAATTGTTTCAATCACCTTATATTCATTTGCAGAAACTTCTTGCACAACTGAAATAGAACCTTCTCCATTAGAGCTAAATATCATTTTTGATTTCGCATCGAAGGCAGCGCCATCCACTCGTTTGCCGATTGGCACTTGAGCAACTACCTTTCCATTTTGGGTATCAATAACCATCATTAACTCATTGTGGCAAACAGCAAATAGTCGTTGAGTCTTAATATCAATTGCCATGCCTGTTGGCTCTTCACCTGGGCTTATTTTCCATTTACTTTTTATAGCAAGCGTCTTCGCATCGAATGAAGCAATTTCATTGCTCTCCTCCAAGTTCACATAGATAGTTCCTTTCTCATCCGTTACTCCTGCTTCTAAGGCAGTTCCACCTAAGTCAATAGTGCCAACTACCTTTCCTTCAGCAATATCAATGGCTGTAGCTGTTACATCACTATGGTTAAAGATAAAAACACGTTTTGAAAACTTATCATACAACAATGCATCAGGATTTTTGCCTGTGGGAAGTTCTATAATTGACTTGAGTGTTTTCAGATCAAAGATGGTGGCTGTATTGCTGCGTCCGTTAGTGGTGATTCCTCTGCCTGCAGAAGCAACGGCTATCACACCATGCACGCCTTTTAAGTCTGGAATAATTCCTATCTTCTCATGCGTGTCGGCATTTAGCACTTCCACTTGTGTGCTATGAGAAACGTAGATTCTTCTATTTTCAGCATCTACGCTGAGATAATCCCAGCCGCCCTCACCTCCAATAACAGTCTTTTTAATCAATTGAAATTGCTGTTGTGCTTGAGCGAAATTAATGCTGAAACAAGCTATAAGAAATAGCGTCATCAAAATTCTTTTCATAATGGGTTGTGTTTAAATTATGGTTACTCAATATAGACAAGACAAAAACTGAATTTATTCCCAACTGAAAATTAAAACTCAATCCTTCTCGCCTTCTTTTTCTTTCGATGTACCAATTTTCTTTAACAACTTACCTGTTGTGTCGAAGATAAAATCAAATGATTCCTTTCCTTTTTTAACTTCAGCTTCATAAGTAACAAAACTTCCCGAAGTTATTTTTGCTACTTCTTTTACTTTATAATCTGAGTAGTCTTTGGCTAGTGCATTTTTTATTGATGCTGGCAATTGGCTCATTTCAATCTCGGTTTCCATTTCCTTGATAGTGCCATCGGCACTTAGTAAAACTGAAGCATCCACTTTATTTTGGTCGAAACTAGCTTCATAGTCCGCATCCTCCTTATTCCACTTCACTTCTTTAGCTTTTGGATAGGCTTTTGCGAAAGCAGCTTTTACAACTTGAGGTACTTCTGTCTCTTTCAATTTCTGGGCAAAAACTTGGCTTACTCCCAAACCAAGAATCAACAACAATGTAATTTTTTTCATAGTTATTTAATTTATTTCTTCAAATGAACGAAACAAGTTTGTAGACATTTAGGATTTTAAAAGGTGACAGAAAAATTATGAGTTTTATTTTCATGATTATATTGAATGCTACCTCCACTCATATCGCAGATTTTCTTTACAATCGCTAAACCCAAGCCAGTGCTGGTCTGGCTAGCATCACCTTTTTGAAATCGATCATATATTTTAGTAGGGGAAGCGATTGGCTGATCTCCGGAATTTGTGATTTGCCATTTGTTGTTTGAAATAGTAATGGAGATTGTACCTTTAGAAGAAGTATATTTCAACGCATTGGAGAGAAGATTGGAAAGAAGTATATCAATCAACGTTGGATTAAAAGTAATCTGAAGATTATACAAAACAGTTAATTGGATAGATGTCTTGTTGGTTGCTGCTTGATTTTCGAATACACTAATAAGTTTATTCGTTAACCCAACAACATCTACAACCTCAGTCTCAATAAATTGATTGTTCTCAATCTTAGAAAGCAGCAACAATGCTTTGTTCAATTTTGAAAGCCGATTTGTAGAATCCATCAACGAAACCATTAGCTTGGCCTGCTCTTCTGTTATGCTAGTTGTCTGCATGAGCAATTCCAACTTTGACTGAAAAATAGCCAACGGTGTTTGCATTTCATGAGCGGCATTTTCTGTAAATTCTTTTTGACTAAGATACATTTTATAGTTTCGGTCGGCCAATTGCTCAATAGCATTGTTTAAATCATTAAACTCTTTTGTTGATGATGAACCCAGTTTTAGTAAAGGAGTTTTCTCAACTTCAAATTGCCTTAGTTTTTCTAGTGTATTATAAAAAGGTTTCCAAATTCGCTTCGATACCCACGAATTGATTATTACTAAGCCAGCAAGCAAGAGAACCAATGCAGATGCTTGAGTGAGCACAATTGCAAAGATTAAATCTTTACTCTCAACCAATGAGATCCGAGCTGTGAGATGATACAGTTTGCCGCCAGCTGAAACAGAAGAAGACAACATTCGATAAGGCTCCAGCTCATCGGCTAAGCTATCGTATTGCGTTACGTTGAAGATGCTATCGTTAAAAGTTCTTCCATTAGCTGGCTCTATTTGTACATCACCATCTAAATCGACCCACACTTTTAAGTCGTTGGTAGAAATGATTTTTTCAATCCTAAATTGTATTTCTTGTTTCTGCAAGAGCAAAGTCTCATCTACATCTTTAATAAAAAGTGTATTTATCACAACATAAAAAATGGGTGTAATGATCAATAATACAATTACTGAATAGAGAAGATAATTGAGTGTGGTTCGGTTAAGAAGTTTCATTTATTCAAACTTCAAATTTGTATCCCAAACCATATACAGTCTTAATATAATCAATACTTCCAGCCTCGCTCATCTTGCGTTTTAAATTTTTGATGTGCGAATACACAAAGTCATAATTATCAAATCTATCGGCATCATCGCCAGATAAATGTTCGCCAATTGCATTTTTAGAAATCACTTTATTTTTGTTGGCCATGAAAAACAAAAGTAATTCAAACTCACTTTTAGTAAGATCTAATTTAGTGTGGTCAATTACGACTGTTTTGCCGCTCGTATCAAGCGTGATCGAATCAACAACAAGCAAGTTCGATCCTTCAAATTTATTTCTTCGTATCAATGCTTTTATTCGCGCTCCCAACTCCGCCAAGTGAAATGGCTTTGGTAAATAATCATCGGCACCAATTTCGAGGCCTGCAATTTTATCGTCTAACGAATTTTTTGCAGAGATAATAATAACACCTGATAGTTTGTTTCTATGTTTAAGTTCTTGAAGCAACTTTAATCCATTACCCCCCGGAAGCGTGATATCCAGTAGAATACAGTCGTAGGTATAAAGCATCAGTTTTTCATGAGCCTTATTGAAGTCATAAGCGGTTTCACACGAATAACTTTCTCCCTTTAAGTAGTGAACAATGCTTTCAGATAACTCCTTCTCGTCTTCTATGATTAGAATTTTCATCCGGCACTATTTCAATTATATCTTACAACATAGTCACATAGAAGTAGCTATGCACCCTAAATAAATTAAAATATCTTACTCCAACGCCTTCACCCCTGGCAACACTTTACCTTCAAAGTATTCCAGCAATGCGCCACCCCCAGTGGATACGTAGCTTACTTTTTCTTCAAAGCCGAATTTAGCTACTGCAGCTGCCGAGTCGCCTCCGCCAATAAGTGAGAATGCTCCTTTCTCAGTCGCGCGCACAACGGCTTCGGCAATGGTCTTTGTCCCGTTTTCAAACTTAGCCATTTCAAAAACTCCCATCGGGCCGTTCCATAAAATGGTTTTAGATTCTTCCACTACTTTCGAAAATACAACACATGCCTGTGGACCAATGTCTAAGCCCATCCAACCATCCTTGATTGAATTGTTGTTTGAAACTTCAGTGTTGGCATTGGCATCAAACTTATCGGCAATAATTGAATCAATTGGTAAATGTAATTCAACGCCTTTTGCTTTTGCTTTTTGTATTAATTCTTTTGCTAAGTCAAGTTTATCAACTTCCACCAACGAATTGCCAATGCTTCCGCCCATCGCTTTGAAGAAAGTATAGGCCATGCCGCCACCAATAATCAAGTGATTTACTTTATCTAATAATTTTTCGATAATCAATATCTTATCAGAGATTTTTGCGCCTCCCATAATGGCTGTAAACGGACGCACAGTGTGCTCAAGTACTTTCTTAGCATTATCAAGTTCAGCGGCCATTACAAAACCTGCTGCTTTCTCTTTAAAAAATTGGGCAATAATGGTAGTTGATGCGTGCGCACGATGGGCAGTGCCAAAGGCATCGTTTACATAAATATCTCCTAGCTTTGATAGCTTTTCCGCGAAAGCGACATCTCCTTTTTCTTCTTCTTTATAAAAACGAAGATTTTCTAACAATAACACTTCACCACCTTTTAATGCGCTCGCTTTCGCGGATGCTTCTTCGCCAATACAATCATTAGCAAACTGAACAGGCTTGCCCAACAATTCCGATAGCGTTTTGATAACATGCTTTAGCGAATACTTCTCCTCTGGTCCATCTTTAGGCCGGCCTAAGTGCGACATCAATACAAGGCTTCCACCATCATTTAAAATCTTTTTTAAGGTTGGAATGGTGGCGCGTATCCGGTTATCATCAGTTACGTTAAAGCTTTTATCCAAAGGCACATTAAAGTCTACACGGATGATGGCTCGCTTGCCAGAGAAGTTGATGTCGTTGATTGTTTTCATTGAATAGTTGGTGGTTATTAGTTATTAGTGGTTGGTAATGTAGGTTAGAGAACTACTTTTTGGAAGCTGAAGTATTTGCAACAAGTGACCCAATCTTTTTATCAAGAGTTTTATAATTCGCTCTTTCATTTATTGTTTTAGGATTAGGATTATCCATGGACATTTCATAACCATAAGAAAATTGCTTTAAAATACCCTTTTCATCAATAATAAATAACATTGGGGAGCCCGCCTCATCGATATATTTCTTTTTGACATTAGCGAGCCCAGGAATGATTTCATAATTGATTTTCTCAGTCTTAAAATTTTTCTTTTTCACTTTATAAAATCCATCCTCTACGCTTATTTCTTTCAGCACATCCGTTTCATCCTCTAGAATCAAGGATACAAAAACAACGTTCTTGTTTTCGTATTTCTGTTTTAACGCATTTATTTCTTCTATTTCCCTAAAACAGGCAGAGCATTTTAAACTCCAAAAATTAAGTAACACAATTTTACCTCTATTCTCAATAAGTGAAAAATTTTCACCTCTTAGCGTTTTCCCTGAAAAGAGGGGCACTTCCTTTCCAAGAAGCTTATTATAATCTTGATCAAATTCTATAATTTGAGAAAACAGATCCGTTAAAGAATAAAGAAAAAGCATAGTGAAGACAAATTTTTCATACTTTCATTTAGATTTATTTTAAAAGAATTCAGATTTAAAAACCTCTATTAATTATAATTAATACTTTATAATTTACTTCTCGTAATTTCTAATTCGTAATTAATTCTAATCTCCAAAAGAAATCCCTAATCCCTTTGCTGCTTTTACAAGGTCAGAGTTTCTATCTACAAAGCTAGCTTCTTTGGTGGCTTCTTCAAGTGTTACTGTTGTTATTGAATTGTTTCTAAGCGAAACCATGTGCCCAAACTTTCCTTCAATGGCAAGTTCGCACGCTTTCACACCGAAAAGCAACGCGAGCACGCGATCAAAAGCAATGGGGCCACCGCCACGCTGCACATGCCCAAGAACTGTTTCACGAATCTCAGCTTTGCATCCAGCATCCTTCAATTGTTTACTAAGTTGATAGGCCACACCACCAAGCCGCACATGTTCAGAACCTTTTTCTCCATCAATGGATGTTATCGTTCCATCTTTTGGTCTAGCCCCTTCAGAGATCACAATGTTTACAAACCCTCTTCCATTTTTATACCTCGAATTGATTCGTTTCACAATCTTTTGAATATCGTATGGAATCTCGGGGATCAAACAAACCTCCGCACCACCAGCAATAGCAGTATGCAGCGCAATCCATCCCGCATCACGACCCATCACTTCCATTATCATGGTGCGATTATGACTAGCTGCCGTGGTTACCAATTTATCGAAACTATCGGTAGCAATTTGAACGGCCGTTTGAAAACCAAATGTCATATCTGTGGAAGATAAATCATTATCTATTGTTTTAGGCACACCGATAATCGGCACACCTTTATCGAACAATACTTTGGAAATTTTCTGAGAGCCATCGCCACCAATGTTGATAACGGCATCGAACTTTAACTCACTTAATTTTCTAGCTAATTCATCTGATTTGTCAATGAATGTTTTTGAGCCATCGGGCTGCACCACAGGAAAATTAATTGGGTTATCGCGATTGGTGGTGCCTAAAATAGTGCCCCCTTTTACATGGATGCCTGCCGTCATTCTGCGAGTAAGTCTTACAATCTCCTGAGGCTCATTAAGCACACCTCTAAACGCTTCAATACTTCCATACACTTCCCACCCTTTTTCTTTGCGCGCTCGTTTGGCTATTCCTCTAATTACCGCGTTGAGGCCAGGGCAATCGCCACCTCCTGTGAGTACTAATATTTTTTTTGTCATGTTTTTGTTGTTAGTTGAGTGTTGTTAGTTTTTAGTTATTGGTGCTATTTTTAACTAACAACCAGCAACTATCAACTATTTTGATGCTCTTCTTAATCTATCATTAATCGCTCTACCCAAACCAACATCAGGCACAAGTTCTGCCAATATAATTTCAATATCGGTTGTATCCAATTCGCGCAAAGCGGCAAATAAATTGCGCGCAGCTTCTTCTAAGTTTCCTGTAGGTGAAAGTATTTTTTGGTAATGACTTTTTACCTTGCTTGTCATATCCCGAAAGGAGATTATACCAATATTCTTGTCCTTATATCTCAACATCAATTCTGTTAAATCGCCCACTACTACTTTCCTTCTAGGGGCGTAATGACTTTCTAATTGGCCAGGTGCTTTCGGATTGGAAGTGGAATGTGCTTTCACAATCACTTTCCCAATTTCATCTTCAATGGCTTCTTGCGATAGGCCGCCCAATCTGTAAATAAAAGTTTCGCTATTCTCAATGCCTACCACGGTGGATTCAACACCTACACTGCAAGCACCGCCATCCAAAATGTAGGCTATCTTTTCTCCGAGTTGATCGTTCACATGCTGCGCAGTTGTAGGGCTTACATACCCAAACGGATTGGCACTCGGTGCTGCCAACGGGAAAGGCAATTGCCTTAATAACGACAGGGTTAGCGGATGATTTGGACAACGAATGCCTACCGTATTGAGACCTGAAGTTGCCAGATCGGGGATACTCGATTTCTTGGGAAGCAACAAGGTTAATGGACCTGGCCAAAACGTAGAAGCCAGGTGTTCAAATTGATCGGTCATGCCTTCAACATATTCTTTTGCTTGCGCGATGGAGTGCACATGCACAATCAACGGATCAAAATGAGGACGGTTCTTCGTGGTAAAAATCTTGAGCAGTGCCTCTTCATTCAACGCATTGGCAGCAAGGCCATAGACCGTTTCGGTGGGAATGGCCACCAACTCACCTTGCATCAACAACGCTTTTGCTTTTTCAATATCAGTTCCTATTTCAGCCAAAAATTAGTTGTTGTTTGGTAGTTATTATAGCTGCTAGTAATAATCTAGCAATTCGTAATTCGTAATTTAAAATCCGTAATTATCTTCTCCTTCATCCTCAACATCGATCCATTCTGATTTGTCAATTCTTCAAGATCATCCAACAATACCCATTTCAATCCTGTAGATTCATCACTAATAATCAGCTCATCTTCCTCATCCGCTTGAAAAATGTAACGCACATCATAATGATCGTGAGCGCCAAAGTCTTTCCTTTCGGGGATGGGATGAATATCCAAATCAAAGATCGCATCCGACAACAGTTTGAGATTCTTTACTCCTGTTTCTTCTTCCGCTTCGCGTCTGGCAACATTAATTACATCTTGCTCGCCATCGGCATGGCCGCCCGGCTGAAGCCACCGGTTTAGCTTTGCGTGTTCAATTAGCAATGCTTTCGTAAAATCTCGATTAACTATCCAAGCAGAGCCTGTAATATGGCCCGGCAAATGATCGCGATAAAACGCGCGTGGATGTTTTAAGAGTTCTTTAAATTTTGGTAAGAATACTTTTTCTTCAGAATAAGCAGTTGTATACAATTCAAGATTCAACATTTTGTAATTCGTAATTTCAAATTCGTAATTCGTACTTGATTACTGAATCACCACGGTTGCTTTGTTGAACTTACCATCTTCAAGTTTACCAATTTCCTCTCCCCCACCTGAGTTATCTTTATCACCTTTCTTTACCAACATAAAGTAGCGGATGGCTTTGAGGCTTTTAAATTTAGCAACTCCCTTTTTATCAGTTTTACCCGTAAACGTTGGGTTGGCCTCTTTGTCATAATCCTCTTTCTTTTCAAACAATTGCACCGTTGCGCCTTCTACTATGTTGCCCACTTCATCGCGAACGGTAAGCGTTAGAGAGGTTTTGAAAATCTGACCAAGCGCAGCAATAGCAATTATAAGAGTTATGGATAGAAGAGTGATTTTTTTCATTGTAGATTTTAATTTAAGGTTCGAAATTTACGAATTACGATTAAACCATCAACGGAATCAAAGAATTATCAAATCTTCAAATCAAATGAATCATCGAACCAACACAACGCCACCATGTTGTTCTTGTATTCCTTTATCCGGCCTAAACGAACTGGTGTATTTCAACACGTACGCATAGGTGCCTCCCGGCAACAAGCCACCTGTGTTGTTGTAAGTACCATTCCATTTAAAGTAACGGTCTTTCGATTCAAAGACAATCTCGCCCCAGCGATTGAAGATCACCACTTCAAACTGATCGGTAATAAAGAAACTGTACACATAAAAACTTTGGTTGTCTCCACTCTTGCTTCCTGGTCTGAAAGCATTCGGTGCAGTCAGTTTAGGAAAGCACTCGTTGCGCACATCCGTTTGATCGGAAGCAATACAATTATAGGAGTTGGTGAGATCAACCTTATAAATGCCAGCACTGTTGGCAGTAAGCGTTTGCTTTGTGTAGCTCAAAAGCACATCGTTCTTATACCAATTGTATTGAACAAATACTCCAGGATTAAGATCGACCTTGGCCGTGAGTGGATCTTTATTATCAGGATCATTACAGATTATCGAACCTGACGGTAAATCGCCTACAGGCAACGGGCCTCTGGTAATGTTGATAGAAGTTGTTACAAAGCAAGCTGGTACTGCAGCCGATGAAACCACTACTTGGTACGTTCCTTCTCGATTATCCTTTATTGATGGAGTAGTTAGACTTATGGGCGTTGTTTTATTGAAACTCCAAGCGTAGTTTATGGCCGATGTTGAATTAGCAGTGGTTGTCAAGGTGAAATCCTTACCATCCTTACAAGGTGGCGTTGAAGCGAGTGTTGCCGTGATGGCACCAACAATATTTACGCTTAAAGCTGGACTTGATGTGTAGGTACACCCTGTCTTTGTGTCTTTTAAACTTGCAGTATAACTTCCATCATCTCCAACAAATAATGCCACTTGCTGACCTAAAAGACTCGGTTGAGCAGCCCCACCTTTTTGCCATGAGTATGTATAACTGCCCGCTGGCGAAGCTGTTAAAATTACTTGGTCGCTACATTCATTGCTTTTAGAAATAGTAGGAACAACTGTTGTGGTAGTAAGCGTGTAAGTCTTGCTGAAAGTACACGCTGGAGCTACCCCAATAGCAGTGACAGACACTGTATAGTCACCAGCGCCTTTTATGGTAGATTCTGATACAAGCAATCCTAGACTTTGAACAGGTTCACCTGCTGCTGACGTAAACGTCCATTGATATGTATAAGTGCCGCTAGCAATTGAGGCCGTTACATTCTTTGGGTTACATACATCATCAGGAGTAATAGTAATTGTAGGATTCGGGTTTATTACCAATGGTGTTGGATCGGCAGCGATGCAACCGGTTCCATTGTTATCTTGTGCTTGCACCGTCCACGTTCCTTGCGGGATGAGCGGTAGTAGTATGACTGCTGGGTTTGTACTAATTGGAGCTGATACAATCGGAGAGCCTTTACCCGTTCCTGTAAAAGTGTATACAATTGGGAATGTTGGTGCACCCAAGCTTGTGTTAATAGTAACAGTGACTGACGCAGGATCACACAATGAGGAAGTAGAGCTTATTGTCCAAGCGGCATCTGAAACTCCCAAAGTAGATGAAACCGTGCACCCTGAAATTTGATCTGTAACAATGGCTGAATAAGTACCCGCACCAGCAGTATTCGTCAAGGGATAATTCCCAACTGTTTTATCGATGGCTTGGGCGTTAAATGCAGGCCCAGTAATGAAATACGAATACGGCCCACCTGTTGGGGCAGTTGCAGAAAGGGTAAGGGCTATTGATCCGTTAGCTGTGTTGCAAGAAGGTGGCGTAACTACTGACAGCGCGAATAATGGAGATACATTCACTGTAACTACTACTTGATCGGTGAGCACACAGGTGGTTATCGGGTCGGTGATTGTTACTGCATAAGTTGTTAATCCCGGCAATGTTGTGTCCACGGCTTGTTGCTGAATGGTGCTTGTCTTCACCCCGTTCACTGTCCAAACATAAGTGGCTCCTGGATTTAGCGCATCCAACACATTCACAGCGTTGTTTTGACAGACAGTTTGGTCGGGTCCTAAATCTAACTGAGGTCTGTTATCTATTACCAAAGTCTTGGCCTTAGAGAAACAACCGTTCACATCGGTGTTGGTTACTGACACCGCCAAGTCTTTGTTCACTACAATAGTTTTACTAGTTGCGCCTGTTGACCAGATATAAGTAAGCCCAGCAGTGTTGGGCGTATTGGCATCCAATGTAACTGGCCCTTTGCAAAGCACCTCACCTTTTGGATTTAGCGATGGTTTTGCTGGCGGATCGAAAATGGTAACTTTTGCTGTAAGTGTTGTATCCAAACTGCATCGGTTATATACTCTGAACGACACATTATAGGTACCGGCTTTTGCATATAAGTGGGCTTGGCTTGCATTGGTTGAACTAGAACCATCACCAAAAGTCCATAAATATTTATCGATAGAGTCTGTGCCTTGTCCGGTAAACTTAGTTGAGTCTCCCACACATACGCCCGTATAGCTCATGGATGGGCCACCAAAACCATTGCCTTGTTGCTGCCTAAAGTTGGGCAGCCCAAGCAAACTTGTTGTGCCCGGAGCGAGTGGAAGCGCGTTGAGTACTATATTTGATTTAATAGCAAGATCGCTACCAGGCACTACTTGCGCAAGGCCTGTGCCTCCTTTAACAGCCACATAGATAACGCCATTGGGTGCTGTTTGTAAAGCTCCTAACTCACCACCTGGTGATGCGATTTTAGGTAACAGTAGCTGAACTTTATTTAACGAATCAATAGAAAATTCTACAAATTTGGATGAAGCACCATTGTTTACAGTCGCAAAAAGCTTTACGCCTTTTTTGTTGCTTGAAGCAAATTCAATTCCATACACTTGGCCTGCAGCTTCTTTCAAGTCGAGGCGGTTGTTAGTAGGGTCTGTGCTATACTTTACAATGCGCCCAGTGCTATCATTTAAATGGAACAACTCAATAAAGTTGGCTCCTGGATAAGTTAGCGGAACAGCCAAAATATTTTTAGGGCCAAGCCTCATGTAACCTTCACCAATTCTGTTATCAGCTCCACATTGCGAGTGATCTGAACCTATACTTGAAAAGACAGGCTCTCCAATTCCATTGGGTGTAATTCTATAGGAGCGGAACGTACTATTGCCATATTCATGGAAAATAACCCAGTTGCCATTGGCTATTATTCGCTCCGTGCTTTTCGCGAATAGCAATACATTTTTCTGTACGATCAAACCCTTGCCTCCATTCAATTTCCAATCGAACAATGAATAACGAACTTCATTTTTTGAACCAGTTTCACCCAAGGCTTGCGTAGTGAAAATGTAATACAACGTTTCATCCCCGGGCACTTGAAAAATTAAAGACGACTGACTCGAAAATCCGCCTGGGCTTCCGCCTATACCTGTATCTATCGACACATTGGTGCGATCATACACTGAGTTTCCATCAGTATAAAATATGGTTTGTCCGTTGCGATCGCACACAATAGCACATCCTTCTGGCGCAGTCATACCACTATCATTCAACGCTTTATTGGTAGTAAAATCAATGCCAGCCTTATTTCCAAAATACCATTTATTGGATCGCTGATCGTTCAAGCCATATTCTTTAACATTTACACCAGATGCTCTAGCGCAACCCGAAGCATCGGCAACAGTTAAATAATAAAATCCGGAGCTGTCAGGTTTTAGTGTTGCTTTAAAAGTCCCACTAGCACCCGGTGTAAAACCACTTTGTCCATTAGACCAATCAGCGGATTTTGGTGTGCCTCCTTTTATTGTTGCGGAAACAGAAAATTGAACAGGCATAGACTTACCACGCTTAGGCGGAAATTCATCTCTACAAGCTGTAGTATCTTGCACAAGGGTTATCGTCAATGGAAAAGCAGTGATGGTAACGGGTAACGTAACCGGCATTTTCTTGCCTTGTAAATAAGCAGTAAGCGTAACACTAAAAGTTCCAGCCTTGGCATAGGTATGCACAGGGCTCCAACTACTTGCGCCTACTTTATCACCAAAGTCCCATTGCAAACTATCGGCAGCCGGCAATACATCTGGAAAGAAAGTGGTTGTATTATTTTGGCAAGTGCCGATGGATTTAAAACTCACCACAAGAGTAGATGTAGATTGAGCAAAAGAAGGAAACTGAGTTCCGCCAAAATCAACAGCACCAAATGATTGAGGTGTAAACTTAACGCTGGTGCCTATGGTATCTGTCTTAGCTAAGTTACCCACCAAAAATTGACCGGTAGAAGATTTGTAGAGGTAGTACATCAAATTATCTGGGCCAACTTGCAAGCCAAGGCTTTGTGCAGGATTCAACGAGGCAGGCAAAACAGAAATGAGTGTATTGGTAGGATTCAAGTAATCGTATTGCAATACATCGGCCTTGATGCCCGCATCTCCAACATAAGAAATGTATAAGTATTGGCCTTTTTTATCCCATTCAATATCATAAATCTCTTGCTGACCAACGGCAATCTTGCCTGTGTTAAAGATGTAGCTATCAAACTTAAATACGCCAGTAGTATTATCGAAATTGACAATAACCGCATCATCATTTCCTGTTTGAGGAGCAACCGCCATTTTTCTTATTGTTGGCTTTAGCGGATCGACTAATGGACTCACTGAAAAATTGGCTACTGAAATGGGTATACCGCTGGGGGCACCAATAGATGTTGTGGATGTTGTTACAAACGTGCCTGTGTAACTAGTAGAATTGATAAGCGTGGCAGAATAATCGGCAGAGCCATTTTTATGAGAGATTAACCAAAAGTCGATGCCATTACCATGAGGCAATATGGTCATGCCTTCCGATCTTCCTGTTAATCCTGTAAGAGTATTTTTAGATTCTATATCCCCAAGCGAAGGGCTGGGAAATGCCGAAGTGCCAAACAGATTCATATCCACCACACTTACACTTATTGCTCCGCCAGTTGTATAGCTGGCCGAGTTAGTAAAGATAAAGTACTTATTGACTTGACCAGGAACTACACAAATAACAGCTGGTTGATTGGCAAGGGTTTTTCCCGTAAGGCCGAAACCCTGAGGCATTTGTGCGTGGCAGGCATCGTACACAAAATTGCCATCGGTATAAAACAATAAATTACCATTGGTGGGGTCAGTAGCTACCGCGCTTCCACCAGTGCCAAAAGGTGTTTGTTTGTTCGTAACCGCAGCAGCCTTACTATTGCCACGATTAAATTTTATGCTATTTAAGGTGCTTCCAAAATACCAATTGTAAGTAGATAGACTTTGAGCTATCGCCCCTACTCCGCCAATCATCATAAATGAAATCAGTAGAACGGTTTTTATCCAACCAGATGTTAACATATCAACTTTTATATACCGATCTTTCTTCACCATCATCTCACTGTAATTTTTATGATCTTTTTTGTTTCGTTTGCCATGCCTTCGAGCCTTCGTGGTTCAATCGGTATCTTCCTAGCAAATTTATAACGCCAAACTCCACCAAAGTAATACAATTTGACTTAAAATATCGTTATCAGACCAAAAGGTTGCTATTTGTTTGCAAACGCTTTTTTAAGTGTCGATAAACGTTTTAATTTGCTCTAATGGAGAACGGTAAAAATTTCAGATTAGTGGGTCAGGTGGTTATTTTTTGTCTAGTTCTCATCACGATTTTCACAAATCCTGTAAAAGCACAAGACCCACAGTTCTCTCAATTTTACGCAGCACCGCTTTATTTGAACCCCGCTTTTGCAGGATCAACAGGCCAAAACCGTGTGGGTTTAAACTATCGCAACCAGTGGCCTAGCATCGATGCTAACTTTACTACTGTTTCCGCTTACGCAGATGCCTATTTGGAAGATTACAACAGTGGAATTGGTTTATTGATCAACAGCGATCGTGAAGGTCTACTTGGTTTGCAATCTATCAATATCGCATTTCAATACTCGTACGATCTTCAGTTAACAAAGAAGATTGCATTCCGTCCAGGGGCTCAAATTGCTGTTTACAATCGCTCACTCAATTTTTCAAAACTTACTTTTGGCGATCAATTTGATAAAACAACAGGCGATGTAGTGAGTGCCTCCTCCGTAGATGGTTTAAATTCAGGTCAGTCAGTTTTCTTTCCTGATCTTTCTTTTGGAGGTCTGTTTTTTAGCAAGAATGCATGGCTTGGCGGCTCGGTATTTCATATCACGCAACCCAATCAATCGCTTGTTGGTGAGAAGAGTAATTTGCCAATGAAATTCTCCTTTCATGGAGGTTATAAATTTTATATGAAGCCCGGCAAAATGAAGATTGGCAGTTATTCAACATCGCAAGAAAGAAGCATTGCTCCCACCGCTCAGTATAGGCAACAAGGTTTGTGGAGTCAGATGGATGTAGGGATGTACCTAACGCTAGAGCCTATTATACTTGGCACATGGTATCGCGGTATACCATTCAAAACAGTGAATGGTATTTCAAACAATGAATCTATCGTATTGCTAATCGGCTTGACCAAGCGAGGCAAAACAGACGTGTTTAATATTGGATATAGTTATGATTATACACTTTCAAAATTAGGCACAGCCAGCGGTGGCGCGCACGAAATCAGTTTGGTGTATTCATGGTCTACACGCAATCCGCGCAAGCCACCCAAGGATAAGTTATTAATTCCGTGTCCTGAGTTTTAGGAATGATACACTTAGCAAGCAGTATATTTGATTTATTAAACCTACGAATATGTCAACTGTAGAATTAAAGTCAAAGATTATCGAAAGAGTCAATACACTTGAGAACGAATCGTTGCTCGAAGAGATTTATCAACTCATCCGAACTGAATCAATGGAGGAAGTTCAGCTATCGGCTGATGAGATTACCGCCATTGAAGCTGGCCTAGATGATATCAAAAATGGTAGAGTTAAATCTTCCGAGGAGGCTAATAAATTATTGAACGAAGCTATTCCTGAATGGCAGAAGAAACTTCTTGATCATAGGCTGGCCTTGTTGGCTAAAGACCCCACTCGCATAAAGCCCATCAATCAACTTTTTCAAAAATCGGCAAGCGATATTTAGAAAAACATGTACTATTCATTGTTCTATTTTAATGATGCGGAAATTGATTTTAATAAGGCCAAATCATGGTATAAACTTCAGAAGGATGGACTAGATCAACGTTTTTCAGATTCGGTAGAATCAGTAACATCTACAATACAGCAAAATCCGTTTGCCTTTGCGGTTCAATATAAAAATATTCGTATTGCTCAGACTAAAATATTTCCTTACGGGATTCATTATTATGTTGATGAGGCTAATTATCAAATCGTGATTGTTGCTATTATCCATTCTAAGAGAAACAATAGATTCTTTCCGTAACGTCAAACCAGTTTCATGAAAAAAACACTTACAATTCTATTTCTAATCAGCACCTTTTTTACTCTTGCTCAACCAGCAAAGCCAACAGTGATGGTAATGGAGATAAAAGCTGAAATAGACTCGCGTATGACACGATACGTTACGCTTGCGCTCGATCACGCCAAAAAAATTGAAGCCGATTATGTCATTGTTGAAATGGATACGTATGGCGGTGTACTTACTGATGCCAAAGATATTGTCGATCTTATGATGGCATTTAAAAAACCAATCTGGGTATTTGTCAATTCTGATGCAGCCTCGGCTGGTGCGTTGATTTCAATTGCTTGTGATAGTATTTACATGAGCCCAGCTGCTAGTATTGGTGCTGCTACAGTTGTTGAAGGTGCTGGCGGAAATGCTGCACCCGACAAATATCAATCGTACATGCGCTCCATTATGCGCTCCACTGCCGAAGAGAACGGTCGTGACCCACGAATTGCCGAGGGCATGGTAGATGAGAAAATTGTAATCGATAGCATTAAACAGGCTGGTAAGGTAATTACGTTCACTACATCCGAAGCAATTAAATATGGCTACTGCGAAGCTAAGGTTGAATCTGTTGAGGAGATTTTAAAAAGAAATAACGTTGCCAACTACACGTTGCAGCGATTCGAATTAACAAGTATTGAAAAAATTGTAGCCTTCTTTTTAAATCCATTCATCAGCGGTATTTTGATTTTGATTATTATTGGAGGGATCTATTTTGAGTTGCAAGCACCCGGCATTGGCTTTCCCGTAATAGCGGCTGTTATTGCATTGGTCTTATATCTAGTTCCTTATTACTTAAATGGCCTAGCTGCCTATTGGGAAATAATTGCCCTCTTCATTGGTGTCGGGTTATTAGTAGCTGAAATATTTATCATCCCTGGATTTGGTGTGGCAGGAGTTGCTGGCGTGGTGCTTACCGTTTCTGCTTTAATACTCATCATGCTCAACAATGATAATTTCAATTTTGATTTCGTATCGATGCACAGCCTATTGATGGCCTCACTCGCAACCATTGGCGGCTTAGCAGGCGGAGTTTTACTGCTATTTTTTGGCGGAGCAAAATTAAGTAAATCCAAAGCGTTTAAAAGAATGGCATTGACCGATACTCAAAGCAGTGCCAAAGGATTTTCAGTTGGTACGAATGAAAATTCATTGATCGGCAAACAAGGGAAAACCCATACTATATTACGCCCCAGCGGAAAAGTATTGATTGAAGAACAAGTCTATGATGCCTTCACACAAGGCGGCTATATTGAAAAGGGCGAAGCCATAGAAGTGATAAGCACGGAAGGCGTAACATTGAAAGTGAAGAAGCTAGCCCTATGAAAATACTTGGCATAATTCCAGCGCGTTATGCATCCACCCGCTTTCCAGCAAAGCCATTGGCAATGATTGAAGGCAAGTCTATGATTAATAGAGTCTATGAGCAGGCCAGTAATTCTAAAAGTCTTAGCAAAGTAATTGTAGCTACCGATCATGAATTGATAAGCGAACATGTGAAAGCGTTTGGAGGAGATGTGTGCTTCACTTCATCGCACCATGCAAGTGGCACCGATCGTTGTCAAGAAGTGAAAGCTAGTCTTACCGAGAACTATGATTATGTCATCAATATACAAGGTGATGAACCGTTTATTGCGCCTGAACAAATCGATTTATTAGCATCTGTACTAGATGGTGAAACTGAGCTTGCTACATTGATAAAAAAAATAGATTCGCAAGAGCAGCTTATCAATCCCAATAACGTTCGAGTAGTTTTTAATATCGATAAAGAGGCTATTTATTTTAGCAGAGCTACCATACCCTATTTGAGAAGTGTACCCATCGATCAATGGTTACAGCATCACTCCTATTTTAAGCACATTGGCATGTATGCTTATCGGGCTGATATATTAAAAAAAATTACCTCACTTGAAATATCTTCTTTAGAAAAAGCGGAATCATTAGAACAGCTTCGCTGGATTGAAAATGGCTTGAAGATAAAAGTAGTTGAAACTGAGCTAGAGACTATGGGTATTGATACTCCAGAGGATTTAGTTAAGGCGATTGGGTTTGTTAGAAGTAAGTAATCAACAATGAAGCAGACCACTTTTTATCAACTGTTATTGAGTAGTTACTTTTTTATTATCACATTACTCTCGGCTTTAGTCATTGGCATTATATTAGATAGTTTACATTATTTTACTACTTCTATTTGGTCGGTAATTACCTTAGTGGTAGCAGCCGCTCTTTATTATCTTACTAAATCTTATCTTAAAAAATTTGCTTACTACATGGTAGGAAAAATTTGGAAACAAAAACCAAGCGATTGGGAAACATTTATCGATGAGGTAGAAACTGATGACTAGTTCAAATAAAGTAACTATACAAATCAACTCGTTTTTTACTTACCTTGTCGAGATTGTATGGTAGCCTATTACTTCGCTTTTCCGTTTATCTACTTGCTCTCAAAACTTCCGTTTAGGGCACTCTATCATGTTTCAGATGGTCTCTGCTTTCTATTATTTCATGTGATAGGTTATAGAAGAAAAGTAGTAGAGCAAAACCTGCGCAATTCCTTTCCCGATAAATCGGAACAAGAAATTCTTGCTATAAGTAAAAAGTATTATTCTTACTTGTGTGATCTTACTTTAGAAACATTTAAGAAGATGAACATGAGTGAGGAAGAAGCATTGCTTCATTGCAAGTTTCACAATACAGAACTCATTAATAGCTTGAGAGTAGAAAACAAAAGTATAATTTTATTAATGGGTCACTATGGTAATTGGGAATGGGCTGGCTCATCGTTTACACTCGCCACCAATCACCAACTGTATGTTATTTATAAAGCGTTGTCAAACCCCTACTTTGAGAAATTGATGGTAAAATCTCGCACGCTGTTTGGTACAAAGTTGATAAAAGTAGAAAACACTTTGCGTGATATTATCGCTAATAAAGCCAATCCATCCACGTATGCTTTCATTGCTGATCAAACACCATTTCCGCAGCAAGCGTATTGGACTACCTTTTTAAATCAAGATACCCCAATGTACACTGGGGCTGAGAAGTTGGCGAAAAAATTAAACTTCCCCGTAGTGTTTATTAACATTGTGAGAGTAAAGCGCGGCTACTATGAAATATTTCCGGAATTACTTTTTGAAGAACCTAAGCTTTGCGGAGAAAATGAAATTACTGAAACTTTTGTGCGTAAGTTACAAGCTGAAATAAACAAAATGCCTGAGACTTGGTTATGGTCTCATCGCAGATGGAAGTATAATCGCTCTCAAGCTTTGACTCGATAAAGATGCGAACGGGAAAAGAACTTATTCAAGCGTCAAAAGAATTTGCCAAAGAAGATCGACTCACCAGTTGGCTTAGCACACTATCTACACTCCTATTTTTAATTGCCGCTTTAGCTGGAACGTATTGGAATTTTAACCTTATGGGTAGAATTGTATGTACCCTTCTTTCGGGGTTATTGTTGGTACGCATGTTTGTAATTTATCACGACCACCAGCACTTTGCTATCTTGTGCAATTCAAAAGTCGCCAACTTTATTATGACACTCTTTGGAATGTATATCCTCGCTCCCACCAGCATCTGGAAACGTTCTCACGATTTCCATCACAATCATAATTCAAAACTTCATGTAAGCGATATAGGTTCTTTTCCAACCATCACCAAACAACAATTTATAGTACTAAGTAAAAAAAAGCGATTCATTTACCTTGCCATGAGGCATCCGTTAAATATACTCTTCGGTTACATTACCATTTTTACTTTTTCCTTTTGCTTAAACTCATTTCTCAATAGCACACGGAAGCATTTGGATTGTGGCCTTGCACTATTAATTCATATTTCGTTTGGCTCATGGCTAGTTTATGCAGGTGGTGTTTCTTCGCTTTTCTTAACACTTATCATTCCGCACTTTATTGCGTGTGCCATTGGTTCCTATCTATTTTATGTGCAGCATAATTTCCCTGGTGCTAGTTTTAAACTAATGGAAAACTGGAAGTACGACTATGCAGCGTTACACTCCACAAGCTATTTAGAAATGAACCCACTACTGAAATGGTTTACTGGTAACATTGGGTTGCATCATGTTCATCATCTAAATTCGCGCATTCCATTTTATAGATTGGATGAAGCGATGGAAAGTATGCCTGAGCTAAAGAGTGCCATCAGAACTTCTTTCTCAATTAAAGATATGTATGGCTGCTTGCGCTTGAAGGTATGGGATAATGACGCTAATAAAATGATAGGCCTGAAGGAGATTGAGTTGTAGCAATTGCTCAATGATTCACCTTCGTTCTACCATCATCTTTGCGCTCCTTCTTCATCTCTTCAGGGTCGTCCATCTCAACTGAATTTTTCACAGCTTCCCAATCAAACTTCTCATCCAAGGGAGTCATGGCTTTTTTAGGATCGAAAATTCGCAAGTCTGATAGAACAGCATTGTAAGGTGTAAAGTCAGGCTTATCGGTAAAGCAATTACCTAAATCATTCACACCAAAATCATATTGATTAAGGTACGGTATGCCCAGCACATTCCAGAAGGTTTTAAAAATGCTGCCAAAGCTATAGTGTTCGTGGCTGTTGAAATTCTTTTTGGCATAAGGCGATAGCACCATCAGCACACTGCGGTGCGCGTCAATATGATCGCGGCCACCTTGTGCATCGTCTTCCGTGACAACGATCATCATATTTTTCCAATACTCTGTATGGCTTAGAAACTCCACTACCCGCCCTAGTGCCAAATCATTATCAGCCATATAACTTTCGTTGAAAGGAAAGCCAGCATGAGCACGTTCGTTCGTTCCATGATCGTTGGGCAATTGAAGCGTAAGCATAGAAGGCAATTCTTTTTTAGGTGAGATGTATTTTTCGGTAATCTCCTTTATAAATACATCCGCCCTAAACTGATCAGGAATAGCCATGTTGAATGTGGCGAACTGATGCGAGGTGCGATCATAAAGCGGCCCAGGCAATGGATAGTTTACCAGATAGCGAACACCACCATACTTAAATGTGGAATCAGAGAAGGCGCCTGCATCAAACTCAACACCAAAGCCAAAATTATAAAACTCCTTTTTGTTTCTGTAAAGATGATCCCACATGGAACCATGCTGATTATAACTCTCTGGGAAGATAGCCCCAGCCGCACCTGTCATTCCAAACTTTCCTGGAGCTGTAGATTCTTCCTTTTGCCCGCGCTTGCCGCCATACGCTGCCGGGTGATGGGTCTCCATCCATTGCGTTGGATAAGTATTCGTTAGCCACACATGGCCATCAGCAGATACATCTGAATCAACATAAAAATTATCACTGATGGTAAATTGCTTTGCCAATGCAAGGTGGTTGGGCATTACATTGCCATGCTCCACTTTCATTGTTCCTTTTTGATTGGCGAACGATACGTTGTTGCCATAGTGAGCCAATACTGAATCTCCATTGCCAGTTTTTAACTGACCGAATACTTCATCATACGTTCTGTTTTCTTTGGAGATAAATACAATGTACTTAATGGGCGATTCGCTTGCCTTTGTATAAGCAGGAATGGGATTGCTGTCTGTGGCTGAAGTAACTTCTTTTAGATTGAAATTATTGGCTATTACTTTTTCAGTTAAGGCAGGTAAGTCTTCATCTTTAGGAATATCGATAATGGAAACTGCACCGCGCATCAAGGCACCAATGTAACTTGCATACGGATGATCGAAGGGTGGTTTGAAATCCTTGCCACCGTTAGGCCCGCTGCCAAAGCCTTTTGCGTTGGCAACAATTAACTGCGAGCCATCGGGAGTGACCTTTAACTTGGAAGGAAACCACGCAGTAGGAATATGACCTAAAACTTTGTTCGATTCAATATCGACCACGGCCACGGCATTGATTCCCGATTCTGCCACATACAATCTCTTTTGATCGGGTGAAAAAGTAATCCCGAAAGGAATAACGCCTTTTAAGTTGCCGAGACGTTCATCCAATTTCAATTCAATAGTGTTAACAACTTTGTTTTTGTTGCGATCAATTACTGAGATGTTGTCGTTGCTACCATTGCTCACATAGATAAATTTATCGGTAACCACCATCGAGTTAGGGCTTGATCCGCCCACTGCGGGAATGCCCTCTATCTCCTCTCCTACCAACACGCCTGTCTTCACTTTTGAAATCACTTCAGCGTTGGGCTTGCTCACATCAATGCCCCACACCGAAAAAGATTCTGGCGCATTCATATCGCCCAAGCCTTCAAACTCGATGGAATCGTTTTTCACGCCTTCTTTCATTTCTTTCGATCCATACGCTGAGGTTGGAAACTTAGAAGCAGTTTCGTTCAAATGTTTCCTATCCAAACTTTTGATATAGCTGTATTGAAACATGCCCACGTTAGCCACATATACAGTCTTCTCATCGGGCGACAAGGCAATCCCGAAAGGATAGCGACCTGTTTTTACATTGCTAATAATCTGGTTGGTTTTGGTATCGATTATCATCATACGAAAACCGATTTGATCTACTGCATATAATTTTGAGCCATCTTTACTCAAGATCATATCACCAATGTAGCCGTCATTGTAATCCGAGCCATCGAAAGATTTATTACAAAGTATTTCGCCCAACTTCTTGCTTGTATTCAAATCAAAAATATAAATGCGGTTTTGTTGTCCGCCCGCTACATATACTTTCTGGTTATCAGGAGAAATGGCCAAGCCCATAAACGTTGCTTCGAGCAAGCCCTTTTCAGGGGATAATGATTCTGGTATTTGTTTTACAAGGGGTGTGGCGGTGTTGAAATCTTGAATGATGGATATTGAAAACGGCCCAACACCTGAATTGGCTGTGATGATTGTTTTTCCGTCAGGGCTTAGCACCAACCCAAACGGATGTGGGGCTACCATGATTTGTTTTCCGCGGGGCGTAATCAACCTGCCATTGGGAAGAACAGTTGCTCCTTCCTTTTTTATTTGTGTGAAGGCAGAGCCCGCTGGTGCGGATGAAACCCATACTTTTGATTGCGTTGCTTTCTCTTTTGGCGTGCAGCTAACAATAAGTAAAACAAGGGAGATGGTGATAAGCCTGAGTTGATTCATAACGATGTTGAATTGAATCATCAAAGAAAGTGATTTGAAACCAAGGTTACCTATTGTTTATTATTATCAAACTATTAACACTTCGTTTACCTCTTACCCAAAAAATATACCACCGAAAAGCCTGTGCTCCTGCTGAGGTTCAAGCCTGCCTGAAAATTGAAATTACCATTGGTGGCTCCCAAACTAAATACATTGGGCAGGTTAAGCTCAAACGCCCAATGCTTGTGAGGAAAAATAGCAAAGCCGGGATTGAGATAAAAACTCCAGGGGGTGCTACGAAAAGAATAGATAAAAAAACCTGCTTCAGCAAACAAAGCAGATTTCACTCCCAAAACTGTTGCGTAATAATATTTTCTCCCGTAAGGGTTGAAACCAATATTTACATCGCTTCCAAAAGCTGCTGAGTTTCCATTATTATAAATAGTAAAAGCAGAATTGCTGTTGTAATAAAACCCCACGCGCGCGCCTAATGCTTTATTATCACGAATAAAATACCCGAAACCAGGTGCTAGGGTAATGCTAAAGTTACTAGGCAAGTCGTTGTAGCCTATGCCTACTTGGCCATTGATGAACTTACTGCCTTTCAGTGGAAGGGCTGACACGGTGCTATTATCCTGCCCTTTAACAGTAATGGCTGTAAGCAGGGTAGCTAGTGTGAGTGATACTATCAGTAAGTTTTTCATTCAATGTTGGGTTAGGTTGAGCCTACGAAGTTGCAAAGATCGAGCCAATATTTCACTATAGAAAAGGGTTTACTTTACCCTACCCCACCGATAAAAATAGTTAATTTAACGATTGGTTCTTCCTCTTACCGTTGCAAAGCTAGCAAACTACAAGGGAGAGTAGTATTTTCACCAACGCTCTCAGTAAAAGTATGAAAATAGAAATTAACCCCACTCTATCATGTTTGCTCAAAACCCCAGCACTCCTCTATTATACCCACCCTCTGAAGTAACTGATTACAAGTATGGGGCACGGTCGCCACCGTATCGGTGGTAGTACCTAGCTGTAGGGTAACAGTACCGAAGAATTGGGTATCTATACCAAGCAACTGGGTAACCCTACCGCACTATTGGGTAGCAATACCAAATAAAAGGGTAGCAATACCCAATAATAAGGTAGCCATACCACACTACTGGGTAACAATACCGCGGCTTGTGGTAGCAATACCCAACGGTGCGGTAGCTCTACCAAGCCTTAAAAGAAAGCTAAAAAATGCTATAGCATACTAAAATTGAACATTTCACATTAAAATTTTAATACCATGCCAAACAGTAAACCCTTTCCGAGTACGGAAGGCGATTTGAATACGTACTTTAAAACATCCGTAGATTATTTAATTGCCAATGCCGTGCGCCTATTAATCTCGGCCACTAATCTGGCAGACTTACCACTTTTGTGGGATGCTTGGAACACCGCCTACCCGCTTACACAGAACCCTGATACAAAAACAACCACGGCTACTGCCAACAAAAACACTGCGCGCGACAACCTAAAAAAGCTACTTCGCAGTATCTATGCCGATATACCCGAAAGCGTATTTACCGAAAAAGATCGCAACACATTGGGCATACCTGCTCGCAGCACTACCCGCACCGATGCACCAGTGCCCACCACCAAGCCTATTGCCAAAATAGACACTAACAACAGACTAGAGCACACTATCAATTTTATTGACGAAGATGGTAGTTTGGCCAAGCCAGAAGGGGTGCGAGGTTGTCAGATTTGGATAAAAATTGGTGCCCCCGCTATAGACCCAAGCGAGCTTGCCTACATTGCCACCGACACGCAAACGCCTTATTTATATAAGTTTGACGGTAAAGACGCTGGCAAAGCAGCCTACTACTGGCTGCGGTGGGAAAACACTCGAGGTGAAACAGGGCCTTGGAGCGATGCTGTAATGGCAACTATTATTGCTTAGCTACTGAAGAGGAGCAAGACCCACCGCTGCTGGTTGAAAGGCGAGTGGCGGTGGGTTTTATTAGTGAATAATTATTTTAAGTCTGTCCACTTATCCCAAAGGATTCAACACCAAATACACTAACGCACCAGCTAGGTATCCTATCAAAGCCAGCCAACTTATCTTTTTTAAGTACCAGATAAAATCAATTTTCTCCATGCCCATCACGGCCACACCTGCAGCAGAGCCTATAACCAACAAGCTTCCACCGGTGCCAGCACAATAGGCAAAATATTGCCAGAGTGAATTGTCCATCGTATAGGTTTTCAATGAATACATACCCATGCCCGCAGCCACCAATGGCACATTGTCTATAATGGATGACATTACACCGATAAAAGTTATAATAACCGATGTGTTGCCAATGGTTGCCGTTAACCAATCGGCAAGTGTGTGCAAAGTGCCCATCGACTCGAGTGCCCCCACGGCCAATAATATTCCTAAAAAGAACAACACGCTGGATGAATCTATCCGCGAAAGCGCTTCGGCTGCTGAATATTTTTTTCGAATGGTTTCATCAGCATTCGAGTTAATAAGTTCAGAAACAATCCATACCACGCCAAGGCCTAGCAAAATGCCCACATACGGAGGCAGGTGTGTCAAAGATTTGAATAGGGGGACAAACAGTAATGCACCCAACCCAACCGAGAGCATGATTTTTCCTCCAGAAGTTATGGGGGAGCGATCAATTTCTTGATCTGATTCGGATAAGCTTCCCTTCAATTTAAAAGACAAAATCAAAAGCGGCACGAGCAGGCAGATGAGACTTGGCAGCAGAACAGTTTTCATAATGCCGATAGCGGAAATTTGGCCGCCAATCCAAAGCATGGTAGTGGTAACATCACCAATGGGTGAAAACGCACCCCCAGCATTGGCTGCTATTATAATCATGCCACAGAAAAATAAACGCTGCTCTCTTTCTTTAATCAATTTTCTAACCACCGATACCATCACAATGGAAGTAGTTAGATTATCTAAAACTGCTGACATGAAAAAGGTGATCCAACATACCAACCATAATAAGTTGCGTACATCTTTAGTTGTAATACGATCGGTAATAAAACGGAATCCATCATGCGCATCAATCAATTCAACAACGGTCATCGCGCCCATTAAGAAGAAAAGTATAGCGGCAGTTTCACTTAAATGATGCGCCAAGGTGGTATCAATAAATTGTTGATACACTTCTGTGGAGGGTTGAGCAAACACAAGCAAAGTCCAGCAAAGAACTGCGGTGAGCAGGGCGGTGGCTGTCTTATTTATTTTTAAAGGATGCTCAAAAGCAATGGCGAGATAGCCAGCAACAAAGATTATGACGATGTAAATTTCCATTCAAGTGATTTTACCTGCGAAAGGATGTGTCAACTATCTTAAAATAAAAAAGGTGCTGATGATTACACCTTTAAAGTAACCCGTAGGGGGCTCCCTATAACATTCATTTTCAAATAGTTGCATTTTTGGGGGTAATTAAGGGGTCAAGTAAAGAATTATTTAAGCAAGAACAATAACTATCAATGGTTTTTATCCTTTAATCGGTCCGAAAAAAGAGTCAGAGTTGGAATATACTAAAGCAGTGTAAATACGTTTGACAGGTTAGATTTTGCGACTTAAATCCGATTTCAGTTTAACCAATTCTCCTAGCAATTTTGTTTCTTTCACAAGGTTTTGTTTACCTAATTTTGTTGCAATTCTTACGATCTCAAAGTTTAGTGTTTCGATTTCAGTCTCTCTCTTATTGTTAATGTCTTGCAGAGTAGAAATGAGTTGGCCATCGGAGGATTTGCTTATGAATAAGAGACTGTCTTCAACTTCATTTGTATTCAATGTGATTCCTATTTCTTTTGATATAGAAATACACTCTTGGATTATTCTTTTTGCTATACTCATCACTCTTTCATTTCGATGAAATATTCCGTTATCGACTTCCAAGAGTGGGCAGATTGAATTGAATACACTATTTGCTATTGCCTTCTTCCAGATTAGTGTCTGAATATTCTGTTCATACTTAAATAGAAAATAAACATTACTAAGTTGATCCACTACTGAGTTTAAAGTATCGTGGCTTCCCTTTATTACCCCTATTGGGGAAACTGATACGGGTTTAAATCTAAGTTTGGATTTAGAAATGACTTGACTTGTGGCAAAAAGAACACATCTATATACTTCTGAAAAACCATTATCAATAAAGGGTTGCTCAACACCCAATCCATTTTGTAAAATCACCAGAGGTGAACCATTTACTTTTTCCTTGAGAAGATTTGACAAATCTTGGTTTCCAAATGATTTATTAGTTAGAACAATAATGCCATCCAGTTTTTTAACGTTGCTTAGAGTGTTTATTTCGATATTTGCTTCAAGTTCTGTGTTGTCAGGCAATGTGATATAAATCTTTTCTGTATAGCAAGCTTCGTTATCTTTACTTCCTCGAATCAAGGTAACATTCTTGTTGTTGAGTTTAAGAAAAACAGCTAATGCCTTTCCAATTGCTCCTGCCCCAACGATATATATATTTTTGCTCATCATAAGTTGCTATTTAAATGATAATTTTGGGCTAGGAATTATAGTTCTATATTTTATCAGTTAAACGTTAAACTGTCCCAAGTGATGATTGAGATGATAAATCACCAAATTAGTCCACCGTTTCTTATCAATCTTTCCAAAATACGGATGCAAGCCATAATTAAAATCATCAGGAAGTTTTAAAAAGTCTAAAATGTGATTCTTTAAAATTTCTTTATCATTCTTCAAGTTAGAAGGTATTGTCCCATCACCTTCCAATTGCCCAAGTCCTTTTGGTGTCGGAACAGGTAGTCCAGCTCTAGCTAAGTTAATAATTTCGCTGGGGTCAAACGTTCCTTGGTCTCCCAATGTCTTAGTACCCAAAGCAACTCTTAATTGATCTGTACAATGACAAACCATTTGATTAACAGTCATTACTCCAAAAGATCCTTTGTGGTTGATAGTTAATTTGTCGATACGTTGTAAAAAGGTTTCTGTTTGAAATTCTTCTAAGATGGTCATATTACTTTTTTCTTTTTTCAATCACAATCGCAGATGCCCCATCTATTCCATCACAGATGGCAGCTATACTGTATTTACCTCTTTCTTGTTGCAGGACAGAAATTAGTGTACAACTTATCAGTATCATTTATATATTAAAATCCTTGAGAATGCCTTTTTCTAATTGCTCTAAGTAAATGAATTGAGGTTTTTTTACTTTTGCTTTCTCCCTAATTTTAATGACTTCTTCTGATTCAAAAAAGACCTTTGCATTCTGGTGGGAAGACCAGACAGATAAATGCACGATGTTATTTGGTTGATCAATAAAACTCATAACTTGGTATGAGTTTTCCCCAGCATCTTTCCTCATAGACGAAGATTGATCGAATATTACTTTCCAAGCTTCATAATCTTCGACCTCATGAATTATTAATACAAACTTTAGTCTTTTCATAAACCTATAAGATTGTTAAAAAAAATTATCTCTTAAGATTCTTTATTAGTTTCTCCAAAAAATCCATTGCAATATTCAATTCAGTTGGCTTACCAGTAACTTTTGCTTGCATAACGGCTCCTTCTGTTAAGGATATTAAGATTGCTGCAAACTCAGTGGCATTGGTATCTTTTTTAATTTCTTTTGTTTCAATTCCGTAATTAATAATTTTCACAATAGAAAAACGCCATGAATGCAGTGCTTTGATGGCTCTTTCTTTCAACATTGGATGTGTATCATCAGAATCAACAGAAGTGTTAAGAATAGGACATCCTCCCTTTAAAAAAGGGATTGCTAAAATAGTGCGATGTGTTTCAGGGTAAACTAACAATTTTTCTATAGCTGAATCTCTCGCTTGTATTCGGATAGAAATATAAGATGCTATAACATTATAATTAAAATCGAAAGCAGCTAAAGCAACTTCATCTTTATTATCAAAATTTCCATAGATACTTCCTTTTGTCAGACCAGTTGCATCTTCTAAATCATTTATAGAAGTACCAGCATAACCACGGGCATTGAATACCGGTGCCGTTTTTTCAATAATAAACTGACGGGTTCGTTCTGCTTTAGTCATATCAAAATTAATTCTGTCTCAAATATAATAAAATATACCGATCGTTATTATTTGTAATGGAATTATTTACTTTTATGAGCAAATCTTATGCGAAAGAACTTATGTGCGTCAGAGCAAAACTTATATAACTAAAAAAATACCATGAAGTTATTTATCAAAAAACCATTAGATATTCTGTTAGCTCAAGCTGCGGATTCAGAAAAAGGATTGAAAAGATCTTTAGGTTCGGCTAATCTAATTGCCATGGGTATTGGTGCAATTATTGGATCAGGTCTTTTTGTGAGCACCGCTGTAGCTGCTGGCGAGGCAGCAGGGCCTGCGGTTGTAGTGTCTTATATCATTGCTGCTATTGGCTGTGCATTTGCGGGACTATGTTATGCTGAGTTTTCCGCTATGATTCCAGTTTCGGGGAGTGCATATACTTATGCTTACGTAACCATGGGTGAGTTCATGGCATGGATAATTGGTTGGGCTGTTATTTTAGAATATGCGTTGGGGGCAGCAACTGTAAGCATAGCTTGGAGCGAATATATAAACAGTTTATTCGGAGGTGTAATCCCCTATCAGTGGTGTCATTCTCCATGGGATACCTCCGTAAATGGAACACATGGGATTTTCAATTTTCCAGCAATTTTTATTTTACTCATGGTTACACTCCTGCTAATCAAAGGCACACAAGAGTCAACCTTTGTTAATACAATTATTGTATTTATTAAAGTGGGTATCGTTTTAATCTTTATAATTTTGGGCTGGGACTTTATTAATCCAACTAATTATACACCCTTCACAATCCCCGAAGCAACAATTGGCCATGAGGTATGGAATCATCATGGATGGGGTGGAGTTTTAGGTGGCGCTGGTATTGTATTTTTTGCCTTCATAGGCTTTGATGCTGTTTCAACGGCAGCGCAAGAAGCTAAAAATCCTACACGTGATATGCCAATAGGCATTCTTGGTTCACTATTAATTTGTACGGTATTGTTTGTGCTATTTGCCTATGTGCTAACAGGTATAGCCAATTGGCAAGAATTTAAAATTGCTGGCAAAGAAGCTTCAGTTGTATACGCAATCAAAACTTATATGATAGGGTATGACTGGTTAGCAACATTAGTAACTGTAGCAATACTGGCAGGATTTACTTCTGTTATTTTAGTAATGCTGATGGGTCAATCTCGGGTATTCTTTTCTATGGCAACGGATGGCCTGTTGCCTAGAATATTCTGTGACCTGCATCCCAAATTACGCACACCTTATAAGTCAAACATAATTTTATTTTTTTGCATATCACCCTTTGTTGGCTTCGTACCGTTAAATATTGTAGGCACTTTAACAAGCTTCGGTACTCTACTTGCATTCGTATTGGTGTGCGCTGGCATTTGGGTGATGCGAATAAAAAATCCAAGTGCGGTCAGACCATTTAAGGCCCCGCTTGTTCCACTTGTTCCAATATTAGGAATGCTCATTTGTACATTGTTAATACTTTCGCTTGGCTTAAAAACTCAATTAATGGCATTCGGATGGCTCTTAATTGGCTTAGTAGTGTATTTCGGTTATGGAATAAAGAATAGTGTTTTGCGAAAATAGAATTTGCGAATTTATTGATAAAAAAAAAGGAATGGGTGTCGGAATAAAGTCAGTCTTAAACTTATTTAAAATGGATAAAAGAGTAAAATTTGATTTTGAAATTTATTTTACAAATGGAGGAAATATCAAAGGCGAGGGCTTCCACCTTGACATATTGGGCGACAATATTTCAGACAAAGAACTTGCTAATTATATTGTCGCAGACATGCGCCTTCTTATGGTTGGTCAAGCAAAAATTCTAAATAAGGAAATTATTCAAGAACAACATAAAAGGAAACCGATAAATGAAAACCTGACAAACGACTATTTGGAAAGTGTAAAGAGCCAATTTCAGTATTATAAAATGCTCGGAGAAAAAACCTTTACCCAACTTTCAGACGAGCATCTGTTTTGGAAATACAATGAGGACAGCAACAGCATTGGTATAATTGTAAAACATTTATGGGGAAATATGTTAAGTAGATGGACAGATTTTCTCACCACGGATGGAGAAAAAGAGTGGCGCAGCCGTGATGCTGAATTTGAAAATGATATAGCCACAAAAGATGAACTTTTACTAAAATGGAATGAAGGATGGAGAGTTTTTTTCGACACCCTAAATTCTTTGACAGACGAAGATCTTAAAAAAACAATTTACATCCGAAACCAAGGACATACCGTCTTAGAAGCTATCAACAGACAATTAGCTCATTATCCTTATCATGTAGGTCAAATTGTATTTATAGGAAAGCTGTACGCTGAAAAATGGAATTCACTTTCTATTCCAAAAGGCAACTCAGATCAGTATAATGTGGAGAAGTTCTCAAAGCCGAAAGAAAAGAGACATTTCACTGAAGAATATTTAAGCAGAGATCCTGACGCGTTATTATAGGGGAGTATGTATCCTATTTGAAAAAGGCAGTCTAACAAAAGTTGAGTAAGAAAAAAAAAATTAATTGATATTGAGTTTCTAGTGAAGTGGCAATCACTTAGATAAACCACTTTAAATAAATGAACAAGCCCTATCTATGTAAAGATAGGGCTTGTCTAGTTTTGTTTCTGTAGCCCGTAGGGGAGTCGAACCCCTCTTACCAGAATGAAAATCTGGTGTCCTAACCGATAGACGAACGGGCCGTTTTTGCTAAAAGTGTCGCAAATATAGACTTACTCCTCCGATTTACAAACCTTCGCAAAAGTTTTTCGTCTCGTATAAAATATTTCAAAGGTTTGCACCCATGATTTCTTTCACAGAGATGCATAATATTATGTTCGGGATAGGTTTTAGTGATAGAGTATTTTACTTTTGATATTCTAAATTTAACCTTATTGATATGACAAAGATTGGTATTAATGGATTTGGCCGCATTGGCCGGTTAGCTTTTCGGGCGGCTGTAAACCGTCCTGGTATTGAAATAGTAGGCATTAATGATTTGGTAGAACCCGAGTACATGGCATACATGTTGAAATACGATTCAACACACGGCAAATTTGATGGCACTGTTGAAGCCGTTGATGGACACTTAGTAGTGAATGGAAAGAAAATACGCGTAACTGCAGAGAAAGACCCTGCTAATTTGAAGTGGGGAGAAATTGGAGCCGAAATTATTATTGAATCAACTGGATTGTTTTTAACAAAGGCCGAAGCCCAAAAACATATTACTGCAGGTGCCAAAAAAGTAGTAATGTCGGCACCAGCCAAAGATGACACGCCAACATTTGTAATGGGTGTGAATAACAAACAATTAAAAGCTTCCGATACAATAGTATCCAACGCATCATGCACAACCAATTGCCTAGCGCCATTGGCAAAAGTGCTTCACGATAATTTTGGTATTGCCGAAGGATTGATGAGCACTGTTCATGCTGTAACTGCTACACAAAAAACAGTTGACGGCCCTTCAGCAAAAGACTGGAGAGGTGGCCGTGGCGGCTTTTCTAATATTATCCCTTCATCAACAGGTGCAGCTAAGGCAGTTGCATTGGTTATCCCTGAATTGAAAGGAAAGTTAACAGGTATGTCGTTCCGCGTTCCTGTAGCCGATGTATCGGTTGTTGACTTAACCGTGAAATTGGTAAAACCAGCTTCCTATGAGCAAATCAAAGCAGCTATGAAGGCAGCTTCTGAAGGTGAACTAAAAGGTATTGTTGGCTATACAGAAGATGATGTGGTTTCTCAAGATTTCTTGGGAGATGCACGCACTTGTATTTTTGATGCAAAAGCGGGTATTGCTTTGAACGATAGCTTTGTGAAAGTAGTAGCTTGGTATGATAACGAGTGGGGCTATTCAAACAAATTGATTGATTTAGTTCAAGAGATTTCTAAAGTAGGCTAATCCCTCTTATCAAAAAAAATTAAAAAAGGTGCACGAAGCACCTTTTTTTGTTTTAAAAAAACAGCAAATTGGTATAAACAGTTACAATTCTTTACTTTACGTAAATGTTGTTACCTTCAATAGCATAAATAAGTCCGATCAAAAAAGAACCCTACTCTAAAATTACTGATATGGATAGTTCAACTACACCCGAAGCATTCAACTCATTGAAAGGAAGTTATTTTAACATACTTGCCTCTTTTCTAGAAGGTAAATCTATAGACACGCGCTATGTTCGCATCCTACTAAAGTGGGGGTTTCAATTAAAGTTAACACCACATGATATTTCAGCACCGGCCGCTGAGTTGGAGCAAATAGAGTTTGTAAACCCCACCGATAAGGTAGCTAGGTTAGAAGCTATTTTTCATTTAGTGCAGATGATTTATCTCGATCAAACGGTTGAAGATGTTGAGCTAGAATTGGCAGGCATTTATGCAGAAAGACTAGGCTTCAAAAAAGAAGTAGTAGCCGATCTATTCAAATCAATCGCTACCGAAAGCACTGACGATAATATATCCCATAATGTAAGACAAGAGGTGCTTGACTTCTTGACTCTCAACGAAGGTCTTCAAGACTAGATTTAACAATTCCATAATGTATTAAAAGCAGCTCTCATCTAAACTTTGTTTTAGCTTGTAGGCTGCTCTATGAAAGATAACTTCAATACAATTAGCCGAAGGTTATTCCTCTCCTTCGGCATCTTATTTTTAAACATCGTTCTCATTTCTGTTTTGGGAATTGTTTTCATAAGAAGTAATAATAAACTCAATGAACTTACTAAAAATGCTGACTCTCAACGGATAAGTATAGCGCAACTCTTCAAGGCTGATTTAGACTTCCTTCGATTCGCACCTATCAATAAAAGCTTTTACATGGCTAATGCCTCCATCAATTGGGGTGATAACAACCACAGTTTCAAGTATCGTCATAGTTTAGTCATGCATTTAAAAGAAGCTAATCAATCATTATTCAAAGCACTAATAGCAGAACAGCTGGCTACCGCAAAACACTTGAGTAAAGTTGATTCATTGCTAGATAATTATGATTCCACTTTCATAATCATAACTGAAAAACTTAAACAGCGTGGCTTTAAAGATTATGGATTGGAAGGAGTTATGAGAAGCTATGCTCACCAATTGGAAACATCAGATTCGGCTATTCCGATGGATAAAGTGTTAACCTTGCGAAGGCACGAGAAAGATTTTTTCTTACGAAAAGAAAAAATTTATATCGAAAAGTTAAACTTACTTGTGGATGATATTATAAGAACTCAAACCGCTTCTTATAAAGCATCAACTGCCGTATTAAAAGATTACCAAGATTCGTTTAACCAATTGACTTTGCTGGAGCAACAGATTGGGTTATCGCCTGGCGAGGGATTGATGGGCACTTTAAATGCCTATACTGTTCAACTCTCGAAAGAATTGGAAGACATTGCCACTCAATCTGAATTGAAAGCGGCACTATTTGAAAAAGAATCGTTCGCCATTGTAGTAGTGATTGGCCTTCTCTCTATTATCATTTCATCTTTCGCCACTTATTTTACAGCTCGCAAGCTGACAAGACCAATAAAAAATTTATCGTCTAGTATGAGCAAGTTTTTAATCAGCGATGAAAGAATCAATATGGATTACTCTGAATTAAATGTGCCTGAAGAAATTCAAACGCTTCAAGAGTCATTTGTTTCTTTACACAAAACTCTAAAGAATCAGTTTGAAGAAATCAATCAAAAATCGATGCTGTTGGGCAACCAAAACATAGAATTGAAAAAATTGAACGAAGACTTAGACCGTTTTATTTATAGTGCTGCGCACGATTTAAAATCACCCCTTTCCTCATTATTAGGCCTCATCAACATTGCGGAGGTTGATCTTGTAACACCTGGCAAAGAACATTATTTTAAGATGATGAAGTCAAGTGTTGTGAAGCTTGAAAGTTTCATCAAAGACATAACTGACTATGCTAGAAACAAACGACAAAATTTAAAAATCGAAAAAATTGATTTAGAAGAAACGATAAAAGATATAGTATCCGATTTACATTTTCTACCCAATTACGACTACATCAAACAGCATTTTGAAATAAAAGGTGATGCGTTTTATTCCGACAAAACCAGATTTGAGATTGTATTAAAAAATTTAATTTCAAATGCCTATCGCTATTCAGATGGAAGTAAAGAAACACCTTATATAAAAATAAAATCTACAATCACTGCTAATTATTTAGCTTTTGTAATTGAAGACAATGGCATTGGCATTGGGAATGAACACCTATCTAAGATCTTCAATATGTTCTATCGCGCAAGCGAAGATTCAAAAGGTACAGGGCTTGGTTTATTTTTAGTTCGAGAATCTGTAAAAATGTTGCGCGGCAATATTGCTGTGAGTTCAAAACTTGGCGAAAGCACCACCTTCCGTCTAAAGCTGCCCAATCTTCATAAATACAACATTAATACTCCTGAAAGTAATCCGCTTGAGCTGGTTGAAGCATAAGCAATCTTGAGCTGTTAACTCCTCTTTAGTTAGATAAATTCGTAGAGATTTTTTTGATTCATTGTATTAGTTTTGTAGTCATGAATTTTTCACCTGAACTATTTAAACTCAACCTTGCTCAAACAACCCCGTATCCGTTCGCCATCCCGATCGAGAGAGCAGAAGGCATTTATCTATATTCGCCAGAAGGCAAACGTTATACGGATATGATTTCAGGTATTGCCGTGAGTAATGTTGGGCATGGACATCCAAAAATAAAACAAGCTATAAAAGATCAAGTCGATAAACATTTGCATGTAATGGCTTATGGGGAATTTATTCAAAGCCCATCCAACTTGTTAGCCAAAAAACTAAGCGAACGTCTCCCCTCTTCATTGAATTGTTCTTACTTTGTTAACTCAGGAACCGAAGCGAATGAAGGCGCATTGAAATTAGCCAAGCGTTATACAGGGCGCTCAGAAATTATCTCCTGTAAAAAATCATATCATGGTAGCACACACGGCTCATTAAGTGTTTCCGGAAATGAAGTAAAGAAAAATGCCTACCGCCCTTTATTACCTGATGTAAAGTTTATTGAGTTCAATAATCTGGATGACATCGAACAGATAACCAATCGTACTGCGTGTGTCATTATGGAAACCATTCAAGGTGATGCTGGTGTTCGCATTCCTACTAAGAACTATTTACAAGCTGTCCGTTCAAAATGCACTGCAACTGGAACACTTTTAATTTTAGATGAAATACAATGTGGCATGGGTCGCACGGGTTCATTGTTTGCATTTCAACAATTTGAGATTGCTCCTGATATACTCACCATCGCAAAAGCCTTTGGTGGTGGCCTTCCCATTGGAGCTTTTATTTCGAGTAACGAAATAATGAATGTGCTTGCACACGATCCAGCCCTTGGTCATATAACAACCTTTGGAGGAAACCCTGTATGCTGTGCATCGGCATTAGCAACGCTGGAAATATTGGAAGAAGAAAATTTGATTGAGCAGGTAGAAGAAAAAGGTAAGCTAATTGAACAATTGCTCTCACATCCAAAAGTAAAAGAGATAAGACGTATCGGGTTGATGTTTGCTATTGATTTTGATTCTCCTGAAACCGTTCAGAAGATTGTTGACGATGCACTGAGTAATGGTGTTATCTGTTTTTGGTTTTTATCTTGCCCTGCCAGCTTTCGTATAGCACCACCACTAACCATAACTGAAGCCGAAATAAGAGAAGCTTGCGCCATCATTTTGAATGCAATAGAAAAATCATAAACTTCAATTTTTAAAATGAATACAGTTACAGAAACAACTCCACTCGATCGCATTTTTAAATCACTCGTGATTTTAGCATTGCTTATTGCGTTACTCATTGCACTGGAAGACATCATCATACCATTGGCATTTGCTTGCCTGTTTTCAGTTGTGCTGCTGCCCATTGTAAAGCGGTTGGAACGAACTATAGGAAGAATTGGCGGTATTCTATTAGTATTGTTCGCTTCCCTATCAATCATGTTTTTATTGGTGTGGTTGGTGGTCGATCAGCTTACGCACCTTGCGCAAAACTTGCCTAATCTTGAGCAACGGTTCTTTTCAGTAGTTTCTACTATCAATGAAAAAATAAGTAGCACCTTTAACATTGGCTATGCCGAGCAAACACAACTTCTAAAAGAAGGATTAAAAAATCTATCAACCTACGTAGGCTCATTAATTGCTTCCGCCTCATTCCTAGTCTATTTCTTTGTGCAGGTACCTATTTATATTTTCTTGCTGCTTTTGTATCGCGAAAAATTTAATGATTTCTTTCTCAGTTTTACAGAAAGTACCGAACTAAAGTGGAAACACGAAATAACGGGGGTTATACGTGGTTACATTTCAGGCTTAACCATTGTAGTGCTTATTTCAGGAATGCTAAACAGTGTCGGTCTTTTATTGTTGGGCATTGAAAATGCATTTTTCTTTGGCTTTTTAATTGGAGCCCTTACCATGATTCCATACGTGGGTATTATTATTGGCGCTGCGTTTCCTGCTCTGTTTGCGCTTCTTACAAAAGATAGCCTTTGGTATCCTGTTGCTGTGCTGGCACTCCATTTTACTGTTCAGTTTTTGGAAGCGAATTTTATAACACCCAAAATTACTGGTTCACGAATAAGCGTAAACGCACTTGCCGCTATTGTTGCTTTATTGATTGGTGAGAAAATTCTTGGTGTAGCCGGAATGATATTGGCTGTGCCTGCTGTAGGGATATTAAGAATACTTTTATCTTACTCAGGATCGTGGAAACCATTCGTTATTTTGTTGGAAGATAAACATACAATAGAAGAGCCGTTGGTAGTTAACCAGCATCTGAAAAAAAGAGAAAGCAAAAGTATATCTAAGCGTGGATAGTGGCTTTCATAAGCCTACTTACACATTTATTTTTTACTGCTCAATGCTGATTCCCGAAACTGCTTATATCTTTTTCTAGGTTCTTCGTTGTTGAGTTCCAACATTTTATCGTACGCCTTTTGCAATGATGGAGGAATATCCTTTCCATACTTCAGCTTAAAATAAGAAAAACCGTTGTAGGGAACATCATTTAAATTATCAAGAATCTTAACCTGCTTCTCAGTTCCATTCTCTTTAAAATAAGATAAAAAAGCTCTCTCTCTTGCTTTTATTAATTGATTAAATTCTTCACTCACTAATTTATTGCCAATAAAATTAACACACTTCTCTTGCAGCGTGAACATGACAGTGTCGCTTAGATTTTTGCTTATATGCGAAACAAGAGCCTTGTCTTTTATAGACATTTTTTCCACTTGTAATGAGTCTTCAGCATAAAATGATTTTAAATCCTTATGGTTCATCAGCATAAAGTATTTTTTCTTTGTTTCATAAAAGAGAATTTGCTCCTTTTCTCTTTCCACAAACGTATAAGGGCTTGCTGTTAATGTTGCATTCGAATCGCTGTTAAAGAATTTTGCTATACGCTTTATAAAATCGGCCTGATGAGGTCGCAGTTTGCGCTGCCGCATTTCCCATTGCACAGTTAGCAATTTTTCAATCTCAATCTCATTATCCTTTACCTCAAAGCGATAAGGTGTAGTGGGAGGTTTTACAAAAATATTTTTAACCACATCAAATACAGCATCTCTTAAATGAAATTTTGGGTTTTTTAGATTCCCTGTAATCGGGATGTTATAGTCGATCACATTTCCCTCTTCACGGATGAAGGCCATAATCAATGGCATAGGTATCCATCTCATATCGTTATTTCTTATTCTTTTCGATATGCGTGGGTCAATAACAACCAAGTGATTGGTACTTTCAATAGCTCCCTCTCGCACTCTCCAATCTCCATTGAACTCAAGCGTGCCCCTGTTCACGGGAAACGAGGTGTAGGTAAGCAGGTAAGGATTGAAAACCGAAGCGGGTATCTTTTGAAAATGATAATGTATATCAAAATCGCCACTGTCTTTTGGATTGATACTGAGCTGCACATTGCCTTTGCCATAAGGCTTTAAACCAGCGTCAACGAATAGTTTCACTCTACTATTTTCATTTACTGAATCGGCAACAATAGAGAGTGGATTCAAGTTAACCGAGAATTTTTCGCTGATGGAATAATCATTGAATTGCAAATCGCCTTGGTCAATCTTCAAGCTTTTAATTTTATAATCGCTCTTGAAAAAATTATTTGTAATTACTTTTATATACCGAGCTATCTCAATCACAAGATTAAACCTTCCAGGCTGCTGCGTAATGTCAGTAATGTTCTTACCACGTTTACCAAACAACGTTTGAAGATTATCCAACGAATCGTAGCGTTCATATTTTAGATAAGGATGGCTGAGGGAAATGGTATCAAATAAATATTTTCGTTTGTGAGGGCTCAACTCGTTAACCACAAGCACTAAATTTTTAAAAGCAGCATAATCGTCTGTAGATGTTTTCCCCAAATGGAAATCCCGAATTGATAATCTTCCTTTTAAACTTATATTTTCTTTCGATTTAAAATTACCGCTTGCGTGCACGTTAGCATCCAAGTGAGCAGTAAACATTCCATAGTTAATAAGCTCCCATATATACTGCCGAATAATCTCCAAATCAAGATCGCGGGCAGTTAACGCAAAACGGTAGTCATCATTTTTTGTGTTGATAGTTATGTTTCCATTCATTTCACCAGTGCCGATGCCCGCTAAAAAGGAGAACTTGGCGGCAAGCGTATCGCCCTCATTAAGCTTTCCCGGGCTGTGTACCATCACTTTTTTAATAAAGTAATTGATAGGAATTATTTTGTCTATGAAATGAAACTCTCCATTCACAATTGTTTCACCATAAATTTCTACCTGCCAAGCTGAATGTATCGTATCAGATTTAGTACTAAATCTTTTGATCAGATCATCAAAATTGAATACTTTTTTATTTTGAATAAACTTACCTATTGGCTCTTCCAGTGTGAGGTGTTTAATTTCCACCGTTCGCGAAAACAATTTGAGCAGATCAATATTTGCATGGACACTTTTGGCAGATAAGAAAACACTGTCACTTGTTGCTTCATAAAGTTTTAAGCCATGCAAACTTATAAACCCCGTGAGGGGATTTACATACGCCCAATCAAGTGTTATTTCTCTTCCAGAAAGTTGTTTGTCATGTTTCTCTATCAAGTATTTTGCAATGGGAGAAAGAAATAAAAACAGCAGTGCAACAATCAGAATAAAAACGCTAAGAAGAATTATTAAGGCTTTTTTAAAGGGAGAGTTTTTTTTGTAAACAATCATAAAATTGACTTTGGGTAAATTAAAAAAAGGTGCAGCACCCCTGCTGCACCTTACCCTTATACCTATGAAACTCTAATGCAAGGTGAGTCTATCAGGCATAAAGAGTGTTACACATCTTCGGAAAAGTTTATATAATTTACAGACTGATGCCATTAGCTTCTATTTTAAGGGAATCTCTTTTGTAATGGTATCAATTCCCTAAAGTAATTTTAATAATTGATTAAAGTTTGAAAAGGTAAAATTTCAAAGTGTCCTTGATAAATTATTAATCAACTCTTCAGCAAATACCTTTTCTTCATGCGATGCCAAGCTTCTATACTTCAGCAAGGCTTGAATAGCTTCCTCTATTTCTTTATTGATAGCGTAAGCCAATCCTAAATTAAAATAACTATTGGGGAAATCGGGCTCTATCTCAATGGAAGTTTTATAATGCAGTTTTGCCAGAGGAAAGTTACCGATCTCAGCATATAAATTTGCTAGGTTATAATGTGCTTCAAAATGTCTCGGTACTTCCTTCAAGCACAATGTAAAATAGTCGATAGCTTTGCTGTAGTTCTTTTCGTCCGATTCAATGATACCCAAGTTACAATATGAATCGGCCACACCTTCGCCATTGGCAATGGCTTTCAAATACATTTCTTTGGCGCGGGGATTACTTTGTTCATCTAACACCAGCGCTTCCTCAAAAGGTGAATATTGATTGATACTTACAACACGTGCTTCTGAAAATAAATTGAGTTGACCTTGATTATTAGCAACAGCCTTCTTTCTACGGACTGGCCGATAACCGAATTTTTGAGTAACAATAGGAAACTTAACTACCTTCGCCATGAGCAAATTAGAAATTTCAAATTTAAGATTAACTAGCCTTTCTCCTCGAAACCTTTAGCTCAGCTTGCTCCTCTTTATCAGCGACACCTTTGGCTTTTTCCATTGGCTTTTGTTTGGCTTGTTCGATGCTCGCCTTCAGGGCAGTCATAATATCAATTACTTTCGGTTCTTCTTCTGTTACGGTCACCACTTCTTTACCTGCAATCTTGGCATCAATAATTGCTTTGAGGGCATCATAATAACTATCCTTCATCTCAAGTTTATCAAACTTAATGCTCATTGAATCTACCAGTAATTTAGCCAACTTCAATTGCTCCCCATCGGCCTTCACCTCAAGCAAGCTTGGTACTTCGTTAATGTTTTTTACTTCTGATGGATAGCGCAACCGGTACAGCATCATACCACGCTCATGTGGGGCAATCATGATGGGTGTTTCGCGATCGCGCAGTACCACCTTACCGATGCCCATCTTGCCCGACTCTTTTAATGTATTGCTGAGCAATCCGTAGGTTTTTGCCGCAACATCACCATCGGGCCCGATAAAATAAGGCGTTTCAAAAAGAGAAGGATGAACCTCCTCACTTTTAACAAAGCCTTCAATCTCAATTACTTTGGTGCTCTTTAATTTTACTTTATCGAGGTCATCTTGTTCAATAATCACAAACTGGCCAGGCTCATATTCATAGCCTTTAGTAATGTCTTCGCTACGAAGAACCTTACCCGTAACTTTATCTTTCTTCTCATAGCCTACTGGGTTGTGGCCCTCTTTGGTAAGTAGGTTAAAACTTATTGTTTGGCCTGTATCAATAGCATTGTAAATCCTTACGGGAATGGTAACTAACGAAAATTGTATGTGGCCTTTCCAAATAGATCTCATGGCAATGTATTTATAGTCCGTTTAAAAAATGAGATAACACGGGCTAAAATACTGAAAATGAATTTATTAAACAATAATGAAATTGATTTACTATAAATGCAAAAGATAGAACTTGATAAGTTTGGGCTCAATCTTTGGTAATTTATAGCTTGCTGGTAGCTCTTCAATTGGTGCCAGCTTCCAACCATTGCGTTCATAAAATCGGTGGGCTGCATGCGCTACTAGAGGGGTATCTAAGCATATAATCTTTATTCCCTTTCGGGAGGCGAATGCAATGAATGTATCATAGAGTTTTTGCGCAAGGTTTAGATTCTTATCTCCACGAACTTCTTTCTGTAAAAACATTTTACGAAGAGCAGCCGCACCCACTTCCAAATATTCAAAACCAATGCACCCAAGCACATCATCGTACTCATCAACAGCGATCCAAAACTCACCTCCCCTGTCCTGATAAAATGCTTTTAGGTTGGGGAGATCAGGTTGATCTTGTGCCGTGATGCCCAACTTAAATTCCTCATTCTGCACATTGAGCACAAGGGCTTCAATCTTTTGTTGGTACTCTGCTGCAAAAGGCTTAATGGTTATTTTGCGATTGCTCATATTTAAATTCTTCGATCCATTTAATCTTTCGTAAGTATGTGATTAATTTTAACCAAATCCATCTTCGATGAAAAGAATTCTACTGGTTATTTTACTGATTCAAAGCTTCACTTGCTTCGCGCAGGATACTCATTACTGGACGTATCGCTTCGGCACAAAGGCTGCGTTGATGGGTGGCCCAGCCGTTGGTGGACTGGAGGATAACAGTTCGGTGGTGTATAACCCAGCCCTATTAAGCTTTGTGAAAAACATTTCTGTTTCGTTGAATGCCAACATTTATCAGCTTTCTAATATACTAGCCAAAGATGGTGCTGGCCCTGGCTTGGATGTGAACAGCAATCAATTTTCGGCCGTACCAACTACTGTATCAGGTTTGATCCCGAAAAGGCAAAAAAATAGATTGACGATGGGCTATGCTATTACAGTGCCTACTGAGTTTACATTTAAAGCCTCAGCACGATTAGCTGATAAAAAAGATATTGTAACTATTGGCAATGAAAGTCCTGGTGCGGAAGATTATGTAGGGCAGTTTACTAATAACACAAGGCTTTCCGAAAACATGTTATCGTTTGGTTTGGCTTATCTATTAACCAAAGAATGGTCTATAGGGCTTACCAATAGTGTTGTTTATCGATCTCATACCTACTCTAAAACTGAACTGGCAAGAATGATCTTAAACAATGCTTCTACTACCTTGGTAAACACTGGCGAATCTCAAAACATAGAATATACAAACCTTCGATATGCTCCTAAAATTGGCATTGCCTATAAATCGGGAAATTTCTCTGCAGGTATCACGGTAAGTTTGCCTTCCTTAACTATTGGCGGAAGCGGCACAATAGCTAGGGATATCACTGCTAATAACCTTCAGATAAATCTTCAAGCTGATCCAAAGAAAGCACCTAATTATCAACGAATTTTTGTAGCCGCTAACGATCGCCAATCAGGCTTAAAAACAACGTATAAAAGTCCATTGAGTATTGCAGGGGGTATTGTTTTTGATAACAAAAGAACAACTCTCGCGCTTTCTGCGGAATGGTTTAGCAGCATCAGCATTTATAATATTATGTCGCCAGCCGACAATCTTTTCAAACGGCCAACCACACTTGCTTTGGATGGCTCTCAGTTTTTGGAAGTAAACGCCTCCAACAAATCAGTTTTCAATGCTGCCATTGGTTTTCACCAAGTGCTAAGTCCACGCCTTAGTTTGAGCACAGGCTTTAGAACCAACAATTCATTTTATGATAGAACGTACGACAATCGAGTAGTGCAAACCACGCGTACAACGTTGTCTAACAATCCATTAAACTTGGATATCTCTTCGTGGAATATCTATCATTTTGTATTGGGGGGCACGTTCAGTCAAGAACGAAGAGACATCAGCCTAGGCGTAAACTTTAGCTGGGCATCGGAAGGAAGCTTGAAACAGTTTGCCAATTTTGATAAGCCCACTGAGCAATCATTCTTATTCGGTCAGCAAACCACATCAAGTGTAACATTCCTTTCTTACGGACTTCTATTGGGCTACACCTTTAGGTTTAAATCAACCAATGGCAGACAGTAGTTGTTGAGAAACTCTTATTTCTGGGTGCGTTCAATCTCTTTCAAATTCTCAAGTTTCTTGTTGCGCAAGAAGCCATTGATATCTTCAAAGTGTTCTTTAATGCGTTTGTTACCAAACTCAAACACTTTAGTTGCCAAGCCATCTAAGAAATCGCGATCGTGGGAAACAAGAATTAACGTGCCATCAAATGCTCTCAGCGCATCCTTTAAGATGTCTTTTGTTTTTATATCAAGATGATTAGTAGGCTCATCTAGTATTAAAAGATTTACAGGTTGAAGCAATAATTTAATCATGGCAAGGCGAGTTTTTTCGCCACCCGAAAGAACTTTCACTTTCTTCTCTATTGTATCGCCACCAAACATAAAAGCACCCAGTATGTCTTTAATTTTGGATCGCACATCGCCAAAGGCAATTTGATCAATGGTTTGAAATACAGTAATGTCTTCTTCTAACAACGATGCTTGATTCTGTGCAAAGTAGCCAATCATCGAATTGTGACCGAGTTGCAGTTTACCTTCAAAATCAATGTCACCCATTATAGCTTTTACAAGCGTTGATTTGCCTTCACCATTCTTACCGACAAAAGCAATTTTCTCTCCACGCGAAATAGTAAGCGATGCATCTTTAAACACAACATGGTCACCATATCTTTTGGTTAATCCATCTACAATCACCGGATAATTACCTGAACGTGGCGCGGGAGGAAACTTCAAATTTAGCGATGATGAATCTACTTCATCTACTTGTACAATCTCAATCTTCTCTAATGTTTTAACCCGCGACTGAACTTGCAAGGTCTTTGAATACGTGCCTTTAAAGCGGTCAATAAATCCTTGTATGTCTGCCATCTGTTTGGCCTGATCGTCAAACTGCTTTTGCTGCTGCTCACGCCTTTCCTTGCGTAATTGTAAGTATTGAGAGTAAGGCACTTTATAATCGTAAATGCGGCCCATAGTAACTTCAATGGTGCGATTGGTAATGTTATCTACAAACGTTTTATCATGCGATATTACTATCACAGCCTTTGCATTGTTTACCAAAAAATCTTCTAGCCATTGAATAGATTCAATATCCATGTGATTGGTGGGTTCATCCAACAAAATCAAATCTGGCTTTTGTAAAAGTATTTTAGCCAACTCAATGCGCATACGCCAGCCACCGCTAAACTCGCCCGTAGGTCGCGTAAAATCTGATCGCAAAAAGCCAAGACCCAACAATGTTATTTCTATCTCAGCATCAAAATTTATTTCTTCTATGGAATAATATTTTTCACTTAACTCAGATACTTGTTCAATTATTTTTGAATACTCATCCGACTCATAATCTGTTCTGGTTTCAAGTTGATGGTTTAGCTCGTCCATCTGCTTTTTCATCTCCAATATTTTGCCAAATGCTTTTGAAGTTTCTTCAAACACCGTTGCGTTATCTTCTGTAAGCAAGTGCTGCGGCAGGTAAGCAATCACAGCGTCTTTTGGGGCAGATACTTTGCCTCGTGTAGGTTTGCTGTTGCCAGCAATTATTTTAAGCAGCGTTGACTTACCTGCTCCATTTTTGCCCATCAAGGCAATACGATCGTTTTCGTTAATGTTAAACGTAATGTCTTTGAACAATACCGACCCGCTAAACTCTACACTTACAGCATCTACAGAAATCATTGGAATGTTGAATAAGGCCGCAAAGATATTGGAATTTTTATAGGTTGAAATAAATCCGATTGCAATCGGAATATTACTTTGTTATCATTACGAATAACAATTTTAGACCAACTCAATCCATTCAATATGAAATCGCTTATTCTACTCTTGTTTGTTACCTCACTTGTTGCACAAGCACAAACCGACAAAGCTCGCGAAGCCATTAAAATCAAGGCTACATCAATAGAGCAAAAAGTGATTGCTTGGCGCAGAGATATACACGAACATCCAGAGCTGGGTAATCGTGAATTTCGCACAGCCGAGTTGATCACTAAGCATTTGCAATCGCTGGGTATGGAAGTGAAGACGGGTGTAGGTAAAACGGGAGTTGTAGGTTTGCTTAAAGGTGGATTACCTGGCCCCATAATTGCCTTGCGTGCGGATATGGATGCGCTGCCTGTATATGAAAAAAATGAGTTGCCTTTTGCTTCTAAAGTAACAACGGAATACAATGGACGGACTACGGGAGTAATGCATGCCTGTGGTCATGATACACACGTAGCTATGTTGATGGGAGCTGCTGAAGTATTAGCCTCTATGAAGAAAGAGTTGAAAGGTTCAGTAAAATTTATCTTTCAACCAGCGGAAGAAGGAGTGCCTAAAGGAGAAGAAGGTGGTGCTGAATTGATGGTAAAAGAAGGTGTGTTAGAAAATCCGAAAGTAGATGTAATCTTCGGGATACATATTAGTTCTACTAGCGAAGTGGGAACTATCACCTACCGACCAGGTGGAGCCATGGCATCGGTGAACGATCTAAGAATAACCGTTACTGGTAAGCCTTCACATGGAGCCCAACCGTGGTCATCGGTTGATCCTATTCTTGTTTCGGCACAAATTATTAATAATCTACAAAGTATAATAAGCAGAAATGTAAATATTACTGAGAACCCTGCAGTGATTACGATTGGTGCTATTCACGGAGGCAACAGGGGCAACATTATCTCAGAGAAAGTGGAGATGATTGGCACAGTGCGCACATTAAGTGGTTCGGATGAAAAAATGGTAATCAGAAGAATCAATGAAATCGTATCTCACACTGCCCAAGGTGCTGGTGCCACTGCAGTAGTTGATTGTCCCTATGAAAGCCATTACCCTGTTACCTTTAACAATGTTGCTTTAACTGCTAAGATGCTGCCTTCGTTACAAAAGACTGCTGGTGCAGAAAATGTAAGACTAGTGCCACCTATAACAGGTAGTGAGGACTTCTCTTTCTTTGCGGAAAAAGTGTCAGGCTTGTTTCTGTTTTTAGGAGGTATGCCAAAAGGAGGCGATGCTAAAAAAGCGGGGCCACACCATACACCCGAATTTATGATTGACGAAAGTGGTCTTATACTTGGCGTGAATACGTTTTGCAATTTGGTGATCGATTATGCCAATGGGAAGTGATTTTCCTCCATCATTGATGAATTAACAAGACAAAGTACCAAATAATAGAACTGTTACTAATCTGTTCTCAGATTCTTGTTCAGCCCTTTAAGGGGTTAGTACAATGATAACGAAACCATGAAGCCAAATTCTTTATCATCTACCATAAACTTAAGACTCTCTATCAATATCCGCTTGCGCTCATCTGCTTGAAGAAGCATTTGCCAGTATGGCAAGTGGAAATCTTATCTCCTAATTGTAAGTGTCGATTTCGAGTTTATAAGAACCATCTTTCTGAAGTCGCCAAACATTAACATAGTTGAATGACCATTTCGTTGAATCTGCTAGCAAGGTATACCCGTCTCCCGTTTCATATACTACTTCTCGATTGCCACCAACATCCTTGATTTTCAGAATTAAGTCAACCGGCCAACCGAAAAACGTATACGTTTAAATACCTGCATCTTTGTCCCACGTTGTTTCTCATTTACCCAGTCAATAATTTCCTTTTACATTAAAAGAAAATTCTTCACCAGAATGAACACATTGGCCTTGATCAAGACAAACCATATAATCAATAGTGCCAGTAATTATAAAATCAGTTTTGCTCAGTACGGTGATTTTTTGCTTGAACACCGCCCCTCTTTCAAAATATAGAACTTCCATCTCTAAGTTAGGGTCGTATTTTTTGATTGTCTCTCCTTCTTCAGTATCTCCAATTAGTTTATAGGTGTGCAAACTATCATAGGTAAATTCAGTGGAAGGTCCTTTGCCCAGAATATATTGAGAGTATAAATGCCATCCGGAATCAAGCTTTGCCGTACTAACAAGTATAGCTTCACTATTAACACTTTGCTCAACTGTAAATGACCATCGGCAAGGTTGCAATATCTGAGTCTCAATATTTGAAGTAATTCCAAAAGGATTCTTTTCCTTATCGTTAGCATCAGGTTTCTTATCGCTACAAGAAGAAAACGCTAAGTAACTTAAAAACAATACTGTCAATAATAATTGGTTCTTGATTTTCATTGTTCTGTATTTCATCCTATCTCCAAAGTAGGAAAAAGCATTTACAAAACCACCTTGTGCTTGTTAGAGACTATGTCAGTAGAGCCTGCGAGTAACTATAAAAAGTTTCACGGAATAGACTGAATCCATTTTATCCCCGCTCCAAAATCCTGTGAATTATTAAGTTCAGCAGATACAAAAGACAAAACATCTTTAATTGTTAAGTCATCTTGTATATAAAACATAATTGTTGAAGAGCGATCGGGCTTGCCAAAACGGTATGAAAAATTGAGTGATAAATGCTCGCTTCCGCTAATGAGGCTGCGCGCAGCCCTTTTTTGATTGGTTATATTGATCGGATTTTGGATAGTCCAATACTCTGGAATATAATTTGTTTTTATGCCAATGTCTTCAGGATTGAGATAGGCTTGCACTCGCTCTTTCGTACTTAGTGGAGCTGTCATTCCCTGCATTTCAATACCAATAGTAAACCGTTGGTGGTTTTTAAAATCGAAATTATTCCCCAGCAAAAAGCGATAACCTGTAACAACATCTGCATAGTTAAAATCAAATTCTTCCTGACGGAACCGTAGCATTTTATCATGCTGTGCAACATATCCAACTGCCAACGTTATTCCATAATTTTTAGTAACCTGTTTTGTAATAGCAGACCCAATGATGACACCAGCAGAAAGGTGTTCTCGGGCACGGTTGAGGGGAACTCCCACTTGTGCATCTATACTCATCGTCCATAAAAACTTATTCTTAGTGCTGCGAATAATATCAAAGAAATGCCGATAACCTGCGTCTATAGTTCCCATATAAATCGTGCGGGGTTTTACTTCTAGTGTACGGCTTTCACGGTCGGTAAATTTCATTTGAGCTAAATTGAACCCGTCTAGTTCGCGATAAGGATTCTCATTGTGAATCATTTTATCGAAATCCTTAATGGTTTGATCACTCACGGCTGCATCGATGAAGCTCCCTCCTCCAACTAACATATTCGCGTTAAGCGAGGTATATAACTCTCCGTGCACAGTAGTTTTTCGAGTGTAGGTAATGGCAGCACTTCGGATCACACCATCTGCTGAATAGAGCTGATACCTGTGTGGTGCCTGATCGTAAGAGGGACGGTAGGTTTCTTCCCAAGGATTGGCAAAATAAGATTCATTTGAATCGGGATACTCCAGAACCCCAGAAGGATTCCATGTATTCCCTAAGTGACCATCGAATGAAATTTCGTGATTGCTTGCGATGGAGGAAATTCTAAAAGGAATGCGCATTGAGAAAATCCTAACAGGCTCGTTTGCACGAGTGTCTAGCACTGGTGCATGCTCAACTGTATCTGCTCTCAGTATCTCGGTTTGGCCAATTACTGCGTGCATCGCAAAGATGCAAATGCAAAACCAAAGGGTGGTTTTATAATTAGTTTCCATCTGTTATACTGCTCACTTTTTAACGTTCCAGTGTTTATATATAAAATCCTCTTCTCACCAAAATCAAAGTGCTTTAGCATGATTGGGAAGTCCAATTAGGAGAATACCGAGTTAGATTTCGATTTCTTTATACTTCCAACGCTTATGAGACCATAGCATACCTCAATCTGATTGTGTTCCTATAAATTTGCCACTTCAGATAAGTGGCCATAAAAAATTGAATGCAATTGTTCATATCTCCAAAGTAGGAAAAAGCATTTACAAAACCACCTTGTGCTTGTTAGAGACTATGTTTAGTGGTATGGTGAAAACAACCACCGGATAAATTATGGATGGAAACTATTACCTTGGATACTTATCTCAACTAAGATCGACATGAAAAAATACCTACCGACAGGCGTGTATTACCTCCTTGCCATTATTGTTATCTATGGTGTAAACATCTTAAGCCCTAACCAGCAAGACGGTGGATTGGGGCTTGGCAGTGTACTTATTATATTATTTTGTCTACTATCCTTTGTTCTTTTTATTGTTAATACTTTCAAAGGATTTAAGAATAAAGTACACTTCACAATAGCTGGCATTCACTTATTGGCATTACTGGTGGTAGTGCTTACACTTTTTCTATAGTCAACTAGTTTATTCCTTATCCTGTGCACTTGTTGGTGGTCTTCTCTCGATAACATCGACCGAGGCCTAAAAGGTTTTTGCTTATTTGTGCATAGGCCGAGGCGTGACTCTGCGAAGAACAAAGTCGTTCAGTCAGTGAACTATGTAACTCATTGCTGGCCATTTGCAACATTGCAATTAAAAGGAAGTGCGACATTGGGATGAAATTCAATTCATTGTAACAAACACTTCAACAAAAATATATGAAACATTATTTACTAGCGGCAATTACTTTTTTTATAATGACAGTTACAGCACAAGCGCAGACTATAAACATTGGAATCAAGGGTGGTTTAAATGCTTATAACATCAAAGGGGATAACAGCTCGGGCTTAGATACTCGGTATAGCTTTCATATTGGTTTACTCGGCCACATTCACATCAAAAAAGGTTTTGCGCTTCAGCCAGAAATTTATTATTCATCACAAGGCACCCAATATAAAAACAATATCACTGACGTGAACCTAAAACTAAACTACGTTAACTTACCTTTTCTATTTCAATATTTGTTTGATAATGGTTTTAGACTTGAAGCTGGCCCCCAGTTAGGCATTTTGGCTAGTGCTAATTCTGAAATAGGCAATAGCATCACAGATGTTAAATCCAGTTACAAAGATACGGATATAGCCTTAGTATTGGGTATGAGTTATGTTAAGCCGTCCACCGGTTTAGGCTTTGACATCCGATACAATCATGGCCTTACCAATATCAACGCAAATAGCACTAACAATTCTTACAACCGTGGCTTTCAGGTAGGCATATTTTACCTTTTTGAACACCGAAATTAAGTCGAGTTAAGAGCAGCACACTAGAAAGTTTATTGTCTTGTTAGTTGCCCGCAAAACAACTTTTATTTCGCTATTGAATATTTATTTTCTCCACAAAATCGTAAACATCTTATGACAGCACCTTCATCACCTAAAAAAATTACTTGGATCATCGGCTTAGTCAGTGGTATTCTTGGAATTATTGGCCACTACACTTATGTTCAGGTATTGACAGAGTACAATTACGCCTTATTGTTAGGTGGATTTCTTGTACTTCTAGCAGGAACTACCTTTAGGGAATTGTAGTGATCTGAATAATAAGTTTTACCTGTGGTCGGTTTTATCACCGCACCACCAAGCCTTACTAAATCATAAGTGCTCTTCATATTGTGTTAGCATACCTCAATATGATTGTGTTTATCTGAATTTGCCAATTAAGGCAAGTGACAGTAAAGAATTGAATGCCATTGTTCACATCTTTAAAGTAAGAAAAAGCATTTTACAAAACCCTTGTGCTTGTTAGAGACTATGTTTAGTGGTTTGGTGAAAACACCAACAACAGGCAAAAACTGTCCGAAGACACAAATCATTTTTTTTCAAGTTTTCCTATCTTACCATGCATCTCCAACCTAGCGCCCGACTATAAAGAAAAGTGCTGTCGATGTCCAAAGAAAAAGTGCAAGTCCAACTCTGCGTCTTTTAAATAAAAAAACGAGTCCAGTGATTGCAAAGACCGGGGTGTTGATGAACGAAATTATGATTGAAAATGCAAAGAAGAAAAATAATAAAGAATTGTTCCGGATGAAAGTGTTCGTTTCCCTGAAGTCAAAGGGGTGCAAGTAAGAAAAATAAATATCCACAGTCGCGAGTAACATGAGACACGCTCCATTAATCAAATAGAAGTGTCCAACTTTTTTAATTTGTTCCTTAGTCATCTTATCATCGTTCTCTATACTGAGCCCCAAACTGGCGAAGGGCGGAGTTGTTATTAAAAGCTGGTGAGTTGTCATTAACAGTAAAGCGTTTAAGGCTTTCTATAACTTCTGCAATCACAGAAAATAAGTTTGTAGGAGTCTTCTAACTGCTCAAAGCGGTTTAACGCCTACAAATTCAGATCGGAATTAATGACAATTACTTATTTAACCACCTCTTTACATTTGCCTCGTCCACCTTTCCATAGTTTTCTTTCAAATATGCAATTATCTCATCCCATATTTTTTCAGAATAGGTAGAAGAATTTAATGCAGCTTTCAACACATTGATTTCATTTATAACTTTATCAAGATCAGCAAGATTGAAGTCTAATGGCGCAATAAGTTGCGTTCCCGACTCCGTATAATAAAATAGCTGATGCTCATTTGTTTCAGCTTCAGCAATTGACACGCCATCAATTTTGAAGAGCTCACTTCGATTGAATATCAACAGACTGTCAGCATTGATTTTGAGCTGCTTGTTAATATCCTCCCCTCGATATTTATATTGGATAAAAAAGAACGTGCTCTCTGCAATAGGAAAACTTTGTCCATTCACTTTGTAGCGTAGTTCAGGAAGCAATACAATTGTTTCAGCGAAAAAAGTCTTTATATCCAATGCGTTGTTGAACCCACCGCTTCGCGAGCTTAGTCGGCTGCTTACTTGACTTAGCGCGTCCTTCACGTAAGCCAACAATTCGTTGCCTTTATCAAGCTTACCCGGTTTAATGATAAATCTTCCAGACTTTGAATTCACCACAGCCACAGCATCTGTTGGCGATGAGAACATAAGCTGTTCATCGGCCTTAACAACGTCTTTTGTTTTAAGTAGTGTTCCTGTTTTCTTTTTCTTTACTACTCCTTTCACTTGCAACACATAGTAATCCTGACAGAATGCTGAAACCAGAGAAAATGCTAGCAAGAGAAAAATTAATGTTCTTTTCATACAGACTTGCTATTACGTCTATCCAAATGCTTTTTAGTAAACTCAATACCATATTCAACTAAACTGAAATATAAACTTATTACCAACACGTTTAAATGTACGCCAAATAGCAGAAAAGAGAGTACCGACATCAGCAATAAGCAAAAAGCAAACTTTACATAATCAAATAAGAATCCGCCCATTTTACTTTGTTGGAGTTTAGTTGTCCATGCAAAAGAAAAAATCTGACTATTAAAAAAAAGTGCATAAGAGAATATTAAATAGGATATGAACAGATATAAAATAAGCCATCCCGACAGAATATTTCTGTTTTGTTTTAGGTTTAAGTAGGCATCTAATTGAATCAATGGCCCCGCAGTAGTGCCGTAGATAGTTTGGTGCATATCGTCTTCCAAAAAATCGCCCAGTACAACAATTTTATTCTTTAATGTTTCAATAGCCAACGAATCTGGCAAGCTTAAAAAATTTTGCAGGTGCATAGAATTGTACCCCAGCGTGTCGTCTCTAAAAATATCAAACTGACGAATAGGGAATTCGATAATAAATGAATTGAGGGCAATTGAATTGTTCCTTTTGTAATACCACGATTCTTTTTTGTATGATCCTTTGTCAATAGTTTGATACATTTCAAGTGCCATTGTTTTGCATGTGTCAAACTGTAGGAAAGTGTATTTTAGAAAATTCCCGAAGTCAGAATCATAGTCTGAAAATGCTACCGGCACTGGTATCACTGGCTTACTAAATTCTTTATTTTGTCGATGGTATGGAAATCTAACGTTTTTTACTGATCGCACGCTAGCCAATAGTAAGGAGTCATCCGGAGATGCGTTTTCGAGAAAAACATCACACACTATAAATTGATGATGGTTGAATACAGATGCTTTCTTGAAAAATTCCGCCAGACTTTTGCGGTCAGTTATTGCCTCTGTTCCCAGCTCAAAACCAAATTCATCCAACTTTGGAATAATGGCTTTTTGATAACTGGTATTGATCAATAGAAAATCCTCTTTGGGCGGTTTAGCTTCAAACCCTAATACCACGTTTTTAATAATTGATGTCCAAGAAATTATTGCACTCTCATTCTCATAGGTAAAAGGTAAATTAAGCCATTGGTATGTGCCAAACATGAGCATAAAAGCATGAACCACTACCAAAGGGTAACGATAGCTTAGACTTTTTCGGGAAGCAGGCTTTACTTTGGTTTCAATTTCTGGCATCCTGTTTTATACTACTACGCTCGTAGCTTGGGCTACTCATTCCTCCATTGCTGCACAAGCTATGTAGTTAAGTAAAAGTATCAACTAATAAATTCACTTCTATCTAAACCTCCAAATTTTCACTACTATTATTTACCGTTGTTGAAAAAATCCGTGCTAGCACGGATAGCGCTACATTCATTATTATCCTACTTTTACTAGTGTAGGGTAACATTGTTCTTCTAGTCGGCAGTAAGCTGCATGCTCCAGGCAAGGTACACCCGAATCTCAAAACCAATTGCCAACTTTTAGTTTCTCTACATCTATCTCTTGACATAACACTTTTATCACCTTTAATCAATTCATTATGAGAAGCCTTATTATTCTGGTATTCATGTTAGTATTTGCAAAAGCGTTTGCACAATCTGACCTTTCAAAAGGCATTGTTATGATTGACTCCAAGGGGCATTCTGCGAATATTAAAATGCTCCGTTTTTCAGACGATGGAAATACATTAATCACTGCTTCAGATGATAAGACCGCCCGCGTGTGGGATGTAAAAACAGGAGCTTTACTAAATACCCTTCGCGGGGAAATTGATGATGGCAATGGAGGCATGTTGAACTCTGGCGCAATATGGCCCGGCAAGCCCATTACTGTCTTGGGTGGTTTCCTGTCCATCAATGGAAAAAGTGAGATGGTAAAATTTTTCAACTATGAAACAGGCGAACAATTGGGCTATGCTACTGGCCCAAGCAATCCTATGGTGGCATTGGATTTTTCTCCTGACGGAAAATTTCTTGCTGGCGGATCGGTTGGAAGTGAGCTAGCTATTTGGAATTTAGATTCTTTCAAACCCATCCGTTTATCTGGCCACACAGGGGGTGTTTATGGTGTTGCATTTTCACCGAATGGTGAAAGCCTCGTTACAGGTAGTTATGACAGCACTGTGATTTTTTGGAATGTAAAATTTCTTCACGATTCTACTCAACAATTGGCCACAAAAGTGCACCGCAACCATACTGCCAAAGTAAGAACTGTTGCCTTCTCACCCAAGGGCGACTTCTTCGCGTCTGGCGGAGAAGACAATCGCGTATTGCTTTACAATGGTAAGGGCGAGTTTGTAAAAGAATTAATTAAAATTCTAGATCCTGTAAAGGGAGAAGAATTTGGGGTGGGCGATATCCATTCATTGGCCTTTTCTGATGACGGTAAAAAAATTGCTATCGGCACAGGGCTTAGTAATTATGAAAACGTGTGGGTAGTTGAGGTGGCCACTGGGAAAAAGATAAGTTCTTTTTTTAAACATGATAACTCGGTAATGGCGTTGGATTTTTTCGGCAATGACTTAATCGCTTCCGCTGGTGGCGACAATCGTGATATTTATGTTTGGGATGCCCTCTCGGGAAAAGTAGTAAGCTCCATGCAAGGCCAGGGAAGAAGAATAAGTGCAGTTGCTTTTGGCAAGGATAATAAAATTGCTTTTAGCCAGAAGATGAATACGCCAACAGAAAGATCTATCAATGAGTTTGGTTCGCCCGATAAAGTCTTTGATTTGGGAAATCTAGCTATTCTACCTTTTCAAAATAACGATAAGAATTTTCAAGGAGTTCGTACCGAATACAACAATACAGTGCTTCGATTACAAAGTGTTAGCCGTTTGGTGATGTACAATGCTTCCGCAGAAATCATCCACCAAATTGATTTAGACCCAGGACGTGATGGGGGCATTCGCAGTTATACATTTACTGAGGACGGAAAAGTTGTTATCGGTACACAATATCGAATTATCCTGTTCAATCAAAACTGTGAAAGACTTAAAGAGCTCAACGGCCATACAGCAGAAATATATTCGGTTGCCGTGCGGGGCAATAGGTTAGTTTCTGGCAGTGCCGATCAAACCATAAAAATGTGGAACTTGGATGATGAAGGCGCTTACGGAATGACCAAAGATGAGTATAGAAAAATGCTGGAGAATCAGGGTGTAACAGAAGAACGACTCAACGGTTACTTGAAACAGAATTCCAAAACCTTTGATCAACTTTATCTAGAGTCCACACCCAAAGAAATAAAGCCGCTACTTACTATTTTCCCTACCCTTAACGAATGGATTGTATTTGATAAAAATAATTATTACGCTACTTCAAAGAATGGTAGCAAGTTAGTGGGCTTTCATATCAATAATGGAAATGACAAGGCGTCTACATTCTATAATTTCCGACAATTTGATTATCAGCTTAACCGACCGGACTTGGTGCTCAAAGCACTTGGCACGGCCAATCAATCGCTTATGGCCGCCCTAAAAACCGCTCATGAAAAAAGAATTAAACGTAGCGGCTATGCTGTGCAAGATAACAACACGCTAGTTAAAGCTCCAGAGCTTACACTTCGCAATCAGCCTCAGGTAGTGCAAGAGCAAAAGTTCAAGCTCAGGTTTAATCTTTCGGGTGTCAACTTGAAAAAAATAAGCGTTACTGTTAACTCAGTGCCTGTTGATGTATCAGGTGGTGACGCTTCTGCTCTTTACAAAAAAGATACACAAATAACCATTATTTATGATGTTGGCTTCGAATTACTACCAGGAAAAAACACCGTTGAAGTTTGGGCTACCGATATAAACGGAGTGTCATCATCCGTTAAGTCATTTACTGTTGTGTACAATCAGAAAGATGCACCCAAACCAGATCTCTACATTGTTTCCATTGGCGCTTCTAACTACTCACAAGCTTCGTTTAACTTAACTTATGCAGCAAAAGATGCCAACGATGTGGTTAACCAATTTTCTTCTTCTACTACCTTGTATGGAAAAGTAAACCGATTGCTGCTCACGGATGAAAAGGTAACGGCAGCCGCTATCACCAACATAAAATCCTTCCTCTCCCCTGCCAACATTCGTGATAAAGTTATTTTCTTTTATGCGGGTCATGGATTGTTTGACGCAAAGTTTGATTATTACTTGGCATCTTGGGATATGGATTTCAATAACCCCAGTGCGAAAGGTTTATCGTATGAAAGTATTGAGCAAGTTTTAGCTGGCGTAAAGGCACGTAGCAAGCTTGTATTAATTGATGCCTGCCATAGTGGGGAAATTGACAAAGAAGAAGTGCAGGCAAAGACAACAACAAATACAGGCGCCACTACATCTGTTAAGTTTCGAAATGTAGGGTCTGATATTACTTACAAAACCAATCTCGGCATGCAAAGTTCATTTTCATTAATGAAGGGTATGTTTGCAGATCTCCAAGATCAAACCGGGGCAAATGTAATTAGCAGTGCAGGTGGTTTGGAATTGGCCATGGAAAGTGAGAAGTGGAAAAATGGTTTGTTTACATACGTATTGTTGGAAGGCCTTCAAAATAGAACAGCAGATCAAAACAAGGACGGGGAAATCTCTATTTCAGAATTAACAAAACACCTAAGAGAAAACGTAAGTCGCCTATCAGAGGGTAAGCAAGTGCCAACTACACGCACTGAAAATATTGAAGGTGATTTTCGGGTTTGGTAAGATCGGTTTTTAAATATTACTTAAAATAGTTGGTGAGGGTTGCTTGTGTTAGCGGTTCGTTTCTATTATTTGTCTGGTTGTTCGGCTGGAAATTTTTTAAGGTCCATATAAAAAATCTCCCAAGTATGTCCATCAAAATCTTCTATGGTTCGTTGTTGCATAAATCCATAATCTTTCATTTCGGAAGGTTCTATTCCTCCTGCTTTTAGTCCATTTGTCATAATGGTATTGACTTCATCAAAACTATCAAGCGATAATGAAAACAATCCTGCTAAACTTGATTTTGTGTCTGCAATAGGTTTCGTTGCGAAATTTTTAAACTTTTCATGAGTCAAAATCATTACAGAAATGCTTTCACTCCAAACCATACACTTTCCTGCCTCATCCGAAAATTGAGGATTGTTTGTAAAACCTAATGCAGTATAGAAGGCCATAGATTTTTGCAGGTCTTTTACTGCTAAATTGATAAAAATTTGTTTTGCCATTTTTTTTAATATTAAGTTGTCAAGGTTCTATAAAAGTATGCGTTTAAATAATCACATCTTATTCCCATGTTGCTAACGAAATTTAACAGCACACACTTTATAATTACCTACACTATAGCATGTTTTATAACTTTTGCTGGTAGCTGATTTTACTACCTCACCTCTTGTTTTTCATCCAACAATCTGTCAAGTGCCCTATAGAATTTAGTCTTGTAGGGTTCTTCAAGTGATTTTATGTCTTCACCAAAATAGCCCACCAGATCAAACAATATATGCAGCAAAATAGATTAAGTTGCCTTAACTGCGTTTTAAAGTGGGCAACCAAACCCGTTCCAAACCTACTTTGCCCCCATCCTTGTCGGTAAAGTGGCAAATCAGCTCAATTTCAAGGTTTTCTTAATCAAGGTTTTAATTTTCTTATACAAGGAAATCAAAAACCATATCAAGGAAATCGAAAACCGTATCAAGGAAATCGAAAACCGTATCAAGGAAATCGAAAACCGTATCAAGGAAATCGAAAACCGTATCAAGGAAATCAAAAACCGTATCAAGGAAATCAAAAACCGTATCAAGGAAATCGAAAACCGTATCAAGGAAATCGAAAACCGTATCAAGAAAATGAAAATCTTGTACAAGAAATCGAAAGATCGGTTTCAGCCTATTTTAAACGCAATTGCTACTGTTTAAGGTTAGCAAGCCTTTGCTACAAGCGCAATAAAGAAAACTGAAAAGGCAGATAATAATATACCTAGCTCTATTTAAAATATTCCAATCAAAACACAGAACCCTACAGATTACAGGTAGTTAATTGCATGCTCAACATAAAAAATGCTTGCTTCCATACTTTTTAACTACAAGGAGTATAGTTTTTATATAAAGGGCATATTAAAAAATAGTGTTCATTATTATTATAACGCGTAAAAGGTGCATCCGCCAGTAAGTGTAAGTTTAAAAAAAACAGTACCTTCTTTGATAAACAAGTAGACTTTTCCATTTAAGCAAATTGACACATTCTCAACAAAGGAAAAAGACTGCTTCGTGCCTCGCAGTGACGAGCCCACGTTATTGCGAATGGTGTCTCATCTGAAGCAATCCTTCAAAACATCTGGAATAACTATAAATAAAAAGAAGCGAAACTGCTTCGTGCCTCGCAGTGACGAGTCAACGTAATTGCGAATGGTGTCTCACCTGAAGCAATCCTTCAAAACATCAAGAACAAGTATGAATAAAAAGAAGTGAGACTGCTTCGTGCCTCGCAGTGACGAGCCAACTAAAACACATTAAACATTATTTTAGTGTTCAAGCTGTTTATCAAACGCTTGTAGAAAATGAGAGAGCCTATTCATTGTAGTGTCATCGGTTATAAGACCTTTCTCATTTATTTTACCTCGAAATCCTGATATCAAAATTTCAGTATCGCTGTCAAATTTAGCTTCAATGGTTTTCATAATCAACTTGAGCTCTTCATGTCCTTTTTCGCCAAGCCCCGATGCGGTAATAAGTCCAACAGGTTTAGTTGAAAACACGGTTGATGAAACGCACCATTCAAATGCGTTTTTCAAACTTCCGGGCAAACTAAAAATATATTCAGGCGTGCAAATTAGCACTCCCGAGGCATCGGTAATAAGCTGCCTGAAATCAACAACTTGTGCAGGTGGATTTTCAATGTCGGGGTTAAAATGTGGAAGCTCACTCAACCCTTCAAAAATTGTCACATCATAAATATCCTTTGTTAAATCGGCCAGCAGCTTTATTAACTTTAAATTAGATGAATCTTTTCTGGTGCTCCCTGAAATGGCGAGAATCTTCTTCTTCGGCTTCATTATAAAATTATCAAATCCGTTTATCGTCTGCAATGTTAGTGTTTAATTGGAAACCGTCTAACAACTTTCCACCTCTCTCCTCCCCTACTTTGTTCAATCAGTGCTACTTCATCGAAGTTCAATTCAGTGGGCAGTTTAAATTCTTTTATTTGTTTAAAAATACTGTCCGTACAAGTAGAGTTCCGTGGGTGCATAAGCGTGATGTGTGCGTGTTGCACATTAGGCAAATCTGTTATTCCTTTTAATACAAGCTTTCTTAGTTCATCAAATTCAACATTGCTTTTCTTTGCAGGAATGAGAACACCTTTTCCCTCACTAAATCTTTTGACAGCGTTAAACTCAATTTTAATGGATCTGCTTAAACGAATTGACTGTAAATTTTCAATTATTTTTTCTAACATATCAAGTTCATCTTCTCTGCACAAAGTAACATGCGCTGCAATTAGGTTAAACTGAATAGGGTTGTACGCTAATCGTATTCTTTCAATAATGTCGTTCTGGTGAGTAACAAATAAAGTAAGCTGCCACCTCCTACTATTGCTCATCCTTCTTTGTTCTTTTCAATCCGAAAAGAGGCCTGATTACATTTACTCTTCTTATGATCAATTCATAAAACGCAAAACAACTTGTGGTAGTCATTATCACGGCAAGCATAAATTTTAAAGGAGCCTCTATCTCTAATGGAAATAACAACTGCGACACAAGGTATAAAAATGCCATGTGAATGATATAGATCGGGTAAGCAGCTTCGCTTAAATAGCTCAATGCCTTACTTGGCCTATTGAGGTAGCGATAACTAAAGGCAAAAACAGAAAAGATCCAACAGTTAGATTCAATGGCCAACTGATAAGAGGGCACGCGCATTTGAAATTGCATTAATCTATACGTAAAGAAGGCAATCGCTAATAATAAAAACAGCCAACGCCATTTCAACAGCATGTTCCAAAAAGATGAGCCACCCAACACAAAAATAAAACCAACTAGAAACGCAAGAAGCCCGAGAAAGAAACCATGCCATGTCATAGCATACATTTCATACGAATTTGGGTTTACCAATAATGTTTCGGCAATGAAGGCAGCAATGATGGGTAGTAGACCTAATGGAGTGCTAAGAAGTTTTTTTATTGTGGATACAACTTTACCATCCTCATTTCTTTTGAGATAAAAGAAAATGGGTGATAGAATTAACACATAAGCAATGATGTTTCCTAAAAACCATAAGTGCCCTGGACTAGGCGAGTAGGTTAATGGCCAATCGTAATGAAATTGCAAAAGAAGGATATGCAAGGGCACAATAAATAGTATACCGAATACAAAAGGAACTACTATTCTGCTTGCCCTTTCTTTTATCAACTCTTTCCAGTTTCTGTTTTGCATAGCAAAGTAAACACCCATGCCAGATACATAAAACAAAAGCGGTATTCTCCATACATTCAGCATGGCCATGGGAATCCATAAGGACTCCCATGTTTTGCTGTTGGTAATAAATCCTATCATAATTCCCCACGGTTGAAAGCCAATTGCTATGTGATAGATAAGCAGCAGACCAATGGCAATTACTCGCACCCAGTCTATATCGTATCTTCTATTAATGGTTTGCATGTTACTTATTTAAGTATGGCTGCAATTTCAGGTCGTGTTTTTTCAATGTAAGCCAGATCTAGTTTAAGCCCCATGGGTTCTAGCATTTTGCCCATCATTTCATAAGTACCTTTTACATCTTTGAATGAACCAGCTACCGATTCGTAGGCGGTGCTACTATACTTATTCTTAATTGTTTTATCGGCTTTCTTATTCAGCAACATATTAACAATTTCAGGTCTACAAAAGAAGGCAGCAGTAATCAAGGCTGTGGAGCCTTCATTGTTTTGAAAGTTAAGATCGGCACCTGCATCAATCAGTATTTTTGCCATTTCAGTTTTACCAAATAACGCTGCCGAAATTAACGGACTTGATCCACCGTAAGGATCTTTCTCATTGATATTGGTACCGGCAGCAATGTGTTGTTTCAATGCCTCTGCATTGCCAGCCACAACTGCACTATGAATGTCAATTTTTGGAGGTTTAACATTCGCTTTAGAAGTTGAATTTTCTTGTGCCGATACTTTCTTATCCTTACAAGCACCTAGCATTAAAAGCGCAGCTAAAAAAGTAATTTTGAAAGCTGAGGTAATCGAATTGTTGTTTTGAGTTTTCATTTGTGTTTAATTTATTTTGGATTTAAAATTTTACATAGTTCATCCGTATAGCATTGCTTTAGCGAATGCCATAGGTTCAATTTTTAATATGGTAGTTGTAGATTACTCCTTTGAATACTCCAATAAATCTCCAGGTTGACAATCCAGCACTTTGCAAATAGACTCCAGTGTAGTGAACCGAATTGCTTTTGCTTTGCCCGTTTTAAGTATTGAAAGATTAGCCAGCGTTAGATCTACTTTCTCTGAAAGTTCATTCAACGACATCTTTCGTTTGGCCATCATTACGTCTAGGTTTACTATGATAGGCATGGTTTAAACAGTTAAATCGTTTTCCGATTGTATTTCTATGCCTCTCTTAAAAATCAGTGCAATTACAAAAAGTGTTACTCCCATAAATAGCCAAACATCAGCTCCACCTAATCTTAAATAGTGTACATCTGGCATGTTAACTCCTTGCTTTACTAGCCACTCACTATACTTAACGCCCCACCAGCTTAACAAGCCTATACCTAAAGCCAAATAGCAAACTTTAAAAATGAACCGCTCAACTTCTTTGCTAAAGGGTTGAGACATATTGAGTTTTTTACCACTCAATATTTTTACGATCAGATAAAATAAAATTGCTCGCATTACCGCTACAATACTCATCACCAATGATACAGCAAAAAAATACCCGGGGTCGTATTGATAAAGACTTGACAAATCAACCTCCTGCCACAAATGCTTAGCATCATTGGCATTGAGTACAAGTGTAAAAAAACCATTGGTTATAAAACCACCTGCTTCAATGCTAACCCCAATAAATATTATCCACGAAAGCACGTACAGAATTTTAAACATTTGCTCAGTACCAATTTTGATTTCCATAAATTGTATTGTTTTTTGATTTGATTAACGCATCAAATATCAATAATGTTTTATTGATTATCAATAATTATTAAACTAATTTCAATAAATAGTCAAAAATGCCATTCAAAGGCTCAAATTTCACTTTTATACTCTTCTAGCTCTTTGAGAGAATCCATTGCCTTTCTCAATTTTTCCGATCCGAAGAACTTGTCAGACCGCTTTACCCAATTATCAGACTGATTTTTATGCGATAGTTTCCTAAATAAATAGATGGAGAATACTGTAAGAGAAGGGACAACTATAGCTTGAATAGTCCAAAACAAAGTGCCTCCATTATTCACCAACTCATCACTATAATAGAAGGTGCAATACAAAGGAGTTTGCAAAAGTAGAACTCGCCCCACCTGACTATAGGATGTATGAACGAGTGCCAACTTGCGCTGTGTTTCTGTAATGCTTGCAGCAATATCAATCTGGCTAAGGATTATGATATGACGCAGATAAAGAGCCACCGCAAAAACATTGAAAAGCATAATCAATCCCACCGAAACTGTAAAGTAAATATTGCCACGTGTGTTATAAATAAGAAAACCGAGAAATAAAACCCATGCAATACCTAGTAGCATCACAATAATGTGACTTCTTTTAAATGACTGAATTTTCGATTCTGCATTTTTTGTTTGAATAGCATTCAATTGTTGCTTATTGATCTCCAAAATTTTATCGATCTTCTTATCATACGATTGCCAAATATTTTTCAAGTCTGATTCATTCATATTAGTCGTTGGTTAATGAAAACTTTATTCTCAATTTTTCTTTGATCCGGCTTACCTTAGTTGACACATTGCTTTCGGTAAGACCAAGTATTTCGCCTATCTCCTTTTGGCTTTTATCTTCCAGGTAAAGTATCATCAATGCGCGATCCATATCTCCCAATTCAGCAATAAATTGTTGAAGCTGTTTAATCTGCCCTTCTGTTTCGTCTGGCTCATCAGTAGCTGGAATAATATCGATAAGATTATCTGTTAGTAAGGAAGAAACACTTTTCCTCTTAGTATCTTTTCTATAAAATGATATGGCAACGTTTAACGCTACTCTATACATCCAAGTAGAAAGCTTGTTGGCATTATTAAATGTGTGAAACGATTTCCATAGCTGTATCACAATCTCTTGAACAAGATCTTTTCGGTCATCCAAATCTCTACAATAAGAATTGGCTACTTTATAGATGATGCCCTTGTTTTGCTCAACAATTAATTCAAAATCAACATGTGGGTTTGCCTCCATTTTACCAGTAATTCTTGAATTTACTTATTTCGCAGATGTCTTTTGCCCTATTATTCGCGCGCGCAGACTAAATCTCACAAGGACGTGAGTATTTATTTTTCACTATGAATTTATGGATAGTAAAAACCACTAGACTAAAGTGGAAAATGGAGTACACTCTAGAAGAATCAGTTTTGATCAGCACATTGTGCCGCCAAAGAAATGCGAAGATCCCAGTCGTTACTAATCTGGAAGAATCTTAACCATCACCTCTTTATAAAACACTTTGCTTTTAGGGTCGTGGCCTTGCAACGCAATTGTACCGCCCAACAATCTTCCATTCTCACCTTCTGTATATTCGTTAATAACCTTGTCGTTAATCTTAACCGTAATCTTTTTACCTTGCACAATGATGTGTTGTATAAACCACTCATTGTCTTTAGCAGGAGCCTCCTTCACATCTTGAACAGCATAGATACTTCCAGTTTTGCGCCAGTCGGTATGGGTATTGTTTACTTGTATTTCATACCCCTTTGAAGGCCAGCCTTCCTCCTGATAAACAGTATGAATAAAGATTCCGGAGTTTGATCCAGAAGTTGTCATCACCTTTGCTTTGAATTCGAAATTCTTAAATACATGATCTTGCACCGAACCCATGTAGAACAAATGCGCACGATCTCCAAACACCACAATGGCGCCATCGGCAACAGTAAAAGTAGAAGGATGTTCACTCGCCTTCCAGCCATTAAGCGATTTTCCATCAAATAAGGTAATCCATCCATCAGCTTGGCCATAACTATCAGATGGTGTTAAGCTGATAAGAATAACGAACGCAATGAGGAATTTTGAAATTGATTTCATTTGGATGGTTTTTTATTTCGTTTAAGCGAAGTAAACAAATATTTTTTAATTTTTTGGATTTAGAGCTTTTGTTTTGCTATTATAAAATGCGGATGAAGTTCAAGAGGAAGATTCACTACTTTCAACTATTATTTTAGGTTACGATATATCTTTCAAAAGGATGAACTTTATCACGCAAACGAAAACGGATTCTTTGATGGAACATGCGTTACCGTTGCTCCTTTTACTTTCTCTTTCAACCATTCAAGCATATACTCTGAGCCGGGTTCTTCGCTATCAACATGACCCATGCTTATCAATGCCATCTTCCGTCCTGAAAGTTGTGTATCGCGCACATATTCAACAATCTCCCATTCGTGAAACTCTCCTCCTATTACTACATCGGGCTTCTCTTTTGATATCACAGGTATCACAAAACTACCTGTATTAAATCCAGGATTGAATACTACCTTTCTGCATGGCTGCAATAAATCTCCCACGTAACGTAGGGTGGTAATACCCATAGTTTGTTTTATGTGTTCCATCAACTTCGTTAAGGTAATTTCTGGAATCGTAACCACATCATTTACTTTCGGATCGAAGTACTTTTCCCAACCCAATTTTTTCACCACACCTGCTTTTACGCCATCGGGCATGTGCCTATGTATGTAGTCATGATTTCGCCAGATAGAAATATTGTTTTTGCTCAGCAGTTCTGCTTTGTATTGATACACATCGTCTTTCTCCAGCCAGTCGGTTGTGTCTTGGTGATTGTAGAATGTAGGTTCATGACAAATAATAAAATTCGCCTTCAGTTCAATTGTTTTTCTAATCACTTCTATTGTCGGAAACATCGTTGTCACTATTCCTGTTACTTTCTGATCACGGCTTCCTGATTTCAATGTATCTACAGTGTTGGCAATGAGCCCGCCTGGCACTTCGCTTATGAACAAGTCCATTATTTGCCCCACCGTCCACGAGTCGGCAGGATAGATAGCAGCGAGACTATCCAGCGATGAAAGCATCATGGCAGAGCCTGCTACTTTGGTAGCATCTATCAAAAACTTCCTTCTATCTAAATTAATTAGTTTCATTTTTTGATTTGTTTTAAAATTTTAAATGGTGTGTCAATGATAATGATTCGCAAATAAAAATTTTCTAAAGACAATTCTGGACTGCTGACAAAAAAAAAGCCACGCAATTGCGTGGCTTTTTTAACTTGACATATCCCAAATTTTGCTTAAAATCTAAACCCGATTTTAAAGAAAGTTTGAGATAAGAATGACCAATTATTGTTATCCGATTTTAATAGCGGAAGACCAGGTGCTGGCTTCTTTGAAGTGTAGGAGTACACATAAGAAATTGGCTTTATCTCAAAGCCAATGTAAAATCCTTCCATCAAATAATAGTCGATACCTGCAACCGCTTGAAGACCAAAACCCATCAATTGTACTTGCCTAATTCCAATGTCAACGATATAACCTGGATTGTCTACAGGTACTGCGTCATTTATTGTTGGATCATACTGAGTTTTACGTGCGTAATAGTAAGGAATAGTTAACCCTACGTAGGGCGATAATCTATTGTATTTTGTAGCAAAATGCTTTTCAGCACCTACATTAAAATTCAACGTTACCTGATTCTCTGCTTTTACTGCTGCATAAGCTGGTATCCAACTCGCATTTGAATTTGGGTTTATCAAGAATTGATTTCCTTGCGCATCCGTAGCCAAGATAACTGCAGGAAGATTGACTCTTGAAGGAGTTCCGCTTACTATACCTGCTCCGCTAAACTTTAAAGCTATATCATCCTTTAGGAAATACCTGCCTTCTCCGCCAACAATATTGGTAATAGTGTTATTATTATCAGCACCTACGGTGTTATTAATAGGGGCAGTTCCTACTACAGTCCAATTTGAATTGTTGCCTGGAGCAGTAGGAATATCTGAATCAGGTATGGTAAGGAAGTTCGCGCGGCCAAAGAGAATAGCACCAGAGAAGTCGCCTTTGGCGGGGACAAACCCAGTTGTCTTTGCTTTCTTCAAACTATCCTGGGCATAAACGCCTGCCAGCATAGCCGAAAGCAACATCGTTATTATTATTTTTCTTTTCATGCTTTTTTGTCTTTAGGATTAAAAAATCAAATCTTTTTAAATAAGCTGGGAGGCATTAAGCCTGCCCAGCATTATCCTAAAGCTATTAACCTGCCAAAGCAGCATCTAACAATGCTTTCAATTTAGCTACATAAGTAGTTTGAGAAGCTACCAAAGCTGTATATCTAGCTACTTCGTTCTTGTAGCCAACTAACGCGCTTGTAGCATTAGCTTTTTGATTAACTATATCGCTAATGTTTCCTTGTGTAGCACTGATGGCAACATTATCACTAGCAACATCATCATTGTCATTAGACACTAAGTTTGTTTGTGCCGTAATATCACCACTTAAAGAAGTATTTCCGCTTGCTATAAATCCTTGTAAACTTGCTACCAATGCATTAGCAGCAGCTTTTAAATTAGTATTTGCAGCTAATGCAACACTTGCAGCCGTTAAGGCATTGGCAGTAGTACCTACAGCCGCATTATCTGCAGTTACACTCGCTAGAGCAGCCGTATTAGCAGCCGTTGTAGAAGCTATTTGATCAGTATATGCGTCTACATTCTTCTTCGCTGCATTGATTGCTGCTTGGGCATTTGCTTTAGCAGTAACAAGGTCTTGAGCCAGAGTAGCTTTGGCTGCATTCAATGTATTGGTTGCAGTAGTAACAGCAGTTGGTGCAGCATTAACAGCGTTTTGAGCTGTAGTAACAGCTGCTTGCTGAGCTGAAACAGCAGTTGTAATAGCTGCAGCTGTAGTAGCAGTAGTAGCAGTGTTAACAGTAATTTGAGCATTTACAACATTTGTTCTTAGCAAAACTGCTGCTGCTGTTGCATTGGCAGTTGCAGTAACTTGAGCAGCAGTAGCATTAGTAACAGCAACAGTGTTATTGTTAACTGTGGTTTGTGCGTTATTAAGAGCAGTTTGTGCTGCATTCACTGCATTTTGCGCATTCGTTTTAACAGTATTTGCACTGTTGAAAGTTGCCTGAGCACCAGCTTGAGTGGTAACAGAAGTATTCAATGCAGTTTGAGCAGCTGTAAGAGCTGTATTGGAGGTATTAAGTGCATTTTGAGCTGCAGTTACAGCAGCTTGGGTTGTAGGCGTTGACGTGTTGGGTGCTTGATCAGCAGCATTTGCGACATTTAATGCATTTTGCTTGGCAGTTACATCAGCCTGCGCAGCATCTCTTGTAGCCGTTTTTGCAGCAACATCTGCAATAGCAGCAGTTAAGGCAGTTTGAGGTGCTGTTAATCCAGTATTGGCAGCGCTTAAAATAGTATTTTTGTTGGCAAGGTCAGAGGTAGCAACTGTAAGTGCCGCTTGTGAATTTGTTAAATTAGTATTTGCATTTGTTAAATTAGTATTTGCAGTTGTTAACAATCCATTAACTGTAGCTGTTTCTGAAACAATAGTATTGGCTAGTGTAGTTTGGGCAGAAGCTAAGTTAGCAGCAGCAGCAGCTGTGGCGGTTGCAGTAGCAGTAGTAAGTGTGTTCTTCGCATTAGTTAATGTAACATTAAGAGCACTAACATAGCTAGGGTCTGTAACAACAGCCAAAGCATTGGTAGCATTTGTAACTGCGGTTTGATCAGCAATAATAGTACCTTGATTGTTAATAGCTGCATCAGCACTAGCTGCGGTTGCAGTGGCCAAGGTAGCATTTGCAGCAGTCAAACTTGCAGTAGCTGTATTAAAGGTAGTAATTACAAGATTAGTTGCAGTGGCCTTAGTTGCCGCATCCGTACTAGCCTTTTGGGCAGCGGCTTGGGCTGCTTGAAGAGGTATTTTTTGATTGTCTAAAGTAATTACTGATGCTTGGGCAGTAGCCAGTTGAGCTTGAATAGTTGTTGGATCTGCAGCAACGGCCTTCATAGCAGTAAGGGTAGCATTGTCAGCATTGTATTTGGCAACGTCAATTGCTAATGTTGCCTGTTGACCCGCCAATGTATTTTGAGCTACAACCTTCAAGGCATCCCATGTTGGGTTTCCAACACTATTATTTTGCAACAATAAACTGGCATTGTCCAAATTATATTGAGCTGTTGCTTGGTTTGAAATATAGCCGAACAAATCGCTTTGAGCCTGATTGTATTGGCTTAGATAGTTATTGGCTACAGTTAATTTATTGTTGGCCAAGAAATTAGCTAAGTTCTGCTTGGCTACCTCTAAGTTCAATTGAGCAGACGTTAAATTGGCAAGGTTATTTGCAATAGTAACAGCATTGTTAGAAGTTATAAGTAATAGATTCTGCTTATTGATATCAATAGTAACTTGTAACTGCGCGTTCAATAACACTTGATTGTCTGCCTGAGCCTTTTGATAAGCCGTTTTAGCCGCTTGGTAATCAACAGCCGCTTGGCGGAGTGCTGTTACTTCAGGAGCCACCTCATCCTTTATACAGGATGTCCACACTAGAGCTGTCATTGTTACAGCCGTAATAGTTAAAAAGATTTTTTTCATGGGTAATTAATTTTGGTTTTTGTATATTTTTAAAACTAACCAAAGTTAGGAATGTGTTTGAAGTAAAAAAATACCCAGAAGAGGGTATTTTTATCTAGGGTCACTTTTTCGCAACCGTTTGTATATTTTGACTATGTAAACAGTTGATTCTTATTTACTTACATATTTTAGAGGAATTGCTATCCTGATTTCTTACATAGAATAAAAAATGCTTAATAGTTAAATTTTATCAAAAATTCAGGGGTTTGGCTTTAATTCCCTTGCCTTTTTCAAGGAAAAGAATGACTTAAATCTCCAGAAATAGAAGTAATAGCTTACTCGTTGGTTTGTGGTTTGTGACCTAGTTGAAAAAGAGTTTGTAGGTATCTTGGCCCAGTATCACGTCAGTTGAGTCAGCAAAAAACAGTTCGCTCCGAACCAAATACAGACCATAAAACTTTAACAACTATTGTGGTTGGATGTCCCCCAGAGTCAGGAACATTACTTTGCCATTACTTTCCTAAAATTCTATCTCTATCATCTGTCGCACTAAAACCATCCCCAAGGGGTGATTTTCTTGTCTGTATAGCCAATTTCAAACTCCATGACACCACTATTACTATCGTCACGCCTTATAAATGCGTAATCTGGATTGAATGAAACAGATGAAGCAATTTCGAAGAATATTTTATTTAATTTTAAAGGCATAACTTTTGTTAGTCCTTAGTCGATGAACCTACTCAAAAAATATTTTGTAATAATATTAATGCTGACAGGGTTAACAAGCCCTGCACAAAAGAGATTGGAGTTTATTGATAAAGCATATGAGGCCACTATAAAAACCGTAATGCTCTATCCTACCCTTGGCAACATTACTGACAATCTTAATCCTGCTGTTACATCTATTGACCAAAATAATTTAGTGCTGGAGTTTGATGAGTTGAGTGCTAACCGAGCCAACTTTAATGCAAAGCTTATCCATTGCAATTATGATTGGACGCAATCCACACTTCATGATATGGATTTTATGCACGATTATAACGAGTACAATATAAACGATTATAGTTTTTCGAGCAACACACATGTACCGTATGTTCACTACAAATTTGCTATTCCACCAGTAAAATTGCCGGGTAATTATCTCTTGATTGTTTATCGGGATGGCAATAAAAATGATCTGGTGATATCAAGACGATTAATGGTGTATGCCGAACAAATTAATGTAACCTATGATAATCAATTTGCAGGTACGGGTACTGGTCGATCCACTCAACCGATTAATTTTACATTGAACTACGCTGGGGTTGATATACAAAACCCTTTACAAAGTTTACATGTGGTAATTCTTCAAAATCATCGGTGGGATAATTTCAAGAGCGACCTTGCTCCTAACTTTATTCGCGATCAATCAAGTGAACTGGAGTATCGTTTCTTTGATGAAGAAAATACATTTAAAGGTGACAATGAATTTCGGTTTGTAGACTTTCGATCATTGAATTATCCTGGACAAAATACAGGCTCACTAGATAAATCACGAAAGCCATTTCATCTTTTTGTAGCCCAAGACAGGCCACGTACCGACCAAGCGTATTCGCAATACAATGATTATGATGGCGGCTACATTATCGACAATAAAGATTATGGAGAAGCAGCCACCAGCGGCAATTATATTGAAGTTACATTCACACTTAATCCGTATCAAAAATACAACTACCCCATTTATGTGTTAGGTGCATTTAACCAATGGAATCATACCGAAGAAAATAAATTAACTTTCAATACAACTTTAGGCATATTTGAACAGACACTTCTACTGAAGCAAGGGCTTTACAATTATCAATATGTAATCGATTCGCCCGATAAACTCAATTCGATTGAAGGCAATCATTTTGAAACTCAAAATAGTTACGAAATTTTTATCTACAACAGAAGTTTTCAACCCAATGCAGACTTGCTATTGGGCTACTCTGTACGCACGTTAAATCCGCGCTAAGCATACACCATTTCTTCTTCAGCTGGCTTACGAATGGCATTACCGTTAGCCACATCGAGCATGCCGAAACCTTTATGTGAAAAATGCCCGAGGCCATACTCATATACAAACTGTTGAACAGGCTGGGGTGCGTACAATGTGAACGGAAAAGTATAGCCACGCACTTCAAACTTTACATCCGAATCGTAAAGCGGATAAATACGCGCAAACTTTTTGTGCGAAGCTTGAATCTTATCTAAGTAATCTTTATCGGCTACCAATTGAAATTTATAAAAACTAGCTAGCTCTTCTGGGGAGAATTTTTGAGATTCCTCCATTCGTGTTATTGTGGATTCATAGAGCAAGTCTGAGAACTCATCTACTTGAGGATGGATAAAACGTTTTCCGGATTCATCATTGAAAGAAGCTTGAGTTAATACGATTGGTGAAATACATAAAAACTTTACCGATTCTGTAATAGAAACTACCTCTTCATTTTCAATGGCTTCAGGTACAAGTTGAAGCGTGCCGATCAGTAATTCCTTTTGAGCCATCAACACTTTCAAAAAATAATCTAAGAATTGTTTATCGGAAGAAGAGAATACAAGCGTGACTCTGGAAGAATAAAAGTGCAAGCCTTTTCGGCTAATTTGAATTTGACCTTTTAAGCCAGAGAAATTGTAGCGAGTAAAATTTAGAAAGTCTTTATTTCCACCAAGCATAATAAGCCCTTTAATGGTTTGCGCAACCAAAAACTGATGGTGGAAAGGAACGTATGAGCCCCTGTTCTTTAAGTAAAAAACGATCCGGATCCTCAAGAGAAAAAAATTTGGGTCGAACGACTAAAAAAATACCCTACCTCTACTCTAAAAAAAGAAAGCTAATATACTGGAAAAATAACAATTGCCAAATTAGTAATTGAGGTGATCTGGTAATTGAACTATTAACGACTTCTAATTTATTTTCTAAACATTAAATCTAAAGTGCATAATATCCCCATCTTCTACCACATATTCCTTGCCTTCTACACCTAGTTTTCCGGCTTCGCGGCAGCCTGCCTCGGTTTTATATTTTTGATAATCTGCTATTTTAATAACCTCGGCACGAATAAATCCTTTTTCGAAATCGGTGTGAATAACCCCTGCAGCTGCGGGTGCTTTCCAACCACGGTGAATGGTCCAGGCGCGAACCTCTTTTTCGCCTGCAGTGAAGTAAGTAATTAAATCCAATAAGTGATAAGCCGCACGAATCAATTTGTTAAGACCAGATTCTGTTAATCCATACTCAGATAAAAATGACTTTCTATCTTCTTCACTTTCAAGTTCAGCAATTTGCGCTTCAATGGCTGCACACACAATTACCACTTCCGCACCTTCGTCTTTTACAAGTTGTTTTAACGCTTCGGTGTGCTTGTTGCCAGTATGCACCGCTGCCTCATCTACATTGGCCACATAAATTACTGGCTTATCAGTTAGTAGTTGTAGGTCTTCAATGGCCTTTTTATCTTCAGCATCTATCTTAACTGTTCTGGCATTCTTTCCAGCTTGCAAGGTATCGCGGTAAAGTTGAAGCGTGGCTAATTCCTTCTTTGCTTTGGCATCACCACTTTTGGCAGCTTTTTCAGCTTTGGTAATTTTCTTTTCTACCGAATCTAAATCGCGCAGTTGCAATTCCGTATCTATAATCTCTTTATCCGCAACAGGATCAATCTTTCCATCTACGTGAATAATGTTGTCGTTATCAAAACAACGTACCACATGAGCTACCGCATCTACTTCACGAATATTCGCCAGAAATTGGTTGCCCAATCCTTCGCCTTTACTTGCGCCTTTTACCAAACCTGCAATATCTACAAACTCGAAAGTAGTTGGTATTACCTTTTGGGGATTTACTAGTCCTTCCAGAATTGTAAGTCTAGGATCGGGCACAGAGATCACACCAACATTGGGTTCGATGGTACAGAATGGGAAATTAGCCGCCTCCGCTTTGTTGTTGGATAGTGCGTTGAACAAAGTTGATTTTCCAACATTTGGTAAGCCTACAATTCCACATTTAAGTCCCATAGAAAAAGTAATTATTTTTTTAAAACGGCTGCAAATATAGGTGTAAAGATTCATTAACCATATAGGAACTTAGGACACATTGAAGAGTGTTAGACATATTGCAATATCTACGGGAAGAGACTTTCTTATCTACCATACATGCGCTGTTATTAAAAAGAAAACCCTCAGATTGCTCCAAGGGTTTTTCCTATTTAGGATTAGGTTAGGTTAGACTATCAATCCCATTTAAGATCAGTATCTACAGCCACAGTTTTAGCTTCTTCATGTTCTTCATGAATCCGATCGAATTCTGTGAAATCCACTTCAGGCAACAATTCGGTTTTCACATGGTTCACCGTATTGTTAAGGGCTTGCATAAATTTGTTAAAATCTTCTTTGTATAAAAATATCTTATGCTTTTCGTAAGTAAAGCCTTCATCATCTTTGTTATATCGCTTTTTGCTTTCGGTAATGGTGACGTAAAAATCATTGGCTCTGGTAGATTTCACATCAAAAAAATAGGTTCGCTTCCCAGCTTTTACTTTCTCCGAGAAGATTTCATCCCGGCCGTTCATCTTAATATCTTCCACAGGTTTTTAGTTTTAGGATTAGGTTGCTCCCAATATAGCAGATAAAATATTTATTGCAAACGCTGCATTCATAAATTTTAAAAATTGAATTTTGTAATTTTGAAAGGAATGAGCAAAATAATCAGTGTTGCGGATGTAAAGAAGACCGGAACTTTAGAACTGTTGGCCAAGCAGTTGGTTGAAGGTTTTATTACTGGTTTGCACAAGTCGCCCTATCATGGATTTTCAGTTGAGTTTGCCGAGCACCGATTGTACAACGAAGGCCAAAGCACCCGGCACATCGATTGGAAAGTGTTTGCCCGAACCGATCGGCTTTACACCAAACAATATGAAGAGGAAACCAATCTGAGATGCTTATTGGTCATCGATCGATCTTCTTCCATGTTCTATCCAGAAGGAGGTCAATCAAAACTTCAGTTCTCTATTTACGCAGCTGCTGCCATTGCTTATCTGCTCCATACACAACGCGATGCCGCAGGTCTCTGTCTTTTTTCAGATACTATTGAAGAGTTCACTCCCATCAAATCAACTTCAACACATCTTACTAAATTGTTTTCTTCGCTTGAAAAAGCAACTAGAACAGAGCGAGATAAAAGAAGCCTTACCAAAGTAGCAACTGTACTGCACGAGATTGCTGAGAAAATACATAAGCGATCGCTCGTTATTATTTTTAGTGATATGTTTGATAGTGACGAAGGCTTAACCGAAATTTTCAAAGCCTTGCAGCACTTGAAGCATAACAAACACGAAGTGCTTTTATTTCATGTTACAGATCATGCTACTGAACTGAATTTTGATTTTGAGGATCGCCCGTATGAATTTATCGATCTTGAAAGTGGCGAAAAGCTAAAGCTCAATCCGTCTGAAATAAAAGATCAATACCAACATCAACTAAGCGAACTTCATGCAGAGCTGAAATTAAAATGCAATCAACTCAAGATTGATTTTATCTCTGTGCATTCTAAAAACAATTATCAAGAAGTACTTCAAGCCTATTTGATTAAGCGCGGTAAGATGCGCTAATCATCCTCTCTTTTCTTCCTCAGTTTATCAACTTGCTCGGTTGTTATTTCCTTGTTCATATACTTTTCTTTTGTTCTAGGCAGCATTAAAGCACCCGAAAACAAACCCATACTTGCAAAAAGTATAAGCAATGCAAACCCAATCAAACGAAAGGCTTTCTTCCAATTTTCCATATAATAATATTGACAGAGTGTAAAACCCTGTTGGTGGAGTAAGTAAAAAAATAAGGATTAGCTGAGAATCAACGCATCCTCATTTGAGGAATAAGGAGCAGCTTGGAAGGGATAAAATTTCAAAGATGAAAATGCTAAAGCATGATTACTTAAAACCAACTTTAGTTGATTTGCCAAATGCAATTGAATAAAGGCAGACGGAAACTTCTCTTTATTATTTACCCTCTTTGTTAGTTTGACAAAAGGTAGAATTTTTCTTTTGTGCTGAGGGTTGGCAACACATTCTGTTTTAACTCTAACTGAGTACTCACTTTGGAATGATGGCGAAACTCCAAGCAAACCAAAAGTTAAAGCAGCAACCACCAACCATTTTGAAATGAAGTTTTTGGTTGATGTGATTTTCATAATCTAGGAAGAATACAATTAAGCCAACTGCTCGTTGTGTAAATATACTTTTCTGTTTAGCAGCAAATCTTTTGTTTCCACATGGTCTGGATCAGGCACACAACAATCTACAGGACAAACTGCGGCACACTGCGGCTCCTCATGAAAGCCTGTACATTCAGTGCATTTGCCAGAGACGATATAATAAAATTCATTCGATACAGGTTGTTGATCAACTTTTGCGTCTTCTGAAGAACCATCATTCAACTTCACACTGGTCAACGCAGTTCCACCAGCCCAGTTCCACTCTCGGCCTCCTTCGTAAATGGCAGTATTGGGGCATTCTGGCTCACACGCTCCACAATTGATGCATTCGTCTGTAATCATTATCGCCATATGTGCAGATATTCAAGTAATTTCGCAGCAAAAATACATTAGTAAAATCATTCAACAAACAACCTGCATCCAACAATAGTTTAATCCGCATGAATTTAATCAATAGAATCAACGCATTCAGTCAACTTGGCCAGCGATTGCAATCGTTAACTGCAGATGAAAAGCAAACGAATTTTGATCGTACAAAAAATGAAAATCCTTGGTTTGTTGCTGAAAATATAACGCTAGCATTGGAAGGAATCGCTCAATTCTTGTCTTATGATGCCTTAACTAAATGGACTTCTAATTATTCATTGGAAAATATCAATCCCAAAAAAGTAGGTGTCGCAATGGCCGGCAATATTCCATTGGTTGGCTTTCACGATTTACTTTCTGTTTTAATTGCTGGACATCATCTACATGCTAAGTTGAGTCATCAAGATACTTTTTTAATGACTTACATAATCAACTTGCTTAAGGAAATAGAACCTGAATTTAATGAGAAGATAGAAATAAGAGAGCGATTGAATAACGTTGATGCTGTAATCGCCACAGGCAGTGATAATACTTCTAGGTACTTCGAATATTACTTCCGAAATATTCCTCACATCATTCGTAAAAACAGATCTTCTTGCGCAATTATTTTAGGTGAAGAGTCTACTGAGGAATTAGCTGATTTAGGAAAAGACATCTTCAGTTATTTTGGATTGGGATGCAGAAATATTTCCAAATTGTTCGTTCCTGAAGGATATGAATTTTCTCCGTTTATAACAGCCTGTGAGAAATATTCAGGTATTAGTCAGCATCATAAATACATGAACAACTACGATTATCAAAAGGCGATATTCATTATCAACAGCATCCTATTCTATGATTCTGGTTTTTCGTTGCTGCGCGAAGAAGCTTCACTTGTATCACCTCTTTCGGTTGTGTATTATGAATATTATAAAGATCAAGTTGATCTAAAAAACAAGATTGATCAACATGAAGGAAAGTTGCAATGTGTGGCGTCTGCAAGAGGCTGGTTTACAAAAAGCGTTGCTTTTGGCAAAACTCAAACACCTTCACTAACTGATTATGCTGATGATATCGATACGATGAAGCTTCTATCTTCTATTTAGAAACTATCTACTATCCCTCAGCACTTCAAGCCATCCTGTAAATACTTGATTTGAAGCCTTGATTCTATAGTAATAAATACCTTCGGTAATATTCTTTGCGTCCCAATCATTCTTGTAATCAGAAGACTTGTATACTTCTGCTCCCCAGCGATTGGTAATCAGCACTTCAGTTGATGGCGGTAAATTTCTTATAAAGAAAGTGTCGTTAAACTCATCACCATTAGGCGTAATAACATTAGGAATAAAAATACTTTCATCTGCTTTGATAACAACTTCATAGTTCTTGACACAACCAAATCCATCACGAATGGAAACTGTGTATCCACCAGCAAACAAATTTGGCGCTTTCACCTCAAACTTTAGATTTTGGGCATTGCGTATAGCCTTCGTCCAATCTTGCAGATAGCCTTGGCTAGCAAAGTAAGGCTTAGTCAGTTCAACTCGCGCTTCATAAGGAGCCTTCCCACTTTCCTTAATACCAACAGCTAATGAACCACTCGCAAAGTCAGGCAGTGAAATAACTTTAACGGTATATACTGTATCTAGTTTTTCATTGGGGCCTGTAACTGTAAATGGCTTAAATGCTGTGATCGGACTAGCGCATCCATTAATCGAAGATTGATTTTGTTGCAATTGGATTTGATAGTTACCCTGCACCAAGTTCAAATCACTTATTTTAAAATCAGCAGCTGCATTCACTGTCGTAATTGTACCTGATGCGAATATTGTTGCCTGCTGTATTATCTGATAGGTGTAGTCAACACCCGCGCCTTTCAGTCCTGATAATACAACTGATGGTTTATCTTCAAAACACTTTAACGGATCACTAGTAAGGTTAAAATCTATTGCTGTTGGCACAGGAATATTAATCGTAAAATCCTTGGAGCAACCACCTGTATCCAATACTTTGAATGTATGATCACCACCAGCCAATCCTGTAAAGGTGTTATTATTGGGAAGAGAAATAAAGGAAACACCATCCAAAGCATACGTATAAGTAGCAGCGGCACCACCCCCAATAGAATTAATACTTATGCTTCCGCTTGTACCTGCGCACGCAGCACCTGTTGCATAGCTAATTGTAATATCAGATACCGCATTAGTGATATCTTGTTGCTTAATGTTTGTGCATTGTGAACCAGCCGATTTCACAAACACAAAATAACTTCCGCCCGCTAAGTTGATGAACTTAAAGGGAGTTGTTCCATCGGAAGTCACATCGAAGAAAGAAGCTGGCTGAGTGGATTGACTCGTGCTGATACCTACCTTAAATGTACCCACCGATTGGATCGTTGCTGTGACACTTCCATTAGATAATGATATGCAAGAGGAGTTGATTCCGTCAACAGAAAAGTTAACTAATCCTGGGAAGGTAATGCTTGAAGAGATGTCTTTCGAGCATGCGTTGGCATCTGTTACGGTTAATGTATGTGCACCACTAGCAAGATTGGAGAAAGTGCTGTTTGCTGGGAAGCTCGCTAAAGCAGCTCCATCAAATTGATAACTATATGGGGCTACGCCTCCTGCAACAGTACCAAATAAAATACTACCGTCATTATTGGCACAAGTGGCATTTGTAATAGTTGAAGGTGCTGTTATGTCTGCAGGACTCGCTGACATAGTAATGGTTACCGCAGCAAAGCACGGATCAGATGAATTTCTCCTCACACTTATCACTTGTTGGGTTGCCACAATGCCAGAAGGTATGCCCGTAATTTTGCTTCCCGCTGTAAATGACTTGAAAGGATCATTGATACCACCATCAAGCGACCATTGCAACACGTTGCCAGTTTCACCAGGCACGCTAATGATGGCAGAGCCTGTTGCAGTGCCAAAGCACGTTGGAGCAACAATATTAGATGCTGATGGTGTACCTACCGTTCCCGATTGATCGACTGTAACTTGACCATTCTTAGTGCAGCTTGGGTCACCATATTCAATAGAGTAAGTGTAAACACCTATTGGCAAGCTGGCAAAATTTGGGTTATTAAAATTAGTAATTCCAATTGTTGAATTTGTATTAGAAATACCTTGGATTGTGATCTTCACTCCTGTATTGTTAACAGCAGGGGTGGCAGGGTTGATATCGAATTTAATCCCTCCATTTGATAGCGTGCAAGTAGCGGCAGTAGAAACAGGTGTGATCACTACTGTGGCACAATTTCCAGTGCCTATAGAACATAATGGATCAGTTGCTAACAATACATTTATAGAAACTATAGAGGCCAATTGAACAGAGCAAGAACCTGCGCCTTTGGCAAGCACATTAAATGTTGTATTCGATGATAAATTCCCTGTAGGAAGGCTGATTGAAGCACCTGTACCAGCTACTAAAGAACCAATTAAACCATTGTTAGAATTATCTCTCAATTGGTAGTTCACTCCTACTTCCGAAGCTGCCACAATAATATTTGTACCAGTTCCAGTGCATACAGATGGATTCTGAGTACTCACACTCAAAGAAGCATTTGGTGCGCTCGTTGTAGTTACTATTGCCGGACTCCCTGCTATAGTGCCAGTGCAATTAGCATCACTTACTGAAATCAGCGTGTATGTTGTAGTCGATGAAGGAGCTACAGAAAAGACAAATGAGTTAATGATGGGATTTACCATGGATATGCTTGCACCATCATTGTATTTAACTGTCCATGGAGCCGTGCCTGTCAGTGTTATTGTAAGGTTTGTTGAAGCTCCTGAGCAGATGGAAGCTGTGCCTGTAATGGTGGCAGTGGGGATGGGTTTCACCGTCACCGCTTGATTAACCGCACTGCCCACGCAAGTGGCCGCGTTAGTCTCTACCACGCTCACACTCCCTGCTCCCGATACTCCCCAATCTACTGTTATACTATTGCCTGTCGTTACTGGGTTTTGAACCCCGCCCGTGATCGTCCATGCATACGTGCTGCCTGCTGTATTTATAACACTGTAGCCCGAACTTGTCGCGTTCGCACACACGTTGGCTGAGCCTGTGATGACCGAGGTAACCGGTATTGCGTTGATCGTAACGGGTAAGTTTACCGCACTGCCTACACATGTGGCCGCATTGGTCTCTACCACACTCACGCTCCCTGCGCCTGCTGCT
>JBBRBQ010000013.1:0-114710 GCA_038205685.1 Cytophagales bacterium | reverse complement strand
TTGATCTAAAGGCAAATCTAAATTGGTTACATAGCAACTAAACCGATGACCTGGTAAATCTTCAAAGAGTTCTTTACCTCCTGCATCAGGTCTTATATCGACACGCTTCTTAACCAGTATGTATCTGCGCACTTTACCATTTTCTCATGGCTAAACTTCATCTCACTGAGTTCTATTCCTTTGGCTAAAACGATTCGATGACATGAGTAGGATTATAACCACGGTTAGAACCTGGTTGTGGTAAATTTAAGGTGGCTAGATACTCCCTTACTTTTGTCTGGTCTAAGAAACGTTTCATTAAACTCATCCCTCCAAAAGGAGTAACTGGCTTATCAGAATATTCTATAGGAAGGTTAACCATAGGGGTGATCTTTTAAATACCTAAAAATCATCACTTCTTCTCTAATTTCAAATGTTTTAGCGCGTTCTTATATTCCTATTGAATAATAGAGGTTAAAATAGCCTAGCCACAATCAAAGGATGTGAGCTTATGCCATATCAAAAAGAAGCAAATGAGTGCTTGGGAACATGGGAAAGGACTGCTCTGACAAATCCTGTTAGTGAAAATGCAGTTTGATATACATGCCATTTAAGGAAAGAAAATGAACCAATATTTTGATCTCTTTTCAAAAGAGCTATGGAGCTCTTTAAGCCCCATAAAGTATGTAGGTAACTCTGCTATTGCATTAAATTTATAGCGTTTTTTAATACTTAGGCACACATCGTTCGTGGCATCTCACAAACATTTCTTTACAAAAAAACTATTTTTATCTTCTTTCTTCTACCTTTGCAGTCCTTTTAAAAATCGGACGTGATCCAAACCTTAAAAACAAAGAGAAATGGCAGTAAAAATTAGATTATCGAGAAGAGGCCGCAAGAAACTTGCATTGTATGATGTTATTGTAGCAGATGTAAGAGCACCTCGCGATGGTAAATTCATCGAAAAAATAGGTACTTACAATCCGCTTACCAACCCAGCAACCATAGATATCGACAATCAAAAAGCATTTGATTGGTTAATGAAGGGCGCATTGCCTACAGAAACAGTTCAAAAAATGCTTTCTTATAGAGGTGTTATGTTGAGAAGACATCTTCAAATTGGTGTAGTAAAAGGTGCTATTACCCAAGAAGTTGCCGATGGTAAATTGGCAGAATGGGTAACTGCAAAAGAGGCAAAAATATCTACCAAAGTAGATTCATTATCGAAAGCGAAAGAGCAAGCAGCCAAAGCACGCAAAGCAGCTGAGGTAAAAGTAAGAGAAGCAAGAACAGAGGCGATACGCAAAAAAGCAGAAGCATTGAACGCGCCTCCAGTAGTTGAGGCACAAGTAGAAGCCGCTCCTGAAGAAGAGGCTGCACCAGCAGAATAATATCAACTTGGCAGTATGCCAGTGAGCAGTAGGCAGACTGAACCAGTTATTGTCTACTGCTCATTTTTTTATGGACAAATCCGACTATTTCAAAATTGGTTACATAGCTAAAACCCACGGCCTAAAAGGTGGTGTTTCTGTTTTTCTATCAACTGAGTTTGATATTGAAGATATGACCAATGTGTTTGTTGAATTGAACAATGCCCTCGGTCCCTATATAATTGAAAGCATTTCTGATAGAGGAGACAAAGCCTTTATAAAACTAGACGGAGTAAATACGCCTGAGGAGGCAACGCTATTGAAAGGGGCAAGTTTGTATCTCGCTAAAGACACACGACCCAAACTAAAGCGGGGCGATTTTTATGACGATGAGATAATTGGCTTTGAGATACTCGATGAAACACTTGGTATGATTGGCCACGTGAAAGAAATAATTGAAACTGGGTTGAACAAACTTATTGTGGTGGAAACCAGCACTGAAAAGGAGCTGCTCATACCTATTAATGCACCTTTTATAACGAGCGTTCAAAAAGTCAAGAAAAAATTGTTGGTCGATTTACCCGAAGGTCTTCTTGATATTTAAGACCATGCGGATTGATATTATCACCTGCTTACCAAAATTACTAGAAAGCCCTTTTTCGGATTCAATCTTGAAGCGCGCCCAAACAAAAGGGTTGGTGGAAGTTGTAGTTCACGATCTGCGCGAACATTCTACAAGCAAGCAGCGCAGCACTGACGACTATGCTTTTGGTGGTGGCGCAGGCATGGTAATGTTGATTGAACCTATCGATCGGTGTATCTCCATTTTGAAATCGCAAAGGCAGTACGATGAAGTGATTTATATGAGTCCAGATGGTGAGTTGTTAACTCAATCGCTATGCAATCAATTAAGTCTGGCTCAAAATTTAATTTTTTTGTGCGGCCATTATAAAGGTGTGGATGAGCGCGTGCGCGAACATTTAATCACTAGAGAAATTAGCATTGGCGACTATGTTTTGTCGGGTGGTGAGCTGGCTGCCGCTGTTGTAGCCGATTCCATTATTCGATTGATTCCAGGTGTATTGTCGGATGAGACTTCTGCCTTGTCAGATTCATTTCAAGATGGGTTGATTGCTCCGCCAGTTTATTCTCGGCCAGCAGAATACAAGGGTTGGAAAGTGCCAGACGTGCTTTTATCCGGGCACGAAGCTAAGATTCGAGAATGGCGCAGTGAAAAATCCCTGGAAAGGACTAAAAGTAGAAGACCTAATTTATTTGGGTGATTTGGTGATTTTAAGACTTGTTGATCCGTCTTACAGCCAATTTGGATTGCTTCATGGACTTACCTTTGATATCAAGAGAGAAAATTTATCAGTGAGAATTATAAAATCCACAATCTTCATCTATATTTGCACTCCATTTTAAAAACGACTCTCATGGCTGATTTAATAAAACTAGTTGAAGCAGAACTTGCCGCTACTAGAGATAGACATCCTTCCTTCAAAGCAGGTGACACAATTAACGTGCACGTAAAAATCAGCGAAGGTAATAAAGAGCGTATACAACAATACCAAGGTGTAGTGCTTTATAGAAGGGGAGGTAGCACCAATGGAGAGACTTTTTCAGTGAGAAAGGTATCTAATGGTGTGGGTGTTGAAAGAATATTCCCGATACTAAGCCCATCAATTGATAAAATTGAAGTGTTGAAAGTTGGTAAAGTTAGAAGAGCGAAGCTTTACTACTTGAAAGGCAGACAAGGTAAATCGGCTAGGATCAAAGAAAAGTTGGCTAGACCTACATCCAAATAGATATAATTCTAATAGAATGCAAAAGCCTGTTGCTCTAAAAGCGACAGGCTTTTTTGATTTCTATCGGGTGTGCTTTTGTACTCAATTCATACTTGTAAAGCATTATTAGGTATCCTATATTTGTCGCTCACCATCTTATATCATGGCAAAAAAAAACATCTCAGAAATTCTTGGTGACAGCGCCAAGTACTTGTTAGATCACAAAAGCAAGACTTTTTCAAAAGAAAGCCTTCACACCCCAAACCCCGATTTTATTGACAATATTTTTGTTCAATCGAACAGAAATGCACAAGTGATAAGAAGCTTGGGTGGGTTGTTTAATCATGGTCGTCTTAGTGGAACTGGTTTCCTTTCAATTCTACCAATAGATCAAGGAATTGAGCACAGCGCAGGTGCATCGTTCGCAAAAAATCCTATTTATTTTGATCCTGAAAATATTGTAAAATTAGCCATAGAAGGAGGCTGCAATGCAGTGGCAACTACATATGGAAATTTGGCTATTGTATCCAGAAAATATGCTCACAAGATTCCGTTTATTGTAAAAATTAATCACAATGAATTGTTGACCTACCCGAATAAAGCAGACGAAATCATGTTCGGTTCAGTGGATGAGGCATGGAACTTAGGTGCTTGTGCAGTGGGAGCTACTATCTATTTTGGATCGGATAACTCAACTCGCCAAATTGAAGAGGTTTCGTTGGCATTTGAAAGAGCCCACGAACTTGGTATGGCAACCATTCTTTGGTGCTACACTAGAAATAATGCATTCAAAAAGGATGGTGTTGACTATCACACATCAGCAGATCTAACAGGACAAGCAAATCATATTGGGGTAACTATTCAGGCAGATATTATTAAACAAAAACTAGCTACTAATAATGGTGGTTATAAAATGCTGAACACTGGCGGCTCAAGCTACGGAAAGTTAGATGAGAAAATCTATACTGAATTAACAACTGATCACCCAATTGATTTGTGTCGCTACCAAGTGGCCAATTGCTATATGGGGCGTGCTGGTTTGATCAACTCTGGTGGCGAATCGAAAGGAGCTTCTGATTTGGTTGATGCAGTAACTACAGCTGTAATTAACAAGCGTGCTGGTGGTATGGGTTTAATTTCAGGAAGAAAGGCGTTTCAAAGACCTATTAAAGAAGGCATTGAAATCTTGAATGCTATTCAAGATGTTTATTTAGATAGTAGCATTGATTTAGCTTAGTTTAAAAACATTTAATGACCGATCAGAAAAACTGATCGGTTTTTTTATTTAACAAAATATTCAAACTATGCCTTGGTTTAAACGCACTGATAAAGGTATTCTTACCCCAACAGAATCGAAGCGAGAAGTGCCCGATGGGTTGTGGTTCAAATCGCCTGCGGGAAAGATTATCCATACAAGGGAACTGAAAAATAATGCGTATGTGGTTCCGGAAGAAGATCACCACGTAAGAATAGGATCGGCAGAATATTTTGAAATACTGTTTGATAACAATGAGTTTACTGAAATGGACACTGAGATGATGTCGGGAGATCCGCTAAAATTCATTGATACCAGGCCGTATCCGAAAAGAATAAAAGAATCGCAAGAAAAAACTCAACTCAAGGATGCTGTAAGAAGTGCTTATGGAAAAATGAATGATCTTAATTTGACGGTGGCCTGTATGGATTTCAATTTTATTGGAGGATCGATGGGCTCTGTAGTGGGAGAGAAGATTTCTAGGGCGATAGATCATAGTCTTAAAACGAATACTCCCTTTCTGATGATCTCTCGTTCAGGGGGCGCACGAATGATGGAAGCAGGATTGTCGCTAATGCAAATGGCTAAGACCTCTGCTAAACTTGCGTTGTTAGAGGAGGCTAAAGTTCCTTATATTTCATTATTAACTGACCCAACAACAGGGGGTGTAACGGCATCTTACGCCATGTTGGGCGATTTCAATATTTCTGAACCGGGGGCTTTAATTGGATTTGCCGGACCACGTGTAATAAAAGAGACTATAGGCAAAGATTTGCCACCAGGGTTTCAAAGTGCCGAATTTGTATTAGATCACGGCTTCCTCGATTTTATTGTGGATAGAAGAAATCTAAAAAGTAGGCTGACTACTTTGCTTAAAATGATTCGTTGATTGATAAAATTTAACTTATTTTTTTAGTGCTTTCAACATAGTTTCACCAATCAAAGCAGGTGAATCAACTACAAAGATTCCGCACTCACGCATAATTTTCATTTTGGCTTCGGCTGTGTCTTCAGCTCCACCAATAATGGCACCTGCGTGGCCCATTCTTCTTCCCGCAGGAGCGGTTTGGCCAGCAATAAAACCTACTACTGGTTTTTTATTTCCAGTTTCTTTAATCCAACGGGCTGCCATTGGCTCATAGTTTCCACCTATCTCACCAATCATTACAATCGCTTCGGTTTCAGGATCATTCATTAACATTTCAACTGCATCTTTGGTAGGTGTTCCAATGATAGGGTCTCCGCCAATACCAATAGCTGTTGTTATCCCCAATCCAGCTTTCACAATTTGATCAGCCGCTTCATACGTAAGTGTACCAGATTTAGAGACAATACCAATTGTTCCTTTCTTGAAAACAAACCCTGGCATAATTCCTACTTTAGCCTCTCCAGGCGTAATTACTCCTGGGCAATTAGGGCCAATCAACACTACACCTTTATCTTTTACATATTGTTTAGCAATCATCATATCCTTTACGGGAATGCCTTCGGTAATAGCAACAATAACTCCTATTCCTGCCTGTGCTGCTTCCATAATGGAATCTGCTGCAAATGCTGGGGGCACGAAGATGATGGATACATCGGCACCTGTTTTGTCAACCGCTTCTTGAACCGTGTTGAACACGGGTCTTCCTAAGTGCTCTTGTCCGCCCTTGCCGGGTGTTACTCCTCCCACCACATTGGTGCCATACTCAATCATTTGGCTCGCATGAAACGATCCTTCTGATCCTGTAAAGCCTTGAACAATTACGCGGGAATTTTTATTGACAAGCACACTCATGGTATTCGATTTTAGGTTGATACAAAAATAGGAGAATAATGTGGCTTGCCAAATGAAACGATGGGCTACAAAAAATAAAGCCATGCTATTATTACAATAGCATGGCTTTATCTAAAATAAAAGTTATTCTATTTGTGTGCGCTTTTTAGTTTATTTCTAAGCAAGAACTCTTCATAATATTCATGGTAAGTCGGCACATCAGGCGAAAGTTTGATAGCTTTTTCATAAGCCGATTTAGCATCGATGATTAACTTATTTTGCTCATAGAATGAAGCCTTCACAATTTCCTTCACGGATGATTCTTCCGTAAATTCTTTCACTTCATTAGCCAATGAGGCATTTATTTGGTCTGCTTCTTTAACTGGAAGTCTCTTAACAATACGCTGTTCTGATTTACTTTTTGGATCTGACTTTGAACGGATCTCAACTAAAATCGGAGATTCTTTCATCAGCTTAGCATCTTTCATGTTAACTAGAATGTGATGGTCAGTTGTTTCCTTTACTAAAAGCTCATCGTCAAACATATTCTTGAGAGTTACCAAGTAAGGCCCGTTCACTTTCGATTCCCAATTGATAGAAACCGTATCGCTTAGCACAGAGTTTTGGCTTTCAGGGAGCATCAATTTGATGTCTTCCAAACCGCGATGCACGGCTCCTGTAGCGCTCAATCTATTTTTCTTTGCATCAGCAGAATTGCTTGAGAGAATGAAATCAGTGTACTTTGATAAAACTGATGATGAGCCACCGCCCACTTTTGAAGATAACTCGTCAATTTTATAGTTACCTGATTTTCTCAATTCAACTGGCTTGCCAGATGAATGAACCAATGCTACATACGCATTGTCAGCCACCTTAAGTTCGTCTTCTTTTTTTAGACGATCGCCCGTTTTAAGGGGTTGAAATACACCCGAAACCTTTACTTCATTGGTACCTTTATTGGCTAAAACCTTAAAAGCATAGTCTTGAGCAAATACACATTGTAGGGAAAATAAGCCAATTGCAACTAAAATTCCTCTCTTTTTCATTTTTTTAAGTTTATTAATCATCAAAAATACAAAATCAAATCAAATTATTTTTCTATTGATACGACTTGCTTTCGCTTAGTAAGCCGATGGTTAAGCTCATTTTGAAGTGATTTAAAGATATCGTAGCATGGGCCAACGAGGGCTGTTACCACTAATGTTAAATTCAGATCTAGCTTAAAGTTATAGGAAGCGAAAACTTGAATTATTGTTAGCATAATTAGGAAAATACCTGTCAACTGAATTACAACCGATAGTGCATCATACCAAATGGGCAACTTTTCATCTACTACTATAAACAAGGCAACGGTTAAGAAGCAAGCAATAAAGGCGATTAAATATTTTTGAAATTCAGTTAATTCATCTACAAAATCTTGATTAAGAATCATGGCCACCACATTGGCATGAACTACTAACCCAAACATATCAGGGTTGGCTCTTCCTCCTATTTTCTTGTTAAGTGGTGTATAGAATTTATCCTCCCAACTGGGTGCGCCTAGGTAATTGCCTAAAAAGCCTATCATCACAATTTTGTCATTAAAAAAATCAGCTGCAAAATTTTCGTTTAATACATCCTCATAGTCAATTACGTTGAACATCGTTGCGAAATTTGACGTGCCAGTTTCATCGTTTTTCAAACTATTAACTCGCAGCTGAAGCACTTCAATGTTTCCCCTAAAGTTGATTATTTCCTCTTCCTTGCCTCTCGCTAGATATTTCTCTGTCTTAAGAGAATCGTAGCTCATGGCAATACGTGTGGAGAAAGCAAGTTCACGTTTACCATTTACCATCATTTGCGGAATCATTGTTCTGGCGATCTTTGCATCTTCCTGATAGGTGGCATCGGTTGGTATTGTTACAAAGCCTTCTTGCGAATAATCTCTAAACATAGAATCGGACTGTTCCAATGAATCAATTTCACTGTTATCGGTTTGACCTAATAATTTGGTCTGCATTAATTTTTCGCCCAATACCATGATATTGGCTTCTCTAATCGCATCGCTTAGCATCAGGTTGCCCAGTGTATCGAGCAACTGAGGGCAGTTAATCGAATCCCTCAATCCACCTTCACAATCATAAAAAGCATCGGTTGCTATTATCCGTGGTTTGTATTTATTAATTGTTTGAATCATACCTGCAACTTCTCTTCGGCTTAATGTGCCAAAGTTGACCAGCACTATTCTTTCGTCTACTGTTGGGTCTGGCCTTAGTTTGGCAAACACAAAATCAGTGAGCTCGGTATCATTAAATGCCTTGCCCACCAAATCAAATTCGCTGAATAATTTTAGATCGGTAAGCCCTGAAAAAGCCCACATCATAAAGAATACAAACACAGTAACTGAGGCACTTAAAACCCAAATATTTTTCATAAGTAGAAATTTGATAACTTAAATTTAGAAATTTGATTCAAATACCTATGCCTTCGCCAAACGAATCTTCAAAAAGACTTAACATACTCGCTTACGCGGAGGGATTACGTGAGGGCAACCGCGTAACTCTTGGGCGAGCGATAACCCTCATCGAAAGCAATAGGGGTGATGACAGGGAATTGGCAAATCAGTTAATTGAAAAAATTTTACCCGATACAGGCAATGCTATTCGCATTGGTATCACAGGTCCACCTGGCGTTGGCAAAAGTACTTTTATAGAAAGCTTTGGTGAGCTGCTTACACAAGCAGGAAAAAAAATTGCTGTGTTGGCGATAGACCCGAGTAGCACGATAACCAAAGGAAGCATTTTGGGAGATAAAACACGGATGGAAAATTTATCCCGAAATGCCAATGCGTTTATCAGGCCAAGTGCTACAGGCAATACGTTGGGTGGCGTTGCCAATGCTTCTAAAGAAACTATTTTACTTTGTGAAGCAGCAGGCTTCGATGTTATCTTAGTTGAAACAGTTGGAGTGGGGCAATCAGAAATTGCAGTTCGAGATATGGTTGATTTCTTTTTACTGCTTGTGCTAGCAGGAGCCGGAGATGAATTGCAAGGCATAAAAAAAGGAATTATGGAAATGGCCGATGGCATTGTGGTAACAAAGGCCGATGGCGATAACGTGAAGAGAGCACAGCAAGCAAAATTAGATTTACAGAACGCATTACATTTATTCAATACTCCGCCTTCGCAATGGCTGCCGAGAGTTGTAACTAGTTCTGCAATTACTAACCAAGGCATTGAAGATATTTGGAAAATGATTGAACAGTATGCTGATGTAACGAAACAAAATAATTTTTTTTCAACCAACCGGCAACAACAAGACATTGCTTGGTTTCATAGTAGTTTACAGCGTAGCGTTAAAAAAGAAATTGTAGATATTATTGCTTCCGAAGAAAAGATAAAAGAGTTGGAAGAGAAAATTAGGGCGAGAGAGATTTCTGCAAGTGCAGCAAGTGAAATGATTGTAGCAATGATCAAGCAAAAGATCCGCTAAGTATTTCTCTTAAACCCGTGCGGGCAATGCCTACAGCCATTTTTGCAACAACTACCTTTTTTCAAGTGATATTTCTCTGTAAATACCATGAAGCCATTTTCCAAGTAATAATCTTCATTTTCCTTTAACGGACTATTGATGGAATTATCTACTTGTTGCACTTTCTCGTTCAACTTCATTTCTATAAACCAATAATTGCCATGATGCAAAGCAGCATCAAACGCAATATCAAGCGTTGCTTTGAAAATAGGAGTGTTAACCACCAACGTATGATACTCACCGTTTTCGCCACAAGCATCAATACCAATACTTTCCAATTCAATTACAAGTTGATGTGTAATTTTTTTACCGAGATACTTTTCGCCCATTACTTCGTTGCAAGAAACAATGTACGCTTCTATTCCGCTTTCGATCATAGCGGATACCAACTGCTTTCTGTCCTGTTGCCAAAGTGGTAGCAAGGCTTTCAAGCCAGCGGCAGTGCAAACTTTTTCTTCCCAATCGCGATGAGCCTGCAAGTCAATATCGCCAAACACGGCCGTATCAACATTATATAATTCTCTTAGACGATTCAATGCACTTACAAATGTTTTTTCGTACTCATTCCAACTGGTGGGCCTTGTAAGTATGGCAAGATCAAGCATCGCAGCCTGACGTTCCAATATTGCTAAAGGAATGCCATGACTGCGACTGATCTTTCCGTTTTCATTCATCATATTGAGCAGTACTTTTGGCACAAGTCCTTGCTGCATAGCTTGCATCATAGCAAAGCAACTATCCTTACCTCCGCTCCAACTGGTGATGAATGAATTCATTAACTACAACTTAAAAGATACCCCAGTATTTACATTAAACTTCAAGGTATTGTAGCCATATATCTCAGAATAATCTTGGTTGAGAATATTCTTGGCATCAATGAAAAATCTTAATTGCCCATTCAAGATTTTATATTCAGCGTAAGCGTCCAGCAATTGATAGTCTTGCAGATCAACTGACTTGGTTTTGAAATCAGTCAAATCAAAGAATGAATCTTTGCGTGCATCAAACGCTTTAAGATTGGTGCTTACAAACAAATGTGAATTTACTTGATACCCAATATTGAAACCAATAGTATTCTTTGGCTTGCGAATTAAATTATTACCATCCACAAAAGTATAGAAAGCACGAACGGAAAGATCGTTATTGATTTTAAAAGTAGGCTCGATTTCAAAACCTTGGTTGTTTTGCTCATCAAGATTTGTATAGCCTTTGTTTCCATAGATTATTACATTTTTTATTTTTCTATTGAAGTAATTTACCCTTACGTTAAATTTTTTATCAGCAAAGAAATATTGCAGACCAGATTCAACGCTGGCACTTTCTTCAGGTTTCAATTGATCGTTGGCACCATACTGTCCATATAGCTCATTCAATGTTGGTGCTCTGAAACCCGTGGAGTAGTTAGCGAATAACTTCACTTGATTGTTGATGAGATACGATGGGTTAACACTGAATGTAAATGCCTCTCCAAATTGAGAATGATGATTGTATCTGCCACCTACTTCAGCTGAAAATCCTTTCAGGTTTTTGATAAAGAAAGAAGCATAAGGACTCAAAATATTGATAGAAGGATTTACCTTCTTGGCCTTCTCATCATCCATCTTTTGATTTTGAAGATTTACTCCATATAATAATTGAAAGTGTGAAGACAATTCACTGTTCACAAATAATTCAACATTATCGAAATGTCCTCTAAAGCTATACGTTCCATATTGGTTACCATAATTGCGATCGGTATCAATGTGGCCAAATTGCCAATTGATTGAATTCTTAGTCAAGTCATAACGACCCGTTAAACCATAGTTGATAATCTTGGATGTGAATTCTGCGGAGGCATCGTCAGTGAAAGAGCCAGCATCATACTTACCATTATAATCGGCCCATCGCACAAATGGATTGATTGATACATTGTGTGCTGGCGTTATGCCAAAGTTTGCATTGAACGAATTTTGCTTTACTCCATCTTTATCAAAATTTCCATTGCCTGTTATATCTTTCGCTTCGCTTATGCCATCTGTTGCATAACGAGTGAAGCCAACATTGTAGTTGAGCAAATTAGTTGAGCCACTTACACCAACGTTGCCTTTAAAAGTATTGTAGCTGCCATAACTTAATGTGCCAAATCCGCCAACGGGTTTACTGCCTTTCTTTTTAGTGATAATGTTGATTACCCCAGCAATAGCATCTGTACCATACAACGTAGATTGACTTCCTTTTAAGATTTCTATCCTCTCAACTTGGTCGATGGGCAACAATCGCAAATCAAACGCACCGCCCACACTGCTTGGGTCGTTCACGGCAATTCCATCCACTAAAATTAAAGTGTACTTAGACCCTGCGCCTTGCAAGAAGACTGACTTATCTTTTCCAGGATTACTGTTGGCTCCGTTAATGATTAGCCCAGATTGTTCATTGAGCAATTGCGAAATGTCTTTACCTGCACTTCGTTTCAATTGTTCTTCATCAATCACCACAAGCACCTTGCCTGTCTCCGATTGATTTTTCGGAAACTTAGTTGCTGTTACAACAACCTCCGATAACACTTTAACCGAATCTTGATTTTGCTGCGCATTTGTTTTACTTGGTGCGAGCCACCAAAGGACAATTAGAGTGATTGCCCAGACTTTTCTCTCTTTTTTCATGATGAAAAAGTTTAAATGGTTTTGAAAAAAGAGTAAAAGGCTGAAAATGAAACGATAAATGTTATGACTTTAATGATCCTGCAGAATCATGTTCATCATTCATTCAAATGAATCACAGTCGCTTTTTACCCGAAGCACTGATTAATGTTGTATTTAGGCAGGTCTCCTGGCTCTCCACATTCGCTAACGCCTTCCCATAGTACATACCACAGTGGCTTTGATTGTTAGTTCATTACGTGGACTACAGTTGCGGGAACAGCTCTCGAATAAACGAGATTCCCTTTTAATTTTCTGGTGATGTAACTCAACAGAAAAACCATAATACGGGTGCAAACATAATTAATTTCTTAAACTTGCAGCATGAATATAAATTTCAGATTCAAGATTTCAGATTTCAGATTGCCCATTACGGCTTGGGGTGTTTCAAGTTCAAAGTTCAAAGTTTTAAGTTTTAAATTGCTGCTCCTCGTTTGTGGTCTGTGGCTTGTAGCTTGCAGCCTTACATCATGCAACGAAAAAAAATTGGGCGATAAAGAAGCGAATAACTCTACTATAAAATATGCTGTTGGCTTCAGTGTTATTCAACAAGGCAACTCAAAATTAGTGGAGGTAAAAACTCCTTATCAAAATGCAACGGCTGGTTATAAGTATTTGCTTGTTCCAACCAATGAGCCTATTCCAAAACACGATGAGCAAACAACTGTTATTAAAATCCCTCTCACTTCCATTGTTTGCACATCTACTACCCACATTCCTCTTCTTGATTATTTAGGATTGACAAATAAGCTGATTGGCTTCCCCACAACGGATTACATAAGCTCAACTAAGATGAGAACCCGAATTGATTCGGGTAAAGTTGTCGACTTAGGAATTGACAAGGGTATGAACATTGAACGCCTGATAACATTGAAGCCAGCCGTGGTAATGGCCTATACTATGAGTAGTGATTTAGGTCAATTAAAAAAAATAAAAGAGCTTGGCGTGCCTGTTGTTATCAATGCAGAGTATTTGGAAAAACATCCACTGGGCAGAGCAGAGTGGATCAAATTTATGGCATTGTTTTTTGGTAAAGAAAAGGAAGCAGATTCTGTTTTTAGCATTATTGAAAAAGAATACTTAATGGTAAAAGAAACTGTATCAAAAACATCAACTCGACCCACAGTAATGAGTGGTGTGGTATACGGGGACACATGGTACACGCCAGGCGGAAAGAATTATGCCAGCACATTGTTAACGGACGCTGGATGCAATTATGTTTGGAAGGAAGATATGAGCAATGGATTTCTTGAATTAAGCTTTGAATCTGTTTATCAAAAAGCAAACAATGCCGACCTATGGATTGGCGTGGGTGCTTTTGAATCGTTAGAAAACATGAAGGCATCGGAAGAACGCTATGCCAAATTTAATTCGTTTAAAAATGGAAAGGTGTTTACGTATAATGCTCGAAAAGGCGCAAAGGGTGGAAGTGAATTTTTAGAGCTTGGCTATTTGCGCCCTGATTTAATTCTAAAAGATTTGGTAAAAATTGCCCATCCTGAATTGTTGCCTGAGTATGAGATGTTTTTTTATAAACAGTTGGAATAGGAATTATTATCAGAGGTATATCTTTTCACAATTTTATCGCATTTAGCGGTATCTTAATTAGAATAAAACTTCCATTGCCAAGTTTGGAATTTATATCAATGTGGCCTCCTAAACTCTTGGTTCTTATTTTCATTTGATTGAGACCAAAACCATGAGTAGTTTTTTCCACGTCAAAGCCTTTTCCATTTTCCTCTATAGTAATAGTTAATTCATTCGGGTTTTCAAAAAGTTGTATATCCACCCGAGTGGCTTCTGCATGTTTTATAATGTTATTGAGTGCTTCCTGCACAATTCTATATATGTGCTGTATTTGTTCAGGTGTTAAACCATCCTTAATGTTATACGCTTGAAATTTTATATCGATGTTACTGGAACGCCTCGTCTCAGCAATTAGATTTTCCAATAAAGTTTCAATACCTGCGAAGTGGGCAAGCGGAGGTGCAAGATCGTGCGAAAGTTGCCTTACATTAACTATTAGCCTATCAATTTGTTCAGCAGTTTTCAGGCTCTCTTCACTATGGGTTTCTAGGAGCCTTTTTAAATTGCTCAATTTACTGCCTACATCGTCATGCAATTCGCCCGCTATGCGGCTGCGTTCTTTTTCTATCCCATCAATATAATGCTGGTACATCTGTTTTTGTTGATGGTTTAATTCCACCGTAAGGCGAAGTCGCTCTTTCTGCACTTGTCTAAAAAGTATAACTAGAGCAACGGAGAGCAACATGGCTTCAAAGAAATAAGCAATTAAAATTGGATTTGGCCCACTATATTGAAATACGCCAAAGCCATAGTTTAAAATACCAAATATGGATCGCTTAGATGTAAGTGCCGATAACTTCGCCACTTTTATTACCGGCTTTAGCGACAAAACGGTTACAACAATTAACAATGCTGTTACAGGTTTAACAGCCAATACAGCTTATAAGTACCAGGTGCGAGCAGTAAATGCCAACGGTACTACTGTTAACTCAAATGTGATTGATGTTACCACCGCAGCAGCGATAGCTGCACCAGTAGCGAGTGCAGCCACCAGCATTGTAGCAACGGGTTTTACGGCTAATTGGGCAGCGGCAACAGGTGCCACAAGTTATAAGCTAGATGTGAGTGCAGATAATTTTGCTACGTTCATAACTGGCTTTAGTGATAAGACGGTTACAATTCTTAATGATGCAGTCGGTGGCCTAACCGCCAGCACGGCTTATAAGTACCGAGTGCGAGCCGTAAGTGCCAATGGTACTTCGGCTAATTCAAATGTAGTTGATGTTACCACTACTTCTGCAACGGCAGCTCCACCGGCACCAGTAGCAAGTTCGGCTTCAAGCATTGCAGCAACAGGCTTCACCGCCAATTGGGCAGCGGTAACAGGTGCCACCAGTTATAAGTTAGATGTGAGTGCTGATAATTTTGCTACGTTCATAACTGGCTTTAGTGATAAGACGGTTACTATTCTTAGCGATGCAGTCGGTGGCCTAACCGCTAGCACGGCTTACAAATACAGAGTACGAGCCGTAAGTGCTAATGGTACTTCGGCTAATTCAAATGTAGTTGATGTTACCACTACTTCTGCAACGGCTGTTCCACCGGCACCAGTAGCAAGTGCTGCTACGAGCATTGCAGCAACAGGCTTCACCGCCAATTGGGCAGCGGTAACAGGTGCTACCAGTTATAAGTTAGATGTGAGTGCTGATAACTTTGCAACGTTCATAACTGGCTTTAGTGATAAGACGGTTACTCTGCTTAATGATGCAGTCGGTGGCCTAACCGCCAGCACGGCTTATAAATACCGAGTGCGAGCCGTAAGTACCAATGGAGCCTCTGCAAACTCTAATGTAATTGACGTTACTACCATTGCAGCAGGTGTTAAACAAGATCAAACAATTACGTTTGGTGTAATTGCCTCTAAGACGGTTGGCGGTGCCCCTTTCACCATCGCAGCAACGGCTAGTTCTGGATTAGCCTTGAGTTACGCCACGGGTTTAGACAAAATAACTATTGCCAATGGGGTAGCCACGATTGTAAAGGCAGGAATGGAATCTATTGAAGCAAGCCAACTAGGCAATGCAACATTTAACTCTGCAGTAACGGTGAAGCAAACATTTTGTATTAACCCAGCTAAGCCAAGCATTACGCTAAGTGGAACTGGTACAGAAACCCTTACGCTTACTTCGAGCAACAGCACTGGCAACCAATGGTTCTTGAACGGAACTGCTATAACTACTGGCACTGCAGCAACACTTACCGTTTCAGGCACTGCTGGAGCAGGAAGCTACACCGTAAAAACCACGGTTGACAATTGCGCCAGTGCTATCTCAGATGCCAAGGTGCTTATTGTTACTGGCGATGTTACCAAAGCAGAAGCCGAAATGAATTTGTTCCCCAACCCTGTAAAGGAAAAACTTACCCTCACCCTGAATGGATTTGAAGTAGGAAAGGCCGTTGAGATTGGTATGTTTGATCTCACTGGCAGGAGCTTGAGCAAATTAACGGGTGTAGGTGGTAGCGATATAACCATCGATGTGAGCGGCTATGCCACCGGCAAGTATTTGCTGCAAGCTTCGCAAGGTAAACGAGTAGAGCAGAAGCAATTTGTAAAAGAGTAGCTCGTCATCGCGAGGTAACGAAGCGATCCTTGAATTGATTACGTTAACGATTCAGGGACTATTAAAGACTGCTTCGTACCTCGCAGTGACGAATTCAGTACGTCATCGCGAGGCACGAAGCGATCTAAAATAAAGAATTAAAAAAGTTTTTGAATTAAGTGTAAATGACGCATTGAGCCAATAACTAACAACCATCAATTAACAACTAAAAATCACCATGAAAACCATCTTAACATTAGCAACATTCATCGCGCTAGCCACATTAACAAACTGCGGCAGCAAAGACCCCGCAGTAACTGAATCTCAACGGGTGACCACTTTATTAAAGGCTACCCCTTGGAAAATCCAAAGCCTTTCGGTGGATGGATTAATTGTTGGCAATTTTGATGAATACTACGAGCTGAAAATTAATTCTCTGCGGAGTGTTCTGCAAGGCCACTGTTAATAAGCGTTTGTAACGTGTGCCTCCCTTGCATAACCTTTGCGAGCAGCGAAAGAGGAGATTTTTTGGGGCGAAAGGATTAGTGGAATTGGGCTATTTTGTATATGTAAAGCGCACAGTTGAGACTCTGGCGCTGGGGAAAAAGAATATGGGATTGCAATAAAATCGGTAATTTTGTTGCATCAAAAACAAAATTAAATATGAAAGGGGTAACCTACATTACAGACAATAAAAGCAAAAAGAAAGCTGTAGTCATAGAACTAAAGACGTTGCGAAAATTTGAAGAACAACTAGAAGATTTATTTGATGGAATCATAGCAGAATCGAGGCGAGAAGAAACCTCTATTAGTTGGGAGGAAGTAAAGAAAAATTTAAAGAAAAAGGGAAAGCTTTAATATGTACTCTATCCGGTTTAAAAAGTCGGCAGAAAAAGAACTCGAAAAGCTGCCTTCCCAAATTATTAAAAGAATCGTTAAGTCAATAGATACATTAGTTGAAAACCCCAAGCCAGTAGGTTCAAAAAAATTGGAAGGCCAGAAAGAATCTTTATGGCGTATTCGTATTGGAGATTATCGGGTTATCTATTTGATAGAAGATGTGATAAAAATCATAGAGATAAGAAGGATAGGTCATCGAAAAGATATTTATTCATCTTAACCAAGGCTGGATGTTTTGATCTCAAAAGTTATTTCTGGTATTGAAATGGCAATAATCCAGTAAAAACTCAAACTTCTAGGGCACGAACAGATGAGGTTTTCTTAAATGCGATTTCCTTGTGCAATGAATTTATAAACCTTCATTATCTCTTTTATTTTACTGAAGTAAGAAAACCTCTAGGATTTTCTATTTCATTTCCAATAGACTATCCAAAAGCTGTTCAATTGAATCTACATTTGTAATGTGCGAATTAGAAATCTGCCATTGTAAATTCTTTTCTTCCCTGATTATCTCAACCTTAATTTGGGCATCGTCTGAAATAGAATACCCCACTCTCTCAAGCGCATTTTTTGTCCATAAAAATTCGTAGCCTTCTCCACTAAGATTAATTGAAATATTTCTATGTGGCTCATGAGTTACCTTTCCGGTTTTTAGGTCAAACCCCTTCAACTTAAATAGTTCATCGAGCGAGCCATTCAATACCAAATCTTCGGGAACACCTGATTCTATTGTTTTGTGCTGAGTTGCAAGCCAAAGCAAATCTGCAGTTTGCAAAGCCAAGTCTAATTCATGCGTAGCTATAAGAATAGCTTTGTTCATATTTCGGGCAATGGTTTTTAAGAGCCTCATAATCTCCACTCGGTTATTCAAATCCAAGTGTGCGGTAGGTTCATCCAATAAAATAACATGGGTATCTTGAGCGAGCGCACGGGCAATCAGCGCAAGCTGCATTTGTCCATCGCTAAGCTCATCTATAGAAGTATCAACCAGATGCTCGATTCTTGTTGCTGCAACTGCATCGTTAATAATTTTGTTATCTGCTTCCGTTAATTTAATATTCCAATTGAGGTAAGGATAACGACCATAACTTACCAAATCAAGTACTGTGATGTTGGCTGCGTTAATTCTATCCGTAAGCACTAAAGCAATCCATTTTTCTATTTCAGTAGAAGGAGGTTTTGATGGAAAAGCAACTGTCCCTGCCAAAGGTTTTTGTAAACCGGCTAAGGTGCGTATCAACGAAGATTTGCCAATACCATTAGGCCCCATAAAGCAAATCAGTTGGCCGCCATCAATAGAAAGATTAAGATTTGAGAAAAGAATATTTTTCCCTTTGCGGGATTGGTAACCGAGTTCAATGGCGTGAGTTTGTAGATGGGTAGTTGAAGTAGTCATTAAATGCTGTAGGTTGAGAGCAAGTAATATTCGCTTAACTCAATCTGAAGATTGCAGATTTATATTTCTTTATAATGTCTTAATTCTTTTATGAATTTGAAATCTTTGAGGTTATGTGTATACACAGAAATCTATAATAATACTTATAGCAATATTTTGTTGGCCAATGGCTCGAAGATTTTCAATTACAACCTTGTTCTCTTTATAGAACTCAATAATAACATTGGTATCGCATAGAACTAGTGTACTCTTTTCCATGCTTGCGCTTTAAGTTGGACTGCGTCAATTTTGCGGCTCTTCCAAAGACCTGATGAGGCAAAGAAATTATAGGAGTCATCTTTCTTTTTTGATTCTTTTTGCACTTCAACAAAATCAAGCTGCCGCAACAATTCCATAAAGAAGTTTTTCTTTTTAGAATCCTTTAAGGTGAGTGTAATTTTTTCCATGGTGTCGCAAAGATAATGATTTAGAGTGTTGTGAGATTTGTGATGATTGTGTATCAAATCATAAACTTCCTTTTGTTTCTAATCACCACCCAAATTAAAACGGGTGCTCCAATAAAAGATGTTATCGCATTCAAAGGAAGCACTTGAGCACTGCCTGGAAGTTGAGCCAAAGTATCGCATAGCAATAATAAGATAGAGCCTCCAAGAACAGTGGCAGGCAAAAGTATTTTATGGTCGTGCGTAGGTATGATAAGTTTTACCAAGTGTGGCACCGCTAAACCTACAAAGGCAATGGGGCCACAAAATGCAGTGATGGTGCCTACCATCAGCGAGGTTGAAAGCACAATCCATAATTTTGCTCTTTTTAAATTAATGCCAATGCTTTTTGCGTAGTTCTCGCCAAGAAACCAAGAGTTCAATGGCTTCACACAAAACCAGGTTATTAGAAGCCCCACAAAAATCACGAAGGTAAGTGTTCTAATCTCTGCCCAATTAGTGCCACCTACACTGCCAAGCGACCAAATCATAAACGATTGCAAGTCGTCTGCTTTGCTCAAAAATTGCAGCACACTTACCATCGAGCTGGTAAAGGCCGCTATCATCATTCCTACTATTAATAATGAACTGTTGTCTTTCAACTTTTGCGAAGCAAGAATAATTAAAATAAAAACCAGTAATGCGCCAAAGGTTGCGGCCAGCGCAACGCTCCAAGGCGAACTGCCAATGGCTGGTAACGTGGCTTGCGCTAGAATTGTGAATGCTACTAAAAGACTTGCGCCAGAGCTAAGCCCTAGTACATCGGGGCCAGCCAACGGATTGCGAAAAAATGTTTGCATCATCAGCCCACCAGCACCCAAGCCAGCACCTGCGAGCACACACGTTGTGGCTTTTGGCAATCGAAAATCTAAAATTATTTCTTTGATGATAGAATCGGTCGGTAAGTTAAACAAGGTGGAAAGCACTGATGTGAAAGGTATAGAAACACTGCCCATCGATATATTAATACAAAAGATAACGATCAACGAAAGAGTAAGAATCAACAAACTAAGAAATCTAAACTCTTGCCTCATATATTAAATTGAAATAAAAATTATTTAGATCTTGAGGCAAAGAAAACCATTTTTAAGTGAAACTGTTTACTGCATAAATGAAGGCAATTGTTATTGGTGCAGGAGTTGCAGGGCGAGCTGATGCTATACGCCTAAGATCAGCAAACTGGGATCTTAGCCGTGTTTATAGTTTAATTTAAGATTTCTTAAAAGAGATTGCAATCAATCTTGTAATCGAGTATCTGTCAGTTCAACTAAATTGAATTTTGGAGCAACTAAAAAGTGAAAATCAACCGCGTCTACTTTTATTTTGTTTTCTTTTTATTTTGCAACTCATTGATTTTCAATAGTTAACTCTGCTTTTTTTTTACTCAAATTTACAAAAGATACAATTCCTCACTTTTTTTGAAACCCACGCTTGCTAACTAAATAACTGTTTCTATCTTTGCAGTCCTTTTTACGGTAAGAACCCCGTAAACGGTAGTAAAAACAAGCAAAAGCTTTTAATCATGCCTGGAATAATTGGACGTAAAGTAGGAATGACAAGTATCTTTGGCCCTGAGGGTCAAAGCATAGCTGTTACAGTCATCGAGGCAGGCCCTTGCGTGGTCACTCAGGTGAAGAGCAAAGAGACAGATGGTTATAGAGCCCTTCAATTTGCTTTTGGCGAAAAGAAAGATAAGAATACTCCTAAAGCTCTTCAAGGACATTTTAAGAAAGCAAACACAACATCTAAAAGACATGTTGTTGAGTTTAGGGATTACGAAACAAAATTTGATTCAATTGCCGAATTAGGCAAAGAAGTTAAAATCTTAGATGTATTTGTAGAAGGGGATGTTATAGATGCAGTAGGTACTTCTAAAGGTAAAGGATTCCAGGGCGTTGTAAAGCGTTATGGTTTTGCAGGGGTAGGTGGTCAAACCCACGGCCAGCACAATAGGCTTCGTGCACCTGGTTCTATGGGTAATGCATCTTTTGCTTCACGCGTAATTAAGGGTAAGCGCTTGCCAGGCCGCATGGGTGGTGAACGAGTGAAACTTGCCAATCTTACAGTGGTGAAGATTATGGCAGAACAAAATTTGATTTTATTAAGTGGTTCCGTTCCTGGAGCTAAGAACTCAACGATAATACTCCAAAAGTGATGGATTTAGCAGTTGTAAAACAAGATGGTAAAAACGCTGGCCGAAATGTAACACTTTCGGCAGATGTGTTTGGTATAGAACCTAATGACCATGCAATTTGGTTGGATGTGAAGAGCTACCTCGCTAATCAGCGACAAGGCACAAGCAAAGCCAAGCAAAGAAATGAAATTTCAGGTTCTTCAAAGAAATTGAAGAACCAAAAAGGAACTGGTGGAGCCCGTGCGGGTAATATCAAAAATCCTCAGTTCAAAGGTGGTGGAAGGGTTTTCGGGCCACAACCTAGAGATTACTCTTTTAAATTAAATAAAAAGGTAAAAGACTTAGCTCGTAAATCAGCTCTTTCTTATAAGGCAAAGGACAATTCAATTGCCGTGCTGGAAGATTTCACTTTCGCAGCACCTAAAACAAAACAGTATATCGACTTATTAAAGTCGCTCTCATTGAACGATAAGAAGACTTTGCTTGTGCTTCCGGAGTTGAACATCAACTTTGTAAAATCTGGTAGAAACATTCAAAACACCAAAATCATTACAGTAAATCAAATCAATACCTTCGATTTGATGAATGCCGATCACGTGATTTTGATCGAAAGTTCGATTGATAAAATTGATAACATATTAAATAAGCAGTAAACCCATGAGCATTCTAAAAAGACCTTTGGTTACTGAAAAGATTTCTGCTCTCAACGAGAAAGGCAAATACGGATTTGAGGTTGATGTTGATGCCAACAAAGTTGAGATTAAAGATGCAGTTGAAAAATTGTACAATGTGAATGTGAAAAGCGTGAACACCATTAATATGATGGGCAAGAAAAAAGTACGATTCACAAAAGCAGGCACATTGTCAGGCCGCAAGCCTCACGTAAAGAAGGCCATTGTTACATTGGCTGCAGGAGAAGTAATTGATTTTTATAGCAACGTATAATTAAGCAAAGCAATGGCGTTGAAGAAACTTAAACCGATGACCGCTGGTACCAGACATAGACTGGCTCCTGGCTTCGATGATATTACAGAATCTACTCCTGAAAAGTCACTTTTAGTGACATTGAAAAAAACAGGTGGAAGAAACAGTGAAGGTCGTATGACCATGCGCTATATAGGCGGAGGTCATAAGCAAAAGTTACGTTTGATTGATTTCAAACGCGATAAATTTGGTGTGCCTGCAGTTGTTAAGTCAATTGAATATGATCCTTCTCGTACGGCTCGCATTGCCAAGTTATATTATGCAGATGGCGTAAAGTCATATATCCTTGCTCCTCAAGGAATTAAAGTAGGACAGACTGTTATTTCTGGTGATGATGTTGCGCCTGAAGTAGGCAATGCATTACCACTTGCTAAAATCCCAGTAGGAACTATTGTGCACGGAGTTGAAATTAAGCCAGGTAAGGGTGCTTCAATTTCAAGAAGTGCTGGTTCATTCGTGCAGTTAGTGGCTCGTGAAGGCCAGTATGCAACGTTGAAGATGCCTTCAGGTGAAATGAGAAATGTGTTATCACGTTGCATTGCAACAGTTGGTGCCGTTTCTAATCCAGAACACATGACTGAAAGTGTTGGTAAAGCTGGAAGAAGCCGTTGGAGAGGTATTCGTCCTCGTACAAGACCAGTAGCAATGAATCCAGTCGATCACCCGATGGGTGGTGGTGAAGGTCGCGCTTCAGGTGGGCATCCTCGTTCAAGAAATGGATTGTTATCTAAGGGTAAAAAGACTCGTCACCCGAATAAGTATTCTGATGGTTTAATCATTGCAAGGAAAAAGAAATAATGGGAAGGTCAATTAAAAAAGGTCCGTATTTGGATGCTCGTCTTGCCAAGAAGGTAACGACACAAGAGGTATCAGGTAAAAAATCAGTGATCAAAACTTGGTCTAGAAGGTCAACCATAACTCCAGACTTGATTGGATACACATTTGCAGTTCATAACGGCAACAAGTTTATTCCAGTATATGTTACTGAAAACATGGTAGGCCATAAGTTGGGAGAATTTGCGCCAACCCGCGTATTCAAAGGTCACTCAGGAAATAACAAGTCTTAATAAATAAGGAATTCCACTATGGAGACCGTAGAAAAGAAATTAAAAAGATCAGTAGTAAAGAGAGCCAAATTAGCGGCCATCAAAGAAGCTGCTAAGAAAGGTCCAGCTACTGCCTATCTAAAAAATGTTCCAACATCTCCTCGTAAGATGAGATTAGTTGTTGATCTAATAAGAGGTCAACGTGTGAGTCATGCACTAAGTATTTTAAAATACGAAGCAATGCATCCTGCTGCTAGACTTGAGAAGTTACTTCTTTCTGCGATTAGCAATTGGGAAGCAAAAAATACTGAAGTGAAGTTGGAAGAAGCTGATTTGTATGTGAGCGAAATATTTGTTGATGGTGGAAGAATCCTAAAAAGATTGAAACCAGCTCCGCAAGGACGAGCGCACCGCGTGAGAAAGAGATCAAATCATGTAACGCTTGTAGTTGATAGAATGCCATTAAAAGAAACAGTTGCACCTAAAGTTGTTAAAGAATAATGGGACAAAAAATTAACCCTGTAGGTTTTAGATTAGGAATCGTCCGTGGATGGGATTCTAGTTGGTTTGGAGGAAAGAACTTTGCCGATAAATTGGTAGAAGATCAGAAAATCAGAAAGTATGTAGATGCACGTATTCAAAAAGGGGGCATCGCGAAGGTTGTAATTGAACGTACGCTAAAACGAGTAACACTTACCATCCATACGGCTCGTCCTGGAGTTGTAATTGGAAAAGGCGGAACTGAAGTTGATAAAATTAAAGAAGAGCTTAAGAAATTAACTAATAAAGATGTTCAAATTAACATCTTCGAAATAAAACGTCCTGAGATGGATGCTAAATTAGTTGGCGAATCGATCGCTCAACAATTAGAAGCTCGTATCTCTTACAGACGCGCTATGAAGCAAGCAATCGCTTCAACCATGCGTGTAGGTGCGGAAGGAATTAAAGTAAAATTATCAGGTCGTTTGGCTGGTGCCGATATGGCTCGCTCTGAACAATACAAAGAAGGAAGAATTCCGCTTCACACGCTTCGCGCGGATATTGATTATGCCATTTCTGAAGCACAAACTGTGTATGGTAAAATCGGCATTAAAGTGTGGATTTTTAAAGGAGAGATTTATGGCAAGCGCGACTTATCGCCAAACATAGGCATGGTAAGCAATGCTCCAGGTGAAAATAAAGGTGGCGGACAAGGTCAAGAAAGAAGACCGGGTGGAGGTCCTTCAAGAGGAGGCGATAGAGGTGGAGACCGTGGTGGCGATAGAAGAAGTGGTGGTGGAAATGACAGAGGTGGAAATCGTCCTGCTGGTGGCGGACCCGCAAGATCAGGTGGTGGTGGAGCTAGCAGAGGACCGAGAAATTAATTCATTAGGCAAACTATTTGTAAAGTATAAGAAGTCATGTTACAACCTAAAAGAACCAAGTTTAGAAAAATGCAAAAAGGCCGTGTAAAGGGTTTGGCCACTAGAGGTCATTCTATTGCATTTGGGTCTTTTGCTTTAAAATCTATGGAAGCAGGTTGGATAACCGCTCGTCAGTTAGAGGCTGCTCGTGTTGCTGTTACCAGAGCAATGAAACGCGAAGGTCAAGTTTGGATCAGAATATTCCCTGACAAGCCAATTACTCGCAAACCTGCTGAGGTTCGTATGGGTAAAGGTAAAGGTGCTCCAGAGTATTGGGTAGCATGTGTAAAGCCAGGCACTATCCTTTTTGAAGCTGGTGGAGTAAACATCGCTACTGCAAAAGAAGCGTTGATGCTTGCAGAAGGAAAGCTTCCAATGAAGACCAAGTTTACGATCAGAAGAGATTACGTTGAATAATTAGAACTATGAAATACGTTGAAATAAAGGGATTATCAGTAAATGAAATCCTTGAAAAAATCGGAACAGAAAAGGAAGCTTTGAGAAAGATTAACTTCGCTCACCAGATTTCTTCTATTGAAAATCCGATGAAGATAAGAGAAACTAGAAAGTTGATAGCTAGGCTTAAAACTGAATTGGCTGTTAAAGAACTTCAAAAGTAATTGGTATGGAAGAAATCGAGAGAAACCTTAGGAAAGAAAGAACAGGTACTGTGGTAAGCAATAAGATGACTAAGAGCATCACTGTTGCCATAGAGCGTAAAGTGAAGCATCCTATTTACGGTAAGTTCATGAAAAAAACCACAAAGTTGATGGCTCACGATGAGTTGAATACTGCGGGTATTGGCGATACAGTTAGGATATCTGAGACTCGCCCACTCAGTAAAAATAAGAGATGGAGATTAGTTGAGATTGTAGAAAAAGCTAAGTAATCAATCATGATACAAAACGAAAGTAGGCTTACCGTTGCAGATAATAGTGGTGCTAAAGAAGTTTTAGTAGTTCACGTGCTTGGCGGTACTCATAGAAGATATGCCAGCGTTGGTGATACCATCGTAGTAACTATAAAATCGGCCATACCAACAAGTCAGGTTAAGAAGGGTACAGTTTCTAAAGCTGTTGTAGTGCGCACTAAGAAAGAAGTAAGAAGGAAGGATGGTTCATATATCAGATTTGAAGATAATGCTGCTGTTCTTTTAAATGCTCAAAACGAACCAAGAGGCACTCGTATTTTCGGGCCTGTGGCGCGTGAGTTGAGAGAAAAGCAGTTCATGAAAATAATTTCATTGGCCCCAGAAGTATTATAAAAAATGGAAAGGACATACAATACACAAGCTAAACTTCACGTTCGCAAAGGCGATACAGTGCAAGTGATAGCAGGTGATGACAAAGGAAAAAGCGGAAAGATTCTAGAAATCTTGACTGAAAAAAACCGTGTGATCATCGAAGGCGTAAACATGATTACCAAGCATCAGAAGCCATCGGCTGGTAAGCCTGAAGGTGGAATTAAAAAGATGGAAGGAACGATTCATATTAGCAATGTTGCTTTAATTGATCCTTCTTCAGGAAAGGTTACTCGTACTGGCAGAAAGCTAAACGAGAAAGGCAAACTTCAACGATTTTCTAAAAAAACAGGAGACTTCATAAAATAATGGCAACTCCAAGATTAAAAGACAAATACCTAAAGGAGGTAGTACCCAACTTGAAACAAAAGTTTCAATACGGTTCAATAATGCAAGTTCCTAAAATCGAAAAGATTTGCATCAACAAAGGTGTTGGAGCTGCGGTAGCCGATAAAAAAATTGTTGATGTTGCTTTGGAAGAGATTTCAACCATCGCAGGTCAAAAGGCTGTGCCTACTCGTTCTAAAAAGGACATTTCAAACTTCAAACTTCGTGTAAACGTTGCCATTGGTGTGCGTGTAACATTGAGAGGTGATAGAATGTATGAATTTTTGGATCGCCTTGTAAATGTAGCGCTCCCTCGAGTTCGCGATTTTAAAGGAGTTGGAGATAAAGGATTTGATGGCCGTGGCAATTACACTTTAGGTGTGAAAGAACAAATCATCTTCCCTGAAATTTCAATTGATAAAGTTACCAAGATCAATGGAATGGATATCACGTTCGTAACCTCAGCCGCTACGGATGAAGAAAGTTATGAATTATTGAAAGCATTAGGAATGCCCTTTGTGAATAAAAACTAAGCTTGAAAAACTAAAAGCATGGCAAAACTAGCAGTAATCGCGAGAGACAAGAAGAAAGCAGATCTAGTTGATCGTTTTAAAGAAAAAAGAAAGGCTTTAAAAGCAGCAGGAAATTGGGAAGCCCTAGATAAGTTGCCAAGAAATTCATCGGCAGTGCGCATGCATAACCGTTGTAAATTGACTGGTCGCCCTAGAGGTTACATGAGAAAATTTGGAATTTGTAGAAATCAATTCCGTCAAATGGCTTCCGATGGTAAAATACCAGGTATAACCAAGGCTAGTTGGTAAGAAGAAATAACACATAATGGTTGCTGAGATCGAGGTCGAGTAAAATCGAAACCGGATAACAGTTTGAATAATAAAAACAATTATTATCTTTGCAGCCCGTTTAAAATAACGGGTTTGCTTTTATACGAGTGAAATGAAAACAACAGATCCAATTGCAGATTATTTAACCCGGTTGAGAAACGCCATCAAGGCGCGCCACCGCGTGGTAGAAGTTCCTGCCTCTAATCTTAAAAAAGAGGTAACGAAGGTTCTATTTGATAAGGGGTACATTTTGAACTATAAGTTTGAAGATACTTCTAACAAACAGGGCAACATCAAAATCGCATTGAAATATAATCCTGATACGAAGGAGTCTGCGATTACTAAATTGCATAGAGTAAGTACACCAGGTTTAAGGCAGTATAAGCCAGCAGCTGAGTTGCCGAAAGTATTGAACGGATTGGGCATTGCCATTCTGTCAACTTCAAAAGGTGTAATAACTGATAAGGAAGCAAAGGCAATGAATGTGGGTGGCGAAGTATTGTGTTTCATCTATTAATTGAAAGAAAATGTCAAGGATAGGTAGATTACCCATAGAAGTTCCAAAAGGTGTTACGTGCACTTTCTCGGATAAAAATTACAAGGTTTCTGTAAAGGGGCCAAAAGGAGAATTACATCAGGTGTTAGATCCTGATTTTAAAATCACCCAAGAAAATGGTGAGGTTCTGGTACATAGACCTACTGAGCAAAAACGTCATAAAGCAATGCATGGTCTATATAGAGCCTTGATTGCTAATATGGTTACAGGTGTTAGTGCTGGATACAAAGAGCAGTTAGAACTAGTAGGTGTTGGTTATAAAGTTACTGCTCAAGGCAATGTTCTTGAGTTAAGCTTGGGTTATTCACACAGTATTTTTTTAGCTATTCCTTTAGAATTGAAGGTACAAGCAATAACTGAAAAGGGTTCAAATCCAACAATTATTCTTGAAGGTATTGATAAGCAATTGCTAGGGCAAATTGCAGCTAAGATCAAATCGTTGAGAAACGTAGAGCCTTACAAAGGAAAAGGTATTCGTTACACAGGTGAATTTATTCGTAGAAAAGCTGGTAAAGCTGCTTCTAAATAAAATATAGTTATGGCTAACGTAAAAGTAAAAGCAGAAAGAAGAACTCGCATTAAAATGGGGGTTAGAAAGCGAATAGAAGGTACTTCAGAAAGACCTCGCTTATCAGTATTCAAGAGCAACAAAGTAATTTATGCTCAGATTATTGATGATACTAAAGGTCATACATTAGCTTCTTCTTCTTCAATCGATTTGGATAAAAAAGGCGGTGTTAACCTTACGATTTCAAAATCTGTAGGAGCAAAACTTGCTGAGAAAGCAATTGCTTCAGGAGTTGACAAAATAGTATTCGACAGAAACGGGTATTTATACCACGGAAATATCAAAGCTTTGGCAGAAGGAGCCAGAGAGGGAGGTTTAAAATTCTAACTTATGACACAAAGCAACGTCAGTACAGTAAAAGCAAGTGAAATCGATCTTAAAGAAAAGGTCGTTGCCATCCAACGTGTTGCCAAAGTGGTAAAAGGAGGAAGGAGATTTAGTTTCGCAGCCATTGTGGTTGTTGGTGATGGAAATGGTGTAGTAGGTTATGGCTTAGGGAAAGCAAACGAAGTTACAGATGCGATCACTAAAGGGATAGATGATGCAAAGAAACACTTGGTGAAGGTGCCTATTATTAAAGGTACTGTTCCGCATGAATCAATAGGTAAGTTTGGTGGTGGATTTGTTCTTTTAAAACCTGCATCAGATGGAACGGGAGTTATAGCTGGTGGTGCGATGCGTGCTGTGTTGGAAAGTGCAGGTGTTCATAATGTGTTGGCTAAATCTAAGGGATCATCTAATCCACACAATGTGGTGAAGGCAACCTTCAAAGCCTTAACAAGTATGAGAGATGCTCAAACTATTGCTAGAAACAGAGGTATCTCATTATCAAAAGTATTTAACGGATAAGCACAATGGCCAAAGTAAAAATTACGCAAACCCGTAGTATGATTAAACGACCTGAGACACAACAGAGAACTGTTCAATCTCTAGGTTTGGGAAGAGTGAATCAATCAGTGGAAGTTGAATTTACACCACAGATTGAAGGAATGGTAAAGAAGGTGAGTCACCTAGTAAGCGTTAAAAGTTTATAAAATGAAATTACACGAATTAAAATCTGCTGACGGAGCTACCAAGAATAACAAGCGTCTAGGTAGAGGACAAGGATCAGGCGGAAGTACAGCGGGTCGCGGCCATAAAGGTGCTCAATCAAGATCTGGTTATAGTAAGAAAGCAGGTTTTGAAGGTGGTCAAATGCCACTTCAAAGACGGATTCCAAAGTTTGGATTTAAGAATAATAACAAGATATATTTTAAACCTATCAATTTAGATGCACTAGAAGAGTTAGCTCAAAAGACTAGTTCTGCAACAATTGATTTCGATTTGATGGTGAAGAATGGAATTGTTGGAAAGAATGATAAAGTGAAGATACTTGGTAGAGGAGAGTTGAAATCAAAAATAAGCGTAACTGCTCATTCATTCTCTGATGTTGCTACAAAGGCTATAGAAAAGGTTGGAGGTTCAGCCACTAAAATTGACTAATGAAAAGGTTTTTCGCCACTATAAAGAACATTTTCTCGATCGAAGACCTTCGTGTTAGAATTCTTAACACAGTTGGTTATCTCATCATATTTAGAATTGGTTCTTACATAGTTTTGCCGGGTGTTAATACAAATCATCCTACTATCGTTAATCCTGGTGATGGCGGTATTTTCGGTTTGTTGAATACGCTTGTGGGCGGTTCATTCAGCAGGGTATCAATATTCGCATTGGGCATTATGCCCTATATTTCTGCGTCCATTGTAGTACAGCTTTTAACTGTTGCTGTTCCTAAATTTGCTAAGATGCAAAAGGAGGGTGATAGCGGAAGAAAGAAATTGAATCAATTTACACGTGTACTCACTATTGTAATTACGGCAGCTCAATCTTTTGGATATTTGAAATCGATTCTTAGCCCAGAAGCAATTTATAATCCAGGGTTATTCTTTACAGTATCATCAATTATTATCTTAGTTTCTGGAACCATGTTTTGTATGTGGTTAGGTGAGAGAATCACCGACAAGGGAATTGGTAATGGTATCAGTATGTTGATCATGATTGGTATCGTGTCGAGATTTCCAGCAGCGATCTATCAAGAACTAAGTTCTAAGGGAACAGGAGGAATGTTGCTTTTCATCATTGAAGCTATTGCTCTTTTCTTCATAGTAGTTGGAGTGATCGCATTAACACAAGCCACTAGAAAGATTCCTGTACAGTATGCAAAGCAAGTTGTAGGTAATAAATTATATGGTGGCAAAAGAGATTTTATACCATTGAAACTTAATTCAGCTGGAGTAATGCCAATCATTTTCGCTCAAGCGTTAATGTTTATTCCACCACTCATTGCAAGCATGTGGAGAGATAGTGATTTAGGAGCTTATGTTGGTTCCACTTTTGCGGATTTCACTTCATGGCAATACAATTTATTGTTTGGTTCATTGATTTTGATTTTCACTTTCTTCTACACAGCTATCACAGTGCCGTCCAACGATATTGCTGATAACTTGAAAAGGAATGGTGGTTTTGTTCCAGGCATAAAGCCAGGTAAACAAACAGCTGAATTCATTGACAATATCTTATCAAAAATTACATTACCGGGTGCATTGTTTTTAGTAATAGTTGCCGTACTTCCTGCCTTTGCAGTGAGGGCTGGCATTACACAAAACTTTGCACAGTTCTATGGTGGAACTTCCTTACTAATTTTAGTAGGAGTGGTATTAGATACTTTACAACAGATTGAAAGTTATTTACTCATGAGACATTATGAGGGGATGATGAAGTCTGGAAGAGTAAAAGGACGTTCTCAGTTTGCTGCGGCTTAATGTTGAATGGTCTATTATAAATCGGAAGAAGAAGTTCAGTTAATTAGGGAGAGTGCTCAGATTCTGGGCAAAGCACATGGTGAAGTTGCTAAGAGCATAAAACCTGGTGTTAGAACTCAAGAACTGGATCAGATAGCGGAAGAATTTATAAATGACCATGGAGGTTCGCCATCTTTTAAAAATTATCACGGCTTTCCATCGGCTTTGTGTATTTCTGTAAATGAAACAGTAGTTCACGGATTCCCTGGAAAGTACGAATTGAAAGAAGGTGACATTATATCCATTGATTGTGGAGTAAAGTTCAAGGGCTTTCACAGTGATTCGGCATATACTTATCCACTAGTGGGGGCAACACCACAAGTTCTTCAATTGCTTGAACGAACCTATGAGTCATTGCTCTTAGGAATTCAACAAGCAAAGGTTGGAAACAGGATTGGTGACATTGGTTTTGCTGTTCAGAGCTTTGTAGAGAAGTTCGGATATGGTGTAGTTCGAGAGTTGGTTGGTCATGGAGTGGGTAAAGAATTGCATGAAGATCCAGAAGTACCGAACTATGGAAAGCGAGGCAAAGGGACTAAGATAGCGAAGGGAATGGTTTTCGCCATCGAGCCGATGATCAACATGGGAACAAAGCATGTGGTGCAGGAGCAAGACGGTTGGACTATTAGAACAAAAGATAGAAAACCATCAGCACACTTTGAACACATGGTAGCTATTTTTGAGGATAGAACTGAAGTAGTAACAACACATGAATACATAGAACAAAATTATTCTTATCAGTGGCGAAGCAAAAAGCAATAGAACAGGATGGGATAATACAGGAAGCATTGTCGAATGCAATGTTTCGGGTTCAGTTGGAAAATGGGCATGAGTTGTTGGCACATATATCGGGTAAAATGAGAATGAATTACATTCGGATTTTGCCAGGCGACAAAGTGAGATTGGAAATGTCGCCTTACGATCTAACAAAAGGAAGGATTACGTTTAGATATAAATGATAAGGAAATGAAAGTAAGAGCATCTATAAAAAAGCGCAGTGCCGATTGCAAAATAATCAGGCGCAAAGGCAAGCTATATGTGATTAACAAGAAGAACCCTAGATATAAACAAAGACAAGGATAATTATGGCACGTATCGCTGGTGTTGATATTCCCGATAACAAAAGAGGTGAGATAAGTCTTACATATATTTTTGGTATTGGCCGCAGAAGAGCACAATTTATACTCACTAGTTCGGGTGTAAATTGGGATAAGAAAGTAAAAGATTGGAATGACGAAGAGTCAAACCAAATCCGAGCAATTATTGCTGAGAAATTTAAGATCGAAGGTGCTCTTAAATCAGAGGTTCAATTGAGCGTGAAACGGTTGATGGACATTGGTTGTTATAGAGGTCTACGCCACAGAAAAGGATTGCCTGTTCGTGGTCAGCATACAAAGAACAATTCTCGCACTCGCAAAGGAAAACGTAAAACCGTTGCGAACAAGAAGAAAGCAACTAAAGGTTAATAACTAAAGAAATAAATTCGATATGGCAGCTCCTGTTGAAAAGAAGAAAGATAAAAGTAAAAAGCGCGTTGTGAATGTTGAGGCTTTTGGCCAAGTACATATACAAGCCACTTTCAACAATATCATTATCTCAATTACCAATTCTACTGGTCAAGTTATTTCTTGGGCATCGGCTGGTAAAATGGGCTTTAAGGGTTCAAAGAAAAACACTCCGTATGCAGCCTTGACTGCTGCACAAGAATGTGGCGCGAAAGCCTACGAGCTTGGTTTGCGTAAGGCAGAGGTTTTTGTGAAAGGTCCTGGTGCTGGAAGGGAATCAGCTATCAGAACTATTCAAGGTGCTGGTATTGAGGTAACAGTTATTAAGGATATGACACCACTTCCGCACAACGGTTGTCGTCCTCCAAAGAAAAGAAGAGTTTAATAATTAAGAAGTAAGATAAAGATGGATGAATTAAATCTGAAATCTGAAATCTAAAATCAACAATAAAATATGGCAAGATACACAGGCCCCAAAGTTAGAATATCCAGAAGGTTCAACGAACCTATCATGGGCGATAACAAGGCTCTCCAAAAGAAGAATTATCCTCCTGGAATGCATGGCAAAGGAAAGAAGCGCAAGCTATCTGAGTATGCTATTCAGTTGGCCGAAAAGCAAAAGGCCAAATTTATCTATGGCGTGTTAGAAAGACAATTTGCACATACTTTCGATAAGGCTACTCGTAAGAAAGGCGTGACTGGTGAAGTTCTATTGCAAATGTTGGAAGCTAGATTAGACAATGTGGTGTATCGTTTAGGTATTGCCATCACGCGTAGAGCAGCTCGCCAATTGGTAGTGCACAAGCACGTGGTTGTAAATGGTGACGTGGTGAATATTCCATCTTATACGTTGAAACCAGGTGATGTAATCGAAGTTCGTGAGAAATCTAAATCGCTAGAAGCGATTACTAATAGTTTGGCGCTTAAATCTGCTCAAAAATATAATTGGTTAGAATGGGATGCTCGTGAGTTTACTGGTAAGCTCATCAATTTACCAATTCGTCAAGATATTCCAGAGAATATCAATGAGCAGTTGATTGTCGAATTGTATTCTAAGTAATTTTTAAATCTTAAATTAAAAACTGCGTATGTCAATATTAGCATTTCAAATGCCTGAGAAAGTGGTCATGGAAAAGTCAGATGACTTCCATGGTTTTTTTACCTTCAAACCTTTGGAAAAGGGTTATGGGGTTACGATCGGCAATGCGCTTAGAAGAATTTTACTTTCATCTTTGGAAGGATATGCTATTACTGGAATTAAAATCCCAGGAGTATTGCATGAGTTTTCAACTATTGAAGGAGTTGTAGAAGATGTATCTGAAATAATCTTGAATCTGAAACAAGTTCGTTTCAGAAAAGTATCTGATAATTTCGACAGCAAGGTTACTGTTACTATCAAAAAGCAAAAGCAATTTAAAGCAAGTGATATTGCAAAAGTTACTTCTTCTTTTGAGATTTTAAATCCTGATCATGTAATCTGTAATATAGATGAGGCTTCTAGTTTTGAAATAGAACTTACACTTGAAAAAGGTAGAGGTTATTTGCCAGCAGAAGAGAATAAGCCTAACGAACAAGTTTTTGGATTTATTCCTATCGATGCGATTTTCACACCAGTGAAAAACGTAAAGTACAGTGTTGAAAACACACGGGTTGAGCAAAAGACTGACTACGAAAAACTACTAGTTGAAATAGAAACTGATGGTTCAATTCATCCAGAGAAGGCATTAGAAGGTGCAGCGTTTATTTTAATTCAACATTTCCGTTTGTTCTCTGATAAATCAATCGAGTTGGAAAGCGCTTTGGATAGTGAAGTAGAGCAAGTGGATGAAGAAATGCTTCACATGCGCAAATTGTTAAAAACACAATTGCATGATCTTGACTTATCTGTTCGCGCATATAATTGTTTGAAAGCTGCTGATGTGAAAACATTAGGCGAGTTAGTAAGACTTGAGATTTCTGACATGATGAAGTTTAGAAACTTTGGAAAGAAATCACTAGCTGAATTAGAACAGTTGGTAGTAGATAAGAACCTTACCTTCGGAATGGATCTTACAAAATATAAATTGGAAGAAGACTAATGAGACACGGAAAGAAAAATAACCATTTAGGCCGCACGGCAAGTCATAGAAGCGCATTGCTTTCTAATATGGCCTCCTCTTTGATTCTTAACAAAAGAATCACAACTACATTAGCAAAAGCTAAAGCCTTACGTAAATATGTAGAGCCTTTGCTTACCAAGTCCAAGGACGATACTACCCACTCTAGAAGGACGGTGTTTTCTTATCTTCAAAATAAGGAATCAGTTCAAATGTTGTTTGGAGAAGTTGCTTCACGCATTGCTGATCGTCCAGGAGGATATACACGGATCATTAAGTTGGGAGAAGTTCGCTTGGGTGACAATGCGGATATGTGTATGATGGAACTGGTTGACTTTAACGACATCTACAAAAAACAAGATGTTGACAAAAAAGGTAAAACACGTAGAAGCAGACGCAGTGGTAAAAAAGAAGGCGATGTAGCCGATGCAGTTGTTGAAACTGAGCCTGTTGTTGCTGAGGAAGCGAAACCAAAAAAGGCAGCTAAAAAAGCTCCTAAAAAAGCAAAAGAATAAATTGAAATCGATAGCATTGCGAAAAAGGGATTGAACGAAAGTTGAATCCCTTTTTTATTGCTTAAAAAGTTTTCAATCAGCAAGAGAGAACCCTAAAGAATTGTATTTTTGTAACCTTAATCCTAATCACAATTGAGCAATAAAGCATATATTCTTTTGGCAGATGGCCTTCAACTTGAAGGGATTGCCATCGGTAAACAAGGCACCACAGGAGGTGAAATTTGTTTCAACACTGGGATGACGGGCTATCAAGAAATTTATACTGACCCATCGTACACTGGCCAGATAGTAGTGAACACCAATGCGCACATTGGAAACTACGGAACTCTTGAAGGCGAACAAGAATCGGCTAGCCCAAAAATTAACGGACTTGTAGTGAACGAATTTTCTGAAGTGTTTAGTAGGAAGACTTCAACTGTGGGATTGCAAGAATACTTAGAAAAGAATAATATTGTTGGCATTGCTGATATTGATACACGGAAATTGGTAAGACATATTCGCAGCAAAGGCGCAATGAATGCCATTATTTCATCCGTGCTTTCACCAGACGAAATGAAAGCAGAATTGGCGAAAGTGCCTTCGATGGATGGGCTTGAGCTTGCTTCGAAAGTGAGTACCTCAAAACCATACTTAGTTGGTGATCCTAAATCAAAAATAAAAATTGCGGCTCTTGATTTAGGAATAAAGACAAACATTGTAAGATGCCTTGCTGATCGTGGTTGTTATGTGCAAGTCTATCCAGCTAGAACAACTTTTGCTGAAATGGAAAAGTGGAAGCCTGATGGTTATTTTATATCCAACGGCCCTGGCGATCCATCAGTAATGGATTATGCCATTGAAACAGTAAAACAAATTCTAGAAAAAGATAAGCCTTTGTTTGGGATTTGTTTAGGCCATCAAATTCTTGCGTTAGCGTGCGGAGTATCAACATACAAAATGCATCACGGACATCGTGGATTAAATCATCCTGTAAAGAATTTAATAACAGGTCTGGGAGAAATGACTTCCCAAAATCACGGCTTTGCAGTGAGTGAAAAAGACATTGCAAATAATAAAGACCTTGAAGTAACTCATCTTCATTTGAACGATAACACCATTATGGGCATTCGTTTGAAGAACAAGAAAGCTTTCTCGGTTCAGTATCACCCGGAGTCTTCGCCTGGCCCGCATGATTCAAGATATTTGTTTGATCAGTTTTTAACCATGATTGGTTAATTTGAAAATAGAATCTCAATAATTAATGTTAATATCTCAATACTAAAATCCTAAATCCCAAATCAACATGAGTTTAATCGAAAGCATCCACGCACGTCAGATACTTGATAGCCGTGGCAATCCAACAGTAGAGGTAGATGTATATACAGAAGCTGGTGCTTTTGGAAGAGCTGCAGTGCCATCAGGTGCATCCACAGGAAGCCACGAAGCTGTTGAGCTTCGCGATGGTGACAAGAAAACCTACATGGGCAAAGGCGTATTGAAAGCTGTTGCTAATGTGAACACAAAGATCGCTACAGAGATTGTAGGTTTTGATGTATTCGATCAAACGTTGATTGACAAAGTGATGAATGAATTGGATGGCACGCCCAACAAAGCCAAGCTTGGCGCGAATGCTATTTTAGGTGTTTCGTTGGCTGTGGCGAAAGCGGCTGCAATGGAATCCGGTCAATCGCTATACAGATATATTGGTGGTGTAAATGCTACCACACTGCCTGTGCCGATGATGAATATATTGAATGGTGGTAGCCACGCTGATAATGCGATCGATTTTCAAGAGTTCATGGTAATGCCTGTTGGTGCTGAAACATTTTCGCAAGCACTGCAAATGGGGGCAGAGATTTTTCATACGTTGAAGAAAGTATTGCACGACAAAGGTCTTTCTACTAACGTAGGGGATGAGGGCGGTTTTGCTCCTAACTTGAAATCGAATGAAGAAGCGATTGAAGTAGTATTGAAAGCCATAGAGAAGGCTGGATATAAACCAGGGGTTGATGTGTTTGTCGCGTTGGATCCTGCGGCTTCCGAATTCTATGATAGCAAAACCAAATTGTATCATTTCAAAAAATCAACTGGTCAGAAATTAAAGCCGTTGGAAATGGCTGAATACTGGACTAAGTGGGCTAAAAAATATCCTATCATTTCATTGGAAGACGGTTTGGCAGAAGATGACTGGGCTGGCTGGAAAGCTGTTACTGATAGCATTGGAGATAAGGTTCAATTGGTAGGCGATGATTTGTTTGTAACGAACGTTACACGCTTACAACAGGGCATTGATAAAGGTGTTGCTAATGCAATTCTTATCAAAGTAAATCAGATTGGTTCGTTAACTGAAACCATCAATGCAGTTAACCTTGCAAAGAGAAATTCATACAAGAGCATCATGTCACACCGTAGTGGTGAGACTGAAGACTCTACTATTGCTGATTTGGCTGTAGCATTGAATTGTGGTCAGATTAAAACGGGTTCAGCTTCTCGTTCAGATAGAATGGCGAAGTACAATCAGTTGTTGCGCATTGAAGAAGAGTTGGGTGAAGTGGCTTACTTCCCTGGAAAGAAGATGTAATTGAATTTATTTATTAAACAGAGCCGAGGAGAAATCTTCGGCTTTTGCTTTTTATAGGAATCATTGGAAATAAGCAGTTTTAATGATTTTATCTTTTTTTATTAACTTCGTATTAATTTTTTAAACTATGCTGAAGAAACTACCACCTATTTTCCGCAATTTCTATTTCGTAACAGGAGTTTGCTTTTTAGTCTGGATGACTTTTTTGGATTCCAACGATTTGATTTCACGTTTTACAATGGGAGCGAAGTTGCGCTCTTTGGAAAGAGAGAAGAAATTCTACATCGAGAAAATAACTCAGGTGGAAAAAGATCGTGAGGAGCTAATGACCAACAAAGAATTGTTGGAAAAATTTGCTCGTGAAAAATATTTGATGAAAAAGGAATCGGAAGATGTATTTATTGTTCAAGAAGGACGTTAATAGCAAAATTGAATGTCATGCTGAAAGTAGTAATAGCCTCACTAGTTTTTATACACTCACTTGCGTGTGTTGCCCAGCGTGAGGTAGATGAAGATTCTCCTTTTAAAGATAGAATTTATTTTGGTGGAGGATTGGGTTTTAGCACAGGTACTGGCTACACTCAATTTTCATTAAGCCCTCTAGTTGGTTACATGGTTAACCCAAAGTTTTCAACGGGTATGGGATTTACTTATCAGAACTATATTTACAGTTATGTCACACCAAGTATTTCCGTTCAACAATATGGGTTTAGTCCTTTTGTTAGATATAATATTAATGAGATATTTCTTTATGGCGAATTCAATGCAATTAATTCCCCAACGTATATTTCAACTACCAGAAATGAAAGAGCTTATTACACTCGTTTACTGGCAGGTCTTGGGTATTCATTTACATCAGGCAGCAATAGGGGTGGACTGAACGCAATGGCTTTGTATGACTTGGCTTATAAGAACAATGGAATTTTTCAATCGCCATGGGTGATACGCGTTTTTTTTACTTATTGAAAAGCCACATCAAATCGTTTTCCAAGTTCACTCAAATCAATTACTACTTTTCCGTTTAACGGAATACCTTCTTTCATTCTGATTGTTTCATACTCCCGCTCAGGATCTCCTGGAATAACCAACCTATCGTAGCCCTCAATTGTTTTAGCTTCGCGAAAGCGGGTAATCCAATTATCCATGTGATGCTTAAAATCTTCGGTAGAGCGGAAAGCATCTACACGCATCGCACCAAAGAAGTGACCAATGCCTTCACCAACGGGATCGGCAGGGGGAGCAAGAAAACTTACAAATGGTGGCACCCACGGCCCATAATTAGCACCTGATAAAACAGCCGAAAAAATATCTACCCAAGCACCCAAACAAAATCCTTTATGGCTTCCGTGTTCGCGGTCTCCACCTAACGGTAGAAGTGCTCCTCCATCTTTTAATTCATTTGCATTGGTTGAAGATGAACCATCTTTACTTTGTATCCAACCTTCGGGTGCATCCAAATTTTTGCGTTGAAGTATTTCCAGTTTACCATTGGCTGCCGTTGTGGTAGCAAAGTCAGCAACAAAGGGTGGTTGCTTGCCTGCTGGAATGGCGACACAAATAGGATTGGTTCCTAGCAATCGTTCAACAGAAAACGTAGGTGCTACCAACGGACTCGCATTAGTCATGGAGATGCCGATCATGTCATGTTGCAACGCCATCATAGAGTGATAGCCAGCAATACCAAAGTGATTGGAATTCTTTACTGCTACCCAACCAGTGCCACAAGTCTTCGCTTTGTTAATAGCCACTTGCATAGCATAAGGTGCAATCACCAACCCAAGTCCTTGATCGCCATCAACCACTGCCGTGCTGGGCGACTCATGTACTATGCGCATGTTGGGTGTGGCATTAATCCTCTTGCCTTCCCACAGTCGCACGTATCCGCTCAAGCGAGCGAGCCCATGAGAATCAACGCCTCTCAGATCGGCACTCAACAATACATCGGTAGCTTGTTTAGCTTGGTCAACAGGACAACCTATTTTTAAAAATATTGAATTGGCGAATTGCCATAGTTGGTTGTAAGGGATTACTTGATCATTCATGGAGATTATCTTCAAAATCTAAACTGCTAAATTAAGATCAATTTTTATCAGTACTTAATAAGTGACATTACTTTAACTAAATCTTTCTTTACCTTCATAAATTAAATCTTAAGAATTTTTTTATATGGCTCAAATACAACCCCAACCAGAATCAATAAAATCGACTGCTGATTCAAACAAAAATTATCTTATTCCTTTTATACTTGTTACCAGTTTATTCTTTCTCTGGGGTTTTGCCATCAGCATGTTAGATGTGCTCAACAAGCATTTTCAAGAAGTGTTAAGTCTTAGCCCCGCAGCTTCCACCCTGGTGCAGGTATCCACCTTTGGTGCGTACTTTATCATGTCACTTCCTGCGGGATATTTCATGAAAAAATATGGATATAAGAAGGGAATTTTGGCAGGTCTGCTTTTATATGCGTTGGGTGCGTTTTTAGTCTTCCCAGCTTCCCAAATTCAATCATGGGAATTCTTCTTGATAGCACTTTTTATATTGGCTTGCGGCCTGGCCTTTTTAGAAACAGCGGCCAATCCATATGCATCGGTATTGGGTAAGCCCGAAAGCTCTGAACAGCGATTGAACTTAGCGCAATCTTTCAATGGATTGGGTGTGATCATTGGTCCGTTGGTTGGGGCGAGATTTGTGTTCTCAACCCAAAACCAAACCATTGCCGAAGGCTTTGCATCCGTGCAAACGCCCTATCTAATTGTTGGTTCAGTAGTTTGTTTAGTAGCTGTGTTCTTTATTTTCACGCCTCTACCTGAAGTGCAAGAAGATGCTTTTGTTTCAGGTTCGTTGCCTCCAAAAAAATTGATCAAGCAAAAGCATTTTGTCTTAGCTGTAATATCACAATTCTTCAATGTGGGTGCGCAGATTTGTGTTTGGAGTCTCTTTATAAATTATGCTACTGAAAGCTTAACAATTAGCAATCAATCGGCCTCCTATTGGTTATCGATAAGCATGGTGATATTTATGCTGGGTCGTTTTACAGGTACTTTTTTTATGAGGTTTATAAAAGCCAATACCCTGCTCGGGCTTTATTGCTTGTCAATCGTGGGTTTATTATTGATTGTTTCCTTTAATCTTTTTGGCTCCTATTCAATTTACGCATTAGTGGCATTTTTCTTTTTTCAGAGCATCACATTTCCTACCATTTTTGCATTGGGGATAAAAGATGTAGGATCATCCACCAAGCAAGCATCCTCGTGTATCATAATGGCGATTGCGGGGGGAGCTGTATTTCCACCCATCATGGGATATTTAGTAACTGCTTTATCAACCTCACTCGCCTTCCTTTTACCCACTGCCTTATTTGCTTTCATTGGCTGGTATGGGTTTAAGGGTTCGCAGTTGAGGGGTTGAACTTAATTTCACTACTTTTGTTCGACTTTAAAATCGAAATCTATGTTGAATCCAGCGCCTAAAACCATCCATATTTATTTAGAGTCCAATCCAAATCCAAATTCATTAAAATTTGTGGTGAACGAAATGTTGGTACCAGAAGGTATGAGCTTCGATTTTCCAGATGCAGCTCGTGCGTTGGATGCGCCCCTCGCCCTTGAGTTGTTCGGCTATCCTTTTGTAGAACGTGTGTTTTATGCTAGCAACTTTGTTACGGTTACCAAAACTGATGAGGTTGAATGGATTGAAGTGCAAGAAAAACTGAGAAAGCACATTCAACAATTTTTGGAGGATGGTAAATTAATTTTGGATGTAAATGCCCCAGCGGAGAATCAACAAGAAGAAACTGAGACGATAAAAAAAATAAAAGGAATTTTGGATGAATACATTCGCCCTGCGGTTGAACAGGATGGTGGAGCAATTACGTTTCATTCCTATCAAGATATTGAAAAGAAAGTGACCGTGATGTTGCAAGGTTCTTGCAGCGGTTGTCCTTCTTCCACCATCACGCTTAAAGCGGGAATAGAAAACCTACTCAAGCGCATGATGCCCGAGGAGGTTAACGAAGTGGAAGCCCTAGGTTAATCATTTCTTTCTGTTGGCAAGATAAACGCCAACTAAAATAGCCACCATACCAATAATATGGCCGAGATATAATTGCTCGCCATCAAGCACACCCCACATAACGGAAACTATCGGCATAATGTAAGTAACGGAACTTGCAAAAAGTGGTGTGGAGATTTGCAGCAGCTTATTGAAAATTAAATTGGCAACCGCAGTACTCATTAGCGCAAGAATAATAATAAAGCCAGCAGCCTGCCAAGCACCAGGTTCGTTGGAAAGTTTGTAAGTAAAATCCGTGAAGCCAAAAAGATAGATGAAGGCAAAAGGACAAATAAGCAAAAGCGATACGCTGGTGATAGTGAGCGAGCCAAGGCCTTGCACTTTAAACTTGATCCAGTTTACGTTTAACCCATAAAACGCGCAAGCCAATACCACTAATAGTGCGTACATATTAAAACCTCCAAGTGCTCCACCAGCTCTTGCTAGGGCTAATATAATAGCACCACCAAAACTGATGAGTAAACCAAACACGGCATATCCGCGAAAGCGTTGATTGAAAAGTAACGCACCCAACACCATTGTCCATGCTGGGGATAATGTATTTAAAATTCCTGTTACCGAACTTTGCAAGCGTGTTTGAGCTACCGCGAACAGAAAAGCAGGAATGAAAATGGCCATCATTCCTGAAATGAATAATTTGAAATGATCTCCTCTCTTTAATTCTTTCCAGCGAAGTAGGCCAAAGGGCAATAAAAAAATTGCCGCGGCTGCCACACGCAAAGAACCCACTTGGTCGGGTGCAAAAACTTTTAACCCTTGTTTGATAAGGATAAACGATGTGCCCCAAATGAGTGCAAGCGAAATTAAAAGTAAGATAGGAGTGAGTGATTTTTTTTCGGGCATTTAAAATAGTGGTTGAGATTTGTTAACCAATATCAGGCTAAAATAATTTCATTGGCATAAAACTCTTCCACCTCATTCAATATTGCAAACACTTCTTCGCCTGTAATCGCTTCCACCAATCTCGCACGAAAAGGTTTAAAGTCGGGCAGGCCTTTGAAATAGCTTGCATAGTGTCTGCGCATTTCAAAAATGCCCAGCTTGTTTCCTTTCCATTGTATTGAAAACTCTAAATGCTTTTTGGTGACACGAATTCTTTCTGCAAGCGATGGAGGTAAAAGAATTTCTCCCGACTTCAAATAATTCTTTATCTCATTAAATATCCACGGATAACCGATGGAAGCACGGCCAATCATAATGCCATCAACCCCATAACGGTTTTTATACTCTAATGCTTTTTGAGGTGTATCTACATCACCATTGCCAAAAATTGGAATATGAATCCGTGGATTATTTTTTATCTCACCAATCAATGTCCAATCGGCTTCGCCCTTGTACATCTGCACGCGAGTGCGGCCATGCACTGTCAACGCTTTTATGCCAATGTCTTGTAAGCGTTCAGCAACCTCTGTAATGTTTTTAGTTTGATCATCCCAACCCAAACGAGTTTTTACGGTAACGGGAAGATGGGTGGCTTTTACAATCTCCTCAGTCATCCTCACCATTTTGGGAATATCTTGCAGCAATGCTGCGCCTGCCCCGCGACAAGCCACCGCTTTGACAGGACAGCCGTAATTTATATCAATTAAATCAGGGTTAACTTCTGTAGCGATTTTGGCAGATTCCACCATGTTACCAATATCGCCACCAAACAATTGAATGCCGATTGGTCGCTCGTATTCAAAAATATCGAGCTTTTGACGACTCTTGGCAGCATCACGAATCAGTCCTTCAGACGAAATAAACTCAGTGTACATCAAATCTGCGCCTCCTTCTTTGCATACGGCACGAAAAGGAGGATCGCTCACGTCTTCCATGGGCGCAAGCAGCAGCGGAAAATCGCCTAGTTCGATGTTGCCAATTTTTACCATATTTGCCCGCAAAATTAATTGTAAAAATAATTCAAATTGTTGAGATGTCTGAATTGAATAGTATCGCGCAACAGCGGCCACCGTTTATCTCCTTTATTTTGATGCTAGTTGTGTCGATGGGTGGATTTATTATTCTCGGCCCCATGCTGGGTTTTCTTTTAGCAATGCCTTTTATTGATGGAAGTATAATTGATTTTATTCCCAAGCTTAGTAATCCACTTCTATATCCAGAAGTAAAAACTCCCTTCTTCATTATTCAAGGTGGTGCTACACTTTTCGGATTGGTTCTTTTTCCCGCATTGTATTACTGGGCCATTGAAAAAAGGAATCCATTTAAAGATGTTAAACCATTTCCACTTCTTGCAGTGGGTCTAGTTTTTGCGATCATGATCGGATTTATTATCATTGATTCAGTTATTATCGAATGGAACTCAAACCTGGCATTCCCAGAATTTTTAAAAAGTTTTGAAACGTTAGCTCGCGATTTAGAAACCAAGGCAGAGGAGGTAACCAAGTTTCTTACCACCTTCGATTCGTTCGGTGCGTTTGTTTTTGGATTTATTGTAATTGCTATCCTGCCAGGCATTGGAGAAGAGCTTGTGTTCAGAGGATTACTTCAACCTATTTTGCATAGGGCAACCAACAATATTCATGTGGCTATTTGGTTTTCGGCTATTTTATTCAGCGCAATACACATGCAATTTTTTGGATTTGTGCCGCGCATGTTGCTAGGTGCTTTGTTCGGCTATCTCTACTACTGGTCTGGTAATCTGGCTGTGCCAATGTTTGCTCATTTTTTGAACAACGGACTCTCGGTAGTTGGCATCTATCTTTATCAACAAGGCAAAGTAAAAATGGATATTGAAGCTGCCAGTGCAGCACCTTGGCCCGTAGTATTAATTTCAGTCGGCATTACTACTATCTTGCTTGTGCAGTTTATACGTTTGTTTCAACCAACTAATCAACCCTTTTCTTGAGTACTCTCTTAAAAAAATTCAACAACTTAACCCAACGCATTATCACCGGCCTACTCGGCTCAGCTGGCGTTATTGTTGGTGTTGTGTATAGCGACTGGACCTACTTTATTGTGTTCTTTATCATATGTCTCTTTTCATTAATCGAATTCTATGACCTGTCGGGATTAGATGGACTAAAGCCACAAAAAGTATTTGGTACCCTTTGCGGGATTATAATTTACAGCATGTCTTTTTTTATTGAGCGGAGAGATATTTCATACAGATATTATTTTCTCTTCTTTCCGCTGCTCTCATGTGTTTATATGATTAAACTCTACAAAAAATTTGAGCGGAAGCCGTTCACTAACATCGCATTTACTTTTCTAGGCGTTTTCTATGTAGCCATTCCATTCGCTTTGTTGAACATAGCCGCCTTTGAAAATGGCGTTTACAATTATGAAATTATTTGGGGATGCTTATTTATACTTTGGGCTAGCGACACTGGAGCTTATTTTGCAGGTACTTACTTAGGCAAGAGAAAATTATTTGAACGCATCTCACCAAAGAAATCATGGGAGGGAGCTATTGGTGGCGCATTGTTGGCAACCGTTTTTGCGTTAGGGATTTCTTATTATTTCCACACACTGAGTTTAACGCAATGGATGATTGTTAACGCCATCATAATTATTGGTGGCATTTATGGCGACTTAGTAGAATCGCTGCTCAAACGCAGTATTGAAATAAAAGACTCTGGCGATTCTCTTCCCGGTCACGGAGGCTTTCTTGATCGCTTCGATGGCTTATTGATTTCAGCTCCTTTTATAGTGGCTTACTTGGAAGTTTTTTAACCTGACAGTTGATAAGACAAAAGGTTGTTTAGGTGCTAAAGAAATTTCTTTAGATTTTGTCCTAAATGGAAATCCATATTCGTCTTAGATCAAATTTCAAAAACTTAAATCTTAAAACATTATGGAAAAATTTATGTTGATTTTTCATGGAGGCAGCGATGTTGCCCCTGAAATGAGAGCCCCCGAAGCAATGCAAGCCCACATGCAAAAATGGTTTGGCTGGATAGAACAACTAAGAAAAGAAGGCCGCTATGTGGGTGGCGAACCGCTTGAGCCATCGGGCAAATTTGTGTCTGGCAAAAACAAAGTGGTTACCGATGGGCCATTTGCTGAAGGAAAAGAACTGGTGGGAGGTTATTTTATTATTGAGGCAAAGGATTTAGATGAAGCAGTTGAAATCTCAAAAAATGGATACCCTGATTTTGTATTCAACGGAAAGGTAGAAGTTAGGCCAATCCAGAAAATGTAAAACATTTACTAACTTTCAAACTAAACCCAATACACTATGAAAATATTACGATTTCTACCGATTATAGCACTCGTGCTTTCAAGTTTTACAACCGCAGAAACTACGCTTACGGATGCTGAGCGGAAATATGCTATTGATTATCTGAAGGAAACAAAAGAAACGTTGCTTAACACTATCAAAGGATTATCAGCAGCTCAACTTTCATTCAAAGCGACACCTGAAAGTTGGTCGGTGGCGGAATGTGTTGAGCACATTGCTATTACAGAATCAAGCCTATTTGGAATGCAGCAAGGAACTTTGAAAGAGGCTTCCAATCCAGCCAAAAGAAGTGAAGTAAAGATGACTGATGATCAAGTGAAAGGCATGATTTCTAGTCGCGAGCAAAAAGTTAAGACCCGCGAAGAAATGGTACCAAAAAATAACTTTGGTTCTGTCGAAGGATCGGTGAAAGAATTTACAGCAAAACGAGATGCTACTATCGAGTACGTTAAAACCACAAAAGATGATCTTCGCAATCATTATGCAGTAATGCCTTTCGCTACGTTCGATTCTTTCCAAGTTATTATCTTTCTTGCAGCTCACTCAGCTCGCCATACAGCACAGGCTAAGGAAGTGATTGCAAATCCAAATTTCCCAAAGAAATAATCTGGCCTTTTGGCCATGACAAATTCTAAAGAAGTTAAACAAACAGTCGGCCATCTTTTTCGCAGCGAAGCGGGAAGGATGGCCGCTGTGCTTACGCGGATTGTTGGCATTAATAATATAGAGGTTGCTGAAGACATTGTTCAAGATACTTTGCTGAAGGCGATGGAGACATGGAGTTTTCATGGTGTGCCTGGTAACCCGCAAGCTTGGCTATATAAAGTTGCTAAGAATAAATCGCTAGATTTTATACGAAGTAAAAAGCGACATGAATTAACGCATACGGCACTTGCCCAAGTGCCAGACTCGGGTTGGGCATTATCTGCTTCTGTAAACCAAATGTTTTTTGAATACGAAATTCAGGATAGTCAGCTGCGAATGATATTCGCCTGCTGCCACCCCGCTATTCCTGAAGAATCACAAATTGCACTTACCTTAAAAATTCTTTGTGGGTTGAGTACACTTGAAATAGCTTCTGCATTTTTAATTTCCGATGAAACAATTCAAAAACGAATTTTCAGAGCGAGAGAAAAACTAAGAGTACAAAATAATATATTCGAGCTTCCCCCAACAGAATCTTTACATCCTAGATTAGATACAGTTTTAAAAACGCTTTACCTTCTTTTCAATGAAGGATATCACGCCACCAATTACGAAACCAATATCCGTTTTGATCTTTGTGAAGAAGCTATGCGGCTCCTGTATTTATTGATTCAATCAAAAGACCTTCGATTGCCCAAAGTACAGGCACTGATGGCGTTGATGTGTTTTCAAACCTCTCGCTTTGCCACCCGAAGTAACGATGAAGGAGAAACTGTGTTGTTAGAATTTCAGGATAGAATGCGATGGAATAGAGAGTTGATTCAACAAGGGTTTTCATTTTTGGAGCAAGCATCACGAGGTGATGAATTGAGCGAATACCATATTGAAGCTTCAATTGCCTCAGTTCATGCAAAAGCAATTTCCTTTGAAGAAACAGATTGGATTCAACTAATCTATCTGTATGAAGTTTTGCTAGAGATAAAACCATCGCCCATCATTGCCATGAATAAGGCAATTGCTTGCGGTTATGCAAACAATCCTGAAAAGGCAATTGGAGAGTTGCTTGCTATAAAAGGATTAGAGGAGAATCATTTTTATCAAACTGCGTTGGGTAACTTTCATAAACTTAGCGGAAATAAAAGTGAAGCTTTGACCTGTTATCAAGCAGCCTTAGTTTTGACTAGATCGTTAAGCGACAAAAAGGTTATTGAAAGGAAGATTGAAAGCCTTTAAGATCATAGCTTTTTAATGAACCTTTTCTTTATTTAAAACACTTTTTGAATTTTATTTGTCCGTATTGTTACTAATCTAATTTTATTTATTACTTTCACTTTTGTAGGATTAATCAACCGAAACAATTTTAGAAAACAATGAAGGGAAGTAATATTGGTGAATTGGAAGAACTCGTACTGCTAACAGTGGGCATTTTATATCCCGAGGCGTATGGTGTGGCTGTGATGGACGAGATTGAAAAGCAAGCTGGGCGCAGCCTCAATATTAGTGCTGTGCATTCGGTGCTAACTCGATTGGAAGAAAAAGGAATGCTGAAATCAAAAATGAGTGACCCAACGGAGGAGCGTGGTGGAAGGCGCAAGCGGATTTTTCTTTTAACAGCTTCAGGCAAACGAGCATTGGAAGAAGCGAATGAATTACGCACACAGCTTTTCAAGCTAATACCAAAGATGGCATTGCAATTTAGGCTTTGCTGAAAAGTATATAAATGCCATGAAACAATATCCACCTGATTGGGCTCTCAAATTCCTTCGCTGGTATTGTCGCCCAGATTTATTAGAAGAAATTGAAGGCGATGCTTACGAACTCTTTTCCCGTAAGGCAAAAGAAAGTGAGCGTATAGCGAGGCTTCAATTTGTTTGGAATGTTGGTCGCTTTTTCCGTTTGAAAAACATTCGCAAAAGAAGTTCTCAAAATTATAATTCAACAATTTCTACCGCTATGATAAAGAATATATTTAAAATCTTTCTACGAAATTTCATACGCCAGCCGGGGCATTCTTTTCTTACAATCTTTGGTCTATCTGCTGGATTTACTTCTGCATTTCTGATTTTACTTTGGCTTGCTCATGAATATTCTTTTGATCGCTTTCATGCAGATAATGAAAAAATATTTAAAGTGATGACACACGTGGAAGCAGATGGGAGCTATCAAACTTATGATATCGCTTCGTGCTTGATTGACGTTTCGTCTGTTCCGGAAATAGAAAAACTAGTAGGCGTGTCTACTGGTAACCGCTGGCCTCACGAGCTTTGCTTTCGACCAGAAGGGAAACCAAATGAATGCATTTATTTAAGTGGCGTGTATGCAAATGAAAATCTATTTTCGGTTTTCAATTTTCCTATTATTCAAGGAGATCCCAATCCCCTAAAACAAAATGCTTCCATTGCAATCTCCCAAAAAATGGCAGCCCTACTTTTTGGGTCGACAGTTCCAGTTGGAAAAACGATGATGATTGATGGCTCTCGTGAAGTAACCATCGCCTCCATATTTGAAAATATTCCCGCTAACTCTTCCTTACAATTTGATTTTGCTTTATCGTACGACATATTAAAAAAACAATGGGGTACTAGTGAAGAACAGTTTGGTCAGAATTTTTTCAACATGTATGTAAAAACACAATCGGATGTTTCAACAGAACAGCTTACCAAAAAACTGAACGATATACGCGTAGTTACCGAAGCGTTGAAAGCACAGAAAATAAGTTATCAAGCTTATCCAATTACCGATTGGCATTTGAAAAATAAGTTTGAAGGTGGCAAAAATACAGGGGGAAGAATTGAATATGTAGTTCTGTTCGGTATTGTTGGCATACTCATCGCTATTATGGCGATCATCAACTATGTAAACATGGCCACGGCTAGGGCTACGCTCCGTGCAAAAGAAATAGGTATTCGCAAAGTAACAGGTGCGATGAGAGGCACAATTGCTGCACAGTTTATGAGTGAGTCCTTTTTTATCGTATTGTTATCTACTTTGCTTTCATCATTCACCACACAATTGGTATTGCCTTTCTTTAGCAGATTAGTTGGGGAGCCAATAAGTTTAACCATTCTTTCAGGTTGGATACCAATTTACGTTTTAGCTTTTTTAATTGTCGTTGCATTGTTGGCCGGAATTTATCCATCGTTAATGATGTCATCCTACCAACCTGTGCGTATTTTGAAAAACCAATTAAGCAGCAGCACAACGGGCTCGCAAGGATTTAGAAAAGGATTGTTGGTAGTTCAATTGAGCATTAGCATTGGCATTATTATTTTTAGTGGAGTGCTGTATTATCAACTGAATTATGTAACCACCAAAAACTTGGGATTTGATCGGCACAACATGATCCACATCGAACCGACTTACCCATTGCTCAAAAAGTTTGATGCATTTAAAAATGAATTGCTCAAAAATCCTTCCATCGTAGGGTTATCCACATCCAACTCCAATCCACTTAGTTCGGGTGGTAGCAACACGGGTGTGAGTTGGCAAGGGAAATCACCTGACAGTCGGGTGGAGTTTAAAACGATTGGGTGTATACCGCAATTTCCGGAAACAATTGGTTTGAAAATCATTGAAGGCAAAAGTTTTGAATCGAAACCTTCTGATTCTGTTCGCACCGAAGCACTTGTAACTGAGGAGGCTATGAAAACAATGGGACTGAAACAACCCATTGGTGAAGAAATTAAAATTGGAGAGGCCACCTGTGTAATCATTGGTATAGTGAATGATTTCCATACCGAATCGTTACATGCTGTAAGGTTACCAGTTATTCTTTTCAGAACCCCGATAGAACAAACCTCTGCTATTTATATTAAGTATCAACCTGGCACTACGCAGCAATCCATGGCCGCCATTAACTCAGTGTACAAAAGTTTTGAGCCCAGTTATACCATGCGTTACAATTTCCAAGATGAAACATTTGATGAATCATATAAAACAGAAATCGTTGCTTCGCGATTGGTCACACTGTTTACTATCATCGCGTTGGTGATTGCTATCATTGGAATTATTAGTCTAGCCACTTTTAATATGCTACGTAAAACAAAAGAAATCGGCATTCGCAGAGTTTTTGGCGCATCGGTTATGCAAGCGTTGGCTTTGCTCTTCAATGAATTTTCGCTCATTGTATTATTGGCCATGTTTATTGCTGCGCCTATAGCATGGTATGCAGCCGATCATTGGCTACAAGGCTTCGCGTATCACACTGCTATGCCATGGTGGATATTTGCTGTTACCTTGGCGGGAATAGCAGGATTGATTGCAATAATCGTTTGGCTGCAAGGGATGAGAACTATTTCTGCCAACCCTACTAAAACGTTGAGGAGTGAGTAGCTAATTTGTTGAGAGCCGCGTGACACATAACCACATAATCAAAGATTGAATGGAAAATTTGATTTCATTCAATCATGTGCTGGTATTGAATAGTAAGATAACGGAAATGAAAAATCCTTTTAAAGAAGAAATAGCTGAAATTAATTTTAGGTTTGTAAACCATAAACTAAATAATAGGGTTTATATAAATCAACACTTAAAAAATAAATTATGAAAAGAACAGCATCCGCACATTGGTCTGGCGATTTAAAGACTGGCAAAGGCAACATCTCAACACAAAGCACTGTGTTGAATCAAACACAGTTTTCGTTTAAAACTCGTTTTGAGGAGGGCGTTGGCACCAACCCTGAAGAACTTTTGGCAGCGGCTCATGCAGGCTGTTTTACTATGGCAGTAGGAGCAGGTTTAACGCAAGGAGGATTTGTAGCTACTTCACTTGATACCGTTGCTACACTTACACTCGAAGGTCTTGATGTCACAGGTATTCATCTCTCCATCAAAGGAAGTGTGCCTACGCTTACTGCCGAACAGTTTGCGGAATTTGTGAAAGGTGCTGAAATAAATTGCATTATATCGAAGGCATTAAAAGTTGCTATCACCTCTGATGCAACATTGATCTAGATCAAATCATACGAAGGGTCGTTAGGTGATAAAAATTTTATTTTTGTTCTTTGATTTAACTGATAGTTTTTTACCTTCGTGCATTATCAAGAACCGCCCCGACTATGTCGAGGGCGGTTCTGTTTTTTAAAGGCATAACCAAACTAACGATTGTTGTGAGTGAACAAAAACCAAAAACTATTTTTGAAAAAATATGGGATAGTCATGTTGTAAAACATGCTGAAGGTTATCCAGATGCAGTCTTTATCGACAGGCATTTTATTCATGAAGTAACAAGCCCGCAAGCATTTGATGGCTTGAAGAAAAGAGGCATAAAAGTTTTTAATACAAGTCGTACAACGGCTACTGCCGATCATAATGTCCCTACAAAAGATCAGCATCTTCCCATCAAGGAAGCATTGAGTCGACATCAAGTTGAAACACTTAGAAAAAATTGCGCTGAGTTCGGTGTTGAGTTATACGACCTTGGTCATCCTTTTCAAGGTATCGTTCATATCATTGGGCCGGAGCTAGGTTTAACATTGCCGGGAATGACAATAGTATGTGGTGATAGTCATACAAGTACACACGGTGCGTTTGGCAACATTGCTTTTGGAATAGGGACTAGCGAAGTAGAACAAGTATTGGCAACGCAATGTATACTTCAATACAAGCCTAAGACCATGAAGATTGAAATCAATGGTAACCTAGCGAAAGGCGTTGTGAGTAAAGACATCATACTGTATATCATATCAAAAATTTCGGCTAGCGGTGCAACAGGTTATTTTGTTGAATATGCTGGTGATACCATTCGTGGTTTATCCATGGAAGCCCGCATGACCATCTGCAACATGAGTATTGAGATGGGCGCTCGGGGCGGATTGATTGCTCCAGATGAAATAACATTCAATTATATCAAAGGAAGAAAGTTTGCTCCACAGGGCGATGCGTTTGATAAGAAAGTTGTTGAATGGAAAAAATTAACTACCGATGAGGGTGCAGTGTATGATCACGTATTAAAAATTGATGCCAACGATATTGGCCCGATGATAACCTACGGAACTAATCCAGGCATGGGTATAAAAATTACCGATAGAATTCCTACAGTGGCTGAGTTGAAAGAGATAAGTGAACAAACTTCCTTTATCAAATCGTTGGATTATATGGGGCTTGAAGCGGGCTCTCAACTACTCGGTAAGGCAATTGATTATGTATTTATAGGAAGTTGTACCAATGCTCGCATTGAAGACTTGCGTTTGGTGGCAAGCATAGTGAGTGGTAAGAAGAAAGCTGAAAATGTTGAAGTGTGGGTAGTGCCCGGATCGAAACAAGTGGAAGAGCAAGCAAAGCGCGAAGGCTTAGATAAAATTTTTGAAGCAGCCGGTTTTGAATTAAGAAGCCCTGGATGTTCAGCTTGTTTAGGTATGAATGAAGACAAAGTGCCTGCGGGTAAATATTGTATCTCAACTTCCAATAGAAATTTTGAAGGAAGGCAAGGGCCCAAGTCAAGAACATTTTTGGCGAGCCCATTGAGTGCGGCAGCTGCGGCAATTACGGGAAGAATAACAGATGTAAGAGAATTTCAATGGTTGCTAGTAGAAAGTTGTTAGTTCATAGTGAGCCAACAACTAACAACTAGTAACCAACAACTAACTATGAGCAAGGAAAAATTCACAATATTAAAATCCACAGCAGTGCCGTTGCCTGTTGAGAACATTGATACAGATCAAATTATTCCTGCGCGCTTTTTAAAAGCAACCACACGCGAAGGCTTTGGTGATAACTTGTTTCGCGATTGGCGTTATAGTGCCGATAACAATCCTGTAAAAGATTTTGTATTGAATCAATCCGCTTACGCGGGAAAGATTTTGGTGGCTGGAAAGAACTTTGGCTGTGGAAGCAGCCGCGAACATGCAGCTTGGTCAATTTATGATTATGGCTTTCGTGTGGTGATCTCAAGTTTCTTTGCAGATATATTTAAAAATAACGCACTCAACAATGGTTTGCTTCCTGTGGTGGTATCAGACAATTATTTAAAGAAATTGTTTGAGATTATTAAAGCCAATCCTGCAAAGGAAATAACGATTGATTTGGAAACCCAAACCATTAACGTAGATGGAATCACCGAAAGTTTTGAAATCAATAAGTACAAGAAAACCTGTATGATCAATGGGTACGATGATATTGATTATCTATTGAGTTTGAATAGTGAGATAAGAGAGTTTGATGTAGCACACAAATAGTTGATGGCTGTTGGTGATTAGTTGTTAGATCAGCTACCAACCAACAACTGTTAACTATCAACTAATTATGAAAAAGAAAATAGTTATCCTCCCCGGAGACGGTATCGGCAAAGAAGTAACAACGGAAGGCAAGCGCGTGCTTGATAAAATCGCTTTGTTGTTCAATCATCAGTTTGAATACGATGAAGCAATCATTGGTCACGGTGCCATTGAAGCAACAGGCAATCCGTTGCCAGATGAAACGCTCACTAAATTAAAAAACTGCGATGCTATTTTATTTGGAGCAGTGGGGCATCCTAAATATGATAATGACCCGACATTAAAAGTAAGACCAGAGCAAGGGCTGTTAAAGATGCGCAAGGAGTTAGGCTTGTATGCTAATCTTAGACCGATTAAATTATTTGATGAACTGCTCGAGGCTTCCAGCATTAAACCGGAAATCTTAAAAGGTTCTGATATTTTATTCTTCCGTGAATTAACGGGTGATGTTTATTTCGGAGAGAAGGGAAGAAAGGATGATGGCAACACTGCCTTTGATTTAATGATCTATCAACGCTATGAAGTGGAACGCATTGCACACAAAGCATTTCAGGCGGCACGTACTCGAAAGAAAAAAGTAACTTCAGTCGATAAGGCCAATGTGCTTGAGAGTTCACGCTTGTGGCGCGAAGTGGTTCAAGAAATCGGGAAGCAATATCCTGATGTGCAACTCGAACATCAGTTTGTTGATACGGCTGCTATGAAGCTTATCCAAAACCCAAGAAGCTTTGATGTTGTGCTTACAGGAAATTTATTTGGTGATATACTTACGGATGAGGCTTCTCAAATTGCTGGCTCTATGGGTATGCTTGCTTCTGCTTCTGTTGGCGATAAGGTAGGATTGTACGAGCCTATCCACGGAAGTGCACATGATATTACTGGAAAAGGAATTGCGAATCCGCTAGCATCAATTTTATCTGCTGCATTGTTATTAGATATTTCTTTCGGATTGAAAAAGGAATCTGATGCCATTATTAAAACAGTAGAGCAAGTATTGAAGCAAGGATATCGCACAAGCGATATAGCGGATGCTAAAACTCCTAAAGAAAAGATATTGAACACCAGTGCAATGGGCGATCAAATAGTAAATGAGTTACAAGTTTCAAGTAACTAACAACCAACAACGAATCACTAACAACTAAAGTTATGAGCAACAAAATCCAAATCTTTGACACAACTCTTCGCGATGGTGAGCAAGTGCCAGGCTGTCAATTACGCACGGAGGAAAAGGTGATTATTGCCAAAGAACTTGAAGCTCTCGGTGTTGACGTTATTGAAGCTGGGTTTCCTATTTCTAGCCCTGGTGATTTTCTTTCTGTGGTAGAATTATCGAAAGCAATAAAGGGAGCAACCATCTGTGCCCTTACGCGCTCAAAGAAAGAAGATATTGATGTAGCTGCTGAAGCATTGCATCATGCCAAAAACGGGCGGATTCATACTGGCATTGGTTCTTCTGATGTTCATATCAAACATAAATTCAAGTCAAATCGAGAGCAAGTATTAGAGCAAGGTGTGTGGGCGGTAAAGTATGCAAAAGCAAAAGGATATGAAGTAGAGTTTTTTGCTGAAGATGCTGGCCGTGCTGATCTGGCTTTCTTAGCGCAATTAACGGAGGCAGTTATTGCTGCTGGTGCTGATGTGGTAAATATACCCGACACAACAGGCTATTGCTTGCCCCACCTTTACGGGAAAAGAATTGAATATTTATTTGAACATGTTGCTAATATTCACAAGGCAGTGATCTCTGTCCATTGTCATAATGATTTGGGATTGGCCACCGCGAATACGATCGCTGGTTTGATGGGTGGAGCTAGACAAGCTGAAGTTACTATCAATGGAATTGGCGAACGTGCTGGCAATACTTCGTTGGAAGAAGTAGCCATGATTTTGCAAGTGCATAAAGACCTTGACTTGTATACCAATATTAAATCCGAGCGATTGTACGATATCAGCAAACTTGTATCCGAAATGATGCGTATGCCTGTGCAAGCAAACAAAGCCATTATAGGTGCTAATGCGTTTGCGCATTCTTCGGGCATTCATCAAGATGGTTTCTTGAAACATGCTGAGAACTATGAAATTATTAACCCATCTGATGTAGGCGTTCCTTCTTCCTCCATCGTGCTTACCGCCAGAAGTGGAAGAGCTGCGTTGAAGCATCGCGTTGAATTGTTAGGTTATAAAGTTGAAGGTGAAGAGTTGAATACATTGTATGAAAACTTTCTTGTGCTTGCCGATGAGAAGAAGCAATTGGAGAATGAAGATCTTGAATACTTGGTGGCAAATACCCCTGTGATGGCGAGCTAAACAAGTTTACTTCTTTGTATTAAAGGAATAGCGTATGCCAACTGATATATAGAATATGTTCTTGGTATTGCTTTGTGAGTCCTTTGACTTATTTATCCCCGCTTGCTGCATAAATTTTAGATTCTTTTTTATTGACACGAGGAGCGTGGAGGCTGGCCCCCAATAGTAAACGGGCATGCGACTTAACCCAGTTTCTTCATTTGTAGTTTTATTGATTACAGTATTATTAAAGTGTAGTAAGTCCACCCGAAGAGCAAATGACGCGGTAAACCTTTTCCCTAAGGTGTAGGCCAAACTTGGTTGAAGAAACAATCGATTATAGGAAGAGTTAATTCTGTAATCTGGTTCGATAGATGTTGGTGGTGCACTACCACCATAAAATAATCCGCTCAGGTTGCCAATGTTTGTATTGACGCCTGCTCCATTTCCAATTCCTCCACCTACAAAGCAATCATAGTAAATATTGTCAAGCCTTTTAAAGTAACCTATACCAAGTTCACCATAGTTGCCGATAAGAGGGGTTGTATTGTCCTTATTGCGTGAGTGGATATAATTTGCCATTATGCCAATGTCATTGTTAACTGAATAGGCAATTTGGCCATTGTAACTAGTAGTGAAATCAGGCATGGTCATTTGGTAAAACCCAGTAGCCTGCAACTCTTTAGGTCCACTAAAGGTAGGCACGTTGCGCACATTTGGCACATAGTAAGCAGTGCTGCACGAACTGGCTATAAAAAGTAGGGCAAGGCGTGACCATGCGCCAAGTCCCACTATTTTATTTTTACATAATAGCTTCATAACAATACCCATTTAAATAGGAAGACACAATCACCTTGCCTTTTTGCCCGTTGGTGCCGGGTACAATGCGCATCCCCTCTTCAAAAGCGGAATTTGAGTTTGCCTTTAGGTCAGGAGAATCAAGCTGCCAGAGTATTTTGCCTGCTGCCACATCGATGGCAAATAGCTTGCCGTTGCCGCCCACAAAGTAGGCAATGCCATTTAGCTCTCTTATTATCCCCGGGTTGCCCGAGGTGGTGATCGCCCACAGCTCTTTGCCCGTGGCTGGGTCTGTGCAGTGAGTGATGCGGTCTTGGGTGGTACTCAGTATTTTTCCGTCCACCCAAGCATCGTTAGCTGTGTTTATATCACTTAATTGCCGAGACCAAAGTAGTTCGCCCGTAAACAAATCGTGGCATTGAAGAATTCTACCCACACTGTTGATTACCATATTGTTTTTTACGACCGGCTGACCGAAAGTGTAGGCCGCGTTTAATATAAACGGCTTTTTGCTGTACACCCATTTCTTTTGAGTAAGGTTATATAACCCGATAAATATGTTAAGCTTATAACCCTCCAATGGGTCCCAGAAGAACATGAGAAGCCCATCATCTGTACCGATCTTTACCGCATCACAACTAACTACGCTACCGCGCGAATTATTAGGGTCTGTGTAAGCTCGTGTATACTCTGGAGTTACTACTATTTCTTCGTTATCACCGTTCAATAAATTACCCGATACAATCTTACCTTCATTGGGGCCATCTGTTGTTGCGTAATTATCTGCTGGAATATAGTACCTGTTACCAATACCAGTTACAACTGAGCTATAACCTGATATGAACCGTCTTTTCCAAACTGTCTGACCAGTGGCTAGATTTATGCAATGTAGCTCGCGACCGTAAGATATTAATGTAATGTTTCCTTGTGTATAAGGCCAAATAGTACCCCACCCAAATGAATTGACATAATCATTCCACTTCCATTTGATTTCACCGCTAGCAATGTCTAATAAATACAAACAGCGACCCTTGTCCATTCCACCTAACAGTATGCCGCCATTGTATTGAATATCTGCATCCATTGACGCACCTATCAATTGACCATCGGATAAAGATGATTTCCAGAGAACTTTTGGATTATTGATTGAATCTGTCCTCTCTTGGTTACAAGAGTGTTGTGCAAATAATACCAATAGCACAGCAAAAAATAATGCTATTTTCATTATCTCGGGTCTGTCCTGAAGGAGGGATCAGCACCTGCTGTCCCATTAAATATGTCTCTAAAAATCTTTTCAATCCTTGGATTATCCAGCATCTCAATATGGTTCACGCCCAAAGCCTCTATTTTAGTTGCATTATTGCTCCAGTCGCTGTTATATCCAGTAGCCGATGGTGCTTTTATAAAACCATCGCTTTGGCCGTTCACCGGGCTATAGTAGTAATCACATTGTGTGTAAGTAGCCGGATTGGCGCAATCATAGTCTTCATAATGGCGCGGGTCTAATCTTACCTGCTCTAGGCAATTTTGGTAGGTACCAAACTGAAAGGCTTCGTAACATACCGACCTAAATGCAGTAGAGCCAGAACCTATCAAACTGTTCCATCCGTTTTCGGCATCGTACCTAAACCAATCGCGGCCTTCTGCCCAGCCATTGGCAATCCAACCGTAATAAACGCCCCCAATGCCAAAGGTAAACCATCCCGTTTCAACCGCCAGCGCAATATTTACCCACATCAAGTCATTGTAAATATCGCCTGCTAAGTCTGCTAAATTTACAAATTGAGTGTCGTCAGACAAAGGTCTGTGAGCTCCAATATTTTCGTATGATGTTAAATAGTGCCATAGCACAGGGCCGTTCTCATTGCCATACACATGTATTTTTGGAGTAGTTGTTATTACATCCCTCACTCCGCTATTCATATAAGCACTGCCTTCTTTTAAATCTTGCTGTCCAATATCAGCAGCGGGGTTTGAGGGTATAACAGAACTTCTTATGGTGGTTTGCAATAGCGCAATGGCGTCCCATCCTAATAAGTTTGCAATCTCATTTAAGTAATAAAGTTGACGGACGGGTCCTCTCGTTATTTTATCTACTCCGTCATTCACAAAATTATCTGCTTGCCCATTTTCAGACGTATTTGCAATTTTAGCTCCGTCCAAAGGACTGCCGAATGTAATAATACCGCCAAGGCTGTTTGAGTAAGCTGGATTAACGTCAAGTTCTCTACCTACTACCCCGCCATTGCTATGTCCAACATAAATTGTTCTATTGTTTTGACCACCTCTTCCTATGGAATAAGATGTATACACTTGACTGGCAGTACTTTTAACACCGCCATTGGTAAAATAGTGCCGAGGAGTTGCCCCTGTAACTTGATCAAATAGTTGCCTTTCTGCCTTGAAAAGCTGCTCATACTTGAGCCAATCGTCAGCACCACTGTTTAAGCCATGCACCCATACAGAGCCTCTATCCTGAGATTTTAAACAGTTATAAGTTAATACCATCATCACTAATAGAAAGGCGGATTTATAATTAGTCTTTTTCATACTCTTAGTTGTTTACTGTTGCCGAAAATTGATAGAAGTAGGTATTGGATATGCTTTTTACTTTGTTAGCCTTTTTATCGGTGTTCCATATTTCGGCATAACTAGCTTTAGGCTTGGCCTTGCCGTTTTCAAAGGTATAAGCGTAATAGACTTTGCTTACTACTTCTTCGTTGGCATCGTAAAGGGTAGAGCCTAATACCAAATTAAGTTGAGTGTTTATAATATCTACGGAGTGGTAATCTCCACTACCCGATGTTCTAGCAGCAGCATTGGAAACGGGCGAGGCGTGGGGTATTCGAATGCTGGTTACGCCATTCCCCAAGTCTTGCACCACAGCCCCTACAGCCGCAGCATTGGCAAGTACCTGTTTAAGCCGCTCTGTTGATGGAACGCCCACCGCCCCAAATGCCGCGGTGGGGTCTCTTTTTATCTCGCTTACCAATGTGTTAAAAGAAGGAATGGTTAGTTTATGTTGCCTAATTAAACTGCCCGTATTGTCATAATAAGTTGCATTGCCTGCGCGGTCTATTTGGGTAGTTTGCGTTTCTCTAATAGTGCTATCTATTGGGGTAAGGTGATGTTCTTTTACATCATTTTTCGGTTGCTGCTTTTCCATTACCCAAGCAGAGGTGCCGTCTTCATAAATATCAATGTCTATTTTCTGGCGGTCGGCACGTGGCGCGGCAGCGGTTATCTCAAATGCACTAGCCTTTGCGGGGTCTGCTAGTTGGCTCATTTTAAAAGCCTCGGCATCAAAAGAGATTCTTACTATACCAGGATTGGTAGACTTGGTTGCCGAAGTGGGGCTGTTGTTTAATTCATTCTTTGAACAAGAAATAATTAACAAAATTAATGCTAGTGGTAACAAACGGGCTGGGCGAAATAGTTGCTTTTTCATGCTAGTTGTTTTTTAATTGAAGGTAGAGATTAATACAGCTATGTTTTTGGATAGGGGTCACTTGTTTACAAACCAAAAGTTAACCCGGCTATGGTATGCTTTAAATAATTAGGAATAACTTGGCTATGTTGCTCAACTTAACAAAAAGTTAGTGATTTAATAACCCTGATTTTACCTATTGTAAACATCAGCGATGCCTGAATGCGGCTATTCTATTTCGCCAAAGTTAATTTTCTGTTTTCCTCTTGATTTTTTTAAAACCACCCGTTATATTAGAAATATGTTTATACCCTGTTTAACCTATTAACCCCACCGTTATGTTAAAATATGCCCTTTTTAAAAGCAACCTGTCTGCCAGCAAAGACAAGTTTTTTGCCATTACACAAATAGAAGTAACTGCCACACTAGATGATTTAATTGAAGACATGACTAGCCGCGGCTCAACCGTGACCCGGGCCGAGGTGTTAAGCATTTGGGAGGAGTTTAGCTTGAGTGTAAAAACCCGCCTGCGAAGGGGCGAAAACATTAGTACCCCCTTATTTTACATTAGCCAAGATATACAGGGTGAGTTTACCAGTGAAGACGACAGTTTTGACAGTGGCCGCCACGGGGTAGTGTTTAATATTTCTGATACGGACACGCTAAAGAAAATAGATGTAGAGGTTGAGGTACAAAAAGTACCGGCCGTTAAGCCCATGCCCATCATAAAAAGCTATGTAGACCATGCCAGCGGCAACAGCACAACCCTTACCGTGGGCAACGCTGCCACCATTAGTGGCCAGCGATTAAAAGTGGATGTTGCAGACCCACTGCAAGGTGTGTTTATAATAGGCAATGGCGCAGAAACCAAAGTGACTACCTTTATTGATAACCAGCCCAGCACGCTTACTTTTTTGCATCCGCAAGGCCTTGCAGCGGGCGTTTATCAACTGGAAGTGCGCGTGAAGCTCTACCGCACCAAAGATTTGCGCGTGGCTAACCTAGGCCAGCCACTTACGGTGCAGTAGTATATTATCCCTGTTTTTTTATTTGTTAACGAGGTGTTTATTTTGTGTGTACAAATTAGTACACGCAGCTTGTACTAGTGGTACCGACCTTGTGTACACTTCGTATAAGCTTTCTATACGCTGCGTAGCGGGTATCCATACGCAGTGTATTCGGGTGTTATACGCGTTGTATGCACTGTATGTATCGTATCAATCAAAGAGAGTATCCCTTAGATCCGCTTAAATTGCGATAGGTTCGCGCCTTGCAATGAAGTGACCTTGCGCGCCTTTTAATGGGGTACTTCACCAACAACCCAAATGACCAAGATGAGCCAAGCTAACATCAATTTTATGGGGGTTTGCAGATGGAAGTTGATAACGAAATGGTATCTTTGATTGCGATCATAAAGGAAAAATACAAAGCCATGAGTGAAGAAACCTTTAAAGTAGTTGTTAGAGGTGTGATGAGTGATTTCTATAGCCAAGTAATGGGAAAACGGTTTGATGCCATAGATGCCCAGTTGACGGACTTACGACTGACAACAACTGCCCTTGTTAAAATAGTGGACTATGCCCGTTTAGAAGCTAAAATGATTGAACTAGAGAGCCGTTTGAAAAAACTTGAAGCGTAGCATCCCACAGTTGGTGAGATAAGTAGGCTCTCCTACTACTTTAATTGCGAACAGAAACCGTGCCCTTATACTCCCGATTGGAATACTTCAACGTAAAGAAGTAAACACCCGCAGCATCGTTGAGGGCATACCATTTAAATTTACGGTCAGTGCTTTTAAATACTTCTCCGCCCCAGCGGTTGTAAATAGAGATTAACTGAAACTGACCTGTACAATTATCCTTTGGCAATGCCACCCTCGAGTCTGCAACCGCACCACTTAAGGTTACTCCATTGCATAGCTCACTATCAAATCCTTCCATTGCAAAATAATCGTTGCAGCCATCGCCATTGGGTGTAATCACGTTGGCGGGGAGAAAGTCAGTATCATTGCCATCAATATCTTTTACATTTATTTTTATCACTGTGCTATCCGACTTCGAAGAGTAACACTGGTCGTCAGCAACGTTGAACTTGAATATGTAATTGTTTTTGTAAACCCCATTTTGAAAGATGGAGCAATCGGGTGTCCAACTGAATTGTTGGGAAACTGTTGCCTTGCCTTCTGTATCGGCAAAGGTATAGCCAGTGGGCTTTACGTTGCCATCGGGCTGCACGAGTTTTAGTTTAATGTTGTCTTTGTCGATATCATTGCCCACTACGTTAAGCAAGATAGATTGGCCTAGGGTTATGTTCAAAGCTCCATTTTGTAGGGCCACATCGTTTAGGCTTGCCAGCGCGAGCGTAGGCCTATTGTTTATCGGTGCCACTATCTTCACCTCTACATCAACTGTATCGGCTTTGTTAAACTTGCACTTATTAGTATTGTCGGATGCAATGAATCGAAATACAAAAGCACTGCGCTTAGCGGGATCAACCTTGGCGCACTGTATGTTCCATTGAAAAGCAGATGCTACATCTTTTTTTCCTGAGGTGTTTGTAAAGTTAACGCCATACTGAACGAAGGTTGGATTACCAACTAGGTTTAGATCTATAGAACTTTGATCGGTAAGTTCGCTGGCAAATACATTAAAATTCAAACTCTCGTTTACGCGTCTCTCGATGCTTTTGATTGTTCTTGTTTTAGTTTTAACCAAGTCAGTAAAAATAACAGGTGAATCAACAGGGGGTAATTTTACTGATAGATTAAAAATTTTCTTTATTGGGAGATCTGCATTGCACACATCATTGTCATCGGCTTGAAGGGTTACTTGAAAATCAGTTCGCTTGGTAAAATCGTAGATGTCGCAGTAAGCATCCCAACTGAACACACCTTTTGCTGAACCCTTTTTATTCTCGGTCACTGTAAACTTCATGCCTGCATTGGCAAGCACAAATCCATTGGTTAGCAAAGCGGTAATAATATCGTCTTGCTGGTCGTCAACAATTTCAAAAGGCCATGACTTTTGATCTCCTTCATTTAAGGTTTGATTAATGATGGTTTGCGCTGGAGTAATAAAATAGGGTGGCGTATTAAATGGTTGTTCGGTATCAACTACCACTTTTAACGTGTCCATCAGTGGTAGACTGCACGCATCATCAAAAGCAATAATGCCAATCTGATAGGGTCCTTTTATGAATGGGCATTGCGGAAAGCAAATCCTGAAATCTTGTGTGCTTCCGTTTTTAAGTATGGTCGTGGTAACAGATGGAAGAATGGTGTTAAGCTTACTACTTTTAAAGTTCAGAGCTATAACTTTTATAGTGATGTTCTCTTGAAAGTTATCACCGGCTTGTTTCGAGTCATCATCTGAAACACTTATCTGTATGCACCGGTCAGCATCCGCCACTGTGTTACTAAAGTGTATACTCATGTTTTTGGTATAGCTAAAAGTTGCGTCCGTTAATTTTTTACCAACTATTTTTGGAGCCACCCCAGTAGGTATATCTAAAACAAGCATTTGAAAATCTCTTCTGCTTTCTCCTATTTTTTCTTTGTTTCGATACTCTTCCACTTTTACAGCAAATACAAACAGGCCAGCACTTCCAGGTGTGCCCGTTAAAAGTCCATCTTTACTTATTCTTAAGTCGGGATTTCCCTTTGTAATACTAGTAAGACTATAACCCGCTTTCCACGTTACTTCTGGATAAGGACGTGGTGAAGTAGCAGGAAGTGCTACCGCTGATTTAGTGTCTAGCGGAGTTGCCATCGAATAAACCAACGAGTCTCCATCATCATCAGTACCAGCAAAATCAACATAATAAGGTTTGTTTAAAACAGCGAAGTCGTTAAGTGGAGGGAATAATTTTGGAGTAGAATCGATGAATTGTTTGCCATCTTTTACTACTGCTGGAAATTCGAGATAAAATGTTTGTCCCGCAGAAATACCTGTTCCAGGCACTTGGCTGTAGATATTGGTAATGTTATAGTTACGGCAGCAGCGTTGCCAAGAGATGTAATAGCCCGCAGGGTCATTGTAAGTGGTTGGATCGAGCGTTATTTGTGAAGTGTAAATTAATTTACTCGTGCGAATTTCCCCCTTTGAACAAGAAGGTTGAGTATAAGAAACTTCTGATTCGGTTGTTAGTGGCAGCCTATGTGTGGCCATCAATTGATTGTCGCTTTTGCGAAATATAGAAGCATCAGCAAATTGGTCTCTTGCACCTGGATTGCCATTATTCAAGTCAAAATAGATAATGAGATTAAGCTGGTAACTATTTCCCGTAAGGTGCAGTAATTCAAACTCACCTCCCACAATGTGTGAGGCCACCACAGGGAAGGCAATCAATAACAGAAACGTAAAAAATAGCTTCTTCATAATTAAACAACTAAATATACCAAAAGACCAGTAGTAGCAGCTATTAAACTTTATGTATTTTGCCGCAGCACTTGATATTTAATCTAAAGATAACTGACGGATGGAAGTTGGAGATGGTTTGTTGGACAATGGAAATAAGGCAGTGAAAAAGCCCAATTCGATGAAGAAAGGTGATAAGCTGAGTAATCTGTATATCGAAACAATGGCTGCCGAAGGCAAAACCTTAGCCAAAGTAGATGGCATTGTTATCTTTTTGCAAGGAGGTGCGCCTGGGGATACGGTTACAGCTCAACTCACCAAAATAAAAAGTAGTTTTTTGGAGGGCAGGGTTGTTTCCATTGAAAAATATTCTGAAAAAAGAGCTATTCCTTTTTGCGAACATTTTGGGATTTGTGGTGGCTGCAGCTGGCAGCATGTAAATTATGAAACTCAGCTTTTCTACAAACAGCAGCAAGTGATAGATAATTTGGAACGAATAGGAGGGCTTACACTTCCAGCGATCAAACCTATCATCCCATCCGACCAAATAAAAAATTATAGAAACAAGCTCGACTTTACTTTCACGGCCAGTCGTTGGCTCACATTTGAGGAAATGCAGCAGGGCATGGCGTTTGGTGAGCCAGCCTTGGGTTTTCATATCCCCAAAACATTTGATAAAGTGTTCGATGTAAAAGAATGTCATCTCCAACCCGACCCCTCCAATGCTATACGTTTGCATCTTAGAAAAATCGCTTTAGAGAAATCAATAGATTTTTTTGATCTAAGAAATCAAACTGGTTATTTAAGAACAGTAATGATTCGCACTGCCAACACAGGTGAAGTAATGGTGATTTTGCAAGTGGCTTATGATAAAAGTGAGTGGCTTGAATTAATTCTTGAAAGCTTGGCCAATGCCTTTCCGATGATCTCATCACTTCAGTATGTGATCAATGAAAAACGCAACGATACGTTTAGTGATTTACCTGTAATTTGCTGGAAGGGCAAGCCCTATATTATCGAAACAATGCCTTCACCCGATGGCAAGAAGGTGTTGCAATTTCGCATCGGGCCGAAATCATTTTACCAAACCAATTCCGCGCAAGCGTACAAATTGTACAAGGCTGCATTTGAAATGGCCGAATTAAAGGGCAATGAATTAGTGTACGATCTTTACACGGGCACTGGCACTATTGCCAACTTTATTGCAGGCCACGCCAAGAAAGTGATTGGGTTGGAATATATAGAAGCTGCTATAGAAGATGCGAAAATGAATGCTACTATTAACAACACTACAAACTGCAATTTTTTTGCTGGCGATATTAGAAGTTTGTTAGATGAAAGTTTTCTTGGTAAACATGGGAGACCAGAAGTTATCATTACCGATCCTCCTCGCGTGGGCATGCACGAAGACGTTTGTAAAATGCTGTTGAAAGCGGCTGCTAAAAAGATAATTTATGTGAGTTGCAATGCAGCTACTCAAGCGCGCGATCTGAAAATTTTCAGTGAAAACTATTCAATCACCTCTATTCAGCCCGTAGACATGTTTCCGCAGACTGCACACGTTGAAAATATTGTAAGGCTGGATATTAAAGAGTAGGCATTTGGCAGGAACTGCTTGCTGCCTACTCTTTGAAAAGGTATTAAACGTTGCTAGAAAGCTTTGCGAGTGGCAATTCCTTTGACTCACGATGGCCGCAATAGCTGCATTTATAATGCTTAGTAAGTAAGCCAGCTTCTGTAAGTGTTGGTTGCTGAGTTACTTCTTCCATATCTACTTTAAGAGTTGTAAAACCACAGCTTGGGCATTCTTCCGAGTGCTGGTAGCTGTAATATTTTTCTACTTTCTTTTCTCCTGTCTTGTCGTCTATCCAAACATCGTAATCCACTGAGTGTATGTTGCTTGCTTCTTCCGCTATTTGACTAGCTTCCAAATGAACATCTTCTTCCTCTTCGGCTAACTTGCGCATCAGATTACCTGATGGAGAGGTTCTTGGCGTGGCGCGTATTTTTTTTAACCTTTTCTCAACACTTTTCGGATAGTAAATACGAACCATGCTATAGAATACAAAGTAAGCTATAATACCAAAGCACACAGTAATAAACAAACGTACATAGAACCAAAGAAAGCCTTTACGTTCAATTTGGTGGGTTGCAATGGTATTGGCAAAAAGCGCACCCGCCAAAATGATAGCAAGCATTGAGAACCAGAAATAACGAATCTCGTGAAGGTTTACATAATCAAACCTTTCTTTTAAATCCTTTATTCCTGCTATTTTAACTTCGTGGTATAAAAAGATCAACACAGCGATGGCAATAGAAACAAAGCCACCAATGTTCATATATTGATCCCAAGAGGTCATAAATTCTATCATATTTCCCATGACTATATTTTTGGTTTTACGATTAAAGGTAATAAAAATTGGAGAAGTTGTTCACCCTTCTACTTAAAAAGAACATCAGACTAACAAGTCAAAAAGGTCTAAATTCTAAGAGATTTTTAATTTATAGAAACTTTCGAAGCTAATTTCAGTTTAGGAATACAATGGTAGTTGGGTTCACTATCATTGCCGAGCCAGGATCTCTATATACTCTTTACAGGATGCTCGTTTGGAATAAAAATTATTTTATATCTTTACAAACTTAACAAATAGAACTATGAACGCTATATTATTGATTGGTATGCCTGGCATGGGCGAGTGGGTGGTAATCGGGCTTTTTGTGCTTGTTTTTTTTGGAGCTAAGAAAATACCTGAATTTGCAAAGGGACTCGGTAAAGGTATCCGCGAGTTTAAAGACGCGGTGAAAGATGTTGAAAAAGAAGTGAAAGATGCGGGCAAGGAAGTTCCTAAGATTGACGGAAACTAGTCTTGAAGCAGTACTCTGATTTAAGAGAGCTACAAATCGATCTGTACAATGGTTCTCAATCATGCACAATGATTGTTGAGAATTGTTTAGAAAAGATTGAATCAAAGAGTCATCTCAATGTATTTTTAACGGTTTACATAAAAGAAGCCCTTCAGAGGGCTTCTTTTATTGATGCCAAAATCAAATCGGGAAAAGCTGGCAAGCTAGCTGGCTTGGTGGTGGGCATTAAAGATGTATTAGCTTTTAAAGATCATCCGCTGCAAGCAAGCAGCAAAATATTGGATGGCTTTATCTCTCAATATACTGCTACTGCGGTTCAGCGTTTGTTAGATGAAGACGCGATCATTATAGGCAGGCAAAACTGTGATGAGTTTGCAATGGGCTCATCCAACGAAAATTCGGCATTTGGTCCTGTATTAAATGACGTTGACAATTCAAGGGTACCTGGTGGCTCCTCGGGGGGATCTGCAGTGGCTGTAATGGCCGATATGTGCAGAGTTTCTTTAGGTTCGGATACAGGAGGGTCGGTGCGCCAACCTGCTGCATTTTGTGGAGTGTATGGCCTAAAGCCAACCTATTCCAGAATTTCAAGGTATGGATTAATTGCTTACGGATCGTCTTTCGATAGCATCGGAATATTCTCAAAAAGCTTAACAGATGCAGCACTAGTATTGGAAGTAATTGCAGGTGCTGATGATTTTGACAGCACTGTTTCGACAAGCGAAGTAGATACTTATTCAGATTCATTCAATCGACCGATTAAAAAATATAAAATCGCTTGCTTTCGCGAAGCGATAGAATCCAAAGGGCTTCAATCCGAAATAAAGGATGCAATTCAAAATAAAATTAATGTGCTGCAAACAGAAGGGCATCAAGTGGACTTAATAGATTTCCCGCTCACGGAATATTTGCTTCCAACTTATTATATTTTAGCTACATCCGAAGCAAGTTCTAACTTATCCAGGTATGATGGTGTTCGGTTTGGGCATAGAAGTGGAGAGACTCATGATCTTCAGAGTATGTACAAAAAATCAAGGTCGGAAGGATTTGGTGCTGAGGTGCAACGAAGGATTTTGTTAGGCACATTTGTGCTTACTTCAAGCTATTACGATGCTTATTACACCAAGGCACAACAGGTAAGAAGGTTGATCCGCAAAAAGACCAAAGAGATTTTTGAATCATACGATTTTATACTCACCCCAACAACGCCAACAACAGCATTTAAACTAGGCGAGCATAATGCCAATCCCATAGAAATGTACCTTGCCGATATTTATTCTGTACATGCAAATGTGGCGGGCATACCTGGAATATCAGTGCCTTGCGGAGAAGATAAAAAGGGCTTACCGATTGGCTTGCAATTGATGGCCGATGATTTTAAGGAAGCGGACCTCTTTCAGGTTGCCGAATTGTTGAGTAATTTGCAATGATTTTTTGCGTTTAATTGAATAATGATGAACGTTTGTAGAGCTAGAAATATCCGTAGAACCATTGTATTGGCCATTTCTCTTATCAGTTGTAACCTAGCCATGGCACAACTTGAACCCGTTGCCGATTCTGTAAAGATTGTGTTGGGAGAGCCATTGCCTTCCGATTCGAGTAAATTAAAATTTGTAAACACACCTGCTACTGAATACATCCCTGGCGATGATACACCTCAAGTAGTTTCGGATAGGCTGAATTGTTTACAAAAAACAATTGCATTGCCTTACAATGATAAAGCACATGCATTCATCAATTATTTTACCGTTCGCGATCGCGATTATACCCGGATGATCTTGCGAAGGCAACATCTATATTTCCCACTATTTGAAAAGCATTTAGCAAAATATAATCTGCCAGATGAGCTCAAGTACTTGTCAGTGATTGAATCTGGTTTAAATCCGCGTGCAGTTTCAGGCGCACGCGCAGTGGGCTTGTGGCAATTTATGTCGGCTACCGGAAAGTATTTTGATCTTCACAATGATTGGTACATGGACGATCGCATGGATCCAGAAAAATCTACTGAAGCCGCTTGTAAATATTTAAGTGAGCTATATACTATTTTTCGAGATTGGCATTTGGCATTGGCTGCCTATAATTCTGGACCAGGCACTGTTCGCAGAGCCATAAAAAGGTCTGGTTATAAAAAATCGTTCTGGGAAGTTTATAACTACTTGCCTAAAGAAACAAGATCGTACGTTCCGCAATACATCGCCATTATTTATGCGTTGAACCATGCTGAAGAGCACAACATAATTGAACTTTATAAAGAGGAAATAGTGCCCAGCGATACGGTTTTAGTGCAACAATACTTGCACTTCGAAACCTTTGCAAAGCTTACTGGCACGTGCGTGGATGAATTGCAAAAATTAAATCCATCCTTTCACCGAAGCGTTGTGCCCGAAGGCAGGACTGTAATTTTTAAAGTTCCTTTATTTGCCAAGCAGGTATTGATGAATAACAGAGCTTCTATCTTGGATTCTGCTTCAAAAGTAGGAAGAAGAGATATTGAAGAGTTGGCAAAAAATGCCTTCGGCAATACGGCCGGCAAAGAGTTGATGAAGCATCGCGTAAAATCGGGGGAATCATTAGGCACCCTTGCTAGAAAATATTCTGTGCGTGTGGAGGATATAAAAAAATGGAACAACCTAAATAACAATCTAATCCGTGAGGGTAAGAATTTATCTTTATGGGTTTCGCCAAGCAAGAAAAATAGTATTTCGGCAACAGCCAAAATTGAAACGCTTATTGCCAGTGAAGGCAAAACCTATACTGTGCAGCCGGGTGATACCCTGTGGGATATATCGCGTAAGTTTGAAGGCCTCACAATCGAAAAGATAAAAGCCCTTAATAAAATGAAGACAGCCAAACTTCAGCCTGGACAAAAGTTAATTGTGGGGTAAACCCTGTTGTTGCGCTATTCGCAAGAATACAATTTCTGAAGAACGAAGTTCACTCCCTTTCCGCGGTTGCCTAAAGCTGAAATCAATAGAATAAATTTTGCCGAAAACACTCCTTTGGCTTATTTTATTAAGCTGGCATCAAGTAGTTCAATAGATTATACTTTTTACTTTCAAGTTGCCTCTCATGTGAGCAAATCCTTTATCTTTGCAATCGTTTTAAATAGCCAGAAGCGCAATTTTTTAAGAAATTTAATCAAAACATAAAGTATCCATAATTTATGAGTTATATCGAGCCAGCTCCCCTTCTAGATAAGGAAAATCCTTTCGAAGCTATGATGTCGCGCTTCCGTGCAGCCTCTGAAATTTTAGGCTTGGAAGAAGAAGTTTACAATGTGTTGAAAGTGCCCGCCCGTCAAGTGATCGTTTCTCTTCCTATCACTATGGACGATGGCAGCATTCGAGTGTTTGAAGGCTATCGGGTAATTCACTCTACTATTCTCGGCCCTTCCAAAGGGGGTATCAGGTTCGATCCCCATGTAAATTTAGATGAAGTAAAAGCACTTGCCGCTTGGATGACTTGGAAATGTGCCGTTGTTGATATTCCATATGGTGGGGCAAAAGGTGGTGTGGCATGCAATCCTCGCGAAATGTCAGCCGGAGAAATTGAGCGGTTGGTTCGTTCCTACACGCTTTCTATGATTGATATTTTTGGTCCTGATAAAGATATTCCAGCTCCTGATATGGGCACTGGCCCGCGTGAAATGGCTTGGTTGATGGACGAATACTCCCGCACTCAAGGCATGACAGTGAATGCCGTTGTCACGGGAAAGCCAATCGTTTTGGGTGGTTCATTGGGAAGAACAGAAGCCACTGGCCGAGGTGTAATGGTAAGCACGCTTGCCGCAATGGAAAAATTAAAAATCAATCCCTATAAAGCTACTTGCGCTGTGCAAGGGTTTGGTAATGTGGGGTCATGGGCTGCCAGATTATTGTCTGAACGTGGATTGAAAGTGCAAGCCATCAGTGATCTGCATAGTGCATACTTCAATGCTGAAGGTGTAGATATTGAAAAAGCAGTTGCTTATCGCGATAAAAACAAAGGCTCTTTGGATGGATTTGAAGGTGCTGAAAAAATAAGCGGCCAAGAGATATTAACCTTGCCTGTGGATGTTTTGGTGCCAGCCGCAACAGAAGATGTAATTACTGGAAGTAATGCCTCTAACATAAAAGCTAAGCTTATTGTAGAAGGTGCTAATGGCCCAACTTCTTCAAAAGCTGACAGCATTATTTATGAAAAAGGAATAAGCGTTGTGCCCGATATATTGGCCAATGCAGGCGGTGTTACAGTTTCTTATTTTGAATGGGTGCAAAACCGATTGGGTTACAAATGGACTGCAGAGCGCGTAAACCGTAGAAGCGACCGCATTATGAAGGATGCTTTCGATAATGTGTATAAAACAGCACAAGAATATAAAGTTTCGTTGCGCATTGCTGCTTATATGGTGGCCATCGATAAAGTAGCTAAGACATACAAATTCCGTGGTGGATATTAATCGGTAATTCGGAATTAGATATTCAAGATTAAAAATTAATTTTGCCTCAATTTTAAATTTTGAACTACCTCACCAACTAAGAAATGACTATCCACAGAGAAGGGCGCACGTTGTTGTTTGTATTACTGGTTATTTTATTTGGCCTTAATTGGTTAATCAGTTATTTGTGGCCCAGTGCGACAATCATTCAAAACATTGGTATTGTTGTAAGCCTTGGGTTTTATCTTTTAATCCTTCAGTTTTTCCGTATCCCGATTTTTGAAATATCCAAAAACGAAAAATACATTTTGGCTCCTGCGGATGGCAAAGTAGTGGTGATTGAAGATGTTGTTGAAACTGAATATTTGAATTCCAAAAGAAAACAGATTTCAATTTTTATGTCACCTATCAATGTGCATATCAACCGTATGCCTGTAGCTGGCACTATATCTTATTTTAAATATCATGCTGGCAAATATTTAGTGGCTTGGCATCCAAAATCAAGCACTGAAAACGAGCGAACCACCGTGGTTGTAAAAATGAAAAACGGGACCGAAATATTATTCAGGCAGATTGCTGGTGCGCTTGCTCGAAGAATTTTGTGTTATGTAAAAGAAGGGCAAGTACTTTCTCAAGGCGATGAGTTCGGGTTTATCAAGTTTGGATCAAGGGTTGATATATTTTTGCCAATAGATGCAATAGTGAAGGTAAAAATTGGGGAAGTGACCAAAGGAGGTAAAACAATTTTGGCCGAATTATATTAATACAAGGGAAATTTCGTTTTAAATCTAATTAAAGCCATATTTATTTAAGGCTAACACTTGTTGCTTCGGAGCTGTTTAGTATCTTTAAATCTATAATGTTTTCGATCTTAATTGAAAACTATAAAATTGAATCATTATCACTGCTTATGAATACTTCTCACATAAAGTTTGCCCCAACACGCCCCGAGTTTTTCCCAACACTTTCAAAACGGGTGAACGAGTATTTTAGATCAAACAACATCAATAAATACAGTAACTCTGAGATGGTTGTAAAAACCATTTTCATGTTCAGTCTTTATTTGATACCCTATGCTTTTATGGTGAGTGGCGCTATACAAACATATTGGATTTATTTGGGGCTTGCTATGATCATGGGTTTTGGAAAAGCTGGCATTGGCCTTTCGGTAATGCATGATGCCAACCATGGTTCGTATTCACCGAAGACTTGGGTTAACAAAATGATGGGTTATTCCTTGAATATCGTGGGAGGCCATTCATTCAATTGGATTGTGCAACACAACGTGCTTCATCACACCTACACCAACATTCATGAAGCAGATGAAGATATAAGCCCACGCGGGGTGTTAAGGATGAGCCCCGATTCAGAATGGAAACCCATGCATCAGTTTCAGCATTGGTATGCTTGGTTTTTTTATGGCCTCTTAACTTTCGTTTGGATTATTTTAAAGGATTTTGTCAGACTTGCAAAATACCAGAAAGAAGGAATGGTGAAAAAGCAAAAGGCCTCCATTAGCAGAGAGTGGAGTGTACTGATACTGACTAAAATAATTTACTTTTCTTATGTGATTGTGATACCGTATTTGGTAACACCCTTTTCTTTTGGACAGATATTTCTTGGCTTTTTTGTAATGCACTACATAAGCGGATTTATTTTAGCTATTATTTTTCAACCTGCGCATGTTATTGAAGGAACGGAATACCCTGTGCCTGACATGGAAGGAAACCTAGAAAACAATTGGGCGATACATCAAATGCACACGACTACCAATTTCGGGCATCGCGAGAAGCTTTTCTCATGGTATGTTGGGGGATTAAACTATCAGGTGGAACATCATTTATTTCCAACGATTTGCCATGTTCATTATAAAAAAATCGCCCCTATTGTTGAGCAAACAGCCAAAGAATTTGGCGTTCCATATAAGGCTAAAGACACTTTCTTTGAGGCAGTGGCTGCTCATGCTCGCTTACTGAAAACATTGGGTGAAAAACCGGTTGCTGAATTGAAGTTGACCACGGCTATTGCCTGATTTTCCGATTGATGAATTTAAAGGTTATCAAATAAATTTCTCGATAATAGACATTACTTGTTTTAGATAAGTTTCGTCAGTAGTATCGAAATCGTTAAGTTCATCGCTATCTACATCGAGTACAAGCGCAACTTCACTATTTTTAAAAGCAGGCAAAACAATTTCAGATTTTGAAGCTGAACTGCAAGCAATATGCCCTGGAAACTGCTCGACATCCGGCACTAGAAAAGTCTTTTTCTCTTTCCAACTAGCACCACAAACTCCCTTCCCGAAACCTATTCGGGTGCAAGCAATTGGCCCTTGAAATGGACCAAGTACCAACTCATTATTTTTTACGATATAAAATCCTACCCAAAAGAAATTAAACGTTTGCTTTAGTGCAGCTGCAATGTTTGAAAGGTTGGCTACAACATCAGGCTCACCAGCAACTAGGGATTCCAGTTGAGGTATCAATGTTTTATATCGTTCCTCTTTAGTTGTGGATTGTGAAAAGAATAGTTCTTCTGCCATGTCTTAGTTGTTTGTGATGCAAATTTATTGATTTAGAATTTGTATGTGATGGCTAGAAAAAGATAAGTCAAAACCTGAACTTGAGGCCTTGCTCTTTTTTAATACTTTTGCGGCTTATTAAATCTTTTCATGGCTTCCAAAAAAATTACTCGCGCACTTATCTCTGTTTTTTATAAAGATAATTTAGAGCCCATCATTCATACTTTGGGCAAATTAGGTGTCGAGTTTGTTTCCACGGGTGGCACTCAAGAGTTTATCGAAAAATTGGGATATGCTGTTACGCCTGTCGAAAAGCTTACGGGCTATCCTTCCATTTTTGGTGGACGTGTAAAAACATTGCACCCCGCTGTGTTTGGTGGTATTTTGTTTAGAAGAGATAACGACCAAGACAATCAAGAGGCAAATCAATTTAAAATTGGCCCGCTAGATTTGGTGATTGTTGATTTATATCCGTTTGAAGAAACAGTGGCCAAGGGCGGAAGTGAGGATGATATTATTGAGAAGATTGATATTGGTGGTATTTCGCTTATTCGCGCTGCCGCTAAAAATTTTAATGATGTGTTGATTGTTTCTAGTCGTGATCAATATGATGATTTATTAGCCTTGCTTCAATCCAATAATGGTGAGTCAACCTTAACCGAGCGAAAGCAATTTGCTGCGAAGGCATTCAACGTAACATCGCATTATGACACGGCCATCTTCAATTACTTTAATCAAGAGCAACAACTGCCGAGTTTGAAAGTAAGCGAAACCAAAGGCCGCGTACTTCGCTATGGAGAGAACCCGCATCAAAAAGGAATTTTCTATGGCGATCTCGAAGCCTTCTTTGAGCAACTCAATGGCAAAGAGCTTTCGTATAACAATCTTGTTGATGTAGATGCAGCAGTGAACTTGATCGCTGAGTTTGCTGGCGAAACAGCATTCGTCATCATCAAACATACCAATGCGTGTGGCGTGGCAACAGCTACAACTGTGAAAGATGCTTACTTAAAAGCCTTTGCTGCTGATACAACTTCTGCCTTTGGCGGAGTGTTGGTTACCAACACAACTATCGATCTGGCTGCAGCCGAAGAGATAAATAAATTATTTTTTGAGATTTTGATTGCTCCTGATTATACCGGAGAAGCATTGGCCTTATTAAAAACCAAGAAGAACAGAATGGTGCTTCGTCAGAAACTTCAACCTACGCACACGAAGCAATTTAAAAATTTACTCAACGGAATTATTGAACAGGATGCCGACTCAAAAACTGATGCCAAAGAAGATTTGAAAACAGCAACCAAGCGAGTACCTACACAGTCAGAAGTGAAGGCATTGCTATTCGCCAGTAAGATCGCGAAGCATACAAAATCAAATACAATTGTACTGGCTGTTGACGGGCAGTTGTTGGCGAGTGGAGTAGGTCAAACTTCGCGCGTTGATTCATTGAAACAAGCCATTGAAAAAGCGAAGAGTTTTAACTTCGATTTGAAAGGTGCTGCTATGGCTTCTGATGCATTCTTTCCTTTTCCTGATTGCGTTGAAATTGCCCATCAAGTTGGGATTGAAGCAGTCATTCAACCTGGTGGCTCAATCAAAGATCAAGACTCCATCAACTTCTGTGATGCACATAATATGGCCATGGTGCTTACAGGCTTTAGACATTTTAAACATTAGGATTTGGCAATTGTGATTTTAGATTCCCGCTCTGCAGTTTTGAATCGCTAAGAGTTAATTTATTCACACAATGGCAAGTTTGGATAGTCTTGATCTATTTCTGACTAAAACTCTCCAAGCGTTTTAGTCAGCCCTTCCCAACATATATTTCTATAAACTCTAGCACATTATTTGTTTAAGGTAAAGCCTTTTAAAATAAATTCTTTCACTTAAATAATTTCGGTTATAATACTCAAAGTATTATTTGTTCGACAACCCAATTAGCAGGACGGTTAAAAATTTTATTACGTGCGTGGTGCCAACGAAAGGTCAGTATCAAAAGCTGAGAAGCTTGTTGTTCTGGTTGTGCATAAAAACCAACCAAAAATGGATTGTAGTAATAATGACCCCCATCGTTCCCCGCTAAGCGTACGTAGTCTCCGACTACAAGCTAAGGCTTTTATCAGGCGCAACTATGCTGGCCATTTTTAACTCTTTTATGATAATCCAGAAATTGATTAGTAATTTTCAACTTTTAAACTTGGTCTGGAACACCCACTAAAGTAAACTAAGTAAAGATGTGAGAAGTGGCTTTATCTTTTTGTTTATATTTTTACTACCCTTCAATGGTAAAGGGCAGTGTAGCGATTGGGACAGATTTATTGCAATACCTAACTTATTCATGAACGATGCAGTTCGAGATAGCTATGGAAATCTTTATGTAGTAGGCAGCATACAAAAAACGATCCAGGTAGGTAATGTGACACTGGTCTTTGATGGAAGTAGCCTTAATGGATTTATACTCAAGTTTGATAAAAATAATTCAACTATTTGGGGTAAGGTGATTGGTAAGGGGCAAAATTCAATTAGCAAAATTGTAATTGATAATTCTGATAACGTATTAGTGTCGGGTTATTTCTATAGTAGTTTCATCGATTGGGACTGTATTAGGCTTCAAAACACCTCAAGCCGCTCAGATGTATATATAGCCAAACTGTCTTCAGCAGGTACAACCATGTGGGCAGAGAATTTTGCTGGCACCAACGATGAATCTGTCACCAGTTTAAAAATAGCCCCAAATAACGACATTATTCTAGCTGGAATTTTCGTATCTTCTTCACTGCAATTTAATGCGATTACTATTGCAAATAAAGGAGGATTTGATTCATTTGTAGCAAGGCTTAGCAACAGTGGAAGTGTGCTTTGGGCTAAAGATATTGGAGGCAGTGGCTCAGGAAATTACCCTGATTATGTTTGGGAGACAAGTGTTGACTCTAAGGGAAACGTTATTATAGGTGGCTGGTTTGAGTCACCAGTGCTTCAGATCGATAATTTCTTCTTTAATGCTACCGCAATTTCAACAAATTACTTTCTGGCAAAAATAGATTCGACTGGAAAAACGATTTGGGCAAAGGGACCAGAAGTAGTCTTAAATTATGGATTAGAAGGCTTGGTAATTGACGCCAATGACAATATATATGCAACGGGTAATTATATAAATGGGAATGTTTCATTTGGGGGAATAACATTAACAAACAAAGGAAGTGCAGATATTTTTCTGGTCAAGTATGATCCCAATGGCACAGTTCTATGGGCGAAAGGGATCGGTGGTACAAAATATGAAACGGGTTCGAAAATTGCGTTAGATCAATTGGGTTATCTGTACTTGACAGGATATTTTTACAGCAACACATTGACCATTGGGGCTGATACTTTTACAAAGGCTGAATTTCAATCGGATGTGTTTCTTACCAAATTGAATCAAAGTGGAAATATTCTTTGTAGTAAACGAACCCATGGAAATGCTGAGGATTTTCCTTTGTCAATATTTATTGACAAAAACAATAATGTATTTCTTCACTCAATGAAGCTAATAGGTAATGAAGTTTATTTTGATAACACATTTTCTAACACAGATGCTTCTATCTCTAGCACTATTGTGCAACTAGGGACTAATAATGTTTTTTCAGATGATGCTAGCATTTCAAAATCTAAGATCAATTTGGGAAGAGATACTACGCTTTGCCCCGGAGCTAAACTTAAATTAGAAGCAGGTCTATTTTGTAATGCCGTTTATAAATGGTCTACGAATAATAGCGCTAATAGCTCAATAGAAATTTCTGCACCAGGAGAATATTGGGTGGACGTGCTTTTTAATGGCTCTCACTTTCGAGATACCATTAAAATCAATTATTATTCTCAACTTATTTTAAATCTCGGTAAAGACATAAAAAAATGCTCTTTTAATTCCATCAATTTAAATGTAGCTCCCATGCAAGCAACTATTAGTTGGAATGATGGAACCAATGGATTTCAAAAACTTATAAAAGACCCCGGCAAATATTGGGCAATAGCACAAAATAAGTGTGGGCAAATAGCTGATACAATTATCATTTCAAATTTTCCTCCTTTGCAACTGGACCTTGGTCCAGACAGAAAAATATGTGATTCCCTTTCTGTTAAACTCATTGCTGGCACAAAGGAGGCAACCTATACCTGGAATGATGGCGACCACCACGCGTTTAAAGACGTAGTTGATTCAGGAACTTATTGGGTTACTGCTGTTAATGATTGCGAGGTCGCTACAGACACTCTTCGAGTGGATTTTATAAATCCTACCAAGCTGTTTTTCCCCAACGTAATAACACCTAACGAAGACACTAAAAATGAATTTTATATAGTAGATGAAGTAATTATGGGATCAGAATTTGAGGTTTTTAATCGATGGGGACAATCTGTTTACTATTCTAAGAACTATCAAAATAACTGGAATGCCGATGGACTTTCTACTGGCAATTATTTTTATGTTGTAAAGAAGAATTGTAAGCATTCGCTTATAAAAGGCTTTGTTACGGTATTGAGATAACCTTGTTGAATCAATCACGTGCCAATGGTAACAAATCACCCGTTGGTCACATCGCTTGCTTTTTTTATGTTTGTCCAAACCTAGCGATTGAACTGATCTCGTTCTTCGAGGTGCTCTGCAATACATAGCGAGTAGCCCTAAGATTTCATTATTTCATCTCTAAAGGTGAAATACCCTACACGAAATCTTTAATCTTGAATGAGCAATCTTATATCATCAAGATTTGTTTAATTTCGTGCTTTATATTTCATCTACTTTTTAAGATTGACCACGAATGAAATTCTTCGATTTTTTTACCAGCGACATTGCCATCGATTTAGGAACTGCCAATACACTCATTATCCATAATGATAAAATTGTAGTTGACGAACCTTCCATTATAGCCATCGATAAAAATACAAATCGTGTATTGGCCATCGGCCGCGAGGCCATGCAAATGCATGAGAAAACTCACGATAACATTAAAACCATTCGTCCATTGAAGGAAGGCGTAATTGCCGACTTCCATGCAGCGGAGATGATGTTGCGCGGTATGATAAAAATGGTGGACACAGGAAGGCGATTGTTCCCGCCTTCGTTGCGCATGGTAATTTGTATTCCTTCTGGAATTACGGAAGTAGAGAAACGTGCAGTTCGAGATTCAGCCGAACATGCCAACGCCAAAGAAGTGTACATGATTCACGAACCCATTGCTGCGGCCATTGGTATCGGCATCGACATAGAACAGCCGATTGGCAATATGATTGTGGATATTGGCGGAGGTACTACAGACATTGCCGTTATTGCCCTTTCGGGGATTGTATGCGATCAATCCATTCGCATTGCAGGTGATACGTTCAATCGTGACATTCTCGATTACATGCGCAGGCAGCATAACTTGCTGATTGGCGAACGGTCGGCAGAGAAAGTTAAAATTGAAGTAGGGTCTGCATTAACAGAACTTGACGATGCGCCAAACGATTATGAAATCCGTGGTCGCGATTTAATGACGGGTATTCCTAAAGTTATTAAGATATCATATTCAGAAATTGCATTTGCACTAGATAAGTCTATTTCAAAATTGGAAGAGGCCGTTCTTAAAGCGTTAGAGATTTCTCCACCAGAACTTTCGGCTGATATTTATGAGCGCGGTATTTATCTTACGGGTGGCGGTGCATTGCTTCGTGGCTTGGATAAACGCCTCGCATTAAAAACAAAACTACCAATTCACGTAGCAGAAGATCCATTGCGCGCAGTGGTAAGAGGAACCGGAGCAGCCCTCAAGAATTTACAACATTTCAAAGCAGTGCTTATGACTTGAGGCTATGGAGCGTCTCTTTTTATTCGTATACAATTATCGGGCATTCTTCACACTCTTAAGCTTGGAAGTGATTTGCTCATGGCTAATATTGCAAAACAATCAATACCAAAGTTCCAAATATTTTAATACATCCAATGCGGTAGTGGCCAATGCGGTGGCAACATCTACAAGCGTGAAGCAATACTTTGGCTTGCGCGAAATTAATCGTGAGCTAGCAGAAGAGAATGCTAAATTACATCAGTTGCTAGTCAAGCAAAAAAGCATCTTACTTGAAAACAAGCTTTCAATTATTGATTCTTCTAAGCTTAAAAATTTTACCTACACCAGTGCGAAGGTGATCGACAACTCTACTGCTTTTTCAAAAAATTACATCACTATTAACAAAGGTGAAGCTGATGGCCTTTTGCCAGGTATGGCTGTGATAAGCGCGAAAGGCGTGGTAGGTAAAGTAAAAACGGTTTCTAAACACTATTCAGTTGTGATTTCGATCTTGAATATTGATGAACAAGTTTCGAGTGTGATAAAATCAAGCAACTATTTCTGCACGTCCCAATGGGATGGTTTCGATCCGCAGGTTGTTGAATTAAAATATGTTCCTCGTCATGTCAAATTAATAGTGGGTGATACCGTTGTTACTTCAGGATATAATGCCGTGTTTCCTGAAGGTATAATGATTGGTGTTATAAAAAAATATGAACTGAAAGAAGAAGCGCTTTTTCATGATATTAGAGTTGAGTTGGCACAAGATTTTGCTCAGCTTGCTTACGTGGATGTGGTGAAGAACAGTTTAAAGAAAGAAATGGATTCCGTGGAGAGTGTTCTTATTAAAAAATAATATGAACCGATCCGTCATCATCCAATTCATCTCATTCTTTTTTTATCTACTCTTTCAAGTGTTGGTTCTCAAGAATTTAGTTTTGTTCAATGTGGCGTTTTGTTTTCTGTACATTGTTTTCTTATTGTCGCTGCCTATTGATATTAACCCCTTGTTATTGATGGTAATTGGTTTTTTGCTGGGCATCAGCATTGATACTTTTTATGACAGCCTTGGCTTGCATGCCTTTGCGATGGTACTTGTTGCTTATCTACGAAATTACTGGATAGCAGCCATAACGCCACAAGGAGGCTATGATTCGGGCACACTTCCCGTGCTTGATACCAATGGCATTCAATGGTTTTTGGTTTACACAATACCACTTATATTCGTTCATCATTTTGTTTTGTTCTTTTGGGAAGCGGCAGGCTTTACAAATTTCTGGTTCACGTTTTTGAAAGTAATTTCAAGCGTGATGTTCACGTTGATGGTTATTCTTATTCTTCAATTTACATTTGGCAATAGAAGACGAATATGAACGAAGGCAGGAGAGAAGTAATACAAATTGTGATTGTATTGGTGGCTTTGATCTTCCTAATCAAATTATTTTTTATTCAAGTAATAGATAAACGCTATACCGAATTAGCCAACAGCAATAGCATTCTCCGTCAAGCGGAATATCCCTTTCGGGGATTGATATACGATCGCCACAACAAACTGATTGTTTACAACACGCCTGAGTTTGATGTGGAAATTATTCTTAAAGAAGTTAAGAAATTTGACTCTGCGAAATTCTGTGAAGTATTTGGACTCACACGTGTTGAACTGAGAACGAAATTTATAGAGCTAAAGCACAAGAAAGAGTTCTCGCCCTTTAAGCCAACTATTTTTATAGATCAACTTTCTAATGATGATTTCGCTAAGATCCAAGATAATCTGGACGAATTCACAGGGTTTTATATTCAAGCTAGAACCACCCGTGCTTACTCAACACCAGCACTTGCCAATGCACTTGGCTATGTGAGCGAGATAAGCAAAGACAATCTTGAAAAAGATGAATCTAAGATTTATCGCCAAGGCGATTACGTTGGGCAAAGCGGTATCGAAGCATTTTATGAAGAGCAGTTGCGTGGTAGGCGTGGTGTTCGCTTTAAACTTCGGAATGTAAAAGGCATCGAGAAAGGATCGTTCAACAATGGAGCATTCGATACGCTTTCTGTTCCTGGTCAAAATTTAATAACGGGCATCGATCTTGAACTTCAACGCTATGGCGAGATGCTTATGAAAGGAAAATCGGGAAGCATAGTTGCCATCGAGCCATCTTCAGGCGAGATATTAGCATTGGTATCTGGCCCAACATATGATCCTAACTTGCTTTCAGGAAAAAGATATAGCTCCAATTTTGTGTTGATAAGCAGCGATACCAACAAGCCACTTTTCAATAGACCGTTGATGGCACAATATCGACCTGGCTCCATTTTTAAAATCGCCCAAGCAATGATAGCCCTGCAAGAAGGCGTGATAACACCAGAAACACGAATGGCTTGTAACAAATCAATTATCGGGTGCCACGCTGGTCATGATAATCAAGATTTGCGTGGTGCAATTGCCAATTCATGCAACCCTTATTTTCATGGAGTGCTAAGACGCATGTTGAACAAAGGTGTTTCTACTTCACCGTTTGAAGATACACGCATTGGTCTGGCTGAGTGGGACAAGCACATAATGAGTTTCGGTTTTGGAAAGAGATTGGGTATTGATTTGCCAAGTGAAAAAGATGGGTTGATTCCATCACCAGAATATTATGATCGTGCTTACCATAGCAAGTCATGGAAGTTTTCTAATATTTATTCAATTGCCATTGGTGAAGGCGAAAATTTAGTGGTGCCCATTCAAATGGCCAACTTTGCAGCAACTATAGCCAATCGTGGATTTTATTATACACCACACTTAGTTAAGGCAATTGGCGATAATGGAAAGCCTTTGCCTCAATATTTAAAACGACATTACACCACGATAGACTCTGCTAATTTTATAATAGCTGTGGATGCTATGCAACAAGTTGTAGAGGCAGGCACAGCCCGATACCGTGCAAAGCTTGCTGATATTATTGTGTGTGGCAAAACAGGCACAGTACAAAATGATCCGTTGCCAGCACATGCAGTGTTTATTGCCTTTGCGCCACGCGATAATCCAAAAATAGCAGTGTCTGTTTATGTGGAAGATGCAGGCTCAGGTGGAGGTGCAGCAGCGTCAATTGCAAGTTTGTTAATTGAAAAATATTTGTTGGGTGCAACTAAGCGACCGTACATTGAAGAATATGTTATAGCAGGAAAATTTTTAGGTGGATTGTGAGTAGAGACGAAAACATATCGGGTAAATTAGATTGGCTTACGGTGCTGCTATTTATACTGCTCACTATTTTTGGTTGGTTTAATATTTTCGCTTCGGTATATGATGACACCGTTAAGCAAACTATTTGGGATTTATCGCTTAGCTCTGGCAGGCAGTTGCTCTTTATGATTGCTACACTTGCTATTATCTTGATAATCGTAATTGTTGATATGCGTTTTTATGAAACGTTTGCTTATTTATTTTACGGATTTTTTTTATTTCTCTTGGTGCTAGTGCCCATCATTGGCAAAGAAGTAGGAGGGAACAAAGCTTGGCTTGGCGTTGGTTCTTTTGGTTTGCAGCCATCTGAGTTTGCCAAGTTTGCAACAGCGCTAGTACTTGCTAAAGTTATAGGCTCTGCCGGATTTAAGATGGATAACCTTCGCAGTCAGGCAACTTTATTTCTGATAATAGGTGCACCAGTGGCTCTCATTCTTCTTCAAAAAGATTTTGGAACAGCAATGGTGTTTGGAGTATTCCTTCTTGTGTTTTTTAGAGAAGGGATGTCGCCATTTCTATTGATTATAGGAATTTGTTCTGCTGCTATTTTCATTCTTACGTTACTGGTTTCAAATCAATTGTATCTTCATGCAGGCATTGTTGTGATTTTAATAGCATTGATTTTTTTTGGGAAAAGAAAAATTAAACGCATACTGATTTTAACAGCTGGTGCGATTGTGATTATGGGTGTGATTGAAAGTGTTGATTATGTGGTAACGAAAGTATTGAAGCCCCATCACCAAAACAGAGTGAAGGCATTGATTAATCCCGATGCCGATCCGCTCGGCTTTGGATGGAATGTAACGCAATCAAAAATTGCCATTGGCAGTGGAGGCTTTGCTGGAAAGGGATTTTTAAAAGGCACACAAACCAAGTTTGATTTTGTGCCTGAGCAAAGCACTGATTTTATTTTCTGTACGATTGGTGAAGAGCATGGTTGGCTAGGAAGTATTGTTATAGTTGGCCTCTTTGTGGCTCTACTTTTACGCGTTATTTTTATTGCCGAGCGACAGAAGAACAGGTTTACTCGTGTATATGGTTATAGTGTGGCCAGTATTATTTTCTTTCATTTTGCTACGAATATAGGCATGACCATTGGCTTGTTTCCAGTGATAGGAATTCCGTTGCCCTTCTTTAGTTATGGTGGCTCATCGTTGTGGGGCTTTACTATTTTACTTTTTATCTTGTTGAAGTTGGATGCTCACCGAGGTGAGATGCTGCAGCGGATTTAATATGAACTAAACGCTATCAAGCACTGCTACACGATGTAAGTCGCGCTCGGCCAGGGATAGTAGCGGAAAGCCCGAAGTGTGATGGGTTTTGCGGTGGGCGGACTTGCAGCGGATAGCCTGGTGCCACTGCGCCTCGCGTGGCAGGCCGCCAAAAATTATTTCAACACGCCCAACTCTTTGCCCACGCTCGTAAAGGCTTCAATGGCTTTGTCGAGGTGATGCTTTTGGTGTGCTGCCGAAATTTGTACGCGAATGCGCGCCTTGCCCTTTGCCACCACAGGAAAGAAAAATCCGATTACATAAATGCCTTTGCTGAGTAGGCGTTCGGCAAACTCTTGCGCCACCGTGGCTTCGTACAACATAATTGGCACAATGGGGTGATCGCCCGGCTTTATATCGAAGCCAGCGAGTGTCATTTTTTCTCGGAAATATTTGGTGTTGATTTCCAACTTATCGCGCAGTTCGGTGGTTTCAGAAAGCATGTTGAACACTTCGATGGAAGCCCCAACAATGGAAGGCGCAAGCGTGTTTGAAAATAAATAAGGGCGCGAGCGTTGGCGAAGTAGTTCTATGATTTCTTTTTTGCCTGATGTAAATCCACCCGATGCACCGCCAAGAGCTTTGCCTAGTGTTCCGGTAATTATATCAATTTTTCCGTGCACACCGCGGTACTCTGGCACGCCTCTGCCGCTCTTGCCGATGAAGCCTGTTGAATGGCATTCGTCTGACATAACTAGTGCTTGATATGTATTGGCAAGGGTTACTATCTCATCTAACTTAGCGATAGTGCCGTCCATAGAAAACGCACCATCAGTAACTATAATTAGTTGCTTCGCGCCAGCAGCTTTGGCATCTTTCAATTGTTTTTCGAGATCAATCATGTCGTTATGCAAATAGCGGTAGCGCATGGCTTTGCACAAACGCACACCATCAATGATAGAGGCGTGATTAAGTTCATCTGATATGATGGCATCATCAGCACCAAACAACGGCTCGAAAACTCCACCATTGGCATCGAAAGCTGCAGCATATAAAATGGTATCTTCCGTGCCAAGGAATTCTGAAATCTTGGCTTCTAGTTCTTTGTGGATGTCCTGCGTGCCGCAGATAAAACGAACGCTGCTCATGCCGAAGCCATGCGTATCGATGGCGCGTTTAGCAGCTTCTGTTACCCGTGGGTGCGATGAAAGACCTAAGTAATTGTTAGCGCAAAAGTTGATTACTTTTTTACCATCGCTAGTTTGTATATCGGCACCTTGTGGCGTGGCTATGATCCTTTCTTTTTTGAGTAAGCCAGCAGCTTTTATTGATTCAAGTTCTTGTTGTAGTTGTTGTTGGAATTGAGAATACATTCGGTTGATGATTTTGTTGGATAGTTGACCCAGCTAATTGCTATTGTCTAAGCATGTTCTTTTCGAGTATAACTTATGAAACTCTCTACATCTAAATCTTCATCTAATTCAGGCCAATAAACCCATCGTCCATCGCCTTTTATAATAAAATTTTCCCATTGTTTTAAATTACCAAGACTTAGATTTGGATACCATTCAATAGGATTGCCAAAGACTTTTTTGTTATCCATCTCTACGAATATTCTGGTTGTATCAAACCAAATATTTTTAATTTTCCTTTTATGGTCATAACAAAAAATCTAAAGAGTTCTGGCATAGTACAAAGCTACACTTTTAGATTAATCTTTTTATCCTGACACAGCTCTACCAACACTCCATTCGTGGTTTTGGGATGAAGGAAACAAATCAGTTTTCCGTCAGCACCTTGCTTGGGCTGTTGATTGAGCGGAGTAAAATCTTTAGCAGCATAATCCGCGATGCTTTGTTCAATGTCGTTCACTTCAAAGGCCAAGTGATGGATGCCTTCGCCTTTCTTTTCTATAAACTTTGCGATGGGCGAATCCTCCCGAGTAGCCTCTAGCAATTCTATTTTTAAATCTCCCAACTTAAAAAAAGAGGTGCGCACACCTTCTGAGGCTACTTCTTCAATTTTATAATGCGCTATGCCCAGCAGTTTAGCGAAGAGTTTATTCGATTCTTCAAGGTTTTTCACTGCAATGCCGATGTGCTCTAATTTTTCCATTGTCTTGTATTAACCTGATTTTGCTAATTTTACGGGGAAGATGGGAAACTTTTCTGCGTTCCTAAAAGTTTAGAAAGCAATTATGTCGAAAGTAATGACCGAAACCATAAGTGATGTGCATGTAGAGGCGGCTCGCATTCAACAGCAAATCAAAGATTACCTTGGCTTGCGCACCAGTGACTTGATATTTGAATACAGTCTGCATGAAGGCAAAACCAAGTTGGATCTTATCACCATAAATCCGAGGCATAACCAATCGTTCTTATTTCATTCAGAAAAAGGATTTGACAAAGTTGATTCACTTCGCAAGATGTGGGATTATGTAAAGAACGTTAAGGAAAAGGAAAACTCTTATACCATTCAATGGATTACCAAAAATGATAGCGAATTGCATACCTCCTATTTTCGTGCAAGCAACATTTTGGATGCATTAGAGAAATTATATTATGGGCGCGACAGGAACACAATTACCGTTTTTAGTGTTGTATTGAATCCTGTGGCTTAGTTTTGATTTAAGGGATTTTAAATAGAAAAGAAAATGATTCAAGTAACAGATAAAGCAATGGAAAAATTAGCAGTACTGCGTTTGGAAGAAGGCCGCACTGAAAATCATAATGTTCGTGTTTCTGTGAAAGGCGGAGGTTGTTCTGGTTTAATGTATGACCTTGGCTTTGATGATATTATTAAGCCAGCAGATCAAGTTTTTGAAGATAAAGGCATCAAAATTTTAGTCGATAAAAAAAGCCTTCTATACTTACTTGGCACCACGTTGGATTTTTCTGATGGATTGAACGGCAAAGGATTCCAGTTCATAAATCCGAATGCATCTCGCACGTGCGGCTGTGGTGAGAGCTTTGCGGTTTAGATTTTAAGTAAAGAGAGATCAAGAACGAAACCTTCGACAAGGCCTTCGCCATAAATCTTATTGGAGAAATCGTTTATTGTCTCAGCAACGGCATTAGTTGACTTATAGATATAGACAGATTGACTTTTAGGATCGATAAGCCAAGCAGATTCTGCACCATTTCTTATCCAAGCAAGCATTTTATTTTGAAGTTCTTCTAAACTATCGGTTTTCGATCTAACCTCAATTACAAATTCAGGACATACAGGCGAAAATTTATTTTTATCTTCTTCACTTAACGCAAACCATTTTTCTTTTGAAATCCAAGAGGCATCAGGCGATAAGATCGACCTGTCAGGTAATGTAAAGCCTGCCGATGAGTCGAAAGCGAGTCCCATTTTTTGAGCTATTGCCCAATTGGCTAATTGCCTTGATATTTCCATGTTCCAAAATCCGGATAGGCTTGTTACTGGTGACATAAGGATGATTTCTAGATTACTATTTCTTTCTATTCTCAAGTCCTTATTCTCTTGGCAAAACCAAAAGAATTCTTCATCGCTCATCGCATTGGTTACTCGGTCTCTTAATACAATAGTTTCCATACCTTAAATTTATGAAATACTTAGTTCAAACTAAAAGAACTAATCAATAGTAGCAATACATTTCAATTCAATAGCGATAGGTGTTGGCAGCGCATTAACCTCTACGGTAGTTCTGCAAGGTTGATTTTCTTTAAAGTATTCAGCGTAGATTTTATTAAAGACAGGGAAATCATTTTTCATGTTAGTGAGGAATACCGTTACATCCACTAGATTTTTCCAAGAAGACCCTGACGCTTCCAAAATCAATTTTACATTTTGAAATACTGAATGGCATTGGGTTTCTATGTCATAAGAAGTTATCTCACCTTTCTCACTTAGTGTCACTCCAGGAATTTCTTTTGATCCTTTCTTACGTGGACCAACGCCTGAAAGAAAAAGTAAATTACCAACACGCTTTGCATGTGGATAAGCGCCTACTGGATCAGGAGCTTGGTCGGATGAGAATGTAGTAGCCATCACTCTATTCCAAAAACTAAACTAGCCCACAAACTATGATATTGCGAGGTAGGCAAATCGCCTGAAATCATTTTTACTGTGCTCACCATCCACGCTCCTTTTGTGCTGATTGGGAATTTTATTGTGCCATCGTTTTCAGTATAGAGATTTTGAAGAAAGGTTGTATTGTTCAACCTGCTCCATACTTTTATTAACGCATGGGGCAGTGGTTTCCCTTCAAACAACACAAGGCATTGTATATAATCGCCAGATTTCAAAGTGTACGGATTGTTTTGTGGAATAATCTCGATCCTGAATCCAATATTTTTCTTGTAGGTATCATCAGTCTTATTGCCAGCTTGAACTAACAGTTTTGCGAAACGTGTGTAGTTTTCTTTAGACGGTTTATCTAGTTGATTCTTCTTCTTTCGTTCATCCAATATATTTTCAAGTCCATCGTCTTTTAAATAGTCATTAAATTTATCTGCTGCCAATTCGATATACGCAGCATTGCTTTTCATAGCAAAAAGCTGAGTTCCTTCCGCTGTAAATTTTTGGATGATTCTACTTCCCTTAACTGACTTTACACTAGCTACAATATTGTTTTCACCTGCTGCATTGTGCCACTGGAGGTATTCAACCTTATGCTTTTTTAAATCCCAAAGTTCGCCCGTAAAACTTTCGCCTACCATAAAATCAACAGAAGCATCCTCATTGAGATTAAACCTGAACTTCATTGGTTGTAACCAAAACTCATGAGCTTGGAGTGCCAATGAAAAACTTATCAAAAGAATCAAACAACTGATTTTCTTTTTCATAATTTAATCTACGGTTTAAAATTCTAATCTCTCACGTCTAATTTCACTTAGCATTCATCAACTCCTCAATTCCCTCTGCTTCAATCGGTATGTTTTGCATCAAATCAAAATTCTTAGTTTTTCCAATCACAAAATTATTTTCAAGTCTTACACCAAAGCCTTCTTCTTTAATATAAATGCCCGGTTCAATTGTCCACACCGATCCCAACTGAACTTTCTCGTGCATGTTGCCCACATCGTGCACATCTAAGCCAAGCATGTGACCAGTGCCATGGTAGAAATATTTTTTAAACGCAGGGCTTTCAGGCTTCTGATTTTTAATGTCTGTTTTATCGATCAACTTTAACTTTAGTAGTTCGCTCTCCATTAGCTTTTCCACTTCTTTATGGTAATCAAAATAAACAACCGAAGGCCTTAGTATCTTAGCCGCTTCACGATGTATTTTTAATACTGAATTATAAACCTCTTTTTGCCTCTTGGTAAATTTTCCATTCACAGGAATAGTGCGTGTAAGGTCAGCATTGTAGTTGGCGTATTCTGCGGCAACATCCAACAATAACAAATCGCCATCCTTACAAACCTGATTGTTTTCGATATAGTGAAGTATGATTGAATTAGCCCCTGATGCAATGATAGGCGTGTATGCAAAACCTTTCGATCCATTTCTTATAAACTCGTGAATGTACTCTGCCTCAATTTCGTATTCTCTAACGCCTGGTTTTGTAAACTTCAATATTCTTCTAAATCCACTTTCTGTTATGTCGCAAGCTTTTTGCAAAAGTTCTATTTCTGCTTTTTGTTTCACGCTGCGCAAAGCACTTACCACTGGAGCAATGCGTTCATATTTATGCAGTGGGTATTTGGCTTTGCACCAATCAATAAATCGTGCATCGCGGGTTTCTACAATCACCTCCGAACGATAGTGCTCATTGCTATTTAGGTAAACAAACTCAACACCTCCCATTACCATCATGTGATGGAATAACTTTTCGAATTCACCAATCCAAACTACGGTTTCTACTCCCGAAATTTCTTTGGCTTCCGCTTTGGTAAGTTTATGACCTTCCCACTTTTCCATTAATTCACTAGGCTCGCGCAAAAACAATACTTCACGGAATTTCTTATCAGGAAATAAAGGGCATAGTACCAACATGCTTTCTTCTTGTTCAATTCCCGTAAGGTAAAACAGATCTGTATTTTGTTTGTAACCCAAAGTGCCATCTGCATTGCTCGGCATAATATCGTTGGAATTAAAAACGGCTATCGATCCTTTCTTAATGCCGCCACCCAATCTTTTACGATTGGCTATAAAATGTTCTTTACCAATAGGGGAATATTTCATATTGAATTATTAAATTGAACCAGTGCAAGATAAATAAAACTCCATGAACCAAAATTTCAAAAAACATTTCAAGACAATTGTTGTCGGCATTCTTTTGCTTTCAACCTTTTTTTATGCACGAGCACAAGCTCCGTATAAACCATCCCTAGAAAACCAAAAGGCACGTGAATGGTTTCAAGATGCCAAGTTTGGTTTGTTTATTCATTGGGGGGTGTACAGTATGTTGGGTGATGGCGAATGGGTAATGAACAACCAGCGTATACCTATTAAAGCCTATGAGAAGCTGCCTTCCTTTTTTAACCCGACACAATATAACCCAGCTGAATGGGTGCAATTGGCCAAAGATGCTGGCATGAAATACATCACCATTACAAGCAAGCACCACGATGGATTTGCCATGTTCGATTCTAAAATATCCGATTATAATATTGTTAAAAAATCACCTTATGGCAAAGATGTTTTGAAAATGCTGGCTGATGAATGCCATAAGCAAGGCATACAACTTTTCTTTTATCACTCGCAGTTAGATTGGCACCATCCAGATTACTTTCCTCGGGGCACCACAGGCAATGGCTTTACGGGCAGAGATGAGAAGGGAGACATGAACAAATACCTTGATTATATGGACGGACAGTTAACTGAATTGTTAACCAACTATGGCCCAATAGCAGGCATTTGGTTTGATGGTATGTGGGATAAAAAAGATGCTGATTGGAGGATACGCCAAACCTACGACCTGATCCATAAACTACAACCAGCGGCTTTGGTGGGCAGCAATCATCATAGGGCTCCTTACGAAGGAGAAGATTTTCAAATGTTTGAAAAGGATTTGCCTGGCAGCAATACCACTGGTTTCGCCCCTGACCAAAAGGTGGGTTATTTGCCCAAAGAAATTTGCGAGACCATCAACAATAGTTGGGGCTTTAACTTGCAAGATTTTAGCAACAAAAGTAAAAAAGACTTGATTCAATACTTAGTAAAAGGAGCTGGCTTTGGAGCCAATTTCCTATTAAATGTGGGGCCAATGCCTAATGGAAAAATACAGCCAGAACATGCTGAACTATTAAAGCAGATTGGAGATTGGATAAAAGTTAACGGTGAAACTATTTATGGAACAAGAGGCGGCCCGCTTAGCGCACGTGAGTGGGGCGTGATGACGCAAAAAGACAATAAGCTGTATGTTCATATTCTCAACTGGCACGATGAAACCTTAACGTTGCCTTCACTCAGCAAGAAAATAATTTCGGTTAAATTATTTTCGGACAAAAGTGTACTTAAATTTCAAGAGAATGAGTTTGGTTTAAGTTTCCGTATCCCAAAAAATAAAATGGATGACATTGATACTATTATTGAACTAGAGACTAAATAATTGATTTAGAGTATAACTACTAAGGGCATCTCTAAAAACTCAATCTCTCACCCTTCTTAATTGAGAAAGGTGAGAGATTGAGTCTTTAATAATCAAGATTTTTTTAGAGATGCATTAAGATTGCGAACCCGTTACTTCATCGGTATTCAAATAGTTGATAAGCACAAAGGTCATCAACAAGCCAAGAAAAAATCCTTCTAAAGCAACAATGAAAGAGATCATGTACACATTTAAGAAGTGCCCCATCGGTTCGTGATCAATTACATTTTGCAAAAGAGTTGGATGTGTGTTCATATATAAAAATAAAAAACCTGCAAACAACAACGAGCCAACTGCTGCCGTGGCAACACCCACTGCCAAGGCTCTAAAATAATTTAAGTGAGCGCCATGTGTAGCCTTGAATTTTTTTAGCGCGAGATAGATACCGGCAATCTGAATAATGGCATTGAGGTAACGCAACTCATAATGCTCTTCCAATCCAAAAATCCGCATTAAGAAAAAATAAATGATGCATCCTCCGGCTATTCGTATGCCGTAATCTTCAGGTATTCGCTTAGGGTCATTGAAAATTATCATAAGATTTAGGTTTAATTGTTCTTCAATTTTTGAAATTTAAAAGACAAATGCAACCGTTTGCTTTTATATAATTTTACTACCTTCATATTCTTAAACTTTAAACTCAATGAAAACTCTAAAAATCGTAGGCATTGTAGTGGCCTCTTTAATTGTATTGGGTGCAATAGTAGTTGCGCTCCTGCCTTCACAAGCGCATGTTGAGCGTTCGATTGTAATCAACTCGACCCCCGATAAAATATTCACTGCGGTAGATGGCTTTACCTATTTTAAAGAGTGGTCGCCTTGGGTAAAGAAAGATTCACTTACCAAGTATGAGTTTACTGGAGGCTTAACAGGCGTGGGCGCAACCATGAAATGGGAAAGCAAAAAGGTGGGTAATGGAACTCAAAAAACTATTGAAGTAGAACAGGATAAGCGAGTAAAAAGTGAGATCGTTTTTGAAGGGATGGGTGCATCAACCGCAGAATTTATTTTAGTCCCAGAAGGAAATTCAACCAAAGTAACTTGGACTCTTGATTCAGAGTTAAGTGGTGTAGGCAAAGCCTTTGGTCCATTTATGAATATGATGGTTGGCCCCGATTACGAATCAGGATTGCAAAGTTTAAAAACTTATGTTGAAGGGTTGTGATGTCGTTTGAAGATTTCAAATCATCGTTGGAAGGAGAAGTCCCCCCAACATCAATAAGTCCATTGCTAGAAGCACTTTGGTTTGATGGTAATAGAGATTGGAAGCAAGCCCATGAAATAACGCAACATATAAATACGCCAGACGGATCGTGGGTTCATGCCTATCTACATCGTAAAGAAGGCGATTTATCGAATGCAGAATATTGGTATGTGAAAGCAAGAAAAGAAATGCCAAATCTTTCTTTATTTGAGGAATGGGAGGAAATTGTATTTGAATTATTGAGTAGACAATAAATAGGTTGAGATAGACGGCCTTACCTACTGGTCACTTTCCAAACTATCCGATTCATGTTTTCGGGTTTCAAAAAGCTTTTGCTTCCATTCTTTTAGTTCCGCTTTACGTTTAACGATTTCTTCTGCAGTTGGCTTATAATTGATAAGCACTTTTAAATCAGGCTGGCCTGCATCTACCCACGCGGTGAACCAAAGGTCGCCCACCAATTTTACACTGGCTCGCATTTGCCGCTCCACCATCCCCGAAAGGAGTTTGTGGTAAGTTTTTGAATAAGAAGCAGAAACAACTTTTTGAGTTTGCCTACCCTTGGTTTCAAAATTGAATTTATTGTTTCCTTCTTTTTTGTAAAGCTGTTGCTCGAAAATCAATACCGAATCCAACGCAGCATTGGCTTTGGCCACTGCTCTCCAAGCTGCCAATTGAACATTGTTTTGATACTCTGCTTTCCCAACAAAAAAATCATACTCAGAAAAAAATAATTCGGGCAAGCGCGATTCCCAAAACCCATGTATTCCAAGTTGATTTGTTTTCTGGCCGTTGTAGTTACTTGTAGTGTGCAGAGGCACGTTGGCATCGGCCACATAGTGCCCTAGTTCAGCCGAAAGCCGAAGAATTGTGGTGGGATCTTTCACTAAAAAAGCATCTTTCAATTGGTTGAAGACTTGGTTGATGTGCCAAGGCACGATGCCGTGAAGCAGAAGTGAATCCTTACCAAATTTAGTAACGGCATCTTTCCAATAGCGCGGAAGTTTAAAAACAGCACTATCGCCATAGTCATCCAAATCAATGTAATGCCGAGGCGCTTCATTCGCGACAGCGTACCTTCTTTTATCGGGATTGACAGACGCTTCGCTTAGGTATTGAATGTTCTTTTTGTAAAAGCCGATCATCTCAGGAGGCAATGTAAAAACTGCAAGCCGGTTGATTTTTTGATGGGCGAAGAAACCCCAATTGGAGAAGAATATCAAAATGATGACGCAGCAGGCTGTAGGCCACACTCTACAAGCTAACTTTCGGACTTCCTGACGGAGTGGCTTTTCTGACATAAATTAAAAGTACAAAAAGTGAACTTACCTGAGATATTTAGAATCGATTTTTTGCAAATCTGAGGTTTGAGATTAACTTTGCAATCCATTTGAGAAAAAACCATGGCAAATCATAAATCAGCAGAGAAAAGAATCCGTGCAAACGAAACAAAAAGGCTTAGAAATCGCTATCAAGCCAAAACCACCCGCACGGTGATTAAGAAACTTGTAACTACTACCAAGAAGGACGAGGCTCAAGAACTTTTGAAAGAAGTTTCGTCTATGATAGATAAATTGGCGAAAAAGAACGTGATCCATTGGAAAAAAGCTGCCAATCAGAAATCAAAATTGACTAAAAAGGTAAACGCATTGGCTTAATTGCCGATTTGCTTTCTCTTCTTTTATAAATATTAAAAACTTTTTTCCCTTCCTCGAGCAATCGGGGGAGGGTTTTTTGTTTTATGCTTTCCGCGAATGCGATTTTTTTGTTGCCTAATGATTTTTAAAAACGGCCTTAACCAATCGTATTCGTGGCAATTGCTTAATTTCGGTTTCTGATGAATATTGAAGAATCAAAACCTCTTGGTATAAAAAGCTGGGCTGAAGAAGACAGACCACGCGAAAAACTATTGCTCAAAGGCACTTCGGCTCTTTCGGATGCTGAGTTGATTGCCATTTTGATTGGCTCAGGTACACCTTCACTTAGTGCCGTTGAGGTAGGCAAAAAAGTAATGCAGTCGGTTGATAATAACTTAGATGCACTCGCTAAGCTTACTGTCAAAGACCTAATGAAAGCAAAAGGAATTGGTGAAGCTAAGGCCATCGCCATTGTAGCTGCATTAGAATTGGGCCGAAGGAGGAAAGAAACGGCACCGGAAGAAAAACCCAAGATGGCAACCTCGGCAGATGCTTTCCATCTGCTGAAAGGCGATTTGATGGACTTGCCACACGAAGAATTTTGGATTTTGTGCCTCAATAGAGCGCATCGGTTAATCAAGAAAAAGCGAGTGAGCGAGGGCGGAGTTTCAGGCACAGTAGCCGACCCGAAAATAATTTTTAAGTTGGCACTTGAAGAACTTGCTAGCGGTATTGTGGTGGCTCACAATCACCCTTCTGGGAATCTATCACCTAGCCAAAGCGACCGCGATTTAACCAAAAAGATAAAAGAAGCAGGCAAATTGTTGGATATTCAATTGCTCGATCATATCATTGTTGCCGGTCGCAACTATTTTAGCTTTGCCGATGAAGGTTTAATGTAAAGAACTGAAGTTTGAAAAAAACAATATTCAAAAGTCTATCACTCGCTTTATTTATATCTACCTTTTTTACTTTTTGCAGTAAAAATCAACAAGGAAGTCCTAAGCTGGTTTCCATCAAGCAAGAAAAGAAAACTGCTTCTCCTTTTATTCTTACCGATCCCAATCCCTACACACAACAACTTCTTTTGGAATACAAAGATTTTATTGAGCGAGCAATCGGCAACAATTTAGCACCTGGCGCGGCTGTAGCCATCATTAAAGATTCGTCCATTATTTTTTTGAAAGGCTTTGGTTTACGCGATTCAAAAACCAGAGACTCTATCAATACATCAACTGTTTTCAGGATTGCCTCAGTTTCTAAGTGTTTCGCCTCGGTGCTTACCGGCATACTTGCAGATAAAAAAATGCTTTCATTGGATGATTCCGTAATCCATTATTTGCCCGATTTTAAATTGCGATCGGAAACGCAAACTAACGGACTCACGTTGAAACATGTGCTTTCGCATACTATTGGCTTGCCTTATCACGCTTTTACTGATCGCGTAGATGCAGGCGCTAATTTCGATACCCTTGTTTATCACTTGCGCGATTTGCCATTACTGGGAAAGCCCGGCCAATATTACAGTTATCAAAATGTTGGTTTTAGTTTGATTGGCGATGTTATACAAGCCGCTACAGGAAAAAGCTATGAAGAAAATCTCCAGACATTGGTTTTTGATCCACTTCAAATGGATTTTGCTTCGGCATCTTTTGAAGGCATTATGAAAAGCGACAATGTTGCGAAACCACATCGCTTTAAAAACGGTTGGAAACCATTGCCCATTTCTTCAACTTATTATAATGTTGCGCCAGCAGGAGGAATAAATGCTAGCATATCAGACATGGCTCGTTGGTTGGTCGCTCTCACTCAAGATGAAAAACTTTTGAAGGCTGAAACTAAGAAAATATTATTTACACCTTTAGTTCGTGCAACGCCTCGCAATAATAATTTTCGCAGATGGAAGCCTGTGAAGTCAGCACACTATGCCCTCGGTTGGAGAGTAATCAATTTTAAAACTGATACATTACTTTACCATGGTGGTTATGTAAATGGTTATAGAAGTGAAGTGGCCATCAACCAAAAAGAAAGGCTTGCTATCTGTGTGCTTGTAAATTCGCCTGGCCATTTGGCTGATATTTCAATACCAAAGTTTTTTGAATTGTTCACCTCAAAAGAAAGAGAGATTAAAAGTTGGGGAAAAGTTTCGGTGGCAGTTCGTTGATTAAGAATTCCATATGAAACCAACCTCCTATATTCTTCTTCTCTCACTTGTTGCCATTATAGTCATTGGGTATTTCTCTTTACAAACAGGGCAGTCACCAGAGGAATATAAATCTCAAATTATAAAAGAACGCGAAGAGAAGGATCTTTTTATGATGAACTCTGAAGAGTCGCCATTCGCGAAAGCAGAAGAGAAGTTTACACACCTTAACTATTTTGAGCCAGACCCTGCTTACAAAGTTACTGCCAAACTTGTTGATGTGCCTTCAAAGAAAATGATCTTGTTACCCACCAGCAGCGGTGAAGAAGATAGGTATTTAGAATTTGCTTATGCTGAATTTGAATTAGACGGACAAACTAACAAACTGCTAATCTTGGAACTAGTAAATGAGGGTGCCACGAAAGGGCAATTGTTTCTCGCTTTCGCGGATGGCATCAGCGCCAAAGAAACCTACGGAGCAGGCCGTTATTTAGATGTAAAGAAAGTGCCAGCTGCCACTTCTATTGTGTTGGATTTTAATAAAGCCTATAATCCGTATTGTGCTTATAACGATAACTTCAGTTGCCCCTTTCCTCCAAAGGAAAATGTTTTGTCTATTGAAGTAAAGGCAGGAGAGAAAAACTATCACCGTTGAGTGTTCTACCTGCCCGCTAGCATCCCTGAATCAAATCTTGATACTTTTATTACGCCTTCAACGGTTTCCAATTTGCCTATAAGCAAATCTAAATGGCGAGTATCGTTTACGTAGAGCATTATTTCGCCATCAAAAATACCATGATCTGAACTGAAGGAGATAGAGCTCATGTTCACTTTCAATTCCTCTGAAATTATTTTAGACACATCGTTGATAAGCCCAACCCTATCGGTGCCCGTTACTTTTAATCCCGTAAGGAAAGCCACCTCGTGCTGGCTCGTCCATTTCGCTTTGATTACACGATGACCATGATTGGCGAGCAGCTCCGCAGCGTTGGGGCAATTGGCACGGTGTATCTTCAAGCCTTCATTCATGGTAACAAACCCAAACACATCATCGCCTGGAATGGGCGTGCAACACTTGGCCAGCTTGTACTCTACCACGTCCATATCTTCACCAATCAGCAGCACATCATCGTATCGTCCTTTGGCTTTAATTTCCTTTTCAATTTGCTTAACATCAGCAGCTGGCACTATGGATACTTTAGGCCTTACTGTAATGGTGCCTCTGTTTTCGACAAAACGCTTTAGGTCTGTGATGTTGATAATGCCCTTACCGAATTGATAATAGAGATCATGCCTAGATTTTAAATTGAAATAGGCCAGCAATTGCTCGTTGAGTTGACTGTTTTGCTCAAGCTTTAAACTTTTAATCTTGCGTAAAAATATTTCTTTACCATTTTCGGCAATCTTTTTCTTGTCTTCCTTTAAAAGATCTTTTATTTTGGATTTCGCTTTGGGGCTTACTACAAAGCGCAACCAATCTTCACTCGGTTTTTGTTTTGCTGATGTTAGTATTTCTATCTGATCCCCATTTTTCAATACATGATTGATAGGCACTAGCTTCTGGTTGACTTTCGCGCCAATGCATTTTGCGCCTATGTCTGTGTGAATGTCGAAAGCAAAATCAAGTGCGGAAGAACCGACTGGTAATGTTTTAAGTTCGCCTTTGGGCGTAAACACAAAAACCTCTTCGGTAAAAAGATTACCACGAAAGTCATCTACAAACTCAAGTGCAGTTAAATCTTGACGTTCCAACAATTCGCGCACACGCACCAGCCATTTCTCTAAGTTCGATTCGCTGCTGGCAGCAGTGTCCTTGTATTTCCAATGGGCGGCATACCCTTTCTCAGCAATTTCATCCATGCGTAAGGTGCGGATTTGGACTTCCACCCACTGACCATTCTTCGCCATCACAGTGGTGTGCAGCGATTCGTAGCCATTAGTGCGAGGTGTGCTTATCCAATCGCGCAAGCGATCAGGATTGGGGGAGTAGTAATCGGTAACTGTTGAGTAAGCTTGCCAGCAATACGATTTCTCTTGGTCAACGGGGCTATCCAGAATAATACGGATAGCAAAGAGGTCATAGACTTCCTCAAAGGGGATATTCTGCTTTCGCATTTTATTCCAAATAGAAAAAATGGATTTTGGTCTTCCTTTTATCTCATAAGGAATTTTCAATTTATCCAGTTCATCTTTAATAGGCTGCACAAATTGTTTGATAAACTTGGTGCGTGATGCCCGGGTTTCATCAATTTTATTGGCGATGTCTCGATAAACAGGGTAATCAGTAAAGCGCAGATATAAATCCTCCAACTCAGTTTTGATGGCGTTCAAACCAAGGCGATGAGCCAGTGGTGCATAGAGGTAAATGGTTTCAGAAGATACTTTTAATTGCTTCTGGCGCGGCATACTTTCGAGTGTGCGCATATTGTGAAGCCGATCTGCCAGCTTGATCAAGATCACTCTTACATCATCCGAAAGAGTAAACAGCATCTTTCGGAAGTTCTCGGCCTGCTGAGACGTGCCATACTCAAACACGCCTCGAATTTTGGTAAGGCCGTCCACAATGCTGGCAATCTTTTTACCAAAGATTCTTTCAATATCTGAAAGTTGAATGTCAGTATCTTCCACCACATCGTGCAGCAGAGCAGAAATAATTGACGTTGTGCCTAGCCCTATTTCTTCAACACAAATCTCGGCCACAGTGAGCGGATGAAAAATATAAAGCTCACCCGACTTTCTCCGCATGTCTTTATGAGCCTCTAGTGAGATGGTAAACGCCCGCTTAATCAGCCGCGCATCGCCTTCTTTTAGGATGGGTTTAGCCTTGCGGAGCAGTCTCCGGTATCGGTTTATTAGTTCTTTCTTCTCTTCGGTTGCATCTATTACCACAAATGTTTTTTTAGTTTAGCTATGAGCTGCAAGTTTCTAGCTCCGAGCCAATGAGGTCTACAAACGGTTCGCGACTAGCAGCTCAAAGCTAGCAGCTTTAGCAACTCAACAAACTTTTTCTCCCACTTCTTCCTTCCTAACAAATAATCTCTAAATTTGCACTCCTTTTAATTAAAACAAGCGCAAGCTCATTTTTGATTTTAAGGGTTCAGCCTAAGCTGATGAATGCGGATGTGGCGTAATTGGCAGCCGCGCCAGACTTAGGATCTGGTGCCGTGAGGCGTGGGGGTTCGAGTCCCTTCATCCGCACTACCAACTACTTACCCTCAGTTTCAGCGAACCGTTTGCTGAAATTGAGGGTTTTTATTAAACAAAAATTCAACACAAACATGACCATCACATTAGACAAAAAGAACTCCACAGACGGTTTGATTAAAATTACATTAACTGAAAGTGATTATCAACCCAAGGTAGAAGAAAAATTAAAAGAATATTCACGTAAGGCAAGCATCAAAGGCTTCCGTGCTGGCAAAGTGCCACAAGGCATGATCAAAAAGATGTATGGCAAGTCTATTCTTGTGGAAGAAGTTAATCACATCGTATCGCATAAAGTTTCAGATTACATTAAAGAAAACAAGCTCTCTATTTTGGGCGACCCAATTCCTAATCAAGCATTGGCTTACCGTATTGATTGGGATACGCAAAAGGATTTTGAGTTCGAGTTCCAAATAGGAATGGTGGATGAGTTTACCTACGAGCTCTCATCCAAAGTGAAACTGACATCGCATGTTATTGATGTTGATAACAAAGTAATTACTGAAACACTTGCCGATATTAAACAACGTTTCGGAAATGTTACTGAGTCTGAAACAAGTGGAGCTATTGATAATCTTTTTGGCGATGTGATGGGAGTAGATGGGCAATCGAAATCAGGCTATATTGAAATTGCCAACGTTACTCCAGCAGCGCAACAAAAGTTTATTGGTTTAAAGAAAGACGATACAGTTGAGTTTGATGTAAATACCACTTTCGCGGATGCATCGGCTATTTCAAAAGCATTGAACATTTCAGAAGAAGAAGCTAAACAAGCAAGCGGTAATTATACTTTTAAAGTATCGAGTATAAGCCACACAGAGCCCGCCATTATTGGTCAAGATCTGTTCGGTAAAGTTTTTGGTAAGGATTTGGTTACCACTGAAGAAGCGTTTCTTGCGAAGATAAAAGAGACGATCTCCGAAAATTATGGGCGCGAAACAGAGCACTTATTGGATCACGAAATTCAGCACTATTATGTCGATCACACAAATGTGAATATGCCCGATGCTTTTCTTAAAAATTGGTTGAAGGCTACTAGCAGTGGAAAAGTAACCGATCAAGTATTGGAACTTGAATACGACCAATACAAGAGCAGCATTAAATGGGATTTAATAAAAAATAAAATCTCTGATGATTTAAAAATTGTAGTTGAAGGGCCGGAAGTAAGAGAGAAAGCCAAGATTATGATTGCTCAACAATTTGGTGGTGCAGGTATTGCCGAACAGCTAGGCCCTCAATTTGATGCCATTGCCGATAACTATCTCTCTGGCCAAGATGGCAAAGGCGAAAACTTCATGAAGATATACAACCAGTTGAAGCAAGAAAAGATAATGAAGGCCGTAAAAGATGCCGCCACCATTACTGAAAAGAAAGTAAGTCTGGAAGAGTTTAGAAAGATAGTGGAAACACACAATCATTAATTTTTCACTAAACCACATAGGCATAAGGGAAATGTAGTGATATAAAGAATGAACATTCTCTCTATTTTTTTGGTTGAAACTCTATCAATCTTAAAATTGGTAATAATCCTTTTACACAGTTGAGTTAGAATTAGAAAATAAACAAACTACTTTAGCGTCTATAGTTAAATAAACATTCAACAAACTTATGAGCAATACCAACGAATTCAGAAAATATGCCGTCAATCATTTAGGCATGAGCAGCAATGCACTTGATAGCTACACCAAAACATTGAACCAAAACCCGTACATCGCCACAGGCATGACGCCCAACGTAATTGAAGAGCGCCAAATGCGTGCCACTGTAATTGATGTTTTCTCTCGCCTTATGGCTGATAGGATCATCTTTTTTGGCACTGCCGTAGATGATTATGTGGCCAATGTAATCACCGCACAACTTCTGTTTTTAGAATCAGCTGATCCCAAAAAGGATATTATCATGTATATTAATAGTCCGGGTGGTTCTGTTCATGCAGGCTTGGGCATTTATGATACCATGCAATGGGTAAATCCCGATGTATCAACTATTTGCACAGGCATTGCTGCTTCCATGGGCGCTGTATTAATGGCAGCGGGCGCGGCTAAAAAGCGATCAGCATTGCCGCATTCAAGGATTATGATCCATCAAATATCGTCTGGTATGCAAGGCCAGTTAAGCGACATGGAAATTTCTTTGAAGCACAGTATTGAACTAAAAAAGGATTTGTACGGCATTTTATCCAAGCACACTGGCCAAACGTTCGAGAAAATCGAAAAAGACTCAGATCGCGATTTCTGGATGCGTGCTTCAGAAGCCAAAGAATATGGTTTGATTGACGAGGTGTTGGAGAGGAAAAAGTAATTGAATATTCGATGATTCAGTGATTCGTTGGTGAGTGGATTAATTGGTATCTTTGAAATTAGTTCAGTTACCGAATCAACGAATTGTCTAATTAACTAATCAACGAATAAAAAAATGGCAGCAGAAGTTACGTGTTCGTTTTGTGGCAGAAATAAGAAGGATGTTGATTTGATGATATCGGGCATTCATGCTCATATCTGCGATAAATGCGTAACGCAAGCCACAACCATTTTATCCGAAGAAAAAAAGAACAAAGTCGAGGGTTCTAATCTGCCCAATTTCAAGCTCATAAAACCAAGAGATATAAAAAAGTTCTTGGATGAATATGTAATTGGGCAAGATGAGGCCAAGAAAGTAATGTCGGTTGCAGTGTATAATCACTACAAGCGATTGATGCAGAAAAAAACTACCACCGATAATGATGTGATGATTGAAAAATCGAACATTATTATGGCGGGAGAAACTGGCACAGGCAAGACCTATCTAGCGCGTACGTTAGCAAAAATTCTACAAGTTCCATTTTGCATTGCCGATGCAACTGTACTCACCGAAGCTGGGTATGTAGGTGAAGATGTTGAGAGTATTTTAACTCGCCTATTGCAGGCCGCAGATTACAATACAGAAGCTGCCGAGCGAGGCATTGTCTACATTGACGAGATTGATAAAATCGCGCGAAAATCAGATAACCCTTCAATCACTCGCGATGTAAGTGGCGAGGGTGTGCAGCAAGCGTTGCTTAAATTATTAGAGGGAACTTCAGTAAATGTGCCACCACAAGGTGGGCGAAAGCATCCCGATCAAAAAATGATTACAGTAAACACAGAAAACATTTTGTTTATCTGTGGCGGTGCTTTTGAAGGTATGTCGAAGGTGATTGGCAGGCGGTTAAATACTCGTCCACTTGGCTTTGCAGCCACTGCGGAAAATTCGGCTGGGTCGCTCGATAATGATAATCTACTTCAATTTATCTCTGCTCAAGATTTAAAAACCTTTGGGTTAATACCTGAGTTGATTGGCAGATTGCCTGTGGTTTCCTATCTCAACCCATTAGATTCCGTTGCTTTAAAGAAAATACTTATTGAACCTAAAAATGCCTTGGCAAAACAATACAAAAAATTGTTTGATATGGAAGGCATAGAGCTTGAATTCAAAGAAGGAGCATTGGATTTTATTGTTGAAAAAGCTGCCGATTTTAAATTAGGAGCGCGCGGCCTGCGCTCCATTTGCGAAGCCATCATTAACGATGCTATGTTTGAGCTGCCTTCCGATAAAACTGTTACCAAGCTGGTTATCAATAGAGCTTATGCAGAAGAGAAATTCAGCAAGTCGCATTATAGCAAATTGAAAGTGGCTTAGTTATCAGGTGTAATTGCCTCAATGATAGATTTAAAATGTCTCAAACCATTGATACACTTTTGGGGATAAATGAGATAGCTTGGGGATTTTATAACGCTAATCCTAGGCATCAAAAGAAAAAGGACATGGCTCCCAAAGAAATCCAACTATTGCTGGAAAACCTTGACAACTATCAAGTGCGTTATTTGTTGATTGGAGGTTTTGCAATGGCTTTTCATGGCTTTGCTCGAGCCACAGGAGATATTGATCTTTGGATTGAAAATACACCCGACAATATGAGTAGGCTGAGAGAGGCTTTAATCATTTCAGGATTTACTGAAGCCTCAGCCTTGCAAAAGACAACTCAATTGGTGCCAGGCTTTGCAGTGTTTAATTTATTAGAATCTGATTTTAAGATTGATCTGATGCATAATTTAAAAGCCTTCAAAGAAACAGATTTTGATGCATGTTACAAACAATCAACCGCGGCCGTTTACAACGGAATTAATATACATGTTATCAATGCCACCGATTTGTTAAATGAAAAAATTAAAACAAACCGTGTAAAAGATCAAACCGATATAGAATATCTTAAGTCCCTTTTGGGGATTTAATGATTATAGATTTTTTATTTCTTGTTGAGATATTCCACCATTAACCTCGCTGTATTTTCAGAAGCTGATCCGATATCTAATGTTTTATAGATATCGTGGTATTGCTTGATCATTCCAATTCTGTATTCAGAGTCTTCTATTAATTTTTTTACTTCTGAATCGATACTTGAAGCGGTGGCATCATCTTGAATCAATTCTTTTATTACTTCTTTATCAACAATCAAGTTTATTAATGAGATGTAAGGAACTTTTACCATCATTCGGATAATGGCAATCTCAAGTTTACCTCCTTTGTAAATTACTACTTGTGGTACTTTAAAAAGACCTGTCTCAAGCGTAGCTGTGCCACTAGTGACTATGGCAGCATCGGCATTAGCTAGTAAATCATAGGTAGCATTATAAATAAATTTTACGTTGGCAAAGTCTCTCAACGCCTGATACAATTGCGTTGGCAGCGATTCAATGGCGGCTACTACAAATTGAAAGCCCGGATTCATCTTCACTACTTCTGCCATCAAGGGCACCATTCTCTTCAATTCCATTTTGCGACTGCCGGGCAACAATGCAATTATTTTTTTTGAAGAATCAATTTCATTTTTCACCAAAAAAGTTTGATCTGCAATAAACGATTTAACAGAATCGAGTACGGGGTTGCCAACATAATCAACCTCAAAATCAAATTGCTTGAAGAACTGTTTCTCGAATGGAAGGATTACAAACATCCTATCTACATTTCGCTTCAACTCCCACGCTCGCGAAGTGTACCATGCCCATACTTTTGGTGAGATATAGTAAAACACTTTTATTCCATTGGCTTTGCAAAACTTTGCAATTCTGCGGTTGAAGCCAGCGTAATCAATTAGTATAACTACATCTGGTTTGTAATTAAGAATGTCGGCTTTGCAAAATTTAATGCGATCATAAATGGTTTTGGCGTTGGTTATCAACGCGGCCAATCCCATAAAGGCCATTTGATTATAATGTACTACTAAATCAAGCCCTTCAGCTTTCATATAATCGCCACCAAATCCACGAAAGTGTGAATCGACATCTAATGGTTTGATTGCTTTGATTAGATTGCCACCATGCATATCGCCTGAGCGTTCGCCAGCAACCAAGTAATAGCGCATCAGTTAAACGAAGTTAAATCTTCACCGAAATAATCGACATAGTTGCGAGGCGTTTCGTACAAACGAATGGAATGCAGCTTGCCAAATTTGCTGATTGCTGAAATTTTAGGCATCAGAATTTTCCAAATCTCAACCACCAATGTTTCACAGCTGGCTAGTTTATCTTTCATGAAATCGACATCGACATTAAGATTTTTATGATCTAATTTTTCAATCACTTCGTTGCGAATAAGTGTGCTCAGTTTTTTAAGATCAATAACAAAACCAGTTTCACTATCAGGTTTACCTGCCACCGTAACAATTAATTCAAAATTATGGCCATGCCAGTTCTCATTGGCGCACGGGCCGAATACTTCTGTGTTCTTCTCTTTGCTCCACGCAGGGTTGTAAAGCTTGTGTGCTGCATTGAAATGTTCTTTTCTGCTTACGTAGATCATTTTTAAAAATTAAACAAAGATAACTTGTTAGCCGAAATTCGATTTGGTATATTATGGCATAATTCTGTCATTTTTATGGAATATTTGCAATTCACCACTTTACGTAATTCAGCAAAAGAGTATTTTGACGAGGTTGAAAATGGGAAAAGCTACGTTATCATAAGAAAAGGCAAGCCAATTGCCAAAGTAATTCCTTTTGCTGAAAATGTGGTGCAAGGTTGGAAGCGGGAAGTAAAACTTGAGAAATTGAAAAGTGGAATTGACTCTTCCTATATATTGAGGCAAATCAGAAATGAAGAATGAGACTCTTTTTTGATTCTTCAGCTTTACTAAAAAGATACCTAAACGAAAATGGCAGTGAATCTGTAACAAAATTAATTGCGTCTTGCAGTTCATTAATTGTTTCATCCATCACATGTCTAGAATGCCGAAGTGCTTTCAAAAGACTCTATTCTTTCGGTGAAATAGAGATGGAAATCTATCAAAAATTAAATAAAGAATTAACTTTCGATTTTCCCTTCTTTGAGGAGGTTGAATACCATCCTGAAGTAAGAGAGATTAGTTTTGCGATAATCGAAAAGTATGCAATAAAACCACTCGATTGTATTCAACTCTCCTCTCTATTATATGCTTCGCGAAATATCGATTATTTTGTTGTTTGCGATCAGCAGCTAAAGAAATTTGCTTTATCAGAAAACATAAAAATTATTGACCCAACAGAATAAAATTATATGATAATAGTTACAGGAGCAGCGGGTTTCATTGGAAGCTTTTTAATTCAAAAACTTAATCAGGAAAACTTCAACGCAATTATTGCAGTAGATAAGTTTGACGTGCCCGAAAAGCAATCAAATTTGACTGGGTTGAAAATTCAGGAGTTTGTTGATCGCGATAATTTCATGACTTGGTTAGATACAAACAATGAGCTTGTTGAATTCATATTTCACATTGGTGCAAAGACAGATACGGCAGAGTTTGATGTTGACTTGCTTACGCGAATGAATACACAATACACAAAAGATATTTGGAAGAGATGTATTCAGTATCAAATACCACTGGTGTACGCATCGTCTGCCGCCACTTATGGATTGGGTGAAAACGGATATGATGATGATGAGGCAAAAATCAACTTGTTGAAACCCTTGAATCCTTATGGTCAATCAAAACAGGATTTTGATGTATGGGCAATCCAACAAAAGAAACAACCTTTCTTCTGGGCTGGGTTAAAATTCTTTAACGTATATGGCCCCAACGAATATCATAAAGGAAGAATGGCTTCTGTGATTTGGCATGCCTACAATCAAATCAATAAAACGGGCAAAATGAAATTATTCAAATCGCACAATCCCGACTATAAAGATGGAGAGCAGATGCGTGATTTTGTGTATGTGAAAGATGTTGTGGAGGTTTGCTATTTCTTAATGCACCACAGAAAAAATTCAGGCATTTATAATCTTGGGTCTGGTAAAGCCAGAACGTTTTTAGATTTAACGAAGGCTGTTTTCAAGGCGTTGAACAAGCCTGAGGATATTGATTTTATTGATACTCCTGTCGATATTCGTGATAAGTACCAATACTTTACTGAGGCCAATATGACTAAGCTAAAGAAGATAGGTTATACAAAACCTTTCCGTACGCTTGAAGAAGGTACAGAGGATTATGTTAAAGGGTATCTGGAGAATTCTTCTAAATGATCTCAAATGATCTAGGCAATAATACTTTCGGAAATCATTTCCATCCCTGCATTTACCATTGCCCCGAAACCTCCGTACACATTTATCAAATTAGTAAATCCTTGTTTGCGCATAAGTGAAATTGCAATCATAGAACGATAGCCTCCGCCACAATGCACTACATACGGTTTGTTTTTATCAAGTTCATTTAAGTTGCGCGGCATATCGGCCAAAGGATAAAATGCAGCGTCCTTCAAATGGCCGCTGCTCCATTCACCTGGCTTACGCACATCAATAACATCGGCTCCAGCGCGCATTTCAGTTTGCATGTCTTCTGCTACAATTGATTTAATAGTTTTCAATTTGTCGGGCCATGAAGCAACGCCACCTTTCAAATAGCCAATTACATTTTCGTAGCCAACGCGTGCCAATCTCAAAATCGCTTCTTCTTCTTTCTCAGGATCTGTTACTAAAACTAATGGTTGATTGATATCAATCAATGTGCCTACCCAAACTGCATATTGTCCATTTAGCCCTATGTTAAGAGAACCTTCCACAAAGCCATTTTCAAAATCATCGGGATTACGAGTATCTAAAACCAATGCGCCTTTCGTAACCGCTTCTTTAAACTTTTCAGCACTCAACGGATTGTTGTTCGATTTCATTACGCTGTCAATCGGAGTATAACCCTGTTTGTTTATCCTTGCATCTTCAAAGAAATAAGTGGGTGGGGGAAGTATGCCATCAGTTACCTGTTCAATAAACTCTTTTTTGCTTTGGCTTTTCAATGCGTAATTAAATTTCTTTTGATTGCCGATAGTTGAAAATGTTTCTTTACCAATATTTTTACCACAAGAAGAGCCAGGGCCGTGGCCTGGATATACAATTACATCATCGTGTAATACTTTTATTTTTTTGTTTAGGGAATCGTATAACATTCCCGCCAATTCTTCGCGGCTTATCAAACCGTCCAACAAATCAGGCCTTCCAACATCGCCAACAAAAAGTGTATCGCCAGTAAAAACTGCGTAGTCTTTTCCATTTTCATCCTTCAATAAATAGCAGGAAGACTCTGGTGTGTGGCCAGGTGTATGAAGAACTTTCAACGTGATTTTGCCGACTTTAAATTCTTCGCCATCTTTTGCCGAATGAATTTTATAATTGGTTTCTGCTTTAGGACCATACACAATGGTAGCGTCTACTTCTCGAGCTAAGTCAATATGCCCCGACACAAAATCGGCATGAAAATGAGTTTCAAATACATACTTGATTTTTGCTTTGCGCTGATGTGCCAACGTAATGTAAGGCTCGGTTTCGCGAAGAGGATCAATAATAACGGCTTCTCCTTCCGATTCAATATAGTAAGCGGCTTCGGCCAGGCAATTGGTATATAATTGTTCTATGTACATGATTCTTCCCTACTGAATTTATTTTATTTAAAGCTCAAAACTAACTATAAAGTTCACAAAAATTCTTGATTTGCATTAAGGCGTTTTACCTTTGCGTTATGAAGTTTCTGTTGAGCTTAGCTATTGTGTTGATTTCCCTTTCTATAGAGGCGGCTTCTTATGAGCTTTTTGAAATAAGCGGAAAGGTTGGTTTGAAAGATGAAACCGGAAAAATTATTTTGCCGGCTTCTTTTCAAAGCCTTGGTTGGAGCGATGGAAGCTTTTCTGTTATTGGCCAGCTTACAGGTTATAGACTTAACAATCAATGGGGCATTATCAATCTCAAAAAAGAGTTTGTTACCAAGCCTATCTATGAAAGCCTTATCAATTCGGGTGGCTATTTACTTATTGCCAGAAAAAAAATAAATCCTGTTGAATCAAAAACGGGTTGCGTTGATTTGCGTGGCGAAGTAGCGATTCCTTTTATTTATGATGGTATAAAAATAGTTGGCTTGCGAGCCATTGTTTTCAAAAAAGAAGCAACAGTTTATATGTTCGGATTGATAGGTTTGAAGAATGAGATTGTTCTTCCTTTGATCTATAGCAATATCACGTCAATTGGTTTGTCACGATTCGCTATTGAGAACGACAAAGGACAATTGGCCCTTTTCACCGATCAAGGCAATGCTATAACTGCCTTTGGCATTGATAGTATCTCAAATTACAAATACAATTATGCTGTGTTTCATCAAGGATTTATGGAAGGTTTGCTCAACGCAAATGGAGACATGGTGGTTGAATCTATTTATCGGAAAATAAAAATAAATGCCGATGGATCATTACAAGGTCAGTTGCCAAGTGAGTGTAAAATTTTGAGTGGCGATAATCAAGTGATCAACAAAATTGAAGCCGATGGGTTGATAAATTCGTATGCCAAACTTTTGAAAATAAAAAGAGGCGAATTGTATGGATTATCTGATGATCTGCTTACTACTATTTTTTCTCCACAGTATAGTCAGTTGAATGAAATTGGTAATTCCCTTTTTATCGCGAAGAAAAAAAACTATGGAGTAATCAATTCTAAAAATGAAATAGTATTGCCGCTCGTGTTTGATTCTGTCATCTTCGATCATCATTTATTTCGAGTGAAAGATAAATCAATTTCAAAAAATGGTTGGGATATTTATGATACACTTGGCAAAGCCATTACCAAAAATAAATATGATTGGATTGGTGAATGGAATGATAATTTTTTTTCTGTAAAGAAGCGCGGCTTTTGGGGTGTGATCAACAATGAAGGCGAAGAACTTATCCATTGCGTTTACGATTCGCTGCTCAATCATACCAACGATTTGTTTGCCGTAAATCTTAAAGGACAGTTTGGAATCATTAATACAAAAGAAGATTGGTTGATGACACCGCAGCCTTATCCTATCACTATTTTAAAAGCCAATCGAGTACTCATCACAAAAGACAATGTCAATTATTTAAATGATTTTGCAGGAAGTATTATTTACTTTTCTGAATATCCTTTAGAGGGCTTTCCCGATTTTATTGTTGAAAACTTGCCTAACGGACTCGCAAGAAAGCTGGATTATGATGGACGCATACTTTCAACCGAGCAACCCATAAAAGTAGAACACATAGAAACAATTGCTGAAGAAAGTGAAGGTTTACGTGGTATAAAAAAGGATGGGAAGTTTGGCTTCATTGATAGGAATGGCAACTTGAGAATCGCTAACCGCTACGATGCCATCGGGCAGTTTAAAGAAGGCTTAACGAAAGTGAAACTCAACAACAAATGGGGTTACATCAATGTTGATGAGAGAATAATTATTCAACCCTCGTTTGAGCAAGCTTACAGTTTTACTGACGGCAAAGCTTTGGTGAAGCGTAACGGCAAGTATGGATTGATAAACAAAGAAGGTAAATTCATTCTCCCCAATCGATATGATTCAATTGTAGTGTTGATAGAGAAAAATTATTTACTTATTACTAATCATAAGAAAGGCCTAGCAAATATAAACGGCCAGATAATAATTGAGCCGAAGTTTGATGAGCTTACCGATTTGAACAACGGCTATTTAATTGCAAAACAAGACAAAAAGTTTGGCCTGATAACATCTGAAGGATTGAGTACCCTTCCTCTTATTTATGATCAACTTATCTTCAATCCTGAAAAGAATAATTATTTAGTAATGAAGCAAGCGGAGTGGGTTGGTGTTGAGGTAAAGAAATGATTTGTACTGAATTGATTTATTTCTGTGAAGCTTGATAAGCTCCTTTAAATTCCTCTGGAGAATAAACTTGAACAGAAGGAAAAACGATATCAGCTTCAGACAACTTTTTATCGTCAATTATTTTATCCGTTTCCTCAGTAGCTTTTTCAGCAAAGTATTTACCAAGCATCCATTTAATATCTGTCAGTTGTTCATCTGAAACGCCATTGGAGTATATCATAAGCAACTCCAATTGCAAATTGCTAAACTTAGGTTTTACTTGATTTGCTGTCATATCTCAAAGATAATGGGGTTCAATTAAAAAAATAAAGCCTCGCTTTCGCGAGGCTTTGCTTGTGGAGCCGCAGAGAATCGAACTCTGGTCCAGAGAAGTTGAACGCGTACGTTCTACATGCTTAGTTGACTTTGATTGTCGGGAGCAGCAAGGCAGGCAACAGCCATACTATTCCTTAGGTATTGTTTCTCGACAGTCCACCATACCACAGGACGGCCCAGTTTTGCTTTTCGACACCGCGAGTTCAACCCCAGCAAAACGGTGGAGTGGAGCGATGATGGCCTCCCGACACTATGCCGGAACAAGCTAATCTAACCTTGGGTCAGATTAAGCAGCCATGGCGTAGTTAGACTCGCCTGCTTGTTGTTGGAACTATCTTTCAAGGCTCTCATCCCATGAGCCTGCATGCTGGTGCACACTATCACACATCCTGTCAAAACCGGTCGGCCCCAGTTAATTTCAAAAGTGTGAAAGGGAGACAAAAGTAAACCAAAAATAGTTCGCGGCAACTGTTTTCTTACCCTCTCTAGAAATGAAGAAAGTATTTTCTAAACGAGGCTGCCACCCCGCCCGAGGCGGAGCGGGGTCGGGCTGTCACTACTCGCCATCCAATCACACATTCCATTTCGGGCTCAAACAGGCCGTTCCATCCCTGGCAGAAGTGGTTGCCAACAGAAGTATCTGTGCTTTGTGATCCACCACAGTTAAGTCACTTTTTTAATACCTTTGGTTAATGAGAATCGCGGCCTTCTTATTACTTGCATTGCCACTACACATGGCCGCGCAGCCTACCGATGAGTTGCGCAAGAGCATCTATTTTGATGGCGGTAGTTATTTCATAGATAGTGTGCAAATGGCAGACCTTAACCATTGGCTAGATTCCATACCGCACCTCACAGAAAAATTTCAAATAGAACTCATCAGCCATACCGACCCTATTGGTGGCAAACGCTATAACCAATGGCTTTCTATCATGCGCAGCGAAGGTGTTTATCAAATTTTGTTGGAGTTGAAAATTCCACCAAAAATTATTCACAAAAAAGATTGGGGGCTAGAAAACCCCGTTTACAGCAACACCACCTACAAGGGTATGGTTATGAACAGGCGTGTAGATGTAATCCTTCACCCAGTAGTGTTTTGACGTTAGATTGCGTAATTGGAGACTAGGCCAAGCGGGTTCTTTTCATCAAAATAGCTCTCAACTTAACAGGAAGAGCTATTCTAATCACATCAAGAGCTCTCATTGTAACAGAAAGAGCTATTCTCCTCACATCACGAGTTCGTGTCTTAACAAGTAGAGCTGTTCTCTTCATATCACGAGTTCGTGTCTTAACAAGAATAGCTATTCTCTTCAACAGAATAGTTCGTGACTTAAAGAGAAGAGTCGTTGTCTTCACATCACGAGCTCGTGTCTTAATAAGTAGAGCTATTCTCTTCAACAGAATAGTTCGTGACTTAAAGAGAAGAGTCGTTGTCTTCACATCACGAGCTCGTGTCTTAATAAGTAGAGCTATTCTCCTCACATCACAAGCTCGTGACTTAATAAGTAGAGCTATTCTCCTCACATCACAAGCTCGTGTCTTAACAAGTAGAGCTATTCTCCTAACATTTCGAACTCATGACTTAATAAGTAGAGCTATTCTCATCACCTCACGAGCTCGTGTTTTAACAGGAAGAGCTATTCCTTTTAACAGAATAGCTCGTGCTTGACTTAGCCTCCGATTACGTCAAAGCAAAAACATATCTCTGATTTATAGTAATCAAATAAATAATACGGACGGTTGTAAATGAAAATTTAACGCATTAACTTTTAGTGATGAGTAAAGTATATCGAATTTACGATCAGAATGCAAATCTAAGACTTGCTTACACTATGGCGTAGTCGGAGACTACGCCAAGCGGGGGCCCTTAGCGGGATAAAAAGTCCGCTAGACAACTTGAATATTTAGCAACCATTGGCTAGTATTGATTATGAATATAAACAACACAGCTTTTTGGATTGTGTGCACCAAACTAGGGGGTGAAACACTCTACTATAAGCGAAATATGCGCATGTTTATAGCAAAAAGTGCAACGAAGTTGCGCATACACTAATGTTGGCAGTAATAGGGCCCGGACAATTTGGTCATCTAATGGGTGACACTCTACTAACAAAGATTTCCCACGTGGACAAGTTAACGGCTTCGGGACAACTTGGACTTTGATAAAATAAGTAACGTTTGACAAATGAGAAATGAAATGGCCGACCCTTCGCATTTTTAAGAAGATTCTCCTCCGAATCTTCCCACGCTTTTGGTACATGCCATTGCCACACAAATCCCACCCGCTAACCAAAGCTATGGCAAGAGCCAAAACCTGGCAAAACTCTACCATATTAGGACAACAGAATGTGGTCAATCTTTGTAACTTTATAAACTCATTACAGGGTGAAACCTTCAAAAGCAACATTTTTATGAAACAACTTTTATACAAAGCTCTTTATTTAGCTGCTTTATGTTTTATCATTAATCAGCACTCCTTTGCACAGCAGCAAAAATATGCCCTAGTCATTGGTGCGAAGTCTTATCAACATGTTGCTCCGTTGCGAAATTCCCTCAACGATGCTCAGGATATGGCTGCCACCCTGA